>NZ_CBCOOM010000011.1:0-1152 GCF_965111595.1 Paenibacillus sp. Marseille-Q7038 | reverse complement strand
CTTAGAAATATTTATATGAAGCTTATTCTATCTAGAACTGCGCATGTCGATTTTATCCTCCAGGTATAATCCTAATTTGTGTTATTGTGGAAATAATCTATGCGGATTATCAAACAAAAATTTTGATGAGGTGATTGAAATCGACGCAGACGCTGCAAAACAAGATCCCGCTAATCGCTCATGCTGCAACGTGAATCGGAATTCAGGTCTAAGTACGATCTCCTGGTCTGAAATACACCAAACCAAATTAAACACGGAAGGAATGGTTCTTCTTGGCGGAGGATCATTTCTCATGGGAACGAATGATTCGGAAGGATTTCCTGCCGACGGAGAAGGTCCTGTCAGAGAAGTTACGCTCGATCCCTTCTATATCGACCCTTATGCTGTATCAAATGATGAGTTCACTAGCTTTGTCCAAGAAACCGGCTATGTTACGGAAGCAGAAAAGTACGGATGGTCCTTTGTATTCCATTCTTTCGTCTCTCCATCTGTAGGGCTGGAGGAGAGAATGAATGTCCCCGGAACACCCTGGTGGAAGGGCGTATTTGGTGCCTATTGGTATCAGCCCGAAGGGCTTGGTTCAACAATTAAGGGACGCGGAAACCATCCGGTTATACACGTATCCTGGAATGATGCCGTTAATTACTGCCACTGGGCAGGGAAACGTCTTCCTAGCGAAGCAGAGTGGGAGTATGCTGCTCGAGGAGGACTGGTTCAGAAGCGCTATCCTTGGGGTGACTCACTAAAGCCAAGTGGACAGCATATGTGCAATATATGGCAAGGAAAATTCCCTGAAAAGAATCATGTGAGCGATGGGTACGCGGGTACTGCGCCTGTTCACTCCTTCGAATCAAATGGATATGGACTCTATAATGTAGTGGGGAATGTATGGGAATGGTGCTCAGACTGGTTTAGCTCAGAGGCGGCGACCCGCGGTAATAGTGCTAATCCTCAAGGACCGAAACATGGAACACACAAAGTCATGCGAGGGGGTTCTTACTTGTGTCACAGCTCCTACTGTAATCGATATCGGGTGGCTGCTCGCAGTTCCAATACACCGGACAGCTCAACTGGAAATATCGGATTTCGCTGTGTGGCCGACTATAAGTAGAGACCCGCTGACGGAGATAAGATCATATATATAAAAATAGG
>NZ_CBCOOM010000010.1:0-1174 GCF_965111595.1 Paenibacillus sp. Marseille-Q7038 | reverse complement strand
CTCTTTATCGCATTTGAAGGTAAGCATTTGATATAACTTCAAGTGTGTTCGAATGAAGAATCACGTTGTTTGTTATCGTTATAATTAGACTTATTACCATGATCGTCATAACAAAATAATTCCACTTTTTACGATTCAGAATTTTCGTTACTTGAGCGATGATTAATAACTGAGCAAATAAATAGTGCCCTGCATAAAGATATAAATCATATTTAAATACACCCAGACCATAGCCAATAACAAGATGAAGAATGACCGCAAAAAGGATAAATGACATTAATGTCCATGTTTCTTTTTCTTTTCTTCTATAAAAAATAGAAGCCGCTCCTGAAATCAGCAAGACAATCCCTAATAAGTGGGAATAAATAGAATACCCTGCGGTAATGTCTGTTGCAAAGGCTACGATGCCTTGATCTATTAAAGTGATCGATGGTGTCAGGACGGGACTAACGAATAACATGTAAAAAGCCTTCCAATGATGTTCGAGTGAAAATGGAGCAACATAACTGAATCCTGCATTATTTAAATTCGTATTTATCTTCTCAAACCAGGTATGCCCATCAAACAGTAGGTATTGAACAAAGCTAAACAAGATCGTTGTTAGTAAAAATGTGATGCCTATTTTCAAGACTAACAACAAGCTGTTCCTCCATTCCTTTTTCTTATAAAGACTAATAAAAACAGCAATGAAAAACGGGATAATATTGGTGGATGTTATAGCAAAATTCAGAAAACCTAACAATGCGATTGGTAAAACTCTATGACTGTCATTCGTTCTACAGTATTGTAAATACAGGACAGAAACTAGAAGTCCACACTGAGCATAACAATAAGAATCTGGGATGAGTGAGGTGAAGATTAAATAGGAACTGGAACCAAAGATAAGAGTAAAGATCACAGCGTATGTATACGATACTTTTTGTCTGCACAAATAGATAAAAAACACGGAAGTACTAACTGCATTTATTACCGATTGAAGAATTAGAAAAAAAGAATTATTCACCGTCATCTTTGCCGCATAAGCTAAGGGGACCGTTAAAAAATTAATAAAAGGATGCACTACAGAACCATGATTGAATGCATAGTACAAAGAAGGATCAAAATTAAAAATATTTAAGGTAAACGGCACTCCGTAAAATGGGCTAAAACGCTGAAGCAAACTTTCATGATCACT
>NZ_CBCOOM010000009.1:0-1326 GCF_965111595.1 Paenibacillus sp. Marseille-Q7038 | reverse complement strand
TTTATATGTGTGGCTCGATTCCAAAAGGAACAGCTAAACCTTTTAAGTCAGATGCAGACTTTACTATTGTATGTGTAAATCCCAAAGATATTGATTACGAAAGATTGTCAAATATTAAAGACAGGCTTTTGGAAGAATATCCAGTAGTAACTAAGATTGATACGGTAATTTGCTCGATTGACGATGTATTAAGTAAACCAAATGAGTGGGGTTTTTGGGTTAAGATAATTTGTGTTTGCATATATGGTCAGGATGTTGGTGAAAAAGTACCACCGATAATTATTTCTCCAGAGTTCATTTTAGACTTAAATACAGAGACCAAGGAGGAAGTAGATCGGATACATCGTTTACTTTCTAATGCTAGTGATAACACAATGAAAACTAGATATATTAAAGGTTACTCTAAGAGATTAATTCGTGCATTATACTCTTTGGTTTTAGAAGATACAGGTGTATGGCAAGATGACATGATTAAGATGAAGAATGCCATATTAAACTATTGTGAGATTGACTCCGTTTTAGTTGATTATTTGTATGCTTGTTACTTGGATAGTAATAATGTACTTGTTGAAGAGTTTCTGGGAATTGCAGATGAAGTATATAGCTATTTTGAGAATGCCTTAAATACAATGGCTGCTTCCAGAACTTCCTTCGACTAACAACATATTGACGATCCGGGTCACTCTGAGAAGCGAGTGACTCTATCCAGTCCCCCAAGCCCGTCGGGACGTCACTGCATTAGGTGTTCGGCAAGCACTACAACTATAAGCAGCGACTCTAAGGGGCCAGGACGTCGTCAATACAAAACGTTAGCAGAAATCAGGGGATTAAATTATAAAGATTAGATAAACTATTTAAGGACGGGGATTTCAATGAGTAGCTTGTTACTAACCTCTTGTGGTTTTTATACTGAAGATATTAAAAATCAATTTCTGGATTTTATTGATACAGATGTTTCTCAATTAAAGGTCTCTATTATTACAACAGCATCTCCTATGAAAGAAAATAATAGATATGCACAAAGGGCAATGCAAGATTTCAAGGACATGGGGTTTCAGCATATTAATTTTGTAGATATAGAATTGGATGACCCGCAAATTCTCATACATAGAGATGTTATATATATCAATGGTGGAAATCCATTTACATTATTGTATTACGCTAAGAAAAGTGGTGCTGATGAAATTATTAAAACACTGGCCGCACAGAATGTAATTATAGTTGGAGTAAGTGCTGGAACGTTATTACTGGGGCCGAATATTAACATTGTCGATTTCTTTACTCCACAGATGAACACAATGAATTTAACGGATTTTAAGGCATTAG
>NZ_CBCOOM010000008.1:0-1366 GCF_965111595.1 Paenibacillus sp. Marseille-Q7038 | reverse complement strand
TTTTCTAGATATATCAAAAGTTTCATCTGCGTATTTCCAATCGTATTTAAATTGCTCGGCATTAACACTCTTAACTTTTCGGGTGGTGGAAAAAGTGAATTCATAATCTCCACCATCTACTTCTGACCAAGTATTTGGTTTTTTTTCATTGGTCCAGCTTCCATCTGCCTTTTTCCATACCTCGAAATACACCATCCCAACAAAATAATAAACATTCTTATCAGAAGGATCTTGAAAAAGTCTACTCATACCTATAGCTTTTGCTTCGGAAGGATGAATGAATACAACTGCTGATAAAACAAATATCAAACTCATCAATCCACTAATCCATTTTTTCATATGATTCATACTCTCTTTATCCTCCTACTTAAATGGATTTATGAGAGCAACAGCGTAATCTTTGGTATTACTGGTATCAAAAAGAATATAGTCAGCTTGATTCACTTTGAAATTCTTCCACGCCGTGTAATTTTCATCATAACCATCTGAACGGAATTTATCGGATTCATCTACAATTGGATAATAGTTAGTAGCTGTTTTATCCCCATTGTTTGTTAAGGCATTCTCAACAGCCCTTCTATATTTGGCATCATCATTTTTTACTAAGAATGCAATTGGGACAGTCTTTACCGAATGTCTGATAGCAATAGTTTTCATACCGCTTAACTTTCTAGTTGCTTGGTCTATTGAGTAAATAACTGCACCATCGCCAATCTGAATTGGAAGATCACTCTCCTTAAGTATTTTCACCCCTTTGAACTTGGTTCCAGAGATGTCCTCAAATAAAAAAGATGTCCTAGTATATGCCTTGAAACTTGCAATGGAGGTCAACTTAAATTCCTTATCATCCGTACTTCTAAAATTCTTTTCTCCAATCCAAACCCAGCGCCCTACCTTATCCCATTCCACTTTCTGCCCTAACCCTTCACTCACCAATCGTAAAGGGACAAAGGTCCGATTTTGTTTCAATATAATTTTGGTACCATAACTTTTCTTTTTCCCATCAATCAAAGCGGTTGTTTGTCCCACCGTCATTTTCACTGTATGATCTTTATCAGTAACACCAACCACGGTCGTCTTCCCGCTTTTGCTGTAACTCACCTTAGCACCTAACGCTTCAGATACAAACCGAATCGGAACCATTACACTTCCTTGAGAGTCCTGAAAAGGTTTCGCATCAGGAAAACTCATTTTCTTTGTATTTAATAGTACTTCTACGGGAGTAGCACCCGCAGCTTCAACATGACCAACTGGTGACGAAGCAAAGAACAAAGATCCTAACATAATCGACAAAATTAATTTTTTCATGTCTTTTAATCTCCTATCATCTAATTTTTATAATTTGGATTGTATTTATTTCCTTATT
>NZ_CBCOOM010000007.1:0-1431 GCF_965111595.1 Paenibacillus sp. Marseille-Q7038 | reverse complement strand
TAAACCTATCTTTTTTTTCATGGGAATAAAAGTGGTTTTAGCATAATGGAATCCTCTTCCTTCATCTAATTTACTCCCTTAAAAAAAGCACAATCTCCTTAACTTTGCCATGTAAATAAAGGGTTGTCAAGGTATATACCTGTATGGCAAGACCTCCTTATGTAAACAACAAAAAAAGGACACAATTGTGAATTGCGCCCTTGCCGATCATGCATTAAAAAACGATATAGACAGCATCAATGAACTGTAAAATTAAAGTAAGACTTCATTAAACTTTTTTAATACAAAAATTCTAAAATACAAAAAGCATCTTTTCTTACTCTACATGAGGTAAGTTTAATACTTGTCCTGTTTGAATATCACTCGTTTCCATCACATTCAGCTGCTTAATTTGTTCAACATACTCCCTGGTATCCATGCGATGTGGTTTATGATCCAAAGCAATCGACCATAAAGAATCTCCTGTAGATACAACAAACTCTTGGTAGGAAACAATTTTACTTGCATTAGTAAGAACCGTCATAAACCCAGTTAGACATAAAAAAGCAACACTAAGAATGATGACCAGGCGAACCAAAAAGCGTCTATTATTATAAATAAATTGATGAAGTAACTTACCAAGTAAAGTATGATTCTTAGTTCCTTCTGCATTGCTATAGATACTATTGTATGTACTGTATTTTAGCATATATATCGTCCTCCAAACATTTGTTCTCATTTCTATATTGATCACTATAACACGAACATGTGTTTTGGACAATAACTTTTTAGAACAATTGTTCGTTCTATTTTAGAACTAACGTTTGTACGAACGGAGGTTCTATGCTATAATTTTCCCAAACGTTATTAAGTGGAGTTGATACGGTATGTCGAAGGTGTCCAGCAGGCAATTAGCAATCTTGGAGTTTATACGAAATGAAGTTCGATTAAAAGGATATCCACCGTCCGTAAGAGAGATTGGTGAAGCTGTCGGACTCGCGTCCAGCTCCACTGTTCACGGACACTTGGATCGTTTGGAGAAAAAAGGTTTAATTCGAAGAGACCCTACAAAACCTCGTGCAATTGAGCTTTTGAGTCATGATGAGTTAGATGAGACAAGCCAATTTGCTCAGACGGTTGTTAGAGTTCCTGTAGTCGGTAAAGTAACCGCAGGTATTCCTATTACTGCAACAGAAAATATTGAAGACTATTTCCCTTTACCTATGCAATATGTGGGAGAAGAGAAAGTGTTTATGTTGAATGTAGTAGGAGATAGTATGATCGAAGCTGGTATTGTCAATGGGGATTATGTCATTGTTCGTCAGCAACAAACGGCTAACAATGGTGAAATCGTCGTAGCTATGACGGAAGATGATGAAGCTACAGTGAAAACTTTCTATAAAGAAAAAGATCATGTACGTCTTCAGCCTGAGAATCCTACATATGAACCTC
>NZ_CBCOOM010000006.1:0-1488 GCF_965111595.1 Paenibacillus sp. Marseille-Q7038 | reverse complement strand
TCTTAATTTAAGACCACATTTCTATTTTTATGTGGGTTTTGACGACAAAAATGTGGATTTACAGGTTAGAGTTGTGAAATATCAGGAATCAGCCGCTCGACCAACTGTCTTATAATCCCATTAAGTTAACGGGCAGTATAGTTCAATAAATGTGTGGCAGCTGTGTAGTATACTGAGCCTGAATATTGTTTACATAAAAAAAGCGATACATGAGTTGGACAAAATGGCGGGTATAAGATAGGTTACTATGAAAGTATAACCTAGATGTTTTGTGGATGAATGCGTGTTTGTTAATATGAGCCCCTATTACTAAAGAGTCATTATAGAAATTATATTAATATTGGTAAATTATAACTAATAAGTGTGACGATGACGTGATATACTTCTCTAGTATTATGTAAAGAGCAAAGCTATTAAAATATTTATGGATGGAGTGTCAAGGTGCATGTTGGGATTTACAGGAACTGATACAATTTTTTCTGTTTTATGTATAGTCTTGTTCATTTGTTTTGTTCAGATTTTTAAAAGTCAGAAGCACTACAAGATATATTTATTGATTGCCTGTATAGCACTGGCTTACATTTCGAATGATCTTTACAGAATCTCACTTCATATCTATTAATTCTTTTATGTCATGTAAGAAGAACTAATGAGCATAACCACATCTGGGTAGATCCTCTTGGTCAAATAAAGTGGCACAGAAATCGGGGAACTAGTATAAACCTAGGAGGTGAATTTGTGAAAGAAGTTATTAAAAATGCTCTATTGGGTATTGTCGTTTTTGTTGTTGGCTATGCCATTATTTTAGTTCTTACAAGGTCCGGTATTGAAGCTGAACTGACATATTATGCTGCTGTAGCATACGCTCTTTTATACTTAGTTAGTGTTATATCTGTCTGTACAGCAGTAATTCTAAGAAAAATTACTCAATTAAAAAAATGAACTACTCATTTGAACTAACGAAGAAACGTTAGTAGAAAACAGCAGGGAGCAGCTTGCCATTTGGCAACTGCTCCCTTTTATTAGGACAGCCTATGTGTTTCTTGTATTTCAACTGAATTCTAGATGTAAATTTCTGCATTGTGATTGGAGGTTATTATCCTATATAGTTAATGCTTCAAACCTGCCTAACGAAACCAAAAATCACAACATTCAGGATTGTCGGACACATACGAACGTTTAAGTTTCTCAAAATCCTTGGTATATTTCTTATGCCTAATTAGCTATATGAGGAGGTGGAATTTATGAGAGAAAAATTAAATTTATGGTCTTTTTTTCTTTCAATAATTTGTTTAGTTTCGTATTTGACAATGCCATATTGGATCGAAATCTATAGACTTATCCATAAAATATCCGTCCCAGACGCCTTTAATATTGTTTACATCCTTTCATTAACTACTTTAATCCTTGGAATAATAGGACTAACAGGTAATAAAAATTTAAAGTCTGTTTCAAGAGGAATAGTAACTATCTTAATCACTTTCAGCA
>NZ_CBCOOM010000005.1:0-1614 GCF_965111595.1 Paenibacillus sp. Marseille-Q7038 | reverse complement strand
GGAGGTTAGAAATGAATGCATATGTAATCCTAGCATTTGCCATTATTGCGGAAGTGTTCGGAAGTTCAATGATGAAATTATCTAATGGATTTAAAAAACTGTACCCAACGCTTGGGGTAATAGCGGGGATGGCTGCAGCATTTTACGGATTATCTTTAGCTTTAAAAACAATCCCATTAGGTACTGCTTATGCAATATGGTCTGGAGTAGGTACTGCACTTACTGTATTAGTTGGGACCTTCGTATATAAGGAGAAAGTAACCACAAGAAAAATGATTGGAATATTATTGATTATTGTTGGAGTAGTTGTAATGAAACTTGCAGCAGATTAATGAAAGGAGATCCGTACATGAGACAGGGATATATTTATTTATCAATAGCGATTTTGGGTGAGATTTTTGGTACAACCATGCTTAAAATGTCAGAGGGGTTCGCCCATTTATTACCTAGTCTAGGATTAATCATGGGGATGGGACTCGCCTTCTATTTTTTATCATTAAGTTTAAAGACAATTCCTTTAAGCTTAGCCTACGCGATTTGGTCTGGAGTAGGAACGGCTTTAACGGCACTGATAGGGGTTGTCATTTGGAACGACCCCTTTGGCATTTTAACGGGTGTCGGACTTATTCTTATCATTGGTGGTGTAGTTATTTTAAATACATCCAATGCAACTAGGACAGTTCAAGAATCATCTAATTAGAAGAAAGGAGTGCCTTATGAGAAGTAATTCCAAACGAGGAGAGATATTAGCTTCTGCTTCGTATATTGTCGAGAATTTAGGAATGGACAAATTAACCTTAGAGGCCGTTGCCAATAAAACTGGGATTAGTAAAGGTGGCTTATTGCATCACTTTCGTAACAAAGAAGCTTTAATTGAAGGAATGATCATCGAGTACACAGAACAATTTATTGAGGAACTTACATCGATTACAAGTAAATCGAATGAGCAAGGAAAGTGGATAAGAGCGTACTTAAACGTAATACTCAATGATAAAGCGTTAGTAAGCGGTCTAGCAGCAGCATCTGTTGCAGCAATGAATTATAATCCTTCTTTGCTTGACCGAATGCAGGAAATGTATCGTGTAATTACGAATGGAATATCTAATGATGGCGGCGATGTAATTGATTCAACCATTGTGAGACTAGCCGCTGATGGTCTGTGGTTTTCTGAAATTTATGGATTAGGAAAAATGGATGAAGATACAAAAGAAAAAGTAATAAAGAAACTACATGATATGATAAATAAAGATTTTCAAAACTAACAGTTCCTGGATAAGAAGCTTTACAATCTAACTGTCGTTCTGAAAGATGAATAGCAGGCATCGAATATAATTCGTTGCCTTTTTTTGCGCTCTCTTAGATAGGATCGTGTGAATAAAAACAAAAAAATTAGCTTCCATTGATTAACTGTATAAAATCTATAATGTCGTGTAAGATTGATTTTGTTCTATATATTGGTTAAATAGAGAACATCAGTCATCAAGATCATTCACAAAGAAGAAGGTATAGCAATGTTACTATTTATAATGTTTATTTGTCTTTTATTCTCCATACTCTTTATAGTGAGAGAGGGAGAGGATATTCTCAAAAAAGTTGCTTTTGTAGTGTTAGTTA
>NZ_CBCOOM010000004.1:0-1697 GCF_965111595.1 Paenibacillus sp. Marseille-Q7038 | reverse complement strand
TTAAGGTGTGGTTGCTTTTTATCTGTTCATTTTAATCTTGACTTGGTATCATTTCGTATTTTTATATTAATGAAAGTATGAACCTCTATTGTAACGCTTCGAGTACAGCCTCAATTTCTTCAACTGTGAAATTCTCAAACGCCATTTTCTGTAGTTTCTCTTTGTTTTCTTCGGTCAACCCTTCAGAAGCAATCTCTTTAACGTATTTTATATCGGATACGGATACTCGGCTGACAACAAATTTTAAAGCCTCATCTTGACTTTTAAACGCCGCATCCTCTTTATTCGAGGACTCAACTGAGTTTTCTTTAGCACCTTTTTTTGTTGTATCGTTATTAGTATCTTTTGTTATATCATCTTTAGTTATCTCTTTGGCTTCATTTGCTATATCTTTTAAATCGTTTTTTATATTTTGGGAGTCACCTGTTAAATACTGTTCTTTTAATTGATTAATTGCTTGTTCTACTTCCGGCTTAGCAAGTTCTGCTGATATTTGATTCGCAGCCGTATGAATTACGGTATTATATGCCCACTTTCCTCCGAAGAAAAGCACAACGAGGCAAGTTAGAAGGATGATCCAAGTTTTCTTTTTACGCATAAAATCCTCTCCTTATGTAACGATCATACCATACTTCTCAGATTATATAGAAGCCCTTAGAGGGCTTCGTTTCTCTTTTGAATACTTTTAATTACAATAGTTGTAAGTAGGATCAACAAAGATAGAATAAAAGAGGGCTACATAATAACTGAAATTAGTTATTAAATGTACCCCTCTGTAACCTTCCAACTGTTATGAGCAAACGTCACTCCTATAAATAACAATCCGAAGGAATATTTATTTATATGTCTATCTATTCAATAGAGTTTTTCATGTGAATGATGTGCGTCAAAATGGAATCCATCTACGTTAACTTAACCGTTGCCGCCTTGGAAGGAAGGGTACTTCGTCATTCCTCCATCAGCAAAAATGGTAGTACCGGTCACATAACTAGATTCATTCGATGCCAGCCAAGCTGCCACGGATGCGATTTCTTCCGGTTTCCCAATATAACCTATCGGTATCAGATCTTGAACAGCAGCTCTCGATTTTGGATCTGCGAACTTCACCGCATTGATGGGGGTTTCTATAGCACCTGGCGCGATATTATTAATTCGGATGCCTTTAGGTGCAAATTCTAGGGCTAGCGTTTCGGTCATTAATTTAACACCGCCTTTGCTAGTTGCGTAATGGACGAAGTGAGGCCATGGTATTTGCTCGTGAACACTAGATATGTTAATTATTTTTCCTTTGATTTTATGTTCGAGCATGTAACTGATCGCTTCACGACATCCTAAAAATGCACCGGTTAGATTTACATCAATTACTTCTTTCCAGTTCTCCAGTGTCATTTCTTCGGAAGGAACTTCATTCTCAATTCCCGCATTATTGATCCAAATATCAACCGATCCAAAACTTTCATGTGCGCTCTGAATAAGTGCTTTTATATCCTCTTCTTTAGAAACATCGCCCTTTTGACTGATCGCACGACCTCCATTTTGGGCAATCTCTTGAATAATCTCTTTCACGTTTTCTTCTTTGCTGTGATAATTAATGACCACATTCGCTTTCTCTCGGCCAAATCGAAGTGCCATCGCTTTTCCTAACCCTGTAGATGCACCTGTAATGATGACTGTTTTGCCTTCCAATTCTGTATACA
>NZ_CBCOOM010000003.1:0-3973 GCF_965111595.1 Paenibacillus sp. Marseille-Q7038 | reverse complement strand
TCAGGACGGTGTCCCGTAGAAATCGATTATGGATTAAGCTCATCGGGAACGCCTACAGTGATGACCTCAAGTGTCTTATAGTTAATAAGGAGAAACACTTCTATATCTGCATCTTCTGCCAAATGTCCATAGAGCCCCACGTCCGTCCCGAGATCGGGAGGATTAAACTTGTGGCCCGTAAATTCAACGTTGAGATCGTATTTTTCTCTAAAGTACGTATTCCTGCTTCCATAGCCTTGTTAACAGCTTGAGCATTTTCGCGAGAGTTAGAACTGGAGCTACAACCTCCCACAATTAGGACAAAACAAACAAAAATAAATATGATCAAATGCTTACTTTTTAGTATAGTGTCCACTTCTTACATCTATCATGATATGGGTATATTACTATATTTTAAATTTAAGAGTGAATATAGGAAGTTGATTTTTTTTTGAAAACCTACATTTCAGATGAGATGTACATGAATTTTTCCAAGCTTGCATATCAAGACGTTCCGGAGGGATCTGTCCTCCCGGAATTGGAACCTTGGAAAGTTGTCGACCAACGCACTTGCAGGTGGAGGTTACAGTTATTTGATTAAGCTAACCGGCAGTTTAGTTGAATGAAGAATTAATCGTAACTTTAATAATAAAATTAACGTTAAGTGGTAAAGAAGGAAGGGAGATGAAATTGAGCGAAGTCAAAATACTATCGGTAGACCTCAAAAGAAATAGCTATTTAATTAAGTGGGAAAATGAAGAAAATTGTGAGAAGGGTATCGATTCTGTCTACGAAGAAAGTGGAGCGATTGAAATGATTGAGGCTTCAATCTGTTATGAAACTGTTGTTTTCAAAGGAGAAAAATAGGGGAATGAAGATAAATAAACCTTGAATAAATCAAAGGGATGACCGTAGAATAAAATGCCATTAAAGGAGAATTACATTGACTAGTTCAGTTACTATTTGGCTTGCGTTTAGTGGTGGGATTCTGGCCTTCATTTCTCCATGTACTCTTCCACTGTATCCATCCTTCATATCGTTTATAACTGGATTATCCGGAAAAGATATACAAGAGAATAAAAGTTTGAATTTATCAAAAGTTATATTAATTAATTCTACCTTATTTGTTTTAGGGTTTTCGATTATATATTATGTTCTTGGCTATTCAGCAAGTTTAATTGGGAACTTTTTCTACGATTATAATGATCTTATCCGAATGTTAGGTGCGATTTTCATAGGTATTGTAGGAATGTTTTTAATTGGTATATTTCAACCTAAAGTTCTGATGAAAGAATTTCGTATTCCTTTTATAAAAACGAAAAACAGTTCACTAACTGCTTTTCTTGTTGGTATTATTTTTGCTGCAGGGTGGACACCTTGTATTGGTCCCATTTTTGCAACGATTATGTATGCATCCGTTTTATATCCAGGTCAAACCTTCATTAATATTACTGCTTATACTCTAGGATTCGGGTTGCCTTTTATCTTTATGGGTTTTTTTGTAGGAAAGACAAAATGGGTATTAAAATATAGCTCTATTCTAATGAAAATTGGAGGAGCACTACTTATTTTAATTGCGATTTTGCTATACACGGACAAATTTATTTATTTGAATATATGGTTTCAAAAAGTAACAAATGGTGGATGGGGATAACAAAGCTTCCCAACCGTTGGAATGTGGTTTCAGTAGAATTGTATAAAAAATTGAACAAACGATTCTGAACATTCAGCTAACGAAAAAACGATAGTTGAACACAGCAGGGGAAGCGACTTGCCAGTTGGCAAACGCTCTCTTTTAGTTATGCAAACGAGCAGTTTAGTTGAATGAAGAATTATTTGTAACTTTAATAATGAAATTAACGTTAAGTGATAAAGGAGGAAGGGATATGAAAGGGATTGCTACAATGTTTATCTTTCTGATTTTTATTATAAGTGGTTGTAATACTGCAGAATTAAAAGTAGCAGAAGAACAAGCAAAATTAAGCGTTATTGAACAACATACTAAACACATCGGCAAAGTCAAAATACTATCGGTAGACCTCAAAAGAAATAGCTATTTAATTAAGTGGGAAAATGAAGAAAATTGTGAGAAGGGTATCGATTCTGTCGACGGAGAAAGTGGAGCTATTGAAATGATTGAGGCTTCAATCTGTTGAAAGTATTCTTATAAGTAGAAAGCATTGTTATTGAATTTAATAGGGATTGGAGAGGGGAAATGAGTAATTTAATACGATTTGGTCTAATTGTCATTTCATTAATTCTTACTTTAATCGGATTTTTAAAACTATCCAACAGTCCAAAAAGCTCAAGACTCAACAAGTGAGTATATAAGGTCGGTAGGAGGAAGTTTAGATACAAATACATCAACTAACGAAAAAACTTATTTAAAAAAAGGAGTTAAGGCCAACGTGAAAACGAAAAAGGATATATTATTTCTTCTAATTGCATTAATACTGGCAGTAATTATCTTACTAAGTTTTTGGTTTTACTCTAGTAAAGCTTATTATCCAACGCTTCCTTTTGAAGGTATATCAAAGAAAGAAGTTGTTGAAAAATTGGATAAGAGTAGCAATGAACTAGTTGAATTATCAAAAGTTAATGGATTTTATTGGCTCGGTTATAGCGGAAATCAACAAGAAGGAAGAGACAAAGTCATAAGGGAGATGGAGGATCAAGGGTTAAAGTATGACTCTTACGAGGGTTCTGGGATATTTTTTGAAGGTGAAGGAAGGATTATTATAACAGGGCAGATGTGGACTACCAATTATGTATTATACAAAGTGCCAGCAGAAAGTTATTTAGGTGCAGGGGATCATTAAATTCACAACTGGTTAATTACGCTAACGAAAAAACAGATTTTAGGATGGTAATATTGGAGATTTTATAAGTTTCACTGTCACATGTAAGATAGGCTCTTATTGTTGCTAGTGGATTGGGGATTTCAATGTAGATTAATCAAAATAAAAAAGGAGGATTCAAATAAATGAACAAAAAATTTTTAGCGAGTATCATAACAGCGGCATTATTAGTCGGTGGAAGCACATATACTTATACAACTTTCGCATCAGAAGCTAACTACAGTTCAAACGTAGCAGAAAAATCAACTTTAGAAAATACAGAGATACAAGAAGATCATAATGTAACAATTAAGCCTATTTCTACAGTGCCAAATGATCAAATACACATACCGTTGGATTTGGCTAATCCAAGTGTGATTGAAAAGTATTCCGCGGACATAACAGATGATAATCCGATTAGTGAATTATTAGGTAGTTATACAACAGACTATGGAGATGACTCTATCGAAGTTAGTGCAAATTATATTTTAGAAAGCGGTTCTGCTGTAGATTTTATCCAAGTTCCTTTAAATATAACTCCTGAAGAAGCAGTTGATTTCTATACTTCCGGTGTATACTCAGATGCAGAAATAACAACTGGAGAGGTTAATGGATACAAAGTTGTATATGTTAAGGGAGAAGCAAGTAAGGCTATTCATATGATGTCTGAAAGGCATGCCTATACTATTAATACTGTTTTTGATGATGTAAGTATTGAGTACCTAGAGGAATTAGCAAAACTTATCACAGAATAACAGATGAAATTATGGGCTTTTTCTTCAGTGCTTTGAGCAAAACTTAAATAGCTTAAATGTTTTCTTATGTACATGTTTGTAAAACAAATTAAATTCAGCTTGCATGTTTATCTCTAGAACCTTGATTTACATATCAGGGTTTTTTTATTAGGGTGCTGTTGACTACTATATTCGTTATTATCCTGACATTGAAGACGAAGATTGAAACTCATGGCATGGTAGAGTGGTGGACAGATAATAATTTCGAGAATGGTTTATAAACAGGGCGGTGGCTTCCTTGATTAATCTGAAGGATTTTGATGACTTAAGCGTAGTTAACAAGCTATTATCTGAATGCATGTGTTCTGATGAAGAATAAAATGATTGAACTAACGAAAAAACAATAGTTGAACATAAAGGGTT
>NZ_CBCOOM010000002.1:992500-1321824 GCF_965111595.1 Paenibacillus sp. Marseille-Q7038 | reverse complement strand
CCCTCGTTTCAAGGGGCTTCGCCACACATTTCAGCCTGCTTGTCAAGTCTTATTTCTCGTTTGTTCGCAAAAAAAGAGCAGGTTATCTTTTCGATAACCTGCTCTTTTAGCATGTGCCTTAACTAAATGACATTGCCTTTATAGGATGCCTTTTTTATGTTCTGGGGTTGAGAACTACTACAAAGGGTGTCGGAGTTTTTTCCGACATCTTCCCTTCGCTTTTGGCCGGCAAGGTGAGATCTCCTCTCCTAGAATTTTATTAATAACAAAAAGAAAAAAGAGAGACATCCATCTGGACGTCTCTCTTTTTTGTATGGGATTATATGTAATAAGCTTCTGGTCTACTGAGCTGATTTCTTCTTCAAACCAATAATGGAACGATCCAATAACATACCGATCAAAAACCAGAAAACAACAGCAACGATGTAAATAATAAAAGAAGAAATATGTGTAAGATTCTTGTTTGGTACAAATTCACTGAACCAAGCAACAGGGCTAACACCCATAAGCAAAATATTGTAGTCATCTAGACCGAAATAATTTAGCAATACCACTAAGAAAGCTACGAAGGGCATCCACACAGCACATTTTTTCATAGCCTATCTCTCCTTTATAACGTATGTCTGACTGTTAAATTCCACATTAAATCGTTATATTCCAATTCGATTTCTTATCTTCATAACCGATAATACATTACTCAGATTAGATTAAGCCATCTATAAAAGCAACAAAAACAAAAAAGACATCCAAAGGGATGCCTTTTCTCTGTACGTCCCAGGAGGGATTCGAACCCCCGACCGACGGCTTAGAAGGCCGTTGCTCTATCCTGCTGAGCTACTGAGACAAATTATGTAGTTAATTTTCACGTGCGATACTTATTATATCGCAAAATGACTATTTGTCAAAGTATTTTTTTAGGTATCATCCTGGGCGTGCCAGGGTAATATGATGTAAATATAACAAAACAACAAAGGAGCGTTCGTAGCTTATGCGACAACTACTGTCATCTCTTAGTTATTTCAGCATTTTTTTCGCCCCATTTTTGCTTCCACTCATTGTATGGATTGTAGCACAAGATAACTATGTTAGAGGGCATGCCAAAAAAGCATTTTTCTCGCATGTGTTTCCTTTTCTTGCGCTGATTCCACTGTTAATCTTCATGTTTAATGCGAACCATACAACTTCTATTATCGGCTACGTAAACCTTTTCTTCATTATTTATATAGCTGTTTTTATCTATAATATCTTTCAAGGTATTAAGGTGCTCCGTGATGATGTTTAATCCCTTGCTGTAATTTAGAAAGCAGTTGATTCCTGAGAAGTGTACCTCCCATTGTTATTTGTATTTAACAATAGAGTACATCCTATGGGAACAACTGCTTTTTAGTATTCAATCCAATTAATTTCGTAATACCTTCCGTTAGTTCAATCATGTTAAATAGGAAATAAATATAGTAGCGGTGCCAAAATAAACAGATAACGAGAATAAGTCATTCAGTGTAGTGATCAGCGGACCGGAAGCTACGGCAGGGTCTATTTTCAGTTTGTACAAAATAATAGGAATGATGGTTCCTGCCATCGTACCAATAATAATCGTCAGAAGGAGCGAAAATCCAATCACTGCCCCGAGTGCAAAACTCATCTGCCAGAAACCAGCAACAAGCGCAACACTGATTCCGCATACCACACCAATAATAATCCCTACGAGTAATTCTCGTCTCAACAGGCGGGTAATGGTCTTCCCATTCATTTTCGTTTGAGGGCTAAGTCCACGAATAACCACGGCTAGAGACTGTGTTCCCGTATTTCCTGTCATACCTGCGATCATTGGCATAAAGAAGGTTAGAGCTACAACCTTACTAAGCGTGCCTTCAAATATACTGATGATACTACCCGATAACAAACCGAGAAACAGCAACATAATGAGCCAAGGCAGACGGCGCTTGGCAGCGGTCAGTGGATGCGTATGAAAATCAATCGTTTTGTCGGTAGCCGACAATTTGTTAATGTCTTCATTTGCTTCTGCCCGCAGTACGTCCAGGACATCATCAAAAGTAACTACCCCGATCAATTTCCCATTTGCGTCTTCAACCGGCAGAGACACAAGGTCATACTGCTCAAATAAATGAGCTACTTCCTCTTGGTCCATATCTGCGGTTACCTTTACTACATTCTCACGCATCAAGTTCTCAATGAGATCCGTAGCCTGAGCTAGTACCAAATCACGGTATGTGGTCAGACCAATTAATTCTTTCTCTTCATTTAGCACGTATAGATCCTGTATATCATTCGTTAGATCGGCAAAATGTTTTACTTTTTCAACGGCTTCACGAACCGTATATTTAGCATAAAACCATACGTAACGGTTGGTCATGATCCCCCCAGCCGTCTCTGGACCAAAGTTCATGAGTTCACGAACCGTCTCTCTCTCCGTCACTTCCATAATAGAGAGCATATATTCTTTCATCTCTTCAGGAATCTCGCCCAACAAATCGGCAAGATCATCGTTATCCATCCGATTTAGAACCTGTGCTGCCTTTTCCTTACTAAGTATGTACAGTGCACTTACTTCAACCATAGGAGAAAGTTCACTCAACATCCCTGTTAAAGTCTCAATCTCAAGAGCATTCATAAACTGCGGACGATAGGCCTCATTTATCTCTTCATAAATAACAGCGAGATCGTAAGGTTCCCATTCTTCTAGCTCATGAATCATCTCATTAATGCGCCCCGTTTTTATAGCTTCTTCGATGCTTAAAGTCAGGGCTTGCAGGTCTTCATCTCTACTACGTTTGTCTCTTCTCATCATCATCACCTTCTGTTCCTAGTGCAAAATATATAACAATATTAATTTACTACAACGGTATACTGCTTTGTCTATGAGAACAATACTTTATCTTGTAAACTTTTACCCGAGCTGGGGAATGCAAAACCATCCTAATCGATAAATCCTTCTTATCCGGCTTCTTTCTGTATACGAACTGTAAGTATATCGCTTTTCTAAGTAGACAGCCTCCACCCTTTCCTAAAGAAAGAGTGGAGGCGTCAGTTGCAGCCCGGGTTATTTGTTCCCGAAACGCATCGGGTTACGATGTACTTCATGTTGGTTGTTCTTCGCAAGTACTTCCTCAGCAAACTCATTATTAACCTTATAATGGTTCACCTTACTTTTCTTGTACTTTGAAGTCACTTTTCAGTTCACCTCCCCGGGTTACAGGAGTATTATGTGTAGTTGTCGCATTTCATAATCAAAAATGTTTGCATCATTTCTGGCTGAAAAGTCGATTCCGTAAATCCTGATTTAAAGATCCATGACTTAGCAAAGACTGCATGAATTCCGTTTTTTCTTGCTCTGCCAAAACATCAACTCGATTCTCAAAAGCAATTTCCGTCGCATCCTCAAAAGCAGTATTCTCATTATTGTTATACCAGTCCAGTGTAAGATCGTGATGGTTTCTTATGATTCTGTGGAGTTCCAGCGATCCGTCTGCACTGCCTGTTATGTATAACAGTAAGGAGGGATCACCCACCCTTGCAGGTTCTACGGCAACTTCTACGCAAGATAGACCATCTAGCTCCAGTTCTTTTGTTATTCTCGCATCCTGAATGACATACATATTCCCCTTCTCCTTCCGTTAATGAAAGTCTTGTCTATTAACGTAATCTCGTACGATGCCATATTGCGACAAATGGCTTCGCGTGTCTTTCGTTCCTAACCGATAAATTTCGTTATACACATTTTGAAGTGCTTCCTCATATAACACATTGACGGAGGCTTCTTCTGTATCGGGCCATGGAAAAACATATCCGGGAAAGGCCTCTTCCTCTTTTTCTTGCATTAAACTTAGCAACCCTTGCAGGTTCTCTGCCTGTTCAGGTGTTGCTTGAATGATCCACTCGTATGAAGCAGCTCTTTGGTCAGCCAGAACGGATCGTCCCCCTACCGACACGAAATACAGGCTCTTTTGCAATGTTCATCGCTCCTCATGCATAGTTTTCTCATTTATAGTTTCGGATGCGGACAGACATTTTATGCCTGAATTCGGCATATATTTGTTTTACTGTGAGAATAGAAATGTAAGGTAGGACCGCTCTCCACTCCCTAAAGACAAACTTCTGTGGAAGAAACGACCAGAAAGGATGAACTCTCATGTGCGGAATTACTGGATTTATACAGTGGAATCATGATCTCACGCAGGACTCCGAACTCCTTGTTCGCATGACGGAAAGTATGTCGAATCGAGGACCTGATGCTGGAGGAACATGGATCTCTGGACCGTGCGCCTTTGGACATCGAAGACTGAGCGTCATGGACCCTGAGAACGGTGCCCAGCCAATGATTATGAACCACAGCGACAAACAGTATACCCTTGTATACAACGGAGAGCTTTATAATGCACCGGAGCTAAAAAAAGAATTGGAACAGCGTGGACATCGATTCAAGACCACTTGTGATACAGAGGTACTTTTGGCAAGTTATGTGGAGTGGGGACCCGGATGTGTAGACCGGTTTAATGGTATATTTGCTTTTGTTATATGGGACAGCGGACGTGAACATATTTTTATGGCAAGGGATCGTTTAGGCGTAAAACCACTTTTTTATAGTCATCAAGGAGATACACTCGTATTTGGTTCCGAACCAAAAGCCCTGTTGCTGCACCCTGCTGTGGAAGCGGTAGTTGGACCTGAAGGACTTGCAGAAATTTTTATTATCGGTCCTGCCAGAACACCAGGTCATGGTGTATATTCCTCCATGAAAGAACTTCGGGCAGGTCATGCCGCTCTGTTCACTAGAAACGGTCTACGTACTTACGCTTACTGGAAGCTCGAAAGCAAGCCGCATGAAGATGATGTAGAGGCAACAGCAGCTGAAGTAAGACGCCTGCTTATAGATACGCTGGAGCGTCAGCTTGCTTCCGATGTACCGCTCGGCTCTTTGTTATCCGGTGGCCTTGATTCAAGCGCACTGTCAGCACTTGCCGTTAATTACTATAAAAGAAAAGGTCAAGGCAACATTGATACATTCTCGGTCGATTACGTAGATAATGACAAACATTTCAAAGCCCATGCTTTCCAGCCTAATTCAGATGCTCCTTTTATTCAGCGAATGGTTGAAGAACTAAAAACCAAGCATCATTTTATAGAATTTGATACAGATGAAGTAGTCGGTGCACTAAATGCAGCCACGATATCCAGAGATTTGCCGGGGATGACCGATGTCGATTCCTCGCTTTATTTGTTTTGCCGGGAAATCAAGAAAAAAGCAACGGTTGCGATTTCCGGTGAAGCGGCAGACGAAGTATTTGGCGGCTATCCATGGTTCCATCGTGAAGACATGCTGAATTCCGGGACCTTCCCCTGGGCAGTTGCACCCAAAATGAGAGCAAGTCTCTTATCTGCTGATATTGCTGAGTGGATTCGTCCGCTTGAATATTTAAATGATCGCTATTCAGATGCTGTTGCAGAAACGCCGCTCTTAACCGGAGAAAGTGGCAAAGCAGCGCAAATGCGTGTTATGTCTTATCTGAATATTACCCGCTTCATGCCAACGCTGCTCGATCGGAAAGACCGGATGAGTATGGGTGTTGGTCTTGAAGTACGCGTTCCTTACTGCGATCATCGTCTGGTTGAATATGTGTTTAATGTTCCTTGGGAAATTAAGATCACCGGGGATCGGGAGAAAGGCATTCTGCGTAAAGCACTGGAAGGCATTCTGCCGGATGATGTGCTCTATCGTAAAAAAAGCCCGTATCCCAAAACCCATAATCCCAACTACTTGGAGGCAGTACGCCAGCAAATGCTAGATGTGCTGGACGATCCTAGTTCACCGATATTACCGCTAATAGATGTGAAGAAAATTAAAGAGCTCGCCGCTTCCAAAGACGCGTCTACGAACTTGCCGTGGTTTGGCCAACTGATGTCCGGTCCTCAGTTATTCGCCTATCTTACGCAAGTTAACTTCTGGCTTAAGACTTATAAAGTGGCGATCCGTTGATAGGAAACGTAGTAGTATATTATAAAAGAAGACCTGCCACCGGCAGGTCTTCTTTCTCTTCCTCGATTATGATCCTAGGACGGTATTTGTTAACTTACAAGTCTACTAAGCCTTTAACTTCGTCATCAGTTCGCGCAGCGCAGCTCCCCGATGACTAATGGCTTGCTTCTCATCCATGCTAAGTTCAGCCATCGTTTTATCGTACTCCGGTAAATAAAAGAGCGGATCATATCCAAAGCCACCTTGTCCAGCACCTTCGGATGTAATAAACCCTTCTACTGAACCGAAAGACTCCACCTTATTTCCCGTTGAAGGATCGTATAGCACTAAAGCACACACAAACCGGGCGGGACTAAGGAGAGGCTGTTCTGTATCTTCACCAAGCTGAAGAGAGCCGAGTGTACTTAGCAGCTTCTCATTATTGTCCGCATCGGTCGCACCTTCACCGGCATATCTCGCAGAGTAGACGCCTGGAGCTCCGTCCAAACGATCTACACATAAGCCAGAATCGTCAGCGAGTACAGGAAGATGCAGCGCATCGCCTACGGCTTTTGCTTTCTTAAATGCATTAGCAGCAAACGTCTCACCGTCTTCCACCACATCAGGCAGGTCCGGATAGTCATACATGCTCTTTACTTCTATACCAAGTGCAGCAAATGCATGGGAGAATTCACGAACTTTCCCTTTATTTTTCGTAGCTACAATAACAATGGGGCTATCAAGCTGAAACATGGAAGAATCAAGCCTCCCCAATTCCGCGTGAACCGATCTTCAGTGCGATCGGACCTAGTGTTTCTTTCTGTAGCTTAATCATCTCAAGCACACCGAGTTCTCCAAGGCTGAGTAATTCGTCCAATTCCTTACGGCTGAATGGTCGCTCTTCGCCCGTTCCTTGTAGCTCTACAAATTCACCGCTGCCTGTCATCACGATATTCATATCGACTTTCGCTTTGGAATCTTCTTCATAGTTTAGATCAAGCACAGCTTCCTGTCCTACTACACCAACACTCACCGAAGCAAGATAATCAGTGATCGGGAATACAGGCAAACGATGCTGCTGAGCAATTTTGTCAATCGCAATAGCCATCGCAACAAAGGCACCGGTAATGGAAGTGGTACGTGTTCCTCCATCCGCCTGAATCACATCGCAATCCAGGGTAATTGTGCGCTCACCAAGTGCTTGCAAATCAACCACGGACCGCAAAGCGCGTCCAATGAGTCGCTGTATTTCCATGGTACGACCCGTTAATTTGCCGCGAGCTGCCTCACGTTGATTCCGGGTTTGGGTTGCCCGAGGAAGCATGGAATATTCAGCTGTCACCCAGCCTTTGCCTTGTCCCTTCATGAAGTGAGGTACTTTCTCATCGACAGTTGCAGTACAAATGACTTTGGTGTCCCCCACCTCAATAAATACGGAACCTTCTGCGAATTTATTGGTACCTGCGGTTATCTTGATCGGCCTTAGCTGTTCACTGGTGCGTCCGTTAGATCTCATCTTTTACTGCCTCCTACGTCTTAAGCGTCCTGTAATAGTCTTTTTTATTCTACCAAAATGGTCCATCAAAAGCACCTTTACAGGTTAAGAATTATTCATTAAATTGGAATTTCATTAATATACTCCGGTTTTGTGACCGGTTCACCATAATTCTGCTCATCTTCCCCCATTACTGTCTTCTGATCATTTAGTGTGATTTTCACTTTGATATCCGGATTACCTGAGTTATCCGCTACCGTCATTACAACCGATTGTAAGAGTGAGGTAGGAACAGTCACTCCTTCAGCAAAAATATCATCCTGCAGAGCTACCGTAACGATACCATCTTCTCCAGTTACGACCGATTCTAGAAGTGTGCCTGCAGTCAGCACCATATCCAGTTCACCACTGCCTGGTCCTTTAATGAGTTCAGTCAAGGCTGATTTGAGGCGATCATTACTCGGCTCTATTAACCTCGTCACAGGGACATAGTACTCCACTCCGTCCGGCGTCGAGTCGGTAAAATATACGGTAACAGGACTTGAGTTCGTAGACAGCGAACTGCCAAGATCAAGATTGATACCCATCCCTCTTGTTAACGACTGTGCAACCGGTGTACCGTTTACTGGCATTTCGTTTAGTTTTTTCCCATCTACCCACAGCTGTATATTCTGCACATCTGGATTTCCGGTCAGTGTCCAGGTGAGTGCTTCAAGAATCTGACGCTCTTCTTCCGGCTTATACTCCGTAAATTTGGAGTTGAATTCAACAACAGCCAGCTTGTTCTCTGTATCAATACTTACATCCTTAATTTCTGTTCCTTGTGGGAGCACACCTGTAAATCCTTCCGGCAAATACCCTGAGTAAGCTCCTCCCGTTACGAGTGCGGCGAGTTCTGATTCAGCAAAGGTTAAATCTCCAAGAGTAGGAAGTGACATCGTAACCGGAGCAAGTAGACCATTCTGATCTTTCAAATAAATAGTAGCTTGCGCCGTTTGAAGAGCGCCTCCTTTTCCCTCGGCTGCCTTGATCATCGCAGATTCAATGATGGAAGGCGGCTCGTCAATAGGCTGAGAAGTTTGTGATGGAAATATACCGCATCCTGTAAGTAACACAGGAACCGTAATCAGACCCGCTGCAGATATCATTTTAACCTTGCGTTGGAAACGACTCATATCGATGTCCTCCTAACAATTTTGTACAGATTGTACTACTATGTATACGAGCTCTTGGTTAAAAAATAACTAAATTTTAAAGAAACGGGATAAACTGTGCTTTGACAAAGGAGTGAAGATAAATGACACTGGACAACATGCCTTATAGCTTGAACAGCCGAAAAGTAGCCGAAGCAACGAATGAATGGCTAGAGAAACGTGGTGTGAAAGTAGAAGAGATTGCGGAACTCGTCATGCTGCTACAATCAAAATACTATCCTGAGCTCACCATGGAAGAGTGCATTCATAATGTGAAGCAAGTGCTTAAGAAACGCGAAGTACAAAATGCCGTAATTACAGGAATCCAGCTGGATATCCTTGCAGAAGAAGGCAAACTCATCTCGCCGCTGCAGGATATGATCAAACATGATGAAGGCCTTTACGGAGTAGATGAGGTTCTCGCTTTTTCCATTGTGAACGTATATGGCAGTATTGGATTTACCAATTACGGGTACATTGATAAATTAAAACCGGGAATCTTAGAGAAATTAAACGACAAAAACGATGGTCATATTCACACGTTCCTTGACGATATTGTAGGTGCTGTCGCTGCTTCAGCCAGCAGCCGGATTGCCCATCGTAAACAGGCTGAGCGGGAAGAAGAACTCGGCGGGTATCCGGTTAGAGATGATATGGAAGAGATCATGGAAATCGAAAAATAAACAGCCGTATATTACTGCACCAGATGGATAAGAAAAAAGGACAACCCTATCATCTAGTCAAGGGTTGTCCTTCGTTTTGATTACATAAACATACAGCGGATGCTTACTTCCCTGCTGTGCGATCGGAGTGAGATCAGCTCTTCCCTGACGAACAAGCTCTTGTAGATGAGCTAGCGTCTCTGCCATGGCAAAACGCATTTGATGAATTCCGAATTTCTCTCCAAATAGAGCCGTGCAAACTTCAAATGCAGTATGCGGCTGTTCACCAATCATTTTCTCGATCTGATTCAGCCGTTCTTCGTGATGGACCTTCAGCGAACTTACACGCTCGTGGAAAGATTTCATCAGATGCCGGTGACCTGGAAAAGCTTTGCGCACAGAGAGTGCTTCCAGCTGTTCTAATCCTTGAATAAAATGTAGCAGCGGCTCTGGATCACTGCCAGGCAGCAAGCTTATATTCGGTGAAATTTGCGGCAGAACCGCATCTCCGCATAGAATTAGCTCCCGGTCTGCCTCGTAGAATGATAAATGCCCAGGGGCATGCCCGGAAGTTTCAATGACCTGAAACGTTCGTCCTCCCACTTTAAAAGCCCCCTCTTCTACATATTGAACCAAGGGTGATGGGCTAACCTGAGGGTCGAAACTTTCCAGGTGAGGAAGCAGCTGCTCCGCCCATGTCTCTGTCATACCATGGCTGCGAAAATATATAGGCAGAACGTGATTAATCTCCGCCTTACTCCCCCACATAAACTCAGCTTCCTGATGTGCCCTTTGAGACATCCATACGCTTGCTCCTGTCTGTTCCTGCATCCAGCCGGCTAATCCGTAATGATCTGGGTGATGATGAGTCAGGACAATATCTGTGACCTCCTGCGGTGCAATTGATAGTTCATTCCAGACTACACGCCATTCCTCTTCCGTCTGATTACTACGTGGGCCAGGATCCACAATGACAACACCCTTTTCCCCTCTCCAAAGATAACTGTTCACCCATCGTAACGGGTAGGGCATAGAGATCTTAACCTGTGTTATTTGTTCGTCCTCGTGGAAAGTCCATTCAGGCAGTTTCATGTGTATCCTCTCTCTTCTCTAACCGACATAAAATAAACATCATGATTCCCGTCTGTTTCAAACCGATAGTATAGTCGTATTTAAAATGATAAGGGTTGTCTCATTTGAACCCCCATAAAACTTACTATATAATGTGCGGACAAAGAAAGTTTACCAGAAAAATCAGGCAAGGAGGTACATCTTAATGATCCATGTTGGTCTGACGGGCTGGGGCGACCATGATGATCTGTACCTACCCGGCACGAAATCGAAAGATAAACTAGCCGAATACAGTGCCCACTTTCCCATTGTCGAAGTAGACAGCAGCTTCTATGCTGTTCAGCCGACAGAGCGCATGGCGAAGTGGACGGAGGATACACCTGAACACTTTTCATTTATTGTCAAAGCGTATCAAGGGATGACCGGCCATCTTCGCGGCAAACCCTACTTTACAGACACAGAAAGTATGTATGCTGCGTTTATTGAATCTCTTAATCCGATGATCGAATGCGGCAAATTGAAAGCTGTATTATTTCAGTTTCCACCTTGGTTTGATTGTAATCGGGACAACGTAACCACCCTGCGTGAAATCAAAGAACGCATGCAAGGGATTCCTTGTGCACTGGAATTTCGTCATCGAAGCTGGTTTGAAGGAGACATGCAGGCAAAAACACTTGCCTTCATGCGGCGTGAAGGCTGGATTCACAGCATCTGCGATGAACCGGACGCGGGACAAGGTTCTGTACCTACCATCCTATCCGCCACAGACGATGATCTGTCCATCATTCGGTTTCATGGTAGAAATGCTGCTGGCTGGCATCAAAGCGGGGCTCCTAACTGGAGAGAAGTGAGGTATCTTTACCGCTACAATGAAGAAGAACTTGCCGATTGGAAGCTAAAACTTCAGGAGTTATCTCGTCAGAGCAAAGAAATCTGTATCGTTTTTAACAACAACTCCGGCGGAGATGCCGCTGCTAATGCAAAACAGCTGATGACCTTATTAGGCATGTCACCCCGGCCTCTCGCTTCCGATATCGTGAAACAAAGACAGGAAGAAGAACCCGAGCAGCTTGAACTCTTCTAGCTACCTTGCACATATACAATAAGGGTAAGAGACTCCATATGAGCCTCTTACCCTTTTGTTATCGTATGAACGAATCTTCAGATTCGCAATTAAGAAGAACGTGGTGAAACCGCTGCGGCTTCGGCTGCTTCTGTTTTTTCAAGCTCATTTTGTAAACGTAGCGTTTCTACACCTGCGAGAAGCACAATTCCAATTCCATGTGTATCATTCAGTTTCCATCCTAAATCATCTTTATAATAGGCCGCAGTAAAGGAATATCCTGATCCGCGGCAGACACCGTAAATATTGCCTTTCGCATCAATTGCGACACGAGTCAGCCCTCTCCATCCTTGGAATACCGCATCAATATACGGAGCAGGATCGGTTAACCAGCCGCTGCGAATCCCTTTGGCATAAGCATAAATAAACATGGACGTGCAAGAGCTTTCTTCATAACTATCAGGACGGTTTAGTACTTGATGCCATAGACCATTTTCTCCTTGCAGACGAAGATAACCTTGGCACAAATTCCTGTAGAAAGACATCAGCTCGGAGCGCTTGGCATGATTCTCAGGAAGGATATCCAGAAGTTCAGTAAGTGAGAAAAGCACCCACCCATTTCCTCGTCCCCATGGGATTCCCGTTGCACTGCCTCTAACAAAATCATATACATGAGACATCACTTGTAGTTTCGGGATATAGAGATATTTACGGAATAGCAAAAATTGTTGTACCGCATCCTCTAGATACGATGAATCTCCGGTAAGCCGTGCATAACGGGAGAGAAAAGGAGTGCTCATGTATAAATCATCGCACCACATAGTCTCCTGGCGCATCTCTCCACTGCCTCTTTGGCGAAAGAAAGCCCCATCTTCCAAACGTTCCTGCTCTTCCGTGATATAAGCAGCAATACGGTCCGCTGTCTCTCTTCCATAAGGAATCTCCTGCAGATCCATCGCAGCCATCATCGTCGCTCCAAAAGAACCGCAGTCATCCAAACTATCGATGGCTGACAGCTGATTGTTAATCCCAGCCGCTCCATACGTTGCCTTGTCCCATAACCCATACTGATCAAAGGTAGTACTGAGTGAAATATGATCTACACCGTAGCGAATAAAATCTTTTCTTCCGAGCTCCGTTCCCGTATGCAAAAGGCCGAGTAATGTGACCCCTAAAGGATAATTCCATTTACCATAATGTGTGTTTTCAAGATAAGGCCGGATCGTCGTTCCCGGCTGATCCAGTTGATAATATACGCCTTGTTTGCCATCATCAAATACTCGGTGTACTTCCTGAATCTGTGCAGGAGCCCAATTTGTTCCCGGTTCAAAAGGTCCTAGGTATAAGTAAGGATCGCAACTACCCGCTACTGGATAAGGTGAGATTAATGCAGCCCCACTCTCCTGTTCGATCTCCTCGAGATGAAATCCCCACCTGGAAACCGTAGAATCAAGACAGGTGCCCTTGATAATTAAGTGATGGATACCGAAATTACGCTGGATCTGCAGTCTCAATTCCCCTTCAGGTGCCTTTGATTCATAGATTATCGCTCCATCTAGGTAGACCGTAATCGGTCCGTCGTGTCTGCCTTTCAATAAGAGAGGGGTGCTTCCCGGCTTATTTACAGCAACTGTTGTCCAGGCGTACGCTTCCGCTTGCTGTTCTGTTCCATAGAGCCTTGCAAATACTCCGGAATGGTCCTCGAGTTCAGTCCAATACTGCCGAGGATACCAGGTAAGCCCTGTTTCTTCTTCACTCATTCCTTGACGAGGCAGCTCTGCTGGAGGCTCATGAAATGCTTCTGAATGCAGCCATCCTTCCATTCCGTCCCGGTCATGACTTGGAACAATAAAATGAAGAGGAAAGTTCTTAAACGAACCCGTACCAAAGACACCGCCAAAGCCAACATCGGTCTTCACAAACTGAAGAATGACATCATTCCAACCGTATTGCACGGGAATTTGCAGAGCAGTACGTCTTTCTGGGAATAGTTCTTGATGCAGATCCGAAGTAAAGAATAAGGCTCCGTTCACATAAATTTTCACCGGACTATAGCAGCTTAAACTCATATTCAGTTTCGTATCTTGCGGTTGTTCACTCCACAGCTTCCCCCATACATAAGCATAACTCCCGGTAGTCGCTTCTGGCAGACGTTCGCAGAGATCCATCTCATATCTATAATCTGAAAGTCTCTTAAACCCCTCTCTATGAAAGGCGCGGAATAGAAACGAATGCTTAGGATTATCCCCGATATATCGCTGTGCAATGGTCTCAAGCACATCCGGTATGGAATCAGGTACACGGCTCGCTATCGCTTCATTTTCATGAAAATATGGAATGAGGACCAGTCCCTTCTGTTCTTAATTTATAGTGTTCGTTATGACGGAAAGCGTCCTAGTAGAACTTCACAAGATCGTCAATCTGTACAGGAAGTCCCGTACGAATGGCTTTGTTAGCTGCAATCCCTGTCAAGATAGAACGTGCGCCATCCACATGATTCGCTGCGCGGTCAAATGGGTCATGCACCGGCTCACCAAACAGATCATTCAGAAGAACAGGGTCGCCACCTCCGTGTCCTCCTTCTCCTTCTTCTACATCAACCAGATAAGGAGCATCAAACATAGGGAACACTTTGATACTATGCCCTTGCAGCGCACCTTCGTTCGCCCGGTCTCCGCCTGCATTCACATAGGACTGTTCAATAATATTCATTTCAATCCGTCCCTTACTGCCATTAAAAGCAATACGGTATCCTTCCCAAGGCATATACGCATTCAGTGAATACGTAAGGACTGCACGGTTTTTATATCTAACAAGGACACCCATCGTGTCTTCGATATTAATTCCGTCTCCAAAAACGTTTTGGTCCCGCTGATATCCATCTTCGTGCTCTGCATCCAGATACATCGCTTTGAGAGATTCATTCTCATCTAGATGCAATGCAAAAGGGTCATCTTTCGCATGTTCATTCCCTGTTGCCCGCTGATAAGGATGGCTTTCTCCGCGATTCTCCGCATTCTCTTTACCGTAGAAGAGTAAATCCCCAAACGCGAAGACGGTCTCAGGCTGAGAGCCGATCCAGAAATTAACCAAGTCGAAATGATGCGTTGATTTATGTACAAGTAGTCCCCCGCTGTTCCGTTTGTCACGGTGCCATCTGCGGAAATAATCTGCGCCATGACGAGTATTCAAAAGCCATTCAAAATGCACGGAATGAACATCGCCAATCGTTCCGTTCATGATCAGCTCCCGAGCTTTCGTATGATGCGGAGCATATCTATAGTTAAAAGTCACCCGAACATTACGTCCGGTTCTTTCTACCGCATCCAGAATCTCCTGACATTTTTCCTCGTCAACCGTCATCGGCTTTTCTGTAATGACATCACAACCAAGTTCGAGAGCTCGGATAATATAGCGGTGATGAGTTCGGTCGATACTCGTGACTATAATGGTGTCCGGCTTATGCTTTTCAATCATGGATTCAAATTCAGTTTCTTTATAAGTAGGTACCTCAGGGTAATCACATTCCTCCCTCAGCACTTTATTCGCATAATCCATACGTGTCTGGTTGGTATCACAAAATGCAAGAAGTTCAGACTGATCACGATAATCTTTGGCCAGTGCCGTATAGAAAAATCCTGCTCGTCCTCCCGTACCTACCACCGCATAAGTTTTTTTGCTCATTTTATGTTACCTCCTAAGGTTTCTATTTTTGTAAATTGCATGTTAACGGTGCTTCATATTGTTTTATTCTCACATCTATTGCCGCATGCTGCTCCTGGTCAAAATAAGTACCTTCGAGCAGGCCAATCAGTGTTCCGGTAACTCTGACTTCTACCTGATTATCTCCTTCATGAAGAAGGGTGGTACTACCCGCCCAGCAATAAGGAGACCACGCGCGAATCCCCAGAGATTGTCCATTAACAAGCACTTCAATCACATCTTGCAAACGAAAACCCGAAAAGAAAAGTTCAAACTGGTCGGAAGCCTGCTCCGCTACAGCCTTGTATTCAAAGGTACGTTTTACACTTAGTGTCCCTGCGTAATGTGGGAAACCTGCCATTGGTTCTGGTAGAAGGATATCAATAGATTCGGGTAATTCCGCCAATACAGGTATATCGTCCTCATAGTAAACACCAAACGCTCCTGACAACATAAGCGGATCTACAATTCCATCATAGTCTGTTGTCACTTTGACTTGAATCGTAATCTCATTCAGCCCTACCTGAAGGAATGGAGCAATCTGAGTCCCGATATTGGTATAATCGGTGATCAAGACGGGAGCGAAATCTGAGGAACTCAGCCGGTGCTGATTGACTTCAATTACATAATTCCCCGAGATGGCGCTCCTATCAAAAAACAATAAGCAGTTCTGTTCTTTTCTATGGCACATGAACTGAGACTTATAAACGGCATCGAGTGGATAAGCCACTTTCGCTTTCTTCGGTGTACCGAATACTTGATCAAATTGGAGAGGCAGGCCGCTTCCCGCTTCACTGGCAATCTGCTCAATGAACGTTTTAGCCTGTACTTTCAGATCCTGAATATGTACCTGCCCCAGCGAGTCAGTAACGGTTAATGAAAAATCACCGATACGCAGTTTATTATCCTGCTCTGGAGTTACCGTCCACCCCCCTGTTACAGGAAGTTTAATTTGATATGGACTGGGTACTATGTTCAGTTCTCTATCCGTCTTCACGTTTGCCGGGACAACGTCCAATAGGAAAACTACCGCTTCATAAGGAGCAAGTGTAACTTCCAATTCTTTATGATCAGTAACAATCCGTCTTTCACTTGTTTCCCCTGTGCGTAGTGACAAGTTCCGCACACTGACTTCGGTGTTACTGATCTCCGCATTCGCTCCTAAACTGCTGAGCAGTGCCTTCCTATCAATCTGCAACTTTCCTTGCAAGGTTTCTCCTTCCTGATTCGTCAGGAATAAAGCAGCCTCATGTGCTGAGATCATGCGGAACTGCTGAAGGATATGCAGCGGGTCATTCTCTACCCTTAGTACGACAGCATCATCTAACCATTCATCGAGCTGTGGCAAAAGATACTCTGAAATTTTCTGTTCCATCGCTCCAGCTTCAGGAAGAGAGTACACATTCTCTTTTTCGCAAAGTTCTTCCCAATCGCTGGCTCCCGGGGAGCCCGGCTCGACAGACTCAACCGGAAGACACCCGGTCGTTATCACTTTTCCGCCTGAGCTAACAAAGGCTTGAAGCTGACTCCAAGCAGCAGCCTCCAGATTCATCATAGGGGGCAGAACCAGCACCTCATAGGATGCCTCGCCGATTTCGATGTTCCCCTCTCTAATCCGTGCTTCTGCGAGCAGTTCTGGATCAAGATGATCATAGTCACGGCGATATCGAAGCAGTAGATTCGATAGAATTAGCCAGTCTTCCTTGAGCTGATCAAGCTGTGCTTTTTCTTCTTCCTCTTCTCCGCCGTACGCAAATCCATGCAGCGGATTCCCCATCAGGGTCCAGAAGGTGGTTGTTGGGTCAAGCAAAGCGATTCGAATATCTGCCTTCCCTTCGCTCATTAGATAACTAATGCGCCCTACATAATCTCCGAGCTCACGGAAATAAGGCCAATAGGGATTCTGTAAAAATTGAGACGGTGGTGCATCATGTTTCGCAAGCCCGCTGATCGTATAGAAAAAGGCATGGAAATTATAGAAATTCGTGCCCATGGCAGCCATTCGGTCGATCATCCATTTCGCATCCTGTAAGGTCATGGACCAGCCTACGCTATGAAAGCATTCAATCATATTGCGCGGTCTGCCCAGCTGCCGAGCTAGGGAACTAACCATCTTTGGGTTATCCCGCATATTCAGTCCGTAGCGCTGGAGTATATATTCAAGCGAACGGCCTGTTTTTTCATGAGCAGAGTCACCGCCTGGCAGATGACTGTACAGCTGTGTTGTCATTCGCAGGGAAGGTACCTCAGCTGCATATTCAATGTGTGCCTGCTCACAGAAATCGTGGGCCTGCTTATGAACGGATTTTCGCAGCAGCAGATGAACGGATTGATAATAGTCATACCGAGTCTGTTTTGCCTTGGGTACATCACTTCGCAGTAAGGCTGGAAGTTGTTCAATAAGATCGTATCCTGTTCTTTCTTTGAAGAAAGAGGGCAGCTGCGGTGACCATGGAATTCGGCCAAGAGGTGCAATCTCGTCCGTGAACATCCCTTTAATCACGGTTCCGAAATCTTCTCCGAGTTCCTCCTCATACCGCTCATGCGTAAGCTCAATAAATCGTTTCATGGCCTTCTCATTAAGAGGATCTACAAAATTACCGTAATATTTAAAATCATCGATTTCCTGCTCCATGAAAATAAAAATTTCATATTCTCCTTCAGGCACTTCCCATTCCAAACGAAACGCAGTTTCATAAGTGAAAAATCGCTTACGATTATATGAAGTGAGTCCCGTTTCTTGGTACACCTGCTCAAGCTGGATATTTCCGATCTGTTTTCGAAGTTCTATTGTTTGTTCCCACTGGTGTATCCCGTCCGCGTTAAGCGGCACTGCTTTTGCATACAAGATCACCGCCCATGGCAAGGTCCATGACATATTTTCGCCATGGCTCACTCTCCTTGTGTGATGTATAAGCGCACGCTGTTTCGCTTCGGGCATTTCAAGGGTCACTTCTCCGCCCGCCATGCCGCTCGGATACGGATATTCATCGTAAAGCCAAACCTGCATCCCTTTTGCCTTCGCTTCCTTCACAGCAAACCGTACCTTATGAAACCAAGCCTGTGAGAGATAAGGGACGGTTAGTCCCTGTCTCGCACAGATAAAAAATCCGCCTACGCCTTGTTTTTCCATCTCCGAAATTTGGTGTCTGATCTGTTCATCATCCATTTCACCATTCCAGAACCAGAAAGGATGAGCACGATATTCATTTCCTGGATTCTGAAATGTCTCGGTATTCCACATGCGGATAACCTCCCTGAAGCCTTTTATTTCTGCAGCTCGGCGTAAAGTGTATTGATCTCTTCTACATACTCTTTACCTCCGTTTTTCTCCCACAAGGCAAAAGCGTCCTGCAACCCTTTTTCGTCAATCTGACCCACGATAAACTTCGTACGCGCATCATTAATGATATTGTCGAGCTGAGGTCCTTTTTGTGCATAGACATCCGAGATCAGCGGTTCACCCGGGTTAGGAATAACGATGGATTCGTTTGCTTTTTGCACTTCAGCTACCTTCTTACGGATTTCCGTCTGCTCTACAGTGAGTCCCAGTGTCTCAGGAATAAACATGAGAATCTGGTTCGTTCCGTTCAGATCTCTCATGGCCAATTTATCTGTCGTAGGAACGATGTAATCATCCTTTTTCTCATAATGAGTGCCTTCGAGTCCATAAGACATCAGCATTTGCAGCTCCTCATCATTCAAACGGTCAAGAAAAGTAAGGACTTGTTTCAGCTCTTCCTCGGTTTTCACTGAACTTTTGGAGATAGCGATCATGCCGGCATATCCGGAAGTTGGAAGATCACGGTGTCCTGCAGGCCCCACCATAGCTTGCAAAACATCTACGGCATCTGTGTGATTCGGGTCCTTCTCCAATATTTTTGTTTCAATACGCTGTGCATTATCTGCTACATCGACCATAACTCCACCTTTACCGTTGACCATCAGATCGGACATTTTGGTAGCATCCATTACAGCAAAATCTTGATTAATAAGGCCTTCCCCGTATAACTGGCGGAAGAACTTCAATGCTTCCAGATATTCAGGTGTCGTATGCGCTGGGATCAGCTTCCCGTTTTCCTCCCCCCAGCCATTTGGTGCACCAAACCACACTTGCATGATGTCCCATGGGCCGTTAAATTGACTCGCGATGAGCCCGTACGTATCCTTTTTCCCATTGCCATCTGGATCATTCTCTGTAAACGCCTTCATGACATTGTAAAATTCATCAATTGTGGTCGGTGCTTTTAGCTTAAGGGCATCCAGCCAGTCTTTCCGAATCGTAACCCCGTTTCTTCCAAGTGCCCGAGCACGGTATATGCCGTAGGTTTTCCCATCAATGGATGCATTGTTGAGAATAATCTCATTGGCACCTGATAGATTTTTATAATCTTTCAAATAAGGACCGAGTTCCCAGAAAGCACCACTGCGAGCTGCATTGATAAAACTTGGCGATTTGCCGAGTACCACCATGAGGCTAGGGAGCTTCCCTGATGCGAGTGTTATGTTGAATTTATCATCATAAGAACTACTTGGTACCCACTGAAACTCCACTTCTGTATCCGTAAGTTCTTCGAGTTTCTGTAGAACCGCATTGTTATCCGCAGGTGTTTCTGCTTGAAAGTTTGGTACCATAATACTAATTTGATTTTTCGATCCTGGACTGTTCTGATTTACAGGTTCAGCCGCATTTTCTTTTCCCCCAGGTGAACAAGCAGCAAGCAAGGAAGTAATCAAGAACGCAGTACTCACCACTTTTACAGAATACGCTAACGTGCCTTTGGTTTTTTTCATGAACCTATACCCCCATATATGTTTAGTTTCTTGTTACCCCTTAATAGAACCAAGCAGGACCCCTTTTGCAAAATGCTTTTGTAAGAACGGATACACGAGTAGAATTGGGATTGTACCAACCACGATCACCGCCATTTTAATGGACTGTTCAGGTGGCTGAACAAAGTTTTGATCGAGGTTAGCCATGTCTCCCACCGTCCCTTGCGATAGAAGCACAATCTGCCTAAGCATGATCTGCAGCGGCCATTTCGCACTGTCTGTTAAATATAACAGGGCCGAGAAAAAGTTATTCCAATGACCTACCGCGTAAAATAGAGCGAAGGTGGCGATAACAGGTTTTGATAATGGAAGCACTATTCGCCATAGCACACCGAGATCCGTACATCCATCGATCGAAGCTGCCTCTTCCAATCCTGCTGGAAGTTCTTGAAAAAAGTTTTTGACCACAATCAAGTTAAACGCGCCAATCGCCCCTGGCAAAATCAATGCCCAGTAGCTATCCAGCAAACCTAGACCACGGATAACGAGATAAGTTGGGATCATTCCTCCACTAAATAACATGGAGAAGATAACTAAGTTCATCACTACATTTCGTCCCCAGAAGTTTTTGCGAGACAAGGGGTACGCCATCGTCAGCGTAAAAAACAAATTGACAATGGTCCCGGCAACCGTAATGAAAATGGAATTACCAATACTTCTAAAAATCGTGGATGAAGAGAAGATATACTGATACGCACTAATCGAAAATTCCTTTGGTATCAGAAAGAAACTTCGGGCCGTAATCTCTGCTTCTGTGGCAAATGAATTTCCAATGATGTAGAGAAACGGCAGTACAGTGACAAGTCCAAACAGACCCAAGAACACGTAGTTGAACGCATCAAACACACGCCCGCCTGGGGTATTAAACCGTTTGTTCATCTTGCGGACCCCCTATTAAAAATTTAGAATCGATGCAAGCTAACCAGCCTTGGGCTAGTAGATACCGGAGTGCCCAAACTTTTTGGCCAGTTTGTTAGCCCCAAGAATCAGGATAATACCGATTAAAGATTTAAATAATCCAACCGCAGTACTGTAGCTGAAAGCTCCCTGTGTGATACCAACTTGATACACATAGGTATCAAACACATCCGCTACATCACGGTTCAAGGAATTGGTCATTAGATAAATTTGCTCAAATCCCGTGTCCATAAAGTTCCCCAAACGAAGAATCAGCAAAATAATAATCGTATTACGTATAGCAGGAAGAGTAATGTGCCAAATTCTACGCATCCGTCCCGCCCCATCTACAATAGCAGCTTCATATTGTTCCATATCTACCCCTGCAAGTGCGGCCAAGAATATGATGGTTCCCCACCCTACCTCTTTCCACAACATTTGGATAATGATGAGAGGACGGAATGCTTCGGGATTCGACAGCACGTCCACTGGCTTGCCTGTGAATTGGGCGATCAGGTCATACAGAACACCGCCATTCGGTGTAAGAAACACATACGTAATACTGGCGATAATAACCATAGATACAAAGTGAGGTACGTAAACAAGCGTCTGAATCGTTCTTTTAAACCATGATTTCGTAACTTCATTAAGAAGTAAGGCGACTAGGATCGGTGCAGGAAAGAAGAAGATCAAATCATATAAAGCTAGAATCAAAGTGTTTCGTAGCAGCCTGAAGAAGTCTGGATTCTGAAAAAAGGTAGTAAAGTTATCAAACCCTACCCACTGGCTGTCACGAATTCCAAGAAAGGGTTGATAGTCTTGAAATGCAATGACGACCCCCCACATCTGTGCATATTTAAAGATAAGAAAATAAAGCAGTCCAGGGGCTAAGAGGACGTAAAGCCACTTGTTTCGTTTTAATTGAGCGAGCCATCTTTTTCTCGCTTTTTGTTTCGCTTCAGCCTTGGTCATTCTATTCGGTGTATACGGCTGTAGTGTTGCAGAATCCGGTGAACCACCAGGCAAATGTTGATTCATGAGCGATCTCCTTCCTTTGGCGAATGAAACCAGATTATTTTGTAAGCGTTAACATTTGATTGGTTTTTACTTTACAGATCGCTAACCGTTTCCGGCAACTGACCATTTTTGTATGTAGGCGAAATTGCTCAAAAAGCCTGGTGGAACAAGGAAATTAAGTTCTTTCCCACTTCTTTGTTCCACCTGTATATCACTTTTTTGCATTCCTTTCTTTTTTTGTACAACTGTTAAACGGGCATAAAAGTCGAATTAACGATTCCACTGTTCACGGTATTGCCCTGGGGTCAGCCCTTCTTGTTTCTTGAAGATCCGATTAAAGTAACTATGCTGATAACCTACCTGATCAGCAATTTCGTTAATTTTCAAATCGGTTTCTCGCAGTAAACGTTTTGCCATGTCCATGCGCCGAAAGGTGACATAATCAATAAAATTGATTCCTGCAACCTGTTTAAAAGCTTTACTAAGGGCATAAGGAGTCATGTCTTCCAGATCGGCACAAGCTTCCAGTGATATATCCGTCATATACTGCTGATCAATGCGTTCCATGGTGCGTTCAACTGTTGGTTTCAGCCCTGAGTGTGATCTGTCTTCCATAAAGGTAATAAAAGGAGTAATGACTTCCGATTTCAGCCAAGCTTCAATTTGCACTGGTTCCCTTAGCTGGGCAAGCTCATCATATAAATTGCGGCCACTGAATAGTTCATATGGGGGAATTCCAGACTGCAGCATCATATGCAGCATGCTTGCCAGCAGTTGAAGCATTGTCTGCTGTAGCTGATAGATCGTACATTGACGCTGTGTGACTTGTTTTACAAAATCATGGAGTAAATTTCCTGCCTCTTCTTCTTTTCCCGTTCGAATGGCATGAATCAGATCTCGTTCAATAAGAAACGGATAACTCGATTGCTCTATATCGTGAGCGAGTGTCAAATGATCTAAATCCAGAAGCTGGTTGAGTTCTTCAATGCTATGAAATGCTTCTGCCTGCTCAAGTTCCATAAATATGGAGGGTAAGTCACTAACCGAAGCCGTAGGTCTACCCACCATAATTGTCACATTCATCTTCATAATTTGGTTAATAACAACCATCAATTCTTCGGACCATTCAAGCACGGATGCTTTTAGTTTCTCTTCTTCACCGGTTACAAGTATGGCAGCAGACAAGTCGTAGAAATTCAGCACACTGACTTGCTCAAAACGTGGCTCTGCGAATTCCTCCATGATATTCACTACGGTTAAAGTAACAAGGCCTTTATCCTGCTCAAGAAAACGTCCACTTAGCTTCGAGTAACCTGTAAGCTGCAGTCTTACTAGTAAAAATTGCTGATTCTGCACCCGAAATCCAAGATCCTGTAGTCGCTGCCGAAGATCCGTTTCAGAATGAGCAGATAAATGTCCTTGAATAAGCTGCATGATATATCCGCCCCGCAGCTGCGGCAACTGAAGTTCCAGTCTTTTACGTACTGTACTTCGCTCCGTCACAAGTTCGTTCCACTGCGCTTCAATCAGTTCAAATTCATCCACAGTAACCGCTGGCGGGACAGGACTGTTACTAGTTGATTCCGCAGAAAGCAACCTCAACAATCGTTCAATTGGTGTATAGATGCGGCGAGATACCAGCCACGATAATAGGATCGCAAGAACGAGTCCAGCCGTACTCATCAGTACAATCCCTTTGGACACGGATAATAAAGGGGCTGTTATGTCTGTAATCGGCGCTGCTGAAACATAGATCCAGTCCGAATCAATCCGGTTCATTTTCCCATAGGACACAGAGTAAGATATCCCTTCAAACGTATATAGTAATGAACCCTTGTCGTGAGACAGGTCCACCTTTTGTCTAATTTCTTCATTTAACTGTTTAGAGGAACTGCCCTCATGGTCTCCACCGGACAGGAGTATATTTCCTTTTTGGTCCATTAAAAAAGTCGAACCTTGATCATAAGGAGTAAGCGTTTTCAGTAGATTCGTTACTTTTTTGTTATCCAGCTTAACAATGAGAGCTCCGAAAGGGCTGAGACTCCCTCCTGGAATTTTATGAACAAGGACTAAGCCTTCTCCCGGGTCTGTCTGAAGCAAATGGGCTGAGTTACCCTTCGTCCTCTGCTCCGTCAGCGGCTGTCCTGGAATTCGATCTGTCCAGTAAATGTGGTGCCCATCACTAAGGTATTGATTATAGGATTCAATCAGCCGAGAGTCAGTCAATTCTCCATAAGATCGATTGAACAAAATAGGTTCAGGTTCATTCACGTACAGCTCTACTTTTTGAATAAGTGGATTAGAGCCTTGCAGTACGTATAATGTTTTGACGATATCTTCTGTTTCCGTAAATTGATAGACATAGTCCATGTCTTTCAACTCTTCACCAAATCGGGGTTCAAATGCCCAGTGAGATAAGCTGAGTTCCATATAGCTGAACTGATCTGCAAGATTCTCAGCTCGATTCATAATCTGATTCTGATGAAGCCTGTTAAATTCTTTTTCCATCTGCCCAATTACAAGCCAGTACATCGTCATCCCTGTTATGAGTCCTGGAATACTTGCAATCAGCAAAATGGTAATTAAACTTTTACGATAAAATCTGCCCTTACGGGGACTTCCCTTTATGAAACCAAGCGGATTGAACTTCTTCTTACGTGCCGAATGAAGATGAGGAATCATCGTTATGTTCACCTGCCTATTTTCTCGAAGTCACAATTCTTGAATTATTTAAGTTCTATAGGGTTTAACAAGACAATGAAATGGTTAATATATTTGTTTCGCCTTGTTTCACCCTTAATCCTGCAAAAATGGATTATTTTGTAGTTTAACCACTCCTAATTTCGTATTCCTTGAAAAAGAGTGTAAAATAATAAAGAATCGTTGAAGACGTTATTTGAGGAGGATCCATTCACTATGAGTATTGATTACAAAGCATATTTTGAAAACAATCGTGAACAACATCTGAATGAGTTACAGGAGTGGTTATCCATTCCGAGTATCTCTGCCTTATCTGAACATAAAGGTGATGTCTATAAAGCGGCAGAATGGCTTGCAGCTAAACTGACGGAAGCGGGCCTTGAACATGTAGAAATTCACGAAACCAAAGGTCATCCTTTGCTTACAGCAGATTATCTGCATGCGGAAGGGAAACCTACCGTGCTGATCTATGGTCACTATGATGTACAGCCGGTTGATCCATTACATTTATGGGAAACCCCTCCTTTTGAGCCTTCCATTCGTGACGGAAAATTGTATGCTCGCGGTGCAACCGATGATAAAGGACAATTGTTCTTGCATGTTAAGGCTGTGGAAGCGATTTTGAAACAAGAGAAGGAACTACCCGTTAACATCAAATTCTGTATTGAAGGTGAAGAAGAAGTATCCAGTCCAAACCTTCCGCTCTTCCTCGAACAAAACAAAGAAAAGCTTGCAGCTGATGTCGTTCTCGTCTCAGACACATCCTTGCTTGCTCCAGGAAAACCAGCCATCTCTACAGGACTGCGTGGACTTTGTTCCCTTGAGCTTTCTTTAAATACAGCAAATACAGATCTGCATTCGGGTTCTTATGGAGGCGGTGTACCTAATGCCCTTCATGCGATGGTTGAATTACTGTCTACCTTGCACGATAAACAAGGACGAGTAAGTGTAGAAGGTTTCTATAACGGGGTTCAAGAATTGTCTCCGGAAATGCGCGAAGAATTTGCTAAACAGCAATTTGACGAGGAGAAACTGAAACAAGATCTCGGTCTTGATGCGCTCTTTGGCGAAGAAGGTTACTCTTTCGTGGAGCGAATCGGTGCACGTCCTACGCTTGAACTTAACGGCGTATATGGTGGATTCCAAGGTGAAGGAACGAAGACGGTTATCCCTAAAGAAGCACACGCCAAGATTACTTGCCGCCTTGTTGCTGATCAAGATCCGCAAGCTTGCCTGGATGCAATCGAAGCACACCTGAATGCTCACACTCCGGTAGGAGCAAAACTAACTATTACTCCAAAAGAGAAAGCATTTGCCTTTAATATCGATCCGTCGCATCCGATGCTGCAAAAAGCGGCAGATGCATACGAATCGGTATATGGTACACGTGCACTGTTTACCAAAGATGGAGGTTCTATCCCTATCGTTGAAAAACTGTCCAGCACACTGAATGCACCTACGGTAATGATGGGCTTTGGCTTGCCAGATGAAAATCTGCATGCACCAAATGAGCATTTCAACTTGGAGAATTTTAATAAAGGTCTGCTGACCATTGTTGATTATTTGAAGCGTGTTTAAAAGTGAAAAGTAAAAAAGACTGTAAACAAACTAGTTTAAGCTAGTTTGTCTACAGTCTGACTCACATTCGATCGAAGTCGAATGGAGTTTAGAGGAAGCAGGTTGGATTGAATCCAGCCTGCTTTTTATTTTAATTTCGAGCCTTTAATCCATACGTCTGTAAGCTCTAGAGAAGAATCCAGTAATAGGATATCGGCTTGTTTCCCCTGCTCTATTGTTCCTGTTACATCAAGAAGTCCGAGTAGGCTCGCCGGATTGTGACTTGCTGCCTGAGAAGCTTCTACCATACTCAGCCCCACTTCCTTGACTAGGAATTGGAACCCACGAATCATGGTAAGTGTACTTCCTGCGAGTGTTATTCCATCTTCCAGCCGGGCCACACCCTCTTTTACTACAACAGGCAAATCTCCTAATGTGTAATTCCCATCGGGAAGACCCGTAGCTGACATTGCATCTGTAATGAGTACCAGTTTATGAATACTGCTTTTGAGCTGAGCAATGAGAGATACCGCAGCAGGGTGCACATGAATTCCATCAGCAATCACTTCCGCACTGATCCGGAGATCACTTAATACAGCACCCGCCGTTCCTGGCTTCCGATGATGCAGGGGAGTCATCGCATTAAACGTGTGGACGGCGTGATGAAGTCCCGCTTCTACCGCAGCTTCCACCTCTTCATACGTAGCATCTGTATGCCCTAGAGCAGCAGTAATATGTTGTTCTCGCAGCCATGTAATCACTTCATGAGCCCCTTCTCGCTCTGGAGCAAGGGTGACTTGACGAATCAGACCTGGGTACATCTTTTCCCAGGAAATAAGCCAGTTCACATCAGGCAGGGAAATATGTTCTGGATTTTGTGCTCCCGGCCATTTGGGACTAATAAACGGACCTTCTAGATGAACCCCAGCGAGCTGTGCATAAGGCATCGGCTGCGTGCGATATTCATTCACTTCATGGAGAACTTTATCAATCCATTCTTTAGGAGCCGTCATTGTCGTTGCCAGCATGGTTGTCGTCCCTTGCGAAGCATGATACGAAGTAATCGTGTCTAAGACTTCTTTTGAGGAATCCATGAAATCTTCGCCGCCGCCGCCGTGAACATGAACATCGATAAAACCAGGAACAATGTATCCGTCATTTCCTTGGATCACTTCACCTTGTTCATCCATCCATCTATGGGGAATTTCAGAAGCAGGCCCTGCATAAACGATTTTGTCATTTCGTACAATCACAGCACCCTGTTCTAAAACCTCATCTTTCATCACTACATTTCCATATATCGTAGTCAAGCCGTTTCCTTGATTTATCATATTACATGAACCTCCCAGCTCCGCGATCCAGCAGAACCGTCACATTCGGATGGCATTGCAAAAGAGATGCCGGACATTCCGTCGTAATTGGACCTGTCAGCGCCGTACGAATAATTTCAGCCTTATCTTCACCCCTAGCAATAAGCACAATTTGCTTCGCCTTGAGAATGGATGCAACCCCCATCGTCATTGCTTGTTTAGGCACATCATCAATAGAAGGGAAGAAACGAGCGTTAGCCTTCAGTGTCTCTGCTTTCAAATCTACAACGTGAGTTCCTCCCGTAAGACTTGCTCCCGGTTCATTGAATCCAATATGTCCGTTATGACCTATGCCAAGTAACTGAAGATCAACAGGTCCATGATTATTTAATAGTTCCTCATAATGCGCACACTCTGCATCTAGGTCAGCTGCATTTCCATCCGGTACATGGGTATTCTCCAGCTTAATGTCAACGTGATTAAACAGCTTGTTGTTCATGAAGCTGCGATAACTTTCCGGGTGATTTACAGACAGCCCAACGTACTCATCCAAATTAAATGAAGAAGTATTCGAAAAACTTACAAGTCCGCGGTTATACATATCGATCAGTTCGTTATAAATTCCCACAGGAGAACTTCCTGTTGCAAGCCCAAGTACAGCTTTTGGTTTACTCTTTAAAAGGGATGCGATAAGCTCTGCTCCGGTTGTGTTAAGCTCTTTTTCTTGATCAAAAATTCTAATATTCATTATATTTATCCTCCATTCCGTAATTTCACACGTTGTACTTGCTCATAAGAGCCATCCAGTCTTGGAACAAATCGTTCAAAATCCTGACTGACCATGCCTGTAAATAAAATATCAATCACATGTAGTAATGCGATACGCGAAGCCATATCTCCTCGGCGCATCCCTTGTTCTAGTGAAGAAGTAAACAAGGGAATATCAGCAATGGATGCCAGAGTGTTGTGCCCATACGAAGTAAGAGATATCGTACTCGCTCCGTGTTCTTTAGCACAAACCAGGGCATCAATCGTGTCCTGCGTCTCACCTGAATAGGAAACTGCAAAAGCAACATCCTCAGGACCCAGGGATGAAGCAGATGTCACCTGCAGATGTCCATCTGAAAAAGCAGTGCAGGAAACTCCAATTCGAATTAATTTCTGATAGAAGTCCTGTGTCACGATAGATGAAGTAGCGACTCCGTACAGATCTACCCGCCTTGCTCGGCAAAGCAGACGTATCGATTCCTCAAGGCGTTCCATATCAAGCAGTCTTGTGGTGTCCATAATCGATGCTACGTGATTCGCTTCGATGGCTTCTACAATCGTAGTAAGCGAATTTCCCGCAACGATATCTTGATATGCCTTTATACCCGAAGGTTGGGAAGTTTCTGCTGCAAGCTTCATTTTGAAGTCTGGAAAACCTCGAAAATGTCTGGATTTACAGAACCGAGTCACTGTTGCTGGGCTCGTTCCGCTTCTTTCAGCTAGTTCCTTAATAGATAACTGCTTGATGACAGAAGGTGATTCTAAAATGACCTCGGCAATTCTTCTCTCTTGCGGAGGAAGTTGTTCCATTTCTTGAAGTAACGCATGTAAGATCGCGGTCATACGATGAATCCACCTCGGGATGAAAATTATTTTAATGTAATTATAATCATTGAAGAAAATTATTTTTACTATGGTCTCATCATAATCCATGATAGATAGTGAAATCAACCAGGTTTTGTGTTCTGTTGGTAGCATGTTCCAGAAAACTTGGATTAGCCCAAATTTTTGCACATACCGAACCATTCTAGGTGACTTTACATAAGATGAGTTGACTGTATCCCTTAACCTTGTTACACCATACAAACCCGGGCAAGGAGGGGTGAACATTGAAGGGTGACCACAAGAGCAAATTTTTGTTGACCCACCGTGAACGCGAAGTATTCGAGCTTCTGGTGCAGGACAAAACGACGCGTGATATCGCGGGACTTCTTTTTATCAGCGAGAAAACGGTGCGCAATCATATTTCAAATGTGATGCAGAAACTCAATGTTAAGGGTCGTTCACAAGCGGTAGTAGAATTGATTAAGCTAGGAGAATTAAAAATCTGACGAAAAGAAGTTCTGTCATTTCGTCATAGCCCTCTTCGTTTGTCCTTAGGGATGAGAGAAGAGGGCTTTACTTGATTACTCGAGGGCTTGCTAGTTACTTTGGTATTTATTATGAGGTTATATAACAAGATAAACTGTTACATAAAAAAGAGACCCATACATCCATCGTATAGGGCCTCTTTCCTTACAAATATTAAATTATCATTAACTTAAGCCTTTATTTGCCGAATGATATCATGAATATCCACAAAAGATCTTTGCTCAATAATTTTCCCTTCAGAAATACGCAAACGTATCATCAGAGAAAATCTAGCTTCTTTACCTGTCGCAGGAACACCAGCAAAAGGGATACCCGTATGTTTTCCTTCAAAGATAAATGTGGCGGCTACCAGATCACCTTCCGCTACCATCTCTACAATCGGCATTTTAAAACCTGGGAAAGCATCAAAGTTTTTCTTTTCTGATTCTATAAGACCCTCCACACCTGGAAAAGGGGTATCCACCTGTGGGTAAAATACATAGTCTTCATGACAGAATTCTCGAAGAGCATCATAGTTCTCTTCTTCTATCGTCTCAAAAAAACGACGAACTAATTCTTTATTAGCTTCTAATGACATAATGTTAATCCTCATTTCTTGTTCTAATCTTAAAATGAATAAGAATCTCCGTCATCCGGTACTAACACACTAGCCGAGATTTCTTTTTCGTTAATAAAGTTTTTTAATTCTTCCCTCGACAATCCCCAATGGTTTACAGCTTCCATGTGAACAGCAATAATTTTTGCATCAGGGGCTGTCTTGTACACTTCATATAAATCCTCTGTTCCCATGATAAGAGAACCACTCGTAAGGAAATGATTATCTCCTGCATTGGCTACAATGATTTCTGGTTTATGGGCATTGATGGTCTCTTCAACCGCTTCATACCATACAGTATCACCCGTAAAATATAGTGTTTTTTCATTTGAATGTTTGAATATAACGCCACATACTTCACCAGCATGCTTTAAGATTTCGCCTCTACCATGCTCACCTTTTGTTTTAATCAATTGAATATCTTCAAAAATAGTGTTTTCTTGTAAGGCCTCTACATTCTTGAAGCCATCGTTTCGGATTGCTGTCGCATCGTCCTCATTTTGGGCGAATACTTTTATTTCTTTTGGCAATGCTTCTTTAGCAGCCTCATCCCAGTGGTCAGAATGCAGATGTGTAACAATAACAGCATCAATATTAGATATTATATTGTTAATGGATGTGGGTAGGTTTACCAAAGGATTATTTTGGTCTTCTCTAGGTGCAGGAGGCAATCCAACACCCGAGCCAAAAGGTGGCATTGTCCCTTTATCCGCCAACATGGGATCAACTAAAAACTTTTTACCTGCATATTCTACAACCGCTGTTGCATTACGAATGTGATGTATATTCATGATTATTAACTCCTTTTCATTACCTTGATTTGAAGAACTCTTTTAATATAAACTATGACTAATTATGAATACATGCGATGAAAAAAGTCTTTTGGCGATTTCACTTTATTTATGAAAGGATAATGAAAATGTTAGATAAAACGGATATGGATATCCTTGATGAACTGTCCAAAAACAGCCGCATCACGATGAAGGAATTAGGAGAAAAGGTTCATCTGACAGGTCCAGCCACTTCAGCAAGAGTTGCGAAACTCGAGGATAGTGGAGTGATTGAGCGATATACGATTCAATTAAATCAGGTTAAATTGGGTTTTTATATCCATGCTTTTCTAACGATCATTACAGAGAGCACGAACCATCAGCCCTATTTATCTTTCATCAAAACTCAAGAACAATACCTTCTACGCAACTATAAAATTAGTGGAGATGGTTGTTACATTCTTGAATGCAAATTTCCATCGAATGAACGAATGAATGAATTTCTAGAAGCGTTAAACGAGTATGCGAACTATAAATTATCTATTGTGATTCATAAATAATGAAATAGAGAAACTGCGATTGGGAAGAAAAATGTAAACAAACGGGGCAAAAATTCAACAAACATAGAATTAACAAAAAAAGAGAATCAATGAATGTATTATGCACATTGATCCTCTTACTAATTAATTGAAGTAATTCTGTTTTTTATTCACATCATACTTAAGTATCTTTGTCACTTTTGTATTCTAATAGATCTCCAGGCTGACATTCTAAAGCCTTACAAATCGCCTCTAAAGTAGATAATCGAATTGCTTTTGCCTTCCCATTTTTTAGAATGGAGATATTCGCCATCGTGATACCAACCTTCTCAGATAGCTCCGTAACACTCATCTTTCTCTTAGCCAACATCACATCGATATTGATTATAATGGCCATGCGATCACCTCAGACTGTAAAGTCATTTTCTGATTTTATATCATTTGCTTCTTGTAAAAGCCTTTGAAGAACTGCTTTGCAAAGACGGCAATCACCATGGAGGCGAAAATTAAGATAAGTCCAATGACAATAATTCCTGGAGCGTCATCAATCTCTGCCACGATATAAAAGAGTGGCAAGGATATCACATACAACACACTAATTGTGATAGCACTATATTTTATATTTTTCAAAGCTCTTACCGATAATTCCGAGAAAGCCTCGTTCTTATCAATATAGTTTAAAAGTTTATAGGCTTGATAAAGAGCAAAATAAAAAGGGATCGCCGTTAGATAAAAGTAAAATATAACGAAATACTGTATATAAGCGATATTCGGAATCATTTCTCCTACAAATTCCCCGATATTAGGCACCAAAAATGCATAAAGCAAGAATTGGAATCCCCATAAGTACAACAGCTATTCTTAAAAAGAGTGTTGATACTCGTTTCACAAATACACCTCACTTCATTTTTATTTATTCACTTTAACATAGTTTTTTATCGTTTTACAATAAAAATATATTGTTAATTTATTATGTTAGTGTTTCTGATGCATTATCGCTTTGATTGCAGGATCATCATGTATATTCTCTGTTTCTGCAGTATCTACAAGGATATGAGGGGTCGTTTTATCCTCTTCATTAATGGATCCATCTGATGTAAGCCCCATAACCAAAGAAAAGCTGACTAAAAATCCACTATTCGGTAACTTAAGAACCACAGGATCCGCTCCGATTCCATCACCGCCTGTTCGCTCACCGACAAGCGTAGCCCATTTTGTTTCCTTTGCAAAAACAGAAAATTTCTCAGTTGAAGAATAGACCGCATCATTCACCAGTACATAGATCTTACCTTTGTAAGCTATTGATTTTTTAGGTGAAATTGTTGTTGTAACTTCAAGATACTTTTCAAAATGATCCATCATTTCAGGCCCTAACTGGATGTTGCTATTCTGTGTAGTTAATTCCGATAGAGAAGGTAAATCCTCAAAGTCCATTCCAGACTTACTTTCAACAAATGGCTTAATATACTCTCCTTTTCTAAATAAATAATAAGATGTCCAAGTGATCGGTTGACTAGTTATCTGTTCAACTAAAGTAGTCCAATACGGATCGGCTCCTCCTGAATTATTTCTTATATCTATAATGAGTACATTCTTTTCCGTAATAGTATGAATATAGGGTGTTATGATCGATAATCCCTTCTTCATTTCGGTAGCATAAAAGGTAGGAATTTTTATGTATGCTGTATTTTCGTCTATATCTACCGTTTTCACACTAGGATATGAATAGGTAGAAGTTGGATTTATATTTTGCTTATTGCTCATATGATTATATCTTTGTACTACCACAGAATCTTCAAACAATTCAATCCAAGGTTTATATATTCCCGGGTTTTGCTGATAGACATTTAGTAATGAATGATAGGATTCGAGGGTTATCAATCGGGTATGCCTGTTATTTAAATCCCCTACTATCTCATGCAGTAAACTCTCGAAATAACCCATTGTATTAACGCTTTCAAATTTCGCTCGGTATTCTTGTTCCTTAGCAACCCAATTGATCCCATTCATTCGTTTATTGACGTTTAAAAAAGGATAATTTTCCGATAAAATCTGAAGGAGATATTCAAAGTCCTCCATCATCTGCTCTCTTGTTAACATAGGTAAACGTGCAGCTTGAGGAACTGCAATGTCTTCTTGGATACTTTCACTCTGCTTTGTCGTTTGGTTATAAGAAAAAAACACCACCAGGCTAATAAATAAAATAATGATTAATCCTCTCTTTTTCATTACTTCCCTCCTCTATATCTCTCTATAGATTCAAAAGATATCGATCACAAACTGTATTTTTAAAATTTACCAAAAAATGAATAGAAACATTCTCTTGTCACCAAAGAATCCTTCCGTTATCATATATGTATTAATCGTAAAAATTACGAATAGAGAGGTACATAAAATGAGACATGAGAAAAACAGTCCACATCATCTTCATGTTAGCAAGCCGAGATCAAGCTACAGATATATTTTTCTTAAGATGAGTATTTTATTGTTATCTATATGTGTAATAAGTGCTTGCAGCCAGCCCTCTCAAAGCGCTGATGATCGTAAACATATTCACTTTCTTTATAATTTCTCAACAAATTCATTAGATCCACATGTAGATTCAAGTTACGTTCCGTTAAGAGCAGGAATTACAGAAACACTGGTTCGTTTAGAGGAGGAAAATCTAACAGTTTCTCCATGGCTAGCGGAAAGCTGGGAAGGCGATGATGGAGAGCATTGGACCATTAAACTTCGTGAGAATATCACGTTTCATAATGGAAATATAATGGATGCAGAAGCTGTGAAAGCTTCCCTAGAACGTGCTTTACATGAAAACATTGCTATTCAGAATGCACTTAAAATTAAAAGCATAGAAGCAGATGGATATATCCTACATATTACGACAACGGAACCATTTCCTGAATTTATATCCGAGCTCGTTAATCCAAATGTATCCATTATTGACGTAACGGAAAAAGACTTTGTCAATCAACCGATTGGAACAGGACCTTTCGTACTCAGTTCGTTCATACCTGGCAGTAAACTGGAGCTTGAACGCTACAATGATTACTGGGATGGGGCTTCAAATCTGGATAGAGTGACTTTTTCCTTCAATGAAGATGCCAATGCTCGAACGCTTGCCCTGCAGTCTGGTCAAGTTGATATCGTATACCGTCCTGAGACAGGGAGTTTAGAAACTCTTCAGGAAAAAGATGGTATTAACGTGGAATCCACTGCTACATTTCGGGTACATCAAATGACAATGAACATGAATCGGGAAAGCTTAAAAGATGTGAATGTCCGGCGAGCAGTAGATGCGTTAATTCATCGGCAAAAGATTGTGGATTCCATTCTGCTTGGTTACGCTGAACCTGCTACAGGTCCTTTTCTACCTTCATTACCTTTCGCTCCTAAGTATGAACAGCAACCCTCAGGATCTGACATAGCAATTCAGTACCTGAATAAAGCAGGTTACTCTCTTGTAGATGGAAAAATGCAAAAAGACGGTGAACCCCTTACGTTCACGCTGTTAACTTATAGTGCAAGAGCGGATCTTCCATTAATAGCCCAAGTGTTTCAGTCAGACGCCAAACAGATCGGAATTGATGTCGAGATCCGTCAAATCGATACCCCGGAAGAATACATGGCTTCGAATCGGGATTGGGATTTAGCTACTTATAGTAATCTAACAGCCCCGCGCGGAGATGCTGGATATTATTTAAATGCAACCTATCATCCTACAGGTGCTCTTAACTTTAGTCGTACAGAACAACCTGAACTCACCGCAATGATTAATAAACTGAATCAAACCGTTAATCAGGAACAACGGGCTTTGTTAGCAGAACAAGCTGCGGATTACGTTCATGAGAATGTGATCAATTCGTATATTCTCCACCCTTCTACGATTGTTGCTTATGATGCAAACAAAGTAAAAAATTGGATTACCACACGCAGCGAATATTACATGATTACAAACCAGCTGGATGTGAATTAAATGATTCGAATTCTAACTCGTAAGTTTTTGGAAGTTCTTTTCTTCATGTTATTTATTACATTTATCAGTTTTTTATTTATCCGACTTGCACCGGGTGATCCCGTGCTCACGATCTTGAATGTGGATGAGTTATCCGTTAGCCAGGAGCAAGTGGAGACATTAAGAGAAGAGATGGGATTTAATGATCCCTTACTGGTTCAATATGGAATGTGGCTGCTCCAATTTATTCAGCTTGATTTTGGTCAATCCTACACCACCGGTCAGCCTGTAATGGACGTCATCTTAAGAGGACTTCCGGCAACACTTGAATTAGCTGCTGGTGCGTTACTCGTGATGCTGTTCGTATCGATCCCGTTAGGATCATTATCTGCTCTCTACAAAAATAGTTGGATCGACCAAGCAAGTAGAACTTTATCCATTCTTGGAGCAGCCATTCCAAGTTTTTGGCTGGGCCTGATTTTTATTGATTTGTTTGGTGTACGCCTTAACTGGCTGCCTACTATGGGAAGAGACGGATGGCTTACACTGGTCTTACCTTCACTAACGCTGGGCTTAGCTATTTCCAGTGTATATGTCCGTCTACTCCGCTCAAGTTTGCTTGATTCCCTAGGCCAAGAATTCATTCGTGCAGCAAGAAGCCGCGGATTACCTGAGCATAGAATTTTTCTAGTGCATGCACTCAGACACAGTCTCCCCCCTGTAATCACCTTTTTTGGAGTGAGTCTAGGGAGCTTAATTGGCGGTGTTGTCGTCATCGAAGTTTTATTTGCCTATCCAGGAACGGGAAAGCTTATCGTTGATGCAATTCGTCAACGTGACTACCCACTTATTCAAGGATACATTTTAATGATGGCTGTGATTGTTTTTATCGTAAACACTTGTGTGGATTTATCTTACCGGTATGTAAATCCGGAAATGAAACTGAAAGAGAGGGAGAACCATTGATGAGAGGTAACCTTTTACAGCTCCTGAAGATAAAAAAGCATCGTTGGAAAGGGATTCTCGCACTGGTATCCATTCTTTTTGTAGCGCTGATTGCGATTTATACTTTTGCTTTCTTACGACACGACCCTACTTTAACGAATTTGGATCATCGACTTCAGGGAACTAGCCTTACGCATCCACTTGGAACAGATCAACTCGGACGAGACGTACTTACTAGACTCTTACTTGGCGCACAGCAAACTATTGGTTACAGTATACTGGCCTTGTTTGTTTCTCTCGTGATTGGCATTCCCATCGGTCTTTTTTCAGGATATAAACGTGGAATCGTTGATCGGATTTTCATGCGGATTGCTGACGGCTTTTTAGCTTTCCCGGATACGATTGTCGCTATTGTTCTAAGTGGACTGCTCGGTGCGGGAATCGGTAACCTTGTCCTAGCCATTGTCATGGTGAAATGGGTCAGTTATGCCCGCCTTGTACGTAGCACCGTTCTAGCAGAGTCGCAAAAAGATTATGTTTTGATCGCACGTACGAATGGTCTATCTTCTAGCAAAATCATGCGTAAGCATTTATTCCCGCATATTATAGGAAATGTTTTTGTACTTGCAAGTTTGGATCTAGGAAAGATTATCCTGCTTATTTCTGCCTTTTCTTACATCGGCCTTGGTGCTCAGCCTCCTGTTCCCGAATGGGGAGCCATGCTTAATGAATCAAGAGCTTATTTCCAATCTAAACCTCAATTAATGATCTTTCCTGGGCTGGCTATTGTGCTTTCTGTACTGTTAACAAATCTGCTCGGGGATTACTTACGTGATCATTTTGATGTTAAGAAAGAGGTGCTTTAAGCTAGTGCTATCCATCGAACAAGTATCCATCTCCAGCAAAAACAAGAAAATTGTTGATTCCGTATCCCTCTCTCTTCATAAGGGAGATTGGTATGCGCTAGTTGGGCAAAGCGGAAGTGGAAAAACATTATTATCACAAGCGATTGGCCAGATGCTCCCTTCTAATCTTCAGGCAAACGGCAAAATTTTATTCGATGATATAGATTTGCTGACTGCTTCACCAAAACAGATGAGGACGCTTCGCGGTCAGAAAATATCTTATATATTTCAAGATTACCAAGGGTCCTTCACACCTTTTCGAACCATTAGACAGCACTTTGAAGAATATCAAAAAGTACATGGAATTAGCGACAGCAAGGCACGAAAATCAAACACCTTTCATGCTCTTGAATCTGTTGGTTTAGATACATCTTTAGATGGTCGATATCCTTTTCAGTTAAGCGGTGGGCAGCTGCAACGAGTATCTATTGCTATGGCGCTTCTACTATCACCAGACTTAATCATTGCCGATGAAATAACCACGGCTCTAGATAGTGTCTCAGGACATAAGATTTTAGAATTACTTTCATTGAAGCAAAAAGAAATAGGCTTTGCTATTCTATTCATCACACATGACTGGCGCCATGTTAAACGTAATGCAAATCGTTTAGCCGTAATGAAAGACGGTAAAATTATCGAATCAGGCGAGAAAGATCATATCCTTCATCATCCAACGCACGAATATACCCAACAATTGATCAAAGCGGCACCCACATTAGATACCATGCAGCGTATGTACAGGAGGTAGAATTCGTATGAAGTTGCTTACGGTAAGCCATGTAACAAAATCATATCAAGGACAAGCGAAATTAGCGGTAAATAACCTCTCCTTTGAACTATCCAAAGGAGAGTGTCTTGGACTCGTAGGTGAGAGCGGCTGTGGCAAGAGTACGCTTGCCCGCTGCTTGCTAAGAATTGAGTCTATAGATGAAGGTTCAATTCAATTCAACAATACAGCGATAGAGCATCTTAATGAGCGTCAATTACATCCTTACCGCCAAAAGATGCAAATCGTATTCCAAAATCCTTCCGCGGCTCTGAATCCCAAGCTAAGAATCAAAGATTCTTTAGTCGATCCTTTCGATGTATATCGTAAGAAGCTCAAGTTAAGACACTTCTCCTATACTTCAAAAGAAGCCTTTGTAAAGCAGCTTCTTGAAGCAGTGGAACTGCCAGAGAGCATAGCAAGCAAATATCCACACGAAATAAGCGGCGGACAACGTCAGCGTGTCACCATTGCTCGTGCGATCAGTATTGAGCCGGAACTTATTGTACTTGATGAACCAACCGCCAGCTTAGACGTCATATCCCAAGGTGCGGTCCTGGACTTATTAACAAAACTTCGTAATACCTTGGATCTCTCTTATTTATTTATTTCTCATGATCTTGCCGCTGTGCATCAAATGAGTCAAAGGATCATGGTTATGAAGGAAGGGAACATTGTAGATCAATTCAACCGTGATCAATTGTTCTCAGATCAACGACATTCTTATACGAAAGAACTCATTTCTATATTTTAAACTTCATTATAAGAAAAACGACTCATCTACTGAGTCGTTTTTTGTTTTTAACAAGTTCATAAATGGCTCGGGACGGAATTGAACCGCCGACACTAGGATTTTCAGTCCTATGCTCTACCAACTGAGCTACCGAGCCTTATTTTTGGGGATGGCTCGGGACGGAATCGAACCGCCGACACTAGGATTTTCAGTCCTATGCTCTACCAACTGAGCTACCGAGCCTTATATAAATATATCACTGTAAATAGAACCATTATCTCCTTAATAGAATACAAAAAAGCCCCTCGTTCAAAGGGACGAGGAGCCGCGGTACCACCCTATATTAGAGCCCCCTTGAAAAAAACAAAGAGAAAGCTCTCACTTTAATGAATAACGGTTAAACCGGTACACCTCTACTTACCAACAGATGGTTTCAAGGGACAGCTCCAGAGCGAACTTCATTCATACCATTCCCCTAGAAACGCTCTCAATCTTCGGCGTTTCCTCCCTGTAAGCAGGTATTTGAATTACTTTTCTCCATCAAAGCTTTTAGTTTGTTATGTAATTTTCCTTATTATGATGTAATACCTATTTAAAGTCAACACTTTTAAAAAATAGAATTAAAATTATCTCCTATGGTTAGAAAAATAAGAACATTTAGTCAAAGTATTTTCTCTTTTTCCCAATCAATTTCACCTATATATTAATAAATAACAGAAAGAAAATTATTCAATACGTACGCTAAGAATGAACGATCCTTTGTATTCAAATAGAAAGGAGATATACAAGACATGAAACCAATAGTACAACTATTACATTTTGGTTATCATCAAGCGATGAGCTGTATTTTCCCAGTGTCCATCTTTATTACGCTTGCCCTCACTAGTGTAATAGAGATCCCCTTCCTCTATCGTTATGACGCCATTCTACTTATACTGCTCGGAGTGCAGTTCCTCATGTACCGTAGTGGACTCGAGACTATTGACGAAATAAAAGTGATATGTATATTTCATATCATTGGATTGGTACTGGAGATTTATAAGGTGTGGATGGGATCATGGGCTTACCCCGAACCTGGATATACTAAGCTATTTGGAGTACCGCTTTACAGCGGATTTATGTATGCAAGTGTTGCAAGCTTTATGTGTCAAATATGGCGGAGGCTGCGCATGGACATGACTGGATGGCCTGGGCTTCTTCCTTCGCTATTGTTAGGAGGAGCCATTTACCTCAATTTTTTCACTCATCATTTTATACCCGATTTTCGTTGGTGGCTGACACTGCTTGTCTTTATTGTTTTTTGGAAAACTTGGATCATTTATCGGGTAAAGACTGTAACCTACCGAATGCCTCTAACGCTTGCTTTTATGATTGTAGGCTTTTTTATTTGGGCTGCTGAAAATATAGCTACATTTTTTTATGGTTGGAAATACCCTGATCAGCATGAATCCTGGCAATTGGTCAGTTTTAGTAAAATCAGCTCCTGGTTTCTTCTAGTTATCATTAGTGTTATTATTGTTGCCCAGCTTAAACATGTTAAAGCAAGCCAGACAAACTCATGACTCTCATATAGAAAAGACGCTGTCCTTAGACAACGCCTTTTCTTCATAACTTAATAAAATCAATAATAATTTCTACTCAATTACTGTTGATTAGAATTCGTTCTAGCCGGGAAAATGCGGTCCATCATCACCTGGAACTCATTCACCATACCGCTGATTGGTCTCCCATTTCTCAGATCAGATCCATATCCTTGAATGCGCTTCATGAAATCAGGATTTGCTGAAATATATACATTTTTCACCTTTGGATCCATTTGTTTAATTTTCTTCGTAATTTTTTGTCTTAACTCATCTGTAACTTGTTCTTCTGCTTGGTTGTTGTTATTCATTCTGCTGGACGTTCCTGAACCTCTTTGGTTGTTCATAGTAACATTATTCGGGTTAAAGATGCCGCCTGCACCACGTGGACCATTGTCATTATCACCTAGCATATTACTCTGAGAATAGTCGTTGGAACGCAGACCTGGGGCAATACCGCTTGTTGTATAAGGAGCTCTTGTCCCTACATCATTTGCACCCAAACTGCCTACATTTTGATTCATTTGATTTCGGTTATTATGATGTCTTGTGCTTTGTTGCTGTACGCCTTCTTTGAGCGATACCGCAACATAAGCATTATGATCAGTGCGCAAAACATAAGCCTGTCCCACTCCGTTCATATCAGAGATCGCTTTCGTCATTTGACTATTTGCAGAAAGATTTGTTGTACGATGTACACTAGCCCGGTCCGGATTAATGCCATTAATTCCGTAGTTGATACCATTACGAGCGTTGCGGTTCATATCCGACCCATAATTACGGACATTGTTCGTTTTCACTCCTTGATCATTATCATCCGCCGTAGATCCACAACCGGTTAGGGCTGACATCATAAGAATTGCAGCAGATAAAGAAAGGGTAACCGCTTTGGTTTTATTCATTCCTGGCATGTTTCATCCTCCGCTTCAATTTGAAGTTGTTATAACACTCCTTTAGCATGCGCGAAGCACTACAGCCTTATGCTGAAAGGATATGGAACACGCCATTAAAAAAAGCCCGAAGATCCCACTATATAAGCGGTGACTTCGAGCTTCTTTTATTATTCTGTTGTATCCGTTTCTTCTGTTTTACTCGGTCCATTCCGTAAATCTTTCGCTTTATCAGTTACCTTATCCACTGCATCAGCAGAAATAACATAAGCAAGTGTAATGTCTTGGTTCGTTTTCACATAATAAATACCTTCGTCAGAGGAATCGGTCAGCCCTTGATATACCCGGGTCGTTCCATCCTTTAATTCAGCAGTTACTGTAAAAGAAACAGAAGCTACTCCTTGCTTAGGTTTTTGCAGCACTTGATCAGTAGCAATTGTCTTCAGCTGATTCATCAGCGAATCCGCATCGGCGAGTTCTACGCTTTCACCATTTAAGGTCCAGGCCGCCGTATTCCCTTCTTCCTCTTCCTTCTGTTTTAAAACCCATGAAATATCACTGCTCTCCCATTCAAGAGATACAAGCTGATCATTATCCCATTCAAAAGGAGTAGTATCCATGAGCTGTAGAGGACTTAGCAGGAGATTCGATGCGGTCGTTTCTGCAATACTTACCACTTGTCCTGATCCTAATTGTGCGTAAACTTTATTTCCTGTGGGCAGAGTATTTCCAAGGGCGATCTCAACCGTACCGCCATCTTCCGTTGTAATTGTAATCCCCTGATCATCTAGAGAAAGTCCATATTTCTCTAGATCTGCCGGATTCTCTTCTACGACGGAGGCAAGATCCACATTGGTTACCGTTTCAAGCCATTCATCAACCGCATAGCTATTCACAGGATACGCTTCAGGGGCAGTCATAACCCACTCGTTATTTTGTTTGGTAATTTCAGTGGTTTCACCACTGTTCACAATACGAAATGAAGTAATTGCTGCGGGATCTATCACATCTGTGCCCATTAGTTTTTCCGGTTCCGCTTGTTCCTGAAAATAGTTCTGGGAGTGTGCGAAAGCCCACATCCCCGCCAGCACAACTAACAAAAGAATCGTCGGAATAAACTTCTTCATTTTTTTCTACGCCTCCACCATAGTAAAGCACCAAGGATAACAAAAATAAGGGGCATGCCGATTACTGCAATCGCGAAAATCGTGGAACCTTGCGCCTGTGTCAAGTAAGCCAGTTCATATCCCATCTGCTCCCTCGGACGAATGGTCAAGCCATTTTCTTTTTCTGCAAGATAATTAATGGTATTGAGGACAAAATCTCGATTCCCCCCACTTCCAATTTCATAATCTTGCATGAAAGTAGTCGCACCTAAAATAACGGCTTTCGGATTACCATCCGTCGTTTCTATGGCATAACCTAATTTGACGGGTCCTTGCAAATCTTCTTTCGTATCATTATTCGTTTCATTCTCCAAAAGTCCTGTTATATCCGTTTCCCCATAACTCGTGTCTGAGGACTCCAGAATAGACGTTACCATCCATTTATCTTGTGTTTCAGCGCTAAGTCCAAGAGATAAACTAAAGACCGGCTGAAGATGATTTTGAATTAATTTATCTGTAACCGCATGTGATTCAAGCTGAGGCATGGACCACAAAGGTCCATTTGTCGTGGAAGATTCCTGATCCACCATAATGGCATGTTCATCTACCACTCCATATTGTTTCATTAGATAATCAATATTTTTCCACTGGCTCTCCATATCTTCGTGAAAACCAAGCGTGAGGAGCAGCTTGCCCCCATGATCCATATAGTTTTGAACCTGCTCTAATTCTGCGTCACTCAGATCTTCTTGCGGTCCCAAAATAGCCAAGACATCCGTATCTTCAGGTACCGCAGTATCTTCCGATAAAGTGATTTCTGTTGTCTCCATATTGCTCTGGTTCAGTGAGGTTTGCAGCGTTGTGGTTGCAGACAGTTCAAGTTCTCCATGTCCGGTTAAAAAGGCTACTTTATGTGTTTCATCCGATTCAAGTGAAAGAAGTGCCTGTGTTAATTTTTCTTCTCCTGAGAACAAATAAGAACCTTCATTTTCCCCAGAAGAGAATAAATCAATCATCGACACAATTTGCTGCTTGTCCCCTTGTAAAATGACAATGGAACTTGAGTTCAGTCCATATTGCTGAGCCAGTACAGGTTCCGATTCAAGATTGTATTTTTCAACTTTGAGTTTACTATTCAGCTTACTGTACTCATCAACCAAATCAGTTACTTCCCGGTTTAATAATTCGTCACTAGAGCTGTTAACCGTGAACACCAGCACTCGGGTATCTTCCGTAATCCCTTTAACTGCTTCTTTTGTTTGCTCTGATAACGTGTTCTGCTTTCCCTCAGAGAAATCGAGCTGAAAACCTCCGAGTGAATTGATAAATAACGTCAGCAAAATAAAAATACCGATAATCGCTGCGGAAATAATTCCGCTGTTCGTATGATTCATCCATTTTTTCATCCTTCTTACCTCCACCGTTTCCGCTCAATGCCCTGAATACTGAGCATCAGGAAAACACCGGCTAATGTAAGATAGAAAATCACATCAGGTCCACTAATCACACCTTTAGTGAAATTCGCAAATCGATTAGACAAGGAAAATGGGGAAAGCCAAGCTGTTATTGTACTGCTGCTACCAGTAAAGGAATCAATCATCCACAGCACAAGTAATATAATGAAGCCAGCCACCGCTGATACCATCTGATGTTGGGATAAGGATGACGCAAAGAGCCCAATTGCCATCATAGAGGCACCCATTAAAAAGAGACCCAGTGCGGATAGCCATACCGTCGTTTCATTAATATCACCATACAAGGACATAATAAGCGGGTAGGTCAGACTGCATAGAATCAAAAGCAGTAAAATAACCAAGGACGCCAAATATTTTCCGAATACAATTTCGGTTACACTCGTTGGTGAAGTCATTAATAGTTCATCGGTTCCTTGCTTAAATTCTTCCGCAATGAGACGCATCGTCAGCAGAGGCACGATGTAAATTAATAAGGATACGGTATCTCCCAGCACAAGCCGGTAGTCAACAATACTAGGCTGATAATAGACAAAGCTCATAAAGAACAAAAAGCTCGACAACAATACATAAATAGCAAAAGCAAAATACGTAGTGGGAGCAAGAAAATAGGACTGAAGTTCTTTATAAAAAATAGCCATCATCCGTTTCATTTCCGCTTCCTCCCTTCTTTCTTGGCTTTCCCAGACTCCTTGCTTAAAAGCTCACTGTCATCTTCTATTTCCGTCATCGTCAGTTTCTGGAACACTTCTTCTAGTGTCTGATCTTGTTTCTTCATTTCTAGAATAGGAATATGCTCAGAAGCAAGTTTGTGAAAGAGTTCCTCTCTGTAATCATAACGAGATGGAGTGCTTAGCTGCAGCTGTAAAATCCCTTCTGATTGATGATGCATACCAAGAGTAATCGTGTGTTCTTGCTCCTCTCCCCAAGAAGTTAGAATAGGAAGTATATGTTCTGCTTCTCCTTTTACCGTAAGGTGAACCTCAAATGCATCTCCCATTGAATTTCCTATCGAATCAGGTGAACCATCCAGTACCAGTTTTCCTTGGTTAATAATGAGAACTCGGCTGCACAAAGCACTCACTTCTGGGAGGATATGTGTACTTAGTAATACAGTGTGATTCTCTCCTAACTCTTTGATTAAATCTCGTATCTCCATAATCTGATTAGGATCTAGTCCAGACGTAGGTTCATCTAGAATCAGTAGATCCGGCTTATGGATAATGGCTCCTGCGAGTCCCGTCCGCTGTTTATATCCTTTGGATAAGCTCCGAATCATCTGTTGTTCTCTACCGATTAGTCCAAGTCTGCTTACCATCTCATCTATTCTGTACTTCTGCTCCCTTGCAGGCACGTCACGTAATTTCGCAACAAATTTCAAGTAAGCTAGTACGGTCATGTCTGGATATAACGGGGGTGTCTCTGGTAAGTATCCGATACGAGAACGAACTTTTCTCCCCTGCTCATGTACAGACATTCCATCTAGGAGAACCTTGCCTTCGGTTGGTCTTAAATAGCCGGTAATCATTCGCATGGTTGTCGTTTTCCCTGCTCCGTTCGGGCCCAGAAAACCAACAATCTCTCCCCGCTCCATGGAGAAATCGAGATTCTGAACCCCTCTTTGACCATTGTAAGTTTTACTTACTTGATCTAGTTTCAGCAAAAGACTTCATCCTTTCTGCTTCTCTTCTCCGTTCATTAACGGTTATTCCCAGTCTAGCCTGATAACAATAAACGATTCTTAAATGAATCTAAAAGAATCCTTAAAAAAAGTTGTCTAAACTGTGAACTAACACCTATCCACCCACACCGTTACCCCATGTTATACGTACCTTATCTTATCAAATGTAACGGGAGGGGTATGTCTTGAAAGTACTATTTACTTTCTTTATTCCGAGCGGCGGTGTGGAGACGCTCAATCGGCTGCGCTGTGCAGCCTTGAAACAGCATGGTATCGAAGCACATACCTTATATCTCATGTCAGGCACCGGACTCCAGAATACTACAGGTACGGTGTTTACCATGTCAGATAATGAGGAGATTCGTGCGCTTTTAGAAGAACAGCAATATGATGCTGTTATTTCCACTTCGGATATTAATATGCTGGAACGGCTCCGTGTTTTTCTTCATTACAAAGGAAAAATCATCTTTGAAGCACAGGGACTCGGCACAAAAGAAGCGGCTGTGGAGACCATCGAAATGGCTTCCCCTTATCTGCAAGCCTACGCAGACGCTGTTCTTATTCCCCCAACCACCCATCTTCATCAGCTTTTTTTGGACATGTGCCCGTTTATGCACCTATTTATCATTAAAGGAATGCTCGATACAACGAGCTTTGCCCCGCTTGAAACCGACATCCCACCCTATCCAGCTTTACTCTGGGTCGGTCGTCTCGAATTTAATAAAAACTGGCGAGAATTTCTCCACATTGGTCACCGTGTAATCCAAGAAAAACCGGAAGCAAGACTATGGTTTTTTCATGATCCTACCCTTGCTTTTTCAGCAGATGAACAGCAGTTCTACGAAACATTAAAAACGTTACATTTAGAGGATAAAATCGGTATTTTCAGCAATGTTCCACACTCCAAGATGCCTATGTACTATTCCATGGTAGCGAGATCAGGCGGAGTTATGATTTCTACGTCGATTATGGAGGGCTTTGGATATGCCGTGGCTGAGGCGATTAGCTGTGAATGTCCTGTGGTCAGCACGGATTCAGACGGTGTAAGAGCGTTCATTACACATAACCAAACCGGTAAATTTTATCCCCTTGGTCAAGTTGAACAGGGGACAAACGAGGTGCTGGAACTGATGAACAATCATACGATTCGTACGGAGATTCAAAAGGCAGGCCGTGAGTATCTCGTCTCTCAATTTTCCCCGGATGCTTATGCCCATTCGTTCCGCCAAATGATGAACGCCTTGGCTGTTTTTTAAAAGGAAGGAGCACACTTCTTCATGAAAATACTCATGGCAACCTTCTGGGGACTACAGAACCTTGGGGGAATCTGGACCTATATTCGGCAGTTATCGGAGTGGTACGCGGAACATGGAATAGAAGTCGATGTCATCGGAACCGATATGCAGAAAGAGACCGTATATATATTAAAAAAAGGGTGGTTATTCGAAAAAAAAGCAGTCCTCCCCACCCTGCGTTCACAGCTCTCTACGAATCAAGTCCCAGCCCTTCATGCAGACCCCTATCTTGCTTATCTGGAACTTAATCGGTATGCCTATGAACTTGGAATTGCTTATTTAGGAACCGAATCTTATGACCTGATTCATGCTCAAGACCCGATTAGCGCATACGCTATCTCCCGTGTAATGAAGCGCAAAGTTCCACTTATCACGAGCTATCATGGTTCACTGCATTTAGAAGGGTATCTCGATGAACTGCAGATGAACTCTGATGCGTGTAAAGAAGATTATTTACGTACCCCGCTGGGAAAATACTATAAGACGATGGAACAACTCGGCATCGCTGCATCTGATGGATTTATCGTCTCATCAAGCTGGATTCAGCAGCTAATGCAGCAATTGGGTGCACCTCCCGCTGCATTCAGCCGAATTCCTTATGCGGTAGACCTGATTCAATATGATGAGCTTGCAGCAAAACAAACTTCATATCCCGCACCTTCTACCAAGAAGGTGATTGCTTTTACCGGCCGATTGGAATATATCAAAGGAATTCATGTACTACTTGAAGCAGCCGCGATCCTGAAAAAGTACAGAGGGGATTTTGTCATCTGGATTGCCGGGGAAGGAAGTATGGGCTCTCTTTTTAAAGAACAAGCGAAGAAAAAAAGATTAACTGATCATGTGAAATTCTGGGGTATGGTTACTAATGTGCCTTCGTTCCTAAAGAACGTAGATATCTATGTACAGCCGAGTTTACAGGATACTCAGCCCTTCTCTGTCACGGAAGCGCAGCTTGCAGGCATTCCCGTCATTGTGGCAGATACCGCCGGTATGCCGGATATGGTAGTAGAGGGCAAGACCGGATATATCATTCCTCCTTCCGATGCTGCCGCTCTTGCCCGCAAGCTAGACTACCTTCTCACACATCCTAAAGTAAGGACCCGTGTCGGAGCGGCGGCGCGTACTTGGGCACGTAAATACCGTTCACTGGAACGGCAGGCGGAGGACACCCTTGCGGTTTATGAGCGTTACATTAAAAAGGATCATACGTCGGAGCGTGGGCAAGACGAGAAGACAGATATGAAAAAAAACAGAAGCGACGCACGAATAGATCCTCTGAGTACATCATCCACTTTCTCTCTTCCTCATCTGCCGATTTCTTCCGAACTTCTAGCAGATTTAATGAGCAAACTTCCTGCGGATTATCGCTTGCCTGATCGGAAGGTAATAAAAGAAGAAAAAGACGGTGAACAAACTAGTTTACGCTAGCTTGTTCACCGTCTGATGCACCATTTCATTGGCGCACTCTAGAATACTAGAGTTTCGTAACCACCTCAACTGCATTCTTCGTTAGTGTTGAGCCAGTAACAGTTACCTTCGTAATCGCAATGAGCTGAGTATCTGTCATCAGCAGTTTTACGATGGTTCCTTGTGTCTTGTATGTTTTCGTCGTGGATAGCGTCATTGTATCCACTTGGTTAATCACATTTTTTGTTGCTGTATAGAATTTTTCTGTATGATTCTTATTCGCAACAACGATATCAAACTTATCCATCGTACCGGCATAGTTCATGTCACTCGTTTTATTATTCGTAGCCGTAAACACAGAACCCGCACCGTTCACAATAAATTTACCATCTGGCGTAATCCCAAATACCGTGGACAATTTATAGTCTCCATGATAAGGAGAATCATAGGTGGTCGTGATCTTCCCATCCGTGAGCTGGAACACATCCATATCTCTCGGACTTAACGGAGTAGTAATAGAGTAAATTCGATTCTCTGATGGATGCATCATGATTTTCGTTTGGTGATATACGCGAGACGAAGAAAGTTCTCTCTTGGTCGTCCTGTCATAACTTTTAATATATGTCCACTGACCGGAACCTGAAGTAAGATACACATGACCCGACTCATCAGCCACAATATCATAAGGGTCAATATCTACATCCCACTCCTCTATTACTTGAAATGTGGATGGATCAAGTACTCTCACGGTTCCGCCTTGCTCTCCATCATACCGGTAGGGACTGTATTCTCCATCACTAAAAATGACGTAAAGTTCTCCACCTGCATATACGAGTTTCCGCGGTGCCTTGCTAAATGGAGTTGAAGTCTTGATCACTTTCTTCTCCGTGAGATCGTAACAAATAATGGTGGATTCACTGTCATCAATGGCATAGACAACTGGCCTAGATGGATCAGTTACCGCTTCCTGTATAACTTCATTTAATACACTTACATTCCCTGTCAGTGTAACTGCTGGAGGTTTGGGGTTTTCTTCCGGCGCATCTGTTCCAGATCCATTCGAGGGTTCTCTGAATTGATCCTGATTTAATACTGCTATTTTTGAAAATGTCATTGCATTATATTTGCTGATCCATGATTTCGCATAATCAATAGGGACCGCAAAATTCAAATTCCCTTCATCTATACCGGAAGAAGTAACCCCAATCACTTCTCCTTTTTTATTAAATAGTGCTCCACCCGAACTACCTGAAGCAATCGGTGCTGTAAATTGAATTAAACTTTGGTTATCAATTACACGAAGCCCACTAATTATTCCCGTTGAAACGGTGTTTTGCAGTCCTTCCGGATTACCAATGGCAACAACCGCCTGTCCTTTCGCCAAGTTCTGCGTGGAACCCATATGTAGCGGAGGTACATTTGTTCGAATCTTTGCTTTTACTAAAGCCAGATCATTAGTCTTGTCCACAGCTACAACGCCTGCTGCTTCATACACTTGATCTTTTCCTGTGTAGATAACATAACTGCTTGCTTCATTAATAACGTGATAATTCGTTAAGTACAGACCATAACCTACCGCAAATGCACTTCCAAATCCGGTAGATTCACCGCTGCGATCCAGTGCTTCTAATAGAACAACACTTTGCTCAAAACTTGCGATTTGCTGATTCGTTAGGTTTTTGCCTGAGTAAGGACTTTTATTGTACGGTTCTAAAATAAATTTTAAATAATCTACTATCTCGGCATCTTGAGTCGGATGTAGAATTGATTTCTCACTAATTACAATCATTCCTCGACTGTAAAATACCTTCTTGCCGAGTGTTTCACTAATTAGACGAATGGGCACAAACGTCCGGCCTTGTTTATATTCCGCCGGTGCATCAAGTGCTGTCTTTTTCCCGTTCACAAGTATGGTCTTGCTGCCCAGTGTAATCTTTATTTCCTTTCCCGCAAGAGTAATGGTTGCAGTAGAAGTCGCCTGATTCCAGGCAACACGTGCACCAAGACTTTCACTAATAAAGCGCAGCGGCACCATCGTTCGCTGACTTTTTACATAAGGCACAATATTATAGTTATTTTCGTCAATAATACGGTCTTCCGTATCATAGATGGCGTTTGGACTACCGATGGAAAGGATAACCGCCTCGTTAAAAAGATCCTCAAAGTTGAGTTCATCGGCTTGAGCATACCCAGAAAACGGGTAGCAGAGCAGCCCTAAAATCGTAAATACAATTAGTAAACCACGCTTCATTTGTTTCATTCTGTCTCCTTCTAGGTGTGTGATATTTTTAAGGCTACGTCAAAAAAAACCTTGGCCCTAAGTTAAGACGCAGAATGAATTATAATGTTTCACACAATTTAAATGAAACCATAATTTACCTTTAAACAAAAAAACGCTTGAACCCAAAAAGGCTCAAACATTTTTTCGTTACCCAATTACATATGTTTATGCAGCACGTTCAGCACACTACGAAGTTCTCCGACAGGTACCTGACCTGGAGCGGATGCTTTTTTAGCAGATCCAAATGTGAGTGCAGAACCAAACAGTTCACCCGCGATCCGGCTGATCACCCCTTTGCCCGCCATAGACATGGTAATGATCGGTCTGTCTGCATACTCTTCTTTCATGGTATGAGTTGCTTCCATCAGCATGAGCACATCAGAGACACTTTGCGGCATCGCTGCCAGTTTCGGAATATCGCCGCCGAGCTCTTGTGCTTTGCGAAGACGAGAGACGATTTCTTCCTTAGAAGGTGTTTTATCAAAATCATGGTTTGAGATGATCACATAGACATTATGCTTATGTGCTGCCTCTATAATTGCTTTTACTTCTGCATCCCCTGTAAACAGCTCCGCATCCACCATATCTACTTGTCCAGTTGCTGCAATGACTTGATTCAATTCTACATAATAAGCAGTGCTGATTTCTTTTTCTCCGCCTTCTTTTGCGCTGCGGAACGTAAAGATAATCGGCTCGGATGGAAGAATCAAACGAATTTCTGCTAGAGCTTCCTTCACTTTCTCGGTATCTTCTACATGTTCAAAGTAATCGACACGCCATTCAATCACATCAAGATCCTGAGTTTTTAAAAAATCAGCCTCTTCTTTTAACTGTTCAACTGTCTCCCCTACGAGCGGAACACAAATTTTAGGTGCGCCTTCGCCAATCACAACATTTTTTACGATAACGGGCTTTAGCGTATTTTGCATGTTGATAGACTCCTTTATCTTCTCTATAAAGAGTTAATACTCGTTTTGGATAGTATACCTGTTATTACAGTTATTGAGAATGTATCAGCAAAAAACCCCTGCCTTCTGCGCAGAGGTCTTTTCATATAGAATTTTAAAAGAAACATACGGCTAATTAGCATGGACTCTGCTCACGATATCGTTCACAATCCGCTCCAGCTCGGAATAGCTTTTCTCCCAAGTAAAGACACTCGAGTCACGTTCCCCATTCTTCGCCAGTTTTAACCGTAGCGGGTGATCTTCAATCAGCCTAATAACATCCTCCGCTAACCGATTTTCGTATCGGTAAGACATAAGACAGTTTCGTTCATGCACTGCATATTCCGTGTTTCCTCCTGAATAACAAGCGACAAGAGCCGCACCGCATCGCATCGCTTCCAGGCCTGGAAGTGAACCTGTATCGTATGATCCTGAACTTACATAGATATCCGTCTGGTTATAATGATATCTCAGCTCTTCATCGTTTTCTGGAGTGAAGATATTATATTTCCCCGTCGATTGAAGAAACTGAATATCCTCAGAGTCTGCATATTCCCCAGGAGGTGTGATTAGGTTCAGCGTCACTTCTGAATGGGCAGCTTTCACAAGATCCAGCTGAGCAAGCAAGTATTTTTGTTCCCGATGCCACGAAAAATCCCCTTCTTCTTTCCGGTAGATCGAAGTAATATTTAAGGGTCCATTTAATTGATTTCGAAAACGCATATTATGGAAAAATGTACTGACACCTACTGGTACAATCCTGCCCTTTATCCCATGATTAAGAAAAATCATATCTTGCTGCCACCGGGATAAGACAAGTAAATGAGGGGTTAGATGATACGAAGGGAATGAATACTGGTTATCTCTCAGAAATGTAGGCTCATAACACAAGGACAATCGAACATGCAGTCCTTTTCCCTCTTCGCTGGCTTGTTGCGCCGGATAAGCGGTAGTGTAGAAATTAGATAAAATGACATCCCCTTTAGGAATATGGCGTGATTGTAAAATGGTCTCCTTCACTTGCAGAATTCGTGCTTTGATCTCATATTCCACGATCCCTTGGCTTGGCATGACGATCAAAACTTCATGCCCCGTGTCCACAAGACGATTCGCTAATTCCGCGATCATCCGCTGTGCACCGCCATGACATAACGTATATACAGGTAAGATGTAACGCACCTGCCCTTCACCTCCATACATTCACAGTAAAGATAGCAGAGCAGACCTATGAAGATTCTGAATGGCAGCTACCTCTTTTTCTATCTCTTCCATATGTCTTGCTGTCCCCATCTGTTCATGCATCCGGTATTTGATCAGCGGGATATCCACGCACCCAAGTTCGTAATGCGGAAGTAATCTGAGCCACATCTCATAATCATGTGCATAGCGGAAATTTGGATTAAACAGCCCCACTTTACCGAATACCTGCGCATCTAGCATGACGGAACAACCATTGATCGGACAATAGGATAAAAGAGTATGAATCATGTCTGATCTGCTTCCAAGCTTCGGATAGATCGTTTCTGTTTGCTCACTGAGCGTATTCATATAATGATATGCGGATTGGGTAAAAGACAATCGCTTTTCTATCATATAATTCACTTGTGTCTCCACTTTATGGGGAAGGAAGGCATCGTCACTGCTTAACCAAGCAAAATACTGCCCCTTCGCATGTACAATTCCTGTATTAAGTGCCGTCGCTGTTCCGCCATTCACTTTACGGATATAGCGAATTTGATCTTTATAAGGTGTAACGAGTTCAGTATGCTGGGTTGATCCATCATCCACGACAATAATTTCGAGATGGGGGTAGGTTTGTTGCAGAGCACTCTCGATGGCTTCTCCAATGTATTTGCAATTATAAAAGGGGATGACGATCGTCACGACAGGACTATGATACATGAGCTTCTCACCTCACTTTTACTCATCAAGGATTTTCCAAGCTAAAAGTGCATCAACAGGTTCATGTTCCGTACCATACGATTCTTCAAAAGAGGGATTCATTGGATTGTGGAATCCTTTGAGGACAATCACCTGGTATCCAATGTTTTCAAGTTCTTCTGCTTCCCAACCGCTGTAATGATTCTGATATATTTCGCCCTGTAAATTGTAGTGGTCAACTCCTTCTTGAGGAAAAAAACCACGCGGCGTAAAGATAATAATCCGATTTTTGGCAATCTTTTCAGCTTGCTGAAGGATCGATGTTCCATCTTCTTTTGTAAAGTGTTCCAGAGAATCAATCATGGTTACAGCGGAAAATGTATTAGGAAGAAATAATTGGTCTAACATTTTGGCATCTGCATTCAGGGGGATGACATGTGGAGCGGAGTAGACGCGATGTTCCAGGTAGGGCCGGTGGATATCTAGTGCTACAATGAGCCTGGACTCGTAATATTCTAGTAGAACACCAAGACCGCTGCCAACATCAAGCACACTATCTGAGAACCTAAGCAATTCACTTAATAATGGCAAAAAATCGTTTTTCTGTATTTCATGATACATTCATTTTCCCCCTTCCTTACAGACCTTACACTTGAAGCATCTGCCGTATCCGTTCAGCATACCTGGTTTGAATCATTCGGATTTCTTGCTGGATTTTATCTGCATATTTTACAGACCCCATTCCATGGTGTTTACGGTAGGCCGTCAGCGGTTCCGGTAAATAGGGAATCGTACATCCTTTCAGCAGAACGCGGTACCATAAATCATAATCATGCGTATAAGGAAGAGATTCATCAAACAATCCTATGTTCTCAAACAGTGATTTATGAAACATAACCGTACATCCATTAACTGGATTCCCCGTAAGAAAAACCTGCAGCATTTCCCTTCTTGTCAGGGGGGAAATGCCGGCACGGTATTGGGTTACACTGTTATTTTCATTAATATAGTTAAAATTGGTATGAGAAATGACAGCCTGCTGATTCATCATGAACTGTACTTGTTTCTCGATCTTCTCTGGATAAAGCCGGTCATCCGAGCTGAGCCAAACGATGTACTCTCCAGAGGCATACCGAATTCCATGATTCAGTGCGGAAGCCGTTCCGCCATTCGCCTTACCAAGATAATAAATAAAAGGCAGGTAGGGATGAATTTGTTCCGTATACTGTGTAGATCCGTCATCAACTACGATAATTTCTACCATAGAATACGTTTGGCTGAGTGCGCTGCGAATGGCTTGCGAGATATAGGGACAGTTATAGAAAGGAATGACCACTGTGACCAGAGGGAGAGAATTCATGCTTGCCCTCCTTCCTTACTACGACGATAGCGGTGATCCTGCAATACATCCTCTATAGAAGAGGCGAATGAAATTTCTGGTTTCCAACCTAACTTCGTAAGCGAAGCGCAGGAATCAGAATCATTATCTACAGCAGAGACACCTCCAGGACCAGAAGAAGGGGCTCCCCAAAGCAGAGGTACCTGTGCTTTTGTATAAGATCGAAGTAAGTCCGATATCTCTCCAAGTGTTCTTTCTTTACCTGAAATCACAGGATAAATTTTGCCTGGCTCCCCATTCAGCAAAAGCGCAAGATATGCCCGAACGGCGTCCCGCACATCTAGATAATCACGGGCATCATCACGGGATGATAAGCGGAACGGATTAGGATTTTCCCCTTGTTCAGCCGAAATGACATGTGCAGCAAGTAAGGAACATATCCCAGTGGAAGGTCCAGGCCCGATGAGATTTCCTGGTTCGGCGTAAATCATCTGCTGGCTATACATCGCTGAGAATGATACGGTAACGAGTTCCTCCATGTATTTACTAAGACTATAAGGGTGAGGAGGTGATAAAGGGAGATCTGGAACAGGAATGTACTTCAGACGTGAACCAACGATGACAGCTCGGCATTCAGGCAGCGTTCGCATGGCATCGAGCAGGTATAGCGGGGACATCACATTCATTTCAATGGTAGACACTGGGTCTGCCCAGGAGGCAGGTACTGAATTCTGACCTGCCAAATGCAAGATATAATCAGGCTGAGTATGACTCACAAGCCGATTCACTGCTTGACGATCTCGGAGATCACATAAATGTACGGTTACGTTAGGATCTTGCAAATCAACAGAAAGAGATCGGGTGACGGCCGCAACCTTTGCACCAAGCGCGCAGAGAAGGTGAACTGCATGCCGTCCTGTAAATCCAGAAGCACCGGTTACCAGCACGACTTTGTCTTTCAGTCCCGTTGTATCCATTCTTTCAACTCCTTCAGCATGTCACGATAAGACGGCAGAAGGGGGTTTACATCCTCCCGTGTAACAGCGAGGGTTCGATCCTGTTCAAACGTACTGTTGGGGACGATTATCGTTTCTTTGAGATCCCATATTTCTTTAAAAAGTAATAATAGCTCATACTTTGATACGGGATCAGGATGAGCCAGATGAATTAGACCCGACACTTTCGAAGTCATGTACTCATCCACCACCTTAGCAAGCATGAGTGTAGTCACTCCATTCCATCTTGCTTTCGTATACCCTTGCACAACCCCTTTTTGTGCAAAGAACCAATGCATTAGACCGATCCCATTCTTACGAATTTCCGGTCCGATAATGGAAGTACGTATCGTAAGATGACCCGGGGAACAAACTTCCCCGAGTGATTTTGTAATCGCATATATCGTCTCTCCATCTGGTAAATCCTCTTCTGTATAACCTCCTGACCGCTCCCCTTTGAATACGCAATCTGTGCTGATATGAATGAGTTTTGCGCCAACTTGATCAGCTAGATTCGCAAGGCGATGCGGTAAAAAACCATTGACATGGTAGGCTTGAATTATATTTTTCTCTGCATACTGATTTAAAATCCCCACTGCGTTGATAATGACATCAGGGTGAACTGCTTTTACGAGCAAATCTACACTGTGGATATCATTCACATCCAGGATCAGTCCGTTCGGATCTTTCTTATTACGAGATGTATAAAACACCGTGTGGTGTCCTTGTTGTTTGAAATATTGAACCATCATGTGCCCTGCCATACCATGACCACCAATTATGAGCAGTTTCATCCAAGGAACCCCCCGCGCTGCAGGATTTCCTTAATCTCCTCTTTCGACATCAGATTAAATTCCGAACTGAAACTGGAGAAGGTCACCGGCTCGTAGTATTTATAGTGTTCTTTTAGATCAGGCAGATTAATCGTTGGAAGAATCACAAGATATTTTTCATCATAGACAATGGTTGTTCTGCTCTCGAACTCACTCATTAGAATTTCGTGAATTTTCTCTCCCGGCCGTGTACCTCTTTCCACGATTTGCACCCCGGATACCCCTGCATCTTCAATTAATACTTCGGCAAGATCGACAATTTTGCAGGTAGGCATCGTCATTACAAAAATTTCTCCGCCCACACTTTTTACAGAAGCATCAAATAAGAGCGATATCGCATCGCGAAGCGTAAGGAAGAATCGTGTCATCTCCATATCCGTAATCGATACTACGCCTTTATTCTTAATCTGATCCTTAAACAGATGGACCACACTTCCGTTCGTACCCAGAACATTTCCACCACGCACGGTAACGAATGCTGTTTTACTGCGAAGTAAGTTCGCATATACAATCAGCTTTTCTCCAATCGCTTTTGTCATTCCATAAAAGTTCGATGGATTTGCCGCTTTATCCGTGGAAATATAGATTACTTTCTTCACTTCATTCTCCACCGCTGCCTCAATTACATTTTGCGTACCAATAACATTGGTCTTTAATGCTTCATAGGGTTGATCCTCACAGACTGGTACATGCTTCAGTGCTGCCAAATGATATACATAATCCACTTCTTTGCAAGCGGCAACGAGCGCTTCCTTATCCCTGATATCTCCGATACAAAAACTGAGGCGGCTATCTTCAAACTCACGGCTCATGGCTACTTGACTCGATTCGCCGCGAGAATATACAATAACTTCCTTGGGATTCAAAGTCAGTAATTGAGTGATTAATTCATGCCCCCAAGAACCGGTACCTCCGGTAACGAGAATACGTTGATTTTCAAACATGCAGCTTCCCTCCAAGCAGAAATTTAACTACTTTATCCGATACATCTTTAGCGAGATACCCTTTGGGACACTCCCATGAACGCTGCAGTTCCATCATCAGCGCTGCCGAGGCTGCAATACGGTCAGCTTCCAGCCCCGATACAATGTTACTCCCGCAATCCACGGTCTCTGGCCGTTCCGTAGTCTTACGCATGGTCACGGTAGGCACTCCCATAATGCAGCACTCTTCCTGTACAGTTCCGCTGTCCGTTAAGGCACAGCATGCATTTTGCTCCAGCAAAAGAAAGTCGAAAAAGCCGAAAGGCTCATGGAATTCAACTAGCGGATGCATCTTAAGCTTCAAATGTTCCTTAATTCGTTCCGCTGTACGAGGGTGAATACTGCAAATGATCCGTTTTCCGTGTTTCTCTGCTACGAGATTCAGTCCTGTCATAATGGCTGCTAGATGCCCTGGATGATCTACATTTTCTGCACGGTGGGCCGTAACGAGAAAGTATTCTCCTTTTTCAAGTCTCAAGGTTTTCATGATTTTGCTGTCCAGCATCCGATTTTCATAATGCTGCATTACTTCGTATATGGGATTGCCCGTGAGTACAATTCGCTGACTAGGGACACCTTCCCGGATTAAGTGTGCTTTGCTTTGTTCTGTATAAGGCATATTAATGCTTGATATGGCATCAATTACCCGGCGGTTTTTCTCTTCTGGTACATTTAGGTCATAACACCGATTCCCTGCTTCCATATGAATGACCGGAATGCCCATTCTCTCTGCAAGAATTGCCGATAGAGCACTGTTGGTGTCTCCCAGCAGCAAGATTTTATCCGGCTTTTCTTGAATTAGAATCGTTTCCAGCTGACTGAACATGGCAGACAATTGCTCACCAAGCGTAGCTGCTTCATCCTGGAGTACATAATCCGGAGATCTCAGTCCTAATTCTCTAAAAAATTGGCCGCTCAGACTTTCTGTGAAATTCTGTCCCGTATGCACAAGGATGTGCCGATCTGCATAACGATCCAGCTTAGGAATAATAAGACTTAGCCGGATAATTTCTGGTCTTGTTCCAAGTACCGTCATGATCTTCAAGGTGAACCCTCCTTTTTCATGAAGTCATCTTCCGTTTTTTCCGAGACCTCAGAGGCTTCATGGCAGAACGTGTTTTTTTCCTTTTATTATTCTTCATTGGCTTCATGGTTTTTTTAACGGTTTTTTTCAACCTCACAGAGGTTGGTTTTTTCTTTCGTTGAGGAAGAATCTTCTTTTTCTTACTTCTCGCCGGTTTACGCTTCTTCGCATGAGTTCGAAGACGAGCAGCTGACGTATGGAACCAATCTGGGAATCGGCTCATGAGATCACGAATCATCTCTTCCGCGCGGGTCTTATATGCTTCTGAACCGTATTGCTGCTCTGCGACTACTTTACTTCGTTCTCCCGTACGTGCCGTTTCCTCTGGATTTTGGATACAGACAGCCATCCTGCTTGCTAATTCCTCAACACTACCCGGCTCAGCAAGTAAATGGGAATTACCGACCGCCTCCATCATCTCCTGAAGTCCTCCCTGCCCAAAGGCAATAACCGGTGTTCCAAAGTAAAGACTCTCCAGTGCCGTCATCCCAAAACCTTCTTTGACCATACTCGGGACGACGGTAAGATCCATCGCACAGTACGCTTCGCTTACTTGTTCAAGAAAAGGAGTGAAAATAAATTGATGACGGTACCCCGATTCGGAAATCAATCTCACACAATCGTTGTAATAGACTTCATCAACCGGGTTTCCTATAATCCAAAACCTGCTATGGGGATAAGATTCACATAAAGACAGAGCACTTCGTACGAAAGGCAGTAACCCTTTGGCATCGTATATAAAAGTGGAAATATAGCCAATGCAGAAATGGTCAGGGGATAGTCCAATCATGCTGCGTCTTGTTGTTCGAAGATCGTTCCACTGATGAATTGCAGCAAGAGAAGCATCCCACGTTGGAGATAATACGGTGGATTTTGCGGGGATATTGCCGCCTTGTAAGGGTTCGAAGACCGTTTGCGAGATGCCGATTACCCAGTTGCTGAACTCATCAATGATCTTTATGGATTCCGCAGTATACGCGTTCGTGGTAATGGTTTCGGTAATTTTCCAAATCACCGGGATGTTAAGCATTCGTGCTGCCATGGCAGGTACCGCATTCACACATGTATTCGTGAGTACGATGTGGGGAGATTCTTTTTGCAACAGATGGATAACGGCGTGAGAAGATGGGGTTTGCATTAACTGTTCTGCTTCATGTCTGAGCCCCTCGTAGGGAGTGTATATCGAATGAAGCAGTTCATAAGACTGGACTTTTACCCGAACTCCATTCTTTCGGGCTAGCCAGGAGATCAATCCTTCACTAGGGACCACGAGTACACAGCGAAAGTAAGGACTCATTTCTTGGCAAAAGCGCAACAACAACTTTTCTGCCCCCGTAATACTTTGGCTGTGACTGATATGACTGAATAACATTAATTTAGGCTTTTGTGTCATCTCGGGCGTACAACCTTCCTGCTTACTTACCTAACAATGGCAGCGAAAGGATGTGCGTTGTTCACCTCCTTCGATTGTGCGTTTGAAGGATCATGGCTCTAACCACAATATATGAAATACGGCAAATGACGGCACGACATATGCACCGTATCATTCGCACATAATTTACAGGAAGCTCGTTATGAGCCGAATATCGTCTGAAGCAGGGAGTGAATTCGGTGATGATACGAGTGCTCTTTCCACGTGCGCTCAAAGCCTCTTAGCGCAATTTCTCTCCGTTTATCTTCATTAGCAAGATAGTATTCAATTTTGTCCATCATCTCAGCAGCCGTCTCGTATGTTTCAATCTCTACTCCTGGTGTATAAAAACGGGCCAAATCTTCTCTGGCATCGGTAAGTTGCAGGGTTGCACAGGCTGAAATTTCAAAAGTACGAGGGTTGGGTGATAAAGCGGGGATCTTAAGACTGTTATTATTTACAGAATCATCTTCATGGGAACGGTGCAGGTTGAGCACAATCTTTGTTCCGTTGTACACATCTTTTGTCTCTTCTGGACTCATCCAGCGATTCAGTTCAATCTTAGGTTGATACTTTTCAAAATCAGTGAGTCGATCCCACCATATTCCGTTGAATACGGTTTGATGGGACATTATTTGCGGAAGAAGAGGATTAAAGTAGTTCACACGATTCCAATATCCTGATCCAATGAAACTGATATCTCTGCGATGAATGGTAGGCAGTGTATTCGGGTGAAACTGGGGGAGATAAGCAGCAAAAGGTAAATAATGTACTTCTGGACATCCGTGACTCTGATATAGCTCGATACAATTGAGTTCAAGTGTGAAGATATAATCATAATGAGGAGCAATATTTAGCGTTATATCTGTATAGTAGGGATCATCTGTCAGCCAGATTGCCGTTCGAATTCCTTGATTTCGAATTGCTTTTACCTGTTCTACCGGAAAGTACATTCCATCTAAGACCAGCACGAGATCAGGCTTCAGCAAAGCTGCCATTTTAGCAATCGATTCTTGAGGTTCTGCTACATGAAGCGTTGTTACTAAGTCTCGCAATGTTCCTCTTATTGCCTCATCCAGCGGGGAGTAAGGAAATCCCTTACCAGAGGAAACATAAAGGAGGTGTAGAGGGCGTACAGGAAAAGGCTCTACTGCTCGGTTCATAATAAAATTAGCGCGGCCGCGTAGATATCCGTCTTCGTATCCTTTTTGGAAAGTTGCACTCTGATTCGCTGGATTTACTGAATACGGCAAACGCTTCGGTCTTGCCTGTACCGTTTTCTTTTGCCGAGTCTTTACTCGTTTTTTAGCCACTATCATCATCCTCCTTCTTCTTGTCTTTTTACGAAGTGAATAGCTTTCACATAACTCAGCAACATGTGAATGCGTGATAGAAAAGTATGTTTCTCGTGCGTTGTATATAGACTTCTCCATGCAACAGCTAGCCGCTGTTCTTCATTCCCAAGGTAATAAGCGATTTTTTCCTGTAGCTGAGCACCATTTTCATAAGTCTCTATGTCATAGCCGGGCCTATAGTAATTCGAAAGGTCTTCTCTAATATCCGTGATTTGTAGTGTTCCACAGGCATTAATTTCATACGTTCTCGGATTAATAGAGCCTGCAGGAATCTGATGAGTGTTTCGATTATCCAGCCCGTATTCATGGGGCCTATGCATATTAATCACGATTTTTGCCCCGTTGTAGTAATTGACCGTTTCCGCGGGAGGAATCCAGTCCGGTTTGATAAAAGATGCGAGTAAGTCTTGCCTCTGCAGCCTGCCCCACTGTCCTCCTGCAATCAGGACACGTTTATTTTTCAAAAAAGGAGCGAGTTCATCAAACAAAGAGATTCGATTCCAAAATCCACTGCCAATGAAGCAAACATCATATTGATGATCTAAAGACGTCTTACGTGGAGAAAAAAGAGATGTATTTACACCGAGCGGAACATGATGGACATGGTTGGCTCCCTGCTCCTGATAGAATGGTATCGCCCTAATTTCATGGGTGAACACGAGATCGTAGTGCAGACAGATGGCTGCTGTATCTTCTGTAAAATAAGGATCATCTACGAACCAGATCGCTGTCCGGATTCCCAAAGCCCGAATCTCATCGATTTGCGATAAATGATTCTCAGGAAAGACATGAAGACCATTCATGACGAGCACAAGATCCGGCATATGGATCGCAGCATATTCTTTCACATGAGCGGCATCCACTACGATACACTCCGAGACAGCCATCTGAAGAGCAGCAATGACCCCTTCATCGATGGCTTCAAAACCTTGCGGGACATAAATTACTTTCATCTGGTGGATCATATATTCGGGTTTCTTTACTCTCTGAAGAATTGCCTCACACCCACCGAACCGAATCCCTTCCGCATATCCATCACGATAACTTTGCTTCCTCCTTGTCAGTTTCACCTCGCACTCACCCTATCTCTCTTGTACATTAGTTCATGTCGTCCTTCTAACTATATGCCCTAAGGTCAAATGCATCATGGACGTGTGTCCAGAGCCAAAGAAAATTGGCGTTTGTACGGCAGACATTTGTCTTTGGTGTGTTATGTATATGTGAGTTTATTCAGGTAACTTGTCCTCCCAAAAATGAGCCTAAGCCGTCATCTTGTACGTCTGTTTTACTTAAGTCAGACGAAGATGACGGTCCTTGCGAGCTTAGATCTCCTCACCTTGATAAGCGAGAGCATGACCATCTTCGAACCCTTTGGCAAACCCGACGTTGAACCCTTCGTTGTAAACGTCGTTGTAGGATTTGAGTCCGGTTTTTTTTACTTGCGAGTGTCGCTTCGCGGTATTTTTCGGAGAAACTTTTCGTTTGCTTTTCTTTTTTTTGATCACGGAAGAGGAGTTCTTTTTCAATAGAGATTTGGTCTTCCGCCCTGTAAGTTTCCTTCTCTTCTTGGCTAATCCCCTTGCTTTCGGTGCCGAATGAGCGGCCTTTTTGGCAGTACCTTTTTTTAAGGATACCGCTTTTAAAGACTTTTTTCTTTTCATCATCATTCCTCCTGTTTACGCTTGTGTCTTGAGATGCTCGCTTGCCTGACAAATAGCTGATTTGCATACCATGGAGAAGCAGGGTTTCCCTTATTCAGTGGATTGATCTTCATCATCCCGGCCATCTCTGCCATCTCCATACGGCAGCGTTCAATAAGAAGGATATGCTCAGGCACAATGTCCTCGGTGGAGCTAATTAGCTCATAGCGATCTGCAATGATGGTCAGCAACCGCGACAGTGCAGACTGACTTCTTGTCATGGATTCAAGAAACGCGATTTTCGCTTCTCTTTCTTTGGATAGCAAATTCATCTCTATCCCTTACCGCTGTCATAATCCATCATTTGATCAAAACCATTCTCTTCGCTTTGATGAAGCAGTGCTTTCAAATTCTTATTCAAACCAGCTTCCATTCGGTTAATTCCCTCAAGCAGTTCAATTAACTGCTCTTGAAGTTTAAGGGAGACGGTTAGTTGATCCTCATGACTGTCATAGATGGCACCGGTTAAGTGATTGACGGACCAGTTTCTCATTTTCTCTGCTTCGAGTGCCTTCGCCTCCAATATAAGGGAAATATTGTACTGGACTTTGACCGCAGCATCAAGCATTTGGAGCAGTGATTTCTCTCTGTTCATTTCCACGATCACCTGCCTTCTTTAAAATAGTAGAAGATTACTCTTCATCAGCCACTGCCAGTTCCTTTACCAGATGAGAAATGGAGTCAGCAATCATTTCTTGTAAATCAGCAAGTCCGCCCAAATAAGCAACAATGCCCGCATTTATAGAACCGGAACCATCAAGCAACCCTTGAGCATCTGTAAAATGCGGCATTAGATCCGGCATTTCATTCATGAGTTCAGCCATACGGACATTGACCTCTCGTTCCGCATCGAGTACTCTGGCAACTTGCTGATGAGCATGAGCCATATGTGCCAGCATTTCATCTAATTTGTTTTGCATGACCCGGCCCTCCTTTATAAGATTAAGATCGGTTATTTCATTTCTCGAAAAAAAACAAAAAAATCCCCGGCCTAAGCATTTGCCTTAAGTAGCATATGCCGGGCCGGGGAACTCAGTTCCTAGATATGAAGGGGATTAGCTATAAACTTTAGCGATTAATTCTTTAAGTACTTTCGCAGAGTGATTAAATTTCGCTTTTTCTTCTTCGTTAAGGTCAATTTCGATGACTTCGCGAACTCCACCGCGGTTAACAATCGCCGGAACACCGATATATAGATCATCTTGACCATAATGTCCCTCAAGAAGAGAAGATACGGTTAAGATACTATTTTCATTACCGAGGATTGCTTTGGTAACACGAGCGAGTGCCATACCAATCGCATAGTAAGTCGCACCTTTACGTTCAATAATGTGATATGCTGCATCACGAACGTTAACGAAAATTTCATCGAGTTTTGCTCGATCTTCTGGGTTGTTACGACGCTCAATCACTTTATCGAGGGATTCGATACCGATGGAAGCTTGGCTCCATACCGCAAATTCTGTATCACCATGCTCACCAATAATGGCTGCGTGGACGTTACGTGTATCCACTTCCAGGTATTCACCGATCATATAACGCAGACGAGCTGTATCCAACGTTGTTCCCGAACCAAGCACACGTTCTTTTGGCAAACCGGATTCTTTCCAAGTTACATAAGTAAGGATATCAACTGGATTAGAAGCGATCAAGAAAATGCCATCAAATCCGCTGTCCATAATTTCACGTACGATTGTTTTGAAGATCTTCGCATTTTTGTCTACAAGATCAAGACGGGTTTCACCTGGTTTTTGCGGCAAACCTGCTGTAATAACAACAAGGTCCGCATTTTTGCATTCTTCATAAGAACCGCTCCATACTTTAGTTGGAGAAGGTGCGAATGGCACACCATGATTAAGGTCCATTGCTTCGCCTTCGGCTTTAGCAGCATTTACGTCAACAAGAACGAGTTCCTCAGCAATCCCCTGGTTAATCATAGCGTAAGCGTAACTGCAACCTACTGCTCCAGTACCTACCAATACAACACGATTAATTTTATTACCTACCATAATAATAATCTCCCTTCAATCTCAAAAGCTGAATTTTTGTTCTTAATAAAGAGCCCAGTTTATTATCCCAACAACAACGAGTAAAATTACACTGATCTTGATTGTAAATTTAAACAATTCATTCTCTTTACCCGCAAGACCTACTGCCGCTGCAGCTACGGCTACCGATTGCGGCGAGATCATTTTAGCCATTGCACCACCCATTACGTTCGCAGCAACCATAGCTTCTGGCAGAATGCCAATTTGGTTTGCCGTTACAGCTTGCAATGGTGCAAATAGAGATCCGCTGTTAACAACAGAACCGGTCAAGAATACCCCAATCCAACCCAGAATTGGTGCGAACAACGGGAAGATACTGCCCGTTGATGCAAAAGCAAGACCGAGTGTTGAAGACATACCTGAATAGTTACAAATGTAAGCAAATGCAAGTACGCTACAAATCGTAATAATCGGGATGTACAATTCTTTAAACGTTTCTATTGCTGCTTCTTTAATGATGCTTCCTTTAATACGATAAATCAGTATGGTTAGAAGCGCTGCAATGACAATTGCGGTTGTAGTAGATGAGAATAAATCAAGATTAAATACAGCAGCGTAAGGTGTCTCTTCTGGAACAACCGGAGGTTGTCTCAAAATTTGGTTATGAACTCCTTTTATAGGGAAACTGAAGACCAGATTGTTAAGCGGTCCACCTGCTGCGAACAACGCTTTGACTGGTTTCAGCGAGAACAAAATAACCATAATCGTCAATAGAACAAATGGTAACCAAGCGAAAGCAACTTGTCCCAAGCTATATGTTTCTTTCTTGATCGTTCCTTTTGCTTGGTTCGCTTGATCCTCTTTATTTAAACGATAAATTTCTTTTGGTTTCCAAATACGCAGGAAAAGCGCAAGTGCAACCAGACTGACAAGGGCAGAGATAATATCCACGAGTTCAGCACCCAGGGTATTAAGTACAATAAACTGAGTGATGGCAAATGAACCTCCACTTACCAAAATCGCTGGCCAAGTTTGTCTCATTCCTTTAAATCCATCAATTAAGTAAACCAACAGAAAAGCAATCATTAAACTGATAATCGGAATAACGTACGATGTTCGGCTTGCAACTTCAAGTCCAGAAAGTCCCGTAAGCGTAGCAGGTGTCGTAACGGGAATTCCCATCGCACCATAAGAACCTCCAGCAATATTAGCCACAAGACAAAGACCAGCTGCATATACAGGCTTAAATCCTAAACCAATCAGAATTACCGCTGTAATCGCTACAGGAGCACCAAATCCAGCCGCCCCTTCCAAGAACGCACCAAAGGAGAAAGCAACAAGAAGTACTTGTAATCGCTGATCTTCGGTAATTGTCGCTATACTATTCTTGATTATATCAAATTTTCCTGTTTTTACCGTAAGTTTATACAAGAAAATTGCTGCCAGTACAATAGAAGCTACCGGCCATAACCCAGCAAGCACGCCATAAAAACCAGTCCCTACCACTTTAACGAAGGGCATTTTGTAAAAGAATAAAGCTACACAGGCTGCAACAACAATGCTCAGCAGTCCGGCTACATAGCCTTTCATTTTAAAAACCGTTAAAGCTACAATAAAGAATATAATGGGTATGGCAGCCACCAAAGCAGATAGCCATATATTGCCCATCGGGTCGTATATTTGATTCCAAACCCCCACTTGTATCTCACTCCTTAATGCTAATTGTTTAGATATTGTGAGCCGCGCTAGATTATCCTATTCACATTGCCGACAAAATAGAGATGCTTGTCTTTTTTAAAACTAATCATGTGAAAACTTTCACTTTAGTCTGGTAAAAAAAGCGGCGTTTTTTCAGTCATGATGTTTGTCACAATGTCCCGGCCGCGTTTTTACTATAGCGATGCGGATAAACATTGTATGTGATTTTTCTCACACATTAAAACAAATACATTATATTCCAATGAATTATTTCTAACTTTTTCTAATAAGGAGAGATAAAATCCCATCAAATTCCGTACTTTGTGACTTTATTCCATAATCTTGATATGATGAATATAAGCAGATAAGCTAGGAAGGTGATGAAATTCATGACAGTAAAAAAAGCAGTAATTCCTGCCGCAGGACTTGGAACCCGATTTCTTCCCGCAACAAAAGCCATGCCAAAAGAAATGATGCCGATCCTGAATAAACCAACCATTCAATATATTGTCGAAGAAGCAATCGCTGCTGGAGTCGAAGATATTATCATCGTTACCGGAAAGGGAAAAAGATCCATCGAGGATCATTTCGACCATGCTTTTGAACTGGAACAGCTGCTTGCAGACAAAGGGAAGTCCCTTGCTCTGGAAGAAGTTCTCTCTTCCTCTACCGTGCCTAATATTCATTATATCCGGCAAAAAGAACCCAAAGGTCTAGGCCATGCGATCTGGTGTGCTCGTAAATTTGTCGGAGATGAGCCATTTGCGGTACTGCTTGGAGATGACATTGTCGTAAATCCTGTACCTTGCTTGAAACAGTTGATTGATGAGCATGAAAAGGTAGGTGCATCAGTACTGGGGGTCATGCAGGTACCCGATGAAGATACACACAAATACGGCATTATGGAACCCCGTGGAAAAAGAGGGCGAAGTTATTCTGCACTGCGTTTTGTCGAGAAACCGAAACCTGGAACCTCTCCCTCCAATCTTGCCATTATCGGCCGGTATGTACTGACACCTGAAATTTTCCCTCTGCTGGAAGAGCACCACATTGGTCTTGGCGGGGAAATCCAGCTAACTGATGCGATTGAAAGATTAAATCAAATTACGCCTGTATACGGTTACGAATTTGAAGGTAAACGATATGATGTAGGTGATATACTAGGATTTCTTGATACGAATATTGAATTTGCTTTAGCTAACCCCAAGTACCGTGATGAGGTATTACGCATGTTACATACCAAACTTGAAAACACCTCTTTACATCGATAAATTCACAATGATAGATTACTGTTTTCCACAATAAAAAAGGAGTATGTCCCATGTTACGAGACATACTCCTTTTAAGCTTTCTCCTTTGCTGGTCAATCCCACAGCAGTCCGTGCCATCCCCTCAAATCCTACTTCACTTCTCAGGATAAGGATCAATCATGCGAATCGTTCCATCCGGATAGTACGTAAGCTCCGCAAATTTTACGCAACGCTTATAATCGACACCACCGGAAAGAGAACAGTCGTGATAGAATAAGTACCATTTCTCCTGAAATTGCACAATCGAATGATGTGTTGTCCAACCCATGACGGGTGGCAAAATGGTGCCTTGATAAGTGAAAGGTCCCATTGGGCTATCACCGATGGCATACACAAGCTTGTGTGTCGATCCTGTAGAGTAGGATAAATAATATTTGTCATTATATTTGTGCATCCATGGTCCTTCAAAATATCTGCAATCCTCATTCCCTGCGGTCAGCGGCTTTCCTTCTTGGTCAAGGATCACAATCTCCATTGCTTCTGAAACCATTGAGAGCATATCCTCACTTAGCTTTGCAATTCTTGGTCCAAGCGCCGGCTCATCAGGAGCTGGGCCTTCTGCATGTTCCACGTAGCTTCCCGTCTGCCACTTCTCTAATTGTCCGCCCCAAAGTCCTCCAAAGAGTATGTAAGCCTCTTCATTTTCGTCAACAAAAACAGCAGGATCAATACTGAAGCTCCCCTCCATATACTGTTCCTCCGGCTTGAATGGGCCTTCGGGAGAGATCGATGTAGCTACACCGATGCGAAAAATCCCTTCATGATCCCGCGCAGGAAAAAACAAGTAATACAATCCATTTTTGAAAGCGGCATCCGGCGCCCACATCTGGCATGACGCCCATGGTACATCCTTCACATGTAGCGCCTCACCGTGATCTGTCACGGGCGAATCCAGGTCAGCCATCGATAAAATGTGATAATCCTCCATCTTATATTGATCACCATTGTCATTAACTGGACCATCGTGATCCAAATCATGGGAAGGGTAAATATAGATACGATTCTCGAATACATGAGCTGACGGATCGGCAGTGTAAATATGAGTGACTAAAGGTTCATGCGGTTTAGGCTGTTTAGGCATTGTTGACATCCAAACAACTCCTTCCAAAGGGATAATAAACAACTCTATGATATCGATGTTCCATGGGTTCAAGATGTTGTATTACTTCTTATTTATACTCGGAGCAACAATTCGGGCAACTCGCTGATAAGCTTCCTTCGGACGCTGAGCCTCATCAAATAAGAAAGGCCAGTTTTTACGTCCCCTGACCGGAAAATCATCGAGCCAAGTGTAATCATCGGCTGCTCCCCAGAATGTTACGGCGCTGATATGTTCGCGATACTCATGAAGCACGCGGAAAATAGACTCATATCTTGCGGCTTGTAATTCCAGCATGTCCTGCGTAGGATGAGCAAGATCCGTGCGCCTGTCTTCAAAGCGAAATACTGACACATCCAGTTCAGTAAGCTGTAGCTGCAAGCCTAGCTGTGCATATCGTTCAATCGCGGCACGAATATCGTCCAGGGATGGATCGTATAGATTCCAGTGTGCCTGCAAACCAACGCCATGAATTGGCACGCCTTGATCTAACAAGGAACGAACAAGGCGATAAATGCGCTCCCGCTTATGCGGATGGGACTCATTGTAATCGTTATAGAACAAAAGTGCCTGAGGATCTGCTTCATGGGCGAATTCGAAAGCTTTGGCAATGAAGTCCTCTCCGGCAATATCCAGCCATTTCGATGGCCGCAAAAATGCATTTTCATCTCCCGCATCATCTGAAATGACTTCGTTCACGACATCCCACGAGTAAATAACATCCTTATATCTGCCAACGACGGTCTGAATATGCGAGCGCAATCGCGCAAGCAATACATCACGTTCTGCTAGTCCTCCTGTTTCATTCTCGAAAAGCCAGTCCGGAGTTTGGTTATGCCATACGAGCGTATGACCGCGCAGCGCCATGCCCTGCTTTTTAGCAAATGCGGCGATAACGTCTGCGTCACGAAACGTGTATTCATCTTCCTGCGGATGCAAGCTTTCGAATTTCATTTCATTTTCTGCCGTTATGCTGTTGAAGTGATATGCAAGTAGTGATCCTTGGGTTTCAAGCTTTATCGGACTAACCGCTGCTCCAATCTGGAAAGCGTCCTTGTACAATTCTTTCAGTGGAGCTTCTGTTCTTATCGGGTTCATGGTCCCCCTCCTCTTCTCTTGCCGTTAACCCCGCCCGTATTCCTGCGAATCAAATACAATACTCAAACCAGTCGAAGCGAGCAGGTGTCTGACTTTCCTGTCCGTTGCCGGTAGCATATAATCCAACGACTGCCCCGGTAAAGCACATTTTATGTACAAAATCCTCAGGAGAGATCGCACGGGCTGTGCCTGAACCTAAATGTAACCAGTTCTGTCCATCTTCCGAACAAGTTAGCTTATATTCCTTCTCTGTCGATTCGATTCGGAGTAATAGTTGCTCCGTTTCTACCTCGCTCTCATGTACAATTTCTGACTCTCCACATTCCGTCAGGCGGGCAAAAATAATGTTTTGATCGGCCGAGCGTCTTACACCCAGCTCATAGTGTGCGTCTTCATCCCGGCGGATGCATAGTCCCGCCTCTTCTCCTTCGGATACAGGAACGAATGATATACAAGCGGTAAAGCTGGCATCAAGATGTTGCTGCCTTCGGCCAACGAACGTGATCTGCTGGGTGTCATTCAGCCCTGCCTCCTGACCATATAAAGTAAGGAAACCTGGTTTTTCCGTAAGCGTGCATTTCCCTTCTGACGGATTGCGTACGTACAGCCACTGTGGTCCAAGCTCTGCATCAAAGTCCTCCCGGCCAACAACGATTGCCTCATTCCTATCTAGCATAGAAGGCGTTGACACCTCTAACCGCTGGACTGACATATCCAGGCTTACTGTCCCTTCATTATTGTCGATGTGCGGCCAACCATCCTTCCAAAACACAGGTGCAAGGAACGTTTCCCGCCCAAGAACGCTATATCCGCCCTCTGTCAATCGAACACCAAGGAATACGGCCCACCAATCGCCTTGATGATCCTCGACCAGATCGGCATGACCCAAATACTGAATGGGATGATCCAGCTGGCGATGGGTTAGAATGGGCTCAGGGTACCGTTCAAACGGACCGTACGGCTTATCACTTCGACCAATAATTTCGCGGTGCTCCTTGGCCGTACCTCCAGAGGCGGACATCATGTAATACAAACCTTTAATCTTATATAAATGCGGTCCTTCCGTCCAAGGACCGCCATCTCCATGCCAGACGATTTGCGGTTTAGAGAGTGCCTCTCCTGTAGTAATGTTGATCTCATACTGAATGGCATGAGAGTCGTAATCGGCACCTTGCTGAGCAGTAACATACACTTTGCCGTCATCATCAAAAAACAACGATGGGTCGATCCCTCCATAAGGAATGCGAATCGGGTCGGACCATGGCCCCGCAGGATCGGTTGCCGTAACATAAAAGTTGCCGATGCCTCTTACATCTGTCGTAATCATATAGAAAATGCCCTCATGATATCGAAGTACAGGAGCATAGATCCCGTCTGAACTTTTCTGCCTGGTTAAATCAAGCTGGCTGAACCGATCCAGTACATTGCCTATCTGCTCCCAGTGGATCAAATCCCGGCTCCGAAAAATCGGCACACCGGGGAAATATTCAAATGAGCTGCAAATGAGATAAAAATAATCTTCCGCTTTCACGATACTTGGATCGGGATAGAACCCAGGAAGGATGGGATTCGCATAACGGATCGTTTTTGAAAGTAGCTGATCCTTCATCTATTCCTTCACACTCCCTACATTTAGTCCAACGACAAAGTATTTTTGCATGAACGGGTAAACCAGTAGAATTGGTACCGAAGCGACAATGGTAACTGCTGCCCGGATGGAAATCGGTGTCACCTGTGTCGCATTTTCCATGCCCACACCGTTGGCAACCGAAGGATTACTGTTGGCATTCATACTGGAAGATAACAGTTTCATCAATTCATATTGTAGTGTACTTAGTTCTTGACGTGAGGACGTGTAAAGAAAAGCATCAAACCAAGTATTCCACGCGCCAACAGCAACGAAGAGTGCAATGGTTGCAAGAACGGGTGTACATAACGGAAAGATGACTTTCCAGAAAATTTTGAATTCTCCCGCACCATCGATTTTTGCTGATTCGATTAAGGCCTCCGGGATGGTATAAATATAAGTTCGAATAACGATAAGATTAAATGCACTAATTAGGGATGGTAAGATATACACCCAGAAAGAGTTAATTAAATGTAGGTCCTTCATCAGGAAATACCCGGGTATAAGTCCTGCGTTGAAATACATCGTGAGTACAAAAACAGTAGTAATCAACTTACGGAAAACATAATCCCGCCGGCTCAGTGTGTATGCCAGCATACTAGTCAAGAAAATATTCAGTAAAGTGGAGAGAACGGTTCGTGCAACGGAAATTAGAAATGCGTTATAGATGGTGCCTGAAGCAAATACTGCTTTATAATTCTGCAAGGTGAACTCACGGGGCCATAAGTACAATCCCCCCCGGATGGTGTCATTCCCTGCATTAAATGAAACCACAATTGTGTTTAAAAAAGGATACAGTGTCACCGTCACCAGCATGATCATGAAAATGGTATTGAAGGTATTGAACAGGACTGGTTCAATGGTTCTGTTTCCCGAGCGACGAGTGGAAACTACCGCTGTGTTTCCTGAACCGGACAATGGTGTTTTTTTCATCATAACAGCCTCTCTTCCCCAAGCCGCTTGGCGGTCCAATTCGCAAAGAGCAACATGGTAATGCTGACTACAGACTTGAATATCCCGCCTGCAGTAGCGAGCGAATAATTGCCTTGTGCAATCCCGTATTTGAGCACGAAGATATCAATCGTTTCCGACCAATCAACAACAAGTCCGTTGCCAAGCAAATATTGAACCTCGAAGCCCGCTTCTAGAATATGTCCAATCGACATAATCAGTAGAATAACAATCGTAGGCTTGATTCCTGGCAACGTAATATTCCACATTTTTTGGTAGCGGTTCGCTCCATCGATATCGGATGCTTCATACAGCGCGGGATCAATAGAGGCTATAGCTGCCAAATAAATGATTGTATTCCATCCTACTTCTTTCCAAACATGGGAGGCTGCGACGACTCCCCAGAAATATTTGCCTTCCGTCAGCCAAAGGATCGGCTGATCTATCAGATGCAGTTTCATTAAAATATCATTGATAATTCCATCGGAAGCTAATGATGTTGCCACGATGCCAGTAACGATAATCCAAGATAGAAAGTGGGGCAGATAGGAAATGGTCTGCACTGTCCGCTTCCATAGAACCTTTTTGATCTCATTAAGCAGAAGGGCCAGAATAATGGCAGTTACAAAGCCTAATATCAAGTTGATGATACTCATGCCAAGCGTATTGCGAAGTACACGTAGAAAATTATCATCCGTAAACAAAAATTTAAAATGCTTGAATCCTACCCAAGTTTGATCCGAGAAGCTTCGTGCAGGTTTGTAATCCTGAAAAGCCATCGTCCAGCCCCAGACTGGTACATAAGAAAAAGTGATGATATATGCTAACAGAGGAACAGACATAAATATAAGCTGTTTCTGTTCTTTGATCGTTTCCCAGGTCAGCCGCTTGTTTTTCGGTTTTTTCTTCGGGCTGAGGGGCTTGGTGCCCGCTACAATTTCCTCCATAATATCAAACTCCCTATCCATCTTTGTAGTGAAAAGAAAAACGTAGAGTGGCGTATCTTCCAAGGGTGACAGCGTGTCTAGTAACTTATTCTCAAAAAAAATCAGGAAGGAAGGATACCTTCCTTCCTGATAGAATTGCTCTTATTTCACAGACCAGTTATCAATTCTCCATTGCAATACTTCATTAATGCGATCTTCATAAGATTTGATGTCCAGCTTTTGAATCTCAGAAACATATTCATTCCAGACACTATCAAATTCGGATGGATTAGCGAGAATAGCTCTAGGTAAATACTTAGTAGACGTTTCCGTCAGCTTCGTATTTGCAATCTTGGCTGGAGATCCTTCCACCAGATCAACAGACCATGCTGGGTAATACACTGGATTTTCCGGTGGATCACTGAAGAAGTCTACATAGCTGTTATGTCCATAAGCATCTAGAACTTCCTTATCAAAAGGTTTCAAGCTTGCTTGATATTCCTCAGGCTGATTGCTTGCAGAAGTTGCGTTCCCATCGCTGAAGTAACCTTCGAGCTTCGGTGCAGTTGCATAGAAAGCATCTGCTTTATTTGCCAGCTTCCAGGCAGCATCGGTTGCATTGTCGCGCTGTTCTTCCGTTTTCATGAAACGTCCTTCGTCATTAACGTAATAATCTTCATCCTGAACACCCCAAGTGAGTGTTTTCTGCCATTCTTCTTCCATCAGCTTATCAAGCACTTTAATGATCTTCACTGGATCCTTGGCACTTACGGTAATGCCAAAACCATTGTTCAAATTCAGTGCTGCGCGATCACGATAATAGTCCTTCGTGCTGCTGTCATATACAAGTGGAAAACCTACATAAGTTCGTTCGATTTTGTCTTGCGTTTTCAAGGAATCTTCCGCTGTGCCGAAGTTCCACTTCTGGTCGAACATGCCGAGTACCGCACCACTAGATAATTTAGCCATGTACTGATCATAGTTTTGCGCAAATGCTTCTTTATCTAGCAAGCCTTTGGTATTGATTTCATTGAGTTTCTGATAGTACTGTTTAGCGTAATCCTTGTCTGCAAAAATCTCCGCCTTGCCATCATTTACAACCACACCGCCATCATTTGGATGACCGATCAAATGTTGCGGTGCGTTCAGCAAGCCCCAGTTTTTCCAGTCATAGTTCAGCACCTCAAAACCAATGGTCGGCTTGCCGTCAATCGTTGGATACTTCTCTTTATATTTCTCGATCAAGTCAAAGTATTCGTCGAGTGTCTTCAGTTTTGGATAACCAAATTCCTTCAAGACTTCTTTTTGAATCCAGAAAGCAGGTCCGCTGTAATAGGTATCGGACACTTCACCGTTATATGCACCATAGTTGGGCAGATAGTAGATATGTCCATCATTCGGGTCTTTCATCTGATTCCAGTACTTTTCGTAGTGCTTCTTCAAATTAGGCGCATGTTCTTCGATTAAATCCTCTAGTGGAATCACCGAACCCGCTGCCGTCAGCTTAGTATCCGCAGAGATTAAATCTGGATAGTCACCGCCAGCAATCATAACGCCGAGCTTCTGGTTTTTGTCGCCAGCCAGAAATTCGAATTTAAACGTAACGCCAAGCTCTTCCTTGATTTTTTTGTAGATTTTGTTATCCGCAGTTGGCTGTTGTCCGGCCTCGTTTAGGAATACCGAGATTTCTATCGGACTATCAGATCCAACATCGCCGCCCGTACCGTTCGCTTCTCCGCTGCCCGGTTCATTCCCACTTCCGCCTGAACAGCCGGCTAGCACTACGCCCAGTGACAACAACAATGTGGCCCCCGCTCGGAAAAACGGTTTTTTTCTTTCCCCCATAAAGCACCTCCAAAGTTTGGTCTTGCCATGTTGAAAGCCCTTACATTTGTGTAATTTCATTATAAATTTAACATCACACGGAAACTATATCCGAATTATAGCTCTTTCCGTGAAAAGCATAGGTTTTCCTATATTTGGACATTTTTTTTGTAATCATTAGGTGACATTTCCATCCGTTTTTCAAATTGCTTTAAAAAAAGAGGGTAGCTGGAATATCCGACCTTTTCCGAGATTTCGCTATTTTTATACTGATTCGTCTGAAGCAAACGGCAAGCCTCCTCAATCCGCAGATTATGGAGCAATTCATTGAATCCAATCCCATTTTTACGTATCAATAATTGCCCTAAATAGGCCGGATGAAGAAAGAAATGTTCCGCCAGTAACTTTATGGTCAATCCTTCGCGGAAATGCGCATGAATATAATCATTGATATCTTGCACAATGCCTTGGGTCTCAGCCGGATTCTCTTTAAGCAAAAGCTCAAAGCAGACTCGGCCGCACGAATGTAGCATGCCAATCAGCACATCAAAGGTCAGCAGGGCTTCATCCAGATTGGGAATATCAAACAATCGGTTTGAGATTCCTAAATCTTGCGTCATATGCTTATCCATATATGTCCGAATTTCATGAAGAAGATAGATCACAAACTTCTGGGCCTCATCCGGGTGTACCCGCGTTTGCCGAAAGGTCTGCTGAGTATACTCCACAACAGATCGGTAGGCAGCGTGATCGATGAGCTGAAATGCTCCCAGCATGCGCTCTAGTATCTCCAGCTGGTTGTAATGCTTTGTAAAAGTCTGGTCCTTGTGCATGTCATAATCTAGAATATTGGTATTCTCCTCTTCATAAAAGGCATGCAACAGCGTTTCCTCTGCTGTTATTTGGGAACTTCTAATACGATTTAGTGAAGGTACCGCAATCCCAGTAGCCATAAATGCACGAAAGCCCGCCAGACGGCGAGCCATTACCTCCAATTGCTTTCTTATGGGTTCTCTTGTACCTTGAACAGCATCACCGAACACAATGGAAACAAGATTATTTCGCAATCGAATCATATAAACGGTATCCCATCCGTTCAGAAAATCTGCAGCCAGGCTGAACCACCGAGCAGAGTCTTCTCCAGGTACCTGGACCAGGCATACATTCCACTCCTTGTCTGACCGGGAGAGGGACTCTATTACCTGATTCGCTTCTACGGACAGCTCTTTGCCGATCAGCGCCTCCTTTATTGACATAATTTCTTGTTCTCTTTGTACGATTTGTCCAATATGAAGCTGTTCCTGCTCCTTAATCAGTTCCTGCACTACCGCACGAATTTCGAGCACCGCTTGGTCCTCATCAAGAGGTTTAAGTAAATAACGGGATACTCTAAATTTAAGTGCCTTTCTTGCATACTCAAAATCACTGTACCCCGTTAAAATAATGAATTTAGTCGATCCGTTCTCTCTACGCCGCCACTCTTCAATCATTTCTAGTCCATTCATCACGGGCATATGAATATCGACCATGACGAGATCAGGCTTCAGTTCCTCCATTCGTTTGAGCCCTTCCGCCCCATTCTCACAAACAGCGCAAATCTTAAATCCAAGCTTTTCCCAGGGAATCCAGAGCTGCAACCCCTCCAGCGCCCATGGCTCATCATCAATCAACAACACTTTAAATGTCATTGTCCCTGCCTCCTTCTCCACCTTGACTTTCAAGCAGCTGTAGAGGAATTTCGAAGGACACCTCGGTCCCTTCACCCAACTTGCTCACAATTCTAAAATTCACTTTATCGTCATAATACAATTCAAGACGGCGATACACGTTCCGCATGCCAATATTGCTTCCTCCACTTTCCTCTTTACTCCGCATATGTTGCAAAACCTCTTGCAGCCGTTCGTTATCCATGCCCTTTCCATTATCAGATACAACGATACAAAGATAACCGCTCGTGATTTCAGCACGGATTTTTACATAACCAAGCCCCGGTGTAGCCTGTATTCCATGTTTACAAGCGTTTTCTGCCAATTGCTGAATACTCATTTTTGGTATTTTATAATACCGCGCCTCATCACTGATCTCAATGTAATATTCAAATTTGTCCCGAAAACGAAATTTCTCAATCCCCAGGTACATTACCGTAAAACTCATTTCCTCCTCCAAGGTGACTACATCGTCCTTCCAATTCAATAGACGACGAAGCAGCTTGGACAGGTCTTTAATAATATATTTAACATCCACATAATTGTTCTTGGTACTAACGACAAGCAGCGCATTCAGTGTATTAAATAAAAAATGGGGATTCATTTGGCTTTGCAATAAATTAAGCTCAGCACGGATACGTTCAGCTTCAAGGCTTCGTTGCTGAATTTCAAGCTTGTACACATTATTAATCAATGAATGGATCTGAGCAGTCATCATATTGAAATTTCGGATCAAATCACCGATCTCGTCTTGTCCACCATCAATGTTGATCAGATCGAATTTCTCGTTCCCCACCTTTTGCATATGCCTGGACAGGCGTTTCACTCGGTAATTATACGAACGCAGCATGATATAAATAAAAATCGAGGTAATCAGAGTAATGATACCTGCCAGCATGCCAAAATAAAGCTGCATGGACAGCATCGCTTGTTTCGTGCGCGTTTCCTGTGGTACACCGATTAGTTTCCATCCTTTCACATAGCTGGCACTGCCAATCGGAACAATATGTAAATCCTGATCTGCCGCCTTACTCGTATCGAACAACGCATAGTCGCTGCCCATCTCGCCCTGGTACTTATCACTTGCAGACACGATAATTTGATCCTGAGCGTTGACTAGATACAGATCGAGCGAGCTCTTTTCTCTCGCGATAGCGTCGTAGAAACGATTCAGGTAAAAATCAATACGTACTAGTTTCTGATAAGAATTATCTGCGTAGTAATAGTCCATTTTTTCAATAACGCTAAAAAAAGACGAGGTTGTAGTCTGATCATTGGCTGCTTGATCGCGGTAAGCGACCACTTGCAGCGATTCTCCCGCCGCTTCCCAAGTCTTAAACCAGTTGCTTAATCGCGCCGAAGTATCCAAATAATAATAATCGCCGCCAGGCACGATCGTTGGATTGTCCGTGTAGATACCGATTCGCTGAATCTGGTTATTCACAGGGATATAAGAGGTCACTCGGTGGCGAAGCTGCTCATCAAACGTCCGATAGAAATCCAGTTGGCCGTCGTACAGCCGATCCATAGATTCAGACAGCAGTTTGTCCGTGATCAAGGCATGACTGACAGCAACACCGCCGTCAATCATCGTATGGATGTCCTTTCTTGCCCGCTCCAGGGATATTTGCAAATTTTGCTCTTCCCGCTCCTTGATTAGCCCTGACATTCGATCCATAAATAAAGAATTACTCACAATGATAGGAAGCAAAATTCCGATCACATAGATCAGCATAAACTTGTAGTTCAAAGGAATATCGTTCACGATGCCGCGAAATCGAAATTTCTTAAACATAGTTGCTATCGCCATCCTCCATTTGTTACTTATCAAGTCATCCTCGCTGCTTTCTATATTCAGAAGGCGCCATGCCAGTCATTCGTTTGAACTGACTTACAAAATAGTCGGCATTGGGATACCCTGAATTCAAAGATACCTCGGCAATGTTGAAACGACTCTGACGCAACAAACGCTTTGCTTCCTCCATACGTTTGTCATTTAAATACTCCCGAAAGGTCTTCCCGGTCTGCTGTTTGAATGCTTGCCCCAGATAGTTCGCATTCATATGAAATTTCTGTGCAAGCTCTTGCAGCTGTAATTTCTCTCGAAACTCCTGATTAACATACTGCACTACATGAAAAATCGTGCTGTACTCCTTTTCTTTCCGCAGCTCTTTAAGCACCTTCATAGCGTTCTGTGTTAAGACGAGTGCATATTCCCGAGATGCAGAATACGAGCTAATCTTAGTGGTGAAACCCGGGGTATTTTGGATATCCCGCATAAAGTGGTCCACATCCCCATCCAGCTCCTTCAGCTGTTTACGAATGCCCATTTCTAGTGCAAGTAATTGAACCCGGACATATTCAATATCAGGTACAGGTATATGAGAGTCAGGGTTAGCAAGCAGAGCGTGCACTTCTTCTTCCCATCTGTCCTGTTCACCGGACAAAATCGTTCTCATCAACGTCGTCAAAGCTTTTTGATTCACACTCGTCATCCCCTCATTTTGCGGGAGATCCTCATAATGAATCATGCCGTTTCCTCTTTGATAGCGCTTCCATTTAAGTGCGAATTGTGCTTTATCGTATGCCTGCTTCGTAGCCCCTACTCCGCCTGGATGATGTCCGAGTGCCATCGTTATTTGCGTATGACTAGAGTATAGCTCATAGAGATCTCTTCCGAGCACCTCAATCCGCTCCAGGGATAGTTCTGCCATCGCAGAGAATACACCTACTCTTCCTTCTGCATCCGTAAAGAGCTCAGAGCAATAAGCCTCAGTTAGGCTATGGACTCGCGATTTCAAGTCCTCCTGGCCCGTATCCGTCTCAATCAAAAGACATGCTATATCCTCCTGCCCTTCCATTTGCAGGATTGCTTCTACTTCCGTTTTTAGTATGCTGCAATCTTCTCCCTGAAGCAGTCGGTTGAACAAGCAATTTACATATAAAGCACGCTCGCGTTGATGTAAATCCTCCGTAGCCTGATCTTTCTGAATTTTTCGGCTAATCTGTTCCAACACTTTTTCAATCTCAACCTCATCAATGGGTTTAAGCAAGTAATCCTCGACACGCTGTTCAAGCGCTGTTTTCGCATATTCAAAACTATCGTAACCGCTTAAGATGACGAATCTCGGCGGCTTAGCCAGCTCTTGCATAGAACGGTCAATGAGTTCAAGGCCACTCACGGAAGGCATATGAATATCTGTAAATACCAGGTCCGGCTGAAGATCTTCTATTAAGGACCAGGCCTCATTTCCGTTCTCGACCTCTCCGCAGATCCGAAATCCGTATTTGTCCCAATTCACCATGGTTCGCAAACCCTCCAAGACCCATGGCTCATCATCCACCAATAAAACATTCATCATACTTGCTTCCTCCCCTAAATGAAGCTTGCACGGTGTTCGAACATAAATGTAAATACTTGTTAATAAAAGAATATTTATTGTAATATATCATGTTTTCACATGTTAATTACACTTTTTTCCTTAAATTATGATTTTCGCTTACGAGAGCGGCGTATGATCCAGCGAATGAGCTGATACAGTACAAATATGATGCCAAGCAAAATAAGCGTCCGGGTCAGCGAACGTTCAACGATCTGAAATACTTGCTTCCACTGTTCACCAAACACGTAACCAATAGAGAAAAATACAGTAACCCAGATGGCGGTGCCTGCGTAGGCGTACGTTGCTACTGTACGGTAAGGGAGGCGGATAATACCTATAAAATAGCCGATAAATTGTCTCACGCCGGGAACAAAAAAGACATATAACAACAGCTTGTCCCCATATTTATCATATCGTTTCCTTGTCTTCTCTAAGAACTCAGGATGAATAGACAACCATTTTCCAAACCGATCTACAAGCGGAGTTCCAAACCGATAACCAATGCTATATGTAATCGTAACACCTAAAATTGCACCTGCCAGGGCAAATAAATAAGCAGGGAGCCAGTGCAGCAGACCTAAGTATACTAAATAACCCGTATATGTTAACGTACTATTTCCCGGAGGAATGGGCAAAGCAATAAAATCTAAAGGCAACCCAATAAGTAATACATAGTACCCGTATTGATCGAACAATCTTTCTACTACATCAATCAGATTCATGAAGTCTCCTTATGTACAGAAATAAATGTATTTTCTCTTCTAGAAATAGTAATCCAAATGTAGAACTTTAATCAAGTTTACCCTTCTGCCTCTCAAAAGAATCACTCAGGAAGGCAGAAGGTTCTTGCTCATGGTTTACAGTGGATAATGCATTACAGAGGGTGCAATTAAGGGCCGCCCCAGCGGTAAGGTATGAATGATTTGACTGCTCAGAATATGAATAATATCCGTATCGTTTAACCAATACTCCGCAGCATACCTGGTAACGAACGGTCTTCGCTTTCCTTCATCGAGCTGAAACAATTCCGAATTTTCATGCAGGGAATCCTCCGTGATGATACTACCTTCGGGTAAGCCGAAAGTGTAATTATGCATTCTTATCATTCCAGCAATCTCTTGTTCAGAACTTAACGTTATGTCCACCCCGGTAGGAATCTGACGAAGCTCCGGTCTTGATAAAGTGACTGCTCTCTTTCGCAGCTGCTCATCGTCAGCCCCTTCTCCACTATAACTTACGTGATGTTTCTGTCCATCAGCTAACCAGTATAGACTCCCTGCTGCACTCTGAATCCAGCGATAGTTTGGATAGAGATGGTAGGCATACTTATTTAATTCAGGATTGTTTTCTGTTCGCCGTATTTCTTTTGTTCTCTGAACAAGATCATGAGGATTTCCCCACTTGTCTGCATAAAACTTGGCATTTTGATTATTCGTCTGCTCGAACTGATCCGCAAGCTTCTTCATACTTACACTGCCATAATGATGAATAAAACTATCTCCTGCCACGGCTAATTTTCGGTCTAGTAAGCGAATCCGTGTGTTCCAATCTTCATCTTCATAGTTTCCGATCCGGTATCCTTCATCCAAATAGCCGACTTCTGAGATGAGCTCACGCCGGAATAACAGACAGAATCCCACAAGCCTGTCTGTTACCCGCCACAGAGACGGGTCCGGGGTACAGTATCTTTCGGCAAATGCCCACATTTCCTGTATCCGTTGATAAGATACATCAATCTGCTGGTCTCCACCAATGTAATTCGTGACGGGACCCACTGCTGCGATCTGCTCATCACTTTGTAAACAATGGAGCATATGAGTTAACCAGCCTTTTGTTACTACAGTATCATTATTCAGCATGACGATATATTTGCCTCGTGCCATCATCAGTCCGTAATTAATTCCACCGGCAAACCCGCGATTTTCTTCAAGAATGGTATAGCGCACTCCTAAGTTTTGACTCCGTAAATAAGCTGCAGTACCATCACTTGACGCATTATCCACGACAATGATCTCGTACGGCACGTCGGTGTTTGCCTTTATGCTGTTAATACATTCTTTAAGATAAGAGGCCTGGTTAAATGTAGGAATAACAATACTAGTTCCATCCATGTAATTCCCGTAAGATGCTGTTCCCGCTTTTAAGCCGTCTTCATAGCCCATCAGGTATCCGTCTTGATAAGCGGGATTAGGTGGCTGTGTGACTGCTCCTTTTTGTTTTCGGTTCCTTTTTGTAGAGATGAGCCCTTTCTTTCTAAAGGTTTTTTTCATACGGATTCCCCTTTTATCAGCTCAGCCAGGTGTAGCTTCATTCTTTATCATTTCATCCGCTACATGACCTATATCAATAGCAACCTTTCCGTACATTGAAGCAATTCGCTGACAGATGACGACAGCTGGAACACCCGCAGCTACAAGTGCAATATCATATTCATATTCCGAACAGGAAGCAAGAACCTGGTCAATATCAGAAAAACCGGAGACCGGATAGATCGTACCGATCACATTAATTCCTTTTCCCCGCAGGACCTGCGCTGTACTTACGGCTCTGTTCCCGATCAATAGTACACGCCTCCCATATAGAAGCGGTATTAAATATCCGGTGTGGTACAGGCTAAAGTTTATAGTAGAAGTCGTGAGTCTCATTTCTCTGATAGGCAGCTGGTAATGCTTGAATAAACGAAACATCAGCATCTGAAAAGCGGGTTTGCGTGACACAGGTACTCCGATATAATCAGCACCTTTCATCGCATCGATTAAGGACCTCTGTACAAAAGCATCAGGTACAGGCACTCCAGCATAGGGTAGGAATGCCCCTAACTCATAGACTTCTGCTGGAGACATCACTGTATCATAAGCAAGACTTAGCAGCTCCCCATCCCCAAGTCTTACCAGCGATATTGGTCGCTTCTCGACGATTGCGGTCCACAAGAGATCTTTAATCTCCGAGGTGCCTGCAAGCTGTAACATATGAGAACGATAATATTTAAGTCCTGCCTGGATGATTTCTTCGCAAGTGACATCCGGGAGCAACATCCCATCAGGCATCCATTTCTCTACGAGAGCTTCTCCACCTAAATAAATCCCTTCTCTATATAAGGAATGAACGGGAGGTTGATCCCTTGATTCAGCTGTGACAGCCTTCTGTCTTTTTTTTGGCACCTGCTTGTCAGCTGGCTGTTTAGGAACCTTACGATGGCGTTTCGAGCCCGCAGAGGTTGAGCTAGAGCCGCGAAGTTTACCTTTTCCTCTCGATCTGGACTTGGATCTGGAAAAGGTTATATGTGAACGACTCCCTTTCTTTGGTTTAGGGGCTTGCTTGCGACTCATTTAGACCACTCTCCTATGGCAGTAGGTCTTTCATTTTTATCGTGGCCTCTTGTAAAGATTCAAAAGTCCCTGCATCACTCCAGAATCCCGGAACAATGTCATACTCTAATCCTCCTGCGGCGGCATACATATTATTCACGTCCGTAATTTCAAGTTCTCCCCTTGCCGAAGGAGCAAGTCCGCTGATGAGCTGAAATACCGAAGCATCGAACATATAGAACCCAGTCACACTATAAGCAGATTTAGGATGGTCTGGTTTTTCTTCAATGTGAGAAATGAGTTCTTTATGTGCTGTGTCAAATACAGGAACGCCGTATCTTCTCGGATCATCTACTTCTTTAAGCAGTACCCGGGCCGTTCCTTGCCGCTGTTTCGTATAAGACGCAACATAGGGACGAAGATCATCTGCAAACAAGTTATCCCCCAGCAGTACGACGAATTTTTCCTGTGGCAAAATAAATCCTTTAGCTAGATCAAGCGCCTCAGCGATTCCACCCGCCTGTTCTTGTATTCGGTAGGTAATATTAACACCAAAAGCTTCCCCGCTGCCTAAAAAGTCCGTGTATAGACCTGAAGACTGCTTGCTGATGACCATAAAAATATCTGTTATTCCAGCTTTACGCAAAGACTCAATTCCGTACACAATCATAGGATATTTCCCGACTGGCAGCAGATGTTTATTTAAATACAGGGTAAGCGGACGAAGACGTGTTCCCGTTCCTCCTGCAAGGATTACTCCTTTCAAGTCTATCCCTCCTTTTCATCTAGTGAACTATCAATAAATTGCAGTGGATCGACCTTCCACTTTTCCATATATAACAACCGATTGCGGTTAAGAATTTGCTGTAATTTATCTTTTTTTTCTTTATTAAAACTTGCGCTTCCCTCGTGATGAACCAGAATATCACCCAATACGAGGAGACGATATCCCGCAAGCCGAGCACGATAACAATAATCATCATCTTCATAATGACCCGGGCTGAATCGTTCATCAAGATAACCAATTTTCTCAAGAACTTCACGTTTAAATAAAAAACAAAGACCTACCACTCGGTTTACTTCTAACCATTTCTCAGGGTCCGGCCTATTATGCTCAGTCGCTATTTTTTGGAACTGTTCCAATGAATGATACTCCACCGTAACCTGCTGAATTCCACTCGCATAATTGGTGACTGGACCTACAATTCCAATGGAAGGGTCACTATAAAGTCCTTGCAAGAGTAAGGTAAGCCAGTCTTTCGTAACCGTTACATCGTTGTTAAGCAGCAGCAGCGATTCTCCTCTTGCCAATCTTAACCCTGCATTACAGGCGGCAGGGAATCCCCCATTTTCCGGCAAAGAGATGAAACGGACCTTCTCCGAAGCACAATAATCGAAGGTATCATCTTTGGAACCGTCATCCACAACAATGATTTCATAAGGTTCATCCGTGTACTGACGGATCGAATCGATACATTGCTTTAGCCAACCTCTCCCATTGAATGAGGGGATCACTATACTCGTTAGAGGGTAATGATTCATTTGGCATTCCTCCAGCGCGCTACCTCTACTCTATGGAAGAGAGAGGCTTCGGTTTTAGCTTCAGCTTCCGCGTGTAACGTTTTGAGCAGCGACGACAGAGCCTCTGCATGATCTCCTATGATCATCTGTTCCACCGAATTCCCTTTCCCCACATTCCCTGTTCTGCGGCGATTCTTAGTAATGACATCAACGGATGCAGCCACCTCTACAGTGCACCCTTTCTGGATTGCTGTGGTTTGAGCAAGCGGCGGAACAATCAAGCTGGAATATCCTATCGTTTGAATACATTTTTTTGAGAGGGCGTGCGGTACGGAGATTAGGGAACTTGCACCCAGATCTCGCCTGTTCAGTACCGAATTCAGATAACTTTTCAGACGCGTTACTGTATCCTGATGAGCAAAAGACGGTAAGTAGGAACGAAGATCGTTTAGAGCCATATCCATCCCTGTGTCTACAGCATATAGAAAAGGAGCCAGCTGTTCCGCTTTAATAACGATATCACCATCTGTGAACAATACCGTATCTGCGGTCGTCATTTGAGCGCCTATCGCCCGCCCGACATCATGACCGACCCGCTCCGGCTCATGGACGATCGTCACGAGGGGATAAGCTCTCGCCAAAGCATAGCTATTGTCACTGCACCCATTGAGTACTACGATGATTTCTTGCAAAGGCAACCTGCTTAGTTCTTTCAAAACAGCACCCAGTGTTTCTTCTTCGTCTGATGCGGATACAACGGCTGCAGCCGAATGCGCAAGCGGCAGTAAGATAGGCAAGTTTGTACTTCTCTTCTTGAGATAAAAGGCATGCTGATAAGCTTCTGCAATTTGTCTAACTTGACCATATGGCAGGGATTTACTTACGGATTGAAAATACCATGACGTAAACTCCGCATGCACATTTTGTATTGATTCTGAGGACTGGCGCAGTTTTTTCGAAGCGGCGAGACCTGCCTTTACTCCAAGAATCCGAAGGGTCTTAGGGGCAGATGAGATACGAGAAACACGGATTCGTTTCGCGCTTTTACTTTTCCGCTTTCGGGGCTTTATCGTTTTCTTTGCAGTGGAGTTCCTCATTCTCATCACCTCGCCTCACTTCATTCGAACTAACTGCCGATCTCGATATAGATCGGTGTAACCTGCTCTTGATCCATAATTCTCCGTCAACCAGTGTACCGCTTCCTGATGGTCTCTGAGAATAACCTCCGTCAGTAGATCGGCTCCGCCCTTCCGCCTGGATGGATTCAGCCGACCCACGGGAATCGGATGAACTGCCTGAACATTCAGTCCCCTTGCTATTCCTATTGTTTGTGCAAGCGGAGGTGAGCTAAGGGCGTTTGACCCGATTGTTTCATATGCTTTACGGCTGATCGCATGAGGTACTGCCGTTAGTGAAGCACCCCCAAGATCGGATCTTCCAAGCATAATATTTAACACATACTTGGCTTCGATCACCGGATGAACCGGTGTTCGCTGTATGGGACCCTGATAGTCATTCAGTGCGATATCAACACCGGATAGAACCGCCTGAACAAACGGTCGAAGCTGATGAGCCGGTATAACCATATCTCCATCGATAAATAAAAGCACCCTTCCTTTTGCTGCTTCTGCTCCCATACGTCTGCCCACATCATGACCCAGCGGATCATCATAACGTAACACTTTGGCTCCCGCTGACTCCGCTCGTACTGCTGTCTCATCTGTAGAACCGTTATCCACAACGATTACTTCACTGGATGGATGAATTCGGCGGCCCTCCAGGACTGCTTCGGCGATTGTAGAACTCTCATTCATTGCAGGAATAATAACCGAAACTACCGGTTCCTCTGAAGTAATGCTGCGAGTCAGTGCTATGAATTCTTGCTGCACTAGTGGAGATACCGTCGTCCAAATAGGTCTAGCTCTCTTGCTTTTGCGTTTCTTGTTCTTACTGCGGGGGCTTTTTATTTGATGGGTTCGATGAGGTGTCATGGAACCTTTCTTTGTTTTTTTTTTAATGATTCCCGGGCGTCTAGTAACCGAACTTTTTCCTGATCCGTTCTTCTTCGCCTTCTGCTGTCTTTTGTTCAAATCTCCCATGCGCTGTATACCTCCCTTGCAGGCCTCCAGCATATAGATGGAGTTATCACGTACATCTTATGATCGTTTTCACTTTTGGAAACGGCAGTTGCCCTTCCTTTTATGAATAATCTTCTCGGGTAAACCATCCACATAGAGCTGTAATCTTTGCATCCTATGCTATACTTTGGGCGCCTGACACTGTGATTCATACCTCCTCACCACTCGCGTCTCTCCGCGGGTTAACTCCGAAGCTTCCGAATCAGGCTTGTATCATTATTCAAGGTTCAGCTGTTGCCCTACCCGGGCTGTTCGCTTTTTTCATAGAATAAGAAGAATAACAACTAGGCAGGAAATAAAAAGGAAGGGGTATGGTGATGAACCGTGTAGGAATTTTACTGGATTCAAGCATACTTCGGGGTATCCCTGCAGGTAGAACTAGACAGGAATCTCTTGCTTGTTATGAGCTTGCTGCTACTAACTATGGTCTGACTGTCTGTTATCTAAGATTGGAAGATGTCGACCTACTTGCGGGTAAATGCAAAGCTTACATTCGTAAAAATCAACGTTTTCAGATGCAGCATATCGAAATCCCTAAGGTAATCCACAATCGGGCCATGCACTTCTCTAAAATTAGTCATTACTTAATAGCCGGTCTCATTCAGCGTGGCATTACTATTTTTAATGTGCGGAACCGTTATGGTAAAGATGAGATTTACCGATTGCTCATGAACAACACGGAACTATCCTCTCATCTGCCGGAAACCGAACTTGCATCCATCGGGGCGATTCAGCAAATGCTCGAAAAACACTGTGATTTGATACTTAAGCCGGTAAGCAGCAGTATCGGAAAAGGAATTATGCGTGTCATTCACGAACATGGAAATGGGAAAATTTTCGTTTCATCGGCTCGTGATAAAAAGCGGGTTCACTATCCCTTCAAAAAAGGGGTTCTGCCTCCTGCACTATACGCTCGTATTCGGGAAAAGAGTTACCTAGTTCAAGAACGGATTCCCCTAGCTACCTATAAAGGGCGTCCTATTGATCTTCGTGTCTCTGTACAGCGAGGAAATACGGGTTGCTGGCATGTAACAGGGATGTATGCGAAGGTTGCCCCGCTGGATCATTTTGTGACTAATGTGGCTCAAGGCGGAATGGCATTGCCTTATGACGTAGTTCATCCCTTCGCCCTTCCCTCCCACTCACTCCCCCATGTTGTCCAACAGATTCATCACCTGGCTGTAACAGCCGCTCAGCATCTTTCGCTTACGTTACCTGGTCTAGCTGATCTAGGGTTTGATATGGCCCTTACCTCACAGGGAGAAATCTATTTCATCGAATGTAATGGAAGAGACCAACGATACGGTTTTCGAAAAGCAGGAATGGATAAAGAATGGCTGGAAAGTTATAGAACACCTCTAGCGTATGCAAGATTTTTGTTGGATCAGGGCTAAGGCACCCTCTGAATCTCTCTATGCAGATCATTCGAATAAGAAAAAAGCTGTATTGATTTCGCTTGCGTTCTGTGTCAATATAATGCAGAGTGGCCGGGCCCAAGAAACCCGGTCTATAAGGTACGTCTTATAAGGGGGATATACATGTCGAAACCATTGCTGCGTCTGATGACAGAGCTTTCTTCACGTAAATGGATCTCCCGGATCACCGGCACTTTTTCGAAGAGCAGTGCAAGCCGGCTGCTTATTCCATGGTTCATCAAAACATATGAGATCCCTGCACACGAGGCAGAACTTGCACCCGGTGATTATCCCTCCTTAAATGCTTTTTTTACGAGGAGATTACAGACAGATGCAAGAATGATTTACGAAGAGCCAAATATGCTCCTGAGTCCTGTGGACGGTAAAATTACAGCGATGAGTCCTATTACAGGAGGAACACTCCTAAATGTAAAAGGCCATGATTACACATTGTCAGATCTTCTCAACCATTCTCCTCATCTTGAAAAATATAAGAATGGCTGGGCTTTTGTACTGTATCTCAGTCCAAAAGATTATCATCGAATTCACTCTCCCGTAACGGGAACTTTGGTAGAAAGTGAACATATACGCGGTAAAGTATATCCTGTGAATGATTTCGGTCTTCGTCATATGAGGTCGGTACTCAGCCGAAATGAAAGACGAATTACATATATCAAACACGAATTCGGCGAGATCGCAGTGGTCAAAGTCGGGGCCATGAATGTAAGCAGTATTCAATATACAGACGATACAGCAACCGCTTGGGAACGCGGAGATGAACTTGCTTATTTTGAATTTGGTTCCACGGTTGTTCTCCTCTGTGAAGAAGGAACGTTTGAACCGGATCATGATCTTTCTCTAGGACAAAATGTGAAAATGGGGCAGCCTCTCGGCTTATTAAAACCTAAAAAATCTCGTTCCGTTTCCACTCATCCACATACCTAAAAAAAGCAGCCGCTTTCAGGATATCCTGACAAGCTCGCTGCTTTTTATCTATGGCCAATCATCATATGGACTGAGATTTAATTATCATTGACATTAAAACCATATATCTTCTGCCGGTTTACGGCGCATGCGCGTGCGGAATAAATTCCACCCTTTACCCGAGCAACCACGATTGCGAATTCTTCGTGTTCCGTTCACAATTACACCCTCCTCACTGTGCAAGCAATCTTATCTACTTTTTTCAAGTAAATACCCTGCACATAAGAGTTTGAAACGGTCACATCTCACCGAATTTCAGATGGACTCTTTCCTGTGTACTGTTTGAATTGTCTGCTAAAAAAGAAAATATCACGATATCCTAGCGCATCGGCTACTTCCGTAACATTCATACCTGCGTGAACCAACAGATGCTCGGCACGTTCAATTCTCATTTTTATAATATAAGACTGTACCGAATAACCGACCAGTTCTTTAAATTTGATTGAAAAATAACGCGGGGATAACCCTGCACGCGCAGCCAAATCTTCCACACGATGGTTAATTCCTGGATGTTGCCTTACGTAATTTGCAATCTCCTGGATCGCTTGTGCCAGCTGATTGCTTACTTTCCTTTCCTCAGGTTCCTCTTGGTCAACCCGAAGCAGATGAATCATCAGCTGTTTAAGAATCAGTTTGATTTCTTCTTCTCTGCCATACGAATTCGACAAGAACAAACGCACATACCTAGCCAGCATGTGTTCAAAATGAACTGTTTCTCTAAGTTTGCGATAAGGACCAGGAACTTCCTCAACTAAACCTTCAACATCAAAATGAATATACGTCAAGACAAATGGTTTTTGCGGGTTATGAGTCGCAATCGTATGGTCACCAGGTCTAAACAGAAAACAGCTTCCTTTTTGGGCCGAAAAAGGTTCATCATTCAGGATAACGGTACCTTCTCCGCTCCATACATAAAACAAATCATAGTTTTGCATCGGTTTTTCGCGCTTCTGCCATTTCCAGCCTGGCTCACAGACAATCTTGGCGACGGCGGGCAAAATCACAAAAGACGACGGTGACGCCTGTAACATGTCGTCCTTCCTCCTTATTAAAGTGGTTCCTATGTACTTTTCTATTATAGCGTGAAACGTCTTGAAAAAAAACAGACGGCAACAGCGATCTGTGAAGGTTCTTAGCCGTTTCTTATTTCTTCCCAAGCAGCGGCCATCCGTCTTGCGCCTTCTCTTATTGTTTCTTCCGTTAAATGAACATATCCAAAATACGCAGCCGGTTTATGATCCTCTGTCATCTGATAGATAGCACTGTCCGTAAAATAAACTTCGTGCTGCTTACACTTGCTCATAAATTGTGTGTATTTCTCCTTGCTCTGCTTCCAGATGGCATACAATCTGATCCCTGCATCTCCAACATGAAGTTCAAAAAAATCATCCGTATAGGTTTCCATCGCTTCCACAAAAACATCCAGCTTATGACCATACGTCCGGGTTAACTTGCGTATATGTTTCGCATATCCACCTCTTCGCATCCACTCCCCAAGTCCACGTTGCTCATTTAAACCGGGAGGAAACGGGTCATAAAAAGCTTTCACTGCACGAGCAGCCTGTAGAAGTCCGCGCGGTAGTACGGCATATCCAAGCCGAAAACCCGAATACATGGTTTTTGAGAAAGAACCCATATAGATCACTCTGTCTTCGGAATCCAGCACTTTCAGCGGCTCAATGGGACGGCCTCGAAAACGAAAGTCACTATCATAACTGTCTTCAATAATGATAGCATTCCGCTTGTGAGCCCAGGCTAGAAGCTTTTGCCTTCGGGACAGAGGAAGCACAGCCCCCGTAGGAAAATGACGACTTGGCGTCACATATAGAAGGGTAGCATCCCAGTCTTCCGGAATAATCCCTTCTTCATCTACGGAAGCGAATATAGGAATTCCACCATTAACACGAATCGCCTGCAAGAATCCCGGGTATCCAGGATTTTCCATCACCGCCTTTTCGGACTCATTCAGCAAGATTTGTGTCAGCAGGGCAATCCCTTGCATCGAGCCGCTAAATAATACGATGAGTTCAGGATCAACTGCAATTCCGCGGCTCAGTCCAAGATGGCCGGCAATAGCAGCCCGAAGCAAAACATCACCTGCAGGATCAGTTAGAGCTGAATCATCATCTTCCATCTTAGAAAAAGCAACTTTTCTCCACTCTGCAAACGGAAAGTCAGCAGCTGGTATTTCTCCTTTATCAAAGCGGATTTGTTCTTCTGTATGCTTAATTTCTCCTGCTTCAGAAGAAATTAAAAGTCTGCCTTCCTCTTCCATTCTTTGTTTCTCTAACAATCTTTTCCCCCAAGTAGACAGCGGAACTTCGGAAGTGGGATGAACAGCTTGTTTTTCTTCTATACGTATTACTGCTACATAGGTCCCTCGCCCGATCTCTGTAGTGATATAACCGTCAGCGAGCAGCATATCGTAAGCTGTTGCAGCTGAACCTCTTGAGATACCATATTGCCGAGCTAGTTCCCGCGTAGCTGGTAATCGTCTGCCGCTCTGGAGTGTTCCCGTTAGAATTCCCTCACGGATGGCATGGTATAAGGCACTGTATTTGTAACGATATTTGGCTACGTAGTGTTCCCAGGGTATAGTGAATTCCATATCCAGCCTCTCCCTTCTCTCTTACTCATTGTTATCTCCCACTCCAATGGACCAATAAAAATTTGAATTATTGGATCTTTTTTCATGACATTCTTCCCTCTATGATAAATAAAACAAAGGGGAGGTACCACGATAAATGAGAAGAAAAGAATTTACGATAGAGCAAGAAGCAGAAATCGAGGCTTTTCTGGCAGAGAAAACCTATGGGTTTCTTGGAACCATAAGTGTGGATGGAGATCCGCATGTTACACCGCTGAATTTTGTATATGATAGCGGTTATGTTTATTTTCATGGAAGTCTTGCAGGCGAAAAGATGAAGCATCTTAAAGCAAAGACCGGGGTTAGTTTTAATGTAGCAGAAGAGTATGCACTCATTCCTTCCTACTTTAGTGATCCCTTGCTGGCCTGTCCTGCTACTGCGTATTTCAAAAGTGTCACGGTTTTTGGTCATGCGGAGAAAGTATCTGACCCTTCTGAAAAAGCAAAGGCGCTCTCCTTGTTCATGAATAAACTCCAACCGGAAGGCGGATACACTCCTATTAATGCAGACGACCCCTTATATAAAGGGCAGCTAAAAGCAGTTGCTGTTATTCGTATCGTACCTGACCGAGTTACAGCTAAATTTAAATTTGGACAAAACCTAGAGCAAAGTAAACACGAAAAAGTGCAAGCTTTGCTCGAAGAACGAGGAACGAAGAAAGACGTAGAAACAGCTGAACTCATGCGTAAATTTTGCCCGTTTCATACCGATCTAACATAAAAGTAACGCGTTCATGCAGTGGGTACTCGCCTAAAGCCTTTTTTCCGTGACGGCACTAGGTGTTGGTGCTATAATATGAGGCAGTAAATGGTGACTATCCGGGCTGCGTCTTATATTATCACCTTAGAAGGTCAGAACGGATGCAATTCAAAGACTTGGAAGGATGAATAAAATGAATCCACTAGCTTTACAGCTGAACGAAAGCATTCAAGCGAGCAGTAATCATGTATACGACATGCTCTCGAAGCTTGGCAAAGAACTTTATTATCCGAAGGAAGGTATTTTGAGTCAATCAGCAGAAGCTTCTAGCCGTGCCAAGAAATATAATGCTACAATCGGAATCGCCACTGAAAACGGTAAACCGATGCACCTTCAAGTCATTCAAGAAAAATTATCTGCTTATAAACCACAGGATTTGTATCCTTATGCACCTCCTGCAGGCAAACCGGCTCTCCGGGAAGCATGGCGTAAGAAAATGCTCGAAGAGACCCCCTCTTTACAAGGAAAATCATTTGGTAATCCCGTCGCTACGAATGCGCTCACCCATGGTCTCAGCATTGTTGCCGACCTATTCGTAGACGAAGGTGATGCTGTTATATATCCAGATAAAAACTGGGAGAACTATGAACTCACTTTTGGGGTTCGCAGACAGGGTAGACTCATTAACTATCCGCTGTTTAATGAGCATAATCAGTTTAACAGCGCAGGACTCAAAGAAGCTCTCCTATCTCAAAAAGATCAAGGGAAAGCGATTGTTGTACTTAATTTCCCGAATAACCCAACAGGGTATACGCCAGGGGCTGAGGAAGGCAAAGAAATTGTGACTGCCGTGAAAGAAGCCGCAGACGCAGGCATTAACGTCGTTGTTGTTACAGATGATGCTTATTTCGGTCTCTTCTTTGAAGATTCACTGCATGAATCCCTGTTTGGAAGTCTGACTAACATTCACCCGCGTATTCTGCCTATAAAAGTGGACGGCGCAACGAAGGAAGAATTCGTATGGGGCTTCCGTGTCGGCTTTATTACCTATGGTCATGAAAGTGCTGATGTATTATCTGCACTGGAACAAAAAACACTAGGTATTATTCGGGCAACCATTTCTAGCGGACCACACCCATCCCAGACTTTTGTACTTGATGCACTGAATTCGCCCGAATTCTCTGAACAAAAGCAAGAGAAATTTCTCATTATGAAGGCAAGAGCTAATAAAGTAAAAGCACTGCTCGATAGTGGAAAATACAGCGGTGCTTGGGATTACTATCCGTTTAACTCCGGTTATTTTATGTGCCTCAAGCTTACAAAAGTATCTGCTGAAGAACTGCGAATTCATCTGCTGAATGAATACAGAATCGGCACGATTGCCATTGGCGAACACGATCTGAGAATTGCCTTTTCTTCTCTTGAAGAAGAGCAGCTAGAAGATCTGTTTGATCTCATTTATCAGGCAGTTCAAGATCTAATCCAAGAATAGAATTCAACAATAAAAGGAAACTCTGTCGCTTTTCAGCACGGAGTTTCCTTTTTTTATTTGATATAGTAAGGCTTAAGCCCAAACCCTCAAGGTACACCTGTCATACAATACGTTGTACGCTTCGTTAAGAGGCGCACGACAAATCGATTTGAAAGGGGAATGTACAATGTCTGGATCTGAAGAAAGAAGCGGATATGGATACGGTGGAGGTTACGGCGGAGGTTACGGCGATAGTAAAAGCATTGGTGCAATCCTCGTACTCTTCATCTTGCTCGTGATTATTGCTAAATCGTTCATGAGCTACTAATTAAAAACCTGTTCTTGTAACCATTACAAGACAAAAGGCCGGGAACATCCCGGCCTTGTTTACTTCCCATTGGATCAATGGCAAGTACTCCCTTATTTCTTACATGTTTGTCCTCTTGCACCTTCCATTTACTCCATATCTTCCTCGTTTGACCACTTCTTACGTTCCGAGGCTCGGAACCAGCGGGCGATGAGTATACCTATTACGAATGTAATCAAGGTCTCTACCCATCTGCCCCACCCTCCAAGAAGCAGCGGGATGAATAACAAGACTACACCCGCCATCTGTAATACATAGACAAAACCAAGTACCTGTTCTCTTCGGCTTTGTGGGGTCACAGGATAGATATGAATCCAGAATGAATCATGGTGATTACGCCGGAGACCAGACAACTGAATTCCTAACAGGAATAAGAAGAACAGATAAACTCCGCTTCCCCATAAACTGTCTGCTGTCCAGTATACGAATAATCCGCCAATCACTGTAAGTCTTACGGTGATTCCAAGCAAGTCACTGCGCAGGAATGTTTTGACGATAAGATACTGAAATGCCGTTTGCTGTCCCCAGCGAAGCCGATCAGCGAGTGGTGCCAGCCACTTCCGGGCATGAACCCGCTGACGAGAAGCAGGAACTTCTACAAACCAACCTAACGTCTTCATCGCTCGTGAACTTTGGTTCTGCTCTGTCTCGATCAGATTTTCCCAATGAACAGGCAGTTTCACGGGAAACCGAAGAGAAACCAGATATAATCCGGCAAGCAAGGCAATGAAAATCAGACTTAACGCAAGCGAGTGCCATAAAAATGCATATAAACTCACTATAATAAAACCGTATCTAAGTACTCGATACCCTAATCGTGCAGACCGTGATAGCATCTGTTGCTCAGTCCATCCACCATAGCTGGCAAAGTACTTAAGCAATAGAAGCACAAGTAAGAACAGATAAAAGGGCTTCGGTGCTCCTTCACTGCGAATATAAAGCGGCCATAAAAGAATGAATAATAGAACAAGACCTACCGACTTATAGACGATCCCTCTTACAAAACTGTTCTGTAAATACAGATTCATTCGATATTCCTGAGGTCTTAGAAAGACGATATCTGCCTGCTGCAGATACGTTCTAAAGCTGCTGAATATCACGGGAGGAGCAAGCACAACAAGCATAACCAGGTTGATCGGAAATCCTTCAGGGATATCCTGGACAAGTGCGGTATACCATGCGGAAAAAGCAATCAGGGCGAACCCCATCATCACTGCTACCCCGCTCTGCATTACATACCCTAAATAAGGAGTAATCTGATTCCAGAAAGCGGAACGCCTTGTTTTCCATAGCTGCTTCAGATCCATCTTCAATCCCTGCCTTGTACAAGTTGATAGAATAGATCTTCGAGCGGAGCTTGCTCCATCGCGAACTGTTCACGCAGTTCTGTGAGTGTTCCTTGCGCTATAATTTTGCCGCTGTGAAGAATGATGAATCTGTCACAGTAATTTTCGATAGTCGATAGAATATGTGAACTAAGCAAAATGGAAGCACCCGATGCGCGAATTTCCATCATAAAGTCCAGCAAAGACCGAATACCTAGCGGGTCAAGACCAAGGAAAGGCTCATCGATAATGTAAAGCGGTGGTCTTGCGACAAAAGCGCTCATAATCATCACTTTTTGCCGCATCCCTTTGGACAAATGAGACGACAAGGTATCTTTCTTATCTCTCATTCGGAACATGTCCAGCAAATGATCGGCCCGTTCCTTAAACTCTGCTTTGGTCACGTTATAAGCACGTGCTGTAAATTCCAGATGCTCCATAACGGTCATTTCCATAAACAGTTCCGGTGATTCAGGAACAAAGGCCATTCCGCTCTGATAAGATTCAGGATCTTCTTCTCTTCGTTTCCCTTGAATCAGAACCTCCCCTTGCTGCGGAACCATCAGGCCGAGTATATGCTTCATGGTCGTACTTTTCCCCGCCCCGTTAAGTCCAATCAGGCCTACCATCTCACCAGGAGCCACCTGAAAATCAATATGATGCAGCACGGGTTTTTTGGCACTATACCCTCCGCTAAGATTATTAATTTGCAGAATCGGTGATTGTTCCATGATATCCCCCGCTTTCTTCTATATTAGACTTATTGCTCTTTTTTCTTGTCTTTAAGCCATTTTGGAGCCCCTTTGTTCTTCCGATCCCGTTCTCTCTCGTTCTTGCGTCCAGGAACAGCGGAGGATTGCTCGCGTTCTTTCGTACTGCTTGTGCGAACCGCTGGTTTTCCATAAGAAGCGGAAGCAGAAGCAGAAGAATCTTTTTTAGTAAATGTGCGCTGAGGTCTATTGGAAGAAACCGCCGGTCCATCTTTAATTTCTCCACCCTGCATTGCTCGTTCATTCAACTCAATGCCAAGTTCTCTAGCAAATTTACGCATGATAAAGGTCTCTTTTTCCCCAACGATGGATACAACCGTTCCCGTCTTGCCCATCCGTCCTGTTCTGCCTGCACGGTGAACATAATGATCGGAGTCAAAAGCAGGATCAAAGTTAATGACAAGCGGTAAATCTTGAATATCAAGACCTCGTGCAGCTACATCACTGGCAATAAGGAGCTTAATCTGTCCATCACGGAAAGCACTCAGAACCCGGGTCCGGGTCATTTTATCCGCATCTCCGTAAAGAGCAGCCGCAGAGATACCCATGTAGTTCATTTTCGCTTCTACTTCCGAAATCGTCTCGGCATTATTAGCAAACACAAGCGCTTTAGTAGGGTCAAAATGACGCACCACACGGCGAAGCATATCAATTTTCTCGCGCTCACCCGCTACAAAATACAAATGGGTGAGTCCTGCTGCCGTCATTTGCTCGGGATCAATACCAATCGTGACTAGATCTTTCATTTCACGTTCAGCCAGTCTCCGTGTTCCTTCATCAACGGTAGCAGATACAAAGACGAGCTGGCGATCTCTAAGTGCACTGCGCAGAATATGATTCACATCACCTACACCGCCCAGCTGAAATACCTGATCGGCTTCATCGATAACAATCGTTTTGACCTGATGCATTTTGAGTTTACGTACTTCAATTAATTCGCGTACTCGGCCCGGGGTCCCTACGACAATCTCAGGATGCTCTTTCAGCTTCTCAATCTGACGTTTGATGGCAGCACCGCCAATAAGACCAAGGGTCTTAATTCCTTTATATGCACCGTACATTTCTGCTTCTCGTACAATTTGCATAGCAAGCTCTTGTGTTGGAGCAAGAATTACTTTTTGTGTTCCTTTCACATTCGTATCTACCGTTTCAAAAAGCGGTAGCAAATACGCTAATGTTTTTCCTGTTCCGGTCTGGGAACGAGCAAGTACATCTTTTCCTTCACGTATTACAGGAATCGTCTGTTCCTGTACGGGAGAAGGCTCCGTAATCCCTTTATCCGAAAGCAATTGTATTAAATCCGGGTGTAGCCCGAGTGAATCAAAACTTGTTGTCATTTTTATTAGTCCATCCTTTGTTTGAAAATCGATTATATTTCATTATATGCGAAAACAGGCGCTGTACCAAATACGATCTTTTTTTTCGTCATAAAAAAACGAAAAATAAAGCCCCTAAGCTTGTAATTAGCCAGGAGCTTTCCCTTTATTTTCGGTTCATGATTCCATAGGTTAACCTATCTGCAAATCTTGGAAACAACTGATAAAGCCGCATACCAAAAGCCGCTGATCGTGGGAGATTTACCTCTTCCTTGCGGCGGATGATCGCCTGCACAATCTTATCAGCTACGTATTCGGGTTTCATGATGAAGCTACCCAGATTTTTCATATAACCGCCGTCCGGATCTGCCAGTTCGAAAAAAGGGGTATCAATAGGTCCCGGATTAATCGTTGTTACGTGAACGCCCGACTTTCTATATTCCTGTCTCAGCGCATTGCTAAAGCCGAGAACCGCATGTTTCGTCGCTGTGTAGGAAGCGGATTTTGCAGTTCCGATCTTTCCTGCCATCGAGGCAACATTCACGATTTGACCCTGCCCTGCTTTCAGCATATAAGGCAATACGGCCTTTGTTACCCGTACCGTTCCCATATAATTCACATCCATCATATCTTCGAAAGAAGACACAGGCATATCAACAAACGATTCAAATTGTCCATAACCCGCATTATTAAGTACGATATCAATTTTCCCGTACTTTTCTATGATTTTCTCTACGCTGGACTGTACTTCCCTTGTATCTGTTACATCCATCTTCAGCCATTCATGAGTACCGCCTATGGACTGACTGATATGGGTTAGCTTTTCCTCTGATCTTGCCGTCAAGATCGGAATTGCACCCTCCGCACTCAGCTTCTGTGCACATAAAGCGCCGATACCGCTTGATGCTCCGGTAATCAGTACAACTTTGTCTTGTAACCTCATCGCCATCTATCCTCCAGCCTGCAGTTCGCTATATTCTTATTATGATAATGCACTCGTATGTAAAAAACAAAACTAGAATAGCGAGCTGCCGCTTAGAGAACGGTTTAAGAGATCATAACTTGAATATCTAACTCTCCGATGCCGTCCATTGATATAGGAATACAAAGTGCCTGACTGACGAGATCCATACCGGGATGAGAAGATTTCATCACTTGCGGCGGAGTAATATCAACGGAGTAGCCCTGGTTATATAGAATGGTACTTGCATTCCCACTAATCATATTACCGAGTTCTGAAATAGCGCTCTGCCCCATCTCATCCATCTCAGAAATGATAAATCCGCCCATCATAGCGGATACGATACGCAGTGCGACCTGTTCCTCAATTCCAAAAACAACTTTGCCGTTCAGTTGTCCTGTCATTCCGATCATGATCCATATATGGTCCTCTAAGTACTCCACTTTTTTGATACCCAGTTGACCGGTGGAAGGTGATATTTGAATCAATTGTTCAAATACGAGCCGTGCGGACTCCAAAAACGGATTAATCACTTCGGCTTTCAACGATTTTGCCCCCTTACTGGGTTAATGGTCTCGAACCAAAAGTCCCATTATAATTAACATTATTATACTTGAAGCCACATGTTAATTCATTACGAATTAAATCCAAAGGCCCATAATAACTGTTATCGACAGATAAGAAGGGATTGTTTATACATGAATAAGAAGTCCTGCTAAATCACATGCATGCAATTAGGTAAGTCTGAAGATTCACAATCTTATTTTCCTAGTTCAAAAGACCCCGGAACTTCTCTTACACTGTAAAACCACTAGGTGTATTATGATCCGGCGGTAAAGACTTATCATCATCCTCTATTGCTTCTCTCTCCCCTTTTGATAAATCAACCTTCGTTAAGAACCACATCCCTGCTAAGAAAAAGAACAAAACGGACAAGATTGCAAGCCGGCTTGTGCCTGTCAGTGCTGCCGTAAGGCCAAATACAGCTGGGCCGAGCGCGGCAGATACTTTGCCGGACAAACTCATAAAACCAAAAAATTCAGTGGCTTTGCTTGCAGGAACAAGCTGACTGTAAATTGACCTTGCGAGGGACTGACTTCCTCCCTGCACCATACCAACCATCGCCGCCAGAATATAGAAGTGAAGCGGACTATTCATAAAATAACCAACCATAACAATCACCACATAAAACCCTAGGGATAAATAAAGGGCATTTTTAGCACCCATTTTGGCCGGTAGTTTCTCAAATAGAAAAGTAAATGGAACACCAACAAACTGAGTAATCAGTAACGCCGCTATTAGATGTGTAGCGCCAATGCCAATCTCAGCACCATAAATAGCAGCCATACTAATAATCGTGCTGATTCCATCGTTAAAAAGCCAAAAGGCTACTAAATATTTAAATAGTTCAGGATATTTTTTAATATGTAACAAGGTACGAAGAACGCTTTTTATACTTTGTTTCGCGGTGCGAAGTACCCCTATCTTAGGAGAGAATTGTGAAGGATCGGTGTGTTTAGGCTCAATCAGTGGAACATTTCGAAACAAGGGAATCGAAAACAGCAGCCACCATAAACCAGCGGTCATAAAAACGATTTGCATCGCTTGGATTTGAGAGGTGAAGCCAATGCTTTCCCATCCTTGAATGAGCACAATATGCACAAGAAGTAAGAGGCCTCCCCCAAGATAACCGTAGGTATAACCACGTGCAGACAAAGCATGTCGCTGATCTGGCGGCGCAATATCACGCAGCATAGAGTCATAGAATGTATTTCCACCGGAGAAACCGAGCGTTGCAATAATAAAGAGGACAGAGACAGCTACATAATCTCCTTTGCCTGTAAAGCCAATGAGTGCACTTGCAACAGCTCCTACAATAGCAGCGATCAGTAGAAAAAGCCCTTTCCTCCCCCCTTGGTCTGCAGCTGCACCAAGCAGCGGTGCGGCCACAGCAACAAGAATCATGGCTATCGTTTGAGAGAAAGCCCAGTAACTCGTAGCTACCGCTCCCTCAAGATCAGCGGCAGCCACTGTTTGATAGAACACAGGAAGTACCGCTGCGATCATTGTCGTTGCAAACGCAGAATTAGCCCAATCATACATTGCCCAGGCCCTTGCACGTTTTTGGTCCACCTAAACCCCTCCATCTTTATACGAATCTTTGATATAGGCCACTTTACAGGAGATGTATGAAATATATTCAAGCTTTCTATTAAAAATGAAAACATACCAGCGTTGCCCTCCACCTATCAATCCCCTATAATTTAAAAAAGAACGATATCTATGCACTCTTCAACGTCAGGAGGCACGTCATGAACATCAGTCAACTGGAGACACTGATCACGATTTCTAAAACGATGAGCTTCCGCAAAGCCGGAGAACTTCTCAATCTAACGCAACCTGCTGTGTCGGCTCAAATTAAAAGTCTGGAAGACGAGTTTCGGACGGTGCTGGTTGACCGTACGCAGCCCGTAACACTAACCGATCGCGGCATGGTATTTTTAAATCATGCGGAACGGATTCTTGATATTGTGGATGAACTCAAACTTAAGCTCTCCGACCTCGATCAAAATCCACAAGGACATATTGTGCTTGGAACGACGACTTCGATCGCGATTCAGATTCTGCCGCGAATTCTGTCCTATTTTCAGGATCAATTTCCTTTAATAAAAACGAGTATTCAGTCCATGCCCTCCTCCCAAATTTATCAGCAAGTAGAAAATAGCATGATCGATGTGGGAATCGGTTATCTTATTGAACGTAACCCTAATTTAAATACGTCTGTACTTTACTATGATACGTTTGAGCTCGTGGTCTCACCGCATCATCCATTGGCTCAGAAAAAACATGCAACTATTGAGGTATTAGGTACAACCCCCTTAATTATGCTTTCTCCTGATACGGTAGGAAGAAAGTTTGTTGATGACATTCTGCAGAAACATCAGATTGAACCAAATGTCGTAATGGAATTGTCCAGTAGTGAAGAAATCAAAAGAATGGTGGAGCTTAACCTGGGCGCGGCAGTCATTTCAAAACAGTCAACTGCAAGTGAACTCCGCTCAGGCTCACTAGTTATGATCCCGCTCAGCGAACTTGGAGTTGCTCATCCTGTTGGTGTCATCTACAAATCCACCCGATATTTAAACTCCGCGATGCAGCAGTTTTTAAGTGACCTGAAAGGCATGCCAGAAACTCAGTTTGTCAGTTCCGAATAGAATAGGAGGACTCTACCCTTGAAATTTGATCTGCACACGCACCACGTTCGCTGTGGTCATGCAAACGGAACCATAAGAGATTACGTTGAAGCTGGGATATCTGCTGGCCTCCAAGTGATTGGTATTTCTGATCATACCCCTTACTTTGGAAGGGAAGAAGAACAGGCTTTTCCCAAAATTGCGATGGCAAAAAGCGAGCTTGTTAACTATGTGGAGGAAGTACTCTCTCTCAAGAAAGAATATGCAGGAAAAATTGATGTTCTGCTTGGCATTGAGTCAGACTTTTTTCCCGAGTTTGCTGAAGTGTATCGCGAAACGCTAAACAAGTATCCGTTCGACTACATTATCGGTTCCGTACATAGTACGGGAGGAGTTAGTATTTTTAACAAAAATCGTTGGAAAAAACATAATGAGAAAGAAAGAATTGAAGTTAAAGAAACCTATTATGATTTGATACGGCAATCTGCCAAAAGCGGGATGTTCCAAATACTCGGTCATATTGATGCGATGAAAGGGAATTATCCTGACTTTTCTAAAATACCGGCGGAAAAAGCGATTGACGATACGCTCCAAACGATTGCGGAAGAACGGATTGCTATTGAGATTAATACATCCGGCAAAACCAAACTTAGCGGCGGCTGGTACCCTTCTGACGAGATCTTAGAGCGCGCCCATCATTATGGTGTGTATGTTACATTTGGTTCTGATGCGCATAAACCAGAGCGTGTTGGTGATGAATGGGAAGAGGTGCGTAGCAAGCTGAAAGAAATTGGATTTGAGAGCTGGGTCTATTTCAAACAAAAAGAAATGCAGGTTGTTCCGCTCTAGCTTAACTCCAAATAAAAAAAGGGACCCGTTGAGCTCGCTCACGGGTCCTAACTGCATTTTATATTATCAAAAAGGGGGTCATGAGATCAGTTTACCCTGTCTCTGTTAGAGTTTAGTGTCAGCAATATTTCATTTGTGTAACAAGATATGTTAATGCGATATCATCGGGTGTTGTTCGTTGTTTTCAACCGTTTTAGACGCTTGTCCGAAACCGACCGATTCACGATGATAATACCGCTAACTACAAGCGATAGAGATACCGCTATCCAACCTGACAGCTCTTCTCCAAGGATCAGAGAGGATAGAATTACTCCGAATACCGGAATGAAAAATAAATACATCGAGACCCGGCCCACTTCATTATATTTCATAATGGTATTCCATAATCCAAAACCAGCAGCTGATAGCAAGGCAAGATAAAATAAATATAAGAAAGTTGTTCCGTCCATGGGAAATGGGACAAAACCAGTAACAGGGACACTAATGACAAGCAGCATAATCCCGCCCAGCATCATCTGTCTTCCTGTCAAAGATAAGACCGGTTCGTTTTTACTCTCCTGTCTAGCGAGCACATTCCCTACTCCGCCAAACATCGCAGAACCGAGCAGTAATAATTCTCCCCATCCAAAGGAAATCTCCATATTTCCATTTCCTATCCCCGCAGCCGCAATGCCTGCAAACCCAAGGAACAAACCTGATATTTTCATCAAAGTAAGTCTTTCTGATGCGTCAAACAACCGCACCGATAACATTTGAAACAGGGAAGTGGAGCCTACGATAATAGACCCTTGTATTCCTGTACTATAACTAAGTCCTACATAGAGCAGTAGGTACTGAAGAAATGTCTGAATGAGTGCGAGTCGGCCAAGCCGTCCTTTTCTTATTCTTTGCTCAGATCCGCTCTTCTTTCTCTGGAACAGATAGTGAAATAAGACTAGCAGCATACCTGCCAGCGTAAAGCGATATCCCGCGAACAGCCATTGTTCACTAATATTGCCCGCCTCGATATCAAGTGCTGCATATCCTTTTTTAATAACAGGCATGGCACTGCCCCACAGTAATGTGGCCACTGCTGAACTTACGACAATGCCTGCCGGATGTCTAAACCAATTTTCCGCTTTCATGATAACCTCTTCTATTGTGTCTGTATTGTTCTTTGTCTGTCTCATAGACAAGAATGTCTTGCTTCTGCATTTGAAGTAAGGAAAAGTGCTGTTGTGTCTTTTTATGAGTAAAACCGCTTCTACATAGCAATTTCTGAGAGCGATCATTCTGCTCGTGACATCTTGCTTCCAGCCGAGTAAAATCAAGCTCCTCAAAACCAAACCGGATCAGCCGCTCTAAAGCTTCTGCAGCATAACCTTGACCCCAATATGCCTGATCAAACATATAACCAATCTGCGCTTGCTTCTGCGACTCTTTCCACTGCTGAAACGAGATAACCCCAATGAGATGCCCTGATTCCTGCAAACAAATTCCGTAATGTATGGATTCGAGTTTTGCTCCAGATATCCGTATTTCTTTCATAATGCGTCTTGCACGTATCTTGGTCGGTAAATTTACTCGATTTAAATATTGAATCACTTCACTATCGTTTAAAAATTGAAAGATTACCTCGTCATCTTCAGGCGCTAAAGCTCTCATACGCAAGCGGTCTGAAGTTAGTATCGGCAAACCCTGTCTCAGCGCAAGTTTTGTAAACATGAAAGTGAGTGTACTCCTTCTTCGAAAAAAGTTACTTTCCTTGTAATCCGCGATAAACTCCCGTTCGGATTTCTTTGATGTACAGATCAATATTAGGTGCATTCGATTGTAACGCCTTAGATACTTCTGCTTCAATATCATAAGGTACACGAACAAACTGCACATTGAAAGGTTGGCTTGGAGTGTTTGTTTCAAGCTCAGCTTGTTCTTCCGCAGTTCCCTCTATAATACAATAGGAAGCCTCCGGCAGATCAAGGGGATTACCGACACTGCCTACATTGAATAGCAGTTTACCGTTCAAATATTGTAAGTAGGCATTGTGTACATCCCCATAAGCAACAACATCGGGCTCTCCAGCACACCTCTCCTTCGAGACAGACTCTGAAATGACACCAAACATCCCCATTCTTTCTTCAAGCTCATCCCAAGGCTGTACCCGGTGATATACACTTGTAGACGAGGCATGAACAAGCCGAATCAGTCTACCGCTTAGCCGAAAGTGATAACTGAAAGGAAGTGCTGCCAAGTAGGATAACCGCTCCTCCCCAAGACTTTCTGCATGCCATTCAAAATGTGGACCGGGCTGTCTCTTAGCAACAAGTTCATCCCAATTACCACGCACAATAACTTCGCAGTTCTCACGAACACTATCCACAGCTGAGATCGAGTCAGGACCTTTACCAACTAGATCACCCAAGCAAAAGATACGGGTAATTCCTCTTTTACGAATATCTTCTAGCACCGCATTCCATGCTGTCATGTTGCCATGAATATCGGAAACAATTGCGATTTGTTCCATGTTATCATTCCTTTCTGCCTTCTTTGCCAGCTTTACTTCTACGATGCCATGAATGTTACACATGAACAATGGTCAGCTCCGGTCTGCATAGAAAACGGATAGGCAGCTGAGTCATTCCGACTCCACGATTCACATAAACAGGCATGGATTTTCCTTTTTCACCTGTGTAATACAGTCCTTGAATGTACTTCTCAGATCCTCTTGGAGTGGTAAGCGCTCCTACAAAAGGTGCTCTAACCTGCCCCCCATGGCTATGTCCTGATAATTGTAAATCATAATCATAATCCTTTGCGATATCCGCATAATCAGGCTCATGCATGAGAAGTAAAGCAAATGTTCCTTTTTTCAGCCCTCTGCGGGCTGCTTCGGGATCAGGTACTCCGTTTAATGCATCATCTAATCCTACGATGGCTATTTTTTCTCCCTCGCGCTCCACAGTGATATGATCATTCACGAGTAATGTGAACCCTGCTTCCCTGTACATTTGAGCGAGTCGTTCATATTCACGTCCACGATAATCATGATTCCCGAGAACGGCATACTTTCCGAGTGGGGCTTTCATGGATTGTAACAAGGGAATACATTCTTCCATTGGCTCGGCTCGGCCTTCTAACATATCACCTGTAAAACAGATGATATCCGGATTTTGACTGGCTAGAGCTGAAGCAAGACGCTCCATATCCGATAGATCCATATGAAATCCCAGATGCATATCACTGAAATGGGCGATTTTCATACCATGAAAAGCTTTGGGGAGCCGCGGCAATGACAGCTCTACATGCTCTACTTCAAGTCGCCTCGGCTCCCATAACCACGCATATCCTCCTGTAAAAATACCGGCACTTGCTGTAAGAGCAAGTTTGCTCGCTTTTTTAAGAAAACGCCGGCGGGAGGGATCATGCACTTTTTCTTTTCCTGGGAAAATCGCTGGGACCGTTTCGCGTCCATCTTTTGGTCGCTCCGGTTTACGGTCATTCTGCCCTGAATGTACTCGTGTTTCCTTCATTAGGAGGCCCCCTTTCTTCACCTAACCATCACTTAGTTTTCCTTATCTATCTTTCTATTTGTACTCAACCATGTTTTTGCATAATCAACCAAGGCCCGCTGTGGCGCCATAAAGCATGGAGCCCATCGAATCTGAACTTTATTATAAGGCGAAACTGCGGATTGCTCATAATCCGTGCCCAGTTTTTGAAAATCATCAGAGCTAATATTGTAGTCTCGGTATGTAATCCACTGCTTTACTCCATTCGATAGAACAGGCGCAGGGTGCTGGACTTCTTCCTTACCTGCATAACTTACTCGATATTCAGCTAGATGAAATGAAGTATTCCGCTCATGCCCGCAGCCAAGTAAGATAACATGCGCATCCAGTTCATATAGACGTCCTAATGGAGACTGCTCCCCGAGACTGTAGTCATAACTGTGGTCTTCTAATATATAGGAAGCCAGCGGTCCTGATGCAGCAAAAGACACATGCGGATGTCTGCTGCGGCAGGTATTTTTAGCCTGCCGGAATGCATCTACAATGACGCCCATTCCTGCGGTTTCCGTGATATCGGGATCATATGCAGGCATCTCATCACGAATCAAATCCCACCATTTAGAATCAGCCGGTGGATTCATCCATGTAGAAGGATCTGTCAGATCCATCGATTGGGTAGGCATAACTATGGTTCCTTCCGGTCCAATCACATCCTGAAGCGCTAAAACAACTGCCGGAGGTCCACCTGGGACCCAACCTCCAAAACTCTTCATTGAAGAATGGACAAGAATCGTCATTCCGGACTTCAGCCCGAGGTTCGCAAGCCCTTCCGCTATTTCAGAACGGGTCACGGGTCTTTCTATAATGGCGTCTGCCATAAAGATGCACTTCCCTTCTAGTGATCAAATTATATCATATTCTATATTTTATCTTTGTCATTCCAAACAAAAGAACCCCGTGCATAAAGAACGGGGTTCATGTTATATCGTTACTACTCGTACGTTACGCACCAAGCCAACGTTTAAACATATGCTTTGTCGTGTCTTTATTCATTTCCGCAATGGAAGTCGTCAGTGGAATTCCTTTTGGACAAGCACGTACACAGTTCTGTGAGTTACCACAGCCCTCGATCCCGCCGTCATCCATAAGTGCTTCCAGACGCTCTTCCTTGTTCATCTCACCCGTTGGATGTGAATTAAACAGACGAACTTGTGAAATGGCTGCTGGACCGATAAAGTCTGTTTTTTCATTTACGTTCGGGCAAGCTTCGAGACATACGCCGCATGTCATGCACTTCGACAGTTCGTAAGCCCACTGACGCTTCTTCTCAGGCATTCGAGGACCTGGTCCCAGGTCATAGGTACCATCGATTGGAATCCATGCCTTAACGCGCTTGAGCGCCTTAAACATCCGGTCACGATCGATAACAAGGTCACGCACAACCGGGAAGGTCTTCATTGGCTCAAGTCTAATGGGTTGTTCGAGCTGATCCACCAGTGCTGCACAAGCTTGGCGGGGCTTCCCGTTGATAACCATAGAACAAGCACCGCACACTTCTTCTAGACAGTTGGAGTCCCAGCAGACAGGGGCAATCTGTTTGCCCTCGGTATTCACTGGGTTCCGTTGGATCTCCATCAAAGCACTAATTACGTTCATTCCCGGTCGGTACGGAAGCTCGAACTCTTCGTTGTACGAAGCGGATTCCGGTTTATCTTGACGGGTAATAATAAACTTCACAGTTTTAGATGATTGTTTTGTCACCGTAGTTTCTGCCATGATGTTTCCCTCCTCACTTATTACTGCAGGATTACTGCTGATATCCTAACTTAATCTTTGGAGTAGTCACGAATACGCGGCGGAATCAGCGATACGTCAACATCCTCATAAGAAATCTTAGGTCCTTCTTTACTCCATGTTGCGATACTTGTTTTTAGGAAGTTCTCATCATCACGTTCCGGGAAGTCCGGTTTATAATGAGCCCCGCGGCTTTCGTCACGTAATAAAGCGCCCAGTGTCATGGCTTCCGATAACTCCAGCATGTTCCAGAGTTGTCTTGTAAACGAAGCCCCCGCATTGTTCCAACTAGATGTATCGTTCACATTAATGTTCTTATAACGTTCTTTCAGTTCTTTAATCTTACCAATCGTTTGCTCAAGCTTGTTGTTGTGACGAACAACCGTCATGTTGTCTGTCATCCATTCGCCCAGCTCTTTATGAATTACGTAGGCATTCTCGCTGCCTTGCATTTTAGTAATTTGGTCATACTTCTCTGATTGTTGTTTTCTGTACCCATCAAAAACAGAAGAAGAAACATCTTGTGTAGATTTCTTCATTCCTTTGATGTACTCCACTGCTTTCGGTCCGGCAACCATACCGCCATAGATAGCTGACACCAGGGAATTCGCACCCAAACGGTTTGCACCATGATATTGATATTCGCATTCGCCGGCTGCAAACAATCCAGGGATATTGGTCATTTGGTTATAATCTACCCACATGCCGCCCATGGAATAATGAACTGCAGGGAAAATTTTCATTGGTATTTTACGCGGATCATCACCCATGAATTTCTCGTAAATTTCAATAATACCGCCGAGCTTTACATCCAGTTCCTTCGGATCTTTATGAGACAGGTCTAGATATACCATGTTCTCGCCATTGATTCCGAGTTTTTGACTCACGCAGACATCAAAAATCTCACGAGTCGCAATATCCCGTGGTACAAGGTTACCGTAAGAAGGATATTTCTCTTCAAGGAAATACCATGGCTTGCCGTCTTTATAAGTCCAAATTCGGCCGCCTTCACCACGCGCAGACTCAGACATCAGTCTCAGTTTGTCATCACCAGGAATCGCAGTCGGGTGAATCTGAATGAATTCACCATTCGCGTAGTTTACACCTTGTTGATAGACAGCACTTGCAGCTGTTCCTGTGTTAATTACGGAGTTTGTTGTTTTACCGAAAATAATACCAGGGCCGCCTGTTGCAAGAATGGTTGCATCTGCTGCAAAAGTAACAACTTCCATGTTACGCAGATCTTGAGCTACGATTCCGCGGCATACTCCCTCATCATCCACAACCGCTTGCAGGAACTCCCAATGTTCATGCTTAGTTACGAGTCCTGCTGTCTCCCAGCGGCGTACCTGCTCATCAAGTGCATATAGGAGCTGTTGTCCTGTCGTTGCACCCGCGAACGCTGTACGGTGATGCTTCGTTCCACCAAAACGGCGGAAATCAAGAAGTCCTTCTGGTGTACGGTTAAACATAACACCCATCCGGTCCATCAAATGGATAATACCCGGGGCAGCTTCACACATGGCTTTAACGGGAGGCTGATTTGCCAGGAAGTCACCGCCATAAACGGTGTCATCAAAATGAACCCAAGGAGAATCCCCTTCACCTTTCGTATTAACGGCTCCGTTGATCCCGCCCTGAGCACACACGGAGTGTGATCTTTTTACGGGTACGATCGAAAATAAATGAACATGGACGCCGGCTTCAGCCGCCTTAATGGTAGCCATGAGGCCTGCCAAACCACCGCCCACTACGATAACGTTAGTTGTAGCCACTTCAGTTCACTCTCCTTAAACCTTAGACTGTCTTCCATATTTCAATTAAAGCGGACGCTTCATCGAACTCTACGCCGCGGAATGCGAATAGTGATGCGATAAACATAACGGAAATGAGTGCAAACATACTCATACAAATATAAGAAGATACGCGCTGCGAACGAGGTCCGCGTGTGATTCCCCAGCTTACCAAGAAAGACCAAATTCCATTTGCAAAGTGGTATGATGCTGCTACTACACTGATCAAATAGATGACAAAGAAGATTGGATTCATCACGATATCGTGCATAACACTGCCGAGCTGTTCATGTGTCACGTTCCCAAGAGCTACCTGAACTCGTGTCTCGTATAAATGCCAGATTACGAATACAAACGTAATGACACCAGAAATCCGCTGCAGAGTGTACCTCCAGTTACGTTCGTTACCAAAGCGTCCCACATTCGGTTTCGCCTGATAAGCAATATACAACCCGTAAACACCATGGAACAGAAGCGGCAGCCAAATGAAGAACATCTCCAGGACAATTACGAGCGGAAGACTGTTCAGAAAAGCAACCGAATCCTTAAACGCTTGCGGGCCGCCCTCAACGGCTGAAAAATTCGTAATCAAATGCTCGAGGAAAAACAAGCTCAGCGGGATGACACCAAGAAGCGAGTGGAGCTTTCTCGAATAAAACCCTTTCATAAATTGACGTTCCCCTTTCCCATGTACAGCGTTTTCATATTTGAATTGAATGATCACCGCATTACCCTTTGCTACAAAGGGATCGACAAATTGCTCCCTATTCCTACTTGTGAACAACTTGTGTCATGTTTTATGTTACCTCTTTTTCTCGTATGATGGAATTGCAATATAATTATTACATGTTATAACTAAAAGGTATAAGCATACATTCCTGTTCCAAAGGATCCATTGGAGGTGCACGTATATGTTTGAGGAAATGCAAGCCTTTGCCACCGTTGTCGAACAATCCAGTCTTAATCAGGCATCCAAATTATTAAATCTATCTCAGCCGGCCTTATCACGAAAAATAGCCAAGCTCGAGGGTGAACTTGGCGTGACACTTTTTAATCGAAAAGGAAAAAGGCTTGAACTGACCTCCATTGGTCGACTTACTTATGACTTTGCACTAGAGCAGCGTCAGCATCAGTTAAAATTTCTGCAGTCCCTGGCTCAGTTTAAAGACGACACCGATAGTATCATCACCCTAGGAGCCAGTCTTACAACCCTTCAAACCACTCTGCCTCCCCTGATCTCTGCTTTTATGGATAAACACCCGCATGCAGAGATTAAACTCGTTACAGGGAAAACACATGAGATTGTATCGGCCGTACGTGACAGGCAGGCAGATGTAGGTATCGTTGCCTCCTCCATCAGTGAGCCAGGGCTGAATTGTATTCCATTATTTGAGGATCATCTTGAACTTGTCGTCCCCAATACTCATCCACTAAGCGGTAGAGAGTCCTTCATGGAAGACTTACAGAAGTTGCCGATGATCACTTTTTCCAAGGGGACGTGGTACCGTAAATTAACCGATGATCTGTTTCACCGAACAGGGATTATGCCTGACATTCGTATGGAGATTGATTCCTTTGAGGCTATTATCCGTCTGCTTCCTACTTGTAAAGCAGCTGCTTTACTTCCCAAATCCTATGTAAGACCGCAGCTGCTGTTAGACAATGATCTTGTTACGGTTCAGATCGCCGAACTGAAGCAGACGCTCCGAACAACCTGTATGATTTACGGAAAAAAAGAAGAGCTTAGCGCAACCGCTAAGCAGTGGATTCAGGAAACGACTGAATTTTTCGCATGCCCGCCGCTTACCATGATGCGTCTGCCTTTTACTCGTTAATTACTTCTTCTTCAAAACGATCAATGTTAGTATGGGTACCAATGATGACCATGATATCTCCACTGCTGATGGCATCAAGTGCAGTAGGGGCGATAATTACGCCCTCTTTCTTTTGCAGAGCAACAACGCTGCAATTGAAACGCGCTCTGGTATTTACTTCACTTAATGTTTTTCCGTCCAAATGTAACGGAGCTGTGATTTCAACAATCGTATAGTTATCCGACAGATCAATATAATCGAGCAGATTAGGGGTGACCAGCTGATGAGCGACCCGCTTACCCATATCTCTTTCGGGATAAACTACACGATCGACTCCGAGTTTTTCAAGCGCCCTGCCGTGCAATAAGGAAATCGCTTTGGCAATGACTTTTTTTACACCAAGTTCCTTTAACAAAATCGTACTTAAGATGCTCATCTGCACGTCATCGCCGATAGCGACAATCCCGCAGTCAAAGTTCCGGACTCCAAGCGACCGCAGCATATCTTCATCTGAGGCATCCGCTACCACGGTATGGGTGAGGACATCACTCATGTCATTTACGATCTCTTCGTTACGATCAATACCGAGGACTTCATATCCTTTTTCAACGAGTTCCATTGCAAGGCTCGATCCAAACCGACCAAGCCCAACCACTACAAATTGTTGTTTCTTCATCTTTATATTAATAACTCCCTTACCCTATAATGATCTTGCCTTCAGGGTGCCTGTATAGTTCTTTATTCTTTTTACTAAGTGCATATCCTAGGGTGATCGGACCAAGACGTCCCACAAACATCGTTAAACTGATCAGTAATTTCCCAATCATCGACAATTCAGGAGTAAGACCCATGGAGAGACCGACTGTACCAAATGCAGAGGTGGTTTCGAATAATATAGCTAGAAACTGACTGTCCTCTGTTGTTGATAGAATCATCGTCACTCCAATAACGACAACCAAAGATAACATCGTGATCGTTAATGCTTTAAATATTCGTTCCTGTGGAATTCGATAACGGAACATCACCACGTCATCGCGTCCTTTAACCATGGAGATGACCGCACCGATGAGAAGCGCAAAGGTGGTCGTTTTTATTCCGCCGCCGGTAGATCCTGGGGAAGCCCCGATAAACATCAATATAATAATAAAAAACTGAGTTGCCTGCCGGAGACCTGCTATATCAACCGTATTCATCCCCGTTGTCCGAGTCGTTACTGACTGAAAGAAAGAAGCGAGTATTTTGCCCCCCGCATCCAGTTGTCCCAGTGTCCTAGGATTGGTAACCTCCAGAATAAAAAATACGACCGCTCCAAAAACAACAAGAAACGAAGTCACCGAGATGACTACTTTAGAGTGTAATGATAATTTTCTAATCTGACGAATCCCGACTAAATCAGACAAAACAACAAATCCAAGACCGCCAAGAATGATAATAGCCATGCTTACGATATTGATGACCAGATCATCATCATACAAGGTTAAACTGCGGAATTCACCAAACAAATCAAACCCTGCATTATTAAACAAAGAGATCGAGTGAAATACTCCAAAATAAAGGGCTCTGCCAAACGGCATATCAAAAGACCAGCGTATTGTTAGAATTAGTGCTCCAATCAGCTCTATACTAATGGAATAAACCAACACTTTTCTAACCAGTTTCACAATACCTTCAATGGAATTCTGATTTAAAGCTTGCTGCAAAATAAGTCGCTCCCGCAGAGATATCCTTCTACGAAAGACAATAGCAATCAGGGTGGTCATCGTCATAAACCCCAAACCGCCAAGCTGAATTAATACAGCGATCACCACTTGACCAAATGTAGAAAAATAATTACCCGTGTCCAGTACGACGAGTCCCGTTACACACGTTGCCGAGGTTGCCGTAAAAAGAGCATCAATAAATGCTAGACTTTCCCCCGTCGTATTAGCCATTGGAAGCATAAGCAGCAATGTGCCAACCAAAATAATAGCTGCAAAACCGAGCACCAATGTTTGCGGCGGATTCAATTTAAAAATACGGGAGGTCATGTTAAACACATGTTCACCTCATTCATTTTCTTCAATTAAAAAAAGAACCTTTTCCGAGCAATTTTGTATAGCTCTAGGTAATGGTTCTCCCTGTTTTCACTTTTTAAGATTCAGTCTGCCCATGACCATATGAAGTTCAACCCCGATTATAAGTCTTCCCCAATCATGAACACAAAATGAAAGAACCGATAATTTGGAAGAAATTCATTCATATTAGCATAAATTCATTCAGAAAGATTAGATTATAAGACATTATTGAATATTTACAAGCTTATAAACGCTTTATCATGGATTTGCTCAACCCACTCGCTTTCACTAAGTGGCTATGCTATCTTTACAGTAAATGAATTATGGCGATTTACCTGCAAATTACAAGGAGGAATAACATGAATCGAACAGGGCAACCCCTTGTGCTTACGCCCCATTTTAAACGGCTTGGAGTACTGGGAGCTATCGGCCTTATTTTGTTTGTTGTCTTACAGATTTTACCAGGGACTGCCATGCAGTCTACTGAACAGCAAACGCAGAAGGTAATAACGAAACAAGAAGCTTATGAAGCAGCTCTACCTTATGCACAGCAGCAAGTAGGCATAACAACAGAAAATGTCTCTTATGAAGATGTTCTTGTCACCTATAAGTCTCATTCCGATCTCTACGGCTATCTTGTAGATAATGAACTGCTTGTTTCTTATAACGAAAAGTTTAAGCAGCAGTATCCTTATGATGTGTACAGTGTAAGGATACCAGATACAGAAGGTGGACAGGTGACTGTCGATGTACATATGAATACGGGAATGCCCGTTAGCTACACTCATGAATTCCCTGCTTCTTCTTATGTGGATCCCGAAGTGCTTCCCGCATCTCAAGTAGAAGAAGCACTGCTAATTAACCGAATGGCAGAAGGCGGGATTACCTTATCGGAAAAACAGCAACTGGCTGCTCCGATCTTGGCCGTTGCAGGCTATACACCCAGCAAGCTGAACCTGAAAAATACGGATGAGTCGGATACAGGCCTTATCTATACCGATCCTTCCATGAAAATTGGCGACTCTGTTCTTGAACTTCGATTCACTTTTGAAAATGGAGAAATACGTTCGTACGAGCCTCAGTTCTCTGTTCCAGCAACTCATACAGCCTATGTAGAAAAACAAACGTCTCAAGCCACAATCATGACGCTTGCCGGATACGGTTTATTTACCTTATTGCTTGGTGTACTCGCCATTATCTACAGTGTCCGTACCCGAGCATACACCTCTTTTAAAAGAGGAATCTGGTTATCCATTTTGTATTTCCTGTTCACCATGATCGGTACCATTAACCTGCTTCCCACGTTTCAGGCAGAGGGATATTCAACCGCAATGTTTATCATTCTGCTCAGCATACAAGCATTGTTTACGTTGTCGATGACCTGCCTCGTGTACTTTTCCCTTGTGGCTGGTAATGGACTCTGGCGTAAAGATGGAATTAACTTATGGCCGCAGGCCAATGAAAAAGGATATGGACGTTATGTACTGAACAGTATGTTCTCCGGTTATCTCTGGGCATTCGCTCTCTTAGGACTCCAATCCATTATTTTTATCTTTTTGGAAAAGGGCCTCGGTTCCTGGTCTACAACTGATGCAAGCCAGTCACCGTATAATATGCTCTACCCATGGCTTATGCCTCTGCTTGCTTGGATGGCTGGCATTGGGGAAGAAGCTGTATATCGTCTATTCGGTATCCGTATGTTCAAAAAAATGGTGCGCAGCACCATTCTCGCAAGTCTGATCACTTCTGTGATCTGGGCAATGGGACATACGCTGTACCCAATCTATCCTGTCATCACAAGACCGATTGAACTTACCATTATCGGACTGGTATTCAGTTTTATTATGATACGGTACGGATTTATTACTTCCATGTTTAGTCACGTCATATTTAACAGCATTCTCATGGGAGTCAGCCTGATTATAATGATGGATGCAGTAAATGTATTCGCCGGCGTTTTCTGGATCATTCTTCCTGCTATTGTGGGTTACATTATTTATCGATTTAATCCCGCACCTAAAAAAAAGAAGCCGTTATTCACGGCTCCTCATCTTGAAGAGAATCAATAATTTGTTTGGCTAGTTTATCACCAATGGAAAGAGGCCGGAAGTCTTCAATGCTGGCCTCTTTCATTTTGCGTAAAGAACCAAAATGTTTGAGTAACATCTTGCGTCTCTTCTCCCCGATTCCTGGAATGGAATCCAGCTTAGAGACAACCATGGACTTGCCGCGCTGCTCACGGTGAAACGTAATGGCATAGCGGTGAACTTCTTCTTGGATCCGGTGAAGAAGATAAAATTCCTGACTATCGCGGGCAAGCTGCACCGTTTCGTAGGTATCGCCCTTCATCAGCTGCGAAGTCTTATGCTTTGCATCCTTTACAAGTCCGCAAACCGGAATAAATAACCCTAACTCATCATGCAAAATCTCCTGAGCCGCTGATATTTGACCTTTTCCACCATCGACGATAATTAAGTCAGGTTGCTTCAAACCTTCCTTCAGCACCCTTTCGTATCGGCGCCGTATAACTTCACGCATGGTCTCATAATCATCAGGCCCTTGTACGGACCGAATCTTATATTTCCGATATTCTTTCTTCTCTGGTTTTCCATCAATAAATACAACCATACCGGATACTGGATTTGAACCTTGAATATTCGAGTTATCAAACGCTTCAATCCGTCTTAAAGACGGTAGTCCAAGTGCATCAGCCAAGCGTTCTGCTGCTTTGGATGTTCGTTCTTCAGTCCGTTCAATTAAACGGAATTTCTCATCAAGAGAAACTTTCGCATTCTGAATCGCCATAGTTACCATTTGACGTTTGAGTCCCCGTTTTGGCAGAAGGACTTTAATACCAAGCCAGTCTTGCAAAAGCGCAGCTGCAGAAATAGGGTCATGCGTTCCAACTGATTCCGCATTTTCGGATCTCAATAATTCTGCGGCTTCATCCTTTTCTTGATCTTCCTTATGGTCCATTTCCTCTGCTACTGGTAGCAGAATCTCTTTAGGTAATGCAGGATTGTCACTATAATACTGCGTTACGAAGGATATAAAATCACCGTACGCATCCCCATAGAACGGAAAAGTCGTGACATGTCGTTCAATCATTTTCCCTTGGCGGACATATAAAATTTGAACACACATCCAACCTTTATCCACAGCAAAACCAAATACGTCCCGGTCTTTATTATCCGCGGTCGTAATTTTTTGTTTCTCCATAAGGGCATCAATGCTCATAATCTGATCACGCAATTCTTTTGCCCGTTCAAAATAAAGATCTTCTGCGGCTTCATGCATTTTTCTCTCTAAATCTTTTTTTATTTCTTCATGACCACCGCTAAGAAAAGACCCAATCTCCTGACTAATGCCCTCGTACGTTTCTTTCGGGATTTCTTTCACACAAGGAGCCATACACTGACCCATGTGATAATAAAGACAAACGTCCTTAGGCATAACACCACATTTACGAAGTGGATACATCCGGTCGAGCAGCTTTTTCGTCTGATGAGCAGCATAGGAGTTCGGATAGGGACCAAAATACTTTGCTTTATCTTTGAGAACTCTCCGAGTCACCTCTAACTTAGGATGACGTTCATTTGTTATTTTTAGATAAGGAAAGGTTTTGTCATCTTTTAAAAGCACATTATATTTCGGTTGATATTTCTTAATGAGATTAAGCTCAAGTAACAACGCTTCTTTGTCACTATTGGTGACAATATATTCAAAGTTGCGAATATCTGCAACAAGTCTTTGTGTTTTTCCATTATGACTGCCTGTAAAATAAGACCGTACGCGATTCTTCAAAACTTTAGCTTTACCTACATAAATAATCGTTCCTTGTGCATTCTTCATGAGATAGCAGCCGGGAAGATCCGGAAGTAAAGCGAGCTTATGCCTGATATTCTCAAGCGCCTTTTCTTGTTCTTCTATGCTCTCCAAATGCGAATCCATCGCGGTTTCCCCTCCTAACCATGAATTGCTTATATATATAAAATAAAGGATCTCACCTTATTCATTTGTCGAATACATGTTCCTATATAATAGTATAACTTCTGTTTCTTCTATTCAAGTGGAAGCCTATGGTTTACATAAAAAACGCCCCTGGCAAATGCCAGAGGCGTTCCCCTCATCACAAGCAGTATTAATGCTTGGAAATCAGGTTTTTCAGGTTTTCTTTGGAGTTCAGTCCAACGACTTTATCCACAGGTTGGCCATCTTTGAACAGAATCAAAGTTGGGATACTCATAACGCCAAAACGGGAAGCAGATTCAGGGTTCTCATCTACGTTCACCTTAGCAATTTTAACGTCATCTCCAACGTCAGCAGCTAGCTCTTCTAAGATCGGAGCAAGCATTTTACAAGGACCGCACCAAGGCGCCCAGAAATCTACAAGAACCGTACCTGTACCTTCAACTTCAGTGTTAAAGGATTGATCGGATACATTTACAATAGCCATGAGAAAGTCCTCCTTCTATATAATGCACAAGTATTATTTAAACACCTTATCGTTATCATAAACGATTACTTTATTATAGCATATAACGATGTGTAATGCGAAACGTTTGATTATTTCCTATCCCTACAAATTCTTTACAAAATCTTCCTATAACCGTTATACTTGAAGAAATTCGTACACGCTGTTATAGGAAATAACTGCAGCGTATACAGTCTTATGAAGGAGGGTCCATCATGGAACCAAAAGTGCTTCGTCCTTACGATCCACGTTCCCACAAGAATGAAGAACCTCGTAATGATTTATTCGATCTTTTGGGCGGGTTCATTGGCATGTTCCTGTTCATGACGGTCATCTTTTTTGGAATGGTCATTATTAAATTCCTGATCAGTTAAGAACCGAAGATCCAGGAGACACCAAAGTCTGATTCTTTTCTCTATTAAGAGATAGGATCAGACTTTGTTTATTTTGCTGCTCAGAGCGATTTATTATTCACTTTTCAACAAATTAACGTACAATCTGCCTTATTCTTTGTTTTTCCCCCGCTGATTTTCTCCGCGCACAGGAACAACTTCAACAAAAGGCCGAATACGGTCCATGAGTCGTTGTCCTTTGTATCTTTCTTCCCCATCCTTGCTTGTGAAACTCAAGTGTTGTTCCAAACTTTCCAAACTGTAATTGGAAGTATAGAACGTAGGTTTACGGTTCATTCGGTAGTTCAAAATGGAGCCAAGAACATGATCCCGTACCCATGGACTTAAGTTCTCTGCCCCGATATCATCGAAAATGAGCAAATCACAATTTTTTAAAATTTCCGTTGTTTCCTTTAGCTTCTGTCCTTCTTGGATCATGGATTTCAAATCTTCCACGAAATCAGGCATATAGACAATCACACCTGTATAACCAAGAAGAGCAAGCTCATGAAGCAAGTACCCCATTAAAAATGTCTTCCCTGTTCCGAAACTTCCTTCCAGGTAGAGTCCTTCTGGAGATAATCCATTTTGCTTCGTATCATTGATATAACGGAATACTTTATTCACAGCAGGAGCACGCTGGAGATCTTTACGTAAAATCTCTGCGACATTATACCCTTCACTTAAAGTACGCTCATCCACATAGAAACTGCGGATTCGCTCTCTTACCTGCTTGTCATGTTCGCTTTTCAGCTGCAGAGAGCAAGGAGTCTTCTTATCTATAATTTCAGGTTGTCCATTAAAATATTCAACCGAAAGTTTGGAATAATGACCCTGAAAATCATTGGGGCAATTCGCAAGTCCCGGACAATTGGCACAATGATTACAGTCTTTGGCGTATTGATAAAATTTGCTTAATGAGAGCTTAAACTTCATATCATCCACTTCAGGATGTTCTTCCCTAAACTTTTGCACATATGGATCTGCTTTAACCTGGTCTTCAATGCGCTTCGATTGCTGACGAAAGGATGGATTCAACTGTTGCAAAATGGGGCCTAATGATTCCATAGGTATAGTTTGCGCCCACCTTTCTTTCTTAGATTGTTAATTAAATTCGCTCGGCTCAGTCAAGCATAAATGACCAATACTCAAGAAAAAGTAGTTCGTTTCGCCTGCATTTCCTCAGCAAAACGAATCATTTCCTCCAGTTCTTCCTCACTTACAACATCACTACTGCCTGTATCTTGAACAATAGGAATCTCGGGTTTTGATCTTGCCTGCTGTTGATATGAACGAGGACGACTCGTTTTAGAAGTCCGTTCTCCAGCTCCCGCTTTTTCTTTGTTCCCCTTTATTTTTGCTTGATCCCGAATATATTGAACTGCTTTTTCATAAGTATAAACTTGTTTTAGCAGCATATTTGAAGCTATGGCTTCCACGAAATTACGATTAATTCGTTGATCGCTGCCCGTTACAAGCATGGTCATCAGATAATGGATAAGCACATTGATCACTTCTGCTGGCAGCTTATAGCTCAGATCAACCTTTTCAAAAATATCGATCAGATTATCCGGAACAGAACCTGGGAAGAAAGTTTGTAACAGACGTAAATAAGGCTCGTTCCTAAGCATCATATTATATTGATGAATGTCACATTTGGTCGCAAACTGAGGTGGAACCTCCAGATAGTACTCCATTTCAACGACATGTTCAACAGGCAGTTCATCGTTTTGTTCACTCTGAGCTACCTGACGAAGATTAACCACTTTGGCTGCATGGATACTCTGTTCTTCTTTCCGTTTCTTTCCTTGCCGGAATGTCTGACTCGCCAGTTGCTGAAGCCGGTCCAAGATTACCTCGCCTTGCTGATTAAATACACCATCTTCATCAAGCAATCGGCATACATCTTGAACTCCTAAGCTGTATTTATGAACTACATAATTAATAATCCCCAGCTGTTCTGTATCAAATCTAAGATGTTCCACATGACGACGATTCACCGATTCCTTCGGAAACCGAAGAATAATATCGGAATAGTTCAGTTTGCTTTCTTCCGGTACAGATACGATCGCTTGGTCGGCTCTCCCACTGGATACTTCGGACAAAGCTTGTTCAAGCTCATAATCAATTACATGCGTATTTAGCTCGAAAATCTCATAAAAAGGGACCGAAATATTTTCTTTATTCATAGCAGGCATACCAACATCCGGTGCATCTTCTGTCCATAACTGGGACCGCAAAGCCAGCACGGCAAACTTGCCAATTCGATCTCTGAGAAGCAAAGTCAAATGCTGTGTCCTAAAAAACTCTCCAGGAGAAAGCGGTGGACTAAGCTCGTATTCATAGGTATATTCATCTGTCTCTGGTACATAAACCCGTGATGTTTGTAAAAGGCCGACCGCTTCTAGCTTCGAAGTCTGTTCCATCAGGAACGATCGTCCCTTCTCACTTGGGTCAATTCCCAAAGTCAGAAATAATTTACGTTGCTGTTCCATCCCTGAGTAACCAATCTGATCAGCTCTTACATGCTGAAACAGCAAATGGTACAAACTGATGGCAAAAGCGCCTACCATCGGCTGATAGGCAGAGCTGAGCATCCGTTCGTCCAGGCTGCTAAGGCCAAACTCACGGAAAACGCAGTAACGATGATTTTCTGTAAAGTGAAGCATATTCTTCACGCGCATTGCTCATTACTCCTTCTCTCCGATTTGTAGTGAACTCTATTCTATCATAAAAAGGGCCGGCTTAAATCTTCAAATATAGCCAAAATCCCTGCTTAATCTTTCCGCTATTCCCTCTTATCTGACAAATGTTCACATTCCCTCTGTTTTTGAAATAGGGTGTTTCATTGTACTCTACTATTCTATGAAAAGGGAAGACATTCATGACAAAACCCTCTTCTCATCATATGAAAAGAGGGCAAGTATACTCACAAAAAATAGGGTAAAATCAAAACATTTTGTAGCCGCCTACACGTAGTTTTTGGATCGTCCATCCACTAAGAATGGCACCCGCCACACCGCTGAGTCCAATTAAATAATCAACAGGTCCATAAGAACTCATATGTGTACCAAAGCTGCTGCTTCGATCCCACATGGAGAAGATGACAATAGGTATAAGGACAATAATAAATAGATAAGCAGGAAACCAAGTCGTTTTCATCAGCATGTTCAAAATAAAACCGATGCCAAACATCATAACAAAAAACAAGATCATAAGCACGAGCACAGGTAAAAACTGCATTCGCTTACATCCTCCTTCTTTCTACCAAATCATGAACTACCATCCATAACAGATAATAAATAGTGTAACCGAAAAAATGTGTCCCCGCAATGAACTTTCTAGGTACCTCCCGCGTATTTACCGACTTTAAATCAGATCTTCATTTGCCCTGCTCCTTCTGCCTTTGATACAATAGAATCATTGATTTAATATATGAAATAATCTGATATACAAAATTTAATATCATATAGGAGTGAAACAAATGAACGAAGCTGCATCGACTTTGGAAGGCTGGTATGCTCTTCATGATTTCCGATCGATTAACTGGTCCGCTTGGCGTTCTGCTGATGAGGAAGCACGCGCTGTTGCTTTAGACGATCTCCAAGAATTTTTACAAGAGTGGACTTCTGTTGAAGAAGCTGGCAAAGGCAGTTCTGCCGTATATACGATCATTGGTCAAAAAGCTGATTTTGTAATGATGCATTTACGTGAATCTTTGGAAGACTTGAATGCACTGGAAAATGCATTTAACAAAACGACTTTTGCTCGTTTCACAACCAAAGCTTACTCTTATGTCAGTGTAGTAGAACTGAGTAACTACCTCGCTGGTAAAGACGCTGATCCGATGCAAAACCCCGAGATTGTAGCACGTCTGAAGCCGATTCTTCCAAAAAGACAATATATTTGTTTCTATCCAATGAATAAAAAGCGTGATCTGAGCGATAACTGGTACATGCTCTCTATGGACGAGCGTAAAGCGATGATGAGAAGTCATGGTTTGATTGGACGAAGCTATGCAGGCAAGGTAAAACAAATTATTACGGGTTCTGTTGGTTTCGATGATTGGGAATGGGGCGTTACTCTCTTCGCCGACGATGCTCTTCAGTTTAAAAAACTGGTTTACGAGATGCGTTTTGACGAGGTTAGTGCACGTTACGGTGAATTCGGATCTTTCTACGTGGGTAGTCTGCTGAATCTGGAATCTTTCGAAAGTATGTTGAAAGTATAATGTAAATAAACTCATATAATAAAAAGGATGCCCTCATACGCAATGTCATTTAGTTAAGGCGCCTGCTAAAAGAGCAGGTTATCGAAAAGATAACCTGCTCTTTTTTGTGAACAAACGAGAAATGAGACTTGACAAGCATGTGGAAATGTGTGGCGAAGCCCCTTGAGACAAGGAGGTTACGCCAATGAACGAGTACGCAAATTCACTAAAACAATCACTGACATCCCTTATACAAGAAATGTCAGTGCACCTGCACCTTGTCAAAAACCCTGAAACAGATTTTACCAGAAAGAAAAAACTACCCTTTGAAACAGTCATGCAACTTCTAATCTCAATGGGTGGCAATAGTATTTATAAGGAGCTCTTGGAATCAGAGGGCTATGATGTAAACACTGCAACCACGTCCGCTTTTGTCCAACAGAGAAATAAAATACTACCGTCTGCTGTAGAATTTTTATTTCATGAATTTACGCGTTTGTTTACGGATATCAAGCACTATCGTGGGTATCGATTACTTGCCGTTGACGGTTCGGATTTGCATATCGCAACGAACTCTGCGGACACAGATACCTATTTTCAAAGTGGACCGAACACGAAAGGTTACAACCTGTCGCATTTGAACATGACCTATGACCTTTGTAACAGACTTTACGTGGATGCCCTTGTTCAGCCACGAAGATTGTGCAACGAGGGAAGGGCAATGGCAGATATGGTTGACCGTTCTCCTATCCAAGGCAAAGCCATTGTTATTGCCGATCGAGCTATGAAAGTTACAATAACTTCGCACATATTGAACGCAAAGGCTGGAACTACGCCATACGAGTAAAAGATGTAAACTCCAATGGTATTCTTTCGGGGTTACGTCTGCCATCTAGTAGAGAGTTTGATATTGATGTTCATCGGACACTCACCAAAAAACAAACCAAAAAGGTCAAGGCTCAACCCGAGATTTACAAGTTCATCCCTTCCACTTCTACATTTGATTTTTTGGATTTGCATGAGCGCATGTTTTATCCAATTTCCTTTCGGGTTGTTCGTTTTATCCTGCCGAGTGGTACTTATGAAACGATCATTACCAATCTTTCTGCTACTGATTTCCCACCTGATGAAATCAAATCGATTTATAACATGCGCTGGGGCATTGAAACCTCTTTCAGAGCATTAAAATACACGGTTGGTCTGACAAATTTTCACGCCAAGAGACAAGAATCCATCACCCAAGAGATTTTCGCAAAAATGATCATGTACAATTTTGCTGAAATGATTACCTCGCATGTAGTCATTTCCCAAATGGATAAACGGTACCCCTACCAAGTCAACTTTACAGTCGCTGTTTACGTTTGTAGACATTTTCTGCGCTTACGAGACGATGAACCCCCACCCGATTTGGAAGCACTGATTCGTAAAAACATGTTGCCGATTCGATCCCTTCGTCAAGGGCAGAAGAATACACGAAAAATCCGGTATAGATCCGTTGTTAGCTTCGTCTATAGAGTAGCATAATCCATTTCAACACAAACTTTTTTTAGCGGATATTTCATCCGCTTTGTTTGCTGTGCGCTTTTTTTACTTACACCAAAAAAAACAGCACAGGACTTTTCCCCGTGCCGTTTTAAATTTAATTCAGGTTTTGTCTTTAAAGCTTAACTAAATGACATTGCCCTCATACGGCATCCTTTTTTTGCATGTTTATTCGTTTAGTCATTCTCTTCTTCCATCTTCTTTAAAGACTCCAGAAATTCAGCTGTGGCCCGATCTCGGTCACGACCTTTTTCTTTTAACCTTTCAATAGCGGGTAATATTAGAATGTCGATTTCTTTTTGTACGATATAGGACAGATCATACTTATCCTGCTCTTCGAGGTAACTACCCACTTCCATTAAGGCATGATATCGATCCAGTTCATCTCTTTTGAGTAATCCCCTTACTTGTACACTGCAATGTCTCATCGTTTAAAAGAACCTTCCTTTTTGGAGTACGAGCGGTATACCGCCGATAACATATAGATAGCGAATATCCACTACTTTTTTCAGCTGTGCTGCTTTCCATCCCTTCCACTTCTTCCCGTTCACAATAGCTATCGCTTCCCCTTTACCGAGTGAAGCCACCGTTCCTTTATGGCTGAATGTGAACTTGCTCAGATGTTTCCCGCGAATGGAAAGTGCTATATTCTTCGCACAATTAACCCCCTGCTGCATAGCAATTTGAGCCGTTGGTGGATAAGGGTGGCCATCCTTGTTTAGTACGAGTGAGCTATCTCCTATAATGTAAATATGATCGTAACCTGGCGCTCTTAAATACTCATCTACTTTGACACGTCCCCGTGTCACCTCAAATCCTGCATTCTCGATCAGCTTGTTCCCTCGAATTCCCCCCGTCCACACGACGGTAGAAGCTTCAATTCGTTCACCATCTCCAATGAGGACACCACCGGCAAAACACTCTTTTATCGGTACACCGATTCGAAGAATAATCCCTTTATTCTTAAGTACATCCATCGCATACTCTACTAGTTCTTTATCAAAGCCAGGAAGCGCGGTGGGAGCTGCCTCGACATTATAAAGTTCAACTTTTTCTGGATCTACATCATACTCTTTGCATAGTCGGGGTAAGCGGTCTGCCAGTTCAGATACAAATTCCACTCCGCTAAACCCAGCTCCTCCAACCACAAATCGAAGGCGACTCGCTATATTATCATTTTTATAACAAGCGAACTGGTACTCTATATGTTCTCGAATTAGCCTTACGGAGTTAATACTCCGAATCGTCATTGCATGTTCTTTCATCCCGGGAATCCCAAATGTCTCCGGTTCTCCCCCTAGACTGACGACCAAAATATCATACGACAAGGTACCGTCTTCCAGAATTACTTTTTTCTCGTGCGGCCTAATATCTTTAACAGCAGATTTCACAAGATCGATCTTGAACTCGTCAATCAGCTTAGAAATGGGTACCCTTGCATGATCAATAGTATCCGTTCCAGCAGCTGGCATGTGCAGATGCGTTGTTATGTAGTGGTAGTCATGCCTGTTTACAAGCGTGACATCTGCTTCATTGTAGTTCAGTTCCTTTTGAAGTCGCTGTGCGGTCAATATACCGCCATAGCCTGCGCCAAGGATGACGATCTTAGGAATGTTACTCATGCGCCTACCCCTCCAAAATCATTCAACTCATTATAGAAGGTCTAAGAATGTATCATGAAATTAACGCGCGAAAGCGATAAATTCCAAAAAAAAGCCCTTAGACAATCCTATAATTCCAACTTCTATTCTAAAATTGATGGCTCCACCTAAAGACAAATATAGTTCTATCCCTATTCATTAAAACGACATGTTATGTCATGAGGTTTCAAAACTTTATAAAATAAACGGAAAATTCGTAAAAATCAAGAAAAAAATCATGCAACAAAAATGATAGCGATACAACCTCAAAATAGCAAGCGAAAATATATCTTGTCAGTGGGGTAAAATGAAAGGCAACCGCTTGAAATACCAGAGGAACAGAGTGGAAATGACCTTTGCAACAAATTGCGGTAGTGTCTATAATGAAAATGACTTTAAACATAAGAATCGACAATCTCGTGGATATCCGTGACGTTATTGATTCACAATAACATATAGAGAAAGGTGTGTTCTATAAAATGACGACCCCTGAAACTACGAATGAAATGACCGATTTGCTCATTATCGGCGGCGGTCCTGCTGGTATGTTTGCTGCTTTTTATGGCGGTATGCGTCAGGCATCCGTAAAAATTGTGGAAAGCATGCCTCAACTGGGCGGCCAGCTTGCCGCATTATACCCGGAGAAATTCATTTATGATGTAGCTGGCTTCCCTAAAATTACAGCAGGAGAACTGGTGAATAATCTCCTTACGCAAATGGATCGTTTTGATACAGACATCAGACTTGAGGAAAAAGTCATTTCTGTAGAGAAAAAAGAAGAACGGCACTTCGTTGTTACGACAGACAAAGATGTTCATCATGCTAAATCCGTAATTATTACAGCAGGCGTTGGTGCATTTGAACCACGCAGACTCGATCTTGAGGGCGCTGCACGTTTTGAAAAAACAAACCTTCATTATTTTGTAAGTGATCTAAGTCGTTTCGCAGGTAAAAAAGTACTGATCAGCGGCGGCGGCGATTCTGCTGTTGACTGGGCGCTCATGCTTGAACCCATTGCTGAACAAGTTACACTGATCCACCGTCGCGACAAATTCCGTGCACACGAACATAGTGTTGAGAATCTGATGGCTTCCAAAGTAAATGTCATTACTCCTACAGAAATTGCAGAGTTGCACGGAGAAGATCGCATTACAAAAGTCACTCTATCTCATGTGAAAACGAAAGAAACACAAGAGATCGAAGTCGATGATGTCATCGTAAACTTTGGTTTCATCTCTTCTCTTGGTCCTATTGCTGAGTGGGGAATCGAGATTCAGGGTAACTCCATCGTTGTCGACACTCGAATGGAGACAAGCATACCTGGAATATTTGCTGCAGGGGATATTACCACTTACGAAGGTAAACTAAAATTGATTGCGGTCGGCTTCGGTGAAGCACCTACAGCGGTCAATAATGCCAAAGTGTATGTGGACCCGAGTGCCAAATTATCTCCTGGGCACAGCAGTAATATGAAGATGTAATCTTTTGGTAAATTGTGATTAGAAGAATAATACACCAATAAAAAAGGGTATCTTACTCCTGACAACCATTCAGGAGGGATACCCTTTGTCTTATTTGTGCCCACTATGTAACGGTCTTCATATACCTGCTGCACAACCTTGCCTCACCTGCGGCGAGCCTATCGTGGATTACGGATTAACGGAAGACTACGCCGGGCCTTACAGCCCGTATGTGTCATCTTCCGATTATCTTACGATACCAGAAGCTAAAGGCTACTGCATTCACCTCATGTTCTGTCCTCACTGTCTGACGCAAACTTCATATGCTGTAGAAACATGGGAAGTGCCAGGCCATATTGGACCGTCAAACCACGAGGATCTCTAATGAAAAACGGCAGGGACGTCGGTGTTCAGTTCGCGCCTGAGGATCTCACCTAATAATAACTCAATGAAATCGCGTTCAAGCTGAAGCTCGATTGCCATGTGATAAGAATCGAGCAACATCTCATCTGAAAGCATAGCCATCTCCGACACAACCTTTCTTTTTTTTCCTCGTCTCTATTCTATCAAAGAACAAAAAGTAGAACAAGCGTTCTGTTATCCACACCTAAATGTGGAAATCCTGTGTATAATATGTTAATAAATAGAAAAAGACTAGGTTTTAAAAGGAAGGATATGTGGACAATATTTATACACAGGACAATAAAACAATATTCAAAAAAAATATATTTAATTTTTTATCAAAGAAATTAGCTAGATTTAAAGTTAAATGAATAGAAAAGAAGAAATACCAGATCATATTACCCAGTTTACATCTTCACTAATCACTTTCTATACAAATTATTGCGGTCTAGTGTTCACTTCCAAAATCCATATTTTCCCCGAATGATCAAGTCCATAATCAAAACCAAGTTCACCAATGCCTGGGAACTTTTCTTCTAGAAGTACGGTGCAGGTCCGGGTAAGTTTGCGCATCTCTTGCTGCTTCACTCTAGCATTAATATGAGGTAAGGAATGACGTAGTGCCTCCCGACATTTCAGCAGCGTTCCTCCTTTACATACATTGGTTATGACAAGGCCTGGGCGCGCATGTCTTCCAAGCATGGCAGTAATCTTCCACTCTGTCTCTTTTTTTACGAATTTCACTCGGTAGTCAATAGGGCGTCCCTTAATACGAGCCAGAGCAATTCCTTGCTGGATCAGATAACTTCTTTTTAATTTATTTTTCGCAAGTGAACGATACATTCCTTTATAGCTAGAGAAGCTATACGTATGCGACATTTTCGTAAAAGAATATTTTTCTCCCTCTTTGCTTACACGGATAACTCCGTTTCCTCCTCCGCCATGTACGGGCTTAACAAATACCATTCCATATTTCTGTAACATATCTTTCAATTGTTGCTCGGTAAATACTGCGGTTTCTGGGATATGATTTGCGATATAAGGATTTGTCTGAAGAACTTCTGTTTTAATCAATTTACTTCCAATGATCCGATTCATGCGTTTCCCTCCTTCAGAACATAAAAATGAAGTCAGATAGAGTCCTAATATATATATATTTCTGTAACTCTTTCTTCTCTTGTATGTCTGTCCTTATAGAAACGCCTCTTTATGAGGGAAATGAGAGTTGGGATTTTTACCTAAGATAGGCTATATTAAGAGATAGATTACGATTAGGAAAGGAGCTTTTCACTTCGTGGCTCAATTTATCGAAAGTTTTTATGGGGTTGCCTATTTCGCCATGGCTGCTGTACTTGTGGCGGTCACCGTTCTTACCTTTATCACCGGCATCAAATTTATTCGTGATAAAAAACATATCGGATTTGGAATCGGCTGTATTGGCTTTTCCATTGTCTTTACCGTAATTATTATAGAAGCCATTAAGTTAATTAGCGCTTAAGCATTGGATCACAGGGAACCATCTTCTCCAAAGAAAAGAGAGATGGTTTTTTCGTATATCTCTTTTTCGGTTACAATAACAAAAACGAAGAAAGAAGGAGCTGTGCTACCCCATGTCTGAACGTATTGGAATCATTGATATCGGATCGAACTCCATCAGACTTGTAATCTATGAAGTGCTGAGTATGGGGGCCTATCGAGTTTTATACGAAAAAAAGTATGCAGCAAGATTAAGTCAAAAGGTAAACACTGACGGTACGATCAGTTATGAAGCGGTCAGCTCTATTCTACCGGTACTGCGCAGTTATCAAGATATATGTGCCAGCTACCAAGTAACTCACATCAGAGCTGCCGCTACAGCTGCGATACGTAATGCACAGAATAGCAACGACATAACCCAGTGGATTAAGGAAGAAATCGGCCTGGAAATTCAGCTCATATCTGGGGAAGATGAAGGTCGTTTGGGCTTTTTAGGTGTCATTGAATCGATTTCCTTATCTGACGGATTTATTATTGACATTGGCGGAGGAAGTACGGAGATTACTCTTTTTCTAGACGGTCAATATCATGAAAGTCTTTCTATTCCATACGGTGCGGTAAATGCACACGCCCGCTATGGAACTTCAACTCACTGGAGTCGTGAGATGGTAGACGATTTTCGTAGTTCCATACATACCTTTCTCAAAGAACATGCTTGGACACAGCAGCATCCGGGTCTTACACTGGTTGGTCTTGGAGGCACGGTTCGTTCTCTAGCTAAGATGGTACAAAAAAAACAAGAATATTCACTTCCCGTCATGCACAATTACCGAATGGAACCGGAAGATATTCGCGTATTTTATGATACCCTTCCTTATATCCCTTCAGATCAACGTAAAAAAACACCCGGCTTATCAAAAGACCGGGCAGACCTGATCATTCCTGGTGTGATTTTGTTACAAACGATCTTCGACTGGCTGGAATCTACACACTACATTGTCAGCGGTGCCGGGCTTCGGGATGGGCTTTTCTATGAACTCATGCAAAAAGACTATCCTGACTACATGAAACAGGAAGTACTAACAAAGAGTATTTGGAATCTACTGCATTTCCATTCATCAGCCCCGGCAGGGCTTATGAATCAAGTCCATTCCTGTATGCAGCAGCTGTATCAGGTGCTTGAAGGGGAAGCCTCGCTATCCGACAGCCGAATTATGTATGCCTCCTCCATGCTGCATCGCATCGGGGAACAAATTCAGCATCATAGGGCAAGCCAGCACTCGCTCTACTGGATTAAGAACCATGGAGTATGGGGCCTGAGCCACCGTGAAACAATCATCACTGCCATAATAGCCGACTATCATCCCAAAGGCCGAACGCCTGCTGAGATCGATTTTCATCAAGATATCTTATATTCAGAGGACTATAAACGAATCAATCGTCTCGGTTCACTGCTAAGACTTGCTTCTGCGTTGTATGATAGCGGCGGATCTGCCGTAGAATCGATGACACTAGACAAAAAAGACGACTTCCTGCAGCTAAATTTAACTTGCCGCAGAATGCCGTCTATGGAACAAAAAGAACTGGAAGACATAAAAAAAGAAGTAGAAAAAGCTTGGAAAATACACTTGTATTGGACTATTTCGATTTCTTCCAAGTCTTAATCTGAATCGCTTCAAATTGACTCCGAAGTAGAGGCTCCTTGTTATTAACCAGGACATAGGTTCCGTTGGATAATAATAAGCGGGCCTTTACGTTATCTTTAAGTGAAAGTTCCAGCGTACCCACCAGTATTTCTTTTAGGTTGCGGTCATTTACTGGACACATGAGCTCGATCCGGCGATCCAGATTTCTTGTCATCCAGTCTGCACTCGATAAATAAACTTCGAAGTCTCCTCCATTTTCAAAGTAGAAGATACGTGAATGCTCTAAGAAACGATCGACAATACTTATAACTCGTATATTTTCACTGATCCCTTCAAGACCCGGACGCAGGCAGCAAACTCCTCTAACGATGAGCTGAATCTTTACTCCCGCTTGTGAAGCTGCATATAGTTCGTCTATGATTTCTTGATTAGAAAGAGAATTCACCTTGGCAATAATTCTAGCCGGTTTACCACTCTTGGCATTTGCTGCTTCTCGCTGAATCATTTCAAACAATTTATTTTTCAGTCCATCGGGTGCGAGGTGAATTTCCCTTAGCCCCTGAGCTTCTGAATAACCGGTAATATCATTAAATATCTCTGAAGCATCTTCTCCAATCTGAGGATTAGAGGTTAATAAACCGATATCCGTATATACCCGAGCTGTGCTCGCATTATAATTACCAGTTCCTACATGAACATATCTGCGCAGCGTATCTTGTTCTCTGCGTACAATCAGAATGATTTTCGCATGCGTTTTGAGACCTAATAAACCATAAACAACGTGGCAGCCCGCTTTTTCAAGCTCTCGAGCCCAAGCTATATTTCGTTCTTCATCAAATCTTGCCTTAAGTTCTACGACGACGGTAACCTGTTTCCCCATCTCAGCAGCATGTGCCAACGCAGGAATCAACCGAGAATCTCCATTTACCCGGTATAATGTCATTTTGATGGCCATAACATCTGGATCTTCTGCTGCTTCTTCCAGAAAATCAGTCACCGCATCAAAAGATTCATAGGGATGATATAAGAGAACATCTTGTCTGCCTAAAATTTTAAAATAGCTTTCGTCCGTATGAAAGACTTCTGGATATACTGGTTTCAAATTCGGATATTTCAAATGATTGTAACCTTCGAGTTGGTCAACAAAACTGCCTAGAAACCCCAGATCCAGCGGACCCTGAATTTCAAACATCTGGTCGTCTTTAATACCGAACTCATGCTTCAAGTAAGCAAGTGCATTTGGATGAATACCCTCCTCCACTTCAAGGCATACCGGTGCTCCCCGACGGCGTCGTCTTAGCTCTTTTTCTATTTCTTCCAGTAAATCTTCTACTTCTTCTTCATTAATATAAAGATCCGAATTTCTAGTTAACCGAAAGCCATGAACCGACTCCGGTATGTACCCGCTGAACAGTGTATGAATATGATGCTTTATTAACTCTTCGGTAAGGATAAATGATTTTTTCTTACTGTTCGAACGGAGTGGAACTTGAATCACTCTTGGGATATTGGAAGGGACTTGGACAATAGCAAAATAAAGCTCGTTTTCGTCTCCTTCCTTCCTCAAAACGACAGCGAGATAAACAAATTTATGATGTACCAGTGGAAAAGGTCTGCTTTGATCCACAGCCATAGGTGTAAGCACAGGGAACACAATATCATGATAATATTGCTCCATCGCCTTCTGCTGTGTTGCATTCAAATCGGTGTACTCCATAAATACGATGCCTTTTTTGGAGAGTTGTCGCAGGAGGTCCCGATATGAACGGTACTGTTCTTGAATCATTTTCGAAATTCGCTTCATTAATCGTTTGTAGAGACCTGTTGGTGTGTAACCGGTAAAATCTTTTTTCATCAGCTCTGCCTTCATCTTCTCTCGCGTTTCAGCAACCCGCACACTCATAAATTCATCTAGATTCGAGGTAACAATGGATAAGAAACGAACACGTTCTAATAGAGGTGTATCCACATTTTGTGCTTCCTGAAGTACTCTTCGGTTGAACTCGAGCCAGCTCAAATCTCGATTTAAATAGGAATATACTTCACGTTCCGTCCGGTTTTCTAGAATCACGTTCTCTTTTTTCATAAGACCCCTCACAGTAAGAATCATTATAGTAGCTCATTATATTGTAAACCTTCCTAAAAGAGTCAATCATCATCCCTATGTTAAATTTACGTAAATTTCATGTAAAATCTTCCATTTCGCTGCATATATATATCGTAGATAGGATGAAGAGATCATAAAGTTTAGAGCACTAGTCTGCCAAATTCTATCGAATGCTTTACAATAGAGTAGAGAGAAGGTAAAGTGTTTACGTCAGCTCTCTTTAGGGCATTAGAACGTAAATTGACACCTAATAGAAGGAGGATACGATGAATTCTAACAAATCTAGAACGTTGCAAAAAAACATAGAGTTTTTTACCGCCGCCTTATCTCAAACCGTCGTTTCCGTCTGGCAGGAAGATTCCGCAGGCGTGTATTGCGAAATCGCTCGCGGATATGTAGAGATGTTTTCTAATGATCAGGTTCGAGTTAGAAGTGAGGATGGGATGGAACACCATTACTCCAGAGATACCGTTATATTTCAAACCGAGGTTTAATATATAGATACGACTACATGACACGGAGCAGTTATCCGCTCTGATGTAGTCGTTTTTTATTTCTTGCTATGATGATGAATACGGTGCATCGAATTCGATGATGTTATGATCTGGATCGAGAATGAAAATTTGAGCAAATCCAGCCACACTGTTGGGTCTTGCTTCATAAGGGATTCCTACAGATTCAAGCCATTGCTTCGTTTTTTCATAACTTTTCACCCACACAGCGAAGTGCCCATCTGTTGTATCCACACCGCTGATCCGAAGTGTCTCTCCTGCTGGGTGCTGCAATAGATGCAATTGCTGCCCTTCCCCAATCGCGTACCAAACTCCCGAGGAATCAAAAGGAGGCCGCGTTATCTGTTTTAATTTTAATTTCTCAGAATAGAACTGATGAGCCCTCGTTAAGTCTCGAACAGCCAAACTCACATGATGGATTCGTTCCATTTCAATCATGATGGTTGCACCTCTTCTATTTCTTTTGTATATCTGCACAGGAAATATATTACAAAAAAGTCTGTAATGATATGCTAACATATCCTGCGCTCCTTGTTGATATAAATTACGAAATCTGCGAAATACACTAAAAAGAGAGCTGTCAGCATCACTTAGTGTGATACCCAACCCTCTTTTATCATTAACATATGAATGACACCCATCTATGTACATCACTTTTTATTTACTCTCCCATACGACACGACTCGTGACCAAATCTATAATCTTTGCATTTTCGACATAAGCAGCAAGCTCTAACGCATCCTGTTTATTTAAAAAGGCATCAAAATAAGAACCATTTACATATAAAGCAACACCATGCTCTTCGGAAGTAACTTCGGTAGAAGCTTCTGCGTTTGTTAAAATTGCCTCACCGCTGTCCTTGCTGCGTTGTTCTGTTTCCTGCGAGAATTCGTCCTGTAGCGGTGCAGTTTCTTCTATTGCTATTACGGCTTCGCTTTCTACGTTCTCGCTTTCTGACGTTAACTCATCGGTCTCTTCAGGCTGTTCCGTTTCTATGCCATCTGCATATTCAGTCGTCATCTGCTCTATATCCCCATCTTCTGTCGAAACAAAAAATTCCGTCTCATAGGGCTCCTGATAATGAACCACTTTATTGGATGAAGAGCTTAGTCGCATAAATAACAAAAATGTCTCAGAGTACGATACAGTAATCGTTCCTTCTGTAGCATTGGGAAGCTGCTTATACTCCACGATTAACTGACCTTCTGAATCATACCAATCATAGCCTAGTGCTTCCTGTTTAAACTCCCTAAGCGTCTCAGGTGAGGGCGGTAACTCTAAGTAATCTGAAGCTTTTTTCGCTATATGTTCAGAAATGGGCTGTGCGATGTAATCCGAAAGTACAGGTTCAACCACCTTTTTCACCAAAATTAACAGAACTGCGCAAATAATCAGCACGACAAGTATAGTTCTAATGACCCTATTTATGTTATTCGCCATCATATTAGTCCCCTTTTTCTATGTACAAAGACCTGCTTATATAAAAGATATCGGTGAATACGATCATTATGATGAGTCTACATCATTCCTAAAAAAACAAAAAACCTCCTGAACTAAGTATCACTTTCGTCATACTCAGGTTCAGGAGGTATCATCCTACCCATTTAATCATTACGAAATTTTCATGCTATTAAAATAGATCTTAGCAAGGCTCTTCGTTTGGTTTCCCTGCGTCTGTCGCTGTACGGAAAGAAGAACCGCATCCGCAAGTGGCAATCGCGTTCGGGTTATGAATGGTGAATCCTCCGGTCATGCCGGATTCTTCAAAATCGATTTCCAAACCTTCTAGTAGACGAAGGCTGTCTTTCTCTACAACGATCTTCATATCCTGAATCGTCATAAATACATCTTGATCTGTTTCGTTATCGTCGAATCCCATTGCATATGAAAATCCGGTGCAACCACCGGGTGCTACGCCAAGACGCAAAAACATATTTGGTGTTTCTTGTTGCTCTAACATTTCTTTCAATCGCTCTGCTGCTGTATCACTAATGGTAATCATCGGTCATACCTCCTTCTATCTAATAAGAATCAATCATCTCACGTCCAATGTAACGTAAGAATGATATGTTTCCTATATCTTATGTAGAATTATACTCCACCTGTTCTCCTACCTCAAGGGATGAAGATGGAATAAAACCCCTAAGTGAACAAGCTTTTTACACCTATGTATTGAACCGCTCGGATGTGAGGTTTATAATAGTAGGGAATTGTACATGGAAGTGTCGAAGAATTGTCACAGAAATCTGCTTTTGTAGCCGTGATTTTAGTTGTAACTTTTTTCACATTCTTAACATGACTACCGTTTGGTCTTTGAATCATTTTATTATGGAAAACATAAAGTCATGACTCAGGAGGAATTAGCATGTCTACATTAATTACACCATTTACAGATACCAAAATGGCTGCCATCATCGAAAAAGTACAGAATGGACAGCGTTTGACACTGGAAGACGGTGTTTATCTTTATGAGAGCGATGATCTTCTTACGATCGGACAACTTGCCAATGAAGCAAATCTGCGCAAAAACGGTAAAAAAGTATATTTCATAGAAAATATGAGTTTGTATTTTACGAATGTATGTGAAGCTCGCTGTGCTTTCTGTAACTTCAGAAAAGATCAGGGGGAAGATGGATCTTACACCCTTTCCGGACAAGAGATGATTGACTATGTAGAACAGCACATCCATCCTGGTGTTAGGGAGTTCCATATTGTTGGTGGACATAACCCTCATGTGCCATTCGAATATTATGTTGATTCCCTGCGTGCTTTGAACGAAAAATATCCGAATGTTACACTTAAAGCGTACACGGCAGCTGAAATTGACTTCTTCACACGGATCAGCGGTCTCAGTGTCAAAGAAGTTTTGCAAGAACTGCAAAAAGCAGGACTCCAATCTCTCACAGGTGGCGGTGCGGAAATTCTATCTGATGAATATCGTCAGAAAATGAAAGTAACAAAAGCCAATGTCGATCGCTACCTCGAAGTTCATCGGACAGCTCATCAGCTTGGTATGAAGACACACACAACAATGCTTTACGGTTCTGTCGAATCCTACGAGGATCGAATTCAACATATGCTTCAGATTCGTGAGCTTCAAGATGAAACGGGTGGATTTATGGTCTTTATTCCGCTCTCCATGCAGCCGAAAAGTAAAAATGCCGGTATAATGCGTCGTAACTCAGCATATGAAGATCTTAAAACCATCGCGATCTCTAGACTGATGCTCGATAACATTGACCATGTGAAAGCATACTTCATTAATATAGGTGCTCAATTAACACAAGTAGCTCTCAGTTTTGGTGCATCTGATGTGCACGGTACAATTGTACGTGAACAGATCAGTCACGCTGCTGGTGCGCTTACACCTGCAGGGCTGACTCGTAAAGAACTCATCTGGCTTGTAAAAGGTGCGGGCCGTATTCCCGTTGAACGTGATACCTTCTACAATGAGATTGAAGTTTTCGAATAATCATTTGACCTTCGAAAGAATTTCCATTGGATTCAGCTCTGTACCCTAGGGCTGAATCCACTTTATTGTTTTCCGCAGATTACATTCATTATCCCATCATCCCCATCGGCCTTAATATCATGACCGAGCGTAAACTAACATCTTTGCAAGATCGCATAAGAAAGGAAGTTATATCGTCATGAAAAACATCGTTATCCTCGGAGGCGGCTACGGCGGTCTTACCGTAATTAAACATCTTCTTGAAGGCTCTATCCCAAATGATACCCAGATTGTCCTTGTGGACCGTATGCCTTTTCAAGGGCTCAAAACTGAATATTACGCACTTGCTGCAGGGACTGTATCTGATTATGATCTGCGTGTGCAGTACCCTGTTCATGAACGTCTAACCTATAAATATGGTGAAGTTGAATCTATTGATTTAGAAGGAAAATTGATTCAAATTCAAAATGAGGACCCCCTCCCTTATGATCAATTAGTTATTGGTCTTGGGTGCACAGACCGTTTTCATGGAACCCCGGGTGCAGAAGAATATAGTAACACCATTCAAAGCTTCCGAAGTACACGTGAGACCTATCTTCGCGTTAGTGAAATCAAACCTTATGGTCAAGTTCACATTGTAGGAGGAGGACTCAGCGGAGTTGAAATCGCTGCTGAAATCAGAGAAAGCCGATCCGATCTAAATGTAACCATTTTGGACCGAGGTGATCGTGTTTTATCCGCTTTTCCGCAACGCTTATCTGCTTATGTAGGAGAATGGTTCGCAGAACATCAGGTAGAGATTAAGAATCATATTTCGGTATCGAGGGTAGAACCCTATGCCATCTATAATCGGGAGGAAGAAATCGTAACGGATGCGGTCATATGGACAGCAGGAATTCAGCCTGTAAAAATGGTCCGTGATCTGAATGTTCAGAAAGATCCCCAAGGCCGGGTTACTCTGAATGAATATTATCAAATCCCAGAATATCCTGAAGTCTATGTCGTGGGTGACTGTGCAAGCCTTCCTTTTGCACCAAGCGCACAGGCTGCAGAAGTTCAAGGAGAGCACATTGCACATATTATTCATGCACTCTGGAAGAATGAAAAACCCAAAACCGAAGCTCTCAAACTGCGCGGTACTCTAGGAGCACTCGGCAAGAAAGCTGGTTTTGGGCTTATGGGTAAGACATCGATGATGGGACGTGTTCCGCGGATACTAAAAAGCGGTGTCCTCTGGATGTCGAAACGTCATCTAGGTTAATTAAGGAAATCTCTTCCTTTAAAGATCCAGGTCATCCCATGCGTGGGCTTCTGCAATTTTGGACAAAATGGCTTCATGCAGTTCTTTTGCACTTGTTGCTGTGACAACTTCACCATTCACAAGTGCAAATGGAGTGTTGCTGCATTGTCCGCAATTGGTGAGGCATCCGTATTCGATCACGTCGTAATCGAGGTTTTCTTCAAGTGCCTCGAGGACCTCATCCGTTCCAAAATGCATGTTGTTGGTACAAAATTCAATAATGGGTCTCAAATTATTCACCTGCTTCAGTTTTGACCATTTTATTTTGACTTCAATTGTACTATAATAAAGGGAAGGAAAGGAGTTGACAATATGAGCGAAAACGTACAAAGCAGCACCATGTATGATGAAGTTCTAGAAGTTCTTGATAAACTTCGCCCATTCCTGCAGCGCGATGGCGGTGACGTGGAATTGGTTGATGTTGAAGACGGCATCGTTAAGCTGAAATTAATGGGTGCTTGCGGTAGTTGCCCAAGCTCCACCATTACATTAAAAGCAGGGATTGAACGCGCACTCGTTGAAGAAGTAGAGGGCGTACATGAAGTAGTTCAAGTATTCTAATCATCCCCTAAGCATACAAGAGAGTCCCGAATATGGGACTCTCTTTTTTATTCTGTAATCGTAGGACGAATCGGATCAAGTCCTCCTGAGATATCCATAATATTACCTGTTATAAAGTCCGATTGATCCTGACATAGAAAATGAATAACTCTTGCCACATCTTCTCCGCTTCCGGGTCTTCCTCTAGGTGTCTCCTTATCAATCAACCCACTTACCTCATCAATGGTCATCTCTTTATGCGCTCCCCGAATATCCCCAGGGCAAATCATATTGACGGTAATACCATAAGGTGCTTCTTCGACAGCAAGTGTCTTTGTAAAAGAAACAAGTCCTACCTTTGCAGAGGCATAAACCGCCCGCTGAGGCCAAGATCTCGCTTCACCCGCATGACTGAAACCAAAATGGATAATCCGCCCCCATTTCTTCTTCCGCATGCCTGGAAGTACCCGGTGATCTAACAACATCGTCCCCACCAGGTTTCCTTGTGTTAACATGATAATGTCTTCTTGCGTATATTTCGAAAACAGCTTCCGCTCCCTAATAAAAGGACCAGCGTTGTTTATAAGTATATCCACTACACCAAGCTGATGCTCAACCGTTGTAATTAGCCGTTCTATATCTTCTGGCTTGCATATGTCCGCCTGTACTACGATGCAACGCACACCCAGCTTTTTGATGGCTGCACATAAATCCTCAGCTTCCTTCTGACTATGCACATAATTCAGGGCAATATCATACCCTTCCATTGCAAGCCGAAGTGCTGTCATCTTACCAAGTCCCTTTGCGCTTCCTGTGATCAGAGCGACTTTGTTGTCCAACATCCCTTCCTCCTCCTAAAAAGAGCGGTTCCTACTCAGTATAATATAGCTGGAGTAATAAGAAAAGAAAGGAGGCATTTCTAAAAAAAAAGAACCTGCCTCTGTGAACAGAGTACAGGTTCTTCGTAATTTTAGAATGCAGGAACGATCGCTCCCGCATAATTATCTTCAATGAACGTTTTGATTGCATCGGAATTCAGAGCAGCATTCAGCTTTTGTACAGCTTCATCATTCTGATTGTTCTCACGAGCGACAAGCAAGTTCGCATAAGGAGATTCTTCATCTTCAATGAACAAGGCATCCTCAAGTGGATTTAAATCAGCTTCAAGAGCGTAGTTTACATTGATTACAGCGAGATCTACTTCACCCAGTTGTCTTGGAAGCATAGCTGCGTCCAGTTCAACGATTTTTACATTTTTCGGATTTTCCGCAATGTCACTGATTTTAGACTCTACATTCGTGTTGTCTTTCAGCTTAATAACTCCGTTTTTATCAAGCAGCATCAGTGCACGACCACCGTTCGTAGCATCATTAGGGATTGCAATCTTCGCTCCCTCTTTTAATTCATCTACTGATTTAATGGTGTTGGAATAAGCTCCAATAGGTTCTACATGAACATTGTTAAGAGCAACCAAATTCAAACCGCGTGTTTCATTCTCGTTCTCAAGATAAGGTTTGTGCTGGAAGAAGTTTGCATCCAGTTGGTTTTGTGACAACTGTACATTAGGTTGTACATAGTCATTGAAGATGGTGATCTCCAGATCAATACCTTCTTCTGCGAGAATTGGTTTTACTTGTTCCAAGATTTCAGCGTGCGGTACAGGTGATGCTCCTACTCGAAGGGTGACTCTTTTTTCTGTCTGACCACTGTCTCCACTTCCTGTTGTATCATTACCAGCAGAATCATTTCCACATGCAGCTAAAACCAGTACCAATGCGAGCGTAAGACTAGATAAAAACCATTTTTTCATCGTTAAACCCTCCTAAGTATAGTAAATCCCTATCTCCTAAAGCGAATTGCTATTTACGTGTAAAATGTTTAACTAATCTGTCTCCTGCCATCTGCAGAACTTGTACAAGAATAATCATAACGACAACCGCTACGATCATCACTTCTCGTTCATACCTGTAATATCCATAGTTAATGGCTAGAGCACCAAGTCCCCCGCCGCCAACCATCCCCGCCATTGCGGTGTAGGATATTAGTGTAACCACCGTGATCGTAATTCCCGCAAGTAAACCAGGAAGAGCTTCCGGCATGAGCACCTTCATTATGATCTGCCCCGTAGAAGCGCCCATCGCTTGCGATGCTTCTATAACCCCTTTGTCCACTTCACGCAGAGAAGTCTCGACGAGCCTTGCAAAGAAAGGTGCTGCACCAACTACCAGCGGCGGGATTGTTCCCACAACCCCTATTGTCGTGCTGACAATCGCTTTTGTAATGGGAAGCATGGCCACAATCAGAATGATAAAGGGAACCGAACGCAAAATATTTACGATAAAAGAAAGTACAGTGTATATGACACGATTTGGTGTTGAAGCAGATCGTGAAGTTAAAAATAGAATAATTCCAACCGGCAGTCCGATAATAAAAGTAAAGATACCGGATACAACCAGCATACTTAGTGTTTCTAAGGTAGCTGTTTGAATCTCATCCCAATTAATTACGGAAAAATCAAGACCCATGATGTAGCACCTCCACTTCAAGACCTTGCAGAGTCAAGGATTCAACCGTTCTTAAAATCTGTTCAGGATGACCCTCTAAACGAACCATCAACTGACCATACGGCATCTGCTTGATTGTAGAGATTGTTCCTTGCAAGATGGCAAAATCTACTCCAGTTTGCCGCACAGTCTGCGATAGAATCGAATCATAGGTTTTACTTCCCAGGAAGGTGATTTTTACCGTTTGTGAATGATCTAAATGCGAAGCCTGAATGGCTTCCTCCATTAAACCACTAACTTCCGTTTCCCGTAAAATAAATTCTTGTGTAACGGGATGTTGCGGTTTCAGGAATACTTCCGCCACCGGTCCTTCTTCCACAATCCCACCTTGATGAATGACAGCCACCCGGTCACAAATGGTCTGAATTACATGCATCTCATGGGTAATGAGTACAATCGTGAGATTGTACTTCTGGTTAATATCAAGCAACAACTTGAGAATTGAGTTCGTTGTCTGCGGATCAAGCGCTGAGGTCGCTTCATCACACAGCAGAACCTGAGGATCGCTTGCCAGCGCCCTTGCAATACCCACACGCTGTTTTTGTCCTCCGGACAGTTGAGCAGGATATTTGTTACTGTGGTTTGTAAGTCCAACCAGTTTAAGTAATTCCTTCACCTTTTGATCCACTTTCTTGTGGTCCGTTTTCACTAATCGCAGCGGAAATGCAATATTCTCGTAAACCGTGGCAGAACTCAGCAGATTAAAATGCTGGAAAATCATCCCTATTTTACGCCGCTGCGCCTGAAGTTGCGATTTATTCAATTTCGTCATATTAATGCCGTCTACATAAACCTCTCCCGATGTCGGACGCTCTAACAAATTAATCAACCGAATCAGGGTGCTTTTTCCTGCTCCGGAATGACCGATCACACCAAAGATTTCGCCTTTGTTAATAGACAAATCTAGACCTGACAAGGCAGTAGTTACCTGCTTTCCTTGTCCGTAATCTTTGCGGATATTTTTTAATTCAATCAATACGGTACCTCCTTGCTTGCGGTCATTCTCATTTTGACTCATAGACACAAAAATCCCCCTTTTTCACAGAAAAAGAGGGCATCAATAGTTAGACGATTCCTTCTCATCTGCCAAGACCAAATGTATGATCTTGAAGGATTTAGCACCATGTCATCCTATATAGAAAAAAGCTCTATAAAGAATCGGTTGCCGGGCTTCATAGGGCCTGTCCCTCCGCCACTCTCGATAAGAATGATATGCAATTATGAATAATGTCGAATGTTGTCATTTGCTAAACAAATTAATTGTTTCAGAAACTTAGTGAAAGTATATGACATTTCATAACACTTGTCAAAGGAAAATATTATGCGCGGACCGTTTGTTTTTTCCAAGTGCTAATCATGTACTCAAATGATTCATGTAAACTTCTTGAGACCAAGTCCACACCAAGTTCCAAATCGGAAGTAAATGCTTTTAGATCTTCTAGTTTTACTTTTCCATGCAGTGCTTGATGCCTTTGCCACAAATCATCTTGCATCTCCACATTCATATGATGAATCTCGGTGTTGCGCCTTTTACGAAGACGATTCATGGGCTGATGATACTTATCTTTCAGGCTGCTTAATCGGATGAGAAGGGTTTTATGCTTTGGCTGTCCTTCGAGCTGTTTTAGAACCGTAAAATAGGAAAAGTGCGCTTTAATTTTGGATGTTTCTAAATGATACCAGTCATCTAAAACATTACCCAGTTTGTCTAAGGTTGCAAACATACGAATGAAGCCGTCCTTGTAAAAGTATACGTATCTGGCATAATCAGATTTTTCATCCGGTCCCATATCATCCGTTGAGGCTGCATGGATCTTCGCCGCATAAAAAGAAGCAGCAAAAGAACTTTGTTCTAGTTCATCTAATGATGTAATCAGTCCACGGGTCCATATCTCCAATTCACGATAATCATGTGTTGGATCGGTACTCTCTTTTATTTCACTGATAAGCAACTGCAACATACGCACCATCGCATCCATGGCTTCTTTCAAGTATCCCGAGTTCACCCGGGGTGGTTCACCTAATAAAGTACGCAGCATATAAACATCCTCCCTGCACCTCATTTTCCCCCATCAAGGCACACAGAATCCCTACTTCTTATTGGACCTTTGCAAAATATGATTTCCAGCGCGAATCGACGAGTTCCACAATATCTTCCCGCGGAATAACTTCTTCAGGGTAACCTGGCTTCATCCGTGCATCTATAACGATTGGCAAGGAGTAACCGATGTGATTCCGCTTCACTGAAATATCTGCATACATGTCACTTGCTGGATTAAAGCGAGTAAACACAGTCCATAGGAAGGACATCTGGTTCTTCGCTGTTTCTTGTGCATGATCGACCAGAATCACGAGCGGCCAAGTCTGTTCCAGTGCCCCAAAACGTTCTACGAGCCGGCCTGCAAGTTCTGGTTCTTCCTCATAAGAAGCTCCCTCCACAAGCAGTACCCCGCCGCAATAAGGTTTGATATCGGTTATCTCATTCACAAATCCACCTTCATATGTGCGAGGAAGATCACGCACTTTCTCTCCAACACCGACTAAGATGGCCTTACTTCCGTGGTTCAGCTTGTGACCGGTATAATCGAGCGTATCATGTGAAGTATGATCAAAAATAAACAGATCCGTCTGCGGATCAAACCGTTCCAGTACCGTTTCAATCAATTCCGTAAAGTTAGATAAATCAATTGCCTGATCGGTTAAAATCAAAAATTTAGTCAAAGACAATTGTCCTTGTCCAAGTATGCTGAATCCGGAAACTAATGCCTCGCGAGAATAGCTTTCCCGTACAACAGCAGAAGCAAGCGCATGAACTCCGCTTTCTGCATATGCCCATAAATCTTTCACTGTCGGCATGACAATGGAATAGGCGGGAGATAATAACCGCTGTACGAATTCTCCGAGGTAATAATCTTCTTGTCGAGGTTTACCCACAATCGTCATTGGGTAAATCGCATCCTTACGGTGCCACATCCGCTCCACGTTCAAGATTGGGAACTCATGAGCCAAAGAATAATAACCGAAATGATCACCGAATGGTCCTTCCATTCTACGCTCGTGAGGCGGCACGATTCCTTTGATTACAAATTCTGCTTCAGCCGGCATACGGTGTCCTCCGAAAGGGTCATCCACCATTTTCAGCTTGTCCCCCATGATCAGGGAAGCCATGAGCAGTTCCGGAAGTTTCTCCGGAATCGGAGCTATTGCAGACGCAATAAGAGCTGGTGGACCTCCGAGGATGACAGACACCGGTAAACCTTGTCCGCGCTTTTCCGCTTCATGGTAATGAAATCCGCCGCCTTTTTGAATCTGCCAGTGTACGCCAGTCGTATGATCATCATAAATTTGAATACGATACATCCCGAGGTTATGATCTTTATGATCATCAGGATGTTCTGTATACACAAGCGGTAATGTTAAAAATGGACCTCCGTCCAGCTGCCAGCTCGTTACCTTCGGAAGCATCTTCAGAGGGGATTCGGTCTGATTAGCAGATAAAATGGGTGCATCACTTCGCTGCACTGTTTTTAAACCCACTTTTATGGCTTCTTTAATCAAGCCTCGTTCATTCCAGAGCGCTTTAGCTGTTGGAGGCATCAGTGTTTTCGTTGCACCAACAATGGATTTCATGAGTTCTTCAGGTCTTGGTCCAAATGCCATATCTACTCTACGGCTGGTTCCAAACATATTCGTGAGTACCGGAAAAGGAGTTCCTTTTACGTTTGTAAATAACAAAGCAGGTCCCTGCTCCTCAATGACACGTCGATGAATCTCTGCAATTTCTAAGTAAGGATCAACAGGCGCGTCGATAATAACAAGGTCTTTTTCCTGTTGTAATTTGGTTACAAACTCACGTAAATTTGAATAAATCAATGTGGAAGATCCTCCTTTATAAAACAAAGCCCTGCGAATCTAATTCGTGGACTTTGTCATTTGCATATGTAGCCTTATGGACAGGCACTAGCATTTATTGTACACTGTCCGGCTATTTTTTTCCAAGATACATCTATTGTATCCAGTTATTTATGATGTCTTTTATGAGCGATGGATACCTGCCGGCTTAGCCAGTTTCCATACCACATAACTCATGTAGGCAAGAAGCCCGAACAATACCGAAATAATGGTCATATGAGCAAGTACAACAAACATGTAAATCTCAGGACGATCCATTGTAAGCATGAGGCCTACACCGGACAACACTTGTATAATTACAAGCGTGATCGCTGTAATCCCAAGAATTTGCAGCTCCCTGTTCCCTTTATTATGCCGGTAAGCATAATGACTGAGGACAGCAATAATGACGACAAGGAAAAACGCGGCAACACGATGCAAGAATGCAACAGCTACACCGCCTGAGAGTTCAGGAATCACGGCTCCATTACAGAGTGGGAATCCGCTGCAGCCGCCTGCTGACTCGGTATGGCTGACAAAAGCTCCTGTATAAACAACGATATATGAATAGATCATCGTTAGCCACACCAAGTTACGAAATTGTTTACTTACCCGCGGCAGGCTATCGAACTTAGCGAGTCCGCCAAATTTTTGTTCTTGCCTTGCGCCAAGAGTAGTCATCAAGGAACTTGCAAGCGAAATAATGGCAAAACCAAGATGTAATGCCATAACAGCGGGTACTTGGGAGAATACTACTGCGAGTGCTCCCATCATCCCTTGAATAACAACGAAGAACAATGTTAAAAGTGAAAAAATTTGTAGATCACGGCGCTGTTTAGCATACAGCATAAAGAGTACAAATGTAGTAATTGAAAGCAGCCCTGCTGACGTACTGACAATTCGGTGTGAATATTCAATGAGCGAAGCGAGTGTATGGGCTGGCACAAATTCCCCGTGACATAATGGCCACTCATTCCCGCAACCAAGGCCCGAATCCGTACGTGTAACTACACCGCCGCCGAATGTAGCAAAAAACATGAACAGCGTAGTCACAAAACTAAACCATTTTAAAAGTTTGATATGCTTCAACCTTATTCACCTGCAATTATATGATATGGCGGAAATAACTCTCCGCATGCTGATTATATAGCCATTTTCAGCAACTCTAACTATTATAACGGATAAAAGAATTCGAAACATAAGGGGATTGTGACAATATCTTAACGCCTGTTCAAACGTAACATTTTTCATTGCTCTCTAGAACCCAAGAAATTTATTTCTACCTATCACAAAAAAAACACCGCACTCTCTTTATCTAAGAGCACGGTGTTTTTTGTAATCATAATTAGCTGCGCAGTGTTTGATACACTTCAACCGCACGTTGAAGGAATTCTACAATTTCCTCGCGGGATTTGCGATTTTTATTCACAAAACGAATGAGCTCACGTCCATCTGCATAAGCCACAAAACTAGGGATTCCTAGAATGTTCTGTTCCTGGCTTAATTCGCCAGTTTGTTCTACATCGACTTCAATCAGGGTAAGGAGCTGAGAAAACTCCTGCTCTACCTCAGGCATGAAGGGATCAATAAATCGGCAGTCTACGCACCAGTCTGCTTTAAAGACAGCGACCGTCAAATTAGAAGATTGAGTTAGAACGTCGAATTCCGCTTTAGAAGTAATTTTTTTCATCTTTATCATCCTCTCTAGTTACAGCTCGTATATATCTTCTGGTTTAGTGAATCATTCTTGACGAGTGGAAGTCAAATCATTCGTACATACTATTATATAACCAGGCAAAGTCTGTAGCAAAAGAGGAGGCAAGAAAAAGATGAAAAGTCAGCAATCTACTGTCCATTCTTTAGACGCGATTTGGCAAATGTTAAAGACCTTGCCTCTGACTGCAGCAGAAGTGATTCGCGGTAAACAGGCCGCTATTCAGTCATCGAAACAGCTGCGTCATCCGATTCGTCCACTCACCTGGCCTACTTCATCTGCTTCCTGGATTATGAATGAATTGGAACAAACACTTGCTAGTGTACGCGCCAGCGGAGTCCAGCCTGCTTCTATGCGGAGCAGTCAGCTCGATCCATATAGTGTGGAAGAGCTGGAACTCGTACGCGAGATCATGGAGCAAACTCAGCAGCATAATCAAAGTAATATAACAAGAACTGCTGCTTATCTGGCTTGCTATGAGGCTTACCCAGAGCTTCACTGGGCTCTGCTTGCTCATTTTGTATCTCGAAACGGAGGTTACAATATGACCGATCTAAAGAGCGAACTTTTGAAGAATGTACTGAAAAGTCAGGATAATCAACAAGTTTATCTTCTCCTAGAACGGTGTAATGCACTAATTTTTCAGGATGCCTATCCGCAGCTGATGTTATATATGAAAAGCCGAGAAAAAGGTCGAAGCTATTTTCATTTGCTATCCGAGTTTCATGTTTCTGCCTTTATGAATCCTTTTTGGGAACAATTCTGGCTTGAACGCAACAGTGAGATCTTGACCGTCGGTCTCATTATTAACGAGCAAAATTATATTGAGAACCGGGTTATTCGAAATCCCTATTATCAGCAACATGTTACGGCTACACTCTCTTTTCGTTCCCATGAACTGGCTGGACTTAATCATATTATTATTCCGCTTGGTGTGGATCAGGAATTGGTTGGTTTGACGATTACTCACTTCAATAAACTTCATGAACGGATCGAATTTGGTAAGGCATTGTATGCCCTGTTATTCGGATATTCGCAGGTACTAGAGAGAGCCACCATCTTTTCTAAAGAAATCCCTCACGAAGGTTCCCGAAGTGAATATTGGCCTAAATATTACACTTCCCTATATGGTCAGAAACGGGATGAACCCCTGCTCACCCCTGCGTTAAGTAATAAAAATGTTCTCTCTGCAGACAATAAAATATATAGTCCTACGCTATATAAAGCTTGGTATGATATGCCCTATGAGAAAATAACTCGAGAGGACTGGCTTACCCATACTCCTCATACAGATACTCTAGGCCACCTTAACCTCCCAAGGAGACCACGTATATTTGATGTGAGTTACCGGCACCGATTCGCGCTATGGAAACTTGGCATTGTTCATGATTTGAGCGAAATGAGAAATAACCATAAGATCCCATAAAAAAAAGAACGAAGCTTCAGTTCACAGACAGAAGCGATCGTTCTTTTTATTTTATTCTTTACTACCTTGCTTACTACCTCGCTGTAATCTCATCAAAGGCCGAAGCACCTTCTGAATCATCCGCGGATAATTGGTAAGCTCGTCCTGACGAAGTACGCGCAGTGCAATAAGCAGAACGAAATAACTGATTACCACAACAATTCCCACGATGATACAGTTCAGTAGAAACGCCACTCTTGCTGGCATCACGTTTACCATAGACAGTCCAAGCTGATGAAGTCCATATCCAATCGCACTGGATATCATCACAGTAATCAGAAAACCAATCCACCGCTTACCGAGAATGGAGAAGGCAACTGTCTTTTTGAGTACACGAATATTAAGTAATGTGATGATAAAGAAAGCAAGACCCGTTGAGATAATGATCCCGTAAATTCCGAAAAATTGAGCAAGGATAAAACTGGACACCAACTTGACCATAATCCCGATAAATACGGTTATCATGGTAATTCTTGGTTTGCCAATACCCAGCAGAATGGAATTTGAAGTCATCATTGTAATTTGAAAGATCGTCCCAAATGTCAATAAAGCAACAATTCCGCTGCCATCCAAACTACTAAACAAGAGACCATTAATCGAATAAGCAGCTACACAGAGAGCAATAACCATTGGCATCCCTGTCATGATAGCGATCCGCATAGCCAGCGTCACTTGATTACGCAAATGCGCTTCATCTTTTCTTGCAAATGCTGCCGAGATAATCGGGATAAGAGACGTGCTAAGTGCAATTGCCAGAATTGGTGGAATCCCCGCAACGGGCTGAGCTCGGTTTGTCAAAATACCAAGCATCGTCGTCGACATATCCGATCCGACCTGACCGCTGATCAAAGGTTTAATAATGGATGAATCAATAAAGTTAACAGCTGGTACCGCTAACGAGGATAGTACGATCGGAATAGAAAGTGTGAAAATATCACGATAGATCCGAGATAATGGGATTTGCGCAGTTTGCAGATCATGAAGACCGAGTTCTCGATCTTTCCGAATCTGTTTCCTAGTGAAATACAGCATTACTGCGAATGCACCCACACTACCGAGTACTCCTCCGAAAGTTGCACCTGCAGCAACCTCACTATCTCCATATCCCGCTCTTAATAAAATATAAGCAAGCAAGATTGCAGTACCGACCCGTGCAAATTGTTCGACAATCTGCGAGATTCCGCCTGCTGTCATGTTGTTGCGACCTTGGAAGTAGCCGCGCATCATGGCAATAGTCGGGAATAACAATAACGCCGGAGCCAGTGCACGAATGGCTAAAGCCGATTCTGGAACTTGGGCAACATAAGTTGCGTAGAGTGGAGCTAATGTCCATAGCAGTATCGTCATTACAATCCCAGCAAATGCGGAAAAAATAAGTGCAGCTTGATAAATTCGTTTGGCTTCTTCAGGTTTATCCAGCGCATAGCGCTCGGAAACCATTTTGCTGAGTGTACTTGGAATACCAGCTGTAGCCACCGTAAGCAGCATTAGATATACGCTGTTCGCAACCCCAAAAGAGGCGTCCCCCACATCTCCGAGCAAGTGTTCAAGCGGAACGCGCTGGACAAGCCCAAGCAGCCGGGCAACAAGTGCTGCCACAGCAAGGATAATGGTACCCTTGATGAATGATTCCTTTTTAGACAAGACGTAATTCCCTTCTTCCTTCCCCCGAACGAAACGTTTAGGAACCTAATTTTAATTAACTGTAATCCATATAAAGAATATGATAACCATTGCTACTTGCAAAATGATCTTCATGACGGTACTTGCAAATAAACCTAACACAGAACCAAATCCAACTTTCGCTGATTTTTGAACCGTCGATCCACCAATCAGTTCACCAACAAAAGCGCCTAAGAATGGTCCAATCACAAGTCCAAAAGCCGGGATCACAAAAGGTCCGATAATTACACCAATCGTACTGAGTGTGGTCGAAAGCTTTGAACCTCCGTATTTCTTCACACCCCAGGCATTTACTACGTAGTCTGCCACAAAAAGCACCACGACGATCAGTGTTTGGATAATCCAGAACCAGACTCCAAATTCTTCGAATCCGAAGAACCATCCATATACGAAAAAGGCTAAATAAATGGCCAGAGCGCCAGGTAAGATGGGAAAAATCGCTCCCGCAAGTCCAATCGCAAACAGTAGAATAACAAGAATCCAACCAAGGATTGTCATCAGGCGATTATGCCTCCTTCAAAATATAGTCTCGTATCACTTCCACAATTCCATCTTCATTATTCGTGCCTACTACGAGATCTGCTGCTTCTTTTACCGTTTCCTGTGCATTCCCCATAGCGACTCCAAGTCCTGCTGCTTGAATGACAGCAAGATCATTCAGACTGTCGCCTACCGCAACCACCTCTTCCATCGTAATTCCGAGCAGTTTACATACTTCCTCAATCCCGCTAGCTTTAGAAATACCTGCCGGATTAACTTCAAGGTTCGTTGTTGAAGAATTCGTAACCTGAAGACCGCCCAGATCCTGAAGCTCCATTAAAATCTGATGACGGACCTCATTATTGTCGGTTGTATATCCGAATTTCAGCCACTCATGATCGTAGATGGATTCCACCCACCGCTCACTGTTAAACAGCTTATCTACGGAATAAGCCCAGAACCAGCAATCGTGCTTGATAGCAATCTCATGCATTTTAGATACCAGTTCCGGATCAAGCAGGGTTCTTACTTGCAGTTCATTCGGTGATTTCCATACTTCGCTTCCGTTCACCGTAACCATCGGTGTATCAAGGCCGAGTTCCTGGCCATAAGGGAGCGCATGATGAGCAGCACGTCCTGTAGATAGACATACATGAATACCCGCTTTCATCGCCTTATGAATCCAGCTAGACGTCTCATGAGAGATTTCATGTTCATCCGTAAGCAGCGTGCCATCCATATCCAAAGCAAGTAATTTATATCGATATTGATTATTCAAAATAGTATCCTCCTTTTATTCTCTTATCCATCCATTCTTTCTCTTTATTGTCTGTTATGAATCACAATACATATCGCATTTTATCATAAACAAGGAAATGCAACAAAAGAGGTTCACATGTTATAGAGTCATTTGTGAGACATATATAGAAAAGAGCAGGTGGTTTTCACCTGCTCTTTTCTATGCATTTATTTTATTCCTATGCATTTCACATCTATTCCATATTACAGTTGTACTTCCCTGCTTCCCTTACCTCGCATGATTCTCCGAACGAGAACACCATGAAGCGGCGAGAACAGAAAAGCAAGTACGAAAAATCCACCTGCCGAAGCTACCATGCATCCCGCAATCGAAGCATCAAGCAGGAAGGCTGTATAATATCCAGCAACGGAGCTTGCTGCTCCGATCAGAACACTAAGAATCAGCATGACACCAAGACGGTCGGTCAATAGATAGGCTGTTGCAGCAGGAACAATGAGCATCCCGACAACGAGAATAGCGCCTACGCTATCAAAAGAGGCAACCGAAGTCATGGAGACCATCCCCATGAGTAAATAATGAAACAATGCCACCGGAATACCGCTTGCTGCGGCAAGTGCTGGATCAAACGAACAAAGTTTGAATTGCTTATAAAATAAAGTTAGTAAGACCAAAATGACAACCAGTGTGATCCCAAGCATCCATACCGCCCTTGGCCCTACGTCAACACCGCTTACAGTCAGCTGATCCCACTGAACATAGGCTATTTCTCCGAAAAGAACATGATCGAGATCTAGATCAATATTTTGTGCGTTCAAGCTGATTAAGATAACGCCTACGGCAAAGAGAGACGTAAAGACAATCCCAATCGATGCATCGGATGATAGTCCGCTCGACTGTAAAGATTGAATGAGAAAAACAGCAATGAGTCCAAGAGCAGTAGCCCCCACCAAAATCCACAGCGACTCACGCCCGCTGATTAGAAAGGCAATCGCAATCCCAGGCAGCACAGCATGACTAATGGCATCCCCGACCATGGCCATCTTTCTAAGCACAAGAAAGGTCCCAAGAAGCGCACAGGCGGAGGAAACGAGTATCGCGGTGAGTATAATCCAAAATCCTGACATGATGATCCTCCTCTACTTCCTAATTTCAGCCCGCTGCTTACTTGACTGCTGATTATAATCTGTCTTCACTCTCCGCCCACGAATGGCTCTTGCAATCAGTCCTCTGTCCGGGGCAAAAAAAACAGATATCACAAATAATCCGGTTGCAACGAGTACGGTTACCGGTCCTGTAGGCAAATCTGGTGTGGTCGCACTAATCAACGTACCGATCACTCCACTAAGGGCTCCGAATAATCCAGCCAAAGCAACCATCAGACCCAGCCGATGTGTCCAGTATCTAGCCGCTGCAGCGGGGGTAACGAGAAGTGCAGCAACTAATACTACACCAACAACCTGAACACCTGCTACAACTGCAATTACCGTGAGGAACAGTAGTAGCTGCTCCAGTAATCCAGAAGGATACCCCATTCCCCTAGCAAATCCAGGATCAAAACTAATTAACTTGAATTCTTTAAATAAAAGACAGCATACAACAAGCAGAAATATAGAAACGCCAAGCATCGTATAGACATCGCTTCTAACCATAGAAGCCGCTTGACCAAACATATATTTATCCAGTCCGCTCTGACTACCATAATCCCCGTGCTGAATGCGAGTTAACAACATAACTCCTACACCAAAAAATACGGATAATACGACTCCGAGTGCCGTGTCTTGTTTTATACGGGAATATTTTGTTATAACTGATATTCCCACTGTTGCAATAATTCCCGAAACGAGAGCACCCAGCATAAATAAGAAAGTTGATTTTATCCCGCTTAACATAAAAGCAATACAGATCCCTGGGAGAGCGGCATGGGCTAACGTATCTCCAATCAGACTTTGCTTACGAAGATAAGTAAATGATCCCACCATTCCGCTGCTAAACCCAAGCAGCATCGAACCAAGCATGATCCACCTTGCATTTGGATCTGTCATAATGGAGATTATCCAGTTCATCATACCTACTACTCCTTCCACTTCTCCGCAGCGGCTGACTGACCAATCATCGCAATACGGCCGCCATATGTTTTATGAAGCATCTCTGATGTGAAAGTGGTAGGTGTTGGACCCGCTGCTATTAACTTTCCGTTCAGCAATATGACATGATCGAAATATTCCTCTACTGTGGCAAGGTCATGATGAACGACAAGCACTGTCTTCCCTTGTTCCTTCAGTTCGCTCAGCAAGGCGATGATCGCCTTCTCTGTAGTCGCATCCACACCTGCAAATGGTTCATCCATGAAGTAGATATCCGCATCCTGAGCAAGGGCTCTTGCCAGGAATACACGTTGCTGCTGTCCACCAGACAGCTGACTAATCTGACGGTTATAGAAATCGGCCATCCCTACTTTTTTCAGACAATCCATTGCGATTTCTTTTTCTTTTTTCCCAGGTCTCTTAAACCAACCCAGTCTTCCGTACCTACCCATGATCACTACATCAAGGGCATTCGTTGGAAAATCCCAATCCACGGATTCTCGCTGCGGTACATACCCAATTCTTTTGCGCTGTTCTTTATAGGATTTTCCGTATATCTTGACATCCCCACTGAGGGAGGGCACTAGACCCAGCGCTGCTTTAATCAGTGTTGATTTGCCGGCTCCATTGGGTCCTAATATTCCTATTAATTTCCCTTCTGGTACGGAGAATGTGATGTCTTCGAGCACCGGTTTTTTATGATAGGCAACGGCCAGATGTTGAACAGAAAACGGAAATTGTCCTTCACTAGATTCTGACAGGTTTATGGTGTCTTCCTGCGTAATTATGCCCATTTTCTCCACTCCTCTTATCCTTGTGTATACTATTTCAAAGCTTCAACGATAACCTTCGTATTACTTTTTACCATACCAATATACGTCCCCTCTTCGGTTCCTTCTTGGCCCATCGCATCAGAGTATAATTGCCCGCCAATCGTAACCGTATGACCTTTCTCTTTTGCCCCCGCTACGATCGCTTCCATTGCTTTAGGTGAAATACTGGATTCTACAAAAACCGCTTTAATTTGGTTGTCTACAAGAAAATCCCTCAGCTCACTAACATCGTTTACACCAAATTCAGCAGATGTACTGATTCCTTGTAAACCAAGCACTTCAATATCGTAAGCCTGACCAAAGTATCCAAAAGCATCATGTGCTGTGACGAGTACCCGAGCTGCTTTAGGAATGGAAGCAATGCTTTCGCTGACTTCTTCGTGCAATTCTTGCAGCTTCGCTATATACGCATCAGCCTGATCATTGTAGTCTTTTGCATGTTCAGGATCTGCCTCAATGAGGGTATTCCGAATTGTATCCGTAACCTGTATCCACTTTGTCACATCGAACCATACATGAGGATCTGCTTCTTCCTTATCCCCATAAGGAACCATGAGCAGCTCGCTTTCTGGAATATCTTTGGTTACCTCAGTCACGGTCTTAGATTTGCCTAGGTTGATTAGAATATCAGACATCTTCCCTTCAAGATGCAAACCGTTATATAAAATGAGATCCGCTTGTTCCAATTTTCTAATATCTCCTTGAGAAGCTTTATACAAATGGGGATCCACTCCTGGTCCCATAAGCCCGGTTACTTCTACATGATCCCCGCCGACTTCTTTAGCAGCATCTGCAATCATGCCCGTTGTGGTTGTAATCTTTAATTTTTCCGTTCCCTCGTTTTCTCCAGCTTCACTTGATGTACCGCAAGCGGTTAAAACCATGATCGAACTCACCACCACAGCCATAACGATTCGATTCCATTTACTCCTCTTTTTCATAGTCCACTCTTCCTCTCTAAGTTAATTAGGCGATTTCCAAAACTCATGTCTTTACCATGTACAAGTTGTTTAACCTATAACAATTAATTTATATATAACCAATTAAGTTTCCCTAAGGCAAATTTTATTGGAGACAAAATAAAAAAGCAAGAGAAATTTTCTCTTGCTTGTCTTAGATTCGGCTACAAAACGGCTGTAGCCTATATATAATGATGTAAAATTAACGATCACTTTGTTTAAAAATATGACCATTATTATTTTTCTTTCTTTACCTTCTCTTTTTTGGGTATACCATCTAATCCATAGTACTCATCATACGCATCGAAAATTTTGCGAGCGATTGGCGCAGCACTAACCGATCCAAAGCCGCCTTCCGGAATCATAACTGCGACCGCAAGTTTTGGATTTTCACGAGGAGCAAAGGCAATAAACACTCCATTATCCACCGTCACCGCTGCCCTACCATTTCCTGGATAAATCCTTTGTTGAGAAGTACCTGTCTTCCTTGCAAAATCATAAGGGAAACCATCAAAGCTTGTTCCTACATTGGTTGCCATCGCGCTTCGGATCAAATCCCAATGCGCATCGTTAAACTTTGCTTCATTCAGTACTTTAGGTTTTATTTTACGGATAACATTCCCTTCGGAATCCCTAATCTCACTGACAAGATGTGGTTCCATACGTTTTCCTTTATTCGCAAGCATTCCTACGTACTGAGCAAGCTGCATTGTCGTGTATTTTCCCTGTTGGCCAAAGGATGCGAAAGCAAGAGATGCCAGCGCCGTTTGTCCTTCCTGATTATATTCAATATATCCACGATATTCGTTTGGTAGATCGACCCCTGTTTCTACCCCAAGTCCGAACTCTTTCATATATTTATCCCAGATTTCGACTCCCTCGCTGCCGTAACGGTTCCAAAGTCCTTCCCCAATCAAATCCACCATAAAAGCATTGGATGATCTGCGAATAGCCTCCCGTGGAGTCAATCTTCCCATCACTGCACCACCAGAGTTCCCTACTCTTGAGCCATCCCGTCCAAATTCAGCATATCCCTTATCTGGATAACTCGTCGAAGGGCTGATCAGTCCTTCTTTAAGACCAATCAGAACACTAAGAGGTTTGATCGTAGAACCTAGTAGAACTACAGACTCCGGTGTATTCGTTTGATCGGTTGGAAAAAAAGATCGTATTGTGCCATTTTGATATACATTCTTGATTTCGTCATATACCTTAGGGGAAACTCCACCGTTCTCCCATACGTTCGTATCGTAATCCGGCATGCTTGCCATAGCAATTACATTTCCGGTATCGACTTCCATAGCTACAGCATAGCCTGTCTTTGCATTACGTGATTCTTTTCTTCCACTCGTACGCAGCGCTTTAATCTGATCTATAATAGCCTGTTCCGTTATCCGCTGCACATCTTTATGCAGATTTGTATATAGATCGTTCCCTTTCTTAGGAGCAACCATCTCTCCTGGACCTGTCGGCATATTTCGCATGTCAACCGGTATTAGCTGATATCCTGACTCCCCGCGAAGTTCCTTCTGATATTGCAATTCAAGCCCGCCAAAGCCAACATTCTCATTCTCCTGATAAAAAAGACCTGGATTTTCTAGACCTACTTCTGAATTTTGTTCACTAATCTTCTTATAGAAAGAATCATCCTTGGCTCCTTTATATTTAAACAAGTATCCAACCGTTTGCGTAGCAAGCGTATCTTTATGGTATTTACGCACCGTTTCTTCGATGATTTGAATCCCTTTAAACTGATCTTTATTCTGCAAGAAGTAAGCTACTTCTTTATCTGATAAATTGCTTTTAATAAGACGAGGGACATATCCACCGAATTTGGAATAATTCAGATCGAGACCCTCTATAATCTGCCCAGCTGTGATTTCCGGGGCATCCTTGTCCCCATATTTCGTAAAGACATCTGCTATCTTTTCGGCCATTAAATTCATTTCAATTCTTCCCGCTGTAGGAATCCCATTCGACAATCCATAATTCTCGTATAAAGAAATATATAAGGAATGCGAGGGCTCTGAATAAGCCAGCGGTGTATGAGTAGAATCATAGATCGTCCCTCGGATCGGCATCATGGGTACTGCTCTTTTGTTCTCACCTCGTTCCAGATTCGACAGTTCTTCCCCTTCTACAAACTGTATAAATGCAAGTCGCACGATAAGAACACAAAATAATGTAAAAACAGCAAAAAAGGAAATATTCATACGAAAAGTCCGTCTCCGCTCGATCTTTATATTCTCTTCATCCTGTTCATAACGATTCATCATTGGTCCCCCCATAGATAAAACACTAACTGTACATACGCTCTAATTATACCAACATTTACCACCATTGTACAAAAAAGAAGACGCCCTTTGCTTTTCTGCAAAAGACGCCTTTTTATCCATCTATTCGTTTTGTGAAGTTTCTTCATCGTCTTGCGGGTCCCCTTTAGGAATACCATCCAGACCGTACACTTTATCATATGCATCAAAAATTTTACGAGCAACAGGAGCCGCACTGCTGGAACCAAAACCACCTTCCGGCATCACGACGGCTACAGCCAGTTTCGGATTATTGCGCGGTGCAAAAGCTATAAATACACCATTATCAATCCTATTTTTTGTCCCATTGTAAAAAATATCTTGCTGCGAGGTACCTGTTTTTCTAGCGAAGTCATATTGGAAACCTGAGAAGGCCATATCTACATTCGTTGACATGCCGCGATGGACCGTATTCCAGTACTCATCTGCAAAATCCACTTCATTGAGTATTTTAGGCTCAATTTTCTTCACTACATTTCCTTCGGAATCACGAATTTCTTTGATAAGATGCGGTTCCAACCTTTTTCCTTTGTTAGCAAGCATCGTTGTGTATTGAGCAAGTTGCATGGTCGTATACTTACCCTGCTGTCCAAAAGATGCGAATGCAAGACGAGAAAGAGCTGTTTCCTTTTCATTCTTATACTCAATTTGCCCCTTAAATTCACGCGGTAAATCTACACCTGTCTCAACACCAAGACCAAACTCTTTCATATGCTGATCCCAGATATCAATTCCTTTACTGCCGAACTTGTTATACAGTCTTTCACCGATCATATCCACCATAAACGCATTCGAGGAGTGTTTAATAGCTGTATCCGGAAAAAGCAGTCCATACACATGATTCTGTGAGTTTCGTACTCTAGAATCGTCACGACCAAAAAGGGCATATCCTACATCTTGATAGGCCGTATTTGTACTAAATAGACCTTCTTTTAAACCGATTAAAACACTAAGTGGTTTAATCGTAGAACCCAAGAGAACCGTCGATTCCATCCTTCTTCTCGAATCATCCGGCGGGTACGATTCGGTTGTCCCGTTACGATAAATGTACTTGATTTTGTCATAATCCCATTCATCATTGGGGTCGTAATCCGGCATACTTGCCATTGCCACAATATTCCCTGTATCTACTTCCATCGCAACAGCATAACCCGTTGTAGCATTAGGATGTAATTTACCGGAGACAGGATTACGATGCAGCCAGTCGAGCTGATCCAGAATCGCTTGTTCCGTTTCTACCTGAATATCCTTATTGATGGTAGATACGATGTCATTTCCTTTCTCAGGAGCCTGAATCACTGTACCTTCTTCTGGAAGATTCAGTGGATTGATTGGAATTTGACTATAGCCTGCTTTACCGCGAAGTTCATCCTGATACTGCATTTCAAGGCCATCTACACCAACCGACTCCAGTTCCGAATACACGAGCCCTGGTTCGGTTTGATCTTTATTCAATTCATCTAATTCTTTATATTTCTCGAGAGTTTTTGAGGTCTTAAACGTTTTGAGGTAGCCGATTGCTTGTACAGCAACTGTATCCTCATCATATTTTCTTACCGTTTCTTCGATTACGCTGACACCTGGAAACTCTTTTTTATGTTGCAAAAAATAAGCGATCTCTTTTTCTGATAAGTTACTCTTAATCAGCCTAGGTGTATAGCCATGCGTTTGTCGATAATTGAGATCCATTGCCTTTTCGATATCCGCTGCTGTTATTGTTTCCGCACTTGGGTCTTTATACTTTTCAAAAACTTCAGCTAGACGTTCAGCCATCTCCAGTGCCTCTTCATGGTTTGGATTAACCGAACCGTCCGTCGGCTTACTATAATTTTTATATAAAGTAATATACAGTGACTGAATAGGCTCTGAATAAGCCAGTTTCACCTCACCCGTAGAGTCAAGTATGGAACCCCTTACCGGTAGTAGCGGTATATTCTTAGTCACACTGCCGCTCTCCTGCTGGGCGAGCTCCGGTCCTTCTACAAACTGAAGCACAGCAAGCCTAATGATAATAATAGAAAAAATAATAAAAGAGCTAAAGAAGAAAAAATTCAGACGAAAACTAAAGCGGCGCTTATTTGAGAGTTCTTCTTTTTCGTGATTTTGCTGCTGCGTCATACCATACCTCACTTTTCTTTCTGTTCCATAGATATCCTTTTTTTATTCTACCACAACTGTTGTCCAAATTTCTCTTTTGCTGATTACAATTTCGTCATAAAACGACAAAACAGCGTGTGCCTCATTAACGTGGCACACGCTGTTTTTATCATGGTATATTACAAATGGCTATTTCATAGCCTATTCACCGGAATCACCTTGTTCAGAAGCATCACTTTCAGCTTGAGAATCTTGAATTTTCGGTGTTCCATCAAGGCCAATATATTGATCATAGGCATCATATATTTTACGTGCGATAGGCGCTGCACTGACTGAACCAAATCCCCCTTCAGGCACAACAACAGCAATGGCAAGCTTGGGATTGTCTCTAGGAGCAAATGTAATAAATACGCCGTTTTCGACGAGTTCTCCGCCTACACTTTGCTGAGATGTTCCTGTTTTGCGGGCAAAATCATACGGGAATCCCTCAAATCCTTGAGCATTACTATTCATCCCTGCTTTGATTTCATCCCAAAAAGAAGAATCAAATTCAACGGTGTTTAGTATTTCTGCACCAAATTCTTTCACTACATTGCCTTCTACATCCGTAATCTTGCTAGCAATTTGTGGTTTTAAACGTTTCCCTTCATTCGCAAGCATGGCTGCATACTGAGCAAGCTGAAGTGTGGTGTACTTTCCTTGCTGCCCGAAAGAAGCATAGGCAAGTGCTGACTGCGAACTGCTATTCTCTGCTTCATTTATATATTCGCGAAGACCTGACTGTTCATTAGGTAAACCACTCTCTGTCGATACCCCTAGCCCAAATTCCTTCATGTATTTATCCCATACCTCAACACCATCTGCACCATACTTCTCATATAATTTATTACCGACCATCTCTACCATAAATGCATTAGAGGAGTGCTCAATAGCAGAAGCAGGATCGATCAAACCATAAGCGTGACTCCCCGAATTTCGAACGGAAGTTTCATAACCCTTCTTACCAAACTTCCCTACCCCCACGTCATTATATAAAGTAGATGTTGTAAATAAATTTTCTTGCAGACCAATGAGAACAGATAATGGCTTAATAACGGAACCGAGCAGCACCGTGGAAGAGGGATGTTTATAACTCTCCTCTTTACTGCTGTAGGACTGATACACTTCGCGAATTGCACCATTTGAAGCATAAGGAGCAATATTATTAAGTTCTTCTTGTGTCATGCTTCCTTTTGTCCAAATGTTCGGGTCATAGTCTGGCATACTTGCCATCGATACGATCTTACCTGTGTCCACTTCCATGGCTACTGCAAATCCCGTTTTGGCATTTGGTGCTTTTATACTAGAATTACTTGTCGTTTGCAAATATTCCAATTGGTCCATAATTGCCTGTTCGGTAGCCAACTGGACATCTTTATTAATAGATAACCAAACGTTATTCCCTTTTTTAGGAGCCGTAATCTCTGCTTCGCCAGAAATTTGATTTTGTGAGTTAACCGGGAATGTCTTAACGCCCTTTGTTCCTCTTAATTCCTCTTGAAACATAAACTCTACACCATCATATCCGACTTCCTCGTCATCCAGATATTGAAGCTTAGGGTCGGTTTCTTCCTTGGCTTTCAGATAATAACCGAGCCCATAATCCGGATCAATAACGGAACGAAATGGCTTCATATATCCTACAGTTTGTACGGCAACCGTATCCTCGTTATAACGTCTTACGTTTTCTTCTACCACTTCCACGGTTGGAAACTCATCCTTATGGGATAGAAAATAGGCAATCTCTTCATCTGTCAGATCCGTCTTAACTCTTCTCGGCGTATACCCAAAATTCTTACGATAGGAGATATCAAGAGCTTCCTCAATATCAGCTTCTGTCATTGTTTTGCTCGAATCTCCATAAAGATCAAAGACATTTTTGAGACTCGAAACCAGCTCTTTTAATTCATCTTTGTTTTCTTCACGGGTGTAGTTTTTATCTAAACTCACATATAAAGACTGAGTTGAGGTGGAATAGGCAAGGCGATTCTCACCCGTAGAGTCAAATATCGTCCCTCGAATGGGTGAAAGAGATACACTTTTCGTTGCGACACTTGCTTCTTCTTTTTTTAGCGTAGGACCCTGAACCAGCTGCAGATAAGCCAGCCTGATGATCAGTACACCAAAGATTAAAAAGGTTGCAAGAAAAAAGACATTTAGTCGAAAAGTGAATCTTTTCTCCTCAACAATCTTTTTTTTCATATGTGGGTCTGTTTCCTCTTTGCTCATTCCTAAACTATCCTTTCTAACTGCGGTTTAACAAATACATTATAAGGACTGATCTTTAATATGGGTGTCATAGAAGTTAGATGGATTAAACCAATTCCCACTATTCGCCCAAGTTGGATCAAGAGGTACCCACTCATCTGTTTCACTTAAATATACTTCGTTCCATGCATGAGCACCGTATCCGCCTTGTCCATTATATCCAAGACCTGTAATGACTTTTACATCCAATCCTTGTGACCGGGCCATAACCGCGTATAGCCTTGCATAGTCAATGCAAACACCTTTCATCGTTTGAAAAGTATCCTGCGGTGTTTGCTCATTCCATATGCCTCTTTGTTCATAGTCCTCTACTTTGCCGTAGTCATATTCAACACGAGTACCTACCCATTGATAGAGCGCCTTTGCCTTTTCTTCATCAGTGGCCGCGTTCTCTGTTACTTTAGCAGCCGCTCCTTCTATATCCTTAGGAATACTCCGATCGATCACTTCATATCTTCGTTGCATAATGCCGGTTAGTTCATTTTTTGCCGCTTGGGTAATGACAGGAAGCCGTTCCTTGATCAGTGTTCCCGAGAGCGGTTCAATCACTTTTTTGGCACCCTGCTGATATAAAGGGGAAGATTCCACATAATTACTAAATGCACTTCCTGGATATAGACTCACTACTATAAATAACAGCGCAATTACCAGAATGCTCCTCGCTACGCCGACAACAACTCCGAAAACAGCACCAAGAAGGCGGCTAATCATTCCTGGATCCTTACGAGATCTGGTATTCGACCTTCCAAGACCCAGCCCTGTAAGCAAACCACCAATTACAGACAGAACAAAACGTATCACTGCATAACTAATCATAAATAGAACAGCAAATCGCATTAACGGAAAATCAGTTAGCCCGGTAATGGCAGTATAATAAATTTGCTCCCATACTTTCAAATCCCGATTCGGTATATTCTCACTATGTTGTGCTAGCCACGTTTGAACAATTGGAGATAACTTCATAGAAAGGAAAAAAGCACTAGCTAGACCGATGACGGTAAACATCCCTTCCGTAACCAGGTTTACCAGCGCTCCTGCTGAGCGTGAAGCTCCTCTTGCAAATCCTTGGATCAGTGATACAAGGAGAATGACCAATAGAACAAGCGTGACCACATTTCCGTTCAAAAGGCTATCGATCCATGATTCGAACATGTTTTCACCCCTGTTATTCCTATACTTATATTTATCTTTATTTAGTTTTGTGCGGTTTCCATATACTCTTTCACAGCTGCATTATTAATACTCCACTCACCTACAGATACACCGCGCAGACTTACTTTCACTTTATCTTTGCCTTGTTCCCCTGTAACTTCCACATTGGGACTCGTAATTGTAAACGTTCCATCTTTGTGAAGAACATAGGTAGCTTGCTTCGCTTCGTTCTGCATCAGTTCTTGTGCCTCTGTCTTCACCGTTTCCACAGTAGACGAACTTACATCCGTAACTACATCTTTGATCTGGTCTAAAGAAACACCGCTGTATATGATCAGTGCGGCCACAATTACAAGAACGATAGCCCACTTGAGTACCGTCTTAAGTACATTAATGACAATAAACAATAAGATCAAAGCAACAATAATAACCAGCCAATTTTGCTGTACGAACTCTTTCCATACTTCTAAATCCATTATGATCATCCACCTCCCGAACTCCATTGTTATGAGTTCCCGAATATTATACATGATTACCGATACTGCTGTCAGCTAAGCACCGGTTTACGCAAAAATACGGTATAAGACTGTCCTATTAGGCGTACAAGTATATCATACGATGTTCTAGGCTATATATTGAAATGGGAGGTGCTGTTTCCTTGAAAACGGCCATATGGCTTTATTTATTTCTATTTTTAGCCTTCTTTGATTTACATGCACAGTATCCTATTCTTACGCCTTTTGCAATTTCATTAGGCGCAGCTCCCACCTTTATTGGTTGGATGATGGGCATTTATTCCTTAACCCATCTACCGGGAAATCTGATTGCAGGCACACAAATCGATAAGTATGGAAGCAAGCGTTACATTATTTTCAGTCTAACAACAGCTGGGATCCTTTTACTACTTCAAGCCTATGTTGAAACCCCTTGGCAGTTGCTTATTTTACGGGCACTCAGCGGATTTGTTCTTGCTTTTCTCTCCCCCGCCTGTATGACTCTGCTTGCTCAGTTGTCGTCTGACCCAACAACGCAAGGAAAATATATGTCAGGACATGGTGTAGTCCATACACTGGCTTCTGTGGTCTCTCCCGCAGCGGGTGCCTTCATTGTTGCAGGTATTGGCTTCTCTGGGGCTTTTCAGAGCCTTGGAATTCTATTGATCGTTACTGGACTGATGGCTTTTTTCACGATTCCTGCCATGAATACAGCCAGTACGCAGAGTACCAAAGTGCTGCCTCCGATGGAAGGTCGATTCCTTCCCATATCTTGGCGTTACTTTGTTTTACCCTTAGTCATTGCATGCTCTCAGGGCGTTCTATTCTTTGAACTCCCCCTCCGAGGCAGCGGATCAGCTTCCATTTTATCAACAGGCCTCTTATTCTCCATTATCAGCTTAGGAGCACTCACTACACTTAGTATGTTATTTCTCAATCGTTATTCAACGAAGCTTCGTCTTGCCGCAGGCGTATTACTTATGGCAATCAGCTTCTTTCTGCTCGCTTCTACACCCGAATTGCCTTTATGGCTGATCCTATATGTCCTTGGTACATCGAAAGGTATTATCTTCCCAGCACTAGCTACCATGTTTGTACAGCTAAGCGGTGGAGCTCGGCTTGGACGAATTTTTTCCATTCAATCTATTGCCACTTCATTAGGTTCGTTTGTAGGTCCCATCGTATCAGGACAAATTCGTATGGATATCTCTCCTTACTTCCTAGCTTTCCTTGTCCTCATGATTGGTCTCTTGTTTTTACCATTTTCTAAACAGGTGCGTACCTCCACACTTACTCCGGAACCAAAACACATCTAATAAAAAGATCAGTCCATTAATGGACTGATCTTTTTGCATGAAATCCGTACTTTGCGATAAAATAGAACATAAACATTTCCCGGGGAATTTCGAGTCCATATGCGAATAAAACAAGAGGTGAAGTATACGATGCCGATTCATGTCATTGTGGAAGGTAAAAATGATCGCAGCAAACTCCGTCGGTTGTTACAACCCGAGATTTCTATTTTATGCACGTATGGAACACTCAATAGCATGAAGCTAGAGAAGCTTCGTAAACAGATTCAATATGATGAGGTTTATTTGTTTATGGACAATGACAGCTCTGGAAAACGTATTCGAGGTGAACTCAGAGATACTTTCCCGGATGCAGAACATATTTATACCAGACGAGGATATGCAGGGGTGGAAGGTACGCCTGATGAGTATCTTATTGCCCAGTTAGAAAAAGCAGGACTCGATGAATACATTATCTACCCTGAATTTCAGCAACCATTTCAGTAAATAAAAAAGCTGTGCCTTTAATGGACACAGCTTCTTCACGATACAGTATATAGTGATTATTCACTCACTACATTTCTAACGTCTCTTGCAATGATCTCCGGTGCAGCCTCTTCTGTATTAGAAGCATTATAGATTTTGCGTATATTGTTATCTTGATCCACCAATGCAATCAGATTAGCATGTACGAAATTATCTACGCTGTTTCCTTCAATGAGAATTTTAAATGATTCTCTTGCTAACTGTTTTGTCTCTTCTGCATCTCCCCTCAGAAAATACCAGCCAGAATAATCTGCTTTGAACCGATCTCCAAAAGCTTTAATAGTTTCTCTAGTGTCAACTTCTGGATCAAATGATATGGAAACAAACGAAGCATCCTTGCCAAACGTCCCATCTTCCTTCAAAAGTTCCTGTATCTGAGACATGCTAAACGTCGTCACCGGACATACATCAGGACAACTTGTAAAATAAAAATAAAACAGACGTGTTTTCCCTTGCGTATCTTCTAGCGAAACCGTGCTTCCATCCACATTTTCCATTGAAAAACTTTCTACTTTTCCTAACTTGGGATACTCTTCTTTTCCAAAATCGAGTGCATTATAAATGAGATAACCTGCCATAACTGCTGCAATCAATAATAATATCCATGTCCATATGTACTTTTTGAAAATCAAAAAGATCCGCTCCTTCTTCAATGAATGGTTGATGAAAATGATGTAGGAAATGTACAACTTACAATATTCATAAACTATGTAACATTTTTGAAGTCGAAGAGTAAAAAAGGAGGAGGCCCATCCAGTTTGGAGCGGGTCTCCCTCTTATTTCATGATTAACGCTAAGTTACTTGGTGTAATAAAAATAGATATTGTTTTTGAAACAAAGTCATTCTCTTATTTATGAACCGTATCTAGAATCATAAGAAGAAAACTGATCGTTAGGTAATTAATCGAGAAGAAAAACATTTTTTTGGCCCAGGCATCGGTGTCTTTTGCTTTGAAACCTTGGAAGCCGTAAAATAACCATATCAACGATAAAACTAACGAAACAATCATAAACACAAAACCTGTGTAATTGTACACATACATCAAAATCGGTACAGGGACTAGAAGGATAATATAAGGAATCATCTGGATTTTTGTACGTTCGATACCTTTTACTACAGGAAGAAGCGGATATCCTCCAGCACGATAATCTTCTACCCTGCGAATTGCCAGTGCCCAGAAATGTGGAGGCTGCCATAGAAACAACAAAGCAAACAAAAGTAGAGCACCTAGATCAAGTGTTCCTGATGCAGCTACATATCCGATAACGGGTGGTACCGCACCGGAGAATCCACCTATGGATGTACTCCATGTAGATGAACGCTTCAGCCATAAGGTGTAAATGATAACGTAAATGAACATCCCAAAAATACCAAGGACGCCTGCAAGCCAGCCGGAATAGGTAAACAAAACTACAAGTCCCAAAATTCCTAAGCTGACCGCATAAGTAAGCACTACCTTCGGGCTGAGTTTCCCAGTGGGTAGTGCTCGATTACGAGTTCGTTCCATTTTTTTATCTAATTCACGATCAAAATAATTATTGAACACACAGGATGAGGCCATTACGAGCATCGTCCCGATCATGGTAATAATCATTCTTAAATAATCAACATCCCATTGAGATCCAAGCCAAAAACCACCAAATGCGGCAACCAGGTTTGTTCTCAGAATTCCCGGCTTTGTTAATACTACAAAATCTTTCCATGTTGCAGATTCTCTCGGCGGCGTAGGCCGTGCGGGGATCGCTGCTGTATCGGAAGATGCCTGATATCTATTATTCACGCTTGTAAATCCTCCTTACGATGAACGTCTTATTGGAGAAAAATATTATTGCCTCCGATATAAATTTTATCATAACAAATAAGGAAAGTCTTTGACAAAGATCATTGAAATATGAATAGGCTATGACAAATTTCCTATTTGTGAGGTAAGTTATTGGAATATCATGTACCTTTATGGCAAAATACGAGCATTGTAACTTTTCTTACTTGAATAGAGATTTCCTCAATAGGGCATTAAATAATTTAGTATCTTTATCATTACAAAGTAACAATCTCAGCAGAATTTATGATTTAGTTACCAAAAAGGAGAGTACCTACATGGATACAGCTACACATTTTGTTATGGGCTTTGGTCTTGCTGGCCTGAGCTTCGTTGACCCTGTCGTGGCCTCAAATCCAGAACTGGCCGTTGCCGTCATGATTGGCACCGTTGCAGGGTCACAAGCTCCAGATAGTGATACCGTTCTTCGGATTAAAAAAAATAATGCTTCCTATATAAGAAACCATCGAGGGATAACTCATTCGATCCCCTTTCTATTTATATGGACAGCGCTAATTACTGCCGTTATTTCCTTGTTATTCCGAGACATACCGATCCTGCATGTTGCGTTATGGACGGGAATAGCCGTATGTGTTCACGTATTTACCGATGTATTTAATACATACGGTACACAAGCTATGCGTCCTTTTACAGAGAAATGGATTTCGTGGAATATCATTCATATTTTTGATCCCGTTCTTTTTACAACCCATGTGATCGCTATTTTATTCTGGTTCTTTGGAATTTTCGATCCTGCACCTACTTTTATTGTCCTATATTCATTCTTGGCTCTCTATTACGTCTGGCGTACACTGGTTCATCATTCCAAAACGAAACAAGTAAGAAAGATGGATACCTCATCCGTACCTGAAGATAAGTATTATGTGATACCTACAATTCACTTAAACCGCTGGCATGTGGTAAAAGCTCACAAAGACGGCAGCTACGAGATTGGGAAACTAGACGGACATCTCCTCGTGTGGAGTAAGCGTGCCGTATCCTCAGATCATCCTGCTGTTGAGATTTCTAAGTCTCATCCAGACATTCAGGCATTTCTATATTTTACTTCCTTTGCTGTTGCAGAGGTTGAAGAATTAAGTTTTGGCTATTTTGTTCGATGGGGAGATGTAAGGTATCGTCATCGTAAACAGTATCCCTTTGTTGCCTGTATGGTAATGGACAAAAATTATGAGCCGATCAGCACTTATGTAGGCTGGCTTAGTGAGGATAAGATGGAGAAAAAATTATCCCTTGGCTCTCACATCTAAGTATCAAAAAAAGAAAACGGCCCTTAGAGGCCGTTTTTTTATGCTTGACGGAATACACCGCTTTCATGCAGAATCAGCTACATAGGCAACACAAAAAGCTTGGACGGTAGGAATACCGTCCAAGCTCACTAATTTTGATTATGGAGTTACATTTATTTGCTTTGACCAGACAATTGCTGTTCAGCGATTTGCACTAGACGTTTTGTGATATATCCCCCGAGTGAACCTGTTTCGCGGGAAGTATAGTTACCGTAGTAACCATCCGCCGGAATTGTTACGCCCAGCTCTTGAGCAGCTTCCAATTTAAGTTGTTGAAGTGCAGCGTTCGCTTGTGGAACTACCAAATTGTTAGAACGAGATCCTGATGCCATGTGTGTAATCTCCTTTCGCTTCGCGCGTGATATGTGCTGTTGCAAGCTTGCAAGATTATTATGGCTCTCTCTCGAAAAGCTATACTTCTTTTTAAAAATATTTTTTTGGAGGTACTTTCACATGAGTAAAGGTCTGTCTCTTTGGTTTGCCGCTTCTTCTATTATATTACTTATGGTCACCGCAGTTTCACTTAGCCATTCCTTATGGTTAGCTCTACTCTTTAGTATTTTAGCCATCTGCAATATCGGCTGGGGATTCATCATCAAGGCAAAACGAAATCGTGCTGAGATGAACCAGTCTTAGATTTTAAACAACAAAACCCATCCGTTTTTTCACTTCTGTCAGATTGGCAGCGGCGATCTCTCTTGCCCGCTCAGCAGATTCATTTAGAATACGCATCAACTCATCGGACTCACGAATCTCACGGAATCTCTCCTGCATCGGTTCAATAACAGAAACCACCACTTCCGCAAGTTCCTTCTTGAAAGCCCCATACATTTGTCCCTCATACTGTTTTTCGATCTCTTGCAGTGAGAGTCCGGAACATTCGCTATAAATACTCATTAAATTACTGATCTCCGGTTTGTTCTCAGGATCAAATCGGACCGTACTGTCTGAATCGGTTGTTGCACGACTGATTTTTTTACGAATGTCTTTAGGTGTATCCAAAAGCGAGATATAGCTTCCTGGATTTGGGTTACTCTTACTCATTTTTTTAGATGCATCATCCAGAGACATAATTCGTGCCCCTACTTTTGGAGTATAGATTTCAGGAATGGTAAAGAACTCTCCATAACGACGATTAAACCGCTGAGCAAGGTCTCTAGTTAGTTCCATATGCTGCTTTTGGTCATCTCCAACGGGTACAAGATCCGCATTGTAGAGCAGAATATCAGCTGCCATCAAAGAAGGGTATACAAAAAGTCCTGCACCTACGGATTCTTTGCCTGCCGATTTATCTTTAAATTGGGTCATACGTTCAAGCTCACCCATCGCTGTCAGCGTAGTCAGCATCCATCCGAGTTCTGCGTGCTGAGGAACATGAGATTGCAAGAATACATTTGCTTTCTTTGGATCAATTCCAGCAGCGAGATACAAAGCTGCAACATCTTTAGATTGTTCGTAAAGCGCAGCTGGGTCCTGGGTAACCGTAATTGCGTGCAAGTCTACAACTACAAAATTACAATGATACTCATCTTGTAACTTAACGAAATTTTTCATTGCCCCAATATAATTCCCTAGGGTTAGTTTTCCACTAGGTTGAATACCCGAGAATACCGTTTTCATTCTTTATTCCTCCTATAATTCATCTCATTCAAAAATAAAACAAAATACAAAAAAGGCCCCACATCCCGTGAAAGGGACGTGAGACCGTGGTGCCACCCTAATTTGCTGCTTACTTGCACATAGAAAACTGCTCATAAGCAACCTTATCTTCCTTAACGCGGATTAGTCGTCCTGACCTACTAAAGAAGCATCACTTCTCGTTAAGCCAGGCTCTCCAGGGTCCATTCAGTCAAAGTCCGCAACACCGATTCGCATCAACCATCGGCTTTCTGAAGTTGCCATCACTAAGCTTACTTATCCCTATCAACGATTATAAGTTATATACTTGCTTTATCATAATCATGATAAAGTTCTCATGTCAACATGAAATATGAGAAGCAGAAATCACATAAATTTCATTTGTGAAATCCAAGTCCCTTTTTACTACAGATACAATTATCTGTTATGATAGACATACGTGTAAGATGCTTAAGATCTTTCGTGGGAAAAGGAGCAAAAAAGATGAAACAAGTGACCAAAGGGCTTTGGAACGGCTATGATACTTATATTTTGCACAGTCGTGATCTTGAAGTCACCCTGCTACCCCGCCTCGGTAACAACATTATATCCATTTATGATCGTATTCAAAACCGGGAAGTCGTTCGTAAACCTGACGAACAGGATCTCGCTTTTTATCTTCAGAAACCTTACCATTTTGGTGTTCCGATGTTGATCCCCCCAGGGCGTATTCACCTGGGTCACTTTGAATATGAAGGCCAAGAATATCAATTTGCTCAAAATTCCGTAAATAATAACCATATTCATGGACTTCATCGTACACAGCCTTGGTGTGTTAGTGACATAGAAGAAGACGAAGATGGATGCACCGTAACAACGGAATGGAAGACAAGTGAAGATGAACTCTGGATGAAGCATTTTCCTATTCCTATGACATTTTCCATGACTTTTAGACTGCAAGGTTCTACTCTCACACAGCAACTTCGCGTTACCCATCAAGGTGATCATGCAGCACCGTTTGGTATGGGATACCACACTTGGTTTATGCTCGATGGAGAGCCACAGCGTTGGAATATTAAACTTCCGGTGAATGGAATTTATCCGCTGAACGAAGATTTACTTCCAACTGGAGATTTAGAGGGTTTGGGTTCTCTTGCCGGTTTGCCTAATGGGGTAAATCTGGCAGGACAGAATTTAGATACCATATTCAGGTCAAATCGTGAACATGACACTGCATATCTTACGCGTAATGATGGTTATGCCATTAAATATACAGCGAATAAAGATTCTTTTTTACATTGGGTATTATTTACCAAAGGAGAAAGCAGTGATTATTTGTGCATTGAGCCTTATACTTGGTTGCCTGATGCTCCCAATATCGAGAGAAATGCAGACTTCACAGGACTCCTACATATGGAGCCAGGTCAGACCATTGAACTCTTTACACAGATTGAAATCATTCAACCTGCAGAACCAGAATAATAAAAAGTTATCTTACAAATAGACAGCTATATCAGCTGTCTATTTTTGCTTTATACACTTGTATTTTACAACAAGTTGACCTTGGCTTTTACCTCAAATTTTAACCCGAATTTCACTTCAGACTATACCTTCTATTTCCACTTGTTACCTGCTTGTTTTTTGAGTATATTTTCTCTTCCTAAAACCATACTAATCTCACAAAGCACAAAAGGAGGTGACAACACATGGCATCAGGATCTCGTTCTAACAATTTGGTAGTTCCACAAGCAAATGCTGCACTTCAACAACTTAAATTGGAAGCAGCACAAGAACTAGGCGTAACAATTCCGGCAGATGGTTACTACGGTAACTATACTTCCCGTGAGACTGGATCTCTCGGAGGTTATATCACAAAACGTCTGGTACAAATCGCTGAACAGCAATTGGCTGGTCGTCAATAAACGTCGTTATCTTTTCATAAATCTAGCTAGGTTCCACGCAAGAATCTAAGCGGGTTAACGAAGCGGTCTTCTCTTTTCGAGAGGGCCGCTTTGTTATTATGATGGACCTAATTGAACATCTGTATATGTAGTACGCGGGTAGCGAATCATCAAACTAGCAAGGTTATAATTGGATTCTAAAGTTGAATCTACAACAATCATGTCATTTCTAACGGCGAAATCATAAGTGATTTCTCCATGCGTCCAGTGTTTTTTTAACTTAAGTGATTCTAGGGCCATAAGCCGAAAAGAAGACCTTTGCGATTCTGTGAGTCCTTTTGGAGAACTCTCCATCCCTTTTTTCATAGGTACAGGATAATGTCTAATCCCGAATTTACCTATTACATTATTTCGGATTTGCACAAAAACAATTCCTGAATCAAGACCTGTAAGTTCACCATCAAGTGCTCTAAAGACAATATCCAATTGTCTAGGTAGAGAAAGCTGATCAATTGAGATCATATACACCATCCTCTTATACTTTTAGCCTATGTATATAGGGCTTGTGACTCATTATATGTCAAATTTTTCTATTTTACAACAAATTTATGCAAATAATATCGGTTTTTTTATTTTGTGAACACATTTCGACAAATATCAACTATAAATTAATAAATTTTTATAAACCAAAGAACCTCAGCATCGCTGCTAAGGTCCTATTTATTCACGTCTATTATAGGTTCTCAGTCATATGAAGGAATTGCTCAATATCAGCTATACATAGATCAGCAGCTCCCTGCCAGAAATCAGGTTTTGTTACATCTGTTCCTAAATGTTTATCAGCAAGTTCCTCTACCGTCATTCGGCCGGTATCCCGCAATAAATTGTCATATTTTTCAGCAAATGTAGCTCCTTCTTTTTGAGCCTGTGCATAAATTCCTGTACTGAACATGAAACCAAATGTATAAGGAAAATTATAGAATGGGACTCCCGTGATATAAAAATGCAACTTCGATGCCCAGAATGTGGGATGATATGAACCTAGAGAGTCACAGAACGCTTCCCGCTGTGCTTCTTCCATTAATTCAGACAATTCCTCTGCACTGAGAAGACCTTCCTTCCGTTTCTCATAGAAACGTGTTTCGAAGAGGAAGCGAGCATGAATATTCATAAAGAAAGCAACCGTATTCTGAATTTTTTCTTCCAGTAAAGCAAGCTTTTCTTTTTCGTCTGCTTCTTGGATCAGTGCATCTGCTACAATCAGCTCTGCAAAAGTAGAAGCCGTCTCTGCTACGTTCATAGCATAGCTTTGATTCAAGATCTCCATATCATCCATTACGTGCTGATGATAACCATGTCCAAGCTCATGGGCTAGTGTGGACACATTCGAGGCAGTACCTGCATAAGTCATAAAAATACGCGTTTCCTTGCTTACAGGAAGCGATGTGCAGAACCCTCCAGGTCGTTTACCTGGGCGGTCCTCAGCCTCAATCCACTGTTTATCAAAGGCCATCTGTGCAAAATCAGCCATCCGAGGGCTAAATTTACGGAATTGAGATACAATACTTTCCGCCGCTTTCTCGTAAGAAATCGTTCCTGTTGATTCACCGATAGGTGCGGATACGTCAGCCCAGGATAAACGCTGAGTTCCAAGAAGCTTTGCCTTGCGTTCCAGATATTTTACAAGGGCTGGTTTCGCGCGTGTTATCACATCCCACATCGCATCAAGGGTCTGTGCAGACATTCGATTAATCGCAAGTGGTTCTTTGAGAACGGAATCCCAACCTCTTCTCTCATACAGTTTCAAACGAAACCCGCCGAGATGATTGAGGGTATCAGCACAGTAATCTGCCACCTCACTCCAAGCTTTTTCCCAATTCACTAGCATCGTTTCACGTACTTCGCGATCGGGATGCTGTAATTTATTCGCTGCTTGTCCCGCTGACAAGTATGTTGTTTCCCCATTCTCTTCATAAGGAACCCGCACTTTACTTACGATCGTATCATAGAAATCTCCCCAACCATGGTAACCATCCACGGCAAGATCAAGTGCTAAGCTTTCCAGTTCAGGTGCCATTTTTTCTTTCGCTTCTTGACGGCTCTCATTCATAACAAAAGAGATGGGCATGATCTCAGGACGCTTCATCCACCCAGTCCACACTTCGTCATCCGTTTGTTGCAGCAAGCTGTCAAACCTGGTCTTCACACTCGCTAACTGGGCGTGTAGTGAAGCAATTCTGCCCGTGAGCTGTACCGCTTTTTTATCATCTTGATTCTCTGCACCAAGGCATGATACAAAGGCAGAACCTTCCGATAATCGTGCAATAATATCTTGAAGCTGATCAATCATTCCATCGTAAGCATATGTATCTTCTATTGTCACAGGAACTTTTGTATCAGCCACTTGTGTATTTAAACTTGCGATATCCTGCTCTAGTTGTTTAAGATAAACAGCAAAGGTTTCCGATGAGGAACCTCCGCTAAAAATCGTTTCCAAATCCCATGTTTGACGCAGTGTTTTACTCATACTTTTGCCACCTCTTTTATTTATTTTTCAAAAAACATCAAGAAACAGGTTTGAACAACCCCTGTTCAAGGTGTATAACTAATACTATATCAGAATTATGCTTCTATTGATTCCAGTCATTACCTAAATTCTATATATAACTTTCAGGAGGAAATATAAATGAGACCTTTACAGATTTCTGCAGAGACAGCCGTTACGTTATCTAAAAAACTAGGTGTTCCTATTGAGCATCTCATGCATATGCCGCAACATATCCTTATGCAAAAACTAGCTGAGCTGGCTAAGGAAGAATCTTCTCCAGCAGCGGAGAAATCCAATACCAGTACAGACCAAGCTAAGGATAAGCATTTATGATCCCTTTTGAAAATACATGGCCCTATGACATTGTAATGGGTGACATTTATGTTCAGGAGTGTCCATTTTGCTCGGCAGAGAATGTTCTACTTCCCTTGAAACCGAATCAACTTCCATTAATACATGACGGAAAAAAACATCTACTTGTCTTTCCATGCTGTAAAAACCGGGTGACTTTGCTCGATAATGATCAGGATTATCTGCTCGCTGATCAGCGCTTAAGATCCTTATGAACAGAAAAGCACCGGTGAAAACCGGTGCTTTTCTTGTTCCTCATTAGGAGGGAGTATTGATAAAATGATAGGCCGGGCCAGATAATCGCTGAATCGTAACATCGACAACCGTCTCGGGAATATCCATTTCTTTTAAAGCTTCATACATACAAGATAACCAAGCCTGAGCCCGCTCTTCGGTAACAGGAAAAGGTAAATGCCTTGCTCTCATCATCGGATGACCATTTGCATCAGAATACAGAGAGGGACCTCCGAAAAATTGACTTAAAAACATATACTGTTTCTCCATAACCGGAGTAATATCCTCTGGAAAAAGCGGAGATAGCAATTCATTTTTTTGTACCTTCGGATAAAAAGCCTCAACAAGTGCTCTTACACCCTCAGCGCCCCCCAAGTTCTCATAAAGCGTTTTATTCGGATCCATTCTCTCGCCTTCTTTCTCATGCTAAAGTTCATGCTCTAGTATAACAAAAAAAGACAAGAGCTCCTATCTATCTAGGACTCTTGCCTCATATCAGCTGTTCTTGCCTTGAGTATATATTTGCAGTTGACCTTAATAACTCCGCCAGTCTTCTTCTCCGGGATGGGTATGCGCTTCCCGCATCACATATACAATAGCGCAAACGAGTATCCCTGCAATTACTCCCATCACGACACCACTCCATCCTTTTCATAATAGAAATCAGGCATATCAAAAGAGGACTTTAGATCTATTCACTAATTACTATTTATATTAGCATACATTTCCTTAAATTACAGTAAATTTGCAAACGCTTTCTGTTTTTTTTGTCCTGTTTGTCCATCTTGGCTCATATAGTATTTATAACCAGCGAACAGCTTTTAGAAAAAGGGGCGAACCATGGCATATGAAGCGTCTAGCCTTACCAATTTTGATCACCTGCGGTCTACTCAGTATATGCATTTTAATGGTGATTTATCCTTTATCCGTATGGGAATCTGGAGTTCGTGGTCTTTCCATTTGGTGGGAGGTCCTCTTCCCTTCTCTATTTCCCTTTTTTGTAATATCAGAATTACTGCTTGGACTTGGCATTGTCCACTTCATGGGCACTCTTCTTCATCCATTTATGAGACCGGTATTTCGAATCCCAGGAACGGGCGGTTTTGTAGCCGCTATTAGTTATGCTTCCGGATACCCGGTTGGAGCTAAACTTACAGCTAAGTTATGGGAACAAAAACAAATTACACGAGAAGAGGGAGAACGACTCGTTGCTTTTACTACAACATCTGATCCTATTTTCTTAATTGGTGCCGTCGCTGTTGGTTTTTTTCACATGCCTGCGTTAGCAGGAATTCTAGCCATTGCTCATTATGGATCTGGACTCATCGTTGGGTTTCTGATGCGGTTTCATGGTCCAAAAGATACGCCCGAGAATACGGAAGCGTTGACTGTAAAGGGTAACCGTTTAAAGCATGCATTTTATGAAATGCATCAAGCTCGTGAGAGTGATGGGCGTTCTCTTGGACAACTTGTGCAACAAGCAATCCGTTCTTCATTACAGTTGATGATCGTTGTGGGCGGACTCGTCGTATTTTTTTCGGTCATTCTCGAATTATTTACACAAGCTGGATTTATGAATGGAATGTACCGCTGGCTTGAACAAGTCCTTCTATTTCTAGGATTCCCTAAAGAATTATCTCAGTCGCTTGTTGGAGGATTGTTTGAAGTTACACTCGGAGCTCGGTATGCCGGAACATTAGAGGGAATCCCCCTGATCTATAAAGTTACTGCTGCTGCTTGTATTCTTTCGTGGGGAGGTTTATCGGTTCATGCTCAGGTTGTGAGCATTCTGAACTCTACACCGCTGCGTTATTTACCTTTTATGTTTGCGAGAGCCATTCACGCGATCCTTGCAGCTGGAATTGTATTTTTATGCTGGAACCCAATCATGAATAGTGTAGAAACGATATATCCGTCAGGACTTTCCGATCCAGCTTCTCTTCTGACAGGTTTCCATCTGCTCCCATTACAATTAGTAATCACTATGATTCTGATTGGCGGGTTAATTATGATAACCGCTGTCTACGTATGGATTAATCAATTCATCGCCAAATCTCGAAACTAAAGGAAATGTGTTGCAGCGATTGTTTTCTGTCCTGAAATTGGATATCATCAAGTTATACTTATTACAAAGGAGCTTTCATCTTGAGATATTATGTTCAGGACAGAGGAGACTCTTTATCTATGGATTTGGCCGAGCAATTTCATCGTCTCGCTGAAGAGCACGGATTTATACTCGATGCCAAATCTCCAGAGATCGTTGTTTCTATTGGCGGCGATGGCACCATGCTACAGGCTTTTCATACGTTTATAGATCAAATCCCTGATATTGCTTTTGTTGGCGTTCATACAGGTCATCTTGGATTTTATGCAGACTGGAAAGCAGATGAACTTCATGAGCTGATCAAACTTATGAGTAACGGTCTAGATACGAGTCAGCAGTTGCAGCCACGTATTGTTGAGTACCCTTTAGTAGAACTGGAGATTCACCGAAAGTCAGGGGTTACCTCCATGGTTGCACTTAATGAGTTTACCCTCAAGGGTGTCGATGGAACAGTTGTAGCTCAAGTCGATATTAATGATATTACTTTTGAGATGTTTCGTGGTGACGGCATTTGCGTATCCACCCCTTCCGGCAGCACGGCTTACAACAAAGCACTTGGCGGAGCCATGATTCACCCCACGATTGAAGCAATGCAAATTGCTGAGATCGCCTCCATTAATAACCGGGTCTACCGTACGTTAGGATCGCCTATCGTACTGCCAAAGCATCATCATTGCGATATTTTCTCTAGAAAATCCCAAAGACTGCTACTTACCATTGATCACGTCAATATGACGATTGATGACCTTATATCTGTAAGATGTCAGGTTTCCAGACAGAAAGTAAGTTTTGCAAGATACCGCCCTTACCCGTTTTGGGATCGAGTTCGCACAGCCTTTCTGGATTAAGCTACAACAAAAAGCGGTTCCTCATCAGGAACCGCTTTTTGTTGTAGCTTCTTCTTTTGTTTTGTTCTCCTTAGAAAACTTGCGCTCTCTAGGTTCTTTTGGTTGTTTTGGTTCTCTCGGTTCCTTAAGTTCCTTAGGTTCTTTAGGTTCTTTGTGTTCTTTTGACTCTTTTGGCTCTTTTGGCTCCTTAGCCTCTTTTTGTTCTTTTGGTTGAGTTTCTTTAGATTCTTTAATTTCTTTTTCTTTTGAATCCTTAGGTTCTTTTTGCTCTTTTTGCTTATGAAGTACAAAATAGGCACAACCAAAATTACAATATTCATTAATATAATCAACCATGCCCGTAATCGAAGTATCTTTATTCGCCTTCGGGTGGTTCTCTCGGTAAAATCCTTTAAGTCTCAGTTGATTATAGCCCCAATCCCCAATAATGTAATCATATCGTTCAAGGACATCGCTATACCGATCACGAAAGGCTTCCGGATTCCAACCGTTTCTATAGTCCTGCAAGACTTCATAAGTTTTGCCGCTGATCTGAATCAAAACCGTCTTCCTTCCCTTCTATCCGAACCGCCTCTTTTTCATGCAAAGGCTTACTCCTACTATACTACATTATTTGCATTCGCGGCAGACTTTACTTGTTCATGTGCATGATATGAACTTCTAACCATAGGTCCAGATTCCACATGACTGAATCCTCGGGCAAGCCCTTCTTTTTTCAGTTCCGCAAATTCTTCAGGTGTTACATATCTTTTTACATATAAATGCTTGTCCGAAGGCTGAAGATATTGCCCAATCGTCATAATATTGCAATCCACTGATCTCAAATCATCCATTGTCTGAAGAATTTCATCCCACTCTTCCCCAAGCCCTAGCATAATACTTGATTTGGTTGGTATATCGGGGTTCATTTCTTTTGACGTTTTAAGCAATTCAAGAGAACGTTCATATTTAGCTTTGGCACGAACCTGATCAGACAAGCGTTCTACCGTTTCAATATTATGATTCAAAATATCCGGTTTAGCATCCATTACGATCTGCAGTGCCTCCCTATTCCCCAGAAAATCAGGAATAAGTACTTCTACACTACATAAAGGTAGTTTTCTGCGTATCGCTTTGATCGTTTCTGCAAAGATGGAAGCCCCCCCATCTTTAAGATCATCCCTCGCAACACTCGTTACTACACAATGCTGTAAATTCATCTGTTCTGCCGCTTCTGCAACACGTTCAGGCTCCTGTAAATCAAGCTCAGTAGGCAGCCCCGTATTTACTGCACAGAATCGACAGGCTCTTGTACAAATATCGCCAAGGATCATAAAAGTTGCTGTACGGTTTGCCCAGCACTCATAAATATTAGGACAACGTGCTTCTTCGCAGACCGTATGAAGGGTTTTCGAACGCATCATTGTTTTTATTTCTTGATAAGATTCGCCTGCGGTTAGTTTAATCTTAATCCACTCTGGTTTAGGTTCTTTCACTTTGCTTCCCAAGGAAGTACCCTCTTTTCTATATCGAGTTGTATTAGACTTTCGCACGGACACATTATACCACGATTATTATGGAAATAACCTCCATTTCTTATCAATTCTTCTTTTCTCTTCAGATTCTTTTTTCATGATAAGGCATAAAAACAAGGAAGTTGTGTGAACCTAAACATAACTTTGAGCGGGAATGAAGAAAGGAGGAGTATCTGTTGATACGGATATACAAAAAACGTAACTTGCGAATGCTTTGTCTGAAAGTCACACTCACACTCTCTTTCTTTGCCTCACTCGCACCAGCTGATGTCTTTGCTCAGGAGAAACCTATAAATCCGCCAAGTGCACAAGAACTAAATAAAGAACGTAAGGCATTATATGACCAAATTAGTATTGTGAGCGGCGTACCTTGGTATTATCTTGCCGCTATCGATCAGTATGAGCGGACGATGACAAAAGCGCATCCGAAGGACCGCGCACACGAAGATCGGTTAACAGGTATCTTTTTTGATTCTCGAAGGTGGACAGGAATCTTAAATCCAGATCAGCAGGATAAGAATCCGATGTCCATTGCCCTCTTTGGTGGACTTGGTTTGGATGGAACCGGAGATCAAAAAGCAGATCCAGAGAACAACGTGGACGTACTCTTTACCATGTCTCGTGTTGCTTCAAAATATGGGATATCGGCAGATGATATCGGTATCTCACTATGGCACTATTACCAAAACACAAGAGCGGTACAGAGAATACAGCAATTCGCTAGAATCTACAAGCATTTTGACACACTTGAACTTTCAAAGCATGCATTCCCTTTACCTTTAGGTACCGTGTACTCTTACCGAAGCACATGGGGAACAAGCCGCAGCTGGGGTGGACGAAGAATACATGAAGGAACAGACCTTTTTGCTCCGCATGGCCTGACCGTCCGAAGCACTTGTTATGGAATTATTGAAATCAAAGGCTGGAATCCATTTGGAGGATGGCGCGTGGGAATACGGGACTTAGACAACCACTATCACTACTATGCGCATTTGTCCGGTTTCGAAAAGGGTATACACGTAGGCAGTATCGTTACTCCAGGACAAACCATCGGCTGGGTAGGAAGCTCCGGCTATGGTAAGCCAGGGACACAAGGGAAGTTTCCACCTCATCTTCATTATGGGATCTACCGAGATACAGGGCTTACGGAATGGTCATTTGATCCCTATCCATCACTACATCGCTGGGAGAATGAAGAACGTAAAGCTTTACAAGCCAAAAAGAAAAAGTAAACCTCATCGTAATTTTAAGTGACTTGTTACTTAAGCATCCTCTGTCAACAGACGATTCTTGTACAAGTCACTTTTTACGATATAGGTTTATTTTCTCTCTCACTCATTACCATTCGGCAGAAGAGGTTCCGGCTCTTCCAGATACAGTTCACTATTCCCCTCATTCTTGGGAACGGTACTGCTTGCATCAGGGGTGGTAACTCCCGTATTCGGTGTTCCTGTACCTGATGGCAAAGAAGGAAGCGCTAAGCTTGGTGCACTTGCTCCATTCTCTCCTACGGGACGTCCTTGGTTATCGTAATAATACATAGGCACATCTCCAACAACAAGCAAGTAGGAAATCGGCAGCTCCGTGTCCACAATTTCCGGTTCCATATCGAGGGGGACTACAACCGCAACCTCAGCAATGATATGAATATATACCTCAACCAAAATCATATTAATTCCTGCATTTTGCTGTCTGGTGCTAAGATCAACTTTTACCGCGCCTTGTGGTTCGATCCGAATGGGCACCTTAGGACCAAAAGATGATAATATCGTACTTCCCAGTGCTTGCCCGAGTGGAATGTGATCCCTGAATGATTCCATATCTTGCAGTGTAGTTTGAACAATAGATAAAGCATTTGAAGTAATTCTCATATGCTCATCATAATTCAGCATAAAACCACTGATTTTCCCCTTGGTATCCGTTTTCCACTCAATGAGATCATCAGACGGTTTGCCATCTGCAATTTGACTCGTTATGGCTTTGTTAATCGCTTCTGTCGCCAGCTGTTTTACCCTGATTTTAGCTAGATGCATAATAGGAGGCTTCAGATTCCGCTCTATGTACGCAGCAGATTGTACCGTTAAGATTACGATCACCAGCATGATGATCAGTACCCACTTCTTCCAGTGTCCCCCTGTTTTCTGACGCTGCTTTCTCCACCTAGATCTTCTGAATGCCATGCACGCATTCCTCCCTTGAGAGAGGTTCCTTTTTTAATCTATGCAGCCTGACCTAGAAAAAGAAGCAAGCCTCATGATCTCCGGTATTGTGTACACACAAAAAAAGAGAACTCCCGTAGGAATTCCCTTTTTTTATTCACCTTGAATTCTTAATAGTAGAATTTCAAAAGTTATTTCATCGGTGGTTTTGCATCTTGAGGAACGGATTCCCAATCTTTAAGGAAACGTTCAATTCCACTATCAGTAAGCGGATGTTTCCATAGGGTTGGCACCAGTGTACCAGGAATCGTAGCAATATGTGCACCCGCCAGAGCTGCATCCTCTACATGTTTCACGTTACGGATACTTGCTGCAATGATTTCCGCAGGAAGATTATAAGTATCCAAGATCTGACGCAAATCACGGATAAGCTGCATTCCATCCACTGAGATATCATCAAGACGTCCAACAAATGGACTGATGAATGTTGCACCTGCTTTTGCTGCCATAAGTCCCTGAGCTGCTGAGAAAACCAGAGTTACATTGGTCTTAATTCCTTTTTTGCTCAGTTCGTTCGTCGCGTATAGACCATCCTCAGTCATTGGCAATTTAATAACCACATTTGGTGCCCACGTAGCGATTTCTTCTGCTTCTTTTAACATGTCTTCTGCTTTTGTACCAATAACTTCAGCACTGACAGGACCTTCTACAAAAGAAGTAATTTCTTTGATCACGTCTTTAAAAACGCGACCTTCTTTAGCAATTAGAGAAGGATTCGTCGTTACGCCATCTACCAGACCCAGACGATGAATTCTTTTAATTTGTTCAACATTCCCAGTATCTAAGAAAAATTTCATAATGAAATGCCCTCCATCTTTTAAAATAATAGGTCGATCTCAAATAGATAAAAATATATGCCAACATTTATATATAAACATTGGCATATATTTTAAACATATTTTAGAATTTTGTTATTTTTTCTCTACCGCATGTCCGCCAAACTCATTCCGGAGTGCCGCTACCACTTTACCTGTAAATGTATCATTCTCAAGGGAACGGTAACGCATAAGAAGCGAAAGAGCGATAACTGGAGTAGCTGCCTGTAGATCAAATGCGGTTTCAACCGTCCATTTACCTTCACCGGAAGAATGCATGACCCCGCGAATTTCGTCCAGATTGGAATCTTTGGAGAAGGCACGCTCTGTCAGTTCCATCAGCCAAGAACGAATAACAGAACCGTTGTTCCATACGCGTGCTACTTTTTCGTAGTCAAAGTCATAGTGACTTTTCTCAAGAACTTCGAATCCTTCACCGATCGATGCCATCATACCGTACTCAATTCCGTTATGAACCATTTTCAGGAAATGTCCGCTGCCGGCTTTACCTGCATATAGATATCCATTCTCTACAGCTGTGTCTTTGAATACCGGTTCAACAATATTCCATGCTTCTTCGTCGCCGCCAATCATGTAACATGCACCATTTCTTGCACCTTCCATGCCGCCGGAAGTACCTACGTCCATGAAGTGAATGCCATGTTCTTTCAGCTGCTCATAACGACGAATCGATTCTTTGTAATGAGAGTTACCCGCTTCAATAACAATGTCGCCCTTGGACAATAGTGGAATCAAATCCGTAATGACTCCATCAACTACGGAGTGCGGTACCATAATCCATAGGATTCTTGGTGATTCCAAGGATTCTGCCATTTCTTTGTAAGAAGAAACACCGGTTGCACCGTATTCTTTCATTTCTGAAACTGCATTTTCATTCAAATCGTAAGCAACCACTTCATGCTTGTGGTCGATCAGATTTTTACCTAGATTAAGTCCCATTTTACCTAAACCAATTAATCCTACTTTCATGTCCTAGTGCCTCCTAAATTATGCTCAATCTAAAATGTAGTGAAACTGTATATGTTATCAACTTCAATCAGCTGTATAACGCGAATAAAATCAGTTATTCATGATTAATGCCACTCGTTACCATCTTGAGCAAGAAGTTCTTCTGCAGCTTTTGGACCTTCTGTACCTGCTTCATAATAATGAAGTGGTACTTCATTTGCTGTAAATGCATCTAGAATAGGTTGTACCCATTTCCAGGACAATTCTACTTCATCCCAATGTGCAAAGAAGGTTGCATCTCCACGCAAGGCATCAAAGATAAGATTCTCATAAGCTTCTGGAACATTATCGTAAGATGAACTATAGCTGAGTTCCATCGGTTCAATCGTATCGTGGTGCATTGGACTTTTCGCATTCAATTGAATACGAATTCCTTCTTGTGGACCAATATCAATAATCAGCAGATTCGCCCCTAAGTTTTCATCGACAGGAATCCCCGTGTTAAGCGGACGTTTAAATTCAACGACAATACGTGTAGATTTCTCGCTGAGACGTTTACCTGTGCGAATATAGAAAGGAACTTCATTCCAGAACGGATCATCCAGAAATACACGTGCAGCAAAGTACGTATCATTCTGAGAGGTTGACTCAACACCAGGTTCATCAACATATGCTACCACAGGTTTACCTTGCAGCTCTCCTGCACGATATTGTGCACGAACAATGTTCTCATTCAATTTTTCCTGTAAGAGAGGAATGAGTGCTTCTGCTGTATTTTTCTTTTTCGAACGAATCTCTTCTGGAGAAGATTTCTTCGGTAGATGTAAAGCAATCATCATGAGTAACTGCAGCATATGATTTTGGAACATATCTCGTACTGCACCGCTTTGGTCATAATACGCTGCTCTTTCTTCTACTCCTACCGTTTCACTTGCTGTAATTTGAATGTTGGATACATAGTGATTCCCCCATAGAGCTTGAATAACAGGGTTAGTAGCACTAAGAACTTCCATGTTTTGAACCATCGGTTTACCAAGGAAGTGGTCAATCCGGTAGATCTCATTTTCTGCAAATGTATTGCTGAGTTTCTCATTCAGACGACGTGCTGAATCGAGATCATGGCCGAATGGTTTTTCAATAATCATTCGTTTCCAACCCTTACCTGATCCCAAACCACTTTCTTTAATGTTCTCAGCAATTGGTTCAAAAAACTCCGGAGCTACGGACAAATAGAACATCCGATTCTGCGGGATGCCCAGTTCTTGTTCACGGCGTTCCACAACCTCTAGCAGTTTCTTGTAGTCTTCTACGTTCTTATTATTTAACGACGTATAACGAAATGCACCTAAGAAATCCCGAACGTTAGCTGCATCTTCTGGCGACCGGCGAGAGAATGTATGTAATGATTCCTCGACTCTCGCTTGAAAATCAACATCGGATACTTCTCTTCTTCCCAGACCGATTACCGAAAAAGCTTTCGGCATTTTCTCATCGACATATAAATTGTAAAGTGCCGGATATATTTTTCTTTTGGCTAGATCGCCTGTAGCCCCGAACAGGACAAATGTCATTGCTTCCATGCGTATTGCCTCCTGATATTTACTCTATAATGTGCGACATTAGCATGTGAAGAACGTTACGTGCACATTCTGTCTATACATAACATCGAAAGAGAATGCTGAATCATCAGCTTCCTCTATTTTAGGTTATTAAATGTAACCAATTAAGATTATGTAACCATAATACACCCATCCGACAACATTCGTCAATAAAAAATGTCCAATCTGTGAACATTAATTTTAACCTGTTATGGTAGCGCTTTCTATGCTATTCTATTACTTATACTAATAAATCGTTCAAAAAAAGTGTGATATAGTCCATTGAAAATCACAGTTACTTATAGTAAACATTCCAACGTGAAGGGGGCTTTTACAATGGACCAAGAATCCATGTCAAATTACTTGAAAATGTGTGAAAAAGTGACCCAGTCATACCAGATCATTGGACGAAAGTGGGTTGCATCCATCATTCACACCTTAATGGAAGAGCCAAAGCGATTCAGTGAAATACATGCCCTGATTCCCGATTTAAGCAAACGAGTACTCGTAGAACGAATGAAAGAACTAGAAGAAGAAGGAATCATTCTTCGGAATGTGATTGCAGATCGGCCAGTACGTACGGAATACTCCTTAACTCGAAAGGGAACCGAACTTGCCCGGGCGCTTAATGCGGTTGGTCGTTGGGCTAAAGAATGGTTATAAACGCATAAAAAATATTCAAAACAACAGAACACACATCCATACAAGAACCTCCGAATCCCATGCAAATGAGAAATTTGGAAGGTTTTTTGTCGTTTATTGCGATGATTTCAGCGAAATCCCCATAAAAAAACCGAAGCAACGTAAAATGAGATTAGATCATTTTTACGTACTTCGGCATAGTGCTCCCACATTTTACAATTAAGATGAGAACCAACTCTTTATTGCATCAATGAGTCCCACGAAGAAATTTTTAATGCTGGCAATGATTCCTTGTCCTGTTTCCGATTCAATAAAATCAGTAAACTGCTGTTTCGCTTGATCTAACTGTTCCCCCACCGCATTCCAGTTAATATTGGCATCCTTCATGTTCATGAAGAGGTCTACGAGTCCATTCAATTGAGCCTCTGGTATCGCGATATTTAGGTTATTAGCTGTATCTTCTACTAATGATTGCATCGCTTCTCTTGTCTGAGGCTGTTTCTCTGCCAGTTGCTCTTTAATATTCGTCATCAGAGTCGTTGTTTCTTCGGCTCCAATCGAATCAGAGAGTTTTGCCGTTTTGACGATTTCCTCATTCGCTACTTGTTTTTGTTGTTCCGGTATTTTAGTATCTGTCGTTGTTTCATAAGCTTTTATGATTCCCGTAAGAGCCGCGGTTCCGGATACGTCAAATGGAGCAGTAATCACCACGTGTGCATCTTTAACTCCAGCTGTAATCATCGCATTCAGGTACATATCACTTGTTACCCAGTTGATATGATTCGTAGTTACGGATAGTCCACTGCCTGCCTTACCAATCACAATCTTGGCAGAACTAAGTGCTCTGGTGCCGATCTGTGCTTTAGATAAATAACTTCCCAGATATTTATGTTCCTCTTCGTTAGTAACGGTTAGTTCTGTAGCGCCATTTGGTGCTTCCAAATCAGCCAATACTTTTACTTTTTGATCATTCGTTAAGTTTTCCCCTAGAATGATAATGACATCACCCTCGGCCGCGTCGGCATAAGCTGCGATTGGATGGTATACAGCCACAATTAAAAGCGCCGACAGCACAAGAGCTGTCCATTTACGTAGAATGTTCATTATGACTCTCCTTTTTAACGTAAATCATCTGATTTTTCTTTATAGCTAAAATAAAGCAGAGCTCTTTTTCTCTATTTATCGGCATATAGCTCAGCCTCCATAGTATACCATGGTTGTCCTTAGCTCTGCCTTAAGATGCTTCCTGCTTGTAATAAAAGACGCATCCTTGATCATAAAAGTTCCAAATAAATATAGACTAGATTGGATATTCGATAATGGATGCTTAACTTTTCCGATCTTTTCCTGCAGAAGATCACATCTGCTCCATTTGGACTTACGGTAACTGAGCTCGCTTGTGCCTCATGATTTTGGACATAACAAAAAAAACTATCCAGAGCATGAGCTGCTCAAGGATAGTCGATATTATAAACCAAAGCTTTTATTGGTTAAAATGACGCTGACGCATTGCTTCAAATAGAAGTACCGTTGCAGCCATCGCCGCATTCAGTGACTCTGCCTGTCCCTTGCTTGGGATAATAACAGCATCATCAACAAGGCTTCCTACCTCTTCAGATACACCACTTCCCTCGTTACCAATCACGATCCAGCGTGAACCTTTAAAATCATAAGAATAACAGGAGTGATCCGCACCAAGTGAAGTGCTTACGAGGGTAATACCTGCTTCTTTTGCCTCGGGCAAAATCACACTAAGATCTGCTTCTACAACCGGAAGGTGAAAAAACGATCCCATCGTTGACCTGATGGTCTTAGGATTATACACATCCGCGCTTCCGCGTCCCAAAATAACACCATCTGCCCCCGCAGCGTCTGCACTTCGGATAATCGTTCCCACATTTCCAGGGTCCTGGAGCCGATCCAGCACAATAACGAGACTATCCGGTTTACGGAGTAGTCCATCCGCTTGCTTATCATCTTTCCGAATAACAGCAAACACCGCTTGCGGCGTTACCGTATCTGTACATTTAGCAATAACGGCAGCCGAAACCCCAATCCATTCTACACCCGCTGCACTCGCATACCTGCTAAGTTCACTCGGAATGCCTTTATCCATATCATAAGCAATACATTCAATCTCAGCACGATGCTGAAGCGCCTCCTGGACGAGATGTATGCCTTCAATGATGTATTTCCCTTGTCTCGTTCGGTGCTTCTTCTCGAGAAGCTGAGCCCAATCCTTAACACGAGGATTGTTAACAGAAGCAATTTCCATTTTTAGTTCCCTTCTTTATGTCTTTCACCAGTTCATTTATTCCTTATTTCGAATAAGACAGCTCCATCTTACTGAGGTCATCTTTATGACCTACAATGATAAGAACATCATCTTGAAGTATGCTGTCTTCTGCATACGGGGATATGTTCATTTGTGTCCCCCGCCGAATCGCAATCACGTTGCACCCAAAGCGTGCACGAACATCAAGCTGTTTTAAATTCTGACCTACAATATTTGAAGAAGCTTTCATTTCAAGAATGCTATAATCATCCGATAGTTCAATGTAATCTAGGATATTAGGAGATGCCAGATGGTGAGCAACCCGCATACCCATATCTCTTTCTGGATAAACCACTTTATCTGCACCGATTTTTTCGAGCACCTTACCATGTAATTCTGTCTTCGCTTTTACAACTAGTGTAGTTATTCCCATATCCTTTAGGATCAGCGTCGTCAAAATGCTGGCCTGAATATCTTCCCCGATGGAGACAACCACTACGTCAAAATTACGTATTCCAAGCGCCCTGAGTGCCTCTTCATCTGTAGAATCCGCAGAAACCGCATGGGTTACTACATTCGATATTTCTTGTGTTCTTTGCTCATCCCGATCAATGGCGAGCACGTCAAAACCCATATCGCTAAGAACGCTTGCGACACTGGATCCGAATCGGCCCATACCGATGACGGCATATTGCTTCTTAGCCATAATATGGATACCTCCTGCGGTGCTATCATCCTACGTAGTATACCACAATGTCTGAAAAACTTGAATGTAAGCGAGAGGTGCGGGGAACAGTATAAATGCAGGAAAAGACTGAATTTGGAGGGACAAGCGAATGCCAATCGTAATGGATTTGCGTCAAGCTATTGTTCATAAGGTGCACGGTAAAACAGATCAAGAGCTTAAGGAAATGATCGAAGGTTCCGTCGACGGTCCCGAAGCAGCATTACCGGGTCTTGGCTCTATTTTTGAAATGATCTGGAAACAGCTCTCCGCGGAGAAACAGGATGAACTCGTTAAAGTTGCGCAAGCACATTTAAAGACCGTTCAACCCGTACCATTAACCTAGGATCCACATCTGTTTCTTTTACTGCAAAAAAGAAATCCCCCGGCCCATACTTAATGGGACGGAGGATTTTTTATTATAAATCGTCGATATCTTGCTCTTCTAGCTAATCAGCTGGCTTAAGGTGCCATCTCAAGGAATTGAGCAGTCGGGTTTTTATCGATCGCTGTTCTCATCGCGTATTCATTTTCGAATAAGACGACATAATTATCCTTCTTATCCTTAACAAGTACAGAGTTAATCCGGAATTTACTTGGATCAATTTTTTCATCAATAATCCAACGGGCAAACTGATACGGCATACGCTGTAATTGTACATCTACCCCATACTCTGCTTTCATCCGATGTTCAAATACTTCGAATTGCAATTGTCCGACTACACCAAGAATGGTTTCATCGAAACTTGCTGTACGGAATACCTGAATGGTTCCCTCTTCGGTTAACTGGTCAATCCCTTTTTGATACTGTTTATGTTTCAAGGCATTTTTAACTGTTACTTTGGAGAAAATCTCAGGAGAGAACGTTGGCAATTCATCAAACACAATATCGCCGCCTTGGCTCAAAGAATCTCCAATTCGGAAAATACCGGGATCAAACAAACCAATAATATCTCCAGGATAAGCTTCTTGAATGATATCCCGATCCTGAGCAAGGAATTGCTGCGGCTGGGATAGTTTAATCTCTTTGCCTGCTCGTACATGGCGTACGCTCATTCCGCGTTCGAATTTTCCAGATACAATCCGAAGGAATGCAACACGGTCACGGTGAGCAGGATTCATATTTGCCTGAATTTTAAATACGTATCCGCTGAACTTCTCATTCGTCGGCTCTACCATACCTTTCGTACTGCGGCGCGGTTCAGGTTTAGGTGCAAGTTCCAAGAAGTTCTCTAGGAAGGTTTGAACACCAAAGTTGTTTACCGCACTACCAAAGAACACCGGAGTTAATTCCCCTTTTAGTACTTTCTCATAATCAAATTGATCTCCAGCAACATCCAGCAGCTCTAAATCCTGTTTCAACTGCTCATGTAAAAACTCACCCGCCATCTCACGAATTATCGGGTCTTCATAACTGTCTACTTTTTGTACTTGGATGTTTGAGTGGTCATCTCCTTGGAATAATTCAACCTGATTTTTCATCCGGTCGTATACTCCGCACAGTTCTCGTCCCATTCCGATTGGCCAGTTCATTGGTACCGAACGAATTCCGAGTACGTTCTCCAGCTCCTCCATCAAATCAAACGGGCTTTGTCCTTCACGGTCCAATTTGTTGATGAACGTAAAGATGGGGATTCCACGTTTCGCGCAGACCTGGAACAATTTAATCGTCTGAGCCTCGACCCCTTTAGCCACGTCAATCAGCATGACTGCACTATCGGCTGCAGTAAGCGTACGGTACGTGTCTTCACTGAAATCTTGGTGACCAGGAGTATCGAGAATGTTAATACGGTGCCCATTATAATCAAACTGCATAACAGAAGACGTTACAGAAATCCCCCGTTGCTTTTCAATTTCCATCCAGTCACTCGTCGCGTGCTTACTAGCCTTACGCGCTTTTACTGTTCCTGCAAGACGAATCGCGCCCCCGAATAAAAGAAGCTTTTCCGTTAATGTCGTTTTCCCGGCATCCGGGTGAGAAATAATCGCAAACGTACGACGTTTGTCGACTTCTTTCTGTATAGCCTGTTCTTGTGATTTACTCATTTTGTTATCCCTCTTACCCTTCAGTAAATTAATATAAGTATCTATATATTTTCTATTTCATATAGGCTCTTCTTGTGAAATGTAAAGGCAGTCCCTCTGCAAGCCTCTATACCATAATAAAAGTTTTAAGTGGTTACTCACAAGGGTGCCACCTTCCTTTCGTTACAAGAGTGAATTTCACTTTCCTAAGTACGATGAATTCGACCAAGTTAACTTTCCTATTGTACCACATTTGTTTATTATTTTTACCTGTAATCCCATCCGTATCTATATTAATTTCTTGAAAATATTCTGTTTTAGAACAAATGAGACGGGTAATTCTACGATACAACCTATTAGCTAAATGGAGGATGACAACTTATGAATATTTACGAACAACAAAAAAATGGAACTCCAAAACAAACACAAGCTAGTCAACCTGGCGTAGAATCCCAAATGGATCCTCGTCCCATTCAGCCTCTTGATTACAAAGGCAGTGAAAAACTAAAAGGTAAAGTGGCTCTTATTACAGGTGGAGACAGCGGAATCGGTCGTGCTGTTGCCATTGCCTATGCAAAAGAAGGTGCTCATGTAGCCATTAACTATCTTTCTGATCAAGAGCAAGGTGATGCAGAAGAAACGAAAAATTATATTGAGGCAGAAGGTGTCAAAGCACTACTTCTTCCTGGTGATGTGTCAGACGAGAATACATGTAAAGAAATCGTAGATAGAACAGTTCAAGAATTCGGCAAACTTGATATCCTTGTTAATAATGCTGCTATTCAGTTCGTAGTGGAAGGAATTGAAAACATTACGAGCGAACAATGGGATAAAACATTTAAAACAAATATCTATTCCGTTTTCTATATGACTAAATATGCGGTACCACATCTAAAGGAAGGAAGCTCTATTATTAGCACGACTTCCGTTAATCCTTACGTTGGGAACCAAGTATTTATTGACTATACTTCAACCAAAGGAGCCATCGTTGGGTTTACCCGCAGTATGGCCCAAAGTCTAGCGAAGAAAAACATTCGAGTAAACATGGTAGCTCCAGGTCCAATCTGGACTCCATTAATTCCTTCTACTATGAGCGAAGACATGGTAGAAAGTTTTGGACAAGATGTACCTATGGGCCGTCCGGGACAACCAGCTGAACACGTAGGAGCCTATGTCCTGCTTGCTTCTGATGAAGGTTCATACATGACCGGTCAGTGTATCCATGTAAACGGAGGTATGACGATGTCTTCCTAAGCTTTATACATGAATGAGAAAAAGCAGGCATTCTCCATAGAGAGTGACCTGCTTTTTCCACATTGTAATTACACCTTAATTATTTTTAATCCACACGACGCTATCTTCATCCTGACCATTAACCGGCCACCAGAAGTAACCATCTTTAGCGAGCAGATCTTCTGTTGCTTTCGGTCCCCAGCTTCCCGCAGGATAGGTCTCAATATCACCCGGATTCTCTGCCCATGCAGCAGCAATCCGATCCACGAATGACCAGGCTGTCGCCACTTCATCCCAACGAGTAAAGTAAGTAGAATCCCCTTTCGTTGCATCATGAATAAGTCGTTCGTAAGCTTCTGGTGAGTTGATTCCAATCATACAGCTTTGGCAGAAATCCATAGCCAACGGCTCAATTTGTGAGTCCGTCCCTGGTTTTTTCGCATTAATCTTAATGTAGATTCCTTCCATTGGATTTACACGAATAACGAGCAAGTTAGGTTCGAGTTTATGTTTTTGACCTAAATAGACATTGTTTGGCATCGATTTAAACTCGACTACAATCTCTGTGGTTTTCACGGGAAGACGTTTTCCCGTACGAATATAGAAAGGTACACCCGCCCAGCGGAAATTATCTACAAATACACGGGCTGCAAAATAAGTCTCTGTATTGGAGTTAGGATCCACCTTCTCCTCCTGACGATATCCAGGAAGTTCAGTGCCTCTCACTTCACCTGCTGTATATTGGCCGCGTACCACGTTATTCTTCACATCATCGCTTGTTGCATAAGGGCGAAGTGACCGAAGAACTTTCACCTTCTCATCACGAATATCTTCTGGAAGCAAACGGCTAGGTGGTTCCATAGCGATCATAGTGAGCATTTGTAACATGTGATTTTGTCCCATGTCTCGAAGTGCACCTGCGGCGTCATAATATCCTCCGCGCTCTTCTACTCCGACCGTTTCACCAAGGGTGATTTGAATATTTGCAATATGTTTGTTATTCCATAAAGGTTCAAAGAACGCATTACCAAAGCGAATGACCTCAATATTTTGCACCATTTCTTTACCCAGATAATGATCTATCCGGTAAATCTCTTCCTCGCGGAATACTTCCCGAATTTGCTCATTCAATTTCTCAGCCGAAGCCAGATCATATCCAAAAGGCTTCTCGATAACAAGTCTATGCCAACCAGCACTCTCTAGAAGTCCGCCCTCTTTTAAATTATAAGACACACTGCCGAATAATTCAGGAGCCAAAGCCAGGTAGAACATACGGTTACCCGGAATATCAAACTTCGTTTCTAGTCCCTCCGTCAGAACACGCAGTTCACGAAAACCTTCGACATTATTAATATCAAGAGATTGATACTCGAAGTGCTCTGCAAATGTTATCCATTCTTCACTTTCAATCGTATCACAGGAATAACGACAGAATTCTTGAATGGATGTATGTACATCAAGTCGGAATTCTTCACGTGTACGCGGGCGACGTGCCAAACCGACAACTGCAAAATCTTGTGCTAATTTCCCTTCGCGGTACAGACTATAAATAGCTGGGAATAGCTTGCGCCGAGCAAGATCTCCTGTTGCACCGAAAATAAAAAACACGGCACCCGAAGTCTTGAGTGATTCCAATGGTTGATTCGTATTCATGGCCCCTTCTTTCCCCTATATATCATAGATTTTTTAGTATATTAAAATGTGTCTCCAGTTAACTATCGCCTTTTCCACAGAAGCAAAAGTCATTTATGTTGAAGACATTTTAGCATAAGTATTCCTTTGAAAGCTACGAACTTTCTCTGCTAATCTTTTACTTTCAATAAACATTCATCAAACCTTCACTTTGATGCCTTTGTTTTAATATTCACCTTGAATGGCGGACTTAATCCTTCCAAGTAGAGTTATTTTCACTTGTTTGGTCCATCGTCCAAACCTATTTAACTCTGTAAGAATATAAATATCTTGACTACTATCTTATTTAATGAAGAGGTGTACGAGATGTATCCTGTCAATCCTTTAACTCCAGAGGTACTAAGCCGCCATTGTGGAAAGATGGTTTGTGCGGTAACAAAAGACGGCCGGCGTATTTTCGGTAGACTTAAAGCTTGCAATAATACTCATGTCTTCGTCGCAGATGAACGTCGTAATCAACAATATCGGCCATGCCGAGCATACAAGTCCAGCATTCTTGAGACCAATCCAAAAACAGAAACAACAAAAAAGAAAAAGAAACGGACACCAAACGCGAAGATCAAAGGCTTTTATCCTTACGGTGGTTATGGCGGTTATGGCTACGGAGGCGGATGGGGAGCTGGATGGGGCTGGGCTTTAGGTTTAACTGCTTTGGCTTTATTATTCCTCATCTAATCTGGTTTAACTACTCTTTACTACATTCTTTTCAATATTAAAAAGGTACGAATTCCTTTTCTTCCTTACGAAGATAAGAATCGTACCTTACATATGTGTATGTTCATTCGGCTAGTCCGTTTTTATAAGCATAGATGGCAGCTTGCGTACGATCATCTACATCGAGTTTTGCTAAAATGTTGGTCACATGAAATTTCACTGTTTTGATCCCAATGATTAGCGTATCTGCAATGTCTTGATTGGATTTACCCTGAGCGAGCAATCGTAAGACATCCATTTCACGATCCGTTAAATCTTCATGAGCTTTCATTTGCGCTGGAGGTTGTCTAAAGCGATTCATCATTTTTGATGCAACTTGTGATTCCAGTACAGACTGTCCGCGATCCGCTGCCCGAATGGCATCTGCAATTTCTGTAGCACGTGACGTTTTGAGTAAGTAACTAAATGCTCCAGCTTCAATAACGGGATACATCTTTTCATCGTCTAGATAACTGGTAAGTACAATAACTTTGCAATCTGGCTGTAGTTTAAGCAGTTCTCTAGTAGTTTCGATTCCGTCCATTCCGTCCATCACGAGATCCATTAGTACTACATCTGGATTATACTCTTTCGCAAGCCGGAGACCTTCTTCTCCGCTACCTGCTTCTCCGATCACTTCAATCCCTTCTTCGGTATCCAGTACCGCAGCTAGACCGATCCGTACCATCTCGTGATCATCGACCAAAAGGACCTTGATATTTCTCACCATCAATTCATCTTCCATCCTGGCGTTACCTCACTTTCTTTATCCATTACAGGAACCGTAATTTCTATTCTCGTTCCTTTACCTGGTGCTGTAATCCAGAGAATAGACCCTCCAATTTCGTTAACACGTTCCTGCATATTAGAAAGACCATAGGAGGCCTGTTTTTTATCATCTAACTCAAAACCTTCTCCATCATCTCGAATGACGACTTTTACTGCCTGATCTTTTCGCAGAATCCGAATTTCCATCTTTTCTGCTTTTGCATGTCTAAGGGTGTTCGACATCGCTTCCTGAATAATCCGGAAGAGATGATTTTCCACTCCTTTTACCAAGTGAATATTCTCATCCATCTCAAACAATATTTCCATAGGGACTTTCACTTGGAGTTCTCTTACTAATTCTCTAAGACCCTGTTCAAGATGTTTCCCTTCTAAATATACAGGCCGCAGATGAAGCAAAAGTGCTCTCATCTCAGATTGTGCGACAGCTGACATTTCCTCGATGAGCGCCACTTGTCTCTTCGCACGATTAAAATCTTTGTCAAGTGTTCTTCCGACTGCTGTAGCCGTCATCGAAATAGCAAAAAGCTGCTGAGATACCGCATCATGCAGTTCTCGAGCAAGTCGCTGTCTTTCCTCCACGATAGCGGAGATCCGAGCCTTCTCTGCAAGCTGTGCATTATTGGTCGACAGACGCTGTAAAGAACTTACTTGCTCTTCCCACTTTTTGCTGATACGAGAAAGTTGTTCCCCTAGTCTTCCGATCTCATCACTTCCTAGCTCAGGAACAGCTCGCATCACACTTCCCTTTTCCCACTGCAATAATGTCTCCCGAAGCCTCTCTAATTTCACTTTTGTTCGATAAGCTTGAAGGAATCCGTAGCAAGCACCCACCCCAACTAACAATAATACGAGAGTTGCTCCGAACGGAATCCATCGATCCCATGTCGACCAAGGCGTTAAATAGCCATAAGAAGAAAGAATATAAAGGATGACAGCTCCCAGCAATACAGAAAACAGAATGCCCTGTCCCATGCCGCGAGTCACCATGTTTTTTGTCTTTTCGGAATGCATCCGGAACCTCCTCTCCTATAGATAGTATTACGTTAGTTTTACATCAAGGTCTCCAATTAAATAGGAGATCACAAATTTAACTTTGTATTCACTTCCGGCATATCCAGGAGATTGATAAACCAACCTGTTCATTCCACCGCTTTTCTGGTCATCTCCAAACTTTTGTCTTCCGAATAGCACAAATGCTTCAATTTCTACACCGTAATCTTCAGGGATGGACAAGTCAATATCACCCATCACACCCTGCAAATAAATGACCGTTTCTTTTTCTTCAGGGAGTGCAAGAGATAGATCAGCATCTACTTCTCCTATAACATGCCATATACTGGTGTTTCGAAGAATCCAAGGTGCTTGATCCCATGCATAATTAGACATAAAGTTCTGATTAATTATATATCCCTCTCGCGGCTGTACTTTACGACCCTTCCAATAAAACACACCGAGTGAAATCAACATTATTCCTACCACGAGAATGAGATTATCTAGAATTATAATTGCTGTTCCTGCCCACATCAAAGTACGACCTTTTTTGGTGTCCCCTGATTTATGTTTGTAATATCCAAAGATCAATAAGAGCAGTGCAACGATAGTAAAGAAACTCAAAAATCTCCCTAGCAACATCATTAAGCCAATCCCTATTGCCAGAATAGCAAATAGTGACTTTCCTCTACTCATTCGTCACACCCCCTTTTTTATGGATAACAAGAGTTGCCTCTCATTTCATCCATGTTATGTATATCTCAATTTAATTGCATAAAACTAAGAATGATATCCCACTGCAATTCATGTTTTTTCAGTAAAAAGGCCATACGAAGGATGAACTCCGTATGGCTTTTCCACGATACTTAGGATATCATATCCTATGATACATTGGGTAGTTTATTCTTTTGGTGCTTCAGAAGTGGAAGCTTTTCCATTTAGTTTACTTTTCAATGCTTCCAGCTGCTCATTAACTTGAAATTGTTTTTCTTGATCTACAGAATTAGGAGCATAGGAGCTGGAGCTGTAAGGTACACGCATTACATCTGCTTCTGCTTCCAGTTGCATGATTTTTTCTTCCATACGGTGGAACCCTAGTGATGCATTGCCGCTCTCAATGGAATGAACACTGTTAATTTGGGACATTTGTTTTCTTGCTTTTGCCATTTGGGCACGAGATACAAGCTCGTTACGTTTGTTGCGCATTTTGTAGAACTCATCTTTCATATCATGCAGTTGTTGTACAAGTTCTTTCGCTTGAGTCTCGGATTCAGCATGCAGATTCTGATATTCAGATACTTTTTGATCGTAATAAATTTTTTCTTCTAGAAGCTTACGTGCTACTTCTTCTTGACCATTGATCAGTGCAGATTCTGCCTGTGCTTCACGTTGTCCACCAAGACGCTCTGCTTCTTCCAAACGTTGTTTCATACGGCGCTCGTTAGCCATTTGTTTTGCAACTGTAACCTCCGCTTCACGAATCTCTGCTTCCATATCCCGAATGTACTGATTGAGCATAACGATTGGATCCTCTACTTTATCAAGTACCTCATTTACCGACGCTTTTGTCATATCTTTAATTCTTTTAAATACTCCCATTTTATAATTCTCCCTTCTCATACTTTGATAGTTTTTTACGAAGTTCTTCGTTTTCTTTTTTCAATGCTTTTTTCTCGATATCTTCCATCATGGAGTCCAAATGATCTTCTTTCGGAGCCCCAAATCCTCTATCAAAACGATTACTGTTATAACGATTGTCTCTAGGAGTTCCAAAGCCTTGTGAGTCATATCCTTGAGGGTTAGAGAATCCTCCGCCAGGGAACCCACCCATTCCAGGCCCTGGAGCATATGGATCATAAGGTGGAAAAGGTTCTTTCGGTACAACTAGTGCAGCAAGAAAGTACAGGAAGATTGGTACACCTGTAAAGAAAGTGACTAAGATAAAAATCACTCGTAGAAGAGTTGAATCCATACCTAGTGTTTGAGATAAACCGCCAAGCAATCCTGTTACTTTTTTATCACGTCTAGAGCGATATAGCTTACTCATGTATGGTTACTCCTTTCCTCCGGAATCCAACTTCTTCTTAAGCTTTGCAAGCTCTCTTTCAAGTAAGTCAGATACGGAATGCTGTAATGAATTGCGTTCTTGCTCGCCCCGACGAAGCTCACGAAGGCTTCTTGCTTCATATTCCATATCCGAGACCCGATCCTCAAGTCTTCCGAACATACCTGGAATTTGAGTACCTCCCATTTTGCCCGCTCGTTCGTTCATTCGTTGCTGGAGCTGTATCGTCTGCATTCGTGCATAATAGTACTGACGTTTGCTATAGACCGTTTGGTATTCGGTCTTTAAGTGATCGAGTTGTTCTTCTAGCTCCGTTAATGCATCTCTGCTCTGTTCATAAAGTCCGATATATTGGTTGTATTTTTCTTCATATAGCATTTTTTCTTGTAGAGCCAGTTTAGCAAGATGATCTTCCTCTGCTTTTAGCGCAAGAAGTGCTTGCTCTTCTCGTTTAATGATCATAGCTTTGGCTTCATCTACCTGCTGCTTCAATTGTCTTGTGTGACGTGAATATTGTGCATGCAGTTTTTCTACCTCACCGATCTCATTTCTTGTATCCATGAGAAATTGGTCGATCATTTTCACAGGATCTTGACTTTGCTCTAAATGTTCATTAATTGTAGCTGCGGTTATATCCCGCATTCGGCGAAACACACTCATTCTTGTTTACCTCCCTTTTCTCTATTCGTCTTCCTTAATACCTTTTTAATCCTCTACCTCTTAACATCGATATACCGAAGATGATAAGTCCGATGGCAAGAAGCGGTCCGATAAGCCATGCAAGTTTACTGAGCAAGTAAAGTACGCCGATAATCAGTATGATGTAACCAAAAAGCGCATTCCCTCTTTTTATACCGTAATATCCGATCGCAATCATAATCACCGGTATTAGGTAGCTCATAATCGTTCCAGAGATAAAACCGAGAAAAGGAATAAACTTACCGAGTAATATTAATGCTCCGATGGCGATCAGAATGATGGCCAAGTTTTTCTCTTTCGTGTACCTCATAATTTGTTATCACCGCCTCTTTTGTATACTACGTGTTTCTTATGTCTTTATTTTAGGTAATTTTCGCAATTTATAAAACGGACCCCGGACGGTTCTTTATCCTAGACTCAGGTCGGGGATCATCCCGGACCTTTAAGTTATCCATGATTATAACTTGACTGGGAACCTCAGATATCAACGAACTCATTTAGCCTCATAAATACCTATAGATTATTTCAAGCTCTAATCAGTTACTCCGATTTCCATTCAAACCACAAACTCATACGATACATTAACATTAACTTATGATATGAAAATAAAATAAGGGTTATATTACTGAATTCAGTAATATAACCCTTATTGATCTATGCCGGTGAAGGGACTCGAACCCCCACGGTTTCCCTCACGATTTTGAGTCGCGCGCGTCTGCCAATTCCGCCACACCGGCTTATTCTATTATATGTGCCCTAAAAGATTTGAACTCCGAAGCTTTTTGATTCGCAATCAAATACTCTATCCAGCTGAGCTAAGGGCACAGACTAGATATGCGGAAGACCAGACTTGAACTGGTACGATAGTCACCTACCGCAGGATTTTAAGTCCTGTGCGTCTGCCGATTCCGCCACTCCCGCTTATAAATAAAAATGGAGGCGCCACCCAGATTCGAACTGGGGATAAAGCTTTTGCAGAGCTGTGCCTTACCACTTGGCTATGGCGCCGTATATATTGGAGCGGACGACGGGAATCGAACCCGCGACCCTCGCCTTGGCAAGGCGATGCTCTACCGCTGAGCCACGTCCGCAAATAAATGGCTGGGGATATAGGATTTGAACCTATGCATGACGGAGTCAAAGTCCGTTGCCTTACCGCTTGGCTAATCCCCAGCAGTGATAAAGAAAAAATGGGGCGATCGATGGGACTTGAACCCACGAATGCCGGAGCCACAGACCGGTGCGTTAACCCCTTCGCCACGACCGCCATGTATTCTTTATCATGATACTAAATTTGTAAAATTGGCAGGGGCAGCAGGAATTGAACCCACACCAACGGTTTTGGAGACCGTTGTTCTACCTTTAAACTATGCCCCTAAAAACTGGTGGAGGATGATGGATTCGAACCACCGAACCCGTACGGGAGCAGATTTACAGTCTGATGCGTTTGGCCACTTCGCTAATCCTCCATATGAAACTGGTGCCGACGAGAGGACTTGAACCCCCAACCTACTGATTACAAGTCAGTTGCTCTACCAGTTGAGCTACATCGGCTAATTTTTGAATGGTGGCTCGGGACGGAATCGAACCGCCGACACGAGGATTTTCAGTCCTCTGCTCTACCGACTGAGCTACCGAGCCTTATTCAGAATAAAAATGGCGGAACTGACGGGATTCGAACCCGCGATCTCCTGCGTGACAGGCAGGCATGTTAGGCCTCTACACCACAGTTCCAGGTATTACAATTGCGGGGGCAGGATTTGAACCTGCGACCTTCGGGTTATGAGCCCGACGAGCTACCGAGTCGCTCCACCCCGCGATATTTATATGGTGGAGATTGAGGGGATCGAACCCCCGACCCTCTGCTCCCTGAAAACTAGATACGAAACAATCTTTGCGATTTATTTTTAGGATAAGCCCTCGACCGATTAGTACTGGTCAGCTCCATGCATTCCGCACTTCCACCCCCAGCCTATCTACCTCGTCGTCTTCAAGGGGTCTTACTAATTGGGAAATCTCATCTTGAGGTGGGCTTCGCGCTTAGATGCTTTCAGCGCTTATCCCTTCCATACATAGCTACCCAGCGATGCTCCTGGCGGAACAACTGGTACACCAGCGGTATGTCCATCCCGGTCCTCTCGTACTAAGGACAGCTCCTCTCAAATTTCCTACGCCCACGACAGATAGGGACCGAACTGTCTCACGACGTTCTGAACCCAGCTCGCGTACCGCTTTAATGGGCGAACAGCCCAACCCTTGGGACCTACTTCAGCCCCAGGATGCGATGAGCCGACATCGAGGTGCCAAACCTCCCCGTCGATGTGGACTCTTGGGGGAGATAAGCCTGTTATCCCCAGGGTAGCTTTTATCCGTTGAGCGATGGCCCTTCCATGCGGTACCACCGGATCACTAAGCCCGACTTTCGTCCCTGCTCGACTTGTAGGTCTCGCAGTCAAGCTCCCTTGTGCCTTTACACTCTGCGAATGATTTCCAACCATTCTGAGGGAACCTTTGGGCGCCTCCGTTACTCTTTAGGAGGCGACCGCCAGTCAAACTGCCCCCCTGACACTGTCCTCGCACCGGATCACGGTACCAAGTTAGAACCTAGATACGATCAGGGTGGTATCCCAACGTTGCCTCCACACAAGCTGGCGCTCATGCTTCTTAGGCTCCCACCTATCCTGTACAGATCGTACCCAAATCCAATATCAAGCCGCAGTAAAGCTCCATGGGGTCTTTCCGTCTTGTCGCGGGTAACCTGCATCTTCACAGGTATTAAAATTTCACCGGATCTCTCGTTGAGACAGCGCCCAAGTCGTTACGCCATTCGTGCGGGTCAGAATTTACCTGACAAGGAATTTCGCTACCTTAGGACCGTTATAGTTACGGCCGCCGTTTACTGGGGCTTCGGTTCATAGCTTCGGATTACTCCCTAACCACTCCCCTTAACCTTCCAGCACCGGGCAGGCGTCAGCCCGTATACTTCGCCTTGCGGCTTCGCACAGACCTGTGTTTTTGCTAAACAGTCGCTTGGGCCTTTTCACTGCGACCCCCTGCTATTCACACTACCGGGGTACCCCTTCTCCCGAAGTTACGGGGTCATTTTGCCGAGTTCCTTAACGAGAGTTCTTCCGCGCGCCTTAGAATTCTCTTCTCACCTACCTGTGTCGGTTTACGGTACGGGCACCTTCATCTGGCTAGAGGCTTTTCTTGGCAGTCTGAGATCATGACCTTCGCTACTGTAATTTTCACTCCCCATCACAGCCCAGCCTTAATGATGTGCGGATTTGCCTACACATCAGCCTCACTGCTTGGACAGACATCCATCAGTCTGCGTCACTACCCTACTGCGTCCCCCCATCGCTCGTAACGATTTACGGTGGTACAGGAATTTCGACCTGTTGTCCTTCGACTACGCCTTTCGGCCTCGCCTTAGGTCCCGACTTACCCTGAGCGGACGAGCCTTCCTCAGGAACCCTTAGGTTTTCGGCGGATCAGATTCTCACTGATCTTTTCGTTACTCATACCGGCATTCTCACTTGTATGCAGTCCCCAGTCCTTCCGGTCTACCTTCAACCCGGCATACAACGCTCCCCTACCCCTGATACATAGTATCAAGCCATAGCTTCGGTGGTGTGTTTAGCCCCGTTACATTTTCGGCGCAGAGTCACTCGACCAGTGAGCTATTACGCACTCTTTAAATGGTGGTCGCTTCTAAGCCAACATCCTGGTTGTCTGTGCAACTCCACATCCTTTCCCACTTAACACACACTTGGGGACCTTAGCTGATGGTCTGGGCTGTTTCCCTCTTGACAATGGATCTTAGCACTCACTGTCTGACTCCCGGAATACAAGTCTATGGCATTCGGAGTTTGACTGAGCTTGGTAACCCTTGCGGGCCCCGCACCCAATCAGTGCTCTACCTCCACGACTTACTTGTTCCGAGGCTAGCCCTAAAGCTATTTCGGGGAGAACCAGCTATCTCCGAGTTCGATTGGAATTTCTCCGCTACCCCCACCTCATCCCCGCACTTTTCAACGTGCGTGGGTTCGGGCCTCCAGTGCGTGTTACCGCACCTTCACCCTGGACAGGGGTAGATCACACGGTTTCGGGTCTACGTCCACGTACTATGTCGCCCTATTCAGACTCGCTTTCGGCGCGGCTACGGCTTTTCACCTTAACCTTGCACGGGAACGTAACTCGCCGGTTCATTCTACAAAAGGCACGCCATCACCCATAAAACGGGCTCTGACTTTTTGTAAGCACACGGTTTCAGGTTCTATTTCACTCCCCTTCCGGGGTGCTTTTCACCTTTCCCTCACGGTACTGCTTCACTATCGGTCGCTAGGGAGTATTTAGCCTTGGCAGATGGTCCTGCCGGATTCATACGAGGTTTCACGTGCCTCGCACTACTCGGGATCCGTCTCGGAGGGAACAGACTTTTGACTACAGGGCTTTTACCTTCTCTGGCGGGCCTTTCCAGACCTCTTCAACTAATCGGTTCCTTTGTAACTCCATGTGAGACGTCCCACAACCCCAACCAGCAAGCTGATTGGTTTGGGCTAATCCGCGTTCGCTCGCCGCTACTGACGGAATCACTATTGTTTTCTCTTCCTCAGGGTACTTAGATGTTTCAGTTCCCCTGGTCTGCCTTCAACTACCCTATGTATTCAGGTAGAGATAACTATCCATTACGATAGCTGGGTTTCCCCATTCGGACATCCCCGGATCAAAGCTTGCGTACAGCTCCCCGAGGCAGTATCGTTGTTCGCCACGTCCTTCATCGGCTCCTAGCGCCTAGGCATCCTCCGTGTGCTCTTAATAGCTTAACCATATTGTTCGGTATTTTTGCTGAATCTCTCCAGTTGGCATGCGCCAAAAGTCGTTCTTCATCCAAAAACCTCACTCAGCAATCTATTAATCTTCACTTGTTTAACACAAGTTCAGCTTAAAGGATATTTCTAAAATCGCAAAATTGTTTCGTTATCTAGTTTTCAATGAGCAAAGCTGTTTCACTGAAACAGCGATCATGGAATTTTGGTCTAACACAAACTGTGTAGATAAAATTACATGACTTGATTTTGAGAGATTAAACTCTCAAAACTGAACAACGAGTGAGTGTTTACTTTGCTTTCGCAAAGTAGTCCGTCGACTTTCGTCGTACGTATATTTGAATGTTTCCATTGCAGGAAACAATTCTCCATAGAAAGGAGGTGATCCAGCCGCACCTTCCGATACGGCTACCTTGTTACGACTTCACCCCAATCATCTACCCCACCTTCGACGGCTGGCTCCTTGCGGTTACCCCACCGGCTTCGGGTGTTGTAAACTCTCGTGGTGTGACGGGCGGTGTGTACAAGACCCGGGAACGTATTCACCGCGGCATGCTGATCCGCGATTACTAGCAATTCCGACTTCATGCAGGCGAGTTGCGGCCTGCAATCCGAACTGAGACCGGCTTTTAAGGATTTGCTCCACCTCGCGGCTTTCTTTCGCCCGTTGTACCGGCCATTGTAGTACGTGTGTAGCCCAGGTCATAAGGGGCATGATGATTTGACGTCATCCCCACCTTCCTCCGGTTTGTACCGGCAGTCACCTTAGAGTGCCCAGCTTTACCTGCTGGCAACTAAGATCAAGGGTTGCGCTCGTTGCGGGACTTAACCCAACATCTCACGACACGAGCTGACGACAACCATGCACCACCTGTCTCCTCTGTCCCGAAGGAAAGGTCTATCTCTAGACCGGTCAGAGGGATGTCAAGACCTGGTAAGGTTCTTCGCGTTGCTTCGAATTAAACCACATACTCCACTGCTTGTGCGGGTCCCCGTCAATTCCTTTGAGTTTCAGTCTTGCGACCGTACTCCCCAGGCGGAATGCTTAATGTGTTAACTTCGGCACCAAGGGTATCGAAACCCCTAACACCTAGCATTCATCGTTTACGGCGTGGACTACCAGGGTATCTAATCCTGTTTGCTCCCCACGCTTTCGCGCCTCAGCGTCAGTTACAGCCCAGAAAGTCGCCTTCGCCACTGGTGTTCCTCCACATCTCTACGCATTTCACCGCTACACGTGGAATTCCACTTTCCTCTTCGTACTCAAGTTACCCAGTTTTGGGTGCGACCCGAGGTTGAGCCCCGGGATTAAACACCCAACTTAAATAACCGCTGCTGCGCGCGCTTTACGCCCAATAATTCCGGACAACGCTTGCCCCCTACGTATTACCGCGGCCGCTGGCACGTAGTTAGCCGGGGCTTTCTTCTCAGGTACCGTCACTCCTTGAGCAGTTACTCTCAAGGACGTTCTTCCCTGGCAACAGAGCTTTACGATCCGAAAACCTTCATCACTCACGCGGCGTTGCTCCGTCAGACTTTCGTCCATTGCGGAAGATTCCCTACTGTCGCCTCCCGTAGGAGTCTGGGCCGTGTCTCAGTCCCAGTGTGGCCGATCACCCTCTCAGGTCGGCTACGCATCGTCGCCTTGGTAGGCCTTTACCCCACCAACTAGCTAATGCGCCGCAGGCCCATCCATAAGTGACAGATTGCTCCGTCTTTCTTTCTTCTCTCATGCGAGAGAAGAACCTATCCGGTATTAGCTACCGTTTCCGGTAGTTATCCCAGTCTTATGGGCAGGTTGCCTACGTGTTACTCACCCGTCCGCCGCTAAGTCTCAGAGAAGCAAGCTTCTCATTAACTCCGCTCGACTTGCATGTATTAGGCACGCCGCCAGCGTTCGTCCTGAGCCAGGATCAAACTCTCCAATAAAGTTATTGAAAAGAGCGATATGCTCATTTAGAAAATGCTGACGAGAACTTAAAAGTTCTCTATTCAATTTGTTATGACCAACAAATTGAATTTGTATTTCATTCACTCATGAGTTTTACTTGCGTAAAACTCCTCGTTGTTCAGTTTTCAAAGATCAATCTTCTATGTGAAACTTCGTTTTTCATCACTCGCTTGTTTCAAGCGGCGACTTTTATAATATAACACATTGCCGTTTATTTCGTCAAGCACTTTTTTTGAAACTTTCTTTCAAACTTTCTTGTCGATAAAGATCATTTAGTAATGACTCAACCTGAAAGTTTGTCGCCTTTTTAACGGGCGATTTATAATTTATCATATTAAGACGGTATGAGTCAAGCTATATAACTAACTTTTTTTAAGATTTTTCATCTCACCTTCTTCAATAGCCGTATTATTCAGTTAACTTCGAGATTTGTTAGTAAATAGAGCTTGATAGCTGTTGATATTCTTTTGCTTAACAATTATATTCGTCGAAAAGAGAGGAGAAGATCATATTCCTCATCTCCTCTATCTTTAACATACGAACTCGAATCAATTCACAAAGTATCGAATCTCTCTCCCGCTTTCCGTTAATGAAGGAATCCAACTGCCCGTTTCCTTGATAATTGAACGATGCACTAACTTACGCAGCATGAGTGGGAGCTCCTCATGAATGTACAAAAGATCAGGATGTATCATTAACTCAGCTAAACTCGCAGGGTGATTATTTTCGCGAAGTACTTCTATTAATAATTCAGAGCAGCTTTCCATTTTGGACATAACCGAAAACTCACAGGCTAGTAAAGTTAATTCCACTCGCTGTTCCAAGGTCTCTTCACTCGCTATAAGCTCGTCATATAATTTATATACAGCTCTGTCCATATCTCTGATTTGTGCCCATACAGCTTGCTCTGGAGGAATGCCTCTCTCAATTACCACAATTCTTGCCCAGTGTTTGAGTGATTTCAATATGCATTGATACGCATCGATTACCTGACCATCTTTCAACCAGCGCTTTGCCTCAATACAGGTATTTAAAAAACAAGAGAACTCATAAAACATTTTTTGCTTACGCATTTTACTCCCAAAGGCTAGCACGTATTCTCTTAGTAAATGGAGTTTCTCGTCTCGATCCCACAAGATGTCTCCATCCATAAAGGCCTCCGTTACATTTCGATCTTCTCCTGTTATCAAGTACCGATTAAGCTTCACCCAATCCATGTAAACAATCTGATAGCGGAGTTCTCCTATAATGGAATGTCTTATTTTATTATGCAAAGAGCTATCTTCGTGTAGAATTAACACATACACTTCAAAATCCTGCATAAGAGATCCATGAAAATGCTCTCCCGAATGAGGGTATGCAATAGCTCCAACGACGCCCTGATTATCCGATTCTTCGGACAGAAAAGACAAATTAGTTAATTCCACGCTTTCCCTCCATACAATAAATGGCGATTTTTTACCAATTAAGTTATAATATAGTTCTACATATTTCTACATAAGAACATAGGTTTCCTGCTATACAGTGAAGACAACTACTCTTACGTTAGGAGCATTTATAATGATTTTTAAATCAGCTAAAATTGAAGCCTTTCGAACTTGGGGATTGCTGCTGACCATGATGGGTATGGGACTTATGGTGCTTGGTACAGCAGGTATTGTCTTTTTTGGTTCTGCTGGTAAGATCGCTGCAGGTATTGGACTTGTTATTGGTCTGATTGCAATGATGGGAAGTCTAGGGATCTACTTTTGGGCCGGTATGATGTCTGTCAGTGCGGTTCAGATCGAATGCCCCGAATGTCATAAACTCACTAAAATGCTGGGTAAGACGGACCGCTGTATGTTTTGCAAAACAATCATGACGTTTGACCCCGCTAAAGCAAACATAACAGCCGATCAGCTAGATGTCCAAAAATCAAAATCCTAGCCATCATATTCTTATAGAAAATAATATCTACACTCTTTACACACAAAAAAAGCCGTGCTAACTCTCCAAGGAAGGAGTCTTAGCACGGCTTTACTATATTATAAGATCATATTAGTTCAAATGAATTCGGTTTAGCACAGCCCAAGCGCCTTCATTCGCAAAACTTCTGCTCCAGGAAGCAACTCCTGCTAATTCCAGTCTCTCAGCTAGTTCAACTCTTGCTCTAAGCGATGTCTTATCCTCAAGCCAAATCTTCTTTAGGACTCCTTTGTCCTCATACTCTACATAATGCTGACCTGTATCTTCTACATACTGAGGGGTCAATTTCTGAGTCGAGATAATTTCCTGGGCAGTATCCATTCCAATTGCTTTGGAGCTCACTTTGATCTCCCCCTCGGTCGTTTCCTCAGTCCATACTCTTGTATAGGTTGGCACTCCGAGTAGGAGTTTGCCGGCTGGTACTTCATCCTCATCCATAATTTTAGTCATCGCAGCTGCAGCCCACGGTATAGATGATACAGATCCGGCTATTGGACTTGTAGCCCAATGCTCATCGTAAGTCATTACCATCATGTAATCAACAATCTGTCCAAGTGATCTCCGGTCAAGAAATTTACTCCATAGTTCACTATTTGATTTCGGTGTTACTGCAATCGAGAGCACTAACCCATTCTCCTTCGCATAAGGACGAAGCTCTCTCATAAATTGAGTAACTTTCGCACCATCTTCTGTATATACACTCTCGAAATCAACATTAATGCCACTCAGCTGATAAGTTTTCGCATATTCAATCATTTGTGTGATGATATTATTTCGTTTTTCGTAAGTGGACAACGCTGCTGCCGTAAGGTCGGCATCAAATGCATTACTTATCAGACCCCAAACTTCTATACCTAATGATTTTGCTTTCTTCACATAAACAGGATCGGCCTTACTTGCTACATTCCCTTTATCATCTGAAATCTCGAACCACGTAGGACTAACTACATTCACGCCTTTAAGAACAGAAAGGTTATCTGGGTCAGCTGCACGATTATAAACCGCCTCCCATGTAAGATTAATCGCTTTATCTTTCCATCTTTGATCTGCCGCTGTTGGTGCTACTTCCAGTTTAGGAACAGTTACCGTCTCTGTCTGCTTTACTTCCCTAGCTAAAACATACCCCGTATAACCACTATCCAATTGCACAAATAACCATTCTCCATCAGAAGACCATATCCTAACCCGGTCACCAAGTTTCATCCTTTTCACAATAACAGCTTGATTATTAGGTTTTTGATAAAGAGAAATGCTTTCTTCCGTTTCTTTTTGTTTACCATTGCCTGTTGCTACTGCATATTCTATGGTTTCACCTTGATTCATGAGTAAAACAGCTCCTGTGTCTGCGCTCTCATGAACGCTGATTCCATATACCTCCTTCAATGCTTGTACAGGAATGTAAAGTTCACCACTCGTTTCTTTAGGTACGGTTTGTAAAACATAAGGTTTTCCATTTAGTTTTCCCTGTTCTTCATCTTTTGTTAGCTGAAGCACCTTATCAGGGGAAGTTAAAATAACTACACCCTCTGACTCCTCATAACGAATCGAAGGATCTACTTTCTCTCGAAGTACGGAAAGTGGCAGCTTCAAACTCTCATTAGAGCCTTTCGCTTCATAATCCATAAGTTCTCCTTCAACGAAGATCGGTTTTTCAAATTCTCTCCAATCCGTAATTTCATCCACGCTACGAATCACAAAGGTCGTAATCAATATGTAAGCAAGTGCGATAATACAACCTAAACCCAACACCTTTTTCCAAAAGGGAACTCTAGTCCATGCTTTTCGTGTTTTTCTTCTCACCATGTAAGTATCCTCCATTTGATATAACAAAAGTAAAGTACTAAAGTTTGAAAAGAAATAAAAAAAACGCGAGAAATTCCAAAAAGGAATTCTCACGTAATTGTAACAGTTTTCTATCTACCTACAACTTTTACATACACCGTATAGTTCGAGACGATGACCATGCACTTCAAAATCTGTACAGGCTGCGGCTTTCTCTTCTACGTCATGCAGTGAAGGATAACTGAAATCTTTAATTGTTCCGCACTTTTCGCAAATAATATGATAGTGTTCCGATATATTTGCATCAAATCGGCTGGAGTTATCACCATAAGTCAGCTCTCTCACCATACCTGCTTGTGTAAACATCTTTAAGTTATTATATACAGTGGCCACGCTCATACTAGGAAATTGCGGCTCCAGCGCACGATAAATTTCATCTGCAGTTGGATGTCCCATTGATTCCATTAAATAATTAAGAATCGCATGGCGTTGAGGCGTAATGCGGACACCAGTCGTTTTAAGTTGTTCTAACGCATGTTGGACACGTGTTGCCATAAGCCCACCGCCTTACCTTTCTTACATCGCACCCTTACTAGGGATTAAATATTTAAATTATTAGACAAAATTTTTCCAAGTTAAGTGACAGACTTCATATTTATTGTAAATTGTTATTCTTACAGTTGTCAACGCATATAGGCAAAGGAGAGGTATATTAGACAAAAAAGAATGATTATCCTAAGTATAAGTTCACTGTTAAATACTTTAGGTACTAAAGTTCATCCTGCGGAGTTGTCTGTTGCTCTGAAATATCCTCCGTCATTTGGATCTGATTGATTACCAGATCACTATTTCCCTCGATTGTAATTTTATACTCGCCTTCACCAATCGTTCCTTGAATTTCTCTGTTCTTAACGGTAAATGGCAATTCACTATTTAAGTTACCATAGGTGCTGGAACCCTCAAGGGTATAGTCGCCGTCTTCAGGTAATGATAGATTAATATCCCCCACCGCACTATATATATTCCAATTGCCACCCACCATACTCGATGTTACCTTAACTGCTCCATTCAATGTTTCAAGATTGAGGTTATTTAAAGGATCAATTACATTAATATTCCCATTGCGTGTTTTTGCTTCAATATCTCCTACAACCCCGGAAGCTTGGATATGACCCACTTGTGTTGATAAACGGATCTCTTTTGATACATCTTCCGCTCTGAGATCTCCTCGATTCGTATCTAACGAAGCGCTTCCCGTCACATTGGCAACCGATATGTTCCCATTCAACGTTTTAGCTCGTATATCACCGATTGCACTATGAATATAAATTTTACCGTTACCGCTCTCGACATTAATGTTGTTAATCGCTTGCGGTCGATCCATATATATAGCACCATTCGATGTTCTAACCTCCAGATCAAATCTACGGTCGTCTGGGATCGTAATCGTCATATCGAGTCTTGGCTGGCGTTTCGATTCACTCCCATAACCTTGGGGCGAGGTAGAAATATGAATGGTCTTACCTTCGTTTACCTTCACCTCTGAAGCTTCTGCTACTGCCTCTGCTTCAATTTCTTCTACCTGATCTACCCATACAATCGTGTTAATCTGAATTTCATCCACATCGTCACGATTTACTCTAATATCTCCATTCACATTCTCGATAAGAACAGATGCCGTACTCATCTCTACTGGAACAGCAATGGTGTCTTTAACAATCCGATTATCTTTAGCTTCACTATAGTCCATCGAAGCAGAGGAAAGATTCAAACTTACTCTGTTCCAGAGATGAGTGTAATGATCCTGCTCGGTTACGACAAAAACACAAGCGATAAGCGTAACGGAGAAGATGATACCTTTGAAATCCGGCTTAAATCGCCATTTATATTTTCTTTTACTGGAAGGCCGAAGTTGTTGATGCAGGATAAACGAAATAATAAATTCGATTCCCCATATTACTAGAATAAACGGCCAGTATCTTAGAAGCTCAAACATATACTCGGCCTGATATACCTGATCAAGCAGAAGCAGAATACCCGTTACCATAATAAATAAAGTAGCTGTATACCGTCCAATTCGAATTTTATAAGGTAAAGCCATTCTTTTATTTTTTTGTTTCTTCCAGAAGCTTAGCGAAAGTAAAATTTCTCTAACGAGAAAAATGCTGCCAATCAAAATCAAGACAACTGCTGTGCCCGTGGTTCCATATAGTGCGATGTATTGCTGCAACCACCTCGGTCTCTGTATGAACAATACCATTAAGGTACCGCCAATAATAAGGAGTAACCCAAAGGATATTCCTCGTTCCCACGCTAAAAATCTAATATTAGGACGAGTTGTAGCTAAAGTCTTGTCATCTTCGTCGCTCTGCTCCTGAGGCCTGCGCTTGCGCATTACAATTTGATCTGCAAGTTGGAGAACTTCATAAATATTGATGAAATAGAGAACAGGTATAAGAAGACCCAGCAATATCAACAGTGGGACGTTAATTTGTATACCGATCGTAGAGAAATAGAGAAGAGCTGATAAATCAAGTAATAAGAGAAAAATAAAGGTCAGACCTTTAAGGTATACACCAAGATATAAATGACCCAGACCCGGGAATAAAGCAGATAATAGACCTGCAACGAATTTATGTTTTTTTCGTGTAAAACGTTTTGATGAGCCAGATTGCATGGAAGGCTGCATGTGATTATCCACCTCCTGAATAACAGACTATGAACAGTTAGTCCATTTTCTTTTTGATACTACCCTATTCTCTTTTGTGTGTAACTGGAAATCAAATGGGATTTATCAGTCTGACCTTCGTAAACAGAAACATAGTAATAGAAATATAAAAAGAACTGTTCAGTAGGTTTGAACAGTTCTGTATGATCTATATAAGATACAAAAGAATACCCTTCTTATGCAAGCAAGTCTTCTATTCCACTGAAATGGAACGAAATTGATGCCAATCTTGCAACTTAGTAACAAGGGAAACCGTATTGAAACTGGTTGGAACGAGTACATGCAGAGTAACCTCGACATGCCTTTCTAACTCTGATCGATAGTTCGATGAACTAATATCTAGATCACTTACGGTCATTTTACGAACGGCAATCTTCTCTTCTTCCATAAAATGAGAGATCTTCTCTATCAATACAGGTGTAGACACCGCACTTAGTGTAATAATATGGGGTTTATTCGCTTTCAGATAACGCCTTTCCACTTTATTAAACACCCATAGGTTAAGAAGAACCAATACGGTAGATACAATGGCAGCGAAATAAAATCCAGCACCTACTGCAAGTCCAATCCCCGCAACTACCCAGATCGAAGCTGCCGTTGTAAGTCCTGTAATGGACTTTCCTGTAAATAAAATGGTCCCCGCACCCAAAAAACCAACCCCTGTAATTACAGCGGCGGCTAAACGAGCAGGGTCCATCCGAACATTCGCTTCATTCACGAAATCAGCAAAACCATATGCGGACAATAACATAATAAGTGCAGAACCTAAGCAAACTAAAATATGTGTTCGAAAGCCAGCTGCATGGTTGGACCGCTCTCTCTCAATTCCAATTAATCCACCAAGTGTCATTGCAGTCAATAATCTTAAAAGGATATCCCAATGTCCAATGTACCACGGATCGCCCATGTTATCTTACCCCTTCCTGTTAAAATACTCCCGTATTAGGAACGATCGTTTATCCTATTCAAATGAAAAGTCGTTAATTCCACTCCAGGTGCAACCTCCTGCGTTTCTACCGGCTTAAACCCGTATTTTTGATACAAGTTCGAAGCGGGTATATTTTTAAGTCCCGTTGAAACGATGATTCTGGGTACATCCCGGTTTAGATCCAGCACATATTCAATGAGCTGTCCTGCTATTCCTTTGCGAAAATGAAGCGGATGAACCATCATCCGAGAAATAGTCCTGGTCCCTTCCTCTTCTGTCTCTACAGCTACAGCCCCGAGTAGTTCCATATCATCCGTTATATACCCGTAAAACGATTCACCACATCCCTGAATTGTCTCAACGGTATCTAAAAGCGGCGGAATTTCATTAAAACCAATCCACTCCGCTTCCAGGCGATATGCCATGTGCTGAAGTCTCCAAATCTCAAGGACCAAATCTGTGTCCTGTAAAGAGATTGGCATGATTTTTCCTTCCATCTAGGCAAGTTCCTCCTACCATAAAAGAAGCCCGTCACTAAAGACGAGCTTCCCCCATTATATTTAAGCACAATTCTAGCGGCTTAAGACTTCAACAAGCAGTTTATTGGCAAGTCCAGGGTTTGCTTTCCCTTTACTTTCCTTCATTACTTGTCCAACCAAGAAACCAATAGCTTTCTGCTTCCCTGCTTTGTAATCCTCTACAGATTGCGGATTCGCTGCAACAACCTGTTCAACAATTGTCAAAATGGCTCCTTCATCACTGATCTGTACGAGCCCTTTCTCTTCTACAATCTGCTCAGGAAGTTTGCCACTTTCCAGCATTTCCTTAAATACCGTCTTCGCGATCTTATTGCTGATCGTTCCTTTCTCAATGAGACCGATCATTTCTCCGAGTCCTTGTCCCGTCAGTGGGAGTGCAGTGATCTCTACCCCTTCACTGTTAAGGTAGCCAAGCAAGTCCCCCATAATCCAGTTGGATACGGCTTTTGCATCTGAAGTGTATTTCATACTGTCTTCAAAAAGATTAGCTATATGAATAGATGAAGTAATTACTTCCGCATCATAGGTTGGAAGGCCATATTCCGAAGTATATCTCGCTTTCCGTTCATCTGGAAGTTCTGGAATCGAAGCGCGAACGCGGTCTTTCCAATCCTGACTGATATGAAGGGTAACTAGATCCGGATCTGGGAAATAACGATAATCATGAGCTTGTTCTTTACTCCGCATGGATAACGTTTTGCCAGCAGCTTCATCCCAGCGGCGTGTTTCTTGAACAATCTCTTCTCCATCATCAAGCAGCTCGGCTTGACGAATCTCTTCATATTCTAAACCACGCTGTACTCCGCGGAAAGAGTTCATGTTTTTCAATTCTGCTTTCGTTCCGAGTTTGGTCTCGCCAAAAGGACGAAGACTGATGTTAGCGTCACAACGTAGAGATCCTTCTTCCATCTTCACATCAGATACATCGCAGTACTGCATAACTGCACGAATCTTTTCAAGATAGGCTCGCGCTTCTTCAGGGGACGAAATTTCAGGTTCAGATACAATCTCAACAAGCGGTGTTCCAACACGGTTGAAGTCAGCAAGCGATGCATATCCGCCGTCAACGTGCGTCAGCTTACCTGCATCTTCTTCCAAATGCAAACGAGTGATACCAATACGTTTCGTTTTTCCGCCTACTTCAATGTCAATCCAACCATTTTCTCCGATTGGCTGATCATACTGTGAAATCTGATATGCTTTTGGCGAATCAGGATAGAAATAGTTTTTGCGGTCAAATTTACTTACATCCGCAATGGTACAGTTAAGAGCCATCGCTGCTTTCATGGCATATTCTACTGCTTGACGGTTAAGTACCGGTAGTACTCCGGGGTGTCCTAAACAAATCGGACATGTATGTGTATTAGGCGGTGCTCCGAATTCCGTAGAGCAGCCGCAGAAAATTTTCGATTTCGTATGGAGTTCAACGTGAACTTCCAGCCCGATAACAGTCTCATATTTCTTAGATGACATATTCTATTTCCTCTCTTTCCTTTGTGAATTACAGCTGTGGACGCTGTTTATGGTACTCGGTGTGCTGCTCAAAAGCATGGGCAACACGCAGAACGGTCGACTCATCAAAAGCCTTTCCGATAATCTGCATACCAACAGGCAATCCATCTGCAAAACCACAAGGGACGCTGATCGCTGGAACACCGGCAAGACTTACAGGAATGGTAAGAATATCATTCAGATACATCGTTAGCGGGTTGTCTACTTGAGATCCAAGTTTAAATGCGGTTGTCGGAGCAGTAGGCCCAATAATTACATCATAGTTTTTAAAGACTTCATCAAAATCATTTTTGATCAAAGTACGTACTTTTTGAGCTTTCAAATAATAGGCATCATAGTAACCCGAGCTAAGTGCATAGGTTCCCAGCATAATACGGCGCTTCACCTCGGACCCGAAACCTTCACTGCGGGAACGGTGATACATATCCAGCAGATTGTCCGGATTCTCAGCACGAACGCCATAACGTACTCCATCAAACCTTGCCAGGTTAGAGGAAGCTTCGGAAGAAGCAAGCAAGTAGTAACTTGCTACTGCATATTCGGTATGCGGAAGAGAAACTTCTTCCCATGTAGCGCCCAGGCTTTCAAGCACTTTAAGTCCTGCCATGACCGTTTCTTTAACCGATGCATCGACACCTTCTCCTATATATTCCTTTGGTACCGCAATTCGCAGACCTTTCACATCACCGGTCAAAGCACTAAGGAAATCAGGTACTTCTACATTAGCGGAAGTAGAGTCCATTGCATCGTAACCGGAAATGGCTTGAAGTACATAAGCTGAATCTTCCACGTTTTTAGTAAGCGGTCCAATCTGATCAAGAGAGGATGCAAAAGCAACGAGACCAAAACGAGAAACACGCCCATAGGTAGGTTTGAGTCCAACCACACCGCAGTAAGATGCAGGCTGACGGATCGATCCTCCTGTATCGGAACCAAGTGTGAAATAAGCTTCACCCGCTGCTACAGCTGCAGCTGATCCACCACTAGAGCCGCCAGGTACATGATCCAGATTCCAAGGGTTACGTGCTGGATAGAAGCTGGAATTCTCGTTGGAACCCCCCATTGCAAACTCATCCATATTTAATTTACCGAGTGTAATCGTATCGGCTGCTTTCAGCTTTTTAACAACTGTTGCATCATAGACAGGATCAAAATTTTTCAAAAACTGACTGGCACACGTAGTGCGAAGTCCTTCAGTAACGATATTATCTTTGATTCCTGCAGGTAGTCCAAACAGCAAGCCACGCTCTTCGCCAGCCGCAAGCTTGTCATCAAGACGTCTTGCAGTTGCTTGTGCTCCTTCTTCATCTAAAGTTAGATAAGCACGAACCTGTTCTTCTACTTTGCCGATTCTTGCATAAGATGCAGCCACTAATTCGGAAACAGAAAACTCCTTGGCATGCAGCTTATTATGTATTTCAGGTAATGTAAGATTAAGCAAACTCAACGGTATTTACCTCCCTATTGTATCTATTCAAGTATTGCCGGAACTTTAATCTGGCCATCTTCTTCATCCGGCGCATTCAGCATCACTTTCTCTATTGGCAGACTTTCACGCACTTCATCTTCACGCATTACATTTGATACATGCAGTACATGTGTAGTCGGCTCAATCCCATCGGTATCTAACTCGTTCAGCTTCTCAGCATACTGCAAGATCGCGTTAAGCTGTTCCGTTAGCTGCGTTTCTTCCTCTTCGCTTAGGTTAAGACGTGCCAGCTTTGCCACATGCTGTACATCCTGATTAGTAATACTCATACTAGGTTCGTTCCTCCTTCAAATTAACCCTATCTAGTCATATTGTGTCCATTTTAACACGTCCATGCAGTGAATCAAATGAAATCGTTGTAAAGAAACAAAAGGAGCCGGAAAGATATCCGGCTCCTTACAATTAAATCCATGCACGTAGATTAACTTGCTTTATAAAATCCGCTTGTGACATTGGTTCGTTCGCGGCCTCTTCTTCCTCTTCCACTAATTCCAGTTCATCGCCATTCAATAACTGACGAAACAACTTCTCATTATGTGTAGCCAGTGCGTAATCAATAAGGGCATCCCTCTCTATACGCTCTGCTTCCTGTCTCAAGATTTGTTCTTCGGGTTCTATATCACCTGATGGAACAAAAAAGTTGCGATTAACCTGAGGAACACGAATCACATAGTCAAAAGCATTATCTGGATTCCGATCATACGCAATAATATAACCGTAATCTCCTACAGGAAGATTCTGCTCAAAGGCGTCCGCGACGATGATAATCTTTTCCCCTAAATTCAGCATCGTCTACCTCCTGATTCATTATTGTCTGTATAGTCTACTAAAAAAAAGTAACGATGTCTATGGAAAGAATCGCCCCATGCGAGATAAAAAGATAGATAAGGATAAAGATAGCTGAATAAAAAAAGAACGCAAACCGGGACGAATCCTCAGTCTGCGTGCTTGTCATAGTTGGGTGTTTCTAATAAAGTTCATTCTACTCATTAACAAGAGATTTGTCCATACCTTTAGACGAAAAATGTCGGATTCTCTACTATTTTTAGCGAGAAGCACGAACGTATGGATTATTTTGCTTCTCAAATCCGATGGTCGTTTTCGGGCCATGACCGGGATATACCACAACATCCTCATCAAATGTATAGAGCGTATTCTGTATGGAGTCAATCAGCTCACGCTCACTGCCTCCAGGAAGATCGGTACGTCCTACACCGGAACGGAATAATACATCCCCAGCAAAAAGATCTTTACCACTAAGCAGACTCACACTTCCTGGTGAATGTCCTGGAGTGTGGAATACTTTGAAGGTATGTCCTACTAAATTCAGAGTCTGACCCGCAGCGAGGTCATATTCTGCCGGGCCTGTCATCAGCGGTTCTGTCACGTCAGGCCAGCGAAGCGATCCATTCCATTTGGGAGATTCCAGCCAGTCTGCTTCCGCTGCATGCAGATAGACAGGGCACCCTTTCCACTTCCGAATTTCTTCTACACCGCCCATATGATCGAAATGAGCATGAGTAAGCACGATGGCTTCAATCTCAAGATTCTCAATCGCCCGGACAAGCGACTTCGGGTTCATACCCGGGTCAATAATAAAAGCTTTATTGGTATCTTCTCCTTGTACCAAATATGCATTTGTTTGCAACGGTCCAAGGTTAAAAGTTCGTATATTCAGCATCTAAAAACCGGAAATCAGTTCACGCAGCTCACGTATAATCGCTGCCTGATACTCCGTACCCTCCCCGTAACGTTGTATAATTTCCTTGCGTGTTTCTGCGAGATTATCCTGATAATCTGCCGCCTCACGGTCTGGATTCTGTGCCTTAAATTGAACCATTGCTTCCTGCACATGAGCAGGACGAGGTCCCCAAGTACCAAGCACGTGACCACCGGAGTCTGTAAAGATCACTACCGGAATCGAACGTCCTCCCAAAGTTAAGAATTGATCCATAATTTCAAGGTGATTCTCCATAATCAGTACTTCTGTCGGAATCCCTGTAATCTCCAATGCTTGGAATACAACAGGAATATTACGAACAACATCTCCGCACCAATCTGCCGCCAAAATAAGAACGCGCAAATCATCACGATGGGTTAAGCTCTCAAAAAAAGCTTGATCTTCGGCATTTGTCCACTCAAACCGTTGATACCAATCTTGAAAAGCCTCTTGGTTCTGAGTCATGTTCGAAACAAATTCTTCTGGTGGTAATCCTTTACCGAATTTATGCGATAAATTTGGAGTCATGAGAAGCACTTCCTTTCCGTTTCAGAATGGGATCAATTGATATGATGATTACATATAAACCAAATCGATAAAATACAAACAGAAAAGGAAGATATGATCATCCCTACTTATGTAAAGAACGGAAGACACCTGTAAAGATCAAAGGCTTCTCCTTTTTCTATCATATCATGAAGTTCTTATTTTCTTCCACCAAGACAGGTACCCACTGCAGCTCAGTCCGCATATGGTACACAAAAGGAGGTCGATGGCATGAATCACTCTGCCCGTCCCGGACAGACCGCTCCCTACGCTAAAGGACCCAAGACAAAACTGCCTTCAGCTCGAAAAATCCGCAGAGCTTGCAACAAAGAGTTGTACCGGACTATAAAGCGACTCAAAGTTTATATTGCACCAGACCTTGTAACACAAGGCGAAAATTTATATTACCGAAAAGTAATCGGCAACCTAATCTGGGTGAATGAAAATCATAATAACCGAAAAGCTCAGTGTGATTGGTGGGATAAAGATGTACTCCCTGAGCTTGCCGTACTTTGGGATATCCCAGAAGCCAAGCTCTCCGCTGCATTTCGAGATTCCTACGGAGGATAACTCCTGCTTTTTTATGATAAAGGTAGGTTGTCTCTCAATTCATCACTATTGCCCATCCGAATAGGTAAAGCCAAAGCACCCAGTATAATGAGAATCATCCAGAACACCGCATAACTAAAATCAAAATCAATCCCGCCATGCAGCATAAGTAGCAGCCCGGCAGGTAAAAGTTCCGGCGCGTGCCGCCACAGAAGTCTTCCTATATAGAGGAAGAGACTTATCATAAGCAGCAGCCCTATCAAACCTGTATCGACCCACATATCGAGATAGGCACTATGGATTTCATTTCCCGCATACGGGGCTGATTGCACCGTATGTACGGCATGTTTCCAGGCCTCCCCGCCATGCCCCAGCCAAGGGGAGTGCAGAGCAAATCTGGCTGCATCTTGCCACATGACCTCCCGGGAGACCCAAGTCTCTCCGGAGGTCATTCTTGCGGATGCAGTGTGGATCACGAGCCACGCGCAGCTGGCTATGCTCGCTGTGCTTGCTGCGGCAGCGGCCACCTTCCGGCCGCGTGCAAGCAGTGCATGGAGCAGCAGCGCACCTGTGAGCGCTGCTGTCTCTCCCCCGGCCAGCCACAGCAGGCCGGGGATGGTTGCCGGCGCAAGACTCGCGCCGGCAAGTGCTCGGTGCGTGACAGCCGCCGCAAGGAGCGGCGCAGCACCCGCACAAAGCAGCAGCAAGCGCTGACTGCGTTGCTGCAATAGGAGCATGGCGGCAGCGCATATGCATGCCGCGAGCCAAGCACCGCGCGACTCGCTGAGGAGAAGCGCGGTTGCAGCTGGAAATAGAGCAAGAGACGAAAGAATCACTCGCTCCCTTGCACCTTTTTCACTGCAGCTGAAATCGAATGCTGCTGCTGCGAGTCGCTCCAGTAAAAACATCCCAATAAGCGCTGCATAGGCATTTGGGTATTCAAGCACCCCGGATAATCTTGCTCCCGCAAAGCTAATCAGTGGATCATCCGTGCGCAGGATAGTATAAGGTAATACAAACAAACCGCATACAGCAGTTAAACCGCTAATTACAAGAAGCCAGCCTGCTACCTGAATACTTGCGGCAAGCCACCTTTTTCCGAGTGGCTTCCTGCCAAGCACAAGACAGACTGCCGCAAAGACACTAATAAATCCAAACCGAATCGTATCTTGAAAAGTACCTTCTAGACTAATCGGATTCCCCCATACCAATTGGAGTGCATAAATAACAGATAGAAATAAAGGCATCATATATAAAAATGATCCTTGGTCGTATAAATGATCATACCAAAGTCTACTTTTTTCTCTTATGTGAAACCAAACATATAAATACAGAGCACACAGCGCACAAAAAAACGCACCTCCAAATTTATATACATCTTGAATATAAAAGAGGCCTCGTTCCAAGAGCCCCATCACGAGCATAAAGCCAGTAAGAGCACCTAATATAGAATATAACCATCGTTCTTTTTGCGCAGATTGTTCTCCTATATTTTGATGCATCATGATATGAACGATTCCTCTTTTCCTTTCTTTCTTCCTACCTACTATTCCCTAAAAAAAAGAGGCCAACCCTATATAAGGATTGGCCTCTTATCTAACACTGTTGCTCCATTTTTCTATACTTCTTACGAGCTAGGAAGCAAATCACGGCAAGCTCGTTCCAGGTAAGGATCGACATGCAAGAAGTCCCGGTAAGCCTTGTATTCTTTCCACAGAGTATCCCGGTCGCCTGCTTGTCCGCGTACCGCTCGGATTAGGATGTTTTTTGGTGTATGCTCCATATCAATAAACTCTAACAGCTGCGTTCGATAACCCATCATATCAAGCAATTTAGCACGAATGGAATCGGTAGCAAGCGCAGCGAAACGCTCTTTCAGAATGCCATGAGACAATAATGGATTCATAACCGAAGCTTCCATCTGTGCAAACAATTCATGTTGACAACAAGGTACAGACAAAATAACCGAAGCCCCCCAGCGAACTGCTTTATCCAGTGCGGCATCGGTAGCCGTATCACAAGCATGAAGCGTAACTACCATATCTACTTGTTCAAGCTCATTATACTCCGCAATATCTCCTACTAAAAACTTCAGATTCTGATATCCCAGATTTTTGGCGATCTGACTGCAATGTTCAATGACATCTGCTTTTAGATCAAGTCCAACAACGTTAATTTTCCGTCTTTGCTTCACCGCCAAATAATGATAAAGAGCAAACGTTAGATACGATTTACCACATCCAAAATCAACAATTGTGATCGGTCTCTCCTCTGGCAGACTAGGCAGGATATCCTCAACCATCTCTAAAAAACGATTGATCTGTTTGAATTTATCATATCTACGAGCATGTACTTTTCCTTCCTCACTCATGATACCGAGTTCAATGAGAAAAGGAATCGGTTTACCATCTTCAAGTACATATCTTTTTTTACGGTTATGTGAAAGGTCAATCTCCTTTTTGGACGGGGACCGTGTTAGAATGGAGACCTTGTATTTTTTACTGATCAAAACTTGATAGTCTGCTTCTGGTGTACACAGCATACCTTGTCTAAATGTTTCCTCGAACAAAGCGGTCACAGCCTTAACTGCCTGCTCTGGTTCTAAGTTTTCATGAATCACCTTATTGTTCTGATGATATGCAAACTGATAGTGCAATTTATTCTTTAGCAATAACGGCTTAATCTGTACTTTAGAATAAAGCTGGCCTTCTCGTTTACGTAATTGGCTAAGTGTAGCATTGACCAATGCCTGCTCTTCAAATATATCTGTAATTAATTTTCGTAAAGAATCCAAAATGGTACATCTCACTTTCTATATAACTTTATCTTAGTAACGATAACATATTAGACACTTATGTTCAGTAAGTTTATTTTTATCATCGAGTGACTGAGTTATACTACCTACTTTGCAAATGGTAAAGCCCTTCTTCTACCTCTTGAAGAGGCAGTCCTCCTTGTTCGAGCCTCTTATCCTCTAGTTTTAAAAGGCGGTGATAGAATATGCGAGCTTCTTCTTTGTACTGTTCTTCACGGCCCACCAAACGATACCAACTATTCTCAGCTTCCGCATATTGTCCCATTTCCTCATGGTATAGTGCCGATAATCTCTCGGTTTTGTCAGGAAGTTCATATCCTTTGACCTTCACATACAGTTGCTGAATTCGTTCCGGTGCTTGCAAAATATCCGGATTAGCTCCATTCAGCATACAGTATAGATATAAATGCAAAGCCTTCATGTATCGAATCAAGCTTACGTCCGTGTGTCCTTGATCCTGATAAATCGCGCCTTCTTCATCCAGAATACGGGCAACCTGCTGAACTTGATCTACTTCTACCCCGCCACCTTGGCGGAAAAGATCAATAATATCCTCGGTAGGTAACGAGTTCAAGAGCTGAGAATTTAAACGAAATTGACGTTTCAGCCACTCATCCAGCTCCCATAACGCTTCTATATGTTCTTTCTTCTGTTTGAGTTCAAACACTTTGCCGATCATATTGGTCATTTCCTCCACCATACGAAGGAGATAATCTCTTCTGAACATATGGGACCTCCACTCCTTAGTCAGCGTATCCGTACTGTATCGTATTGATTTTACCTGCATTCCTTTGAAAAAGCCAAACCACAAAAAAGCGGACAGGTTCTTTCATTCACCTGTCCGCTTGCTAATCCATACTTTTATATTACATTCTTATTCATAAACTCTAAGATAATTCGGGCCAGTTCTTCCGGTGCCTCTACCATACTCATATGTCCAGCACCACGAATTAAAGCCTGCGTCACTCCCTCACCATCTGCAGTAAAGGTTCTATCCGGCGGTACGACTCCATCAGATTCACCAGCGATAAGCAGTATGGGGACGTCCGACTCCTCTAATACATGACGGCGATCAGGCCGTTCTCTCATCGCGATTGCTGTGCTCGATGCTCCTAGCGGAGAGGTGCGGTATCCAATCTCCTGGATGTTATCGATTGCGGAGGACATTCGTTCACGATTTTCCTCTGCAAATAAACCAGGTACGAGAGAGTCTACAAAATTCTGGATTCCTTGTGTTTGAATGGTTGATACGGCTGTTAATCTCTTCTCTCTTGCCTCTTCGCTGTCTGGATAGGCAGTGGAATGAACGAGTCCAAATGCTTTGACGCGTTCAGGATAACGTTCTGCAATAGAAAGAGTGATGTATCCGCCAAGTGAATGACCAAATACACTTACTTTAGCTACTTCAAGTACATTCAATACGCCCATTATGTCGTCTGCCATCTGATCTATGCTGTAACTGCTATTTGGAGCATCTGACCGACCATGTCCTCTCAGATCAGGAACGATGCAACGATAATTCGCTGTCAATTCAGGCAATATTTCATCAAAATAAGCCGAACTGTCGCAGAAACCATGCAATAGTAAGATGGCTTCTCCTGCTCCTTGATCCTTATAAGCAATGTTCTGGTTTCCAAGTTCAATTCTCTCCATCAGTTACGCCTTCTTTCTGTTAGCCGTATTATAACACTAGATTAATCTTATCTATTCTATAACTCTAATGATGTCCTACTGAAACGTTCTGCTTATCTATAAATATTTCCTAGACCTCAAGAGGTAATTCATTAACTTGGCTCATTCTCGTCTGGTCTGCACCTATTCTAGCAGCATCTGCAATCTGTGAAGCCATATTCATTACTTGATACAGTGAGGTCATTTGCAATATGGAATACGGTCTGGGGCCGTTCGCATTTACAATGCCGGCAATACTATAATTTCCTACAGGAGGCAGTTGCCCTTTTACAGATCGTCCCGGGAACAAAGCAGTTGTCTTACCTATAAATCTACCTATATTAGCAGCGTCTCCAAGACAGGCATCTATGGCAATAATAATCTGATCAGAAGGGATTTCTGCAAGATACGATTCCAGATTGGCCGCATCACAAGGATTTGAAAGCGTACCTATCACTCTAGTAAAACCATGATCACACAGATAGGTTCCGGTCAGCGGGCCAAGTGCATCGCCAGTAGATCGATCTGTTCCAATACATACGAAAGTGATCTTTTCTTCCCTATGCTCGGTATATATTTGTTTAAAAAAAGAGACAAGCTGATCCGCTGTCATCGCGTTCCTCACTGACATTCCGCTTCGAGAAGTAAGGGAAGTGAATTTAGACAATACCCGTCATCTCCTTTTCGTATCTTCTTTTTCTTTCTATCCTGCTCCTTACATGATACAATACGAACAAACTTTACTGTACCGAAAGGAATGGACGGAATATGGATTTATCTCAAAAAAGCCCGGAAAATATTGATTACATGATTGAGACTATTAAAGGAAAATTAAAAATGGCGAGTGCTTCTGCCCTGCAATCTTCTGCTTTTTCCGTGGAACAATATGATGATATCTATGACCTATATGATGTTGTCAATTCAAAAACAAATCTTAGTATATCTGAAGTGGAAGCGTTAGTGTCTGAGCTTGGTCGCCTACGCCGCGTGTAACAACTGTATAAGAATAGAATAAACAGCCCTGTGCTTACGGTGACATATCGATCATTTCCTGATTAGGAGAAAATCGATATTATCCACGTTAAGTTTACAGGGCTGTTTTTCATAGTGAAGAAAGAAATATCCTATAAATGAGATTTCAGTATAAAAGCAGGTTCTGCCTTGCCTACCACAGTACATGCATCATTCCGAATCTCTCCAGGGAATTGCTCCGTAAGGCGCTGGATCGTCTCCGGATTATCGTAACCGATTTGAGTAAGAATGGATCTTACAATGAGTCCCCACTCTTCATCTGAACCATCAAGCACTTTAAAACTGATACCTAACCGTTCCTTCCGTAAAGCCATACAAAATACACCCTGAAACCCGCCTTTGGCTACAATATTATCATCTTGAAGCAGGACAGAGTCAACACGGCCTGTCCCTCCGACCATCTCGGGGGCTTTATTCATTGCTGTAGTAATAACCTCTACCGCTTTGCGGGTTCCCTCATCTTCAATGAGATCTGGGCAGGCCAGTTTAAGAAATGCCGTTGCCATTGTTGAGATGGGCAGTGCGAATACAGGGAATCCACAACCGTCTACCCCTGCTGCCATATCACTTGGGTCAATTTCCCCCATACGGGAAATAATTTGTTTGATTTCTTGTTGAACTGGGTGATTCGGATCGGCATAGGATGAAAGATCATAACCTTTTACCTTACTGTACGCGAGCACTCCCATATGTTTACCTGAACAGTTATGAAGGAGCCTTCTCTTATCTCCTTGCTGCCGGATATAATCTGTACGGCTCTCCTCATGCAGCGGAAAACTTGGGGCACATACGAGTCCACCTTCATCCAGGTTTATCTTTTCTTTCATCTGCTCTAATGTACTCCTATGAAAAGGTTCAGATCGATGGGAAGATACCATAAGTGCAATTTCTTCTTGACTAAAATCGTATGCATCCACAATTCCGGCCCGGATTCCGGGTATTGCCTGAAGCGGTTTTGCCGCAGAACGGGTAAATGTCCTAAAGTGAGGATTGCCTGCCGAATAAACAACCTGCTTCTTATCATTCACTATACATATATGTCCTCGGTGAGCACTTTCGAGTACGCCCGAACGAAATTCTTGTATCAACGTTGTGTCTGTCATGCTGGTTCTCTCCTTCTAAATAAAGGGACCATTTTTCCATTGTTATAGGATCCCTAGCATTCACCATAATACAGTATAGTACAAAGATGATATTTTGACAGAGAAAATAGGTAAACTATTATGAAAGGTTTATAATTTGTGATGAATTTAAGGATAAAGGAGCTTATTAAAACATGCTAAAGTACAAAGACCATTCGTTATTATGGACAAGTATCGCTCTTGCTTCAAGTTTCATTGTTATTTTTCTTATTGCTCTTCTATTCTACATACTGGGGGCAGACCGCATACAAGAACTTGATATCCGTATTCAAGAGTTGCTATTTCCTTCTGAAGACAGCTCGTATTACGGTCTCCTCCCTCTTATGCGAGTGGTCACTTCCTTTGGCTCCTTTTATTATTCTTTGGTAGTGGCACTCACGTTTGCTTGTTATTACATTATCTACCGAAGTCGTTATTTGGAGGGGAACATCGTACTGCTAAGTTTTCTCGGAATGTGGGGAATTAATGCCCTTAGTAAATATATTGTGCGCCGAGAGCGCCCGGATCTTGACTTTCTTATCAGCGTTAGCGGCTATAGTTTTCCAAGTGGGCACGCCATGGTTGCCGCTGGATTTTACGGTTCCCTACTATTAATTGCAATCTACTCGCAGAAACAGAAAAAAGGAGATCCCACTTTACTTACCATGATTGGCATCACGGGTATTTTCTTACTTGGATTTAGTCGTATTTATCTTGGTGTACATTACCCTTCCGATGTGTTAACAGGATTCATTGCAGGCGGCGTATGGGTGTTTTGCATAAACAAGATCTTTCGAACTGAATTTGCATTATCTTCCTCTACGAAGCACTAGATGTTACCATCCTTGTTTCAATACTGGCAAGGAACGTTTATATATCGAATAGCAAGGCACAAGAGCAAGCAAAGGAGGCGATTGTTATGTGGGCCATCATCTTAAGTATCGTAATGGCGATTCTCATCGGAATTATTGGCGATGCTCTCGTTGGCCATGACATGCCAGGTGGTATTTTAGGATCGATGATTGCTGGATTAGTTGGTGCTTGGATCGGTTCGATGCTATTCGGTGACTTTGGTCCCGTCATCGCTGATTTTGCCGTCGTCCCAGCCATCATCGGAACAGCAATCTTTGTTTTTCTTCTCGGACTTATTGGAAAGTTGTTTAGAAAAGCGACTTAACGGGGTAAGAAAAGAACAAGAAGTAATGAACTAAAATTTTAAAATTAGAGGAGCGATTATGATGAATCAAAACGACATGGAATACAATAGATCTATTGCAGACTACAGAAACGAAGATACGGGTAATAGCAGCAACTTTACAAAAGGTTTATTTATTGGAGGATTGATCGGTGCTGCAGCAGCGCTACTTTTTGCACCGAAACCGGGCCGCGAACTTCGCGGTGACTTATCTTACCGAATGGGTGAAGTATCCGATAAAACAAAGGAAGTAGCTACCGTAGTTGGCGATAAAGCTTCCGAAATTGCAAAAACAGTTTCTTCTAAAACTACAGATTTGGCTAAAACAGTTAGTGATAATACTTCTACTGTTATGACAAGTGTAAAACAAGCAACTGCGGACGTATCGGATGAAGCTAGAAAAGCATCTGCTAATGTAGCGGATGAAGCAAAAAAAGCTTCTGAAAATGTTAGCAACGAAGCACAAAAATCTTCAAACAACATTTCGAATGAAGCAAAAAGCGCAACTTCTCAGGTTGCTGCAACTACTGAAAAAGCTACCAATGAAGCGAATCGTGAACTGAATCGCAGTTCTAACCATTCATCCACTAACCATTAATCTCTATCATTCATCTGAGTAGTGTATAGCCAGCTGTATACAGCTGGCTATTTTTCATCATTTAAACGATACAGCACAAAGGAGGAGAATCGATGAGTACGATGAACATAAACCCAGATAAGAAAAAAAATGAACAAAAAGAGATCGTTAACGAACATCCCTTTGAACTAAGACATGAAGTGAAAAATTTAAATTCACGTCTCGATGGAATCTATAAAGCGATGGAAAGTGTAGAGTTCAAAGATTTGATAGAGAATTATAGCAGCACCAAAAGACGCCTGTTGTCTAATTTCACTGCAGGGATCGCTCGAGGATTAGGTATGTCTCTGGGTACCGTTGTTGTACTCGCTTTATTAGGCTGGTTACTCAGTCTAATTGTGGATATGAACCTCCCGGGCATCGGGAGATATATCGCTGAACTGCAGGGCTATATAAATCAGGCCAAGTAATCATAAATAATCCATATAACAGAAAGAAGCCTTATTAATTACCTGCCAGAGGATAATTATAAGGCTTTTTAATTTTATTCACGCTTCTTCTTTTTTTGTGCTTTTCCGGATTTAATCTTTAGAATATCACCTGTCCATCCCTTAAAGTACATCCACAGGTACATGCTTACCATACTGAGTAAAGTAACAGTAATGGTCACGGTAAATCCCCATGACGTCGTAATCCATGGCAAGTTCTCAAAGTTCATCCCCCAAATTGCACCTACCGCAGTGGCAGGAGTAAACACGGAGGTAACAATAGTCAGCGTCTTCATAATATCATTTCCTCGAATCGAAGATGAGGCATCATCAATAGAGATGAGTGTATCAATCTCCTTCTCGTAGTGTTTAAACAAACTATCCATACGTTTCATTCGGTAGTATAGCTTCTTATAGGTCAATCTCTTTTCCAAATCTAGCTCATAGAAAGCTTCATTAGCTGCATGCATTAATTCTTGAAAAGAAATAAATTGATTACTCCAAAACAATAATTCAAAACGTGCATTCAAGATTTTATCCATTAATGTCCGTGCATTCTGTTCTTCCATACTTTTCTCCAACTTACGAAGATTAAGTTCAAATTCATCCATACCGATATGAAAATAATGCAGCAGCGTACGCGCCATGATGAATAATCCAGATACCGCATCGTCTGCTTTTGATAAAACCAATAATCTTTCTCTTGAATAGAGCATCTGTCTAGTGCCTTCATCTATATTCAAGGTAACCAGCGCCCCAGGTTCAACATAGAAATAAAATTGGCTCTCTATGCCTTCTCCCCCGATATTTTTTTTAATGGTATAGAGGATAGAACCGAATAGTACCTGTTTCCCTCCTGCTACCGTGCGGGCTGAAATATAGTTAGTTTCTAAATTAGGTAATTTACTAAGCCACTCTGTAGCTCCAGGCAAGATATCTCCAAGTTCCTTTAGTTCATCGCATCCAAGATCGGTCACATTATAATTTCTCCACTGAAAATGATCAAAGGTCTTCAAATCATGACCCATTTCCTTTAATTCGTGTTCTTCCAAAGAAGACCCTCCCTTCCTTTATGACATCGCAATAAAAGAAGCATGCCCGCATTCCGATGGAAATGCGGGCATGCTTCCAAGCTTACGTAAGCACTTTTATATGTTAAAAAGAAGATGATTGCGACATAATCTGTTTTAATTTTTCCGTAGCTCTCTTCTGAATACGAGATACGCTCATTTGGGAAACCCCTAATTTCTGAGCAATAGCCCTTTGCGACTGCCCATCTTGGAACGCGAGCAGCAGTACTTTCTGTTCTTGTTCTTTCAATTGGTTCATCGCTTGCTGAAGATCCATTCGCTTCTCTACCGAATCATAGTCATTCACATCCGAACTAATCAGTTCACCAAGAGTAGCTGTACTCTCATCTTGTGATAACGGTGAATCCAGTGAGACATAATGATAAGATTCGCGACCTGCTAGCACCTCTACAGTTTCTTCAACGGTGAGGTCCAGATAACTCGCAATTTCTTTCACATCTGGCGAACGTTCAAGTTTCATCGTCAAATCATCAATGGCATGCTGTACCAGCGCACCTTTTTCTTTGATCCGACGAGGAACTTGTATGTACCATGATTTATCACGAAGGTAATTTTTCATATGTCCAATCATGCTTTTCATAGCATAAGGCTCGAAAGGGATTCCCAAGGATATATCATATTGACTGAGTAACCTAACGAGCGCCATTTGACCAGTTTGATACAAATCTTCATATAAATCCGGCCTATTTCTGGAAATTTTCCCAGCAGCCATTTTGACCATAGGCTCGTATTTTTTAATCAGTACGGTGGCAATTTCGTTATCTTTGGTTTGCTGATATTCCCAAATTAACCCTACTGCTTCATCCATAGACTCTTGGGGAGTCGACCGTTCAGTCATACCGTTTCCTCGCTTTTAGTGAGGCGTTTGGTCAGTACAACCTCAGTTCCTTTACCAGATTCACTTGTTACATTCACGTCATCCATAAGAGCCTGCATGAGATAAAAGCCTAGGCCACCGATTTGAACTTCATTCAAATCTTTGTCATGCAGTGTAGCAACTCCTTCTCTTTGCTCAACACGTTCAAAGCTCTCCCCTTCATCTTTGACCGTAATGGCAAGTTCAGAATCATTAAAATTAAAAATAACTTCTACAACTCCGTTTTCCTCACCGTAGGCATAAAGCACGGAATTATTACATGCTTCTGAGACTGCGACTTTCATGTCCTCGATCTCTTCATAGGAAAAACCCATTTTTGATGCAATTCCGTACAAATTAAGCCTAACAATATCAACAAAGTCGGCTGTCGCCGGCAAATTCAGTTTTACACTTTGTGATTCTGCTTTCATTTTACCTTCGTTCCTTTCCTATTGGGTATTCTCCTGTGAGATAAAAAATTTCGAGATACCGGTCATATCAAATAATTTTTGGATATTTGCAGGCACTTCTTCTACTATAAAATTCGCATTCTGACCATGTCTTACTTTTAGAATAGATAGCAAGATACCAATCCCTGTACTATCAATGTATTTCAGATCTTTCAGATTTACGATTAAGTTCTTTTCAGTGTCCCCCACGAGTGGCTCCATTGTATTGCGGAAATCAGGTGCAACTGAGAGATCAAGTTCTCCGCTCAGATAAACCTTATTAGCATTGTCAACCGTTTCCGTACTTACATTAAACTTCTCATTTTTGTTTGTATTCATTAGACATCTCTCTCCCGATAAAAATGTTATCTATATTGAATTAACCTCAGGCATACGATATGAAACACTTTTTATTTTCCACCTTTTTCCTTAAAGTATGGGGGTCGCTCTGGAAGTATTATACGTCTGACGAAACTCACTTATTTTTTGTTTTACATTTGCCATTTTGACAGGTTTACTAATGTAACCGTTCATTCCTTCCACAATACAACGATCTTTTATCCCATCCATTACATTCGCAGTTGCTATAATAGCGGGTTGAGGTCTATGTCCAAGCTCGGATCTAATCCGGCGAGTACATTCAAGTCCATCCATAATCGGCATCTGCAAATCCATGAAAATGAGATCATATGAATTGGTTAATGCCATCTCCAGCGCACGACTCCCATCTTCAGCAATATCCGAAGACAAGCCAAGTTTCTTTAGCATACTGCTCATTAATTTCTGATTGATCGGATGATCATCCACAACAAGAATGGTTGCTTGAGAATCTCCCTCATCATCAGGATGTTCTTCCAAAATAGGAAGCTCTTCATCTTCCAACATTTGATTATATGGAAGCATATTCACTGTAAATACAAAGGTAGCTCCTCGCTCTTCCTCCGTATCAACTCGAATGGTACCCCCCATCATATCTACTAGATTCTTACAGATGGCAAGACCCAAGCCTGTACCTCCATATTTCCGTGTCATGGATGAATCGAGCTGGGAAAAAGGTTTGAATAAATGATCGGCTTTCTCCGGCGCTATGCCGATCCCTGTATCCTTGATCGTGAATTCGAGTACATAGCGGCACTGGTCAAACTCCTTAAGGGAAGCCATCAAATAGACCCCGCCATGCTCTGTAAACTTAATAGAATTGGCAATCAAGTTCGTAAGAATTTGTCGAAGTCGGGACATGTCTCCGTAGAGAACGCTCGGGATAGCCTCATCAATGAAATAAACAAGTTCCAATTTCTTCTTGGAAGCTTCCACCTGAAATAAATTATAAATTTCTTTAATACAAGAAGATAATTCAAATGGTTGTTGTTCAAGTTCCATCTTTCCAGATTCCATTTTGGTGAAATCCAAAATATCATTAATGATGATGACCAAGGCATCTGCACTGTTACGAATGATTTCGGTATATTCTTTTTGTTCCTCTTGTAACTCTGTTTCCATCAATAAATCAATCATTCCGATAACACCATTCATCGGTGTTCTGATTTCATGACTCATCATCGCCAAAAACTCTGTTTTAGCTTGCACTGCAATTTCTGCTGCTTCTTTAGCCTGAACTAGCTCTTGATTAATCCGTTCCAGCTCCATTGTTTTTTGCTGTAAGAGCATGGACTGAATTTTGAGACGTTTGTTGGATAAGTACATATCCACAAACCCCTCAATTTTAGATTTCAAGATTTGAGGAATAAAAGGTTTTACCATGTAATCAATCGCACCTGCAGAATAACCAGCAAAAAGATGCTCTGCTTCTTTACTGTTTGCAGAAATAAAAATGATAGGTATATCTTTCGTTTTATCTCTAGCCTTGATTAATTTGGCTGTCTCTATTCCATCTAGACCAGGCATCTGCACATCCAGAACAATGACTGCAAAGTCATACTTCAGCAGACATCTAAGCGCTTCTTCACCTGAAGTCGCTTTAACGAGAACATATTGCTCACTTTCGAGGACTGCCTCAAGAGCTAGCAGGTTCTCTGGACGGTCATCGACAAGTAAAATATGAATCGGCTCTTTCATCCCCATAGCCATGGTCCCCCCTTACTACTTCAACTTACGATATATTTTTTCAACCCGATCCATCGGTTCATAATCTTCACTATAACCCGAGAAGTGGATCGATTCTTTAGATCCGAGTACCAGTACGCCAAGACGACTTAAACTTTCATGAAACAAACCGTGTACATGACGCCGTAATTCGTCATTAAAATAAATCATCACATTTCTACAGAATATAACATTAAATTCGTTAAAAGAACGATCCGTTGCCAGGTTATGTTCAGCAAAAATAATATTCTTTCGTAAATATGGATGAAGCATGACCGAGTTATAACGCGCCGTATAATATTCAGAGAAAGCACGGGTGCCCCCTGCTTCCATATAATTTTTGGTATACAACTTCATCTTTTCAATTCCATATACGCCTTCTTTGGCCTGCTGAAGGGAGCGTTCATTCATGTCTGTGGCATAAATTCGGGACTTCTCATAAAGCCCCTCTTCGTGCAATAGAATCGCCATCGAATAAACTTCTTCTCCCGTAGAACAGCCGGCATGCCAAATCCGAATATAAGGATATGTTCTAAGCAACGGAACTACCTTCTCACGGAACATCTTGAACAAGCTGGGGTCACGAAACATTTCCGTAACTGGAATGGACAGACTTTGCACCAATTTCTTGAATGCAGCACGTTCATGCAGTACCTTATGTTGAAGCTCAGAAATTGAATTCAGATGTTCTGTATCTACATGATGTAGAATCCTCCTTCTCAGCGAAGGCATAGCATAGTTTCGAAAATCATATCCATAAAATCGATGAATCCCTTCCAGAAGCAAATCGATCTCGATTTGCTCCCTCTCTTCCTGTACAGGTTTCTCATCGAAAGGTCCTTCTGAAATTGTTGTTTCCCCAGTTGACATAATTTCGTCCACTTCCTTACTTTATACTTCCGAACTATATAGTTTCGAGTTCTATTCTCATAAATAAGGGTTCTAACTCTTATACCCACTTTTCAAGCTTACGAATACAACCATACTCGCATTAGAGATAAAAGTTGATCCGTTTGGATCGGTTTTTTCACATAATCTGAGGCTCCTGCCACTATACATTTGTCTCGATCATCCTTCATTGCTTTCGCTGTCAAAGCAATAATTGGCAATTTTTCGAACTCAGGCATTTGCCGGATACGGGTCATCGCCTCATATCCATCCATCTCCGGCATCATCATATCCATCAAGACGAGATCATAATTTCGATTCTTTTCAAGAAGCTCTATCGCTTCTCTTCCATTCTCGGCAAAAGTCACATCCATACGGTAGCTTTCCAGTACACTTGATAAAGCAAATACATTACGAATATCATCATCTACTAGCAAGATCCGTTTGCCTTCAAATAAAGTTTCCTTGTTATATAGATTTTGCAAAATCTTTCTCTTGTCTTCCGGCAAGTTTGCCTCTACCCGATGCAAGAACAATGTAGTCTCATCAAGCAAACGTTCTGGAGATTTAACATCCTTAATAATAATGGATTCAGCGTACTTACGCAGTTTCATCTCTTCTTTACTATCCAGCTCCTTGCCTGTGTAAATAATGATAGGCAGATCATTCAGCTGTGCGTCATCACGAATCTGATCCAATAGTTCAAATCCGGTTATATCCGTCAACATGAGATCAAGTACCATACAGTCATATCTCACTTTACGGAGTTCCTCAATTGCTTCTTTCCCTGTGGAAACGGCCGTTATGGCTACATCATCATGGCCAATGAGTTCAATAATTGCATTACGCTGTATCTCGTCATCCTCTACAATGAGAAGACGTTTCAATGATTTATCTATATAAGATTCAATATGAGCAAAAGCCTGATCCAATGATTCGCGATTAGATGGTTTTTTCAGATAAGCAATAGCACCCATCATAAGTCCCTGTTTAATCTCATCCATTACAGAAATCACATGCACCGGAATATGACGTGTAGACAGGTTTGCCTTCAATTCATTCAAGACTCCCCAGCCATCCATCACAGGAAGCTGAATGTCAAGAATAATCGCGTCTGGCAAATAGCGCTTCGCCATCTCAAGACCAATGTCTCCTTGCAAAGCAACGAGTGCTTTAAAATCGCGCTGCCTTGTCATATCAAGCAAAATATTAGCGAATTTCGGGTCATCTTCGATAATCAACATCACACGGTCCCCATTTTGAATATCTTCTCGGTCATCTTTAATGTTGTTAACAACCGCTACAGACGAGGAAGATAGTACTTTAGGTGAACTAGAAGGAATGGTCATAGATTTATCGTAAATAACTCGATCTTGCTTAACAAAACTTTCATGGGTTGCAGCTGATTCTTTATACTCATTCGCCGCTCCATTAAGTTTCACAGCATCTTCCTCAAGAAGAGGCAAGAAGAGAGTGAATGTGCTTCCTTCTCCTTCTTCCGAGCTGAGCTTAATTTCCCCGCCAAGCAGTTTAGATAACTCTCTGCTGATGGATAATCCCAGTCCCGTACCTCCATATTTCCTGCTTGTCGTTCCATCAACTTGCTGGAAGGCTTCAAAGACCAAATCAATCTTGTCTTGGGCAATTCCAATCCCCGTATCTTTTACCGACATCGAAATATAAGGAATATCAATATCAAAGTAATCCGGCAATTCTGATTTCTCAGCTAGTTTCATATTGACCGTAATGGAACCAGATGTCGTGAATTTGAAAGCATTTGATAAAAGATTACGTAAAATCTGCTTCACACGATGCCCATCGGATACAAAGGACGACGGCAGATTCTCATCCGTTTCAAAATGAAGTTTCAGATTTTTGCTCATCGCTACAGGTGCAAAGTTTTGTTCTACGAAGCCCTGTAGATCCGAGATATTAACCTTCTCATGGTTCACTTCCATTTTTCCAGATTCCACTTTAGATAAATCTAGAATTTCATCAATCATTTTCAAGAGGTCAGCACCTGACATATAAATGGTTTGTGCATACTCTTTTTGTTTTGGTGTCAAATTCCCATCTTTATTCTCTGTTAGAAGTTGAGATAGAATAAGCAAACTATTAAGCGGCGTTCTAAGCTCATGGGACATATTAGCAAGGAATTCCGATTTGTATTTCGACGTAATAGACAACTGCATCGCTTGCTGTTCCAGCTGACGTTTCGTGATTTCTATCTGTTCGTTCTTCTCTTCTACCTGTTGCACTTGCTCTTCAAGCGCTCTTGTCTTACCAAGAAGTTCGGTATTAAAATGCTCCAGTTCTTCTTGCTGACGTTGCAGTAGTTCTTCTGAACGTTTGAGTTCTTCTGCTTGTTCTCCCAAACTTTCGTTCGAACGGCGCAGTTCCTCTTGTTGGGTTTGAAGTTCCTCGGATTGCATTTGAAGTTCTTCTGTCAGAGCCTGCGATTCACGCAAGAGTTCTTCCACACGCATACGACGATTAATATTGTTAATAATAACGCCGATATTATTGACAAGCTGTTCAAATAGCTGCTTTTGCATGAAAGTTAGCGGTTCAAACGAAGCTACCTCCACTACACCAAGCATTTCCTCTTCAAATAAAATAGGTCGAATGAGAATGCTCGCAGGTGCGGAATAACCAAGACCTGAACCAATTCTTAAATAACCATCGGGTGCTTCATTAAGTTCGATCACTTTTTTATCAAGTGCGCTTTGCCCTACAAGCCCTTCACCAATTTTGAAAGTAGATTTACTGTTTGTTTCTCCCCCATCAAAAGCATAAGCTCCGTAACATTTTAACTCGTCTGGATGCTTATCCTCATCATGGAGATACACTGCACCATAATTCACACCAATAACAGGTGCAAATTCACTTATAAACAACTGGGACACTTGTTCAGTTGAACCTATACCCCGCAATAAATCGGTAATCCGAGCCATATTGCCATTAAGCCAGTTTTGATCCTCTTGCGCTCGCGTATATTCTTGTTCCAATAGCTGCTTCTGTTCCAGATCTTCAGCCATATCTTTAAATACACGGGCAATTTGACCAATTTCGTCTTTCGTCTTGACTTTGATTCTTCGGATGGTACGGAATCTCCCTTTACCAAAACTCTGAATCATCATCGAAACGGTGCTTAACCCTTTTGTAATACTAGGAATAACCCAAAGAATAATCGCAAGAGCAATAAGTAAACCCGCTACCAAAAATCCGCCAAGCCATTGAACCGTCTTATTCATTTTATCCTTAGCTGCCAGAATTTCCTGATCAATCAATAAATCCTGATATTCATTCAGCTTGGTTAGACTCGTCAGTGCATCTTGCTGCACTGTAACCCCTGCGTTATTGCGATAGGAATTAGACTCAGCTATTTTCTGCTCTTCAAGTAACTGCATTGCACGAGCCGTATAATTCTCAAACTCTTGGATCTGATCTTTTACATCCGTAAGCAAACTAATTTCTTCTGCTGTATTTGCACGTTCCTCAATTTTTTCTAAGTTATCTTTTAGGCTTGCCTGCTTTTCATTGATCTTTGCAGTTGCCGATTGTAACGTGTTCGCATCAGGATTCATCATCGCTGTCGTAATATAGAATGCAACGTCGTTTACATCCGCACGTACACCGGAAGTGAATCTAGTTTTCATGTACCTATCGTTATACATATTATCAATTTCGCTTTTCATGTTGTTGGTAGCGTTAAAACTGATCATAGTAAGCACGAGTAAGATCGCCATCATTGCACTGAAGCCAACAAGCAATCGAGTGCGTATTTTCATTCTCTATTCTCCTTTTAGTGAAATCCATACTAAGCAAATATCATCTTCATGTTCTTTCGTTACTTCCTCATCAAAGAACGTCTGACGCATCTCCTGCTCGTCGAAATTGTGATTGTGACTTAAGCGTTCTTTTAAAAATGAAAGCTGTTCTTCGGTTTCTCCATCCACCGCTTCGAGCAGCCCATCCGTATACATGGTAATGTGACTATCACCTTTATAATAGACGGTGTGAGTTTCTGCCTCCATCGTATCAAATAGTCCAACGGGATGAGTGACACGGTCTAGTGAAATTACTTCGCCATTTCCTTCAAATAGCAGTGCAGGAGGATGTCCGGCATTGACGTAATCAATCCGCATTTCATTCGTATCAATAACAAGATATATAGCTGTGAAATAATACATAACCAGCTGATCATCAAGATAAAGTTGATTAAACCTTCGGTTTAATTCCTTCATGACCCGGTCAGGTTCAATATAGGTGGTCACGGTGTCTTTTAAGACAGAAGCAATAAACATACAAAAGAGTGACGAGGAAATTCCATGCCCCATCATATCTAGCAATATAACTCCGTATCTTCCTTTTCCTAGCGGGTACCATGCATATAAATCCCCTGCCAGTACGGCAGATGGCTGATACAAAGCATTTACCGTAAACTTTGGATCTTCTATAGCGGGGCTGAGCACTGCATTCTGAACAAGACTAGCTAATTTAAGTTCATCTTGAATACGTTGGTCTCGGTCTTTACGCCAATCTTTTTCCTGCTTTAGACGTAAGGCAAGACGAATTCGGGCCATCAGTTCCACTTTGTTAATCGGTTTCGTAACGTAATCCATAGCTCCTACATCAAGGGCCTCAGCTAGTTTCTTCGAATCGCCAACAGCCGTCACCATAATGATTGGAATGTCTTTCAGGTGAGGATAGGTTTGTACAATACGACAAGCTTCTATTCCATCCATTTCTGGCATCATCATATCTAGCAAAATGAGATCTACATCAGGTTCCTCCGCTTCATCCGATGGGAGATCCACATTCTCACCTCGAATTTGAACCCCTAATACATCAAACATCTCAAAAGCGGATTTCGCAGTAACGATATTCTTATAGTTTTCTTTCTTTAAAATTTCACGAATAATAATAACATTGGTCGGATTGTCGTCTACAATAAGTATTCTCATAACCCTCTCCTTCTACTAGCAATAATTATACTAGGGGACTTATTTTCTGTAACAGAAATAATATACTTTCTTAACTATAGCAAATTTTAAAGAGATAAGATATTTAAGATAAACGTTCTATACATAGTAGCACCTTTTCTCAAAACGCACAGAAAGGAATGGGAGTAAAATCCTCCCATTCCTTGCCATCCTATTTTTATATTCACTTCATTTTGATATAGATAATTACTATACACTTCGCTGAGCTATAACAAGAACTTTCCCTTTATCAAGCTCTTTCTCGTAATATTCTGCTTCCGTTTCTGTAAATCCAATGGATACAATTTTAGCACGAAGTTCATCTCCACGGGAACGGAACAGATTGGCAATGGAGTCAAAAACGCCTTCTTCTTTTAAACCAATCTCTTTAGCGTTTGCTTTATTCGCAATGCGATCTGTTCGGTCTTCACTATGTGCCAATACGAAAATATCTTTCGCCAAATAATCTGCGTCACGAAGTTCTTTTACCGTTTCCACTGCCTGAATTCCGTTCTCAACGAGTTTAGCATACGCTTTCGAATTCGTTGTTTTCATGATATCCACGCTCCTTAGAAACCTCTATTTTTTCAAATATTTACGTAATATAAACAATTCTATTCCTCTTGAAACAAAGATCTTTTTCCTCTAAAAAGAGCCTTCATCAAAAAACTCCACATGTTTCAAGTGCTGATGTTCATCCAAATAAACTTTTACTGCCTGGTGACCTTTAATGTACACATCTCCATCTTCAGCAATGAAGTCAGGTTTGCCAAGCGTATGTTTGATGCTGCGCGGAGTTAGTTCCATGAATACATCATTCACCTTTAAGTACGTTGCCTCTTTCTTCACCTGAATATAGGAAACGGTTCCATCTATAATACCGACGGTTACATCCTCATAAATATACTCTCTGCTACCAAGAATCACGTCTTTTTTCGTCTGCTCGGGATACCCTTTCTTGCTTAGTACATCTGCCTTGGTATCTTGTAAAGAAATATCATTTACTGTTTTGAATTCAGTTTGCTGTTCTATAGGCCGTATTTGAGTTGGTTCCGACTTCTTTACCGCCAACTCTACTGATTGATTGCCTTGCCACATTGCGGCAGGTTCAGCCGTAGGTTGAACGGAAAAGGGAGATGTGAGCGCCAACATGAAAAGCATAGTTTGTAACATCATCTCTCACCCTTTCTTCTTCTCCATATGCTGTACCATCCTGCCGCACGTACGTTATCCTATTAGGGACCTTGTTACATCGCTATGGCAAGACTTCCTACATACACCTTTTTCAAATTAACGTCTGATTTTGTTCCACGTGTCTGCAGCGATATCAACATAATTCAACCATTTTTTGCTTGTTGAATTCTCATGATGTGCTAGACTCGGAGTTACGATTCCCGCAGAAGTTCCTCCAGCAGCAGGCAAAGCTTTTACTTCCGAAGCCTGTTTTTCTGCTACTCGGCTGCTTCTTACCACATTACCGAATTCTTTCTTGTGTTGAAATTTACTCATTACGGTACTTGATACTTGTTTAGCAGCACCTGTTACTTCTGCCAGAACTTCACCCAAATTTTTCACGGATACCATAACCGGATCAATTTGTTTCATTTTATTTTCCACATCTACTGTAATTTCATTTGCATGACGAACCGTTTGTTTTACCTCATAACCTAGTTCATCGATTGTACCTTGAACTTCTTTCAGTGTTTTGGATACGTTATCCAGGGATTCTTGAGCTGTCTTTAATGTCTTAATCAGAAAGACAACCAGTACTGCAAAAGCTACCGCAATAATAGCTACGCTAATTTGCCACAACATATACACAACCTCGCTTTCATTTCATCATCAATAGTGTTTGTTATTCGAGAATTACCCGCCGTGCACAGTCTCGAAACAAGAGAGTAAGCTCACGAAATATAAAAATCATGAAATTATTTATAAAGCATATATCTATTAGTTGAAGGGGAATTTCAAACAGCACTGACTCTTACTTGGGTGTCCTTTCTATTTTGTTTCACCCGAAGTTCACTCGGTTAATGAGAACTACGAAACGAGAAGAAATTGCTGATGTTCATTGGAATTCTCCTACTTATACATACGATCATCAGGATAGTTCCTAGGGCCGTTCGTAATTTCTTATCGTAATAAAATCTAGAAAGGATTGATTCTCATGCTAAAATGGACTCTTATCTTTTTAATTATTGCCGTTGTTGCTGGTATTTTCGGATTCTTTGGTATCGTAGAGGCAGCTGCTTCTATTGCTAAAGTACTCTTCTTTATCTTCCTGGTACTCTTCGTCATTTCTCTCATTATGGGGAAAACACGAGCCTGACGGGTTGTAAAACATAACTCAAAACACAAAAAAGCTGTTGGCCTTTGCTAACAGCTTTTTTTGTTTTTAAACAAGGCAAATGTGAATTTTGGATAAATATTGAATTGATTGTTATTTTTGTGATTCAATACCTGCCTAGGATGGTTATTGTTATCTCAGAACAAACCATTACATATATCCTTAGGAGGAAAAAACAAATGAAAAAATTGATTACTATTACAGCGGCTCTCGCCCTTACCGCATCTTTCGCAGGGGCTGCTAGTGCTGCCACCGAGACAACAGAAACAACAACTACGCCAACTGCAAATTCTGTATCCGTTTCCACGGAGGCAACCAGTACGACTACAAATACTACCGTTTCTACAGACGTCTACGAAGATACGGTCCTTGTTAAACCGGGTGATGGTATTGACCTTCCGCTGCTTCCTTTGGAAATCACAAAAACAACATATTTCTATGACACGCCAAATGGAAAAGCGCTGGGTGCATTGAGCTCACAATTCGTTTCCGTTACAGGTGACGAAATTACGAACCGAATCACTGGTGATACATGGGTAGAGATTTACACTTGGAAAGGTGTTGCTTGGGTGAACACAGGTAAATAACCTGACCCCTATTTAAATTGTCCTTCTTATAATACATAAGGGTGTCCGCGGTAAGTTTAAACTTACTGCGGACACCCTTTTTTCGTAAAATCATATTGGATCAATAAAATTTCAGTGTACAGCCATTTTAGGTTCTACATGTACATGAACATGCATAATGTTATGGTGCCGCCTCATATTTTCTTCGATGGTGTCACTAATTTTATGTCCTTCTACCAGACTCAAATTCGGGTCTACTTCTACGACGACATCGACCATAACATGACTTCCATAAAGTCTAGCTTTTACATCCTTAATTCCTTGGACCCCTGAAGTTTTGGCAATCGTGCTTCGTAAATCAAGCAGTGCTTCTTCGTTAAAACCATCCGTTAAACTATGCGTTGACTCTCTAAATATATCCCAGGCTGTTTTACAAATCAAAAGACCGACAACAAAAGCAGCTACCGTATCAAGCCATGGCAGACCAAGTTGTGCCCCCAATATGCCGATCCCTGCACCTACACTGACCAAGGCATCCGATAAGTTATCTTTGGCAGCTGCCATAAGCGCCTGACTTTTGATTTCCGTGGCAAGCTTGCGATTATAGAGATAGACAAAAATCATGACTATGGCTGAAATTGCTGCTACTGCAGCCGACCAAGCGTTTGGAATTTCTCGGCTTCCTTCGAATAATCCTTTGCCTGCCTCAATCAATACTTGAATACCAACCATTGCCATAATAAAAGATGCCACCATTGCCGCTACCGTCTCTGCACGAAAATGTCCATAAGCGTGATCCGAATCAGGTGGTTTTCTAGAGATTTTAAGGCCAATCAGCACAGCAATGGATGCTACAATGTCCGTCATATTATTTAAACCATCGGCTTTTAGTGCACTAGAATTAAAAATAACTCCGCAGAATAATTTAAAAGCAGACAAGACAAGATAAGCTCCGATACTGATCCAGGCACCGCGCTCTCCTCTTTTTATATCATCATATGCGTTCAACGAAAAAGACACTCCCTCAAATTAACTTTATCCATAAAAACGATAAGTCGGTAAACATGGTCTACCTATGGTACCAAACGGTAAGCGAGTGGGTCTATAGAAACAGTGTTGCCGTCCCACAGCGCTGTAGTCACTGTGAAAAATTGTTGCTTTATAGCAGGGCTGTATGATCAGATAAACTTTTTTGCATTAGTGCAAATACCCTTCCCTATCCTCTGCACCCACTTTAACTATTCTTTCCCTTGTTCCTGTATTTAAAAACGTATAAAATGAGATGGATACCAGAAAGTAATCTAACATCTCTTAGGAGGATGTATCGTATGAGCGAAGATCAAGAACAGCGCAAAGTAAGCCTGGCGGATGCAATTAAACAAAAACTGGCTCAGAAGAAAGAACAAGCTTCAGCCGGAGGCCGTGGTGGATTCCAAGGCGCAGGGACCAAAAAAATGGTCAGTCAAAATAACAAAAAACCGAATAATCAACGCCGTCGTACTGGCGGTTCATAAAAGGTTCTCTGTTAGCAGCCTAAAAAAGTCCGTATCTCTATGTAGAGATACGGACTTTTTGTATGAATACATCCAAGCTAAAACTTAAACTTCAGCTGGGTACATTTGAGCACGAAGCTGTTTTACTTCTTCACTATCAAGATACTCATCATAACTCATTGTGCGATCAATTACGCCGTTTGGTGTAATTTCAATGATCCGATTAGCAATGGTTTGAATGAACTGATGGTCATGAGAAGTAAATAGAATCGTACCATCAAAATCAATTAACCCATTATTTAATGCTGTGATCGATTCAAGATCAAGGTGATTCGTTGGCTCATCCAAAATCAGTACATTAGCACCAATCAGCATCATTTTGGAAAGCATACAACGAACTTTTTCTCCCCCAGAAAGCACACTCGCTTTCTTAAGTGCTTCTTCACCTGAGAACAACATACGTCCCAAGAATCCACGCAAGAATGTTTCTTCTTGATCTTTAGAGAATTGACGCAGCCATTCTACCAAATTCATATCGACACCTTCAAAATATTTGGAGTTGTCTTTCGGGAAGTAAGCTTGAGTTGTCGTAACACCCCATGCGTATTCACCTGAATCTGCCTCAGTTTCGTTCATCAGTACTTCAAACAATGTTGTTTTTGGCAAAGTGTTAGGCCCAACAAAAGCAATTTTATCTCCTTTGTTCACAACAAAGCTTAGATCATTAATTACTTTCTCGCCTTCTACCGTTTTCACTAGACGATCCACAGTAAGCAACTGCTTACCAGCTTCGCGTTCAGGTTTAAAGTTAATAAACGGATATTTCCGGTTAGACGGACGAATATCATCTAATTGGATCTTCTCGAGTTGTTTCTTACGAGAAGTTGCTTGTTTTGATTTCGAAGCGTTCGCAGAGAAACGTTGAATAAACGCTTGAAGTTCTTTCATTTTATCTTCTTTTTTCTTGTTTGCATCACGTTGCAAAGCAAGTGCGAGCTGACTTGATTCATACCAGAAGTCATAGTTACCTACGTACAGCTGGATTTTACCAAAGTCAATGTCAGCGATATGCGTACATACTTTGTTCAAGAAGTGACGGTCATGGGATACGACAATAACGGTACCTTCGTAATCCATGAGGAAGTTCTCGAGCCACTGAATGGATTCCAGATCCAAATAGTTGGTAGGCTCATCGAGCAAAAGGTTATTCGGATTTCCGAACAAAGCTTGTGCTAGGAGAACACGTACTTTTTCATTACCGCTCAGTTCTGCCATTTTGCTATCGTGCATTTCACGAGGAATACCTAGACCGATCAGAAGCGCAGCAGCATCCGGCTCAGCATCCCAGCCGTTCAGCTCAGCGAATTCGCCTTCAAGCTCTCCTGCACGAAGTCCATCTTCTTCTGTGAAGTCAGATTTAGCATACAGTGCTTCTTTTTCTTTCATAATCCCGTAAAGTTTCGTGTGACCCATAATTACGGTCTCCAGCACTGGATATTGGTCATATTCGTAATGGTTCTGTTTCAGTACGGCCATGCGCTCACCCGGAGTCATGTGTACTTCGCCTTGGTTTGGTTCAATCTCACCGGACAAAATTTTCAGAAACGTAGATTTACCTGCTCCATTTGCACCAATAAGACCATAACAGTTACCTGGCGTAAACTTAATGTTTACATCCTCAAATAGTGCACGTTTTCCGTAGCGGAGTGTTATACCGCTTGTACTAATCATGTTAGAAATCCCATCCTTTATATTAAATTAAATTTATTTCTTAATTGGTTCGTAAGGTTCTATGCATGCCTAATGTGCATACATCAGCCAATAAGCCGCATTTACCCGTATGGCAACATATTATAGCATAAATATGATGAAGTTTCTCAATTTACCATAGGAATACATACATTTTGGATTTATTTCAATCCTCATGTACAATTGAGTGAGATTCTTAACAGCACAATATCATTTTTTATATATGAACGGAGGTATTATTAAACTTATGAAAATTATATCTATTGAACCTACGCCCAGTCCAAATACGATGATGCTCCACTTGGATGAACAACTTGAGGCAGGAATTCGTAAAACATATACCTTGGATAACGAACGCTCTGCCCCTGCTTTTATACGTCAAATGCTTCACATCAGCGGAGTTAAAAGTGTGTTCCACACCGCAGGTTTTGTAGCACTTGATCGTAAAGGAAATGCAGATTGGTCTGAAATCCTTGGAGAAGTTCAAAACAAATTTGGTCAAGAAGGCGCAGAAATGAACTGGACTCCGTCCGAAGACGCTCTAGGTGAACATTTTGGCGAGGCACAAGTATTTGTTCAATTTTTCCGTGGGATTCCTATGCAAATAAGGGTAAAATCCGGATCTCAGGAAGAACGAATCTCTCTGTCCGATCGTTTTGTCAAAGCTGTAACGGAAGTCGCTTCCAGTACACTCATTAAAGAACGCAAATTAACCGATTATGGTGTACGATATGGCGAACTCCCTGATATTGCTCGGGAAGTGGAACAAGAACTTGAAGCTGCATTTCCGCAGGAACGACTCCGTAAAGTCATTGATCAAGCGATTGCTCACGGTGCCAATCAAGATGAATTTATAGAACAGCGCCGTGACCTGACAGATGATGAAATCAAGGCTGCTCTTCAGAATGAAGACTGGCATGTTCGCTATGCCGCATTAGATCAAATGGAGCCCTCTCCCGAACGAATCGAGATGATTCACACGGCTCTGCAGGACGAAAAAATGCAAATTCGCCGCCTTGCAATCATATATCTAGGTGATCTAAAGACACCGGAAGCGCAGGAACTATTATATGAAGCAATGCAGGATAAATCACCTGCTGTGCGCCGGACTGCTGGAGATACACTGTCTGATATTGGGGATGCAGCTGCTACATCTGTCATGATTCCCGCACTTAAAGACACAAGCAAACTGGTTCGCTGGCGGGCTGCACGCTTTCTTTATGAAGTTGGAACCGAGGATGCGAAAGATGCCCTCGAAGAAGCGGTACAGGATCCTGAATTTGAAGTCAGCCTTCAAGCGAGAATGGCTCTTGAACGTATTGAATCCGGCGAAGAAGCTGCAGGTACGATATGGCAACAAATGGCTGGCCGGACTAAAAATTAATTTTCACAAATAACTCACATTAAAGGGATTTCATACCATTGATTTAGAGGTATCCTTCCTTTATACTAAAGTCTGTTTTTAATAAGAGTTTTGAACAAACAAATAATTAAGATACACCTCATCATACGTAAGTTATCAGGTGAGGTAGAGGTCGCGAATACGATGAGTAGACCAGGAGAGGCATATGAGCTGCCGCTAGCATCCGGGCTGAAAGGCGTATTTGCCGAAATCTGCGAGTAATGCTCTATTGAAATATACTCCAGGTTGGGGCTGTTATCCGAAAGGGACAGAACTGTCATAGCATGATTCTCTTTTTGAAAGGGAACAGCTATGTTGAGCTATCTTCACATTCTAACGAAATAAACGTATGGTGCCGAATTCATGATATAGACCGCCGGCGCCCGCCCGCGGTCTTTTTGTATTGTTTGACTCAAATCGAAGGAGTGTATTTAGAACATGCAGCAAGACACACCCGCACCTACTCTAAAAAAAGGGCTTAAAGCCCGTCATATGACAATGATTGCTCTCGGTGGTTCTATCGGTACGGGACTATTTCTAGCGAGTGGTGGCGCGATCGCTACCTCTGGTCCTGGCGGTGCCCTTATTGCTTATGCAGCTGTCGGCATTATGGTGTATTTCCTCATGTCGAGTCTCGGAGAGCTAGCTACATTTATGCCAGACTCAGGTTCATTTAGCACCTATGCTACCCGTTTTGTTGATCCTTCACTCGGTTTTGCGCTAGGTTGGAACTTTTGGTACAACTGGGCGATTACGATTGCAGCTGAACTGTCTGCGGCAACGCTGATCATTAAATACTGGTTCCCAGACAGTAACTCTGCACTATGGAGCTTGCTCTTCCTGTTACTTATTGTTGGACTCAATGTTCTTTCCGTTAAAGGGTACGGAGAATCTGAATATTGGTTTGCTTTTATTAAAATTATTACCGTAATTATATTCCTGATCGTTGGTGTCATGATGATTGTAGGTATCATCGGCGGCGAAGCCATTGGCTTCACTAACTTTACGATTGGAGATGCCCCGATGCATGGAGGATTTTTTGCACTGCTCGGTGTATTTATGGCTGCTGGTTTCTCGTTCCAAGGAACCGAACTTATCGGCGTTGCGGCTGGTGAAAGTGAAAATCCGCGTGAGAATGTTCCGCGTGCGATCCGTCAAGTGTTCTGGCGTATCTTGCTCTTCTATATCTTGACGATTCTGGTCATTGGTCTCGTGATTCCCTATACCAGCCCGAATTTATTGAAATCTGGAATTGACAATATTAGTGTTAGTCCATTTACGTTAGTTTTTGAAAAAGCTGGATTTGCATTCGCTGCATCCGTCATGAATGCAGTTATCCTTTCCTCTGTTCTTTCAGCAGGAAATTCAGGAATTTACGCTTCCAGCCGTGTATTGTTTGCTCTTGCTAAAGAAGGAAAAGCACCTCGTATCTTTGGAAAACTGAATGGACAAGGGGTTCCCATCTATGCTCTACTAGCGACAGGAGCTGTAGGTATGCTGGCTTTCTTCTCTTCCATGTTCGGTGATGGCGTAGTATATACTTGGCTGCTGAATGCTTCTGGGATGTGCGGATTTATTACATGGCTTGGTATTTCCATCAGTCATTATCGTTTTAGAAAAGCTTATGTCGCTCAAGGACGTGACTTGAAAGACTTGCCTTTCCGTGCAAGATGGTTCCCATTCGGACCGATCTTCGCCCTTATTTTATGTATGATTGTCATTATTGGCCAAATATTCACTTTGGATCTAGCTGACTTAGGATGGCTTGATATCATCGCAACCTACTTTACGATTCCACTTTTCCTTCTCATCTGGTTGGGATACAAATGGAAGTATAAAACAAAAATTATACCTCTTCAGGATTGCGATTTCGAAACTGGTCAATCTTAATAAGAAAAGCCTGTTCTACATTTATTGTAGAACAGGCTTTTCTTATTTCAATTCCCAGCTGACCTTTACTTTCATATCTCCTGTATCCTCAAAATCAGACACATAATAAGAAACGGAATTTAGCTCTAGACTATATAAATCCTTGAGTGCCTCTAAAAGTCTTGCTTTCTCCCCGCTGAAGCGGAAAAGTACTGCCTTCTGTTCTTCTTTTATTTTTCCCTTTACGAGTGCCTTCAGGTCTGCAGAACTGTGTATAATCTTGTCTTCATTATAGAGCACATAATCCAGCTTGTTGTACAGGCGGTCATATACGGCTGTTTTATTATCTGTTTGCTGCAATACATTCAATGTTTCACGGTAAAGAGAAGACGCTTTAGGATATTGTTTCTGCCACGTATGATCTTTTCCCATCTCATCGTCAGTGAGTAAGTAATAGTTATAACTCACCTTTCCTGGTTGATTAGGAGTCGGATCATCCCAAGTTGTGTCCAGATGATACCACTTGCCATCAAGCAATACCAGATTCCAAGCATGAAGTTGTCCCCCTGCTTGACCTTCCACAATTCGGTTCTTAATACCTGATTGTTCTAACATTTTATAAGCAAGTAACGAGTAACCTTGGCATACGGTACTACCTGTAGCAAGACCATCATAAGCGGTATATTTCCGTAGAGATACATCATAAGCCAAATGGAGTACAATCCAGTCATGGATGGCTTCTACCTTCTCATGTGAATTCATTCCTGGAGTAATAATCTCTTCTAATATCTCTTTCACTCTACGTTCAACATACGCGGTTTGGGCTTTGGTCTCGCGGTATTTCAGATCAATAGTCACTTCCGCCGATACATTGTTTCCCTTGTAATGATAGGCATAACTTTTAATATTGTATTGGATATAGGGGTCGCTTGCCATTGCCTCTTCAATTGCTTTCTGTAGAGTAGCCTTGAGCGTTTTAATTTTTCCTTTATACGTAAACTTCACACTTTCTGTCCTGCCCAGCATTGCTGTCGTCAGTACAGTGTGCATGCTCTCTGATGTAATTACTTTCTCTGTAGAAGCTGCATACAGTGTATCCAGGTTTACTACCCGGGGGATCACAATGATCATCGCAAGGGCGAGCAATACAACGATTAACAAACCAAAGCGGTTTTTCCTCAAGGTCGTCTCCGCCTCTCTTCGGGTAATGGGCTCTAGTCTTTGCAGGAATATTGTAACACAAACGCTCTTAGCATCTTTTTTCTAGTTTTGTCGATCTTCATCGAAAAAAAATAGCTTCCTAAGTAGGAAGCTATTTTCTGTATCTAATTATATCTATTCAGTTTCAGTCAAATAAGTACCTGTACATTCATTCCTTAATAATAACGATAAGAAGACTGACTATTCATGAAAAAATCAAGTTTCCCTTGTAATTCTGCCAGACGATTGAGTACTTGTGCCGCTTCTGTAACGGTCACAAAACGTTCAGGCAAGAAGCGTCCATCGATGAGCGGCAGCAAATCTAACTTGATTGTTAGCGAAGCAGCGCCTTTATTGGTAATCTGAGAAGCATCTGCTACAGCTGCCAAATCTGTGCCCTGTTGATAGAACTTAGAAAGTTTCTCGTACTTCAGCACACTCATGATAATTTCAGCTAATTGCCCACGTGTAAGTTGTTTTTCAGGGGATAATTTTTGTTCCGGATCCGCTTCAATCCAGGAAAGGTTAATAAGAAGATTCAGCACTGATGCATAGGGACTTTCTATATCCACATCTGCAAATATCTTATCGTCTTCACTTCCCGAATAATATATATCATTCCCCACACCTGGATTAAGTGCTCTTGCTAAATACGTATACCAATCCCCTTTGGTAATGGTACGTTCCGGTTCTATTTTCCCTTCATCGTTCGGTGTTAACACCCCATGAGTAACCATCTTCTGTAGTACAGATTCTGCACTGTGTCCTTTAATATCCACAATATCGGATACAAGGCTTTCCTGTTTTGTTCCATAGAGAACTTTCCATTTCCCACTAGAAGCGTCAAGAGCCTCACTGCTGTAATACTCAATATCGCTCAATTGTGGATGATACACCAGCTTAATGGATCTTTCTACTCTATCCCCTTGAATTCCGTAATGCCCACCAAATCCTTCGTATTGAAGTGTCGTTTTGGCTCTATCCAGGAAAATCTTTTTTGCTTCCTCTTTCGTCACGGCTGGTTCAGATACAGCTGGCATATTTGCAGCATCCGCTGAGAACTGAGAATAAAAGCTTTGCACCGATCCTGATTTATCCATCGAGAGGCTCACATTATCACCATGAACAGGAATCCCATTCAGATAACGAGTAAAATTAAAGAAATAACTTGTATCGGAGCTGCTCACCGTACTCAGTTTCAATTCCTTCGTTGCATTTGGAACCAATGTCAGAACTTTATCAATCGCTAGCTTTTTCGCAGCTGTTGCTGTGATTTTTTGTTGGTTATCTATTGTTTTATCGACTTCACTGTCATTATCCATACTATGGTTGTATACATCGTAACTACTAATTTCTCCAGTCTTCGCGTTAACTTCGGCGGAGATTCCATTCATGTACATATACGAATTATCTTTATCTTCTTTAGACCAACGGATATTCCAACTAGGCTCTCCAGACCGGTAACTTTTTTTCTCATAGCGGCTTTCAGAGACTTCATACCCCTTAGGTGTGGGAAAGGACTTTTCTACTAATTCCAGAGCTTCATCAGCGCTCAGATCATTCTTTGAAGGAACAAAAGTATTCCCACTCGGCAAAGATTCATTAACATATTCTGTTTTTGTATCTGTTGAATTATATGAGCTGAAAGTCTCTCCTGTATTCGCATCAATGGATTCCATTCCTGTTGAAGGCAAATACCCAAGATAATAATTACTATGTTTTTTGCTGTAACTATATTTATTAGGAACATAGGATAGTTCTACATTCAAGTTTTTTTCGAATATAGATCTTGCTTCTTGCTCAGATAACTTTGGTTTAGAAGAAGGATAGTCGGACTGTGCTACATTTCTTGAATAGTTAGTCACAACCCCGCTGTCGTGTACGGTAACGTATACTGTATTTTCACTTGTAGGCAGTCCATTCACATGAAGTTGATAAACAAAAGAGTACTGTGCATGACCAAAAAGCGGAGATATCGTATCTCCTCCATTAGCATCTAACTTAATGTAGTCATCCTCAGATAATCCTTTGATGGCTTTATGCAAAAATGCTTTGCTAATTGCTTCTGACTCTGCAAGAGAAATACGTTTAGCATCACTATCTGCTTTTTTCTCCCATAAATATTCAGGCAAATACACAGACAAGACTTCTCCTGTCTCACCATGCACAGTAGCACTGAATCCATGTGAGGACGAACCCATTCTGATCTCGAATTGCAAATCCCAGACTTTATAATTTGGCTGCGGGTATGAATTCCCTCCACCAAGATTCGATGATGTTAATGTTGCTTTTTCCAGCTCAGGAAACAGCGCGATCACATTCTTGTAGGCAGTTTCTGATGAAATTTTAGCACCCTTTGGTAATTTGGAATCAAGAACAATCGAAGATTGACCGCTTCCCGTCTCACTTGCCGTCTCACTAACAACTACAGAAGCAGCAGAAACACTTTGAATTGCTCCTTGCGTATGTACCCCTAGCATAATAGCCGCCATGGTAGCTGCTACTTTCTTTACAGAAATCGAAGACCTTATATCCAAAATTTATTCCTCCCCCTGATTTCCAATCTATTCCAGTATATCACACTATAAACTATCACATTCCATATTTACCAATTAAAAATTTCGAGATAAACACCCAACTTTTTTCCGAAAAACGTGTTGCAAACCTCATCCACTCTAACATAAACTGCCTTGATAATTAAACCCTATCTCTTGATTTCTTCTTCTCTTCTCATGAGGAAATAGATGCACAAAGAACCGCCCGGTAATCCCGGAGCGGTTCTTTGTGCTATATAGCTGCCTATCTGTATTGTGAGAGTTTCTCATTTAATTCACGGGTTTGTCCGTATATATTCTGATAGAGTGCAAATAGTTCGTTGTAAACTTCTGCCGTCTCCGGGTTCGGTTCATAAGTTTTTGCAGGACGAATAAAGGCTGCAGCACATGCCTGTAGAGAATCAAACCATCTACACCCGTAAGCCGCAAGCATGGCAGCCCCCATGGCAGGACCTTGTTCGCTTTCTAGCTTCACAATACGGCTATTGAAAATATCAGCCTGCATTTGCAGCCAGGTTTCATTTTTAGCTCCGCCGCCAATAGAAACGACTTCTTGAATGTTTTTACCAGATTCACGGATGATATCAATTGACTCTCTTAATGAGAAAGTAATTCCTTCGAGTACGGCACGCCCAAAGTGGGAAATGGAGTGACCTGCGTCTACGCCAATGAAACTGGCACGAATATTGGCATTTGGATGCGGAGTCCGTTCTCCAACGAGATAAGGAGTGAATAAAAGTCCTTTACTGCCTGCCGGTATGGCATCAATACCGCTAAGCAATTCATCAAAGGAAAGATCTTTTGCAAAAGTATCCTTAAACCAAGTCAAACTATAGCCCGCAGCAAGTGTCACACCCATGATATAAAAAGCATCTTTCTCCCCATGGTTGAAGAAATGAACTTTCCCTTCAAAATCAAGCTCTTTACGTTCTTCATAAGCAAGTACAACGCCTGAAGTCCCGATACTGCTCATCGTCTGTCCTTCATTCAGAATGCCGGCACCAATCGCCCCGCAAGCATTGTCTGCTCCCCCGGCAAATACTTTCGTGTTTGTGGTAAGATTTGATGCTTCTGCAATCTCTGGAAGCAGTGTTCCCACTTCTTCAAAGGACTCCACAAGTCTTGGGCAGAGAGAAAGTGGAAGCGAGAAGGCTTCTGCAATCGTCTGACTCCAGTTTTTGCTTGTTATATCTAATAGTAGCGTTCCCGCCGCATCGGAATAATCCATCGCATAGTCGCCGGTTAACCGGTAACGAACATAATCTTTAGGAAGCAAGAATACGGTTGCCTGCTCCATGATCTCAGGTTCATGTTTTTGAACCCACAAAATTTTAGGAAGTGTAAATCCTTCTAATGCCCGGTTTTTTGCAATCTGTAATAGATCCGCACCCAGCGTTTCCTCAATAAGGCGACATTCTGCGGTTGTCCGTGTATCATTCCATAAGATAGCGGGACGCAGCACCTGTCCATCCTTATTAAGTAACACAAGCCCATGCATCTGGCCAGAGAAGCTGAGGCCCGCTACTTCGTCAGCTGAAATGTTAGACATCTCCATGAGCTTACGGAGAGACACTAACGTTTGCTCGACCCAATCCTCAGGATTCTGTTCGCTGTAGCCAGCTTTCGGTTGATGTAACGGATATGACTGTGATGATTCAAATAAAACGTCCCCACTGTGGTTGACGAGCACTGTCTTCACAGCGCTCGTTCCTAAATCTACACCAATAACATAACTCATTGATCCTTCCTCCTTCATTTTTCTGTTCAGTTTGATCATCAAATAAAGAAACGTCCCCGCACCTTTCGCATACGGGCGAAAAAGGCCGGGGACGATCCGTAAAGACTAACTATTGCTGTGGCGTCCTGTTGGCATGATCAAGACTGATCAATGATTAGTCAGCCAAGATATATTGGTTAAGTGTCGCTTTCAGAAGTTCTTGGCGTCCTGATTTATTAGCACGCGGTGTTTCGTTATTGAGTGCATATTCAGCAAGGGAGCTAAGCGTTGCTTTACCTTCAACCACTTCTGCACCAACACCTTCTTTAAAGCTTGCATAACGATCCTCAATAAAGTTATCGAATACACGATCTTCGATTAGTTTCGCAGCGACTTTAAGACCTTTCGCATACGTATCCATACCTGCAATATGAGCAAGGAACAGATCTTCTGGTTCGAAGGAAGAACGACGTACTTTCGCATCAAAGTTTACGCCACCTTTACCAAGACCGCCATTCTTAAGCACTTCGTACATCGTAAGTGTTGCATCGTAGATATCTACTGGGAACTCATCTGTATCCCATCCGATCAGAAGATCGCCTTGGTTTGCATCCAGTGATCCAAGCATACCGTTAATACGAGCGACACGCAGCTCGTGGTCAAATGTGTGACCTGCCAGCGTAGCATGGTTAGCTTCAAGGTTTAGTTTAAAGTCTTTGTCCAAGCCGTATTTTTGCAAGAATGCAATGGAAGTAGCAGCATCAAAATCATACTGATGTTTGGTTGGCTCTTTTGGTTTTGGCTCGATCAAGAATTGAGCGTCAAAGCCGATTTCTTTTGCATAATCTACAGCCATATGGAACATACGAGCAATGTTGTCTTGCTCCAGAGCCATATCAGTATTCAGCAACGTATCATAACCTTCACGTCCGCCCCAGAATACATAGTTTTCTGCACCAAGACGTTTACCCACTTCAAGGCCTTTCTTGACCTGAGCTGCTGCATGAGCATAAACATCTGCATTACATGTAGATGCTGCACCGTGCATAAAGCGCGGATTCGTGAACATGTTCGCTGTATTCCAAAGCAGTTTCTTACCTGTTGATTTCATGTGATCTTCTATAAGATCGACGATTGTATCAATATTGCCGTAGAACTCACGCAGGCTGTTTCCTTCAGGGGCGATGTCTACATCATGGAAACAGAAGAAAGGTAGATTCATTTTTTCCATAAATTCAAATGCTGCTTCTACGCGAACTTTCGCAAGGTCAAGACCAGAATATTTATTATAAGAACGAACTGCTGTTTCTGCACCAAAAGGATCAGCACCGCCAGCTGTTAGTGTATGCCAGTAAGCCATACCAAAACGGAAATGCTCTTCCATCGTTTTACCTGCTACGACTTCTTCCGGATTATAAAATTTAAATGCAAAAGGATTTTTCGATTCTTTACCTTCAAATGCAACTTTGGTAACGGATTCAAAGTAAGCCATTATTACAAAGCCCTCCTCTAATTGGTCTAATGTCCGATTCGCGAAATCGTTTACACCGATATACTAACACACCCACTGTGACTTTGTCTATTGGTTAAACTAAGTTTGTTTGTTCTTGTTTTTTTCTGTTACAATAGACTTTACTTCTATTCTGATTAGAATAAGTTTTGTAAATAAATCAATGTAAAATCCTGAAGGGAAGTGCTGATCCATGGCAATAACCGGAGATCAGGCTCTGGTCAAAAAGATTAATAAAACGATTATTTTAAATACGATCCGGGAACATGCACCTTTATCTAGAGCGAATGTGTCGACGCTGTCCGGATTAAATAAAGCAACGGTATCTAATCTTGTAGCGGAACTTATGGATGGACATTTGGTCACAGAACTTGGTCCAGGTGAATCCAGTGGAGGGCGTAAACCGCTTATGCTTTTATTCAATAAACATGCTGGTTATGCCGTAGGTCTTGAAGTCAGTGTGAAACGTTTACGAGGTGTTCTAACCGATCTTGCCGGAAGCATTATTGCTGAAGATGTCCAGCCTCTTACAAGTCATGACGTGTCATACGTATGTAGCTCTATTGTCTGCATGACAACCGGGTTGCAGCAAAAAGCGCCCCCTTCACCACACGGTGTCATTGGTGTAGGGATTGGAGTACCAGGCATGGTAGATGAAGAAGGAACGGTACTATTTGCCCCGAACCTTGCGTGGAATATGGTTCCTCTCCAAAGTATGTTAGAAAAAGAACTGGAGCTTCCCGTCACGATTGATAATGAAGCTAATGCAGGAGCACTCGGTGAACTTCACTTTGGAGCAGCTAGAGGAACACGTCATCTGATATACATCAGTGCGGGTATTGGGATCGGATCTGGCATTGTGATTGATGGTGAACTGTACAAAGGGGCATGGGGTTATGCAGGAGAAACGGGACACATGTCCATTGATGCAGAAGGAAAACAGTGCTCCTGCGGAAATCGGGGGTGCTGGGAGCTTTATGCTTCTGAAAAAGCGTATGATGAAGCCAGCTTGTTGCTTCCTTCGCGTTCCACTTCTGATCTTACGATCCTTGCTGCCAAAGGAGACCCCATCATTCTTGAACTCTACGAAAGCATGGGACACCGGCTGGGTATCGGGATAACAAACATCGTAAATAGTTTTAATCCAGAACGTATCATTATAGGCGGGCCCTTATCTAAAGCGCAAAAATTTATAGAGAGCTCACTGCAAAGAGTTGTCGCAGAACGAACGCTTCCCTACCATCGGCGTAGTCTCCATATTGAATTCGCTGAACTTGGAGCCAACTCTACCTTAATCGGTTCTGCCTATGGAGCCATATCCCAGTTTCTCGGGCAAATTCGAGTTCGATCATAAATGTAAAAAATTAACTGAAATAGACAAAAATTTGCCCTATTTTCTGGACCGTTAACTTCAGTATCCAAGGTATAATAAGTCTAATTATGTGTCATTTATTACTGCAAAGCTCTCTTTTGCAGCTATATTTCACGCACGGAATGGAGAGAACTCTCGTGACTTATGTGGATACTTCCGATATTTCAGCCGCGATGTTCATCACGGTCCTGCTTTTCCTTATTGTTATTGCTCCCTTGGTAAGCCTAGGAATTCTTAAGTTATTTCAGGGAAAGAAAAAACAGGCATTATGGTATGTTCTATCGGGTGTAGCCGTCTATTTTATATTCCAGTGGTTTATGTGGTTTGTTTTTTAGCTAACGTTTCACAGCCTATTTTTATCAAAAAGAGAGAGAGACGTAATTCGTCTCTCTCTCTTTATTTTATCTCAAAGAACCCGCCCCGCTTTTTCTCTGTGCGGTGTTCATCAATTCTGTTTAATCTGGTTCGCTACTTGCTGATGCTCATCAGAGCCGAATTTGGTAAGTGCGTCTTCCGTTAACTTTTCATCAGATTGTATATATTTTTCCTTCAACTTTAATATTCGGAGCACGTGTTCATCTATTTCGGCCTCGGTTAACCTTCCCGTTTCTACTGCGGTTAGTATGGCCTCGTATGCTTCAGCTGCTTTGTCTGGAGTATGACCGAACAAAAGGATATCAACTCCGGCCTCAAGTGCCATAACAGCGGCCTCCCCTGAGCCATAATTTTGCTCGATTGCTCCCATCTCCAGGTCATCCGTAATCACAACCCCATCGTACCCAAGATCCTCCCGCAAGATGTCTTGAACCATGACGGAAGACAGAGATGCCGGTTTTCCTGAGGAATCGATCTTAGGATACTTGATATGAGCTACCATGATCATGTCAGCTCCTTCTTCTATTACTTCACGAAAAGGAATCAGTTCTCTTTTTTCTAGCTGAGCTTTCGTCTTGTTAACAACCGGCAGACTTTCATGTGAATCAACCGAGGTATCCCCGTGTCCGGGAAAGTGTTTTATGGCTGAGATCATACCTGCTTTCTGCAGTCCTTTCATTACAGCAATTCCATGATCAGATACTTCTGCAGCTGTGGTGCCGTAAGCACGATCCCCAATTACCTTATTCGCCGGATTACTAAAGATATCAAGTACAGGAGCATAGTCTACATTAAATCCGAAAGCACCTGCCTCTTCTCCAATAACCCTGCCTACTTCTTCAGATAAAGCGGCATCTCCCTTCTCCCCGATCCTAAGGCTCGGTGGAAACTCCGTCTTGCCCTCTGGTAAACGAGACACCCGCCCACCTTCTTCATCTAAAGAGATGAAAAGTGGTCTATTTTCCGCCGGGTTATTCGATTTTATATCATTAATAAGTTCTAGCAGTTGTTTTTTGCTCTCCATATTTTGCTTAAATAGTATGACACCGCCGATTCGGCCTGAAGCAATTAACTGTGTCTCTTCTGGAGAAAGATCGGTGCCCGAAAAACCTGAGATTATCAGCTGACCTATTTTCTGTTCCAAGTTCATCGACATTAGCTCCGACTTATATTTGTCGGTCTCATCTACTGAAGGAACACGGTCAGGTTCAGGCGACTCCGTATTACCCTGGTCCTGTTCCGTATCTTCTTCTACTTTATTCGTTTCCCCATGGTTACTGTCCAATTCCGTGGGGGAATCCGTTAATTTTTCAGGGATAGCTACCTCCCTAGAACAACCGATTACCACGACTAACAGTAGTAGCACCCATATATAATAACTATTCCTCATGTTTTATCTCTCCTGCAATACATTCTACTAGTATGATTCCCTTTATATAGGTAAAAAACCGCATCCGTAAAGGATGCGGCTTTAGGGCTTTCAATTGCATTACCTCGATTGAATAAAATTCCAAACATTTCTGTTCACTAATCTACAGCAGTCTGAATATATAAACTAAGTATTAATTCGTTACTGCACTGTGCTCCAGACTTTCGATGAATCTTTCCGTGTCCATTGCTGCTTTACATCCACTGCCTGCAGCTGTAATCGCTTGTCTGTAACGAGTATCCTGAACATCTCCGCAAGCGAATACGCCAGGTACATTCGTTTCACTTGTACCCGGGTTAACAACAATATATCCGTTTGCATCCGTAGTCAGTTGACCACCCAAGAAAGCTGTGTTTGGATTATGACCAATGGCAACGAAAACACCACTTGCTTCAATGATTTCTTCTTCGCCGGTAGCATTGTTAAGCACTTTTAAGCCTTTTACTCCGCTTCCATTTTCGCCTGCAAGGATCTCGACAGGTGTGCGATTCAGTGCCCATTCAATTTTTTCATTATCACGAGCACGATCCTGCATAATTTTTGAAGCACGAAGTTCTTCACGACGATGCACCAGTGTAACTTTAGATGCGAAACGAGTCAGGAAGGTTGCTTCTTCCAAAGCAGAATCGCCGCCGCCGATTACGATGATTTCTTTACCGCGGAAAAAGAATCCATCACATGTTGCACAAGTACTTACACCATAACCTACGTTTTCTTGTTCTCCAGGAATACCGAGGTATTTTGCAGAAGCTCCTGTGGAAATAATAACCGTCTCGGAAACAATTTCGTCTTGTCCTTCGACTTGAATTTTAAAAGGACGCTCTGCCATATCAATACTATTAACCCATCCAGTACGGAATTCTGCACCAAAGCGCTCCGCCTGTTTGCGCATATTATCCATAAGTTCAGGTCCCATAATACCATCAGGGAAACCAGGGAAATTTTCCACTTCTGTCGTTGTTGTGAGTTGTCCTCCCGGTTCTGGACCTTCAATTACGAGTGGTTTCAAATTGGCACGTGCCAAATAAATTGCTGCAGTCAGGCCGGCTGGACCTGTTCCGATAATAACTGATTTATACATTCACTTTACCTCCTGATTTCTTCCGCAAACACTAGAGTATATGAACTTCGAATGAACCAGGGGCGAACAAGCATACAATAGGTTATTACCTTATTCGCCTGGAAGACAATTTCATAACCTATCTACTCTTGTCATCCATATACGAATGGGAAATAATATAATGAATTGCTTTACCCGTTCATGTTATAAGTAAACTTTACGGAAAAGGAATAAATAATTTATAATAATTCTAATCTAGATATAATTATGATCATTTTCAAAGTCGCTGTCAATGCTCTTTGCTCGCCTTAATCCTGATCTAAATAGAAAGACAACAAGAGGAGGTATTCGAAAGTTTATGACAGAAGCAATGATTGGAAGTATTATCTCTGCCTTGTCTACCGGACTTGGGGCAATCCCGATTCTGTTTATGACCAAGGTTACTCACCGGCGCGTGATATTTTGCTCGCTTATCTTGCCGGCATCATGACATCGGCATCTATGTACAGTCTCATCCCAGAGGCTCTCAGCCAATCCAATCTTATTGTCCTTTCCATTGGAATCATGGCAGGAAGTTGTGTCTTGCTCATCTTAGAGAGGTACATCCCGCACATTGATCTAGAGAATCCGGAATCACGGCCATTTAATATTGAAGGGAAGGCTTTCCTTATCATTGCCGCAATCACGATGCACAATCTTCCAGAGGGGCTTTCTGTTGGGGTAAGTTACGCGAGTTCAGACGAAAGTCTAGGTAATCTGATCGCATTGTCGATCGGTCTACAGAATGCGCCTGAAGGATTTCTCGTTGCCCTTTTTCTAGTGAATCAAAACATTGGCCGATTTAAAGCGCTCGGTATCGCTACGTTAACGGGGGCAGTCGAGATTATTACAGCGTTTATTGGTTACACGCTCAGCAGTGTAGTGGATGGTCTTGTTCCTTACGGTCTCGCCTTTGCCGCAGGAGCAATGATGTTTATTGTGTACAAAGAACTGATTCCCGAAAGTCATGGAGACGGCAACCAGCGTGTAGCTACGATCTCCTTTCTTCTAGGTCTCATCACGATGATTACCCTTACTGAACTTTTCTAATTTGGTGTAATAAAAAAAACTTCTATACAGCAAAAGCGTCGTTCTCACGACGCTTCAGATTGTAGACAAAAGGCATTCGGAATGTATACATTCGGAATGCCTTTTGTCATTTCTACTTCTTTTCAAGAATAAATCAGACGGGTTTCTACCTGATTTACGCCGGGATTGGTCTGTTCCACGACCATCTCGCGATCTTCTTCAGATTCATGGCAAAACGTAAGCATCGCCTGCATGGACAATTTTTTCAGCCCTCGTAGGGTTGTCCATCGCATGCCATGCTTTTCTTTTGCATCTGCAAATACCCGTTCCACCGTTTCTTTTCGTTTCGCATAGATTTGTTTTACATGCTGGTGCTGTCTTAGATGCTCTACTTCTTCTAAGTGGTTTTGCCATACATGTCGCGTCACTACTTTTTGGTGGTTTTTGCTCTCTGTACACATGGACAAATAACGACACGATTTACAAATTTCTTTTGGAGATTTGTATTCTCGGTACCCTTCTTTATTGGTAGTCGAGTAAGGTATACCACGTTAGCAGGACATAAATAGACGTCAAAATATTCATCATACATGTAGTCATTTTTTTGAAAACCTTCTTTTTGAGAACGTGGACGCGTATAAGGCGCGCAGGAGTAACCCCTTGCTCTAATAAATACTTGCTAATCCAAGGTGTTTTGTAGGCCGCATCGGTCGCCACTGCTACAGGTTTTCCAATCTTTTCTTTTACCAATTCTACGAGGGGCACAAGCAAGTGACTGTCATGTTCATTTCCGGGAGTGACAATGTTACCGAGTACAAATCCGTTTCGGTCTACTGTGCGTGAAACGAATAAGCAAATTGTTTGGTCCGTTCATCTTTGACATAGTAGCCGCTGTCAGGGTCCGTTGTGCTTTGTTTGATTTCCTTTTCTTCTTTTTTGAAAGAGTCCGGCGGAAATGGCTTTTTATCGTGGTCGTCCCGGTCTTGGTTAATTTCCTCTTCCAGTTTGCGTTGGTACGCTCTTGTTTCTTTGCGTACAACCTTCTTTTCGAATTTTCGTTTGTTCGCGCTCGCTTTTACGTGTGTAGAATCGATGAAAACATGCTCCGCACTGAGTAAATGTTTCTCTGCCGCAGTCCGCAAAATACGGTAGAAAATCTGTTCGAATAGATCTGTATCTTTAAAACGACGTTCGTAGTTCTTTCCGAAAGTAGAGAAATGCGGAACTTTATCATAAAATCCATAGCCCAAAAACCAACGATACGCCATATTGGTCTGTACTTCTTCGATCGTTTTTCGCATGGAACGAATACCAAAGGTATATTGAATAAGAGGTAGTTTAATTAAGATGACCGGATCGATGCTAGGTCGTCCAATTTCCGAATAATGATCCTGAACCAAATCGTAGATGAAAGAAAAGTCGATCGCTGATTCGATTTTGCGAACCAAATGATCTTCTGGCACGAGTTGATCCAGGGCAACCATTTCAAGTTGGTCACGCTGAGTGGATGATTGTTTCGTTAGCATGATTGTCACCTCAAATAAAGTAGTTACTACTATTGTAAAATAAAAAAGACTGCAGGCAAACTAGTTTAAGCTAGTTTGTCTACAGTCTGAAGCGTCGTTCTCACGACGCTTTTTGTTTTTCTATCTACTTTTCACTGATCTACAGCATTATTTTAACAATCGCAAACCATTGAGAATAACTAAAATTGTACTGCCTTCATGCCCAATAACTCCAAAGGGTAAAGCGACCTCGGTCAGGAAGTTACCTGCAATAAGCAGCGTAATTACGGAAATAGCAAAAATAATATTTTGCTTCACTACTCTTGCTGCTCTTCTAGACTGTTTAATACTCCAAGCGATCTCTTCAATATTGTCGTTCATCAGAACCACATCAGCTACTTCAATGGCCGTTCCGCTTCCAGACATGCCCATTCCCATCCCTACTGTAGCTGCAGCTAGAGCTGGTGCATCATTCACTCCATCCCCCACCATAACTACATGACCGTAGGTTTCGCGGAGTTTACGTACCTGCTCCACTTTTTGCTGTGGCAAGAGTTCCGCATAGACAAAATCCACACCCGTCTCTTCTGCTATAACGTCTGCGGTGCCTCGGCGGTCCCCGGTCAGCATAGCGACTTTGACTCCCAATTGTTGCAATCGTTTCACTGCATCCGCTGCCTGTGGACGTACCGTATCACGCATCGCAATAATCCCGGCTATGTCGTCACCTCGCATAATGACGGATACTGTTTTTCCTTCTTGCTCTAGAGATGCTCTCGTATGAACCCAGAACGAATCAACCTCTTCCTGATCAAGCCGATCCGTCTTACCAATACTCCATTTCACACCGTTTACGATTCCTTCAAGCCCCCATCCTGTGATGGACTGGACTTCATCAGCCTCCAAAATTTCAGCTCCTGATAGGCGTGCTTTATTTACAACCGCTTCTGCGAGAGGATGCATAGACTGACTCTCAATTGCAGCAGAGACAGCGAGCAACTGCATTTCATCAAAACCTTCTGCTGCATACAAGTCGGTTACTTCGGGAACTCCCCGCGTAAGCGTACCTGTCTTGTCAAAAGCAACAACGGCCGTTTTAGCCATATTTTCTACATGTGCTCCGCCTTTAAAGAGGAGTCCCCGCCTAGCGCTGCTTGAGATGGAAGAGAGCATCACTGGCATGATTGAAGCTACTAGCGCACATGGGGAAGCTACAACAAGGAATACGCATGCTTTGTAGAAAGAATCCCCCCAAGTCCAACCAAATAGGAGAGGAAGTATCCCGATGATAACAAGCGTAATCGCTACAATAAGTTTGGCATATATTCCTTCAAATTTCTCAATAAATCGCTGTGATGCGGGAACTTCGCTTTGTGCTTCTTCTACTAACTTGATGATCTTCGAAAAAAGTGAATTTTCGGCCCGCTGTGTTACCTCAATGTACAACGCCCCTTCACCATTCATTGTTCCTGCAAAAACTTCATCGCCGGTTGTTTTCTCTACCGGTGTAGACTCTCCAGTAATAGAGGATTGATTTACAGCAGAATATCCTTTGTATATTCGACCATCGGAAGGCATTAGTTCTCCTGGTTTTACTAATATCAAATCTCCGGGTACAAGTTCTTCCGCAGCAACAAGCTCCATACTTCCCTTATCGATTCGTAGCGCTGTTTCCGGCTTCAGTGAAATAAGGGATGAAATATCTTTATGACTGCGTTCTGTTGTATAACTCTCAAGAGCTCCACTCAGCGCAAAAATGAAAATAAGCATCGCTCCCTCATTCCAGTAACCGATGGTTGCTGCACCAACAGCCGCTGCAATCATGAGCAGGTTTACATCTAAATCCCGCTCCTTAACCAGCGTTGCTACTCCTTCTTTTGCTTTGGACCATCCACCGATCGTGTAGGCTGCAATATACAGCAGAATAGACAAAAATTCATGACTGCCGGAAACTCCCCATGCAACGAGCATCATCACCCCGCTGCCAAGTGCTGCCTGCATCTCTTTGTTTTGAAACATCATTTTAAAATTCGGACCGCGTTTGCGCCCTGGCTGGGGAGCAGCGGAATTTCCCTTCACTTGTGTAACCGTATTTAATCTCTTATTTATTGCATCCATAATGATCACTTCCCTCTCTTTTTTATTGTCATTCAGGTCGGCTAATTGAGAATGAGATCCATTGTTAGTGCCCTTAAAATGGCACATGCTGCTTCGGGAGGCCCGAAGCAGCATGGATTTATCGACTATTTAGTTGAATTCTTCTTCTACTTTTGCTGAGAATGATAATCAATATTGCATCAGTACAATTATTTTTATCTAATGCAACTTTTTTTATTATTATATTCCAGATCTCTGCACTTGTAAACAGAGTTTTAACAAGTAAATAAGTTAAATTAGAATTCATTTACGAACACAAAAAAAGCACCCCATTAGGGTGCTCAGATTGTAGACAAAAGGCATTCGGAATGCTATACATTCGGAATGCCTTTTGTCATTTCTACTTTTCAAGAATAAATCAGACGGGTTTCTACCTGATTTACGCCGGGATTGGTCTGTTCCACGACCATCTCGCGATCTTCTTCAGATTCATGGCAAGACAAACGTAAGCATCGCCTGCATGGACAATTTTTTCAGCCCTCGTAGGGTTGTCCATCGCATGCCATGCTTTTCTTTTGCATCTGCAAATACCCGTTCCACCGTTTCTTTTCGTTTCGCATAGATTTGTTTTACATGCTGGTGCTGTCTTAGATGCTCTACTTCTTCTAAGTGGTTTTGCCATACATGTCGCGTCACTACTTTTTGGTGGTTTTTGCTCTCTGTACACATGGACAAATAACGACACGATTTACAAATTTTTTGGAGATTTGTATTCTCGGTACCCTTCTTTATTGGTAGTCGAGTAAGGTAATACCACGTTAGCAGGACATAAATAGACGTCAAAATATTCATCATACATGTAGTCTTTTTTTGAAAACCTTCTTTTTGAGAACGTGGACGCGTATAAGGCGCCGCAGGAGTAACCCCTTGCTCTAATAAATACTTGCTAATCCAAGGTGTTTTGTAGCGCATCGGTCGCCACTGCTACAGGTTTTCCAATCTTTTCTTTTACCAATTCTACGAGGGGCACAAGCAAGTGACTGTCATGTTCATTTCCGGGAGTGACGATGTTACCGAGTACAAATCCGTTTCGGTCTACTGTCTTTGCGTGAAACGAATAAGCAAATTGTTTGGTCCGTTCATCTTTGACATAGTAGCCGCTGTCAGGGTCCGTTGTGCTTTGTTTGATTTCCTTTTCTTCTTCTTTTTTGAAAGAGTCCGGCGGAAACGGCTTTTTATCGTGGTCGTCCCGGTCTTGGTTAATTTCCTCTTCCAGTTTGCGTTGGTACGCTCTTGTTTCTTTGCGTACAACCTTCTTTTCGAATTTTCGTTTGTTCGCGCTCGCTTTTACGTGTGTAGAATCGATGAAAACATGCTCCGCACTGAGTAAATGTTTCTCTCTGCCGCAGTCCGCAAAATACGGTAGAAAATCTGTTCGAATAGATCTGTATCTTTAAAACGACGTTCGTAGTTCTTTCCGAAAGTAGAGAAATGCGGAACTTTATCATAAAATCCATAGCCCAAAAACCAACGATACGCCATATTGGTCTGTACTTCTTCGATCGTTTTTCGCATGGAACGAATACCAAAGGTATATTGAATAAGAGGTAGTTTAATTAAGATGACCGGATCGATGCTAGGTCGTCCAATTTCCGAATAATGATCCTGAACCAAATCGTAGATGAAAGAAAAGTCGATCGCTGATTCGATTTTGCGAACCAAATGATCTTCTGGCACGAGTTGATCCAGGGCAACCATTTCAAGTTGGTCACGCTGAGTGGATGATTGTTTCGTTAGCATGATTGTCACCTCAAATAAAGTAGTTACTACTATTGTAAAATAAAAAAGACTGCAGGCAAACTATTTTAAGCTAGTTTGTCTACAGTCTGAGCACCCCATTAGGGTGCTCACTCCTCTATTCAATAAACATATAAATCTTGATTAAATGCGAGATACTGCTGAATGCTGACTCGCGGCAATTGCCTGTTCAAGATCTTGCAATATATCTTGGATATTTTCTGTACCAACCGATAGCCGAAGCAACTCTGGATGTACCCCGGCTGCCTTCTGCTCATCCTCACTTAACTGCTGATGTGTTGTACTTGCTGGATGAATAATAAGTGATTTTGAATCTCCTACATTCGCTAAGTGGGAGAACAATTTTACATTTTCAATTAATTTTGCCCCTGCATCTGCTCCGCCTTTGATACCAAAGGTAAGAATGGCCCCCTGCCCTCTAGGTAGATATTTCTGTGCAAGTGAATAGGAGGGATGGCTTGGTAATCCTGCATAGCTTACCCACTCTACATCTGGATGGCTTTCTAGATATTCGGCAACTTGCAGTGCATTGGAACTGTGACGTTCGAGACGAAGATGTAGGGTCTCCAGGCCCTGAAGCAATAACCATGAATTAAATGGTGCAATACTTGACCCCAAATCACGAAGCAGCTGAACTCTGGCTTTTATAATGTAGGCTAGCTCTCCTACCGCCTCTGTATATTTTAAGCCATGATAACTTGGATCCGGTTCTGTCAGACCAGGGAATTTATCGCTGGCACTCCAGTCAAACTTCCCGCTATCGACAATGACTCCACCAATGGAAGTGCCGTGCCCGCCTATAAATTTGGTTGCCGAATGAACCACGATATCAGCTCCATGCTCAATAGGTCTTAACAGGTATGGACTTGGAAACGTATTATCTACGATCAGAGGTATTCCACTGTTATGTGCAATCTCAGCGACCGCTTCAATATCAAGTACATTCCCTTGCGGGTTTCCAATGGTCTCTGCATAGATGGCTTTTGTTTTATCAGTAATCACGGCTCGGAAGTTTTCAGGATCTGTAGAATCTACAAAATGAACGGTAATCCCAAGCTTCTTTAGTGTATTAGAAAATAAGTTGTACGTTCCGCCATATAGACTGGAGGAAGATACGATCTCATCCCCACTGCCTGCAATATTCAGGATAGAAAAGGTGATTGCAGCTTGACCTGAAGCTGTGGCAAGTGCTCCTGCTCCGCCTTCAAGAGCGGCAATTCGCTTCTCGAACACATCCGTTGTAGGATTGGTGATTCTTGTATAAATATTTCCGAATTCTTGGAGGGAAAATAAATTAGCTGCATGTTCACTATCACGGAATCCATAAGAAGTCGTCTGATACAAAGGAACTGCTCTAGATAAGGTCGTAGGATCAATTTCTTGACCTGCGTGTACAGCAAGCGTTTCAAAAGCAAAGTCCTTTTTGTCATTTGACATATTACTTATTCCTCCTTAACAAGATGGCAATCTCGCATTTTCCATATTCTCTCACAACTAGAAGCTTTTGAAAAGAACTAATTCCGAGTTTTCCTATAAATTTTATTGTTAGGATATGTATAAGTTATAGAAAAAACTCCTTTCATTACGTTACGAATGAAAGGAGTTTTTATATTTTTACGAAATGTTATTGCCCAGCATGCCACAACCGGCGCAGATAGGCGGCTGCATCATCCGCTTGCTCTGCCGTTACTCCCTCGAGGGAGATATCAATGTGAGGTTTATAGGTTTTGAGCAGTTCAAAAAATAAAGGATAATCAAGGATACCTTCACCAGGTAGCGGATTATATTTTTTACCGCCTACATCAAAGGCTACATCTTTGGCATGGATTGCAATCATCCGATCATAGAACTTATCGAAGACTTCCCTCAGGAAATCAGCTTGATTCACCACATGCTCTAACTTCATTAGATTACATGGATCGAATAGCAGGCCAACGCTGGAGTTTGGAATCTCCTCAAAAAGACGCTGCATATGCTCTATTGCGTGCATCGTATGCACGGAAACAGGTTCAATGGCTATATTTACGCCCCATTTGTCTGCTTCTTCTGCCAGCTCCATCACTGAATCACGCAGTACAAGGTAACCTTGCTCTTCATAAGATTCCGGATGCGATTTCTGGTAAGTCGTGAGACTTCCTGTTTCCGTTGCTACAATGCTGCAACCGTAATCACGGGCATACCGCAAATGCTCCTTAAACCTAACGAGCTCAAGCTTTCTTGCTTCCGCATCAGGATTAACCGGATCAATATAGCACCCAAGTACGGCAATGCGAATTCCTTCTTTATCAAACTGTTCACCCACCCAATGAGCAAGCCCAGGGCTTAGCTTTCCATTCGATGAATCAATATCAGAAAGCGCTTTAGAAAGTGCGAGCTGAACAGAAGTAAATCCGCTGCCCGCAATACGGCGGGCTAGATCTGCTGTTTTCTGTTTACCGAACGTATGCGCCAGTACTCCAAGTTTCATTCTCGTAATCCTCCTTTAGGCGAGAAATGCTAGCGAGCAAGCCAGCCACCATCTACATTCAGTACATGACCATTCAAATAATCAGATGCATCCGATGCGAGAAATACAACAGGTCCTTTTAGATCATCTGGGGTTCCCCAGCGACCAGCCGGAATCCGTGCTGTGATATCTTTATACCGATTTTCATCTTCCCGGATCTGCTCCGTATTGCTTGTAACCATATAGCCCGGAGCAATCGCGTTGACTTGTATCCCTTTTCCGGCCCATTCATTTGCCAAAGCCTTTGTCAGTCCCGCTACTGCATGTTTACTCGCCGTATATCCAGGAACGTTGATTCCGCCTTGATAGGAAAGCATAGAAGCGATGCTGATAATCTTACCGCTTCCCCGCTCAATCATATGCCGGCCAGCGAGTTGACTAAGGAAAAAAACCGTGTTTAGATTCAAATCGATCACATCGTGCCAATCCGAGGCTGCGTGATTCGCAGCCGGTGTACGCCGAATTATTCCTGCGTTGTTAACAAGGATATCAATTTTCCCTTGGAACCCAAGAGCCTGTTCGAAAACACCAGCCAGCTCTTCCTCGATGCTTAAATCTGCTTGAATAGAAATTGCCTTCCGCCCAAGGGCTTCAATGGCCTGTACAGTCTCCGTAGGCAAAGTGTTCGAAACGGCAACAATATCTGCTCCTGCCTCAGCAAGCCCCAGTGCCATACCTTGTCCCAAGCCGCCGGTTGTTCCGGTAACCAATGCTACTTTTCCGCTCAAGTCAAAAATACTCATCTTTTCCGCCTCCTGCAAGTTAATAATCGATTGTTATCCCTGCATCTTTATAAGGAGCCAGTATGCTCTCATCGAGAGCACGATCACTGATTACCTTATGAACCTCCGACAACTGCGCAAATGTACGAAGGGCAAAATTCCCGAATTTATAATGATCAACAACAGCATAGACATGCTGTGCCGTTTGAATGAGTGCTCTTTTTAATGGAACAAGATCACCGGTATAGATTGAAAAACCGAAATCTGGATGAAGAGCCGTTGTAGAAATAAAGGCCTTGTGGATGTTCAGATTCCTAATAAAATGCTCTGTATCTTCACTAACCAACATATTTCTTACCCGCGATCCTCCAGGTACAACAAGGCGGATTTGGTCTTTTTTGGTGAGCTCGGCAATGATAAATAGATCGTTCGTAACTACGGTAAGGGGTTCGTTAGGCAGCAGTCTAGCAATCTCAAGCGTAGTACTCCCGCCGTCTAGAGCGATAATGTCTCCCGGTTTAATATAAGTGATTGCCCGCTCCGCAATCTCTATTTTCTCCGGGTTATGCTTCTCCAGCGCCCCTCTGCTAGTGAGAATACCGTACTGGTCATTCTGAGCCAGCATCGCACCGCCATGTACTCTCATCAAGAGTCCCATTGACTCCAGCTTATCCAGATCCTCACGAATTGTCTTCCCTGTTACATCCAGTTTCTCGCTGAGTTCACTTACCGTAACTTCTTTCTGTGCAAGCAGCGTTTCCATAATCTTTTCGTGCCGTTTCATTGAGTTCATAATTGGTTCAACTTCCTATCTGTATTTCTGTCTTACGTCTATTTTAGCTCGGTCATTGCAACGCCGTCCATATCATCGAACGTTTGGTTCTCACCGGCCATTGCCCAACAGAAAGTGTAGTTGCTTGTTCCTACACCGCTATGGATGGACCAACTAGGTGAAATGATCGCCTCACCTTGTCGAACAACGAGATGTCTTGTTTCATCTGGCTCGCCCATCATATGGAAAACGGCCCCTTGCTCTGGCAGATTAAAGTATAAGTAAACTTCAGAACGACGATTGTGAGTATGTGCAGGCATCGTGTTCCACATATTCCCTGGAGCTAGTTCAGTGATCCCAAGTACTAACTGACAGCTTTTGATACCGCCTTCATGAATGTATTTGTAAATCGTTCTTTCATTTGAGGATTCAATGCTCCCAAGATGACTTGGCGTTGCATCTTCTTGTGTGGCCTTTACCGTAGGATAAGCATGATGAGCCGGTGTAGATACAAAATAAAACTGTGGTGTTTCTTCCGCTCCTGCGTGGAAAACAACCTCTTTGACACCTAAGCCGATATATAAGCATTCTTTTGCTCCTACCTCGTATCTCACACCATCAGCTGACACAGTCCCATGTCCGCCTATGTTAATAATTCCCACTTCACGGCGAGCAAGGAAGAAGTCCGTACCGATATCCTTCAGAGGAACTTCCAGTTTAATATCCTTGGATACAGGAACAGCGGAACCTATAATATAACGATCCACATGCGAATATACCGTAACGAGTTCATCCTTAGTAAACAGTTGTTCAATCAGAAACTCCTCACGTAAACGTTTGGTATCAAATTTTTTCACTTCATTGGGATGGGACGCATAACGGTTTTGCATTTTCTCTTCAACCCTTTCCATATTGGATATTGTATTTTATTCGTTCATATAGGTTTATATTAGTTCATTTCGTTTCATTTGTGTATACCTTTTTTAAATAAAGATAAAATAAATCGCTGAATCTTGTAAATAAAGACAAAAAACGACCCCAAAAGAGGTCGTTTTCGCTGTATTTTTAAATCTAAGTTCTTAGTAGCTGCTGTTAGAACGTTCACCTTTTGCAATCGCTACGCCGCCGCTTGTCCCAATTCGGGTAGCTCCTGCTTCGATCATTACTAGTGCATCTTCGCTACTGCGGACACCGCCGGAGGCTTTCACGCCAATATCAGGACCAACTGTCTTGCGCATAAGAGCAATGTCTTCTTTCGTTGCCCCGCCAGTAGAGAAACCAGTTGATGTTTTAACAAAATCTGCTCCTGCTTGGACTGCAAGTTTGCATGCACGTACTTTCTCTTCCTCAGTCAACAGACAAGTTTCAATAATTACTTTCGTCAAAGCTTTTCCTTTGGCAGCATCAACAACAGCTTTGATATCAGCAGCAACATAGTCATCATTGCCGTCTTTCAATGCGCTAATATTAATCACCATATCTACTTCAGTAGCTCCGTTAGCAATCGCATCCTTGGTTTCAAAGGCTTTGACCTCTGACGTATTCGCTCCCAGAGGGAATCCAATTACCGTACACACTTTTACCTGTGGTGTATCTTTCAATACTTCATAAGCAGTGGATACAAATCCTGGATTCACACATACAGAAGCAAATCCATACGTTTTTGCTTCTTCTGCAAGCTTAATAATATCTTCACGGCGCGCATCAGCCTTAAGTAATGTATGGTCAATTAATGGAGCAATCGCGGTTTGTGTCATGATTGGAATCGTCCCTTCTAATATCAATCCTAGATGTGTTAGTTGAATTCTTTAAAAGTTCATCTGTAATCATAACAAGACTATCTTCGTAAAGTAAAGGTCATACACCAATTTTATAGTACAGTTTGTGTAACCTGCTTTCTTTCCATTCAGGTAGTTAGCAGATTTCATTTCGCCGAGCAAATAAAAAATACCTTGCCCGCTCAGTAATGAGCAGACAAGGTAGTAAGGTTAACTATTGGATTAGTGAGCAACCGCGTTGTTCATCATGATCCAGATGGAACCTACAACAATCGTAAGTACCAACAAAAGTCCAAGAATCAAAGCCATGACATTCCATTTTGGTTTACCCGGTTCTCCTTCACGAACATGCATAAAGAAGAAGAGCTGAACAATAAACTGCAGTATTGCCATAATCAAAATAATGATCATGTTTACTGTTTTATCGAACATATCGTTCAAAACAACCACAAGCGGGATAATCGTGAGCACGATCGAAATTAGATATCCGATGAGGTAAGATTTGAACGACCCGTGGTTCTCATGAGAATCATGTGTATGGTTATGTTGCTCTGCCATCTTACATCACCCCCATCAAGTAGACGACGGTAAGTAAGAAGATCCATACGACGTCCAAAAAGTGCCAGAACAAGCTAAGTGCCATTACTTTACCGCGAGTTACAGACGTAATGCCGCGTTTCTTGAGTTGAAGCAAAAGTCCAAACATCCATACGAGACCAAAGGTAACGTGAGCCCCGTGCGTTCCTACCAGGGTAAAGAATGCACCAGTGAAAGCACTTGTTGTAATCGTAGCACCTTCATGAACCATTTCAACAAACTCGAAAATTTCAAGACCCAAGAAAGCAAGACCGAGAACCCCAGTTACGATAAGCCAGTTGATTAGACCTTTTTTATCCCCGCGGTTCATAGCGAGTACAGCCAGACCACTGGTAAAACTACTTGTCAAAAGAATGAATGTTTCTGCGATGACACCTGGCATCTTAAACAGTTCAGCACCCGTAGGTCCGCCTGCTGTGTTGTCCCGCAGAACAATAAATGTCGCGAAGAACACAGCAAACAGAATAAGGTCAGAAATCAAGAATAGCCAGAAGCCGAGCATTTTCAGTTCTTGTGGATCGTGATGTCCATGATCGTGATCATGTTCATTTGAATGTTGGTTTGTTACTGTATTTGCCATTATACCGACCCCCTCAAGGCTGTTTCGGTACGATTTACTTCTTCAGCCGGAATGTAATAATCCGTATCGTACTGGAATGAGCGGGCAACTAAACATGCCGCTACACCGATGAGACCCGGAATGTACATCCAAGACCAGCCCCACACAAATCCGAAACCTGCAATAAAGAAGAATACTGCCATAACAATCGGAATTCCTGTGTTTTTAGGCATATGAATGGGTTCATATGCTGGCGGTGTTACAGCCTCTTGGTTAGCTCTACGCTGTTTGTCTTCCCAGAATTGGTCAACGGAGTCAACCTTAGGTACGATAGCAAAGTTATATTCAGGTACAGGAGACGGAATAGACCATTCCAGGGTACGTGCATCCCAAGGATCCGCTCCCACTTTATTTTCTTTATGCTTACGAATACCATCTGCAATTTGCAGAAGTTGGAACAAGAAACCTGCCCCCATCAAGAATGCCCCGACGGAAGAAACGAGGTTGAGCGGCATCCATCCTGTATCCCAACCATATGTGCTCAGACGACGAGTCATACCCATCAGACCCAGCGCATATTGCGGCATAAATGTAAGGTAGAAACCAATGTTCCAAGTCCAGAATGCCCAGTGTCCCCAGCGATCCGGCAATGTAAAGCCGAACAATTTAGGCCACCAGTAGTACATTCCTGCAAAGTAACCGAACACGACACCACCGATAAGTACTTGGTGGAAGTGAGCTATCAGGAAGTAACTGTTGTGGAACTGGAAGTCTGCTGGCGCTACCGACAGCATTACCCCTGTCATCCCCCCGATAATAAAACATGGGAAGAAGGCAATGGTCCACATCATCGGAAGTGTAAAGCGAATCCGTCCGCGATACATCGTAAACAGCCAGTTAAAGACTTTAACCCCCGTAGGGATAGATATGAGCATTGTCGTTATCGCAAAGAACGCGTTGACATCCGCTCCCGAGCCCATTGTAAAGAAGTGATGGACCCAAGTGAAGAAGGACAATACACTAATGATCAGCATTGCGAAAACCATCGATTTATATCCGAACAGTCTCTTTCTCGAGAACGTAGCAACGATTTCGGAGAAAATACCGAACGCCGGTAAGACTACGATATAAACTTCAGGGTGACCCCACATCCAGATCAAGTTGATATACATCATCGGGTTACCCCCGAGATCCAATGTGAAGAAGTGTGTTCCTGCAAAACGATCCATAAACAGAAGGAACAATGTTACAGTCAAAATCGGGAATGCAAACAAGATAATAATGTTTGTTGCAAAAACGGACCAAGTAAACATCGGCATTTTCATCCAAGTCATGCCTGGTGCACGCATTTTGATAATCGTTACCAAGAAGTTAATCCCGGTTGCCAGGGAACCAATACCTGATATCTGGATACCCCATATATAGAAGTTCTGTCCTACCCCCGGACTAAATTGTAGTCCTGATAGAGGCGGATAACTCAGCCAACCTGCTGCTGGTGAACCCCCGATAATAAATGAAACGTTAAAGAGCATAGCTCCTAAGAAGAATAACCAAAAACTCAGTGCATTCAAATAAGGGAATGCAACGTCACGCGCTCCAATTTGCAGCGGTGTAACGATATTGAATAATCCGAACATAAATGGCATGGCCATAAACAGGATCATGATCGTACCGTGAGTTGTAAATACGGCGTTATAGTGATCCGCATGAAGGAATTCCATATTCGGCATGGCCAATTGGAATCTCATCATCAGGGCGTCAACCCCGCCGCGGAACATCATCAGGATAGCCGCCAAAATATACATGATACCGATTTTCTTATGGTCAACCGTAGTTAACCAGTTTTTCCAGAGCCATTTCCACTTTTTAAAGTAGGTGAGCCCGACTATAATTGCAATAGATGCAAGACCAATCGAAACCTGTGCCCCTAGAATGAGGGGGTCACCCGTAACGAGGAATTCAGTAGTCAGGAACTCCCAAAACTCACTTAGCATGGATGAGGGCCTCCTTTCGAGCTATTCATTTATTCTTTTACAGCTTCTTCTGAAGCATCTTCGTTCTTATCAACTACATATTTCGTAACGATGTTCTGGAACATTTCATCTGGAATTGCAGAGAAATATTGTTCATCTTCGACACTTGGCAATGCAAGGTCTTCATAAGATTCTTCGGTAAGAGGCTCTGAATGGTCTTTAACTTCGTTCACCCAAGCTTCATACTCTTCATCCGATACAGTGTTAACATCAAATCTCATCTCTTGGAAGTACTCTCCGGAGAAGTTGGCACCTGAACCTTTATATACACCAGGCTCATCAGCTTGCAAGTGAAGTACCATAGCCATACCGGACATCGTATACATCTGTCCACCAAGTTCAGGTATCCAGAACGAGTTCATTGGTGCATCTGAGGTAAGTTCGAAGCGAATTGGTGTGTCTTCCGGAATCGTAAGTGTATTCACACTCGCTATATCTTCTTCCGGATACATAAACAGCCATTTCCAGTCTAGTGAGACAGCCTGAATCGTAATTGGCTCTTTGTCCGATGCCAGTGGTTTTGAAGGCTCTGTGGCATAGGTGTATCGCACAGTAACCGCACCAAGAATGATAATGATAAGGATTGGAATCCCCCACCAAATCACCTCGGCAGTCGTATTGTGCGACCAATTAGGTGTGTATTTTGATTTGTTGTCCGGTGTATCACGATATTTCCATACAATGACACCTACGAGTATTAAGGTTGGTACAATAATGATCGCGCACAAAATAGTCGAAATAATGATTAAGTCCCTTTGTGCATCGCCGATCGGTCCTTTCGGATCGAGAACAACGTATCTTCCTCTTTCATCCGCAAACATAGCCCATACAATGACACCAATAGTGACGAGTGATAGGACAGCAGCGATAATGATTTTGGAAAGCGACCTAGGTTTTTTGTTCATCTTGATCCCCTCTCCTTACGCGCTATTACAAAACGATACTATATTATCTTCTACCTAAAGATATCAGATATCAACAGAGATGAACGTCTTGTTAACAAATTTGTCGAAATTCATCATACCATTTGTGAATCTTTTCTCACAAATGATATTCTCCCTTGATTTTCAAACACAAAAAACCTTAGCCATTGGACACGGTGGGTGCCAAGTAACTAAGGTTTTTTACCTTTTAAATATAGGTTTGAATCAATGCTCCTCTTATTCCCCGATGAACTCATCTTCCTTAATCAGTATCCCGTTCATTTCTTCTAATATTAAGAAGACCCATCGCTTTCCCGATGAAATAAATATAGACGCTACCTACCAAGAATCCAATGCCCACCATGATTCCTGTATTGCTGTTCGTCAAAGCATGAAGGTTAAATAAACAAATGACCACCCCAGTGATCAAAGCCACCCAAGCCATAACCGTCATCATAAAAACCATCTGAGTTAAACGAGCGTCATTCTCCTTATTATCACTTACACGTACCGGTTTGTTAACAATCATTATTTTTCAACTCCTTCTAATATTTGTAAGTGCTTACTACATTTAATATATCACACTTTGACTAAATTGTTCACTGTTTGTTCAAAATTTAGTCAAAGTTTGTTCATTATTTTTACACTTTAAGGTTTTTACCCTTATTTTTACATATATAATCATGACTTTTGTAGTTGACTTTAGTTCGTTTAATGTAATTTTAAGGTTTTCATGTTATAAGACCACAGCAAAAAACCGCCTAAGAGAATGAATCCTCGGCGGTTCTATAACTTATAAGCTATGAATAATAACAGAGTGTGCTATTTGATGGAGCGCAGGTGCGATCATTCGTGTCATTTTACGATTGCAATTCAAAACGTCTTTCGTTTCAAGCCAGTTATTACGAATTACATTCTGATACCAATAGAAGCTTTCTTTTGGTGTACGAACCAAAGAACGATAATCTACATGTACTAGTCCAAATCTCATCCGGTAACCTTCTGCCCATTCGAAATTGTCCATGAGAGACCAGGCCATATACCCCTTAAGATTAATACCGTCACTAATTGCACGGTGGACTTGAGCTATATGCTGTTGCAAGTAAGAAATTCGGCGAAAATCTTTCACTTCTCCATTCTCCACACCATCATTAATGCATGCGCCATTCTCGGTAATGTAGATATCTATATTGCCGTATTTTTGCAAATAATGCAGCGCCTCATATAATCCACGTGACTCAACAGGCCAGCCTATATCGGTACGGACAAGCCCCATATCGAGCGGCTCCAACTGCAGGATTCCACTACCTGGATTAGAACGTACTACACTCATCGTGTAATAGTTGATCCCGAGATGATCAATTGGCTGACAGATCGTCTCCATATCCCCTGGCTGAATGTCAGGCTTCGCTCCAGCCGCTTCAAAACAGTCCAGCATAAACTGTGGATAGGACCCTTTAAAAACAGGATCTAGGAACCAATCAGCAAACCAAGCAATATTTCGATCCGCTGCTGCCTGATCCGCCTCATTTTTGCTATAAGGTACTGACCACTCCATATTTGGTGCGATTCCAATCTTGCCGTCTATTCCGAGCTCACGAAATTTTTGTACGGACTTACCATGAGCAACTAAAATTCCGTGTCCTACATTTAAAGAAACTTGTAAATCTCTATTTCCAGGGGCATGAGCGCCAATGAAGTTAGATAGAAATGCAATGCACCATGGTTCATTAAACGTAAGCCAATATTTGATTTTACCACCGAATTCACGGAACATGACTTCAGAGTATTTTACAAAGGCATCTACTGTCCGTCTGTTCTCCCAACCACCGATATCTTGAAGAGCTTGCGGAAGATCCCAGTGATAGAGAGTACAGAAGGGTTCAATATCATTTTCAATCAATTTATCTACAAAGCGATGATAAAAATCGAGTCCCTTTTGATTAATTTCTCCGTCCCCATCAGGGATAATACGAGGCCAAGCTATAGAGAAACGATACGTCTTAATACCGAGTTCCTTCATTAAAGCTATGTCTTCTTCATATTTGTGGTAGCTGTCACAAGCTACATCCCCATTATCGCCATTAAAAACTTTTCCAGGCGTCTTTGCAAAGGTATCCCAGATAGAAATTCCTCTTCCATCCTCTTTCGTTGCTCCTTCGATCTGATATGATGCCGTTGCTGTTCCCCACTTAAAATCACTTGGAAACTGAAAAATTGTCAATGTAATTCCCTCCATTTTTTAGTTCTTAACAACTATGTAACTAATAGAAAATATGAATTACTAAAACGTTTTCGAAGCAATGCAAAAAAATAGATAACCACATTTAATTATCCTTACTTTTTTCATATGCATTCTCGTTGCTACTCTAGTATGAAACGCTTTCATTATATTTCAATCTCACCTATCAGTCAATGAAAAAATCCGTTATTTATTATTGAAAAGGGGACCTTTTGGAATCCCCTTCTCTTTTTAAGTCTTATTGCACTTCTTTACCTGTCCACAATCTTACTCTTTCTTTAATCCACTCTGTATATTGTTCTTCCATTTCTACAGCGCCTGCTTTATCAATTTCAGCTAGCATGTTGTCATAGATTTGATCAAATTTATCTGAGGATGAAACAATAGCTTCAGGAACGCGTTTTTGAATGATATCTTGTGTTTTTTGGTAGATAACTTGATATTTACCGTCAGATGGTACCGGCATATTGTAAGCCGCTCCCCACTCTTTCACTTCGAAATCTTCTTCCGTTGGGAACAACTCTTTCCAAGTAGAAATCCCGTATCCTTTTAATGCTTCTTTTTCTGCGTCCGAGTAACTTGCTACAATTTGTTCAGGGAAATTCGTAGTATAATAGTTGCCTGTTGAGTCTTTAACACCATCTCCATAATGCGGACCAAAGACAAAGTAAAGCCCGATTCCGCTTTCTTTCGTGAAGTTCGCATTATCGTTATTTTTACGTTCCTGCACATCAGCTGGAATCACACGAACACCGTCTTCTACTTTATAATGTTCTCCTTCGACTCCCCAGTTACGAAGTACCTGTGCTTCTTCAGAAGCCATCCAGTCTAAGAATTTAATTGCTCGAACGGGATCTTCACAATTTTCCGTAATCCCGATACCATAACCATCGGAACCAACAGGTTGGAAATCTGCCCGTTTAAATTCGGAGGATAGGGTAACCGGATAATGACCATAAGTCATTTCGTCTTTACCTTGGTTTTTCAGTGCAACTTCAGCATCATTGTAAGCCCACTCTTGGTCAATCAGACCAAGAACACGACCACTTGCGATTTTTGCTTTATATTGATCTTCTTTTTGAATGAATGTGTCTTTGTCCAGCAGACCTTCGTTATACATTTTGTTCAACCAGCGGAAATATTCTTTCTCTTCTGGACGTTTGTAATGAAGCTGTGCTTCATAAGTCTCTGGATTAATATAGTACTCACCGTCATCAGGTGCTCCTGTTGCAGAAACAGCAGGGTTAGTAACCGTAATCATACTTCTCCATCCATCGGCACTCAGTGTAAGTGGAATGGTTGGTTGACCATCTTCTGTTGTTGGATGCGCTTTATAATACTCACGTAGTGCATTTTCGAAATCTTCTACCGTTTTGATCTCAGGGTAACCAAGTTCTTTTACCACACGGTGCTGCAGTTCGAATCCACCTGTATTATCAAAAGTCTGTTGGTCTACTGATCCATTCGTAGGAATCGTATAGATTGCTTGATCCTCGTTGCTATATTTCAAACGATTCATTTCTTCGCCGTACATTTTTTTAATATTAGGTGCATGCTCTTCGATAAGATCTGTCAGGTCAATCATAGCTCCTGCATCGACTAGTTTAGCCAAGTTTCCTTTAGGGAAGATAATGTCGGGATAATCGCCGCTAGCAGCCATTAAAGCAATTTTATCATCTCCGCCACCACTAGCAATATCATATTCTGCATTAATCGTTACGCCCGTTGCTTCCGTAATCTTCTTACCTACAGCATCTTGCATTTTATTCCAGTATGGACTTGTATCTGCTCCAAAGAAGCTAAATGTGATCGGCGCGTTTGAATCTGGGTCCGCCGTACTTGGTTCCTCTCCTTTGGTATTTCCACAAGCAGCAGTAAACAGCATGGTACTGGCAAGTAGCAACATTGCTATCGTTTTCGGCGCTTTATGTTTCATTTGACATAATCCCCCTTAATATAAATAGCTTATATATGCATAACAGGTCACCCTGTATATACCAAAGAAAATTCGTATAATTGTAAATTTGATTCTTATATTACAATTAAAGCGTTTTAGTAAATGTTCAAAACTCGAGTTGGGATTCTAGGTTGTCATTTATGAAGAAGGAACCAAGGAAGATGGTCGGATAGAAGATTAGGATCTAGTAAACTACTGAGGTTAAACGTTTTCGTTTCTTATGTTGTCTTAACACTGTTTGTAAGCGCTTTACATTAAAATAATATTGAATTTCTATTAGATTGTCAATATCTATTTTATATAGAAAAAAAAGACTTTAATTAAATTAATATTTTTAATTAAATAAAGTCTTTTTTTTCTAGTTGTCTACCTATCATATCGGACAAAAGGCTTTTGTTATTTAGTTGTCCTTGTCAGATCCATTCCAGAGCTCTACTCTGGCTTTTACGAGCTCCGTGTATTCTTTCTCCATATCTGTTACCCCTGCTCTATCCAGCTCATCCAGCATCTTCTGATACACATCATCAAACTTCTCTGGGGTCGTTAAAATAGCTTCGGGAACCCGTTTTCTAATGATATCTTGTGATTTTTGGAATGCTACACTATAACTTGATCCAGAGGGTACAGGCAGATTAAATGCTGCTCCCCAAGGTTTCACTGGGAACTCATCTTCTTGTGGGAATAGCTCCTTGTACGTAGAAACTCCGTATTCAGCTAGTGTCTTGCGATCCGTATCTGAATAAGATGCTACGATTTGTTCTGGGAAGTTCGTAGTATAGTAGTTTCCTGTTGAATCTTTCACTCCGTCTCCATAGTGAGGAGCCATATTACCGTATAGACCAATACCTGTTTCTTTTTGGAATGGTCCAGCATTGTTATTTTTCTCGTTTAACACATCTTTAGGAATGACACGCTGGCCATCTTCCGTGTTATAGTGTTCACCTTCAATACCCCAGTTGATCAGTACCTGACCTTCCTCAGAGGCTAGATAATCAAAGAATTTAATTGTTCTAACAGGGTCCGGGTTTGTTTCAGAGATCCCAACCCCCCATCCCGACATAAATCCAGTATCCTGAAAAGAATGTTCGAGGTATTCCTCAGAGAGAGTTACCGGGAAAGTTGCATAGGTTTGATCATTTTTCCCTGATGTTTTAAGTGCATTTTCCGCATCGGAGAATCCCCAATCCTGGTCAATTAAACCAAGAACTCGGCCGCTTGCAATCTTCGATTTATATTGATCTGATTTTTGTACAAAGCTGTCTTGATCAAGAAGACCTTCATTATAAAGTTTGTTTAACCAGCGGAAGTATTCTTTTTCTTCTGGGCGCTTTACATGAAGCATAGCTTCATACGTATCTTGATTAATATAATACTCACCGTCGTCTGAGGCACCGGTTGCCCAGAACGCAGGATTCGTTACCGTGATTTGAATTCTCCAGTCATCTGCATCGAGTGTCAGCGGGATCGTTGGTTGTCCATCTGTTGTTGGGTGTAGCTTCACATACTCTTTCAGCGCATTTTCAAAATCTTCTGTCGTACGAATTTCAGGATAACCTAACTCTTCTAAAACCCGGTGTTGCAATTTAAATCCACCTGTAGCATCAAAATAAGTCTGTCCTACTCCAGAATACGTGGGCAGAACATAGATTGATTGATCTTCGTTACTATATTTCAAACGATCCATATAGTCTCCATATAGTTTTTGCAAGTTTGGTGCATACTGTTCAATCAGTGGAGCCAGATCAATCAGTGCCCCTGCATCAACCAACTTGTTTACTTCCCCTTTTGCAGAGATGATATCTGGATATTCACCACTGGCTGCCATAAGTGCAACTCGGTCTTGTCCTCCACCTGTTACTGCGAATTCACCATTTAATGTAACACCTGTTGCTTCCGTTATTTTTTTACCAACTGCATCTTGCATCCGATTCCAGTTAGGAGACGCATCTGCACTAAAGTAAGTAAATGTAATAGGTGTTGTTTCGTTACTCGTATCCTTATACTCTCCAGAGGATGATCCTCCACCGCAACCTGCAGCAAGCAGCGACATTCCTAGCAAAGGTATCATTGCATATTTCGTTGTTTTACTAGCCATTCGTATGTCCTCCACGTCTATCTAGTTGTTATTTAAAAGTAAACTTCGATTACGCTTTTACAGCACCGAGTGTCATACCGCCAACAAAGTATTTTTGAAGGAATGGATATACAACCAGGATTGGTAAAGTTACAACAATCGTAATTGCCATCCGAATGGATTCAGGCGATACTTGCGCCATTTGTTGAGCCAAATCATTGGCATTAATATTAGATCCGCCTTGCTGTGTACTTTGCAGAACTTTCATCAACTCATACTGAAGTGTCGTAAGTTCAGGTTTTGATCCGTTGTAGAGATACGTATCAAACCAAGAGTTCCATTGACCTACTGCGAGGAACAATGCAATGGTGGCGAGTACTGGCTTACATAATGGCAGAATAACTTTGTAATAAATAGTGAGGTCATTCGCACCATCAAGTTTTGCTGATTCTTGAAGCGCATATGGTAAACCGTCGATAAAGGATCGGATGACGAACACGTTAAATGCACTGACCATCATCGGCAAGATATAAATCCAGAATGTACCGATTAGGTGCAAGTCTTTCATCAGAATGTATCCCGGAATCAAACCACCGGAGAAATACATCGTAAGTGCAAGGAATGTTGATACAAATTTCTTGATTCTGAAATCCGGACGACTCAGGGTATAAGCAAGCATAGAGGAACTGAGTAGACCCAGGATTGTACCTATAATCGTTCTAGCAAATGAAATCTTGGCTCCCTGGATCAATCCATCATATTGAAAGATCGTTTTGTAATTTTCCAGTGTGAATTCTCGAGGCCATAAGTAAATGCCCCCTCGAACTGTATCGGTTGAATCATTCAAAGAAATGGCTAGTACATTCAGAAAGGGATACAGGGTTACAGTAAGTATCGTTGCCATTAGTATATAGTTTGCAATATCAAATACCTTTTCCGATTTAGTCGCATTAAAAGCTTTAACACTCATGTTATTTCCTCCCTTCTACATGATGCTTTCCTTCGTGAATTTCTTGAAGAGACCGTTTGCAACGAACAACAAGATTACGCTGACAACCGAATTGAATATGCCGATGGCTGTACCGTAAGAGTACCTGCCCATTTGTAAACCATAATTAAGCGCATAAAGATCAAGCACTTCTGAATAATCAGTTACCAGACTATTTCCTAAGAGGAATTGTTTCTCATACCCGATACTGATCAAGTGTCCGATAGACATAATGAACAAGACTGAAATGGTTGATCGAATACCTGGCAGTGTAATGTGCCACATTTGTCTCCAGCGGCTTGCTCCATCCACCCTTGCTGCTTCGTAAAGTTCTTGAGAAATACCGGTAATGGCAGCTAAATAGATAATTGCGTTCCAGCCCATTTCTTTCCACAGATCGGAAGCGGTTACAATGTACCAAAACAAATTCCCTTGCGCCATGAACTGAATGGGTTCATTAATAATATTTAATCCGATTAGGATATCATTAATAATGCCGCCATCCGTAGAAAGCATTTTTGTCACAATCCCAGCAACAACGACCCAGGATACAAAGTGAGGCAAATATGATACCGTTTGCACAGTTCTTTTGAAGATCGTACCGCGAAGTTCATTCAACAAGATTGCAAAGAAGATCGGGAATACAAATCCTACTAAAAGTCCCATCAAACTCATTGCCAGTGTATTTCTGAGTACTAGATAAAACCGTTCATCACTAAACAATTCAATGAAGTGTTCAAATCCAACCCACTTTTGTTCTGTAAAGGTTTTAGCAGGTTTGTAATTCTGGAAGGCCATTGTCCAGCCCCAAAGTGGCAAATAGTTAAATATGAAGACCCAGATTACAAAAGGTAAGGACATAAGTAATAAAAACTTCTGATCTTTCACAGTTTTCCATAAACCGTTCGGCCACTTTCGCTTAACTTGTTTCGCGGCGGAGGCCTCGGAATCCGTGGAAGCGGGCTTTGTTAGCGTTTCCATGAAATAACCCCTCCTCTGTTTGATAAAATAATCATACTCCAAGATATTGCGGATCAATACCCAATGAATTTCAGAGAAAATCATATAAAAATTAGATATATTCCCAATTCCCATTGTGCAGAATGTCTAAAAAATAAACCTTTTCTATTAAAGATAGAGGAAATCAAGAAATTTATACTTTATGTAAAACGTTTTCGTAAAAGAGTATGAAATGATGCGTCTACTTTTGACTCTGTTTATACTGATCTCGATAAGCTGAAGGAGAAATACCCATATATTTTTTGAATTTGGTATGGAAATAATCTACGTTAGCATAACCGATTTGGTCTGATACTTGATGGACTTTTAGTCCTTCTTCAAGTAGCGACTTTGCTTTCTCCATACGAACCTTATCTAAGAATACATTAAAGGACTCACCCGTATAATTTTTGAACAATTTCCCCAAATAACTGCTGTTATAATTAAAAACTTCAGCAAGAACCTCCAGTTTGAGATGATCGCCTGGATTCCTTTTTATAAAATCAATCATCTGTTTGATTACGGTATCTTTACTATTTACACCAAGCTGCTGAATCAATTCCGAGAATTGAAGTTGCAATGTATCCAAAAGCGCAATGAGCGTTGGCTGTTGATATAATGCCGATAACATAGCTGTATGTTCTGTCGCAATGAGTTTCGTCTCGGAATTCACTAGAGAAAGCTTGTTCAAAGCAACCGCAGCAATTTTAGTAATCTTGTTCTTGATCTCATGTTCCGTGTAGTCCTCCGTCAACACCCACTGCTGGAATTGATCTAGGACACGTGATAATAAATCTTTACTTCGTATGTCTAGAGCATAGTAGAGTGTATCTGTGATCTTATCTTCGTCTAGTCCTTGTAATTCTTCTTCTCTTTCTTCTATGTGCATACTTAGCCGATAATCTTCTCTTCTCATCAAAACCGATTGTTTACTAAAAAAGAATCGATCTTCAAGTAGGTGCAGAGCTTCATTATATGATGTCTTCATCTCTTCAATATGTAACACACCCGTCCCCGCTGCTATATACACAGGGCTTGAGAATCTCTTAAGAGTCATAACGGTTTCATCATAAAAGCGATGCTGGTCTTCACTCGTAAGCAGAGGTGTTTTAAGCAAACAGCCAATGTACTTTCCTGCTGTAAAAACAATCCCTCTCTTCGATGAAGCAAGCAGATCTGTCATATCCTTCTTTATTTCTGCACTCATGTGAGTAGAAGACTCATTAAATACTTCTATAAGGACTACCTGATAGGAAGGCCAATATAAATCATATTTTTTCATATCTTCTGCGGCCCACACTTGTCCACCATGTAGTATAGACTCAATTACATGTTCACGATAAAAAAAATCTTCATTCGTATTGCGCTGCTTTACACTTTGTTCTTTATCTAGACGTGCTTTAATACGCTCCAGTTCTTCCACCATTTCTTCTTCATCTACTGGTTTTAATAAGTAGCCGCCTACACCAAAACTGATCGCTTTTTTGGCATAATCAAAATCTGCATGTCCACTTAGGATAAGAAATTGACCCTTTTTCCCTTCTCTGCGGAGATGTTCGATCACTTCAAGTCCAGTAAGACCTGGCATACGGATGTCTAATATCGTAAGGTCCGGGTTCAAATGATGATGCTTTTCAATAGCTTCTCTTCCGTTAGAAGCGGTATCTATCACCGTATAGCCCTCTTCTTCCCAGTTAATAATCGTTTTGAGCCCTTCTCTAATCATAGGTTCATCATCAACTATTAATACGCTATACATTATTTGCTGCCTCCTTTAGGAACCGTAAAGACAATTTTTGTACCTTTTCCGGGCTCACTGGATATGATTAGACCATGCTCTTCCCCATAGGACAAAGTTAGACGCTGATGTACATTCCGCAGACCAATTCTACTTTTCTCTTGTTCATCAGAGCCCGTTATAGACGTGACTACTTCCTTCAATCGTTCTGGGCGAATGCCCGATCCATTATCTTGGACTGTAAAATGAACGAGGTCATTTTCTTCATAAATAGTGACCTCTACTCTAACTCCTTCTTCTTGATTCTCCAAACCGTGCACAATCGCATTTTCTACAAGCGGCTGAATAATAAGCGGCGGTATTTGTTCTTTTTCTATTCCTTCTTGGATGGTAAGTTCAAAATCAAGCCGGTCTTCATAGCGAAACTTTTGAATTTGTAAATAGGATCGAACCATTTCCATTTCTGCTTTAATCGTAGTTTTACCACTACCGATTTCAAGACTTTTACGGATGAGTTTACCTAGTAAACGTACAATATTCGCAATTTCTGCTTCTCCTTTAATATGTGCTTTCATTCGAATAGACTCTAGTGCATTAAACAAAAAATGAGGATTGATTTGACTGGCCATCATTTTAAGTTTAATTTCCTTTTGGGCGATCGCAAGCCGATTGTTCTGCTCACTTGTCTCCACAACTTGTTCCATAAGCCCATTAATACTCGACACCATATGATTAAACTGTCTTGATAATTGACCGATTTCATCATTACCATCTACTTGTGATACAACCTTTAAATCTCCTAGTGCTAATCGATTAAGCTGCCTGCTGAGACGCAGTAAACGATTGGTCGTAAGCAGCGATATAACGTATACAAGAGCCATCGCGACAAAGAGCACAAGAATAATAAACAGCATCCCAATTTGACTGATTTGCTTTGCGTTGGTTACTATACTTTCCTTCGAAAAAATAGATACGATTTGAAAACCATTCATACTCGAAGATGGGATCATTTCATCGACAATAATGTTCGAAGGTTCATCATACACGTTCGCTTCAATAAGTCCTTTTTTTTGAGATCGAAGATCAACACCCATATTCAGAGACTCAAAAGTAGACCCTACAAGTTTCGTATCTTTTGCAGCGACAATATATCCCTGACTGTCTACAATCATCGTATTAAAAGGTTCCTGGCTCAGCATATTATTGAGTTCATCTCGGTTAATGAGTACCATGAGCACTCCTCGGCTCTGATATTCAGGAAATTGAACGCCTCGCACAAGACTCAATGTACCTGCCGGATAATCTTCTGAATTCGGAATATAGAACCAACCTATACTCGTCGATTCCATTGCTTTCTTAAACCAAGAAGCACTCTCGATCTGAGCATCAACAGGGATAAATTCATAATTATTAACCAAGGTTGAGTTAAAAGAGAAAAAGCGAATCCCATATAATTCTCTATATTGCTGTAAATAATCGTTAAACAAGGTAAAAGAGTGATAACTTCGTGTCAGCTCCAGCATATTCGCAAACTGGGTGTTCGCGATTTCTTTTATCTGGCTATTAAACATAAGCAGATTAGAAATATCCATAGGTACTCGAAGCAGCGTCATGGTCTGATTTTTGATACGCTCTACATTGTTTTCTGCCTGCTGTATTGCCTGATCCATCGCCTGCTGTCTGAAATAGTAGGTCACCCCTACACCTATGATGAGTACGGGAATCATGACGACAAGCACATAGCTGATGACAAGCTTATGTTTAAGCTTTAAATCATTCGTACGCCGTACAATCTTTGACAGCAATCTCCACACCCCAGATCTATATAAGCGCTTACACATCGATACTACTTATTTTATCATAAAATGTAATGTCCGGATTGTTCATTCTCGACAAATAAATACATATTTCTTTAGTTCTTACAGGACAAACTGATGAGTACTATATATTGATGAGTATAGAATCTCTCCCGATTGCTAATTTACCGATGGGAAAGGGGACAAGCAATGGATATTTTTTCATCAATTATAATGGGAATTGTGGAAGGGCTGACTGAGTTTCTTCCTGTTTCGTCGACGGGTCATATGATTATCACAGCTCACTTGCTCGGACTCTCTACGGATCAGGAAAATGTCAAAACATTCGAAGTTGTTGTTCAGCTTGGGGCTGTACTTGCTGTCGTCGTTCTTTACTGGAGAACCTTTGTCGGTTTTTTCACCGTCAAACCGGGTGATCGTGTGATGCCTCGTTTGAACCTGCTTCACATCTTTCTAGCGATGATACCTGCTTCTATTACTGCGGTACTGTTTCGTGATGTTATAAAACAATATTTATTTGGTCCAACCACTGTTGTTTACAGCCTCATTGCCGGCGGTCTGCTTATGATTGCAGCAGAAAAATGGCACAAGAAACCGATAGCACAAACAGTAGATGATATCACCTACAAACAAGCATTTATGATTGGGCTCTTTCAAATTTTAGCGCTTTGGCCAGGGTTCTCTCGTTCCGGTTCCACGATTTCAGGCGGACTTCTTGCAAGAGTCAGTCATACGGCAGCGGCTGAATTCACTTTTCTTGTTTCTGTGCCTATTATGTTTGGAGCTACCGCCCTCGACTTATGGAAAAGTGCAGACATTCTATCGGTAAAAGATATCCCTTATTTTACAATCGGGCTTCTGACTTCTTTCTGTGTCGGTATGCTGGCGATTAAAACATTCCTTTCCCTTTTGAAAAAATGGAAACTTTCCACCTTTGCATATTACCGTTTTGGCCTTGCCCTTGTTCTCTTGTTTATCATCTTATAAAAATAGGAGCCTCTCCTTTTGCTGCTGATCAGCTTAGGAAAAGCTCCTTTTTCATTTTCCGTCATCTTACATTACTGTTTCGATTCCAAAGTCTCCAAGTAATCAGAGATTTGGGTTGGTGTTTTCGCCCATTTACTATGCAAATGCGCAATTTTCTCCCCATCTTTGAAGACAAGCAAGCTTGGAATACCGCGTACTTGATTTTGTTCCGCAATCGTCAGGAATTTCTCAGCATCTAGAGCGAAAAATTGTTTGTCTTGATGCTTGTCTATTACATCACCGATAAAACGGTCTAGATTTTTACAGTCTGGGCACCAGTTCGTATCAAATTTAATAACCGTCAGACGATCACCGTTAATTAAATCCTGGTATTGTTCTTCACTTTGAATTCGTTCCATATCTTTTTCCCTCTTTTCTTAACCTATAGGATCATATTATAAATGCTGTGTATATTGATTGGCTCTAGTCAATCTTTTAAGCTTATCATTTTCTTTATCGGTTAGTGGCTCTGTCATTGAAGCCCCGATATTACTGAGCAATTGCTCCCTCGAGCTAGCACCAGGAATGACAGTAGCAACAGCCGGGTGAGAGAGCGCATATCGAATAGCTAGCTGGGACATACTCCGTTCTTCTGTAACAAATGCTGCTAACTTTTTGCGAATCTCTTTGATTTGTTCAGGTGTATAATCAAGATACCCTTTTAGAGCTTTATCATCTCTACCATCTGCTAGTGCTCCACCAGCCACCGGCCCCCTCGCTATGACACTTATACCATGTTCATGAAGAGAAGGAAACACCTCTTCCTCTCCGCGACGATCCAGTAAACTGTACTGATTCATCACACTTACGATCGAAGAATGCTGGGTATACTCCCGGATCACATTTGGACGTATAGACGAAATTCCATAATACCGGATGAGTCCGGCTTGCTTTAGTTCCTCAAAGGCCTCAATCGTTTCTTCTATATGATCTTCCATAGTACCGCCATGCAGCTGATATAGATCAATGTAATCAGTCTGAAGCCTGCGTAAACTATCTTTTACAGCGTTCTTAATATGCTGTTTACTCGGATCCCAGCGTAGTCCCTCTTGACCAGCCAAACGCCTGTTACCTACTTTCGTAGCGATGATCACATCTTGTCTGCGCCCTTTGAGCGCCTTCCCCACCAGTTCTTCATTACGTCCATCATCGTAAATATCAGCCGTATCCAGAAAATTAACGCCATGAGCAATTGCTTCATGTATGAGCGGGATCGCTACCTTCTCATCTATTCCTAGTGACATGCATCCGAGTCCAATTTCACTTACCATTAAATCAGATGAACCAAGCCTATTTATCTTCACTGTGAGACCTCCTTCCAATTTTGAAATAAAGATAAGATGACAATATTAGTATTGTAGCATGAAGAGTAAAGAACACAAAAATACGCAGAGGGTAGAAGGTAAACCTTCCTTTACCTGTACCCTTTGCGCATTCATCATCAACTATTATTTTTTGTTATTATTCTTCAAATGCAGCACTTACTTCTTTTACCATTCCAGATACAGAAGTAAGACCTCCACCGGACAAGTACCAGTAGTTAGCATCTAGATAAACAATGTGACCTTCTTTATATGCTTTCGTATTTTTCACCAAGCTGTTTTCAACCAAATCCTTAGCAGAAGAAGCTGCTTTTTCATCCGATGAAACAACCACACCGCGGTCGACAACAAACAGGTAGTCTGGATCTTTCTCTACAATGTACTCAAACGAGACGCTTTGACCATGTGTAGAAACTTCAATCGCTTCATCTACTGGTTTGAAACCAAACACATCATGGATAATTCCAAAACGGGAACCTGTACCGTACGCACTGATTTTACCTTCATTAGCAAGGATGATCAGGGCATTTTTACCGCTTGCTGTTACTTTTTCATTTAGTGCTTTAATTTCATCTTCAACTTTCGCAATCTCTGTATTTACTTCATCTGTTTTGTTGAAAATTTGTCCAAGAACTTGCATGTTTTCTTTGTAAGAATCCATGTAGCGAGTTGTATCTACTCCAAGATAAATGGTTTTTCCGATTTTGCTAAGTTCTTCGTAAGAATCGGACTGACGACCAGAGATAATGATCAGGTCAGGGCTGATTTCTGCAATTTTTTCGAAATCCGGTTCTTTTAAGCTTCCTACATTCTCATATTTGGAATCTTTATATTTTTCTAGGTAAGAAGGAATGTTCACTTGTGGAACCCCCGTAACTTCAATACCCAATTTGTCGAGAGAATCGAGAATTCCCATATCGAAAACAACGATTTTCTCAGGATTGGTCTCAAGTGTAGTTTCACCCAGTTTATGAGTAATCGTTACTTCCGAGTTTTGTGCTTGTTCTGCTGTTCCATTACTGCCAGCCGCTGCGTTCGTCTCAGCTCCGCCTTCTGCTTCTTTGGAGTTACTGCCGCAAGCTGCCAGTACTACCGTAAGCATCATAACCATAACCAGTGTCAAAATAGAAGATAACTTGAATTTTTTCATTAGAATCACCTCGTATATTATTTGGTTAATAGTGAACAATATATTTTTTACTTGAAGTATACGCAAATTTTGTTCCCATCAATGACCTGGACAGGGATATCCATCTCATAGATTTCTTTCAGAACAACAGGATCAATAATTTCATCCGTCGGACCTTCTTTTACGATTTGGCCATCCTTTAGTGCTACGATGTAATCTGAGTAACAGGATGCGAAATTGATATCATGGATAACAATGACAACCGTCTTACCCAGTTCATCTGCAAGTTTCCGCAGTACTTTCATGATCTGAACTGAATGTTTCATATCCAGATTATTCAGCGGCTCATCCAGCAAAATATAATCCGTGTTTTGGGCGATAACCATGGCGATAAAGGCTCTTTGGTTCTGGCCTCCACTCAGCTGATCCAAAAATTTGTGCTGCATATCCTGAAGTTCCATGTATTCGATAGCCTCATCAACAAATGCCCAATCTTCTTTTGTTAGCTTGCCTTGAGAGTAAGGAAACCGGCCAAAACTAACCAAATCACGTATTGTTAGTCTTACATTTATGTGGTTGGATTGCTTGAGAATTGCTATTTTCTTTGCAAGGTCTCCACTTTTAGACTTGCTTACATCCATTCCATCAATGAAGATTTCACCGTGATCTTTGCTTATGAGCCTACTTACCATAGACAACAAGGTACTCTTTCCCGCACCGTTAGGCCCGATAAAAGAAGTGATTTTCCCCTTTTTGATGTTGGTAGTTATATTCTCCACCACATACTTGTTACCGTATAGTTTGGATACCTCTTTCACATCTATCACGATTTATTCTCCTTAAGTAGCAGATAAATAAAGTAAACCCCGCCGATAAAATTAATGATGACACTTAGTGTTGTTGAAAAAGTAAAGACTCGCTCAACAATCATCTGACCGCCTACGAGCGCACTAATACTGATTAGCATCGCTGCTGGAATCATTACTTTGTGCTGATAAGTCTTAAACATTTGATAAGTTACATTGACGACAAGAAGTCCTAGGAAAGTAATGGGTCCTACAAGTGCTGTAGAGACAGATACAAGAATCACAACAATGATCAGCATCCGCCGTACAACCAGATTATAAGGAACTCCCAGATTAACGGCATGTTCCCGTCCTAGCGACATGACATCCATATACTTACTGTATCTTGTAAAATAAACACCAATTGCGACAAAGGCAATAATCGATACAATGACAAGATCAGTATTCACGTTATTAAAGCTTGCGAACATGCGATCCTGCACAATTAAAAACTCATTCGGGTCCATAATAACCTGCATGAAGGTCGACATACTCTGGAATAACGTTCCCATAACTAAACCGATGAGGAGCAAGAAGAATAGATTTCTTCCTTCACGTTTGAACAGCAGTTTATACAAGACCCCTGCAAACATCACCATAAGACCTACCGATATAACAAAATTCATATTTTTGCTAAGGGAAGATACTTGTGCTGATCCATACATAAAAATAATAAAGGTTTGGATAAGCATATAAAGTGAATCGAGCCCCAGCACGCTTGGTGTTAAAATCCGGTTGTTCGTGACGGTCTGGAATATCATGGATGAGAACGCAATGGCGCTTCCTGTTATCACAATAGCGAGAATCTTCATTGCTCTTCTAGGAAGAACATAACGCCAGCTACTGCCTAGATCGACAAAGACAAAGATTCCAATAAGAGCAACAGCTAGAGCAGCGAGAAGTGTAATCTTAGTCTTGTTATTCATAGGCCTTTCTCCTCATCAGCAAGAAAATAAAGATGATACTGCCGAGCACGCCAACCGTTAAACCGATCGGTATCTCATATGGGTATATAATGATCCGACCCAGGATATCGCAGATCAATACGAAAATTGCACCCACTAAAGCAGTGTGAGAGAGACTTTTCTTAAGGTTATCACCCATATACATACTCACGATGTTAGGAATGATCAGACCAAGAAAAGGGATCATACCTGCCGTCAGAATAACGACAGAGGTAACCATCGCAACGATGATAAGACCGATATTGACAATCCACTTATAGTTAAGACCGAGATTGACAGCGAATTCCTCTCCCATACCCGCTACCGTAAACTTGTTCGCATAAAAGTAAGCGATAATGACAAGCGGTATACTGATATAGATGAGCTCATATTGGCCAGAGATGATCATGGAGAAATCTCCTTGCAGCCAAGAGGAAATATTTTGGATCAGATCGTGTTTGTATGCAAAAAAAGTAGTGATCGAACCCACAATATTACCAAACATGATTCCCACGAGCGGAATAAATATCGTATCTCTGAATTTAACTCTCTCTAGAATCTTGGTAAATATAAATGTCCCTGCCAGTGCAAATACAAAAGCAATAAGCATCTTCACTAACGGAGGAGCAGTAGCGAACAGCAACATGGACACCAAAATGCCGAGTTTAGCTGAATCTTCTGTTCCCGCTGTGGTTGGAGAGACAAATTTGTTGCGTGTAATCTGTTGCATAATAAGTCCGCATATACTCATGCTGATCCCTGCAATCAGTAGACTTGCAAGCCTTGGTAATCGGCTTTCCAGTAAAATCTGCTTCTGGATCTCATCTAATTGCAGCAAATGCCAAGGCTGGATATCCTTTACTCCGATAAAAACGGAAAGAAGGGATAAGATGAAAAGTAGAATAAATAAGTATCGCTTCTTCATGACCGTTCCTTCCTCTTCTCCGTTTATTCAGGAGGATAGGATTACTACTTACATCTGAAAAAAACGGATGAATCATTATGTAGGAAACTCTGGTATTTATTGCCTCAGATAATGATATTCATTATCAGTTGGACACAAGTTACATTGTATCATCTCATTCTCTTCTGTCAATGCTATACCCCAATAAATTTGCTCAACAAAAAAATGGCGAAGAAACTAGATTTAACTAGTTTCTTCGCCGTCAAAGCGAATCTTATGATGAATTGACCTTTTCTTTCTATCTTCTTAAGTCAATAAATTATTTACTGATAAGCTGACCTGCATAAGCTTGAACATTCAGTGGAGCCGTCAGATATTTGGGAGCTTTAGCAACAAATGCCTGGAAATGAGCACTCGTATTGTGAGAAGCTACAGCCTCCTGATCTTTCCATTCTTCGATCATTAGAAACGTGTTCTCTTGCTCTGTATCTTTAAAAAGTTTGTATGAAACATTGCCTTCTTCAGCGCGAGATGCCTCGACTAATTCTTTTACCGATTCAAGAAATTCAGACTCTACAGCATGGTTCACTTTCATTTCTGCATGAATAATAATCATAGGTATCATCCTCACTTCCACTGTGCAACACGGTCTATAGGCAGACGCGTTGATTTACGTGCTTCTTTAGCTGCTTTACCAATTGAGATCAACATGACAGGTACATAACGATCTTTATCCATTCCAAATGCTTCTGCAATTCGCGATTTATCATAACCACCAATAGGGTTTGTATCATATCCGTGAGCACGAGCCGAAAGCATGAACTGCATGGAAACCAATCCGGAGTCAATTACGATCATTTCGCGGAATGCCTCTGGTGAAACACGTCCGAATAATTCGGTGTAGTTCGCCAAAACCTGTTCCTTCATCTCTTGTGAAAGAAATCCGCGTTCTACTGCACTGCTCATAATGTCATCTGCATTATCAAATGCATTCATATCTCCAAATACAGCAATGACTGCAGATGAAGTTTTTACTTGGTTTAAGTTTCCTGGTGCCAACTCTTCAAGTGTTGCTTTGCCTTCTGGGCTATCAATAACTAGAAATCTCCATGGTTGAAGGTTAACAGAAGATGGCGCGAGTGTTGCTTCCTCCAAAATTTCTGTCATTTCTTCACGGCTGATTTTAACCGAAGGGTCGTACACTCGCACCGAACGGCGGGTGGAAATTACTTCGTTGTAATCTTTAATTTTAGTATTTACAGTCATGGTTTTACGCTCCTTTTATCTATATCACTTATTCGTCTTTTTGGGATCTTTCATTTGGTGGATCTGGTTGTTCAGCTTCTTTAAGGTTTCAATAAACTGAAGACGCTCCGATTCAGTGAGGTCTGTTTGCAGTTCCTCCATGAACCTTTCTTTTTCTGCTTTAAAAGTTGCTACTTTGTTTTTTCCTTCTTCCGTCAGCTGAACTAACGTAATCCGGTTGTCATTCTCACTTCTAGTGCGGTGTAGCATTCCTTCCGCCTCCAGTTGCTGAACATGACGTGTCACTGCAGCAGGATCAATCGATACTGCTTTCTGTAAATCCGATTGACTGATTTCTCCACCCGTCAGTTTACATAAAAGTTCAAGCCGATTAGGACTCACACCCGCGCAGCGTTCAAACCGGGTAGCGATGTGTTTATTAAGATGCATAAACAAATACAATAGGTCTTCCGTACGACATGTAGAGATGGTAAAGACCTCCTTCAAATCATTGACTCCTCAATGGTTGATGGGTCAATGATATACCTTATTTTCTTAAAATGCAAGTTTTTTTGCAAAAAAGGCCGAAATATCTCGGTGAAAAGAGACATTACGGCCTTTTATCCTTTTATGGAACTTATAATTTCATAATTACATTTAAGAGACTATAGACTGTCTCTTATATATATCTGACGCTGCCGACGACCCCTTACGCTTAGATATAGCTGGGGGCGCCGGCGAGCAATTTTACGGTGTTTTTCCACCTGCATTGTCCAGCCCCATACGAGTGAGAAAAGCGCAAGCGGCACAATGACAGCAGCTAAAAAGCTATGCGTGATCAAAATGGTAAAGTAGACAGGACGAATAAATCCTTCTCCTCCAAACTTTGATGTCTCAGGGGAAATATAATGAAAGGTAAGATAGGTTACTAAAAATAACAAGGTAGAAACAAATGCCGCGATTACAAATCGTTTATGAATCTTCACATTTTTCTTCAGAATAGCAATAAGTGCTGCTAGCAAAAAGATAAAAGTGAAACTGTTCAATACTGCGTTAATTCGTGGAAGTATTGTATAATCAAAATGCACTTCACCGTTATAACCTACTGGCGCAAAAAAGAGCAGCAATATAATAACATTGGCAATCAATGAAAAGCTAATAATTATTCCCGCAAAGTTCTTCTTCGTCGTCGGGACGTAGTCACTCTCTTTAATACCTTTGCTCATAACGAACGTTATCCTCCTCTATAGGTAAATCCTAACTTCAATTATAAGCTTCATCACAGGGAATTGTTAAGTGACAACACTCTGAACTTTATTCCAGCGTATCTTTTTTGAACCTTTCCGCACTAATAAAATACATTTTATCATTATACGAAAAGTTTGATTCGAGGAATGGATAAGGATTCCCCTTTCCATTTGATATAAAAAAATGTACAATACAAAGAGAAATGTAAAGCAAAACACAATTACATATATTGTTCACAGGAGGAGTCTGCCACACAAGGCCCCCTTCTGTCTATTTTCAGGCGTATTTATGGGGATCTTGCGTAAATAGGCTTTTTTTGTGTGCAAACATAAAAAACTCCTCACATGCGGACAATATAAACCTACTTCGAAAGGGGAACAACGATGGATTTTATTTTTATTTTACACCTCGTGCTCATTCTTATCTTCACCAAAATTGCAGGTCATCTATCGGTCAAATTGGGACAGCCTTCTGTCCTTGGTGAATTAATAGCGGGGGTCATTCTCGGACCGGCGATCCTTGGCTGGGTCCAACAGACGTCGTTTATCCATGAATTCTCCGAAATTGGCGTACTTGTTCTTATGTTCATTGCAGGTCTGGAAACAGATTTGGATCAGCTTCGTAGGAACTGGAAAGCTGCTTTAGCCGTTGCCGTAGGCGGGGTTATCTTACCATTCTTCGGGGGATATGGGGCAGCACTGAGCTTCGGTATGGAGAATCATCATGCCCTTTTCTTCGGCCTGCTGTTCTGTGCTACATCCGTAAGTATATCTGTACAGACGCTAAAAGAAATGAACCAACTAAGTTCGAAAGAGGGTACTACGATTCTTGGAGCCGCTGTTGTTGATGATATTCTAGTTGTCGTCTTGCTGGCAATCATGATGAGTGTCCTCGGAACAAGTGGAGAAAGCGTAAGTATTGGTACTCTGATTGGTAAAAAAGTTCTCTTCTTCGCAGTCATCATTGCTGCATCGATCTGGGTAGTACCCGTGGTGATGAAATGGTTCGCTAAACTTAGAGTAACGGAAACCGTGATTTCTGGCGGAATCATTATTGCACTCGCTTTTTCCTATTTTGCTGAATGGATGGGGATAGCAGGTATTATTGGTGCATTTGCCGCAGGTATTGCAATTTCACAAACAGAATTTAAACATACGGTTGAAAGTAAGCTTGAACCGATCGCTTACAGTTTGTTTGTACCGGTGTTCTTTGTAAGTATTGGACTAAATGTCGACTTTGAAGGCGTCGGATCTCAGATCGGATTCATTATCGTAATTAGTATCATTGCCATTTTGACGAAACTGCTGGGTGGAGCTTTGGGTGCACGTCTGACTGGATTTAATGGACGTTCCTCTTTTTCCATCGGTGCTGGTATGATATCTCGAGGAGAAGTAGCTTTAATCATCGCAGGTACAGGTCTTGCAGCAGGACTGCTTGATCCTGAATATTACACCTCACTGATCATTATGGTCATTGTCACCACCCTAGTAACACCACCGCTTCTTAAAATTATGTTCTCAAATAAGAAGGAAGCTAACTTAGAGAACAACAGCTAAGTATATATAAATAAACAGGCTTATACACCCAGTAAATAAGGGATGTATAAGCCTGTTTCAATTTTTATGTTGGGTATTACCTGGTACCCTGTATCATCATCTACCTATATAAGAGTAAGAGTGAAATAAATTCATTATTCGTCCATATATTGTTCGTACTCCGAATTCAGCCTTGCTTCTTTGCAATGAACTGAACCGCAAGATGAGTAGAAAATCTGGACACGGTCTGTTTCCTGCACACCGAGCTCACTATAACAGTCCCGACACAAAATCACACCCAGCGGAATAGAGCTCTTGTATTTCTCCACCTAAGTAAACCTCCTCTTTGTTCATTTCTTCTCTTCATATATAGTAAGCGTTATCAATTTTTATGACTCCCTGTTGATAAAAACAAAAAAATGCCTCGCAGAAACTGCAAGACATTCATTTTAAGGGTTATGATTGCTTTTTATTTGCCAGGTAAACCACAAGAATCATCCGTACATAAAGCATCGTCACTGCCTCCAAAGACTTTTAGTGGCTGCGACTCAGACCAAGCTTGCGTCAATGCATCTGTAAATACTTGAAGTGGCTGAGCACCTGATATACCATATTTACGATCAATTACAAAGAAAGGAACGCCTTGAATCCCAAGATCAGCACCTTGTTTCTCATCTCTGCGTACTTCTTCAGCATAGGTCGATTCTTCCAGGATTTTCTTCACCTGTTTCGTATCCATTCCAACTTCTCCAGCAAGACGAATGAGAACTTCTCTGTTGCCAATATGTTCGCCTTTTTCAAAATAAGCGGAGAAAAGTGATTCTGTCATCTCACTTGCTTTTCCCCGCTCTGCTGCATAATGAGTTAGACGGTGTGCATCAAACGAATTGGTTGGTTTTATACCGTCAAATTTATAGTTCAGTCCAACGGTACGCGCTTGCTCTACGACATTTTCTGTCATTGATTTTGCCTCTTGAACAGACATTCCGTACTTTTTCGCAAGACTGTCGTAAGTTGTCTCATCCGTGTCGCGTGGTTCGTTTGGATTCAGTTCATAACTACGGTAGATGACTTCAACTTGATTTTTATGAGGAAACGACTCCAAAGCTTCTTCAAAGCGACGTTTTCCAATATAGCAAAAAGGACACATATAGTCCGACCAAATTTCGATTTTCATTTTACACCCTCCCGAAAATATTGTTACTCACTTATTGTAACTTATTTAATTAATTATTTCGCATATATTATATAAATTCATAATAGAGCTATTTTCATTAGTTTATTTCGTGAATAATACAACTTATCCTTTGAATATTTCAGAGCATTAAATACTACAATATAGTTGCTATAGAATATTAGTTAACCATAATCAGTAACAGTAAATTAATGGTATAAAATAGAACGAAATTCTTTTATTCAGGGCGCTCTAGCGAAAACAGTTGACCCAGCTTCGAGTAATTATTCCCTGCTAGTCGGCTAACCGGTTTAAGTTCATTCGCATCGATTCGGCCATGATCGATTAAGGAATCAGCTACATGAAAACGGACAACCCGGCCGATGATTAAATCACAGGCCGGAGCATTCTCTGTTCCTCCTAAGGGATAAGCTACTTCAAGTACACACTCCATACGGAATTTCGCATCTTTTACTCCAGGTACTTGTATTATTTCACTAGGAACCACAGTGAGTCCGGCCTTTTCAATCTCACTTTCGGAAGGAGGTAAACTCTCCGCAGTCTGGTTAATCTTATCGACATTCATCTCGTCGGTGATATGAACGACAAACTCTTTTTGGTGCACTACATTACGTGTCGTGTCTTTTGGGTGCCCATTTTTCCGTTGCACCGAGATCGAGATCATCGGAGGATCCGCCGTTACGATATTGAAATAGCTAAAAGGAGCTCCATTGATCGTTCCCTCCTCCGATAAAGTCGTTACAAAAGCCACCGGTCTCGGAATGATACTTCCTGTGAGAAGTTTGTAATTTTCTCTTTCTGTCTGTGTAAGAGGATCAATCGTTCGCATAGACATGTCCATTTGAAAATCAGCTCCTTTTGTATTTATATCTGATCCTGATCCAGCACACGAACAACAATGGGGACAAGATTCTGTTCAAGCGCAGTGCGTTTATTCTCATACCATTCTGGCAGCATTAAACGCTTACCTAGCTCTGCTTCAGGCTCATCCACAGTAAATCCAGGAGGATCTGTAGCAATCTCGAACAGAATCCCCCCTTGTTCCCGGAAATACAACGCTTTAAAATAATTGCGATCCTTCACAGGAGTGAGCTCAAAACCATCCCCTTTTACCGCAGTACTCCAGCGGAGATGATCTGCTTCATTCGCTGCTCTCCAGGCAATATGGTGAACGATCCCAATACCGTTTCTCCCCGGTGCAACCTGTGTCTTGCTTACATCAATCAAATTGCCTAGATTTCCCGTTGAGCGGAAACGAACCGTACCTTTATCTTCACCTACTTTCGTAAGTCCGAGCGTATTCTCGAGAGTCTTCATCGTTTTCTCTGGATCTGTGCTGTAGAGCAAAGCCCCGCCGAAACCTTTAATTGCTTTCTCAGGAGGTACTCCGCCAAAGGTCCACTGGCTAGCAGGTCCTTCTGCTCTCTCTACAAGTTCAAGCTGTAGTCCATCCACATCTCGAAACTGAACATATATTTCTGAAAAACGTTCTACCAGGGTAAATGAAATACCGAACTTTTTCAATCGTTCCTTCCAGAACTCAAGTGAACCGACAGGCACTGCATACGTTGTCCAGCCAACCTGACCTCCGCCTATTGTTCCTTTACGTCCCGTAGGGAACGGGAAGAAGGTGATAACCGTGCCCGGACTCCCTTGTTCATTACCAAAATAGAGATGATACACATCAGGAGCATCAAAGTTAATTGTCTTTTTTACAAGTCGTAGTCCAAGAACCCCTGCGTAAAAATCCACATTTTTCTGCGCGTCCGATACGAAAGCGGTAATATGATGAATCCCTGCCGTTTGTTGTCTCATCTTGTTCACCTCATCTTCTATATATAAGTTCACTGTTTTTTTGTATTACTTAATCAATGCATCAACAGAGTAATGTCCTGTACCTGTAAGAGCGACTCCAATCAGCACAGCCATGAGAATCACATTAAGCTCAACACCACCATCTGTCGCCCAGAAACCATTTGCTCCGTGCACCTTGATCATGGCTACAATCATCGTAAGTGCAAGTAGAACAGCGACTACCGGAGTAAACAGTCCTGCTGCAAAAGCAATCCCGCCTACGAATTCAACAAGCCCTGCCATCACTGCTGCAGCCACCCCTGGTTTAATTCCAATGGACTCCATCCATCCCCCTGTACCTTTGGGACCATAACCGCCAAACCAACCAAATAATTTTTGTGCTCCATGTGCTGCAAAAATAAGTCCTACCACCAAGCGAATAATAAGTAATCCTGTTCCTACCATTTGTAATTCCCCTTTTCTGTGTTCGTTTATGTGTTGAAATATATTCATCAACAGTTGTTTAGAATCATTTATCTTAATTTTAAGATATTTGCGTAAAAAAATGGATCCTTCTTCCTTGTTGATTGTTACTTTGATCAAAACCACCAGTACAGTGATCTACAAGTTTAACAGCCGCTTTGGCCATTCTGTATGTAACGTATGAATAGCTAAGTGTACTGAGCAGATAAGCCAAGTTTCTTCAGCAAATCAATTAGCTCTACCTTTTCTTCCTCCGTCAGTCCGGTCATTGCAGATTCGATTACTTTCTGGTGTTCTGGAAAGATTCTCTCCATCATTCCATCTCCCTGTTCGGTAATCTCTGCGTAAGTTACCCTGCGGTCAGACGGACAAGCAACCCTTCTTAGAAGTCCTTTGATCTCAAGCTTATCCGCAGTGTAGGTAATACCACCACTCGTAATCAGCAGTTTCTCACCCATTTGCTGCATCGGGGTTTTCCCTTTATGGTACAAAAGTTCCAGCATGGCAAATTCAGTCTCTGATAGCCCTTGTCTCTTCATATCCTTTACTGCTTGTTCCATAATTATCTTATAAGCTTTAGAGAGAATAACGAACAACTTCAATGATAATGAGTTATTAATCATTTACCTTCATTCCTCTCTCCTTAATTATCTTAAATTTAAGATATTATTAATATACATCCCTTTCATCTAAAATGCAACCTTCTTTTTTTTTCAAAAAAATAAGCCGACTCCTTACATGAAAATATGTAAGGAGTCGGCCACCTTTTTATTCCGACATGGTGTTCACATGGTCAATATCTTCGCCCCGATGGAGCAAATCCTCCGTATTCAAAAATAGCATAAGTTCCTCATTAAATTTAGCCTGCTCGTCAAACATCATGGCATGACCACTTTCTTCAAACATAATCAGTCTGGAACCAGCAATTGCTTCACTTGTGAGTTTGGCAAGATTCGGTTCACAGATTTTGTCTTTCGCTCCATGAAAAATAACAGTAGGCACCTTGATCTGAGACAAATCTGGACGTAAATCTTCATCGCGTAAAGACAGAGCTGCCTTAATCGTTCCATGATGCGAAGCTTGTAAACAAAGAGATTGGAGCCAAATCATCATTCCTGCTTTTGTTTTCGTTTTTGTGAATTGAATTCCTAATTTAGCAAGCATCTTCGGCCGATCTTCAAAAGTAGCAACAATCATCTGTTCGGTGAACTCCTCAGGATCCATTCCGTAGTCAAAATCGTCCCGTTTTGTAAACACGGGTGCCGCTGCACCTGCTAATACGAGACTTTTAACTCCATGTCCGTTATGACGGGCCATATATCTTATCGCTACCGCGCCCCCCATAGAGAAGCCAAACAATGTCGCACCTGTAATCCCGAGCTCATCAATAACCGTCCTCACATCATCGGCAAGCCGATCATAGGAATAACTCTCCCAGGGAGCATCTGAATTACCGAATCCTCGAAAATCAATGCCGATACAACGATATCCGTTGGCGGGTAAGCGAGAAAATTGATATTCAAACATTTTATAATTAGCCGGCCATCCATGAAGGAAAATAACGGGAGTACCTTCTCCTATATCTTCCACGTAAATTTTCACGTTTTCTTCGACTTGTACATAACGTCCCATCGTTTCTCCTCCTAACAGGAATAAATAAACTTCATTCCATTTTACCGATTCTGACTTTCCCTATCATCACGTAGTTTCTCAACTAATCTTGTGAGTATATTTACCCTTGGTCTGATGTATCCAAACGCAGCATGTAACATAGGAAAGAAGCAATCCTGAATAGACTTAGGAGCGGAGAAACCGATAAGCATCCGGCGAAATTCCAGAAATGGTCTGTAACGTACCATGGTGCTGATCGTCTCTTCCAAATAAACCAGGTCGTTTACGGAACTCACTTGGTGAACATCCCATTTTTTCTTTAAAACATTTGTGAAAATAAGAATATGTACCGAATCCACAGGAGTATGCAATACTTTCTAGACTTGCTTCTGTATACTGAATCCGCTCGAGAGCATGTGACAAACGGATCTCACCCGCATACCCGATGATCGTATAACCCGTTACCTCTTTAAATAGATGCACAGCTCTCGATACACTCAGTCCAACATGATGAGCCACTTCTTCCACACGGAGAGGTCGAAGTGCATGATCGTTAATATATTGCTTCATCTTGACAACAAGTTCATTACTTCGAACGGAACCCTGTCCTTGTTTTTGATGGGAGTCCATTGTTACTTGATCCATGGTTAGTAATAACGTACATAACAAATGACCTATGATCTCCTGATTATTCCGAATTACACGATGCTGTTCGATAGATAGCTGCTGCCATAGATACAAAAGGTGATCGTCTAGTGGAATTCGTTTTAGCGTATCACGCTCATGTCTTTTCCACCATTCATCCATCCAGCTTCCATCACATAGTAAAAAGTAGTCTCCACTTTCCGTATTCTCCCCTTCTTTTCCTACCCTTAAATGATAAGGTTCCCCTGGTCGATACATGAGAAGATCTCCTGGTGAAATTTGTTTCATTTCTCCATGAACTAGCGCTTTTGCAAAGCCCAGCACCTGAAGCCGAATTAAATAGAAGGGAGGTGGATTATAAGATGTTTTAAAAGGACGATTATGTAAAGAATAAGAACAAGCATGTAATCTTATATCCATTGAAAATGAACCCCTTTAGCCAAATAGTTGAGGTTTTCAGTTAAATACCGTATATATTATTATTGTCTTTTTCAAGTATACTATAACGCGATTGACTATCTAATTCTAAACAACATAGAGGAGTAACTTATAATCATGATAAAAAGACTCATTGGACTATTTTCTATTCCTTCTTATGCCCTACTCTTTTTGTGTATGCTGCTGCAGGGTATGGCTATCTCACTCAGTGCACCCTTTCTATCGATTTATTTTACAGAGCAACTCGGGGTATCTGTAGGAGTATTCGGTGTTTTTCTCGCAGTCACTTTAATTGCCGGGATCTGGGTTAGCATACTTATTGGGAAACGTTCTGACCTCGGTTTAAATCGGAAACATATTTATATAGTTGCGACTCTCTGTAATGCCTTGGCTTTTAGTGGATACTTGCTCATTAAGGATTTTACGATCCTGTTCGTATATATGACCGTGTTCACAGCACTTGGTGCACCGGGAATGCCTCAATTATTTGCGATTGCTAGAGAGGCTGTAACTAAAAGCCATTCTACCGATCATTCATTTGCTAATTCTACCTTACGTTCCGCCTTCTCACTTGGTTTTATTACAGGTCCATTATTTGGTACCCTGCTTCTAGAGGCAGTTGGTTTTAGTGGCATTTTCTCAGGAACGATCGGGATTTTCCTCCTTGTCGCTTTTCTCGTTTTTGCATTCCTGAAATCAAACGTTGAGCTCAAAACCAGCGGAACAGGAAGTACTGCACAAAGTATACGGCTACATCAAAATCGAACAATCTTACTTCCTTTTCTTATTCTGACACTGCTGTATATAGCTCACTGGATGAGCAGTCTAAATACAGCCCTCTTTATTACTAACAATCTAGGGGGGACAACAAGAGATGTCGGTCTTGTCAGCAGCATTTGTGCTGCTTTGGAAATTCCTTTTATGATTATGCTGGGTCTGCTAGGTTCAAAATACAGTAATCGCATTCTGATGATGTATGGCGCTATTCTAGGAGGAGCTTATTATCTCGTTGTCGTCATTTCAGGTGAGATGTGGCAACTGCTTGCTGCACAGTTACTCCTTGCCTTCTTTGTTGCGGTCATCTCAGCCATCGGCATCAGCTACATGCAGGATCTGCTACCAAGCATGCCTGGGTATGCATCGACACTCTATTCGAATTCATCTACGATTGGAAGACTGGTAGGTAGCCTTGTTGGCGGAGGAGTAGCCAGTATTGTAGGTTACCGTTATTCTTTCGTACTCTGTTTTGTACTTGTTGGTGCTGCTGCCATCATGCTTGTGGTAAGTGAACGACAGTCTAAAAATGAGACACAGAAATTAGCGGTATAATTCGCTCTCAATTCTAAACTTTCCAATATGTATAACCAGCTCATTCTCTTATAGGGGAGGATGGGCTTTTTTATGTAGAATTTTATATTTAACTTCTTATAACTACAAGTTTATAATATAGTTAGATAGATGAAATAGATTGTTGATTAACTATTTATTTCAATAACTAAATAATACATAACGGGGGCTGTCATTTTGCGAACGAATACAAGAATTGTACTTCGTATCATTGGACTCGAATTATTATTAATGCTCTTTTTTACAGCGAATGGAGCCTACGTTTCCATTACATCTCCGGAAAGCCCTTTGCTTCAGTTTATTGGTATTGTTCCACTCGCACTCGGTATCCTCATCTATTTGCTTGTGGGCAACAAGTGGAGACGCTATTTCTTCACCTCCCCCTCTTCAGCTAAAAAGGCTCTACTTTACTCCTTGCCGCTGATCCTTGTACTTATCCTCATTTTTGCTGGAAACCAGGGACTAAACACATCCTCTTTACCTGATCTTTTTATGATGCTCCTTATACAGATTTTAGTCATCGGTCTAGTAGAAGAAATGTTCTTCCGTGGTTTTATGCTGAGGCTACTCCTCCCCAAAGGTTTTCGTATTGCCGTCTTTACAACGAGCTTTCTTTTTGCGATCACCCACTCCCTTCAACTGATCGGTGGGCAGTCTCTCATGGATACGGTTTTTCAGATCATGTATGCATTTATGGTCGGGCTTGTTCTCTCCCTGCTGGTTATTCATCGGCAATCCATCGTCATTCCTATCCTCTTTCATGGACTAAATAATTTCCTGCAATTTATGGGTAATGCGAAAGGCCCTGCTGTTATGGATTTCCTCATTATTGTGATTCTGTTGGTCTATTCCATATATTTATGGCGAAGTATGACCCTATCTAAAAGCGTACCTATTACCCCAAATAAAAGTATATGAAAGATTAACGTAGATACTGACTTATGATGTTAATCTTTCATGCCATTCATCATATATGAGGTTAATAGTTAACGAGCCTAATAAGTAAACAGGAGCAATTCTTGTTGAAGAATTGCTCCTGTTTACGCTGTACAGGTGATGAAGCTTCTTATTTAACAGTCATCATTACATCTGCCAAGAAACCATTCTTTTAATGATTTGCTTACGGAGACACTGAGAACTGTGATTGCCAGATCTCAAGCAATATATAACCTAGACCAAAAATGATGTAGCCTGCAATCCCCCCAGCGGTGTTTAGAAGTAGATCATCTATATCAAAAGTCCCCATTGAAAGCACAAGTTGCAAACTTTCTAAGCATAAGCTCAGACCAAAAGATAGTAACAGAACTAAAAAAAACGAACTCCATTTTCTAACCGTCATAGCTACGAGCAATCCAAAAGGAACAAAGATAGCAAAATTCCCTATCAGGTTCGCTACGTTACGCAGGTTGGGTTGTGTTGCCTGTCTTATAATCGTTCTAAACAGATCTAAATTAGCTGTATCCCATCGATCCACAATGAGATCGGGATGGGCTAATATCTTTGAGAGTTGAATCAGTAAGTTACCCAGGTCCACAGAACAGAACTTGAACAGTATGACTTTAAAAATAAAATAGGTATACAAAAATAAAAGGAACCAAACGACGGTGGTTAACATAAGTTTTTTATTATATGTTTTTAACATCAGGAAGCCACCGCCACAATCCCACTAGAAGTGTGAATGTTCAGTAACGTAATTCCTACAAGTAAAAAAGCCCACTTCTTCATTTACGTTCCTCCTTTATTCTACTTTCCATAGAATATAAGAAACTTCTTAAATAAAGAGTGGGGTAAACTTTAAATTTCTCTTAAATTTAGTTTTATCTCGTTTGTTTTTAATTATAATTTGCTAGTTCATTCTCTAATAATCAATAATCCCACTTAACTGCTTTGAACTTTACGCTTCCTCCTGTCGCAAAAAAGCGGATATCTTTGCTGTTCTGATTAGGAAAAATCCGACTCGTAAATACCTCAGTTCCCTCATTCACGAAAATTTCTACCGAGGAAGAATCCACAAACAAATGAAATTTTATTCGATCCGCCGCCAAGTCACATGTTCTTGTTGTTCCATAAATGGCAGCCACCTCTTCGCCTGATAATGTGCGGTCAAGGATCACTTTTTTCTGAGAAACATCATACTTAATAACCGTCTTTTCTTCACTGCTTGCTCTAAACTCAATTCCAAATGTAGTTGCATCTGCTTGTTCAAATTCGCAAATCAACTCATAAGTTGTTCCCTTAAAACCATCATACATGCTTGTTTCATTATAAAGCGTATCTTCTGCCTCATACTTATGCTTGCGTAGTGCCTGAAGTTCCTTAACAGGCTGTTGTACCAATTTACCATCCCGAATAAGTAATTGCCTCGGTAAGGTTAAACAGTGTGCCCACTCATTCCGGTCCGTTGGATATTCTATATCCGGTAGCCCCATCCAGCCAACTAAGATTCGGCGCTCTTCTGGATCGATCATGGTTTGTGGAGCGTAAAAATCAAACCCTCGATCAAGCTCCATAAAGTCACCATGCTGTAATACTTTTTGATGCAAATCGAGTTTCGCTCCAAGGACATATCCCGATTGATAAATATTATGATATTTGTCCCCTTCTGGTTCTAATCCTTGTGGTGAAAAAATGAGTGCTCCCTGATCTTGAAGTTCGAAATAATCAGGACATTCCCACATGTATCCGAAGGAGTCCATTTCTGTCGTAATTTCCCCTTCAAACGTCCAGGTTAGTAGTTCGGCCGAGCTATATAAGACTACACAACCTGTTTTATCGACTCTCTGTGCTCCAATAACCATATAGAACGTATTTCCTGCTTTCCATACCTTTGGATCACGGAAATGGTCTGTATATCCGACAGGAACATCAGCGATGATAGGTTTTTCAATTTTAGTGATTTCCCCTTGCTGATTCATGATTGCCAAACATTGATAAGGATGTCTTATCCACTGTTCATCCCACGTGTTTCCTGTATAAATTATATATAGTTTGTCATTATGCTGGATAGCACTACCCGAATAAGCCCCGTGACTATCAAAATCATCTCCAGGTGTTATCCCTACTCCAGCATTCTCCCAGTGGACAAGATCTTTAGATTTGGTGTGATACCAATATTTCAGACCATGTACCGGTCCAAGGGGAAACCACTGATAGAATAAATGATATTCTCCCTTATAATAAGAGAATCCGTTGGGATCGTTCAACAACCCCGTCTCCGGTTGAATATGGAACGTTTGCCGCCATGGGCAATGGTTAACTTTATTTTTCAATTTGTTTATTTCTTCTGGACTTACCTCTTCTATTTTTCGATATCTCTGTTCTCTTGTCCACTCCATATAATAAACTCCTTTAAGTAAAACCAGAATCATCTTGTAGCGAAGCGCTTTCATTAAGTCTTTATTTATAGATGCGAGAAATCAGCTTCGCCATCAAGGACTTTATTTATCTGTACTAACGCTGTTATGAGCTAAGTTCTGTCCTTTTTTTATTAATGTTTCCGTATATGACAGTCAATAATACACCACATGATAATGCGATTAAATGAGCGATAATATAATGGAGATGTCCATGATTTTCAGCAGATACAATAGCTAATCCCGGAAGAGCTGTGGTTCCAAATCCGATTGAAGTAAGTTTAGCTAAATACACATAACCACCAGCAATCGCTCCTCCAATACAGCCGGCGATCAGCGGGAATTTATATTTTAGTGTGACTCCAAAAATTGCTGGCTCTGAAACACCAAATATGACGGAACTAAATGCTGAAATTCCAAGTTCTTTTACTTTCGTATTTTTCCGATGCAAAAGGACATATCCTAATACCGCTCCCCCTTGTCCAAATAAGGCTACGGACATTAATGGATTTATAAAATTCCGTCCGGTATCAATAAGAAGCTGTGCTTCTACAGCACCTAAAACATGGTGTAACCCCGTAATTACAATAATTTGCTGAATACCTGCAAAGATCATAAATCCAAAAATACCTAAGTTTTGTGTAGTCCATAATAATGAGGTTGTTACTAATTGAGCTAATTCGCGGCCCAGTGGCCCAATGATTGTAAATAAGAGCAAAGAAGCAACAAGTACCGTTAACATAGGTGCTAAAAAGAGCTTGATCATATTAGGTACTTTTTTAATAAAGAACTGATCTAGTTTTGCAACTACAAATCCCATCATCAAAGCAATAATAATGCCGCCTTGAAACCCAACGAGTTCAATATTCAACCCTAAAATATTGATAACCTCTGGCTCAACATTGCCTTTCGCTACTTCATATGCATCTGCTAAATTCGGGTGAAGCATTATGGCACCAATAACTAAACCGAGAATCGGTCTACCGCCATATCTTTTTGTTGCAGAATATACGACTAACAAGGGTAGTATTGTAAATATTCCTGATGATACAATCGATAACAGTCGGTTAATCCCTTCTAAGGCGGGGTACATCTCTATAACTGATTTATCTCCAAACAATCCTTGTTGTCCTAACAAACCTGTAATCCCCATTAATAATGCGGCAGCAAGAATTCCAGGCATAATCTCAATAAAAACATCAGATAAAGATTTAATGGCTTGCTGGAAAAAGTTTTGTTTTTGCGAAGACTTTGTTTTCACATCACTTAGCGACATATTTTCTGTTTCTGTAACCTCAGAAAAACAGCATAAATGTCGTTTACTAACCCTGCTCCAAAAATAATTTGAAGTTGGTCTCCTGCTATAAAGACTCCTTTGACTAAATCTATATCTTCTACTTTCTTTAAATCTGCTTTATCGTTATCCTCTAATACGATTCTTAATCGGGTCGCACAATGGGCAACCCCGGCAATATTCTCTTTTCCTCCTATATTCTCTAATATCTCTTCAGATATCATTCTGTATTGTTTTTTCTTATCTTTCATGTGCTTTTCCCTCTTTCCTAACTGCTCAATTATGATGTTTTGTAAATCTCCAGAACATACTTAGAAAGTCTTGCTTGATTCTTGGCAGTGTAATCCCTGCATTCATAAGCTCGTCCCCACCAAACAGCTCACCTGTCTCGACATCTTTATAAATATAGTTTGGATTCAGGCCTTTAAATTTAAGAGTTCGAAGGGGAGCTCCTGGTTGCGAGAGCACTTTAAAATAACTACCTACTACTTCTGATTGATCATCAGAAACAAAGTTCCATGCAGCTTCATTTCCTTCAAAAGGATTGAGTATTCGATGGAATTTTCCAAATTGGATAATGGGACGAATCTCCTTATATAATGCAACTTGTTTTTTGATCTCCTCTTTTTCTTGTTCTGTTAATATGGTGAGATCTAGCTCGTAACCAAAGTTTCCAGCCATTGCGACATGCCCTCTAGTTTCAAGTGGAGTTATTCTTCCTACTTGATGATTAGGGACAGTTGAGACATGCGCTCCCATTGTAATTGGCGGATATACAAGACTGGTTCCATACTGAATTTTAAGTCTACACATCGCATCTGTGTTATCACTTGTCCATGTTTGCGGCATGTAGTAAAGCATTCCTGCATCAAAACGCCCACCACCGCTAGAACAACTTTCAAACAATATATGAGGGAATCTCGATGTGATTTCTTCCATTACCTTGTATAGGCCCAAAATATAACGGTGAGCGGTTTCACGTTGTCTTTCTGGTGGTAGCGTAGCTGACCCTATATCTGTCATATGTCGATTCATGTCCCATTTCACATAGGTAATCGGTGCGCTTGATAGAACATCGGATACGGATTCAATAATATACTCGCACACTTCCTCACGGGATAAATCCAAGAAAAGTTGATTTCTTCCCAGTGTGTGTGGTCGATTTTCAACATGTAAACACCAATCTGGATGCTTTCTATATAAATCGCTGTCTACCGAAATCATTTCAGGCTCAAACCATAATCCAAACTCCAGACCGAGATCACAAATCCGATTGGCAAGATGTAATAATCCATTTGGAAGTTTACGCTGATCGACGACCCAATCCCCTAAGGAGCTGTTATCGTCATCTCTTTTCCCAAACCATCCATCATCTAGTACAAGCAGCTCTATTCCTGCTTTTTTTGCTTCTACTGCAATTTCTTCGATTTTTTCCGCGTTAAAATCAAAATAAGTAGCTTCCCAGTTATTAATGAGTATGGGTCTTAGCTTATCCCGGAATGTTCCACGGCATAATCGTTTACTGTATAGTTCATGAAAAACCCTAGACATATCACCCAGCCCATTTGCTGTGTAAGCCATTACAACTTCAGGCGTTTGAAAAGTTTCTCCAGGTGCTAAAAGCCAAGAGAAATCAAAAGGATTAATACCTATCGACACTCTTGTATTCCGATAGGGGTCTACCTGAACTTGAGCTGTAAAATTGCCGCTGTAAACAAGGTTAAACGCATAAACTTCCCCTTGATCTTCATCGGTTCCTTTTCTTACTAATGATAAAAAAGGTGCTTGTTGAGGACTGCTCGCCCCCCGGCAACTATCAACCAGTTGAATCCCTGGAACAATTCTGCGTCTCTCTACATTTTTTTCATTGTTATGAGCACCATATAGTGTAATCAATTCATACTCATCATCCCGAAAATCAACGCTAGCACTAAGCGCACGAAGCAACTTCAAATTTTGTGACCCTTTATTGTTAAAATGAACCGACCTTGTGATTACATCTAATTCAGGATATAAACTATAGGTTAGCGTCACCGATAGTCCCAGTAACTTATCCTCCATGATAAGTTCCAGTGTTTCTGCCTCATTCTCATCCTCTACATAAGTAGATGGCAATCCTTCTAATTTAGGCTTTCCTTTAAACAGTCTATATTCTTTATAACGAAGATCCGTTATCGTTGAGCCATTATTTAGCTGAATTTGATATGCCGGAATCCTAAAATCTCCATTTCCATAAGCCGGATATTCTTGAGGCAGCGTATCGAGTGAAAATGTTCGATCCGAAGCATCGGGGTTAGGAGAAAACCCTCTATCCATATAAATAATTTTGTTGCTTCCACGATAGGTGTGAACTCTTTTTCCCCAATATAAATGTGCTAAATATCCATCCCGAACAACCTGCATTACATAACTTGTATTTTTCCCTTGCAGATGAAATAAAAGTTGTTCGTTATTAATATGAATTGCCATAGAATCCTCCTTCAAGTTCATGTCATTGATGTATTTAAGATAGTGAATAACCTCTCTGAATAAGAAATAATGTAGTATTTCTTATTAATTTTAAGAGCGTGTTTCATAACGAATAATAAGTTGTAATGAAAAAACATAATATATAAGAAAGCGTTTTAACTATTGCGTACTCTTGATGTAAGCAACATAGTAGTTTGTATACTACATTTAATATGCTTTTATTTTATAACTTTAATTTGAAAATGGACATGGAATAATGTAGATTGAATATAAAACAATGTGATAACTTTTTAGGATTTTTAATGAGAGGTGACATCGAATGAACGCTAGTTTCTCCAATCATTCCCATAACAATCTAGATCTCAACTTATACACTTGTGGTAGAGAAGCTTGCGTGGGAAAACACTCCTATGGTCCAGCGATTCGTAGCGGGTATATGATTCACTATGTATTAAAAGGAAAAGGGATTTTTAGAGTTCATGACAAAATTTATCACCTTGGTCAACATGAAGCCTTTTTAATTGAGCCCAACGTATTAATTTATTATGAGGCAGACGCTGATGATCCGTGGGAATATATTTGGATTGGTTTTAGCGGAGTAAAAGCAAAAGAATATCTGAAGAGGACAAGTATATCTACAGACAATCCCATCTTCACATTTGATCAAACGCACAAGCTGGCTGATTGCATGAATAGTATTGTAGGCATGACCGAACTGAATTCTAATAAAGATCTGTTACTTACCTCCAAACTTTATGAATTTTTCTATGTATTGTGTGAGCTCTATCCCAATCTTGAAGTCACGAGTGAAGTAAAGCAGCAGAAATATATAGAAAATGCACTCCAATTCATTGAGCAAAATTATGCATATTCTATTACCGTAAATGATGTGGCAAAATACATTTCTATTGATCGTTCCTATCTACATCGATTATTTAAGCAATACCTCAATAAATCCCCACAACAATTTTTACTGAATCTAAGAATCGAAAAATCATGTTTTTTATTAGCCAATTCTTCACTTAAAATCGGAGATATTGCCCGGTCTGTAGGTTATAAAGATGTGCTTTTATTTTCAAAAATTTTCAAACAAATAAAAAACTGTACACCCTCCGAATATAGGAAGAGGCTTCTTTAATATAATACTAATGGCTTCATTCCTTGGAGCCATTAGATTCATTCAATGAACCCAATGGATAGGTATTGCTTAATCACCTTTAATTTTTAGGTAATGAATCTATATGACAGTATTTACGAAGCGCTAGTGGTCCCGTAACAAGTCACTCTACTCAGAAATAACATCCTCCTCTCTCATTTTTTGATATAGTCCAGATACAGCCACTCAAGAGGTAATACGCTGATAGCTCATCAGATTCCATAGTCTATAAACTACATCTGTAACACAGCACATGAACCCTTTGTGTGCTTACTAGAGTCCGCTTGCCAATGTCTAGCAAGCTGCTTTAGCCAAGATATGTTGTTTTTAAATAAAAGAAAAACCGAGCAAATGTCGGGAAATCCCCTGCATCTGCTCGGTTTTCATATGAATTTATTTACTTCAATTATGAGTTTTAGAATAATGATATCAGTTTGTTTCTTCTAGAGCACAACACTACTCAAACTCACACTAACATTAATCTATATTATTCTACAGTTACACTCTTCGCAAGGTTACGTGGTTTATCCACATCAAGACCTAGAGCAAGAGATGCGTAGTAAGCAAGCAATTGAAGTGGTACAACCGCTAGTGTTGGAGTCAAGATTGGCAATGTTTTAGGAATTGCATAAGCTTGGTCAACGGATTTAAGCAGTGTTGTTACATTCTCTTCATGGGTAATGACCATTACATCCGCACCGCGTGCTTTCACTTCTTTGATGTTACTTACTGTTTTCTCAAGAACATCTTCTTGTGTAGCAAGAGCAATAACAGGAATACCTTCTTCGATCAAAGCAAGTGTTCCGTGTTTCAATTCTCCCGCTGCATAAGCTTCAGAGTGAATATAAGAGATCTCTTTCAGTTTCAAGGAACCTTCTTGTGCTACAGCGTAGTCAACACCGCGGCCAATGAAGAACAAGTTCTTGTGCGTGGAGATTTGCTCTGCATATTCTTTGATTGTGTCTGCTTGATCAAGCATTTGTTCAACTTGTTCAGGCAGTGCTTGCATTGCTGCAATAATGTTTGCAATGGTCTCTTCTGTTTGTGTTCCGCGTACTTGTGCAAGATACAAACTAAAGAGTGCAAATGCGATAAGCTGGGAGCTGTAAGCTTTAGTTGAAGCAACAGCAATTTCTGGACCTGCAAGTGTAGCAAGTACATCGTTCGCATCACGAGCAATGGAGCTCCCTACTACGTTAGTAATTGCAAGTACGTGCGCACCGTTAGCTTGAGCTTCACGGAGTGCAGCAAGCGTATCTGCCGTTTCACCAGATTGGCTGACAACAATTACGAGTGTGTCAGAGTTCACGATTGGTGAACGGTAACGATACTCGGAAGCCACATCTGTTTCTACCGGAATACGTGCCAGTTGTTCAATCATTGTACGTCCTACAAGACCAGCATGGTATGCAGTTCCGCATGCAATGATTTGAATGTTTTTAATATTTTTAATTTGCTCTTCTGTCAAATTCAGATCAGGAAGAATAATCTTTTTATGATCTTCAGAAATACGGCCAAGCATTGTTTCACGGTATGCTTTTGGTTGTTCGTAAACTTCTTTCAACATGAAGTGATCGAATCCATTTTTCTCAGCTGTAACAGCGTCCCAATCGACACGAATCATTTCCCGAGAAATAAAATTCCCCTCGATTGTCATCAATTCGACAGAATCTTTTGTGAGTACTGCCATCTCACCGTCATTCAGGATATACACATTACGAGTATATTCGAGAATAGCTGGAATGTCAGAACCAATAAAGTTCTCGCCTTCACCAATACCAATGATCAGTGGGCTTGCTTGACGAACAGCAACCAATTTATCTGGCTCATACTCAGTAAGTACTCCAAGTGCAAAAGCACCACGCATGTGAGTAATTGCTTTTTGAACTGCTTTTACGATATCGCCATCGTATTCACGTGCAACCAAGTGAGAGATAACTTCTGTATCTGTTTCGGAAGTGAAGTTGCATCCTTGGCTGATCAATTCATCTTTCAGTTCCAAGTAGTTCTCGATAATTCCGTTATGCACAACAGAGAATTTCATGCTGTTGTCTGTATGTGGATGAGAGTTTTCATCCGAAGGCTTACCATGAGTAGCCCAACGTGTATGTCCAATTCCTGCATTCCCTTGCAGCGGAGCTGTTTCCAGTTTTGCTTCCAGGTTTGCAAGACGACCAATAGATTTTGTGATTTGAAGACCTTCTGAAGTGAAAACAGCGATTCCCGCTGAATCATAACCACGGTACTCCAATTTCTTAAGACCTTCGACTAGTACATTTTGCGTATTTTTAGTTCCGATATATCCAACGATTCCACACATAGGTAAATTCCTCCGATTTTGAATCATGCGAAGGAGATGAATGCATACTTTGCAAAAATAAGCATGAGGAAATAGTTGTCTGATATGCGGGTGACAAACCCTTTACGGTAAATTTCACAGCTTTTCATAAGACGATGTCCTGAAATGATAGCACCTAGCTACTTTAGCTAATCCGTATTTTCTATAATGATTCATGTCACGATGAATGCATATCAACCTCATGTAGTATTAAGCAAAGATGCTCTCCTCGTGCATGTTCTAATTTTATATTTTTAATCACCTATCGATTCGTTGTAAAAACAGTCACCTGTTTCTTTTCCGTACTCGAATTAACGGTATGGTGGAATACCGGGAGGTCCCCGCCGAACAATCCGAACACCTCCACCTCGTCAACTTGCCCATCCGTCCAATTGTTATTCCAACAACTGGTTCCGTACGCTGGTACAAGTTCTGGCGCTTTTAAAACGTTGTAACCTCACAATCCTCACTTTCTGTATCTGAATCACACAACTCATTATATGCATCTCATGTGAGTTTTGCAATGGCGCTTTATACCTTACATTCATTTTCATCATTTATACCCATAAAAGAGAGCCTGGGAAACCCTTATTAGTCTCGCAGGCTCATTTTTTATGTTTATTTGTTTATACAGAAAGCTCTTTTTTCACGACAACTGCAATCTGCTCCACAAATTGTTCCAATTCGTCACGGTCTGGACCTTCTGCCATAACACGAATGAGTGATTCAGTTCCCGATGCCCTTACTAGGACACGTCCGTTATCGCCAAGCTTGTTTTCTACTGCAATAATGGCTTCTTCAATGCCTTTATTACCTTCAAACTTACTCTTGTCTTCTACACGAACATTCACAAGAACCTGAGGATATTGTTTCATGATCGATTTAAGCTCACTGAGTTTTTTACCAGACTCTTTAAGAGTATTCACCAGCTGAATACCTGTCAGCATACCATCACCCGTCGTGTTGTAATCAAGGAAGATTACATGTCCGGATTGTTCTCCGCCCAGGTTATATCCCCCGCGGCGCATCTCTTCCATCACGTAACGGTCGCCTACTGCCGTTTTTGCCGTCTTAAGTCCTAGTTTCTCAGTTGCTTTATAGAATCCAATATTACTCATAACCGTGGAAACAATAGTTCCGTCTTTTAATTTGCCTGCACGATTCATTGCATCGCCGCAAATACACAGAATAAAGTCACCATCTACTTCTGCCCCTGTCTCATCAATGGCAATCAGACGGTCTGCATCGCCATCAAAAGCAAGTCCAAGGTCTGCACCATGACGCAGAACTTCTTCTTTTAGTTGCTCCGGATGTGTAGACCCGCAGTGATCATTGATGTTAAGGCCCGTTGGTTCCGCACCAATTGTAATCACTTCTGCCCCTAGGTCAGCAAATAGTTTAGGAGCAAGTTCATAAGCAGCACCATGTGCACAGTCTAGTACAATTTTCATACCGTCAAAACGGGATGAAACCGTTGTTTTCAAGAAGTCAAGATATTCGAACTTCGCCTGATCATTAACGGTAAGCGCACCTAAATTACCCCCGATTGGACGTGGGAGTTCATCTTCATAAGCATCCATCAAATCTTCAATGCGATTTTCAGTCTCATCAGAAAGTTTAAAACCATCGCCACCAAAGAATTTGATGCCGTTATCTTGTACCGGATTATGAGATGCTGAGATCATTACTCCCGCATCTGCTTTAAGAGTTCGCGTCAAATACGCTACCGCTGGTGTAGATACTACACCAAGACGAATTACATCTGCTCCGATGGATAATAGACCAGCGATTAGAGCAGACTCCAGCATCAATCCAGAGATTCGTGTATCCATACCGATTACGACTTTTGGACGTTCTACTCCGCCAGCTAGTACATACCCTCCACAGCGGCCAATACTGTAGGCCATTTCAGCTGTTAATTCTTTATTGGCAACTCCACGAACTCCATCGGTACCAAAATATTTCCCCATTGTTTGTTTACCCCTCTTTTTTTATATCATCTTCATCAAATTATTAAAATTCGTTTTCATATCTGCTTTTGTAAAAAAAATATAATAATGGCTTATACAGTGTTTCTATTCTGTTGATGAGGAATTCGCTCCAGCTGAGCTATCGTTTTCTTCTGAATCGCTTTCCGTATTTTCTTCAGTGCTTCCATCAGAGGTTCCAGCATCTGTATCCTCTTCTGGATCTTGATTATCCGGTGTTTCCGTTCCGCTATCTTCATTCGGCTTCGTTTCAGGTTCAGCCGGAGTTGTAGATGTTTCTTCAGAATCATCCTTAACCTGTATGGAAACTTTAAGATCCGCCGAAGAAGTTTTAACCGTCACGTAATCAGGTGCTTCTACCTGTAACGAAACTACATGGTTACCTTCCTTGAGGTTTTTCGCGTCCGCCACAAGTTTTATATCACTAGCATCCACATTATCCAGCATATCACTCGGACCAGAAACCGTTATATCTTTATTTCCACTCTGGGGACGAGTTATTGTCGCAGTAAAACTGCCCCCAGGTTCCTGAAGAGTAACGGGAACGTTCTGAATTGTTTTTTCGCTAATAGACGATTCTTCCGATGCAACAACAGTCACCGTAAGTACAACAGAGCTCGGCTCGATTTTCTCAAAACCAGAGGGCGGCGTCAAGTCCACATTAATTGTCTCCGTACCGGCCTCTTTCAGTGTGCTAAGGTCCAAAGACACTCCACTATAGGACTCTATCCCTACTAGCTGTTCTTGGCTTCCGAACAACGTTACCTCACTCACACTTGAATCCACTTTAGCTAAAGTAAGCCCTTCGGGGAGTTGACCTTCATACTGAATTTTTAAAGGAACTTTAGTAAACTTCTCCGATATTGGAATATCCACAGAGACTGTAGCTGGTTCAATAACCGCTCCTTCTATCTCTTTTCCTTCCAGATCATAAGCCACTAACTTCACTTTTTTCTCAGTTACATTCTCAGTCGCCCCATCAATATTAACCGTACCTTGAACTTTCCCCACAGCAGCAAGTTGACTATCTGGCAAAGTAACTCTTACAGGTTCATTTGGCGTAATAACCGGTGTCCCTGCTGCATATCCCTCTGCGGGTGTTCCTGTGGTAACCACATTTACTTCGAAATCTTGGGACGATAATTCCTCAATCGTAACTGTTACACTCGAAGGTTCCATCGACACAAATTCCACACCTTTTGGAACCACATGACTAAGAGGAAGCGTCGTTGTACCCGCACTAACATTGCTTAAATCTAGTCTTACTTTATATTCATCCGTAAATACAGAAGTGAGTACAGAACGCTGACCCCTGACCTGCATTTCTACTTCCGTTTCACTCATGGATGTCAGTACATATTTTGATGAATCAATTCCATAAGCTTCGATTTTGACGTTATCAATCGCACGAGGTTCTATGGAAGTATTTGTTGTTGGTGTTGGTGTAACATCGTTCGAATGAACCATAGCCCACAATAAAAGACTGACCGCTAACGCCAATATTTTGGCAAAATTGTTATTATTGAACCATTTATCCATTACTGACGTCCCCCCTTCCGTTTCCAGAACGGGTTGCGCTTCTCTTTAAGAGTAGAAGATGGACGAAGTTCTTCATGTAATTTAGAAATGAGTGATTCTTCTTTAATATCTCTTACCACCTGACCATTAATCGCAAGCGAAATCTGACCAGTTTCTTCAGAAACTACAATGGCTACAGCATCGGCAACTTCACTAACCCCGATGGCCGCCCGGTGACGTGTGCCCAGCTCCTTACTAATGAAAGGATTCTCCGATAAAGGTAAATAACAAGCTGCCGCCGCAATCTGTTTCCCTTGTAGAATAACAGCCCCGTCATGAAGCGGTGTATTCGGTATGAATATATTAATGAGCAGTTCCGAACTTAACACAGAGTTCATCTTAATACCTGATTCCGTGTATTCATTGAGCCCCGTCTCTCGTTCAAAGACAATTAAAGCCCCGATCTTACGGCGAGAACAGTAGTTTATGGCTTTAATTAATTCATTCGTAAACCTGCTAAATTCCTCATTATCTGCACTGATCCGATTAAACCATTTACCTCGTCCTAACTGTTCAAGTGCACGGCGGAGCTCCGGTTGGAAGATGATGAATAGACCAACCACACTGAAAGTAAAGAATTGGTTCATGAGCCACTTTAATGTGTAGAGATTAAACCAGGTGCTGACAACCCAAATCACCACAAGTAAGAGTATCCCTTTCAGCAATTGTACAGCACGTGTACCCCGAACAAGCAGGATGATCTGGTATATAATGTAGCCTACAATTAATATATCTATAATGTCTTTAATGGACTCTTGCCATGTTAAGTCCGCAAAATAGTTCATCCTTTTGCCCCCGTTATCCCCTTGTTGAGTAAACGCTATTTAAGTTGTAGTTATAGTATGTTCTTCTTTATATCTAGGTTATAACGTTAAAGTACAACTTGCAAGCGAGCAACCATCAAATTACCCATTTATTATAAATATGCCCTGTTCTATGAAAAAAAGAGCCCCTCATGACCGAGGTGCCCTGGTAATGTTTATAAAATATTGCTTAACGACTACCAATTAATACCTTCTCAGCGATACGCTACAACGGACATGATGTTTGTTACCTTATACCAAATCCAATCAAGTGCCTGGTCTATGCTCTTGATCTGCCCGGAAACATGTGCTGTAGAAGCTTGCATATTGTAAGAACCATCAATAACCGTAAGGTTCCCTTCTACGTTGCCATATATCTGAGCAGTCCCATTTTCCACGGTTAAATCGCCGTTTATAGACTTGCCTTCTGGAATAATAACATTATTCCCTTCAATTACGATTTGATCCAGATCACTGCCTTTAACAATCAGCTGATCGCTCTGATCCCAGAAGCTAAGAGTACTGGACAACATGACTAACAAAAATACAGCAGCAGCAGTAAATGCCGGATGTCGCTTCACCCATTTCAGCCAAGGTTGCTGCTTCTTCGGTTGTGGTACAGCACTCATGATCCGATCAGTCAGCTCATCTGAAGCAGACGGGGAATAATGTTTCATAGCATAAAGCAGCATATCCGTCTGTTCTAACTCTTTAAAAAGCATGCGGCAGTCAGGACACATTGACAAATGATTCTCGAGCCCCTTTTTCTGGGCAGTCGAAAGTTCATCATCTAAATATTCATGCATTAAAGAGGTGATTTCATTGCAATCCATATGAGCATATCCTTTCCTCAAGATCTATGAAGTCTCACGTCTATAAATAAACTTGTTTGCGTAACTACGTATTAAACATAAGACTCGTTTTCATGTTATACGCAGTGACGATCAAGATCGTTTCATTAAATTTATAAATAACAAAACAACCTAGAGTTTATATTCAAGTTTTTTACGTAAAAACTCACGACCCCTATGTACTCTTGTCTTGATCGTTGTTACCGGCATGTCCAATACTTCACTAATCTCCTGAAGAGAAAGATCCTGCAAATAACGCAGTATCATAATGGATTTATACTTTGCTGGCAAAGTTTCAATGGCATCTCGAATAATTCGTTGCGTCTCTGATAATAGAGCTTCACTTTCCGGTGTACGATCATCACTTGGGAGCATGGCATAACCATCTGTTCCTTCCTGCTCACCAATTTCCGCATCAAGTGAATACGAAGGCTTCTTTCTTCTTAACCTATCGATACACAAGTTCGTAGCAATACGGTATATCCATGTAGAAAACTTCTGTTCAGGATCATATTTCTCCATATTCCGATATACCCGTAAAAAAGTTTCCTGTACAATATCTTCCGCCTCGTGCCGATTATTGAGCATACGATATGCCAAATGAAATAATTTGTCTTTGTATAACTCAACAAGCTCAGCAAACGCTCGCTGATCTCCCTTGAGTATGAGTTTGACCAACCTTTTTTCTAAATTGTCCACCATCTATTCCCCCAGACTTGCTGATGGGTCTTTCGTACCGCCCTATTTGGCTTACCTACATCATTCAAATCGTAATCGATGTACACCTAAATTGCAATCCATTTCAGCCAAGAATCCATTAAAAATATCACAAAAAAAACCGGGGTCTCTTTTGCAAGATCCCCCGTTTATTGAAAAACTTCTAGTCATGATTTCATTTTGTATTTAACGACTTATCAACCTGTATTTCGTAATCCCGCAGCAATACCATTAATGGTTAACAATACTTCACGAAGTAACTCCGCATCATCGCCATCTTGCTCACGCAGTTCACGTAGCTCGCTAAGGAGTTGTACCTGGAGATAACTCAACGGATCAACATACGGATTCCGTAAACGAATCGATTCTTGAATAACAGGCACGTTATCTAAAATCTCTTGTTGTCCTGTCACTTTAAGTAACAGATCTTTGGTTAACTTATATTCTTCTTTAATAAGTCCCACAATCCGATTACGTACTTCTTCATCCTTAACCATATAAGTATACTGTTTAGAGATATTCATATCGGCTTTTGCTACTGCCATTTGAACTGTATCTATCAAGGTACTAAAGAAAGGATAGTTATTGTACATATCTTGCAGAACCTTCAGGTTCTCTTCCTTACCTTGGTAGAAACTCTGTAAACCCGTACCAGCGGCGTACCATGCCGGGAAGAGGTAACGGCTCTGTGTCCATGCAAACACCCATGGAATCGCACGCAGGTCCTCAAATCGGTCACTATTCTTACGCTTAGATGGACGAGAACCAATGTTTAGTTCCCCAATCTCAGGTAAAGGAGTAGATTCTTTAAAGAAATCGAAGAAATCTTTGTCTCGGAAAATAAGATCTTGGTACTTTTCCAGTGAAACTTCGGATATCTCCCTAATGATCTCTTTCCACCCTGCTTCTTTTTCATCGACTTTCTCCGTACGAGCAGCAGTCGCTGATGTTAATAGTGCAGATGTAGCTTGCTCTAGGCTGCGATAAGCAATACCTTTAAGTGAATAACGAGAAGAGATAACCTCTCCTTGTTCGGTAATTTTAATACCTCCACCAATGGTATGAGACGGTTGAGCCAGAATACTGCGATTTAATGTCATTCCACCGCGTCCAAGAGCTCCACCGCGTCCATGGAAGAATTTCAACTTCACTCCGTAATCTTTACTCATCGCCGTAATATCATTCATGGCTACAAGCAGTTCCCAGTTCGCTGTGACTACTCCACCATCTTTATTACTGTCAGAGTATCCAAGCATGATTTCATGTACGTCATTTCTTGCTAGGACACTTTTACGATAGACTGGCAAATCAAACAGACGTTTCATGATTTGCGGAGCAGCATGTAAGTCATCAATCGTCTCGAATAAAGGTACGGACTGAATGGAGCATACAACAGTACCATCAGGGTCGATACGGTATAACCCAACTTCTTTAGCGAGGACCATTACTTCGAGCAGATCACTTGCACCTCGTGTCATACTAATCAGATAACTAGTTATGCAGTTCTTTCCGTACTCTTTTTGAGCCCGGTAGATGGTACGATACACTTCCAAGCATTCATGTGTATTCTCACTGTACATAAAGTGAGATGATGTTAATGGACGCGGATCATTGAGCAAACCAGCAAGTAAATTAATCTTTTCTTCCTCACTGAGTGCTGAATAATCTTCCACAATGTTCATATGAGCTAGAATTTCTGTCATCGCATTTTCATGCTCTTGGCTGTGTTGACGAATATCTAACGTAGCAGTGTGGAATCCAAAAAGTTCTACTTGGCGAATCGTCTTTTTGATATACGTATCTGCAACATAGTCAGCATAATGATGACGCAAGCTACAATCGATCACTTTCAAATCATGAATTAATTCCTCTGGCGAGTCATACCGATCCGGCTGACCCAATTTGCTTTCATCCAAAACATTACTAAGTTTAGTTATCATATAAGCAAGTTTAATACGGTAAGGTTCTTTCTCATTACGCCATATGTCTGCTTTCTTAATGACAACATGTTTTCGATCCTCTTCAATAGAAGCCATTAATTCTTCCGATACGTTTACGATATTAGTGCTGAAACTTAAATTCCCCATCAGCTCAATTAAAATACGTTTATATTCGCGTATAGCAAGCTTACGTTGCACTCGGAGTGTCTCCCAAGTCACATCAGAAGTTACCGATGGATTTCCATCACGGTCTCCACCAATCCAGGAGCCAAATCTCAGGTACGTAGGTACATGCCAGCGATTTTCTGGGTAATACTTTTGTAAGCATCGTTCTAGTTCTTCATAAACATCAGGTAGTACATGGAATAAAGTTTCGTGGAAATAGTACATTCCATTTCTTACTTCATCCAGCACAGTAGGTTTACGATCTCTCAGTTCGTCCGTTTGCCACAGAGTAATGACTTCGTTAAGCAATTTCTCCCGCAGCTGTTCACGTTCCCGGAGCGTTAGTATAGGATTATCTAATAGCATGACATCTTCCGATATACGTTTATGTATATCCAGAATAACACGACGCATGGCTTCCGTAGGATGCGCAGTCATAACAAGCTCAAGTGAAAGAGAACTTAGGATTTCTTCAACATCATTGTATTCAAACCCTTTTTCCTTCAAAGTTTTAACAGCCATTTCGATAGATCCTGGCTGCACAGTCTCTCCTGCAGATCTTTCGTAGTCACGCTTGCGACGAATTCGGTGGTTCTGTTCCGCAATGTTCACCAATTGAAAGTAAACTGCAAAAGCTCGTATCACTTGATGGCGCTTCTCAGAATCTAATTGCTTAATCATACTAAGGAATTCTTGATACAACTCTGGCGTATATTCTGCTCGTAAAGCCTTACTGGTTTCACGAATTTTTTCTACCACTTCTAGAAGTTCATTACCTCCTTGATGGACGAGAACCTCCCCGAGTATATTACCAAGAAACCGCACATCCCGGCGCAACAAGTTGTTAGAATTGCTTTTGTTCGCGGTTACCGTAATTTCTGTCATGCTTATCCTCCTATCTCCAGCTAATTACAAATTCTACGTAAAAAATGACACCTTCATAACATAATACAATAAAATTCAGTGAAAATCTTTAGTTTTGTAATAGAAAATACAGGTTTTTTGTAACTTTTAATGTAAAATACTGCTTTTCTTGTCGTATTTCTAGAGATTCTCTTGATCTATTCAACATGTGGATAAGCTGATTTATTGCTTCTATATGTTAATCAATGTATCCAATATTTATTTGCAATTGCATAAAAGCAAGTACAATCTAGTAACAAACATACATTAAGTAATACACATAATGATCCATTAATTATATCTGCATATACAAAAAAAAGCCTAGTTACTGAACCAGACTTTACGTTAAATAATTGGAGCGGGTGATGGGAATCGAACCCACGCTATCAGCTTGGAAGGCTGAAGTTCTACCATTGAACTACACCCGCATATAAAGTATCGGGATGACACGATTTGAACATGCGACCCCTGGTCCAAACCCAGGTGCTCTACCAAGCTGAGCTACATCCCGATATTTAAATGGCGCGCCCTGAGAGATTCGAACTCCCGGCCTTTTGATTCGTAGTCAAACGCTCTATCCAGCTGAGCTAAGGGCGCAAAATATGGAGCGGACGACGGGAATCGAACCCGCGACCCTCGCCTTGGCAAGGCGATGCTCTACCGCTGAGCCACGTCCGCAAAAAATCAATGCGCGTGAAGGGACTCGAACCCCCACGTCAAGGACGCTAGATCCTAAGTCTAGTGCGTCTGCCAATTCCGCCACACGCGCATGTGATTATATGGTGAGCCATGAAGGGCTCGAACCTTCGACACCCTGATTAAAAGTCAGGTGCTCTACCAACTGAGCTAATGGCTCATATAAATGGCTGGGGATATAGGATTTGAACCTATGCATGACGGAGTCAAAGTCCGTTGCCTTACCGCTTGGCTAATCCCCAACATTCTTATATGATTTGTAATTTACACACATTATATACACATTCAAAAATGAATGGTGGAGATTGAGGGGATCGAACCCCCGACCCTCTGCTTGTAAGGCAGATGCTCTCCCAGCTGAGCTAAATCTCCATATAAAGTGACCCGTAGGGGATTCGAACCCCTGTTACCTCCGTGAAAGGGAGGTGTCTTAACCCCTTGACCAACGGGCCTTAATAAACAAGCTCTCAACCGGGATCGAACCGGTGACCTCATCCTTACCATGGATGCACTCTACCTACTGAGCTATGAGAGCAATGGCTCCCCGAACAGGGCTCGAACCTGTGACAACTCGATTAACAGTCGAGTGCTCTACCAACTGAGCTATCAGGGAATAGTAACCATTAGTAGTAAACACAATCCTCAGTTGCCTGAGGTAAGGATGTTCGCTTGGCGGCGTCCTACTCTCCCAGGACCCTGCGGTCCAAGTACCATCGGCGCTGGAGGGCTTAACGGTCGTGTTCGGGATGGGTACGTGTGGAACCCCTCCGCTATCGCCACCAAACGTGATTTTTGCGCTGTGATATCTTCAGTGAATACTCACCAGCAAAATATCAGCCCTTAGAAAGGACATGCGACTTAAAATCTTCGGAAAATCCATTCGCTCTTCGCGTTCACTTGGGTTCAACACGGAAGTATGAATCAAGAAACAAGCGTCAGGTTCTCCTCAAGGATTTGCTCCCTGAAAACTAGATACGAAACAATCTTTGCGATTTTAATATTTAGGATAAGCCCTCGACCGATTAGTACTGGTCAGCTCCATGCATTCTTTGCACTTCCACCCCCAGCCTATCTACCTCGTCGTCTTCAAGGGGTCTTACTAATTGGGAAATCTCATCTTGAGGTGGGCTTCGCGCTTAGATGCTTTCAGCGCTTATCCCTTCCATACATAGCTACCCAGCGATGCTCCTGGCGGAACAACTGGTACACCAGCGGTATGTCCATCCCGGTCCTCTCGTACTAAGGACAGCTCCTCTCAAATTTCCTACGCCCACGACAGATAGGGACCGAACTGTCTCACGACGTTCTGAACCCAGCTCGCGTACCGCTTTAATGGGCGAACAGCCCAACCCTTGGGACCTACTTCAGCCCCAGGATGCGATGAGCCGACATCGAGGTGCCAAACCTCCCCGTCGATGTGGACTCTTGGGGGAGATAAGCCTGTTATCCCCAGGGTAGCTTTTATCCGTTGAGCGATGGCCCTTCCATGCGGTACCACCGGATCACTAAGCCCGACTTTCGTCCCTGCTCGACTTGTAGGTCTCGCAGTCAAGCTCCCTTGTGCCTTTACACTCTGCGAATGATTTCCAACCATTCTGAGGGAACCTTTGGGCGCCTCCGTTACTCTTTAGGAGGCGACCGCCCCAGTCAAACTGCCCACCTGACACTGTCCTCGCACCGGATCACGGTACCAAGTTAGAACCTAGATACGATCAGGGTGGTATCCCAACGTTGCCTCCACACAAGCTGGCGCTCATGCTTCTTAGGCTCCCACCTATCCTGTACAGATCGTACCCAAATCCAATATCAAGGCGCAGTAAAGCTCCATGGGGTCTTTCCGTCTTGTCGCGGGTAACCTGCATCTTCACAGGTATTAAAATTTCACCGGATCTCTCGTTGAGACAGCGCCCAAGTCGTTACGCCATTCGTGCGGGTCAGAATTTACCTGACAAGGAATTTCGCTACCTTAGGACCGTTATAGTTACGGCCGCCGTTTACTGGGGCTTCGGTTCATAGCTTCGGATTACTCCTAACCACTCCCCTTAACCTTCCAGCACCGGGCAGGCGTCAGCCCGTATACTTCGCCTTGCGGCTTCGCACAGACCTGTGTTTTTGCTAAACAGTCGCTTGGGCCTTTTCACTGCGACCCCCTCGTGCTATTCACACTACCGGGGTACCCCTTCTCCCGAAGTTACGGGGTCATTTTGCCGAGTTCCTTAACGAGAGTTCTTCCGCGCGCCTTAGAATTCTCTTCTCACCTACCTGTGTCGGTTTACGGTACGGGCACCTTCATCTGGCTAGAGGCTTTTCTTGGCAGTCTGAGATCATGACCTTCGCTACTGTAATTTTCACTCCCCATCACAGCCCAGCCTTAACGATGTGCGGATTTGCCTACACATCAGCCTCACTGCTTGGACAGACATCCATCAGTCTGCGTCACTACCCTACTGCGTCCCCCCATCGCTCGTAACGATTTACGGTGGTACAGGAATTTCGACCTGTTGTCCTTCGACTACGCCTTTCGGCCTCGCCTTAGGTCCCGACTTACCCTGAGCGGACGAGCCTTCCTCAGGAACCCTTAGGTTTTCGGCGGATCAGATTCTCACTGATCTTTTCGTTACTCATACCGGCATTCTCACTTGTATGCAGTCCAGCAGTCCTTCCGGTCTACCT
>NZ_CBCOOM010000002.1:922500-987500 GCF_965111595.1 Paenibacillus sp. Marseille-Q7038 | reverse complement strand
ATAAAAGTAAACGAATTGGTAAATGGAAGGAGCATCGATTATGAATTCATACTTCTATGTTTTAAATGGTCGAAAGATCAAGAAATTCCTCATTGTTTTCGCTGCAACAATCTTCACTCTTGGAATCATCTACGTGGAGACAGAAAATGTGTCCGTATTCTCTGAAGGCGGCGGTTCTCCAACCGCGGTTTATAGTGTTCCCACAGAGAAAAAAATAATCGCCCTGACGTTTGATATCAGCTGGGGTGATAAACGAACCGAACCCATTCTAAAAGTACTTGAAGATAAAAATGTACAAAAAGCTACTTTTTTTCTATCTGCCCCATGGTCTAAAACACACCCTGATATGGTCACAACGATTAAAGATGCCGGCTTTGAAATTGGCAGCCATGGATATAAACATGTAAATTACAGTAGTTTAACGGAAGAAGAAATCCAAAAGCAAATTTCAACAGCTCATTCTATTTTAACCGATGTCTCTGGAAAAGAACCGAGCTTACTCCGCCTTCCAAACGGGGATTTCGATAAGCGAGTACTACGCATTGCAGATAACCTTAATTATCAGGTTGTTCAGTGGGATACGGATTCCCTCGATTGGAAGAACCCCGGAGTGGATCAAATTGTGAATCGTGTTGTCAGTAAAGCCCATCCTGGTGATATTGTTCTTCTTCATGCCAGTGACTCTGTGAAACAAACTCATGAAGCATTACCTATTATTATTGACCAGCTTCGTCAAAAAGGATATGAGTTCGTAACTGTATCGGAATTAATCAATCAATCAAATGTAAAAGGTACCGAGGTACGTGATCAAGCCTTTATAGATCAACAAATTGAAGATGCAGCGGGACTGTAAACAAAAAGAGCTAACGTTAAGTTAGCTCTTTTGCTTTGAAATCCGTTCTTGATACAATTCGGTGAAGCATGAGAATCTGATATGTATTACAAGCAAGAAGCGGAATCACGGTAAAGGTGGTAGCTGCATTTTCCCCAATATTTAATACACCAATGGTCTCCACTATAGTTAATGCAATCATGAAAAATAAAGTCGGTATTAGGGCATTCCTATTTGTAGCTTTTACTTTGAAATATGCGGTTACAAGTGCAGTCGCTAAAATAATTAAGCTAAGCAACATATCAGTAAACCCTGTTTTACTATTATCCATAAATATACGGAAGAACATTAATTCAAGTAAGGCAAGAATCGTTAGAGCCAACTGAATATAATTCCATGTTTTTATAGAAAATGTGCCTCTCCCCATATAATTAAGGATTAAGTAAGCGAAAAAGCCAAGCTGTGAGTAGACACTAATCATCATACCCGCTCCGAATAAGATAAGTAGATACAATAAGAAATCCGCAGTACTTGATGGCTTGTACTCCCCGGTGGTGAGTATGAGTCCTGTTATTAATGATGCGATCCCACCGATACACAGGGTTTGCCAAAATAAATTGAACCATTTCCTTAAATTCAAATCTTTTCCACCTCCAAGTGTTTATTTTACCAACGATCTCTAAAAAACACCATGGCTTTACAGACATAAATCCCTTCCTTGTCCCACATACTACATTCAGTTATTCAGACAAAGGGGATGTGAAGCAATTGAAGTGGCATCGTATTAAATGTTTATGTATTGCAAGCAGTCTGGCTTTATTTTTATCTGGTTGTGGGTCTGATAATCCAAACGCTGCTCAACAGGGTAGTTATAAAGAAACAAAGACAATGGTCATTGATATTCTAAAAAGTGATGAAGGTAAAAAAGCTCTGGAAGAAGCTCTTCTCGGAGAGAGTGGTTCGGGCCAAAGTTCATCCAGCGAATCAGGTTCAGGAAGTGATTCAAGCGGTTCAGGAAATACATCTAAAGGGTTAGGAATAAAAATGCTTAATTCACAGAGCTCTTCAGATGAAATCAGAGTGGCCGTTAAAGACACCTTGTCTTCTCCTGAGTATAAAAAAGTATTCGAGGAAATTATGAAAGATCCTAAATTTGCTGGGGATTTTGCTAAAGTAGTCAATTCCCAAAGTAAACAAATTCATATGGAACTCATCAAAGATCCTTCCTATCAAAAATCGATGGAAGATATATTAAAATCGCCGGAAATGACTAAAATGTTATTACAACTAACCCAAACGGCCGATTATCGTAAACAGACAATGAGTGTTATGCAGGAAGCCATGCAAAATCCTATATTTCGGATGGAAGTTATGGAGCTGTTAAAGTCAGTCGTTAAAGAAGAACTCCAACCTAAACAAAGCGAAGGTGCCGGAGGTGACCAAGAAAAGAAAGACCAATCCAAGAGTCAAGGCGGTAAAAAAGAAGAAGGCGGCAGTGGTGGTGGGGGCAGTGGAAGTGGGAGTGGTAGCTAAGCATTACTTCGTTGTATAGTTAGAAAAAAAAACAAGGCCAAGCGAATCGCTTGGCCCTGTAAATATAAACGCACATGATTTTGTAATTACCGAAAAACTTTAGCCTTTAATTAAATGTTTGGCTACTTCATCATATATCTTACCGATCTCTGTATTTTCCTTATATACTGAGGGCGAAAAATCCGGTTCAGATATATGATTATCCGGAGAACCCAATGGGATTTGAGCAAGAAGTTCCGTGTGCAAGCTTTCTGCTAGTCGCCCTCCTCCACCTCTTCCAAATACATAATCTTTTGTACCACAAGCACCACACTCGTAGTAAGCCATATTTTCTATTACTCCAAGCAATTCATGATTAGTTTGGATGGCCATAGCCCCCGCTCTAGCAGCAACAAATGCCGCAGTGGCATGCGGTGTCGTTACTATAATTTCTTTGCTTTGCGGAATCATTTGGTGTACGTCTAGCGCGACGTCACCTGTACCCGGAGGCAAATCAAGGATCATATAATCTAAATCCCCCCAGTTTACATCACTAAAAAACTGTCGCAACATCTTGCCAAGCATCGGCCCTCTCCAAATGACAGGGTTGTTCTCTTGTACGAAGAATCCCATAGACATCACCTTCACACCAAAACGCTCAACCGGCTCAATTACTCCATCTATAAGTACAGGCGCATCTTCAATGCCCATCATATCTGGGACACTAAACCCATAGATATCCGCATCTATGATCCCTACTTTTTTGCCTTGTCTCGCCAGGGCAACAGCCAAGTTAACGGTGACCGTTGACTTCCCTACTCCTCCTTTACCACTAGCAATAGCGATAAAGGTAACTCCGGATTTAGGATCGAGCAATTCATGAGACTCCATACCTGCCGCATGTCCTTTTACAAGCACTTCATCATCGGTAGGTTCCGTTTCTTTTGTTGATTTCTGTTCAGAGCTGGGAAGAGATTCTTTTTCCGCATCTGATGCCAGGCGCATTCTTACATGGACCTCTTGTACGCCTGCTTCCTGAAGAAGAGCTGTGACATTATTTTTCAATATATTGCGAACGTTTTCATCATCGGTTAAACAAATCAAGGTTAAAGCCACACTGTCCTCTTTTACCATGATATCCCGAATAAACTGCAAATCTGTAAATAACAGACCGCTCATAGGCTCCTGCAAGGTAGAAAGTACTTCTAGTACCTGATCTCTTGATAACATGATAATTGCACCTCAGCTTTATCTATTGGCATGTATTTCACTCAGATCTTTTTCATACATGTCCATTATATCACTCACCGAGGTGCAGAGGGCTTACTTTTTCAATTTTTCACCAGACGTGTATCTTAAAATCCCTTTGTATACCGAAGCGGCCACTTTGCGTTGATACTCTTCTTCCGCAAGGAGTCTAGACTCCTCAGGATGAGAAAGAAAACCAACTTCTACTAATACCGCTGGCATTCTTAGCGCTTGCAGCAGATATACAGTGTTTACTGTTTTGGCTATTCGATCTGTGTTCTCGAGGTTCCTTCTTATCTCATCTTGAACAAGCGCAGCAAAATCTGCATTATCCTCATGATTAGGGTAATAGAATACTTGAGCACCACTCCAACGGTTTGAAGGAATACTGTTCATATGGATCGTAATGAAAAGATCTGCTTTTTTGTCATTAATCATTTTAACTCGTTGCTTTAAATCTTCTGTTTTCCGTCTCGAGTAAGATTTGGTGTCAGGGGGAGCTAGATCTACATCTCTTTCTCTTGTCATCACTACTGTGGCACCAGCTTGCTGCAAATAATCACGTAAGTAGAGAGCTACGGCTAAATTGATATCTTTCTCAATAATTCCTTGTTTGCTGACAGCTCCCCCATCAGGTCCTCCATGACCAGCATCTAGAGCTATGACCTTACCTGAAAGCGGCAGACTCCACGAACTCCATGTTTTCGATGCCGGGACCTCATACACTGCAATACAGATGAATAGTGCCAGCAAGAGAACACCTATCATCAGTTTTTTCATGGTGCTTACATGGATCCATACCATCAACTTGTTTGAACGCTGTTTACGCATAAAAAAGCCACCTCCGATCCCATAAATGACCATAATGATCTATATGGGACGAGGTGGACAAATATACCGTTCATATGGACAAACTGATGAAAACTAAGACGTAACGTGTTCCGTCATACCTTCAATCAATATTTGAGCAACTTCTGGACGTGTGAATTCAGGCGGCGGGCACTTGCCGTCACGGAGAAGGGCCCTAACTTTGGTACCCGACAAGGTCATATGATCTTCTTTACTATGCGGGCATGTTTTGGCAGAAGCCATGTTGCCACATTTTAAACAAAAGAAACTATGTTCAAAGAAAAGAGGAGTAATCCCAAGTTCCTCAGATGTAAAGTTAGTAAATATCTCTTGTGCCTCATAGGTGCCGTAGTAGTCCCCTACTCCAGCGTGATCCCGACCAACAATAAAATGAGTACATCCATAGTTTTTACGTACAATCGCGTGGAAAATAGCCTCTCTAGGGCCCGCATAACGCATTGCTGCTGGAAAGACACCTAAAAAGGTACGATCCGCAGGATAGTAGTTCTCAAGAAGCGCCAGATAACTGTTCATACGTACATCGGCAGGAACGTCATCTGATTTTGTTTCGCCTACCAACGGATTGAGGAATAAAGCATCTACAATTTCCATGGCACTTTTTTGAATATACTCATGGGCACGGTGAACAGGATTTCGAGTTTGAAAACCAACAATCGTTTTCCAGCCATTTTGTTGAAAAAGTTGCCGCGTTTGTTGGGGGTCAAAGTAGAACTCATTAAACTTAGCAGGTTGTTTACGGTTTAACACAAAGATGGGACCGCCAATATAAAAGGCAGAACGTTCAAACAGCTTTTTAACCCCTGGATGTTCCTGATCATTTGTCTTATAAACATTCTTCGCTTCTTTATCATGATCAACTTCATAAATGCTTTCTATCTTGAGGGTGCCGTATATAACATTGTCCTCTTGACCAGTAAGTGCAATGGTCTCACCAATTTGGAGGGTTTGTGCCGTATCCTGATCAACGTCAAGCGTAATAGGTATACTCCAAACGGTCCCATCTGTAAGTCTCATACCTTCTATCACTGACTGATAGTCTGCTTCATTCATAAAGCCCGTAAGCGGAGAAAAAGCCCCTACCCCTATTAGATCAAGATCAGAAATGGTCCAGTTGCTAATCGGTAATCTTTTTAGTTTCTCAGCGGATTGAAGCAATTCTTCCCGATTCCTATCTTCAACAATTCGATTCACTAATGTACCACCGTGAGGTAATATCGATGCCATGATCTCATCTCCCTATAGTCTATATACACTTTAGCAACGTAATAGTTATTTATTTATGAAGCCCACATTCGGTCTTATCATTGCCTGACCAACGCCCCGCTCGTGGATCTTCACCTGGCATCACCTGTCTAGTGCACTGCTCACAGCCGATACTAGGGTAGTTCTGATCATGCAATGGATTATAAATTAAATTATTTTCATTAATGTATTTCCACACATCCTCATTCGTCCATCCAGCAATTGGGTTGAATTTCATAAGTCCAAATTTCGTATCATACTCTACCTTCTTAGAGTTAGCACGAGTCGGAGCTTGATCTCGGCGAATTCCTGTAATCCACGCATCATATTGGGATAAAATACGGGTAAGTGGTTCTACTTTGCGAATGTTACAGCAAGCGTTAGGCTCTGAATTCCAAAGCTCTGGACCATGAGCAGCCGCTTGTTCATCAGGTGTCAGTTTGGGAGATACTCGAACAAAATCAATATGATAGCGTGCTACAAGTCGATCTCTTGTTTCATACGTCTCTTTAAAGTGAAAGTCTGTATCGAGATAAAAAATATCGCTAGAAGGACTGACTTTTTGAATCATATCCACTAAAACAACATCTTCCGCACCAAAACTACATGCAAATGTGATGTTCGGGAATGTTTCTACAGCGTAACGAATAATCTCTTCAGGAGAAGCATCTTCCAGTTCAATTGCTTTGTCTCTTGCCAACTCTTCTTTTTCTAACAGATTCACAATGATGACCTCCTACAGGGGTAATATTTTTTACACTAAACCGATATATATGATATGAATTACAATTAAGTATAAATATTTCCAGTTAGATGTCAATGCTATTTCCAAGGTAAACTGTCAGAATTAATAATGTTCACCTTATATTCCTACTATGTATATAGCAAAAAAAGTCCTCTCTTCCGAAGAAGAAAGGACTTTTGATCCGAACAGATTAACGTTTGGAGAACTGAGGTGCGCGACGAGCCGCTTTAAGACCGTATTTTTTACGTTCTTTCATACGTGGGTCACGTGTTAAGAAGCCAGCTTTTTTCAAGCTTCCACGGTACTCAGGATCTACTTTAAGAAGTGCACGGGAGATACCGTGACGAATTGCTCCTGCTTGACCAGTAATACCGCCACCGTGAGCAATAACGAGGATATCGTAGTTGCTTGTAGTTTCAGTCAGTTCAAGTGGTTGTTTAACGATCAGTTTGAGTGTTTCCAAACCGCCGAAATAATCGTTGATATCACGTTTGTTAATGACAATGCGTCCTTCACCCGGTATAAGGCGAACACGAGCTACCGAATGTTTACGACGACCTGTCCCATAGTATTGTACTTGTGCCATGAAACTGTCCTCCTTTTAATTATCCGCGAAGTTCGTAAACTTCAGGTTTTTGTGCTGCATGTGGATGTTCAGCGCCAGCATATGCTTTCAATCTAAGTTTCATTTGGTTACCCATACGTGTTTTAGGAAGCATGCCGTGTACAGCAAGTTCGATCATACGTTCAGGTTTGTTTTTCACCATGTCTTTTGCAACAGTGACTTTAAGGCCACCTGGGTGCATGGAATGACGATAGTATTTTTTGTTGTCCATTTTCTTACCTGTAAGAACAATTTTCTCAGCATTGATGACAACAACGAAATCACCAGTGTCAACGTGTGGAGTGAATTGTGGCTTATGTTTACCGCGGATCAGAGCCGCAGCTTCGCTTGCCAAGCGGCCAAGCGTTTTGCCTTCAGCGTCAATGATGTGCCAGTTACGCTCAACTTCACTAGGCTTAGCCATATAAGTGGTACGCATGAAAAGATCCTCCTTTAAATATCGCGTTCTTAATACGCATTAATTGTTATCATTTATATTCGTTAAAAGTTGCTGTTAGTTTGATGGATTTACGTGTGTTGCATATCGTTTACTTAAGTGGGGCTGTGGGAAAGCCATTAAGAAAACACAACTTATATATTACACGATTAAATGCTACTTCGCAAGACATTATCGCAGGTTTTTTTTAGGAGATTATCATACTCTACATTCCATAACATTAAACCCTTGCTAACCGCTGTAGGACCAGCTGCAGAGCGGTCTTGTGCAGCTAGGATATGTTTCATATCTTCAGGCTGACGTTTCCCTTCTCCTATTTCCAAGAGCGTACCGATAATAATTCGCACCATATGCTGAAGAAAACCATTACCGGTCAAATAAATATGAATAATACCTTGATCTCGCGGATGACTCTCTCTGCACATGGAAGTGTCTAGGTCCATTCGCGCTTCATATAAAGTCCTGACATGGGAATCCTTCGTTGAATGCCTGGATGCAAAAGAAGTAAAGTCGTGCGTACCTAGTAAGTACGGCAAACTTTCATTCATTGCCTTAATATCGAGCTTACCTGGATGGTGCAGCTGTATTCGGCGATTAAATAGATCTACAAATTGATTCGCATTAATCGTATAACGATAAGTCTTTCTTTTGGCAGAGCGCCGGGAATGAAATGAGAGTGGTACTTCATATGCATCTGTTATAAGGATGTCATCAGGAAGTCTTGTGTTAAGAGCCATGCACCAGCGTTCAAGAGGAATCTTGGACTCTGTGTGAAAGTGAAATACTTGTCCCCTTGCATGGACCCCAGCATCAGTACGTCCCGAGGCATGGATTTTGATTTCCTCTCCAGTCAGGTATTTAATCGATTTCTCGATAACATCCTGTATTGTGTTGCCAATGGGCTGTGTCTGAAAACCAAAGTAATCCGTTCCATCATAATTCACACGCATACAAATGTTCCGCATTATTCTCACCTCATCATACCATACTAATCACAGTAACCACTTCGTACTTGAAAGCACCACAATGAAAAAGAGCTCCTCTCGGAGCTCCTCCCCAAACTACAGCGTAGCGCAAGTGAAAAAAAGGGGCAGTTCAGAACCTAGATCCTGTCCACCCTTCCTTCACTCTCGCCTAATATTACACGCGGTCTACTAATTCCAAGTAAACCATAGGTGCAGAATCACCGCGACGAGGTCCCAGTTTCATGATACGAGTGTATCCGCCTGGACGCTCAGTGTAACGTGGTGCAATATCGCTGAACAGTTTTTGAATTGCATCCTGTTCACCATCAATTGTTTCACGGCGCACATATGCAGCAACTTGACGACGTGCGTGCAAATCACCTTTTTTAGCTTTTGTGATCAATTTCTCAGCGATAGAACGAACTTCTTTCGCTTTCGCTTCCGTCGTTTGAATGCGCTCATATAAGAACAGATCCGTTACGAGGTCACGGAACAATGCTTTACGAGCACTGGAGTTACGACCCAATTTTTGGTATGCCATGTTTTCCCCTCCTTCACTTCAAGCAATCGTGTTGCTACTCTTCTGTACGAAGACCCAAACCAAGCTCTTCGAGCTTCTCTTGCACTTCTTCTAAAGATTTACGACCCAGGTTACGTACCTTCATCATGTCCTCTTCAGTTTTCGTTGTAAGTTCTTGAACCGTATTGATACCAGCACGTTTCAAGCAGTTATAGGATCGAACAGATAGATCGAGCTCTTCGATCGTCATTTCGAGTACTTTTTCTTTTTTGTCTTCCTCTTTTTCGACCATGATTTCTGCATCTTTTGCTTCGTCTGTTAGACCCACAAAGAGCAGTACATGTTCAGTCAAGATTTTTGCGCCAAGACTTACCGCTTCTTCTGGACGGATGCTGCCATCTGTCCAAATTTCAAGTGTAAGCTTATCGTAGTTTGTTACTTGACCTACACGCGTATTTTCAACACCATAGTTGACACGCGCAATCGGGGTATAGATCGAATCCACAGGGATGACGCCGATCGGCTGATCATCGCGTTTATTCCGATCTGCCTGGACGTAGCCGCGACCGCGATTGGCATAAATACGCATGTGAAGTCTCGAACCTGGACCAAGAGTAGCGATATGAAGATCCGGATTAAGGATTTCAACATCACTATCCGCACGGATATCTCCGGCTGTAACAGCCCCTTCACCTTCAGCATCAATCTCAAGAATCTTCTCTTCATCAGAGTGAATCTTCAAAGACAAAGCTTTAAGGTTCAGAATGATTTCCGTAACGTCTTCCATTACGCCAGGAACTGTAGCAAACTCGTGCAACACTCCATCGATTTGCACCGATGTAACTGCCGCACCTGGAAGTGAGGAAAGCAAGATACGGCGAAGCGAGTTACCTAGCGTCGTACCATATCCGCGTTCCAGCGGTTCTACCACAAATTTGCCATAAGTGCCATCATCGTTGACGTCTACCGTCTCAATTTTTGGCTTTTCGATTTCTATCACTGCAATACCCCTCCTTCAAAACGTCGGTCCGATATGAAATATTTACCTTATCTAGTGTTACCATGTAGTATGCCTAAACAACCATTATTAACAGATTGTGCCGGATTATACCACACGAAGGGGGCAAATCTCATTAGACACGACGACGTTTTGGAGGACGGCATCCGTTATGTGGCACAGGAGTTACGTCTTTGATCAGGTTAACTTCAAGACCAGCAGCTTGCAAAGAGCGGATCGCTGCTTCACGGCCAGCACCTGGACCTTTAACCATAACTTCAACTGCTTTCATGCCATGTTCCATTGCTGCTTTAGCTGCAGATTCTGCTGCCATTTGAGCTGCGAATGGAGTCGACTTACGGGAACCTCTAAATCCAAGACCGCCGGAGCTTGCCCAAGAGATAGCGTTACCGTGTGGATCCGTAATAGTAACAATTGTGTTATTGAACGTGGAACGAATGTGAGCCACGCCAGACTCAATATTTTTACGGTCACGACGTTTAGTACGTACGACTTTTTTCGGTTTAGCCATTGTAGATTATCCTCCCTTCTTATTTCTTTTTATTTGCTACAGTACGACGAGGACCTTTACGCGTACGAGCATTTGTTTTAGTACGTTGTCCACGAACTGGAAGACCACGACGGTGACGAATACCACGGTAGCATCCAATCTCAGTCAAACGTTTAATATTTAAAGAAATTTCTCGACGAAGGTCACCTTCTACTTTAACCATTTTGTCGATACTTTCACGTAATTTGCTCACTTCATCTTCCGTAAGATCACGGACACGAGTATTCGGACTAATGCCAGTTTCGCTCAGAATTTTCTTGGAAGTCGTTGAACCGATTCCGAAAATATATGTCAAGGCGATCTCAACGCGTTTATCACGTGGCAAATCCACACCAGCTATACGAGCCATTTTACGCTACACCCCCTTCTATTAACCTTGTTTTTGTTTGTGTTTCGGATTTTCGCAGATGACCATTACATTACCTTTGCGGCGAATGACTTTGCATTTCTCGCAGATAGGTTTTACAGAAGGTCTTACCTTCATGTTGATTACCTCCTCAAAGTTTTACGATGAGTAAAACTGACTTCGAAAGCATGCTAACAGCCAGATGATACACAATCTATTTACATAGCGTACACTAGATTATCATACCATGCAAAGCTGATATAAACCTTCATCGTTATTTCAGAAAATAAGCCTTACTATTTACGATAAGTTATACGCCCTTTTGATAGGTCATAAGGCGATAACTGAACAACCACTTTATCTCCTGTCAGAATGCGGATAAAGTGCATCCGCAGTTTGCCGGAAACGTGAGCTAGAATTTGATGACCATTCTCAAGCTCTACTTTGAACGTTGCGTTGGGAAGCGGCTCAAGAACCGTTCCTTCCACTTCAATGACATCTTCTTTGGCCACAGTTAGTCTCCTTTCTCTTCAGCTTTGAACTTCGCCTACATTTAAGAACTGCTGAACTGCATAACGCAGTTTTCCGTTCGTTACCCGTCCAACTTCGTTTAAGCTGTTCACAACCTCGCTGCTAATCATCGGCTGGGGTTCCAGGTGAAGAAGGTTCTTCTTCTTTCGTCCGTCAAACTTACGTTTGTATCCGTCAGCAATATACACGAACCTGTTGTCCTCAACAGCAATGACTACTGCAATCTGACCGGCATCTCTGCCTCGAAGTATTTTTACGATCTGTCCGACTTGTGGGATCTTTTGATTCATCGTCTCATCTCCTACGCATCTCGCTTTCGTAAAAATTACATCCTGTCTGGTTAAGAACAAAAGAAAGTTCTTGAGCACACAGCACATTGTCATACGACATTGTATACAGTCGAACAATGTTCGACGCTTCATGCACTCTTCGTTCATCGACTGAAGTACAAATACTGGCAGGAAAACCGTTATAACCTGTGAAAGACGGCACAGCCCCTTGACTGCGATTATGTTGATCAGTCATTTGGTCAAGTTCTCCGGACAAAACCCGAGCAATACAATGACTCGAAGGATCCACCTGCACTAATGTGCGAGTTAATCTTGCATCACAGATTGATCCCAGTTCTGCATCGGACTTACAAATGATCATTACCATTAACCTCGCAGTAAGGATACGATCTCTTGCGACACCGCATGAATTTCCTGTTCCCCGTCGATTTGACGCAGAAGACCTTTGTTCTCATAAAACGTGAGGAGTGGTGCAGTTTTGTTGATATATTCGTCAAGACGTGTACCTACGCTCTCTTCATTATCATCAGAACGTTGATACAATTCGCCGCCGCATTTATCACAAATGCCTTCCTGTTTAGGAGGGTTAAAAACAACATGATACGTAGCACCGCAATTTTTACACAAGCGACGTCCCGTTAGACGAGCAAGAAGTTTATCACGGTCTACTTTCAAGTTGATGACATGATCCAAACCAGTATTAAGTCGATTTAGAATACCGTCAAGCGCTTCTGCTTGAGAAATGGTTCTTGGAAATCCATCCAATAGAAACCCTTTCTTGCAGTCAGGCTGCTGTAGGCGTTCTTCAACAATACCGATTGTTACATCGTCTGGTACAAGCAGTCCTTGGTCCATGTATTCTTTAGCTTTCATCCCAATAGGAGTTCCTTGTTTGATCGCTAAGCGGAATGCATCGCCTGTTGAAATGTGAGGAATGCTGAATTCATTTACAATTGCTTCTGCTTGTGTCCCTTTCCCTGCCCCAGGAGGGCCCATGAATAAAATGTTCACGTTATGTCACTCCCTCCAAGACTATCCCTTCAACAAGAAACAGCACAATAGGTGCCGGTTCTGGCAACAATCAAATAAATGATTAGCTGCTTTCAATACCGGAACCTATGGCTACTTATTGATGAAACCTTTGTAATGGCGTTTAATCAATTGACTTTCGATTTGTTTGGTCGTATCCAGCGCTACACCGATTACGATCAGCATGGATGTACCTGCAAGTTGTGCAACTTGCGGCAAACCAGAAAGCGAACCTAAGAATACAGGTAGAACGGAGATGACAGCCAAGAACAAAGCTCCGGTCATAGTCAAGCGAGTCATGACACGGGACAAGTATTTCTCAGTTGCTTTACCCGGGCGAATGCCTGGGATGTAACCACCATTCTTTTTCATGTTATCGGCCATTTGTTGCGGGTTCATCTGCACGAAAGTGTAGAAGAACGTAAAACCGATAATCATAAGTACATAGAGTACCATACCAAGCGGTTTGTCATAAGACAAATTAGCAGTTACCCAATCAGCCCAGCCATAATTAGCCCAGAATGAAGCAATGATGACAGGGAACTGAAGAAGTGATACAGCAAAAATGACTGGGATAACACCCGCCGCATTAATTTTCAGCGGAATATGAGTGTTTTGTCCACCGTACATTTTGTTACCTACAACACGTTTAGCATATTGAACCGGAATCTTCCGAATCGCTTGCTGGATGTAAATAACCCCTACTACTGTTAACAGGAGAACTAGTACCACTATGATCACTTTAAGTGCATTCATGAATACTTGATCAGCCTGGATAAATTCAGATTCAACTGTTGTACGGATCACATTAGGAATCGTTGAAACGATACCTGCAAAGATAATGATGGAAATCCCGTTACCAATACCTTTTTCAGTAATTTGTTCACCGAGCCACATGAGGAATGAAGTACCTGCAGTCAATACGATTGCAATGACAATATAGTCAATGAATGTTGCATTCGGCACCATTTCCTGTCCATACAACCGGTTAAAACCGATAGATGTACCAAAAGCCTGGATTAACCCCAAAATTACTGTACCATAACGCGTGAGCTGCGCAAGTTTTTTCTTGCCATGCTCACCTTGTTTAGCCCATTCCGCTAGTTTCGGAATAACATCCATCGACAGAAGCTGTACAATGATGGACGCTGTAATATATGGCATAATCCCGAGCGCGAAGATCGAAAATTGGAACAACGCTCCGCCCGAGAATGTGTTTAGAAGACCAAACAATTCTCTGCCTTGCGAATCTGCCGCAGTGAATACTTCTTTGTTAACTCCGGGAACCGGAACAAAGGAGCCAATGCGATAGATTATCAGAACAAAGAGAGTGAATAAAATCCGTTTACGCAGATCTTCAACTCGCCATATATTCTTTAAGGTTGTGAGCATTAGATCACCTCGGTTTTACCGCCGGCAGCCTCGATTTTCTCTACCGCAGATTGAGAGAACTTGTTAGCTTTAACTGTCAACTTCACAGTAACATCGCCATTACCCAGAATTTTGATTCCGGATTTTGTGTTTTTCACAATACCCGAATTAACCAAAATTTCTGGAGTTACTTCTGTACCTGCTTCAAAACTGTTCAGATCTTCAAGATTCACAATCGCATACTCTTTACGAGTAGGATTCGTGAAACCGCGTTTTGGCAGACGACGATACAATGGGTTTTGTCCACCCTCGAAGCCTGGACGTACACCACCGCCAGAGCGAGAGTTTTGACCTTTATGACCGCGACCTGAAGTTTTACCCATACCGCTGGAAGTACCGCGTCCAACGCGTTTGCGTTCTTTGCGGGATCCAGGTGCTGGAGAAAGTTCATGTAACTTCATCGTTCGTTGCACCTCCTTAATGATTTGTGGGACAAGTCCCTTACGAATTATTCTTGGATTTCTTTAACAGAAACCATGTGACTTACTTTATTCACCATACCGCGGATAGCAGCATTATCGTTATGAACCACAGTTTGGTTGATCTTACGAAGACCGAGTGTATTAACAGTCGCTCTTTGTGACTCATTACGTCCGATCAAACTGCGAACGAGGGTAATTTCCAATTTAGCCATGAGATTCCCTCCTTAGCCCCGAAGCTCTTCGACAGTTTTTCCACGCAATTTCGCTACATCTTCAGCGCGTTTCAAGCGGGACAAACCTTCCAAGGTCGCATTGACCATGTTCATGGAATTCGAAGAACCCAGTGATTTTGTCAAAATGTCACCTACACCAGCAAGTTCCAGAACGGCACGTACTGGTCCACCAGCGATAACTCCAGTACCTTCAGAAGCTGGTTTCAAAAGAACACGGCCAGCGCCGAACTTACCAGTGATCATGTGAGGAATAGATGTTCCTACGATTGGTACATAAATCAGATTTTTCTTAGCATCATCAATACCTTTGCGAATCGCATCAGGTACTTCGCCAGCTTTACCAATACCAGCTCCAACCCAGCCGTTGCCATCGCCGACAACAACTAGTGCGCTGAAACTGAAACGGCGTCCGCCTTTTACTACTTTAGCTACGCGATTAATATTTACAACTCTTTCAGTGAGTTCTAAAGTGTTAGGATCTACACGCAAGTCGTTAACCTCCTTTTAAAAATATCTTAGAATTCAAGCCCTGCTTCACGAGCAGCATCAGCTAATGCTTGAACACGTCCATGATAAAGGTAGCCACCACGATCGAAAACGATGTTAGTGTATCCTTTTTCTTTTGCACGTTTAGCAACGAGTTCGCCAACTTTACGAGCTGCTTCTACGTTACCACCGTTACTGATTTCGCCACTGATTGCTTTATCTACTGTTGATGCGGATACCAGGGTTACACCTGCTACATCATCGATCAATTGAGCGTAGATATGCTTGGAAGAACGGAATACGTTCAAACGTGGACGTTCAGCTGTTCCAGAAATTTTACCACGAACACGGATATGTCTTTTCAGACGTACTTTGTTCTTATCTTGTTTAGTAATCATCTTCGTTTCACTCCCTTCAGTTTGCCTTTAAAGCTTCATATTAAGACGCACAGGGTATATTAGAAACACGAGCATATCGCCACCATATGATAGGGACGAGGGAAAAGCGGTAAGAAAACTTATTTCTTCTTACCGGCTTTACCTTCCTTACGGATAATGCGCTCGCCTTCATATTTAATCCCTTTACCTTTGTAAGGCTCAGGTTCGCGAACAGAACGGATCTCAGCTGCATATGCACCTACACGCTCTTTATTGATACCGCGAACGATGATTTTTGTGTTCGTAGGAACATCGAACTCAATGCCCGGTTCCGGAGTGATTTCTACCGGATGGGAGTAACCTACGTTCAGTACAATCTTATCTCCAGATTTGCTTGCACGATATCCGACCCCAACCAGCTCTAGAGATTTTTCGAAACCTTCAGTTACACCACTCACCATGTTACTAACAACGGAACGAGTAGTACCGTGTAGGGAACGATGGAGTTTGTTGTCAGAAGGACGAGTTACAAGAATTTCATTATTTTCAACAGTTACCTTCATATCTTTATGAAGTTCACGTGTAAGTGTACCTTTAGGACCTTTTACCGTAATAACGGTGTCATTCAAAGTGACTTCTACGCCACTTGGTACAGTAATTGGTTTGCGACCAATACGGGACATGTGTTGCACCTCCTTGTTTTGTGACTTATATTACCATACGTAGCAGATAACTTCGCCGCCAGATTTTGCTTGACGAGCTTCTTTATCTGTCATTACGCCTTTGGAAGTAGAAATGATCGCGATTCCGAGACCGCCAAGTACGCGAGGTACTTCATTGCTCTTCGTGTAAACACGTAGACCTGGTTTACTGATTCTTTTCAGACCAGTAATAACACGCTCGTTGTTTTGTCCGTATTTCAAGAAGATACGGATGATTCCTTGTTTGTTATCATCCACATATTCAGCATCACGGATGAAACCTTCACGCTTCAGGATTTCAGCGATTTGTTTTTTCATCGTCGAAGCAGGCATTTCTACCGTTTCGTGACGAACTGTGTTCGCATTACGAATGCGAGTAAGCATATCTGCAATTGGATCAGACATAGTCATTGTGTGTAACCTCCTTCCCGTTCAGGACTTTTTACCAGCTTGCTTTTTTCACGCCAGGGATCTGGCCTTTATAAGCTAATTCACGGAAACAAATTCTGCAAATTTTAAACTTCTGCAATACAGAATGTGGACGACCACAACGTTCGCAACGAGTATAAGCACGAACTTTATATTTCGGTGTACGTTGTTGTTTAACTTTCATTGAAGTTTTTGCCACTTAGCCTGACACCTCCTAAATAATTTCGGAGAATTCGGGGTCTGTCAAGGACTCCCGGATACTATTAGTTTCTTACTTTGCGAAAGGCATTCCGAGTTGAGTAAGCAATTCGCGAGACTCTTCATCGGTTTTAGCCGTAGTTACGATTACGATATCCATACCGCGGACTTTGTCCACTTTATCATACTCAATCTCAGGGAAGATGAGTTGCTCTTTAAGACCAAGTGTGTAGTTACCACGACCATCAAACGCTTTGTTTGATACCCCTTGGAAGTCACGTACACGAGGAAGAGTAATGTTGAACAATTTATCAAGGAAGTGGTACATACGCTCGCCGCGCAGTGTCACTTTCACCCCGATTGGCATGTTCTCACGTAGTTTAAAACCAGCGATTGATTTTTTAGCTTTTGTGATAACTGGTTTTTGACCAGAAATCAGCTGCAAATCATTCACAGCGGAATCAAGCACTTTGGAGTTTTGGACAGCGTCGCCCACCCCCATGTTGATAACCACTTTCTCGATTTTAGGAACTTGCATTACTGAGCTATATTCAAACTTCTGCACCAAAGCAGGAGTTATTTCATTTAGAAAACGTTCTTTCAATCTTGCCATGAATTATGGACCTCCTTTCTCATTCGGTTACATTAGTCGATCGATTCTCCGGAACGTTTAGCAACGCGTACTTTTTTGCCGTTGTCCAAAACTTTGTAACCAATACGGGTTACGTTTCCGCTCTTCGGATCAATATGCATCACGTTCGATACATGGATTGGAGCTTCTTTCTCGATGATGCCGCCTTGCGGATTAAGCTGGTTAGGCTTTTGGTGTTTTTTCACGAGGTTAACACCTTCTACAAGAACACGGTTTTCACGAGGATAAGCTGCGATGACACGGCCTTTTTTGCCTTTGTCTTTACCGCTGATCACCATAACAGTGTCGTCTTTTTTGACGTGCAACTTGTTGTTATGAGATTCCAAGACCTTTTTCACTTTTGCCATTTCGTACACCTCCTATGACTTGCGTGAACAAGCTATAAATCAATCCTCAGAAGGATTAAGTTGTGTTATTAGATAACTTCTGGAGCCAAGGAAACGATTTTCATGTAGTCTTTTTCGCGAAGTTCGCGAGCAACTGGTCCGAAAATACGAGTTCCACGAGGGCTTCTGTCTTCTTTAACTACCACTGCTGCATTTTCATCAAATGCGATGTAGGATCCGTCTTTACGACGAACAGAACGTTTTGTGCGAACCACAACTGCTCTTACCACATCACCTTTTTTGACAACGCCGCCTGGTGTTGCTTGTTTGACAGAACAAACGATAAGGTCTCCGATTGAAGCTGTACGACTACGTCCCGTACCACCCAGTACGCGGATACACATCAGTTCCTTCGCACCAGAGTTGTCTGCTACAGTCAAACGTGTAAATGGTTGAATCATCTTGTTTTCCTCCTTTCAGCCAAGCTGAAAATCATTAAATGATAATCGCTTTTTCCACGACTTCAACAAGTCTCCAGTTCTTGTCTTTCGACAAAGGACGAGTTTCCATGATTTTAACAACATCACCGATTTTAGCAGTGTTATTTTCATCATGTGCTTTGAACTTTTTAGTGTACTTGATGCGTTTATGGTACAAATCATGCTTTTTGTAAGTTTCTACAGCAACCACAATTGTTTTATCCATTTTGTCACTAACCACTTTACCGACTTGCACTTTACGTGCGTTGCGTTCTTCGCTCATTGTTGGGCCTCCTTCCTCAATTACAGACGGATTGTCCATCCGGTACTATATATTAGCTAATCCCAAGTTCTCTTTCACGGATGATCGTTTTAGCACGTGCAATTTCTCTACGTACGTCACGAATACGAGTTGGGTTATCAAGCTGACCGGTAGCGAGTTGAAAGCGGAGGTTAAAGAGTTCTTCTTTAAATCCGGCAATCTTTTGCTCAATTTCAGCAGTGGTTAGGTTGCGGAATTCACTAGCCTTCATTTACTTCACCACCCAATTCTTCACGTTTCACAAACTTCGTTTTGATTGGCAGCTTGTGAGCAGCCAGACGCATTGCTTCACGAGCAACATCTTCTGGTACGCCAGAAAGTTCAAACATGATCTTTCCTGGTTTAACTACAGCAACCCATTTCTCAACGTTACCTTTACCACTACCCATACGAACCTCTAGAGGCTTTTGAGTGATTGGTTTATCAGGGAAAATTTTAATCCAAACTTTACCACCACGTTTGATATAACGAGTCATCGCGATACGAGCTGCCTCGATCTGACGGTTCGTAATCCACGCTGGCTCAGTAGCTTGCAAGCCATATTCGCCAAAGTTCAGTGTAGTTCCGCCTTTAGCTTGGCCTTTCATGTGTCCGCGTTGTTGCTTACGGTGTTTAACACGTTTTGGTACCAACATGATTAGTTGCCTCCTTCCTTGACAGCTTTCTTAGCCGTAGGAAGAATCTCTCCACGATAGATCCATACTTTTACGCCCAGACGGCCGTAAGTAGTATGAGCTTCAGCTGTACCGTAGTCAATGTCGGCACGAAGCGTATGCAGTGGAACAGTTCCTTCGCTGTAGCCTTCAGAACGTGCGATCTCAGCTCCGCCAAGACGTCCGCCTACTTGTGTTTTAATTCCTTTTGCACCAGAGCGCATAGTTCTTTGAATTGCTTGTTTCAGAGCACGACGGAAAGAAACACGGCGTTCCAATTGTTGTGCAATGCTTTCAGCAACAAGAATTGCGTCAAGATCTGGTTGTTTAATTTCAGAAATGTTGATGTGAACTTTTTTACCGCCTGCAATCTTCGTGATTTGACCACGGAGAATTTCAACTTCGGATCCACCTTTACCGATAACCATTCCTGGTTTAGCAGTATGGATCGTTACATTGACACGGTTAGCCGCTCTCTCAATTTCAATACGAGATACTGCGGAGTCTTTCAATTTGTTTTTCAGGTATTCACGAATTTTTACGTCTTCAAGCAAAAGATCACCGAAATCTTTGCCTGCGTACCATTTGGATTCCCAGTCACGGATAACTCCGATACGGAGCCCGATGGGATTTACCTTTTGTCCCACACGTTTTCCCTCCTTATTTTTCGGATACCACCAAAGTAATGTGGCTGGTGCGTTTATTGATACGACTTGCACGTCCCATTGCACGAGGGCGGAAACGTTTCATAGTCGGTCCTTGGTTTACATAAGCTTGTGAGATAACCAGATTGTTAATATCCAAAGAGTAATTGTGCTCTGCATTTGCAATAGCAGAGTTGAGCAATTTCTCAACTACTGGAGAAGCGGATTTTGGAGTGTGACGCAGAATTGCGATCGCCTCGCCCACTTGCTTACCACGAATCAAGTCAACAACAAGTTGAACTTTACGAGGAGCAATCCGAACAAACTTGGCATGTGCTTTTGCTTCCATTGTTTAACCTCCTCTCAAACATTAGCGCTTGATCATTTATCTTCTTGTTTTCTTATCGTCTGCTGCATGACCTTTGTAAGTACGCGTAGGAGCGAACTCACCCAGTTTGTGTCCAACCATATCTTCCGTTACATATACAGGAACGTGTTTACGGCCGTCATACACACCAAACGTATGTCCAATGAATTGTGGGAAAATTGTAGAGCGACGGGACCAAGTTTTGATAACTAGTTTCTTCCCGGACTCGTTCAAATCTTCAACTTTTTTCATCAGGTGTCCATCAACAAATGGCCCTTTTTTTAGACTGCGACTCATGTGTAAATCCTCCCTTCATCCAATGTTCTCGTTCATTCACGATCGCGCGCGCGAAGTTATGCACAGTAATGTGTATTACTTCGTGCGGCGGCGAACGATGTATTTGTCAGAAGCTTTGTTTTTCTTACGTGTTTTGTATCCAAGAGTTGGTTTACCCCAAGGAGACATTGGCGATTTACGACCGATTGGAGCTTTACCTTCACCACCACCGTGTGGGTGATCGTTAGGGTTCATTACAACACCACGGACTTCAGGACGTCTTCCGAGCCAGCGGCTACGGCCTGCTTTACCGATTTTGATCAATTCGTGATCTTGGTTACCAACGGATCCGATTGTAGCACGGCAAACTTTAAGAATGCGACGAACTTCACCAGATGACAAACGAACAGTCACGTATTTTTCTTCTTTACCAAGAAGTTGTGCTTCTGTACCAGCTGCGCGAACCAATTGGCCACCTTTACCTGGTTGAAGCTCAATGTTATGAATAACAGTACCTACTGGGATATTTTCAAGAGGCAAAGCATTACCTGTTTTGATATCTGCAGTTGGTCCAGATTCGATTAGATCTCCTACTTTAAGTCCTTTTGGAGCGATGATGTAACGTTTCTCACCATCTGCGTAGTTGATCAGAGCAATATTAGAAGTCCGGTTAGGGTCGTACTCGATTGTAGCAACGCGGCCCGGTATTCCATCTTTAGTACGTTTGAAGTCAATGATACGATATTTACGTTTGTGTCCGCCGCCATGATGACGAACCGTAATTTTACCTTGGTTGTTACGCCCTGCTGTTTTGCTCAGCGGAGCAAGCAACGATTTCTCAGGCTGGTTAGTCGTAATTTCTTCGAAAGTGGATACGGACATATTACGTCTAGCCGGAGATGTCGGTTTGTACTTTTTAATTGGCACTGAATTTCCCTCCTTACTTTAGCAGTTTCTTATACAGTCTCAAAGAACTCAAGTGCTTTGCTATCTGGAGCGAGAGTTACGAAAGCTTTTTTCCACTCTGGAGTATAGCCAGAGTAACGGCCGTAACGTTTCAACTTACCAGGTACGCGAAGTGTGTTCACGTTTTTCACTTTAACGTTGAAGATTTCTTCAACAGCAGCTTTGATTTCCGTTTTATTTGCACGAATATCTACTTCGAAAACATATTTCAAATCAGCCATCATATCAGCTGTACGCTCAGTGATTACTGGACGTTTAATGATATCACGAGGATTTTTCATTACGCAAGAACCTCCTCTACCATCTGTACTGCTTCTTTTGTAATGATCAGTTTGTCGTACGTAAGTACGTCAAGAACATTAATGCCGTCAGCCGCAACAAATTTCACACCTGGAATATTTCTCGCGGAAAGAGCAACATTATCATCATAGCCTGAACCAACGATCAAAGCTTTGCGATCTACTTTAAGATTGTTCAAAATAGCAGCAAATTCTTTAGTTTTCGGTGTGTTCAGTGTAAGAGCATCCAGAACGATGATTTCGTTGTCGATTACTTTAGAAGACAATGCGGATTTAATCGCCAGACGACGAACTTTTTTAGGTAGTTTGAAAGCGTAACTGCGCGGAGTTGGACCGAATACAGTACCACCACCTACCCATTGTGGTGCACGGATCGAACCTTGACGAGCGCGACCTGTACCTTTTTGTTTCCAAGGTTTACGTCCACCGCCACGTACTTCAGAACGTCCTTTTACTTTGTGTGTACCTTGACGAAGGGAAGCGCGTTGCATAACAACAGCATCATGAAGAACGTGAGTGTTCGGCTCAATTCCGAATACTGCGTCATTCAATTCAACTTCTCCTACTTGGCTACCACTGACATTATAAAGTGCTACTTTTGGCATTTTGTGTTCCTCCTTTCCTTAGGTGATTATTTCTTCACCGATTCTTTAATTTTAACGAAAGTGTTTTTCGGTCCAGGAATAGAACCTTTAACAAGCAATACGTTACGTTCAGCGTCTACTTTAATTACTTCAAGACGTTGAATTGTAATTGTTTCGTGTCCCATGTGTCCTGGAAGGTGTTTACCTTTAGGTACACGGTTCGCTTGAATGGAACCCATGGAACCTGGTCCTCTGTGGTAACGGGAACCGTGAGACATCGGGCCTGTTCTTTGTCCCCAACGTTTGATAACACCGGCGAAACCTTTACCTTTAGAAATACCAGTTACGTCAACAAATTCGCCTTCTGCGAAGATGTCTGCTTTAATTTCTTGGCCAACCTCGAATCCCGCAAGATCAACACCGCGGAGTTCGCGAACGTAGCGCTTAGGAGCCGTATTAGCTTTTTTCGCATGTCCTGTTTCAGGTTTGTTAGCATTTTTTTCTTTCTTATCGGCATAACCTAGTTGTACAGCTTCGTAGCCGTCGTTTTCCAGGTCTTTCTTTTGCAAGACAACAGATGGGCCTGCTTCGATAACCGTTACAGGAATTACGTTACCTTCTGGTGTAAATACTTGCGTCATGCCTAGTTTTTTACCTAAGATACCTTTCATGTTGACACCTCTTTTCCTTCATTAATACGAGTTTGATATTACAATTTAATTTCGATATCTACACCGGACGGTAGATCCAAGCGCATCAAGGCATCCACAGTTTGTGGAGTTGGGTTCACAATATCGATCAAACGTTTATGTGTACGTTGTTCGAATTGTTCACGAGAATCCTTGTACTTGTGTACCGCACGAAGAATAGTAATGATTTGTTTTTCAGTTGGAAGCGGAATCGGACCGGATACACCTGCACCCGAACGTTTTGCCGTTTCTACAATTTTCTCAGCGGATTGATCAAGAATCCTGTGGTCGTAAGCTTTCAAACGAATACGAATTTTTTGCTTTGCCATTTTAGTCCCTCCTTTTATCGCCCAATTTAATATCGGACATACTCCGTGAAAATTTTCTAACCCACTCTCCCATGGCAAAGGGGCCGGGTGTGTCAGTAACCTCTCACATCATCGCAACGTCACAGAACAACATTTATTATTATATCGAAAACATAGGCATAATGCAAGCATTTATATAAAAGATTCTAAAACCAATCAATCTTCTATTATTCTATCTTTTGTCTGACTCAAAATACGTTAGTATTCATGCAGCCTACTATGAAAAATAGAGATACCTTGTTTCCTATGATCTGTTGTCCCCGAATCACAACTTTTCCTATTATATATTATATTATAAAAAAAGCAAAAGAAAAAAATGAAAAAAGGACCCTGCCATCTCTGGCAAGATCCTTTTTTACTGTCCAATACAATGTTACTCGTTCCAATACAATGTTACTCTATTTTTAATTTGACTATTGAGTCAAATTATTTTTGGATGGATGCTACTGCACCAGCACCAACAGTACGTCCGCCTTCACGGATCGCGAAGCGAGTACCCTCTTCAATAGCGATTGGAGAGATCAATGATACTGTAACTTCGATGTTGTCGCCAGGCATAACCATTTCAGTACCTTCTGGAAGGTTAATGATACCAGTTACGTCAGTTGTACGGAAGTAGAACTGTGGACGGTAACCAGTGAAGAAAGGTTTATGACGTCCGCCTTCTTCTTTAGTCAAAACGTATACTTGAGCAGTAAACTCAGTATGAGGATTAACGGAACCTGGTTTGGAAAGAACTTGTCCACGCTCGATTTGAGAACGGTCTACACCACGAAGCAATGCTCCAATGTTGTCACCAGCTTGAGCGGAATCCAGAAGTTTACGGAACATTTCAACGCCCGTTACAACGGATTTTTTAGTTTCTTCGTGAATACCTACGATTTCGATTTCTTCGCCGACTTTGATAGTACCACGCTCTACACGACCTGTAGCAACAGTACCACGACCAGTGATAGAGAATACATCCTCAACAGGCATCAAGAAAGGTTTGTCAGTGTCGCGCTCTGGATTCGGGATGTAAGTATCGATTTCTTTAAACATCTCAACGATTTTTTGAGCCCACTCACCATCTGGGTTTTGAAGTGCTTCACGAGCAGATCCACGAGTGATTGGAGTATCATCACCTGGGAAGTCGTATTCGCTAAGAAGGTCGCGAACTTCCATTTCAACGAGTTCAAGAAGCTCTTCGTCTTCTACCATGTCGCATTTGTTCAAGAATACAACGATGTAAGGTACGCCTACTTGGCGGGACAGAAGGATGTGTTCACGAGTTTGCGGCATAGGGCCGTCAGCTGCGGATACAACCAGGATAGCTCCGTCCATTTGTGCAGCACCAGTGATCATGTTTTTAACATAGTCAGCGTGACCTGGGCAGTCAACGTGTGCATAGTGACGAGCATCAGTTTCATATTCAACGTGTGAAGTAGAGATTGTGATACCGCGTTCGCGCTCTTCTGGAGCTTTATCGATTTGATCGAAAGCGATCGCTGCGCCACCGTAAGTTTTACCCAATACAGTAGTAATTGCAGCAGTCAAAGTAGTTTTACCATGGTCAACGTGACCGATAGTACCAATGTTAACGTGTGGTTTATTACGTTCGAACTTAGCCTTTGCCATTTGAACGTGGCCTCCTTAAAATGGATAAATTTATATGTTGGCACTGTGTGGATAAGCACCCTCAGATTAATATTAACCTTTCGGTGCTTTCACACATCAGTTAGTAAAAATTATTCTCCCTTAGTTTTAGCAACAATTTCTTCGGAAATTGTTCTTGGAACTTCTTCATAATGAGAGAGTTCCATAGAGAACACACCGCGACCTTGTGTACCAGAACGGAGAGTTGTGGAGTAACCGAACATTTCAGAGAGAGGTACCTTAGCACGAATGATTTGCGTACCACCGCGAGAATCCATACCTTCGATTCTACCACGACGGGAATTCAGCATACCCATTACATCGCCCATGTATTCCTCTGGAACGGTAACTTCAACTTTCATGATTGGCTCAAGCAGGACAGCTTTACACTTGTCTTTAGCTGCTTTAAGTGCCATGGATCCGGCAATTTTAAATGCCATTTCATTGGAATCGACATCATGGTATGAACCATCTACGATTGTAGCTTTAACGTCTACAAGCGGGAATCCTGCAAGGACACCGTTTTTCATAGATTCTTCAATACCTTGTTGTGCAGGTCCAATGTACTCACGAGGTACGGATCCACCGACTACTTTACTTTCAAATTGGTTACCGCTACCCGCTTCGAGCGGTTCGAATTCAACCCATACGTGTCCATATTGACCGCGGCCACCGGACTGACGTACGAATTTACCTTCAACACGCGCTGGTTGACGGAATGTTTCACGGTAAGCAACTTGAGGTTGACCAATGTTAGTATCCACTTTGAACTCACGACGCATACGGTCAATGATAATATCAAGGTGAAGTTCACCCATACCAGCCAAAATAGTTTGTCCTGTTTCTTCATCAGTATGAGCACGAAGAGTTGGATCCTCTTCAGTCAATTTACCAAGAGCAACAGACATTTTATCTTGGTCAGCTTTAGTTTTTGGTTCAACCGCGATTTGAATAACCGGATCTGGGAAGTTCATTGACTCCAAGATGATCGGATTTTTCTCATCACATAGTGTATCACCTGTACCGGTATCTTTCAAACCTACGGCAGACGCAATATCACCAGAGAATACTTCAGTGATTTCTTGACGTGTGTTCGCATGCATTTGTAGAATACGTCCGATACGTTCGCGTTTTCCTTTTGTTGCATTCAATACGTATGAACCGGATTGAAGTACACCAGAGTATACGCGGAAGAATGTAAGTTTACCAACATAAGGGTCCGTCATAATCTTAAACGCAAGAGCCGAGAACGACTCTTCGTCAGAAGAGTTACGAACTGCTTCTGTTCCATCTTCCAAATGACCTGTGATAGCAGGAACATCAATAGGAGATGGGAGGTAATCAAGAACAGCATCCAACATAAGTTGAACACCTTTGTTACGGTAAGAGGATCCACAGATAACTGGGAAGATTTTAACTTCTACTACACCTTTACGAAGAGCTGCTTTAATCTCTGGAACAGAGATTTCTTCACCTTCGAGGTATTTCATAGTCAAATCTTCATCAAGTTCTGCTACTTTCTCGATCAGTTCCATACGAAGTTCTTCAACTTGGTCAGCAAATTCTGCTGGCACGTCAGTTTCTTCTACTTCTCTACCGAGATCGTCTTTGAACATATATGCTCTTTGCTCGATGATGTCGATAATACCAACAAAATCATTTTCAGCTCCGATAGGAAGTTGAATTGCAACAGCATTAGCTTGAAGACGCTCGCGCATATCTTTAACTACGTTAAGATAGTCTGCGCCAATGATATCCATTTTGTTTACATATGCGATACGTGGAACGCCGTAGCGATCAGCCTGTCTCCATACAGTTTCAGACTGAGGCTCTACGCCTTCTTTCGCACTGAAAACACCTACAGCTCCGTCCAATACACGAAGGGAACGTTCAACTTCTACTGTGAAGTCAACGTGTCCCGGGGTATCAATAATATTAACGCGGTGACCCTTCCATTGAGCAGTCGTCGCAGCGGATGTAATCGTGATACCGCGCTCCTGTTCTTGCTCCATCCAGTCCATTGTCGCAGCACCCTCGTGAACTTCACCGATTTTGTGCGTACGGCCTGTATAGAATAAGATCCGCTCAGTGGTAGTAGTCTTACCAGCGTCAATATGCGCCATGATCCCGATATTACGTGTATTTTGCAAGGAGAACTCTCTAGTAGCCATGACTTGGGTCTCCCTTCAAAATGAAGTATATTTTTAAGACTGAAATCCTACCAACGGTAGTGAGCAAATGCTTTATTTGCTTCAGCCATTTTGTGTGTGTCTTCACGTTTTTTAACGGAAGCACCAGTGTTGTTGGAAGCGTCGATGATCTCAGCTGCCAAACGTTCTTCCATTGTTTTCTCACCGCGGCTGCGGGAGTAGTTTACAAGCCAACGTAAACCAAGGGCAGTACGTCTTTCAGGTTTAACCTCGATAGGTACTTGATAGTTAGCACCACCAACACGGCGAGCTTTAACTTCCAGAACAGGCATAATATTTTTGATAGCTGCTTCAAAGACTTCCATAGGATCTTTACCAGTACGTTCTTGAATCAAGTTGAACGCATTGTACAAGATGCTTTGAGCAACACCACGTTTTCCATCAAGCATGATGCGGTTGATCAGGCGAGTAACAAGTTTGCTATTGTAAACCGGATCAGGCAACACGTCTCTTTTGGTAACAGGACCTTTGCGTGGCATAGAAATCCCCCTTTCTTATATGTTTATACTTTTGTTGTTGTTGTTGTTGTTGTTGTTCTGCGACCGAAGCGCTATGCTATCGGTTTACTGACACAATAAGATTAGTTGATAATCTTATGCTTTTTTAGCTTTAGGGCGTTTCGCACCGTATTTAGAACGGGCTTGCATCCGGTTAGCTACACCTGCTGTATCCAAAGCACCACGAACGATATGGTAACGAACCCCTGCAAGGTCCTTTACTTTACCTCCGCGAAGCAATACAACACTGTGCTCTTGTAAGTTATGTCCGATACCCGGGATATAAGCTGTTACCTCGAGACGGTTCGTCAAACGAACACGAGCATATTTACGGAGCGCTGAGTTTGGTTTACGTGGAGTCATAGTACCTACACGAGTACAAACACCACGTTTTTGTGGAGCACTAATGTTAGTGGATTCACGTTTTAGGGCATTGTAGCCTTTTTGCAACGCTGGTGATTTAGACTTGTAAACTTTAGCTTGGCGTCCTTTACGAACTAGCTGATTAATTGTTGGCATGTTGCCACCCCCTTCCCAGATTCGTCATTCTATTTATAAACCTCACTTTTTAAGTCCACAGACCCAGGCGGTTCATAAAAGAACAAATGAAAAGTTTTTGCCGTATTAGGAAGCTTGAGCATCCAGACAAAAACATCTTCTAAAACCTATTGTTTCACAACGGCTACCATCGCCGCTCCTACTTCGATTCCGCATGCTTTACCGAGTCGTTCCATCGTGTCAACTAATGTTAGTTTCACTTGGTGTTTCTCACATAAAGCCTGGATTTTTGAAGTAATCCGCATATCAGCATCTTGCGCCACATAAACCTCAGCAGCAATTCCTGACTCAACCATCTTCATGGTCTGCTTGGTACCGATCTTGACATGAGCATCCTGCAAAAAGTTGTCGTTCGACATTTATCAATACCTCCGAAAAGACATGATAACATGTGACTACTCACGCACCTTTGCTATATTAGCATCTAGAGACATTCGTTGTCAAGAGATTCATATAAATTCTAAGCATTGGAATTGTTATATTCAGAGGAGATGAATATCTCCTCTTGAATATACAATTGGTACGGTCAAGCCGAATTTGGTGTCCTTTCAGACTCCAAAGTAGTGTTACTAGTCTACTGATACCGTTTCAAGCGCTTCTAGGTTAGATTCGCCATCTTCCGGCTGTGCCAATTTCACACTGCGGTAACGATTCATACCAGTACCGGCAGGGATCAATTTACCAAGAATTACATTTTCTTTCAAGCCAAGAAGTTGGTCGACTTTACCTTTAATGGCAGCATCAGTTAAGACGCGTGTCGTTTCTTGGAAGGAAGCTGCAGACAAGAAGGAATCTGTTTCAAGGGATGCCTTGGTAATACCAAGAAGTACTGGTTTCGCCACAGCAGGTTCCTTGTCACTAAGAATCGCATCTTTATTCGCTGCTTCGTATTCATGTGTATCTACGAAAGATCCTGGAAGCAACGTTGTATCTCCTGCATCCACAATACGGATCTTACGAAGCATTTGACGAATCATAACTTCAACGTGTTTGTCGTTAATTTCTACACCTTGGTTACGATATACGCGTTGTACTTCTTGCAAGATATAGTTTTGAACTCCACGAACACCTTTGATTCGAAGCATTTCTTTCGGGTCAATAGAACCGTCTGTAAGCTCGTCGCCCGCTTCAATTTCCATGCCTTCGCTTACGCGCAGACGGGATCCATAGGTAACAGCATAAACTTTCGTTTCTGCTTCCCCTTGGATTTCAATTTCACGGCGGTCTTTTGCTTCACGGATTTCTTTAACAACACCATCAATTTCACTGATTGTTGCTTGACCTTTAGGATTACGTGCCTCAAAGAGCTCTTGGATACGCGGAAGACCTTGTGTAATATCATCTCCAGCAACACCACCGGTATGGAACGTACGCATTGTAAGCTGTGTTCCTGGTTCACCGATGGATTGAGCTGCGATAATACCAACTGCTTCACCAATCTCCACATGTTTACCTGTTGCCAGGTTACGTCCGTAACACTTCTTGCAGACCCCATGACGCGCACGGCAACTAAGCACAGAACGAATCTGCAGCTTTTGAACACCAGCAGCTACAATAGCTTCTGCTTTATCCGAATCGATCAACTCATTGCGGTTAGCAATAACTTCTCCCGTTTCTGGGTGACGTACCGTTTGGAAACAGTAACGGCCTTCGATACGATCGTATAGATCCTCGATAACCTCTTTACCATCCTGAATACGGCTAACCGTAAATCCTTTGTCCGTTCCACAGTCATCTTCTCGAACAATAACATCCTGTGCTACGTCTACCAGACGACGAGTCAGGTAACCGGAGTCAGCAGTACGAAGCGCTGTATCGGCAAGACCTTTACGCGCACCGTGAGTGGACAAGAAGTACTCGAGTACTGTCAGACCTTCACGGAAGTTCGATTTAATTGGGAGTTCGATGATACGTCCAGATGGGTTGGCCATCAGTCCACGCATACCGCCCAGCTGAGTGATCTGTGATTTGTTACCACGGGCTTTAGAGTCCACCATAAGCATAATGGAGTTAAAGCGATCCATGGATTTCATAAGGATATCAGTAATTTCATCTTTTGCTTTGGACCAAATATCAATTACGCGGTCATAACGTTCTTCGTTCGTGATAAGTCCGCGACGATACTGATTCGTAACGACAGCAACCTTTTCATCAGATACACGAAGAATCTCATACTTCGCCTCAGGAATGATAACGTCGGATACACCAACAGTAACCCCTGCACGAGTGGAGTATGTGAAACCGAGTTGCTTGATTTTATCCAAAATAACAGATGTTCTTGTTGTATGGTAAACCTCAAAACAACGTGCAATGATGTGACCAAGATACTCTTTACCAACACCATTGGTTTGAGGTGCATTCATGATTGCTTCCTGCAAGTTAGCACCTTTCTCATATACAAAGGAAAACTCAGGTGTACCTTGGATAAGGTTCGCACGAGTTGCATCATTAATATAAGGGAAACTGCTAGGGAAGATCTCGTTAAAGATAATCTTACCAATCGTTGTAATCATCATTGCTTCTTGTTGTTTTTCTGTAAAGTTTGTTTTATTCAAAGCTTTAACAGGAATAGCAACACGAGCATGCAGACCAGCAGATCCACGTTGGTAAGCAGATACTGCTTCGTTAACCGTACGCAGAATCATACCTGTACCTTTTTCCTCTTTATTATCCATCGTCAGATAGAAAGAGCCAAGGACCATATCTTGAGATGGAGTTACAACCGGCTTTCCATCTTTAGGGTTCAAGATGTTACCTGCTGCAAGCATCAAAAGACGTGCTTCAGCTTGCGCTTCTGCAGACAAAGGTACGTGAACGGCCATTTGGTCACCGTCAAAGTCGGCATTATAAGCCGTACATACGAGCGGATGCAAACGAATCGCTTTACCTTCTACAAGAATTGGTTCGAACGCTTGGATACCAAGTCTGTGAAGAGTTGGTGCACGGTTAAGTAATACTGGATGTTCTCTAATTACTTCTTCAAGAACGTCCCAAACTTCCGGACTTACACGTTCAACTTTACGTTTTGCACTCTTGATATTATGAGCAAGTCCTTTGTTAACAAGTTCTTTCATAACAAAAGGTTTGAACAATTCAAGCGCCATATCTTTTGGAAGACCACATTGATACATTTTCAGGGAAGGACCTACAACGATAACGGAACGACCAGAATAGTCAACCCGTTTACCGAGCAAGTTCTGACGGAAACGACCTTGTTTACCTTTCAGCATGTGGCTGAGAGATTTCAAAGGACGGTTACCAGGACCTGTTACCGGACGACCACGACGGCCATTATCGATAAGAGCATCTACTGCTTCTTGAAGCATCCGTTTTTCGTTTTGAACGATAATATCAGGAGCACCAAGATCCAAAAGACGTTTCAAACGGTTATTACGGTTAATAACACGACGGTACAGATCGTTCAGGTCTGACGTTGCAAAACGCCCACCATCCAGCTGAACCATTGGACGAAGCTCTGGAGGAATGACAGGAAGTACATCCATGATCATCCAATCCGGCTTATTGCCAGAATTACGGAAAGCTTCAATTACTTCAAGACGTTTAATCGCACGATTACGACGTTGTCCTTGAGCAGTACGAAGCTCTTCCTTCAAGAATTCAAGTTCTTTATCAATATCAAGATCTTGAAGTAGTTTTTTTACTGCTTCTGCACCCATGCCTGCATGGAATCCGTACCCGTATTTTTCACGGTAGCTACGATATTCTTTTTCGGACAAAAGCTGTTTTCTTTCCAGGGGAGTCTCACCTGGATCAGTAACAACATAAGATGCAAAATAGATGATCTCTTCCAAAGATCTCGGAGACATATCTAGAGCCAGACCCATACGGCTCGGAATGCCTTTGAAATACCAGATGTGAGAAACCGGAGCTGCCAGTTCAATATGCCCCATGCGTTCGCGACGCACTTTAGCGCGAGTTACTTCAACACCACAGCGATCACAAACTACGCCTTTATAACGCACACGTTTGTATTTACCGCAGTGACATTCCCAGTCCTTTGTAGGACCGAAGATTTTCTCGCAGAACAGACCTTCTTTTTCCGGTTTCAACGTACGATAGTTAATCGTCTCCGGCTTTTTCACTTCTCCGCGGGACCAAGAGCGAATTTTTTCCGGCGATGCAAGCCCGATTTTCATATATTCGAAATTGTTTACGTCCAACAAGGAGCAACCCTCCTTAACCAAGTCCTAAATTCTAGGTTCTTCCCCCTCTAGAGGTCATAAGACCACCAGAGGGGAGTAAGAGCCTGATGAAAATTCCGGTATTGAGACAAATGACAATGACTTACTAATGAATTACTCTGCGCCTACTTCTGAACCTTCAAGATTGAGGCTCAGTTTATCGCTCGCAGCATCATCATCATCATCTGATTCTTTCAAATCAATTTCTTCTTCATCTTTAGTGAGCATCTTAACGTCCATACCAAGGCTCTGAAGCTCTTTAATAAGAACTTTAAAGGATTCTGGAATACCTGGTTCTGGTACATTCTCACCTTTAACGATGGATTCGTAAGTTTTCACACGACCAACCACATCATCTGATTTTACAGTAAGGATTTCTTGAAGCGTGTAGGCAGCACCGTATGCTTCAAGCGCCCATACCTCCATCTCCCCGAAACGTTGTCCACCAAACTGAGCTTTACCACCCAGCGGCTGTTGCGTAACGAGTGAGTAAGGACCTGTAGAACGAGCATGGATTTTATCGTCAACCATGTGGGCAAGTTTGATCATGTGCATGACACCAACAGTAACTTCACGCTCGAAGCGATCACCTGTACGGCCATCATACAGAACAGTCTTACCGTTACGCTGCATTCCGGCTTCTTCCATCGTATCAAATACGTCATATTCTGTAGCACCGTCAAATACTGGTGTAGCAACATGAATACCTAGCTGCATTGCAGCCATACCCAAGTGAACTTCAAGAACCTGACCGATGTTCATACGGGATGGTACACCCAGCGGGTTCAGAACAACTTGAACTGGCGTTCCATCAGGAAGGAAAGGCATATCTTCTTCTGGAAGAATACGCGCCACGACCCCTTTGTTACCGTGACGTCCTGCCATTTTATCACCCTCGGAAATTTTCCGTTTTTGAGCGATATAGACACGAACGAGTTGATTCACACCTGGAGGGAGTTCATCACCATTCTCACGAGTAAACACCTTCACATCGACTACAATCCCGTCAGTACCATGAGGAACTCTCAGAGATGTATCACGAACTTCACGAGCCTTCTCACCGAAGATTGCATGAAGGAGACGTTCTTCCGCCGTAAGTTCTGTTACCCCTTTCGGTGTAACCTTACCTACCAAGATATCGCCTGCAGCGATCTCGGCACCGATACGGATAATACCACGCTCATCTAGATTACGAAGAGCTTCTTCCCCGACATTTGGAATGTCGCGTGTAATTTCTTCTGGCCCGAGTTTCGTATCACGAGCTTCGGACTCATACTCCTCGATATGGATCGATGTATAAACATCTTCTTTAACGAGTTTCTCACTAAGAAGGATCGCATCCTCATAGTTGTAACCTTCCCAAGTCATAAAGGCTACGACAACGTTACGACCAAGTGCTAGTTCACCCAACTCAGTAGATGGACCATCAGCCAAAATGTCGCCAACCTTAACACGATCGCCAATTTTAGCAATTGGACGCTGGTTAATACATGTTCCTTGGTTCGAACGCATAAATTTGTGTAATTTATGTTTAACAAGATCGCCTTTAACTTCTTTACCATCTACCATTTCAATTTTACGAACCCAAATTTCATTGGCAGAAGATCTTTCAATAATCCCGTCATGTTTGGATACAATACATACACCAGAATCTTTCGCAGCCTTATGTTCCATTCCTGTACCCACTAGTGGTGCTTTAGGAATCAGAAGAGGAACGGCCTGCCGCTGCATGTTAGATCCCATGAGCGCACGGTTGGAGTCATCGTTCTCAAGGAACGGAATGAGCGCCGTTGCAACGGAAACTACTTGTTTAGGCGATACGTCCATATAGTCAACACGGTTATTAGGCATGGTTGTAATGTTATCTGACTGTTTGTTGTAACGTACAACAACCATATCCTCAGCAAATGAACCGTCATCATTCAACTTCGCGTTTGCCTGAGCGATAACATAGTTATCTTCCTCGTCAGCTGTAACGTAGCGAACTTGATCAGTAACTCGGCCTGTCTTAGGATCTACCCAACGATAAGGAGCCTCAATAAAACCATACTCATTAACACGAGCAAAGGTAGACAAGGAGTTGATCAAACCGATGTTTGGTCCCTCAGGAGTTTCAATTGGACACATACGGCCATAGTGAGATGGATGAACGTCACGCACTTCAAAGCCAGCACGCTCACGAGTCAAACCACCCGGTCCGAGTGCGGATAAACGACGTTTGTGAGTAAGTTCTCCCAACGGGTTCGTTTGATCCATAAATTGAGACAACTGCGAACTACCGAAGAATTCTTTAATCGATGCAATTACAGGGCGAATATTAATAAGCGCTTGAGGTGTAATTACATTCGCATCTTGGATAGACATTCTCTCACGAACTACACGTTCCATACGGGAAAGACCAATACGGAATTGATTCTGTAAGAGTTCACCTACAGAACGCAAACGACGGTTACCCAGATGATCGATATCATCTGTATCACCAATGCCTTGCAGTAAGTTAAGGAAATAACTGATGGAAGAGATAATATCTGCTGGAGTTATGTTCTTCACAGATTTATCAATATTGCTGTTCGCTATTAACTTCACAACTTTTCCATCTTCAGTTGGTGAGAATACATCAATCGTTTGAACAGGAATATCATTAGCGTCAAGAACACCATTAGCTACATGATAAGTACGTGTTCCAACTCCGTTTTCACTTTCAAGGTAAGGAAGAATCTCATCAAGCAAACGGCGGTCAATAACTTGACCTGCTTCAGCAATGATTTCCCCTGTTGAAGTATCAATCAGAGACTCAGCTAGACGCTGATTGAACAAACGGTTCTTAATATGAAGTTTTTTATTCATTTTGTAACGACCTACATTAGCAAGGTCATAACGTTTTGGATCAAAGAAGCGAGCTACAAGCAAGCTCTTTGCATTATCCAATGTTGGCGGTTCGCCTGGACGAAGACGCTCATAAATTTCAATCAGCGCTTTCTCTGTCGAATCCGTATTGTCTTTATCCAGCGTATTCCGGATATACTCGTCATCGCCGAGTAGTTCCAAAATTTCTGCGTCTGTACCGAATCCAAGAGATCTTAGTAGTACGGTAACAGGGATTTTACGAGTACGATCGATACGAACATAGATAATGTCCTTCGCATCCATCTCGAGTTCGAGCCATGCTCCACGGTTCGGAATCACTGTAGCTGTATAAGATTTCTTTGCATTCTTATCTATTTTAGTGCTGAAATAGACGCTAGGGGAGCGAACCAACTGGCTGACAATAACCCGTTCCGCACCGTTAATGATAAACGTGCCTGTTTCCGTCATCAGCGGGAAATCCCCCATGAATACTTCCTGCTCTTTGACTTCGCCCGTTTCCTTATTAATGAGCCGGACCTTAACCCGAAGTGGTGCGGCATAAGTAACGTCGCGTTCCTTCGCGTCGTCTACCGTATATTTCGGTTCACCGAGACTGTAGTCGATAAATTCCAATACCAAATTACCGGTAAAATCCTGAATTGGCGAGATGTCCTGGAACATTTCTCGCAAACCTTCCTCCAAAAACCATTCGTAAGATTTTTGTTGGATTTCTATCAGGTTCGGAATTTCGAGTATCTCGTTAATTCGTGCATAACTGCGCCGAGTGCGTCGACCATACTGAACAAGATGTCCTGCCAACTTAAACTCACCCCTCAATGTCTACTCACTTTTAAAAATTTCGTTGCGAACCTCTGTTTGTAACCTTATAATGGAACTCATAACAAGATTATCTGATAACAGAGTTTGCGTATCCACAAATAAAGAAAAGCCCTTAATTCGAATTTTTTCGATAAAAGAGCAACTTAATTAGTGGATGTCCTCTTCATCCCAGAAAAACCCACTTACGTATAGTTTGCCCAAAATGTACATATTATACGCCGATCTGCACAGAAATATGCCAAAAAAGGCGAAAAAAAGATTGACATTTTCACAAACTAAAGCTAAGTAGGGCATCTTAATACTGACATTCACTAAGAATACCATAACTGATTTGTCAAGTCAATAGTCCAATTGCATTTTTTTGCAATTATATACTTGCCATCTCTTGGTTATTTCTCCGCTCTTAAGATCCGATATCCTTTATCTTTGGTAACTTCCTCTACATATTTGAACATGGAAGAAAGCTTTTCTCTTGCTGAAGGCGCGCCCTGTTTCTTCTGAATTACAATCCACAGAGATCCTCCCACTGTAAGTTGCTCATATGCCTGTTCAAAAATAGAATGCACGATCTCTTTACCTGCTCGAATCGGTGGATTCGTTAGAATGAGATCAAACGTTTGATTCCTTACCGCTTCAAGACGATCGCTTTGTTTAATCACCGTATTACTACTCACTTGATTTTGAATGGCATTGTGTCTGGCAAGTTCAACAGCTCTTTCATTAATATCAAGCATTGTCACAATCGCATTCGGGACAAGTTTTGCTGCCGTAATACCAATTGGACCATACCCACAACCAACATCAAGAATTGCTTTGGCACCTGTCAAATCCATTGCATTAATCAGGACCCGACTACCATAATCCACACCATTCTTCGAAAAAACTCCAGCATCACTTGTCAGTTTTAGTGAAAAACCTCTCAAATCTACTGCAAGCGTCTGCCGATCATGAGCAGTTTCAGGCTTACTGGAATAGTAGTGATCGGACATGATACAAAACCCCTTCTCCACAAAGTACATTAGTACAATTAAAGATACTTTTTATCTTCAATTATTACCAATCATGCCCCTTCATAACAACAAACCCCTTGATTGCTTCAAGGGGTTTGTATGTTAATTTCCTATTCACTTAATATAGTGAAATGGACTATTTCAATTCAACAGAAGCGCCAACTTCTTCAAGTTTAGCTTTAACTGTTTCAGCTTCTTCTTTGCTTACTTTTTCTTTCAAAGCTTTAGGAGCGTTATCTACTACTTCTTTAGCTTCTTTCAAGCCAAGACCAGTAATTTCGCGAACTGCTTTGATTACGTTGATTTTAGAACCACCAGCAGATGTAAGGATTACATCAAATTCTGTTTGCTCTGCAGCTTCAGCAGCAGCAGCGCCACCCGCTACAGCTACAGGAGCTGCTGCAGTTACGCCAAATTCTTCTTCGATTGCTTTAACAAGATCGTTCAGTTCCAATACAGTCATACCTTTGATTGCTTCCAAGATTTGCTCTTTACTCATGGTTGAACCTCCATTATTTTAATTAGTATTTTATACAACTTGTTTATTCAAAAACTTAAGCGCCTTGCTCTTCTTTTTCGCCAACTGCTTTAACAGCAAGGGCGAAGTTGCGTACAGGTGCTTGAAGCACGCTGAGGAGCATAGAAAGAAGACCATCGCGTGAAGGAAGCTCTGCAAGTGCTTGAACTTCTTCAAGACTAACTACACGACCTTCAACTACCCCACCTTTAATTTTCAAAGCTTCGTTTTTCTTAGCGAAGTCATTCAAAATTTTGGCTGGAGCAACAACATCATCAACACTGAAAGCAATTGCAGTAGGGCCAGTAAGAACTTCATCAAGTTCAGTCAGCTCAGCAGCCGCAGTTGCGCGGCGAAGCAATGTGTTTTTCAGTACTTGGAATTCGATTCCCGCATCACGAAGCTGTTTACGCAGCTCAGTTACTTGGGAAACGTTTAGACCACGGTAGTCAGCAACTACAGTAGTTACGCTTTCGCGTAATTTAGCTGATACTACATCAACCGCTTCTTGTTTTGCTTGGATCACTTTTGCGTTTGCCAAATTGTACACCTCCTGATAGATTTCTTGCAGATCAGCCGAAGGCTGCCCTGCATCCAGCACCTATTCCATTAATGAAAGATTAGGGCTGTAAAAACCGCTTATTCGCGGAAGATTTTCCGTAAGATATATGAATCGGGAAGTAATACAATTCCCGATTCATTTACCCATAAGAAAAGCCTCCGTAGAATCACGAAGGCTTGATAAAGTCATATTGAGCAAAACACTCAAATGATACGTTCTATCATCACACCTCGGTAGGAAATTAAGCTTGTTACAGCACCTACTGTCTACGGTAAGCATATTCGAATTTAATGGTCAGTCACAAGGACTAAACAACTTCATCAGAATAACAGATTCAGATGACATAAGTCAACTGGAATTTATTATTTAAAAGAAGCTGTGTTCACACGCGCACCAGGTCCCATTGTAGAGGACATGCTGATGTTTTTCAGGTAAACACCTTTTGCAGCCGATGGTTTTGCACGGTTAAGTGCTTCAACCAAAGCAGTCAGGTTTTCATTCAACTGCTCAGCAGTGAAAGAAGCTTTACCGATTGGCGCATGAATTTGTCCCGCACGATCCAGACGATACTCGATTTTACCAGCTTTAATTTCTTGAACAGCTTTAGTAACATCAAAAGTAACCGTACCAGCTTTAGGGTTAGGCATAAGACCTTTACCACCGAGCAGACGACCCAATTTACCTACTTCACTCATCATGTCAGGTGTAGCTACGCAGACATCAAACTCGAACCAACCTTGTTGGATTTTTGTGATCATATCTTGATCTCCAACGTAGTCTGCTCCAGCAGCTTCCGCCTCTTTCGCTTTTTCACCTTTTGCAAATACCAATACGCGTTGTGTTTTACCTGTACCATGTGGCAAGACAACAACACCACGAACGGCTTGGTCTTGTTTACGAGGGTCTACACCCAAACGTACTGCAACTTCGATTGTTTCGTCGAATTTTGCAGTAGCTGCCTTTTTGACAAGCTCTACAGCTTCCAAAGGCTCGTAGCTTGCTTCGCTGTCAATCAGCTTAGCAGCTTCAACATATTTCTTACCATGTTTAGCCATGTTTTTTTCCTCCTTTGTGGTTTTAGCGGATATACCTCCCACAACACAGGCTGCGAATCAGCCTGTGCACGAACACTTGTAATTAGTCTTCGATGGTGATACCCATGCTGCGAGCAGTACCCTCTACCATGCGCATTGCGGACTCAACGTTCGCAGCGTTTAGGTCAGGCATTTTTTGCTCTGCAATTTGACGAACAGCGTCACGTTTTACAGTTGCGACTTTTTTCGTGTTCGGCTCACCGGATCCTTTTTCAAGTTTAGCAGCTACTTTAAGCAATACTGCTGCCGGTGGAGTTTTAGTGATAAATGTGAAAGAACGATCTTCAAACACCGTAATTTCAACTGGAATAATCAAACCTGCTTGATCAGCAGTACGAGCATTAAATTCTTTACAGAATGCCATGATGTTGACACCTGCTTGACCCAATGCTGGACCTACTGGTGGTGCTGGGTTTGCTTTACCTGCAGGAATTTGCAGTTTTACCATTTTCATTACCTTTTTGGCCATGTAAGACACCTCCTTGCATCAATAGTGGTTAGCGAGCATGTAGCCCTCCCACAGAAACCATGAAGCTTGCGCTCTATAATTTTTCCACTTGAGTATAATCGAGCTCAAGCGGGGTTTCCCGTCCAAACATGTTGACGTGAACTTTCAACTTACTCTTCTCAGCCAATATTTCTTCCACGGAGCCCACAAAATTCGCAAAAGGACCAACTTTAATTCGTACGGATTCCTTAATATCGAATTCAATCTTCGGTTTCGGCTCCACAACACCCATATGCTTCAGAATTTGTTCAACTTCATCCGGCAATAGTGGCGTGGGCTTCGAACCAGATCCTGTTGATCCAACAAAACCAGTAACTCCCGGAGTGTTGCGAACAACATACCAAGAATCATCAGTTTGAACCATCTCAACAAGGACATATCCGGGGTAAATTTTACGCATGACGGTTTTTGTCTTACCGTCTTTATTTACCACTTCTTCTTCCATTGGAACAAGAACACGGAATATTTTGTCCTCCATGCCCATGGACTCTACGCGTTTTTCCAAATTGGCTTTGACTTTGTTCTCATACCCTGAATAGGTATGAACGACATACCATCTTTTTTCCATATCAAGCCACCTGGGACCCTTCTTAAATTATCGCTTCAATCACAGCGGAAATACCGATGTCAAGCACCCAAAAATAAAGCGTAATAACTATAACCGTCCCCAAAACAATAAGGGTGTAGTTTGTTAACTCTTTACGATTAGGCCAGCGAACCTTTTTGAGCTCTGCCCAGCTTTCTGAGAAAAAGGAAAACAGAGACTTGAAACTACGTTTCACGCCGACTACACCTCCAAATAACTATCTGGTTTCGCGATGAGAAGTCTGCTCGTTACAAAACTTGCAAAATTTCTTCATCTCCATGCGGTCGGGGTGATTACGCTTGTTTTTAGTCGTTGTGTAATTTCTTTGTTTGCAATTGGTACAAGCCAAAGTAATAATTACCCGCATGATGTGCACCTCCCGAAGACATCCGAACATTATCAGAGTCTCTAAATTGGTTCCTAAAAAAAATAGCGCGAATTTAGGCCTACCTAAAACACTTTATCACAAGGGTATATTCATGTCAATCGAAGAATAGGCTTTAATCTCTGCCTAAAATACCCTTTTCTAGAGTTTCTTACTTCAAGTCTAACTTTTTTCTCAGAAAGCTGTTCTTGACACCTGCTGCATATCGGACAGAAAAATGAATAAAATAAAATGATATACATTCATTATCTCATGTTCGAGAGCTTGGATCGAGCGTACCATCGAAAACGTCAATGTTTATCAGTATTAATCAAACCGCTATTTTTAAACGTTCTTCCTCTTCTCCAACAAAAAAAGACTCGATCTAGTCTGAGTCCTTCTTCAGAAAACGAGTTAATCTAATTATCTCTTACTTCTAGATATTTCTCAAGTTTTCGTTTTACACGCTGTAATGCATTATCAATCGATTTCACATGACGGTTGAGATCCACAGCAATTTCCTGATAAGATCTTCCGTCCAGGTATAGCATAAGCACTTTGCGTTCCAGATCACTTAAAATCTCAGACATTTTGTCTTCTAAACCAGTAAATTCTTCCTGGTTAATAACAAGTTCTTCCGGATCACTTACTTGTGTGCCACAAATAACATCCATCAAAGTGCGATCAGATTCTTCATCATAGATCGGTTTATCCAGAGAGATATACGAATTCAGTGGTATATGCTTCTGGCGAGTCGCTGTTTTTATAGCCGTAATGATCTGCCTCGTTATACATAACTCAGCAAATGCTTTAAATGATGCCAGCTTGTCCCCTCTGAAATCACGTATCGCTTTGTACAGCCCAATCATTCCTTCTTGAATGATATCTTCTCTATCAGCACCAATTAAAAAGTAAGATCTTGCTTTGGCTCGTACAAAATTACGATACTTGTTGATCAAGTATTCTAGTGCCTCACTGTCGTTGTCATGAACGGCTTGGACAATATCCTCATCACTTAGGTAATCAAACTTGGACAACATGATATCTTTGAGGTCAACACTCACTAACAATCCCTCCGGCTGCAACGCAAGGACCCCGTTACCTATCAAAATATAGCCCAAGTATATATGAACATACCTTCAAACGTCAACCACACTTCGCCTAAAAAAGAAAAGAATGATATAAATGTCAAGAGATTCATAATTCCAATGTTTTACAAAATGATAGATTTGATCTCAATCTCTTCTCCATTTTTCGAACATTTTACGTACTTCGGGTGACAATTTCGAATCTATTGTATTCTTGGTTGATTTCTTCTGGTAATCATCTTTTATCTTACGGCCAAGTTCCTTATCATTCTGTTCCAGCTCGATATAAAGTTCACGGGCGGATAGACGGAGCGCACCTTGACCAAAAATAACATGCTGCTCCACCATATCACTTGTAGCCACATAGATTTGACGCCTCCGAGAACTAAGCTCACCTACAAGTCGTTCAATACACTCGTCAGCCGTCTCTTTTTCTTTAGTGAAATGCACCTGTACTTTACTCTCTGTGAAAGATTTACCTAAACCAGGCACTCTATAAGCATCAAAAACTACGATCACTCTTATCCCCGAAAAACCCTGGTAATCGGCCAGCCGTACCAATAGCTTGTCCCGTGCGTCCTGCAAATCGGTTCGGGCTAGGGCAGAGAATTCTTTCCAAGCCCCTATCATGTTATAACCGTCCACGAGAAGCACATCACGGGTATCCTTCATTTCCTGCTAGTCCTTATGACTTCCGGGATCTAAGCACTTCGTACATCACTACGCCTGCGGCAACAGAAGCATTCAGGGAGTTGATCTGGCCAGCCATTGGTAACTTCAAAAGAACATCACATTTTTCGCGTATAAGTCTTCCTATACCTTTTCCTTCATTGCCGATCACGATAGCAACTGGTCCCGTAAATACACCATTACCGAAAACAGACTCTGTTGCTTGCAAGTCGGTTCCCACAACCCATACACCCGCTTCTTTAAGCTCATCAATGGTTTGTGCCAAATTGCTTACTCTTGCTACAGGAACATACTCTGCTGCACCGGCAGAAGTTTTAGAAACCGTTGCTGTTACCTGAGCCGAGCGACGTTTCGGGACAATAACGCCATGTGCTCCCGTGCAGTCTGCGGTTCGTAAAATCGAACCAAGATTGTGGGGATCCTCAATCTCATCAAGCAGAACTAAGAAAGGATCTTCTCCTTTATCTCGTGCTGCAGCGAGTAGATCTTCCACATGTGCATATTCATAGGGAGCAGCCTGTGCCACAACACCTTGATGCTGTACGCCAGGAACCATTTGCTCTAACTTGCGCTTGTCTACCTGTTGAATAATCACGCCAGCTTTCTTCGCCTCAGCATAGATTGGCAAGGTAAGATGCTTCTGCGCCTGTTCAGCAATCCATATTTTGTTTATCGTTCTTCCGGAACGTAACGCCTCAATAACCGAGTGCTTACCGGCAATCCATTCTTCTTCCATTTCTCTATATCCTCCTAGCTTCGATACGCCATACTTTGACTGTTTAGAAGCTCTATATTTCGTTATAATCCATTATTATTTTTGTGCTTTTTCATCTTCTTTTGCTTGTTCCATCCTCTGAATCCCAAGAGCAACCAGTTCGCTAAGTCTTTCTTGATATCCACTCGTGTATAAATACCCAATCAGACATTCAAAGGCGGTAGCGTGTCTATATTCTAAAACATCTGCATTTTTCGGAACATTGGATTTGGCATTTCTACCTTGTCTCACAATATCCTCTTCGGCAGGCAACAATTCTTCTTCAATATACGACAAAATCCTGCTTTGAGCTTTCGCAGATACAAAACTTGTCGCATTTTGGTGAAGATGATTGGGTCGGAGATTAGACTTTGATAGCAAATATTGTCGGACAGCCACCTCATAAACTGCATCTCCTATGTAAGCAAGAGTAATAGGGGGAATAAGTTCCGGCTTACGGGAAGGAGAGTAGGGGAATAACCACCCTTTCTCTCCTTGGCCACCGTCATAATTCTGCAGTTGTTGGTTCTCACTCATTTGCGCCGCCATCTTACACCTTGTGGTGTATCTTCGATAACGATACCCATATCTGCCAGCTCATCGCGAATCTCATCAGAACGAGCCCAGTCCTTTGCTTTACGAGCTTCCGCACGCTCTTGGATCAGCTTCTCTACATCGTCATGAAGTTCATCTTGTTCTTCGGTATACACCCGAAGTACCGCATTCATTTCGTCAAACAATGCAAGCATTGCTTCAAGTTCAGCGCGGTTAACTACGTCTGCCTGAAGAAGCATATTTGCTTCATTTACCCATTCAAAAACAGCAGTAATTGCATCAGGCGTATTAAAATCATCCTGCATTTTTTCGTGAAATTGATCACGAATTTCTGCAATTTTCGCCTCCCGCTCTAGCGGAATCGCTTCGTTAATGGTGACTGTATTCAGACGGTGTTTCATATTATTAACCGCATTAGCGATCCGATCCACACTATTTTCAGCCTGTTCCATAATATCTTCACTGAAATTCAGCGGATTCCGATAATGTGTCGAAAGCATGAAATATCGAATAGCTTCTCTTTTGTATTGCTCACGCAAATCTTTTACAAGGATACCGTTACCGAGTGATTTCGACATTTTCTCGTTATCAATACGGATAAAACCATTATGCATCCAGTAATTTGCGAGAGGTTTTCCTGTTAACACTTCGGATTGTGCTACTTCACATTCATGATGCGGGAATTGCAAATCTTGTCCTCCGCCATGAATATCCAGTGTATCCCCCAAGATGTTACGGGCCATTGCAGAGCATTCAATATGCCAGCCTGGACGACCTTTCCCCCACGGACTATCCCAGAAAATTTCTCCTGGCTTTGCCGCTTTCCACAAAACAAAATCTTGCGGATGTTCTTTACGCTCATCGACTCCAATTCGAATTCCAAACTGAAGTTCTTCAAGATTCTGTTTGGAGAGTTTACCGTAATCCGGGAATTTGTGAGTACGATAATACACATCGCCGCCTTTTTCATAAGCGACACCTTCATCTTCAAGCTGTTTGATAAAATCAATGATCAAATTCATATTCTCGGTTACTCGAGGATTATGTGTTGCTCTCGGGATGCCTAGACCATCGAGATCTTCGTAGTATGCTTGAATAAAGCGATCCGCTACTTCCGGCACCGTCGTACCCAGTTGATCTGCTTTCTTAATCAATTTATCATCTACGTCCGTGAAGTTTACGACATAATTCACATCATTACCAATGACCTCAAGGTAACTGCGAACAACGTCGAAAAAAATCATCGGTCTGGCATTACCGATATGAATATAATCATAGACAGTCGGTCCACAGACGTACATTTTCACTTTCCCTGGCTCCTGAGGAACGAAGGTATCTTTATGCCTTGTGAGCGTATTATAGATTTGAAGCGTCATCAGTCACATTCCTTTCGATCTTTTCCATCATTATATTGTACCACGTTTATACTTTGTTACCACGAGCCACCGGTTCTTTTTCAAGGCAGTCCTGCTGTTGCAAAGATTTCAGCTTTTTCAGTTCTTCTCTCAGTTCATGAATCTCAAGCTGGAGTTCACGCATGGAGTCAATAATAGGGTCAGGGAGCTGCTGACTTAAACGATCAATTCGTTTACCATCCTGTTTCACTACACGCCCTGGTATGCCAACCACCGTGCTGTTTGGAGGAACTTCTTTCAGAACAACCGAATTGGCGCCTATGTTACTGTAATCTCCTACTTTAAACGAACCGAGTACGTTGGAACCAGATGAAATTACGACATTATTCCCGATGGTCGGATGCCGTTTTCCTTTTTCTTTTCCTGTTCCCCCTAAAGTTACTCCCTGGTAGATAACAACGTCATCACCAATCTCGCACGTTTCTCCTATTACTACACCCATGCCATGATCTATAAAAAGCCTTTCACCAATCGTAGCACCGGGGTGTATTTCAATCCCTGTCATAAAACGACTCGCTTGGGAAATGGTTCTCGCTAAGGCAAACCACCCTCTACGATAAAAACGGTGAGCCAGTCGGTGAGCCCAGATTGCATGCAAGCCGGAATACGTAAAGATGACCTCAAACCAGCTTCTAGCTGCGGGATCGTTATCAATTACTGCCTGAATATCCGATTTTATTTTTCTAAACATGTCTGTTCCCCTCTTTGGCACCAAGCACCGTCTTAATTTCGAATTGCTTGCAGGTCTATGAAAAAAACGCCTCCGCAGCCCGTATAGGCTGCAGAGGCGTCATAAGTCCGCGGTTCCACTCTGCTTAGTTATGTCCATAAAGAGCATAACTATCTTTTGACGTCCGATAACGAGGACGACACGTCACCACCTACCTGCCGTGCCTTGCTGTTAAACAAGGGGGCCAGGTTCGGAAGCGCAGCTCCTAGGCGCATTTTCGATCGGTAAATTGTGAGATAACTTCCAGCCCCGAAGGCCCTTAAGCCTTACCTGGTTATCTTCTCTGGTTCACAACCAACACCGCCTACTTCTCCTGATCATAGCTATTGAATAATCGGTACACTATTATTTCTTATATCTTAACGAAAAGAACTCATACTGACAAGAACAAGAAATATTCGTTTGATTACTTTATTACTCTTGTTCTATAGTCGTGCATTCAGACGAGAAAGTACTTTTTCACGACCTAGCAGATATATGGTCTTATTCAAATCCCGCCCATGCGTCTGACCCGTTAGAGCCACACGTATCGGCATAAAGAGTTGTTTCCCTTTAAAACCTGTTTCTTTCTGAACTTCTTTGATAAGTGCAGCCATACGAGACGCTGAAAAATCTTCTTCTACTGCTACTTTATCAGCAAAAGCACGAAGTACAACAGGAACTTGTTCCTCCTCTAGGATTCCAGCAGCATCGCCTTCAAATTCTACTTCTTCTTTGAAGAACAAGGCAGATAGTTCCACGATATCAGAGGCAGCCGTCATTTGCTCTTGATAGAGAGCTACTACTTCCTTGGCCCAGCTTTCTTGTTCTGGACTAAGTTCAGCAGGCAGCAGTTCTGCTTTTTGCAAATGAGGGATGGCAAGTTTAGCAATCCGATCCGTGTCCGCATTTTTGATATACGTATTATTTAAATGAGCCAGTTTGTTTGTATCAAATACAGCCGGGGATTTCGAAAGACGGTTTGGATCAAAGATCTTAATCAGCTCATCTTTGCTGTAAATCTCCTCTTCACCTTCCGGAGACCAGCCTAATAAGGAAATGAAGTTAAACATCGCTTCCGGCAAGTATCCCAGTTTATCGTACTGCTCAATAAATTGAATGATTGACTCATCCCGTTTACTGAGTTTTTTGTGATTCTCATTCACGATCAGTGTCATATGACCAAAGATCGGAGGTTCCCATCCAAGAGCTTCGTAAATCATGAGCTGTCTTGGTGTATTAGAGATGTGATCTTCCCCACGTAGAACGTGAGTGATCTTCATTAAATAATCATCTACTACAACTGCAAAGTTATACGTAGGGATTCCATCTTTTTTAACAATAACAAAGTCACCGGACTCTTTCGAATTAAAAGAGATCGTTCCTTTTACCATATCATCAAAAGTATAAACCTTCTCATCCGGTACACGGAAACGCACACTTGGTACACGGCCTTCTGCTACAAATGCCTTACGCTGTTCTTCTGTTAAATTCCGGTGTTTACCAGAATAGCGCGGAGTTTCTCCGCGGGCTGTTTGCTCTTCTCTCTCCTGCTCGAGCTCTTCCTCCGTACAGTAGCAGAAGTAAGCAAGGCCGCGGTCAATAAGATCCTGCCAATATTTACGGTAAATATCAAGACGTTCCGTTTGACGGTAAGGACCGTATTCTCCCGGTACATCTACACTTTCATCCCATTCCATACCGAGCCATTTCAGGTACTTGAGCTGACTTTCTTCTCCACCCTCCACGTTCCGTTTCACATCGGTATCTTCAATACGAATGATAAATTTCCCGCCTTGATTTCTAGCATACAAATAATTAAAAAGCGCCGTTCTGGCATTCCCAATATGTAAATGACCTGTCGGGCTTGGCGCGTAACGCACGCGGACTTCCGTGCTCATAATATCCCCTCCGAATTGTTTATCTCAAGATGATAGCACAGGTTGGATCAGGCAGACAACCGATTGCGCTGCGATCCCTTCTCCCCGTCCTGTAAAACCTAACTGTTCTGTAGTTGTTGCTTTTACGTTCACTTGCGATACTTCAGCATGTAACGCCTTGGCGATAATTTCAGCCATTTGCGGAATATAAGGAGCCATTTTTGGCTTTTGTGCAATAATAGTAGAATCAATATTTCCAAGCTTATAACCGCGCTCTTCTGCAAGTTCCCAGACTCGCTCAAGAAGCTTCAAGCTGTCAGCATCCTTAAATACAGGATCCGTATCAGGAAAATGTTTACCGATATCCCCCAAACCTAGTGCGCCGAGGATTGCATCGCTGATCGCATGCAGTAATACATCGGCATCAGAGTGACCAATTAAGCCTTTTTCATAAGGAATCGTTACTCCGCCGATAATACATGGCCTGCCTTCCACCAACTCATGGACATCAAAACCTTGTCCTACTCGAATCATTGTTCTCTCTCCCCTTTTTGCATAAATGCAGCATAATCTAGATCTTCCGGTGTTGTAATCTTGATATTGGTATAACTGCCCTCTACAATCTTAACCTGTCTTCCCAGACGTTCAACCAGCATAGCATCATCTGTTCCCGCAAAACCTGATTCTATGGCCAGTCTATGCGCCTCTATTACATCCGAAAGACGAAAAGCCTGTGGGGTTTGAATGCTCCACAGACTGCTCCGATCGGGGGTCGCAGTTATCATTCCATCTGTACTTACCTGCTTAATTGTATCTTTGACAGGAACAGCAAGCACTGCAGCTCCAACTTGTTCTGCTGCCTTCATGCAAGCTTCAATGTGATCTGGCTGGACAAAAGGACGAACGCCATCGTGGATAAGTACATAATCCGTCTCAAGCTTCTGAAGACCCGCATAGACCGAATCTTGTCGTTCCTTCCCCCCTGCAACAACGAAAGTACGATGGTCATGAAGTCCAGATTGTTTAATCCATTCTTCACACCGCTTTACATCGGGCGCACCAGTTACCACAATGATATCCTTAATCATAGGTATGCGGTTAAACACTTCAAGTGTATGTATAAAAATGGGCTTATCTTGCAGTAGCAGAAACTGTTTACTCTCACTTGTCTTCATTCGTGAGCCTCTTCCTGCTGCGACAATGACTGCCCCCCATGATTTCGTCATGTACATTAACCCCTGCCTTGTCCGTCATCTGTCAGTCTCCAGTACATGGACACTTACTCTCCATCATAACGCTTTATTGCGCTTTTTCCAACAGTTTCGGCTTGGCAAAAATCATTCGTCCTGCAGAAGTTTGTAGTACACTCGTCACCAAGACTTCCATCATTGTGCCGATATACTCGCGTCCGCCTTCCACGACAATCATCGTTCCATCATCTAAATAGGCTACACCTTGACCGTGTTCTTTCCCATCTTTAATAATCTGAACCATAATTTCCTCACCAGGAAGTACAACAGGCTTCACTGCATTAGCAAGATCATTGATATTAAGGACCGACACACCTTGAAGTTCACATACTTTATTAAGATTAAAATCATTCGTCACTACTTTACCCTGCAGGACTTTCGCTAATTTTACAAGCTTGCTGTCTACCTCAGAGATTTCTTCAAAATCCCCCTCGTAGATCAGGACTTTAATCTCCAGTTCTTTCTGGATTTTATTCAAAATATCGAGCCCTCGGCGTCCGCGATTTCTTTTCAGGAGATCAGAAGAATCTGCAATATGCTGTAATTCCTCTAGTACAAATTCTGGGATTACAATAGTCCCTTCAATAAAACCAGTTTTACAAATATCAGCGATCCGGCCATCGATAATTACACTCGTATCGAGTATCTTATGTTCTTCAATGCGCCTTTCCTCATTCACTGTACCTGTGTTCCATCTTCCTGAGGTCCAGAACGAACCCAAATCTTCCTTTTTTGCTAGTCCTACCCGCAGACCCATATAACCGAATACGAGCATAAGCGCCACTTGAAGTAAGTCCCCTGGTCTGCCAAGCCAGTTAAGCGAAGGATAAAGAAGTAACGAGAACGATAAACCTATACCAAGCCCCAGTGCTCCTGCTGCAAGTTCTCCCATCGGAACCCGTGCAAGTTTGGAAACCCCTTCTTCTACCCGTAAATCAAGAAGTGATCCAAGCATCCTACTTATCAGAACAAAAAACACAGCTCCAATTAACATAAATAATGTTAATGCCAAACCTACTCCGAATGTACTTGTCCCCTCACTTAACCAAGGGATCGTTTGTCCTACTGAATAATAAAGCGCATAACCAGACCATGCTCCGCAAAGCCCCGTAAAAATAAAAACAAGCTTTCTCCACACGTCCCTACACCTCCTTAATTGCTTTTCTTTATCCAGTATGAACCAATTTTTTAGGTCCTAATCGTGGTTAGAAGGTATTTTTTAACGTTAATCGTAGGATCACCATTTTCTCTATAATGTAAATGATGGTTGAAAATGGTTTGTCTGCTGGCATATAATAAGTTCAACTGATAACCCGAGGTGAAAATAAAATATGAGCGCATCAAGTTTGCAAACATTCCAGAACCAAGTATCTGAACTGTTGCTCCGCCACCGAAGTCTAATTGACGTTTTATCCAAGAATGGACAAGCGGATGCTTCTGTTAACCGGGCTGTTTCTAAAGCCATCACAGACTGTGGTTGTATTGAACTGCATGCAACCAAGCAATCTTACGCTCATAATGGCGATCTAGAAGATGCCAAATCTTCGGTACAGACACATGTCCATGGTGATCTGTGTGACCAGTGCAAAGAAGTCATCAGCTCAGAACTTGGACGTAATCTGTTCTACATGTCAGCACTATGCAACCTACTTAATATTCAGTTAGAAGAGGTTCTTGAAAATGAAGCGAAAAAGTGTTCTACACTGGGTATCTTCAACCTCTCCTAATTTCGGAAACAGCTTTTAGTCATTACAGAGATAATCTATCGACAAAAAGAATGAATATAAAAAATAAAAAAGCATTTACCTCTCCATCCTAGGAAGGTAAATGCTTTTTCTTGTGATCATTTATAATGATTTCTACGTAAGCTTAAAGAGAAGTTTCATCTCTTTCTCTTTTCTTTTTCTTCTTGCGATTTCGGGCTAGAATAAGATCAATATTATGAGTCATACCATATATGGCATAAAGTACAAGAGGTATAAATACAAACATAGATAGTTGCTCTGAGAACAATACAGCAAGTGCAATAGAAAACAGAACAACGAGCGGAGCAATCCATACTGCTTTTTTAGGAAGACCCACTTTTTTCAGGTTAGGATATTTTAACGAACTAATCATCAGATAAGCAAGCAATAAAGTTGCAATCATCATGAAGGGAGCAGAAATGTCTTTATTGAATAAAGACAATGTCGCAAGTACACCGCCCGCAGCAGGAATAGGAAGCCCTGTAAAGTACCCAGGAATCCCAGGCCGTACATTAAAGCGAGCCAGCCTCAAAGCCCCGCATATCGGGAATAGACACGTTACAATCCAAGCGAGAGCGATAGGAGCCTCCTGAAATGAAACGCTGTACATAATATAAGCTGGCGCAGCTCCAAAAGAGATCATATCCGATAAGGAATCAAGCTCTTTGCCAAAATCACTTTGAGCATTTAAAGCTCTAGCAATTCGACCATCCAGTCCATCCATCAGCATCGCTACAACAACCATAATCGCTGCTAAACTGTAGCGACCCTCAGATGCCAGCAGAATGGCAATCATTCCGAGAGATAGATTACCTAAGGTAAACAAGTTCGGAATTGATTTTGTTATCATCACGTCACCTCGTAAGTGTAACTGTACAATTTTCTTCTAAATCTTAGCTAAACAACTTTACATTTGCCGATCAATAAACATCTGCTCTTGCAGACGCTTCAAGCCATCTTTGATCGTTCGAGCGCGAACTTCACCAATACCGTCCACTTCATCAAGTTCCTCAATCGTAGCCATAATCACATGTGGTAATTTTTCAAACTCTTCAACTAAATTATGAATAATGACATTAGGCAATCTTGGGATTTTGCTTAAAACACGGTATCCTCTTGGAGCTACTGATTCTTCAGAAGCAGCTGCAGCAGCCCCATATCCAAGAAGTCGGCCAATATGATGGGTATCAAGCAACTCGTCATCTGTAGATCGTTTTAAGCCGTTAATAATATCTTTGATCTTCTCATCACTGTTATCTTTAGCATAATCCTTATACAAAAGCCAAGCTTCTTCTTCTGTATTAGCAACAAGTTCTTCCATCTGCATGTTAATCAGGCGGCCCTCATTGCCCAGTTCATTAATATAACGTTTAATCTCCATCTTGATTCTCAGCACCATTTCCACGCGCTGTATTACGTTTATCACTTCAGGAATAGTAACCAATTCTTCAAACTCGGATGCACTCAGATTTGTGAGTGACTGGTTTAAGACTGCTTTATATTTCTCCAAAGTTTGAATCGCCTGATTGGCTTTTGTTAAAATAACTCCAATTTCCTTCAATGCATAACGCAGCGTTCCTTGGTAAAGAGTGATGATATTCCGTCTTTGCGAAATGGAAACAACCAGTTTCCCCGTCTGTTTCGCTACACGTTCTGCCGTACGGTGACGAATACCTGTTTCGGATGAAGAAATGGAGGAATCGGGAATTAACTGCGTATTTGCATACAATATCCGTTTCAAATCTTCACTAAGAATAATAGCTCCATCCATCTTGGCAAGTTCATATAAGTAGTTAGGTGAAAAATCGCAATTAATTGAAAATCCACCATCCACTACTTCCATGACTTCTGGACTGTAACCGACAACAATCAAAGCACCCGTTTTTGCACGAAGCACATTTTCAAGCCCTTCACGAAAAGGCGTTCCCGGTGCAACCAAACGTAACAACTCATTCATTTTATCCAGTTGGCTCGATTCTTTCATCTATTCAATGCCCCCTAATCTAAAGCAGCCGCTAGTGCATCTCCGACCGTATTAATGCCGATCAGTTCTATTCCAACAGGATGCTTCCACCCCTTTAAGCTCTTCTCTGGCATAATTACCCGTTTAAACCCAAGTTTTTGCGCTTCTTTGGCTCTTTGTTCCGCTCTTGAAACGCCACGCACTTCTCCAGTCAAGCCTACTTCTCCAAATATGACATCATAGGGTTTGGTTGGCAAATCGCGAAAACTGGAGGCAATACTTACTGCCATGGCCAAATCGGTTGCGGGTTCATCCAGTTTCACTCCACCAGCTACATTTAGATAAGCATCTTGATTCTGGAGGAACATTCCTTGTCGCTTCTCAAGGACTGCAATGATTAGTGCCATACGGTTATAATCAACGCCGGTAGCCATTCGCCTAGGTGACGGGAATTGTGTAGCCGAGATCAGTGCCTGAAGCTCGACAAGCATGGGACGCGTTCCTTCCATACTCGCTGCAACGGTGGAACCTGCCACTCCTAGCGGTCGCTCAGATAAGAACATTTCTGATGGGTTAGCCACTTCTCTAAGACCCGATTCCCCCATCTCGAAAATCCCGATTTCATTCGTCGAACCAAAACGATTCTTTACCGCACGAAGCAAACGATACGTATGATGGCGTTCTCCTTCAAAATAAAGCACACAATCCACCATATGTTCCAGCATTCGAGGACCTGCAATAGCACCCTCTTTAGTAACATGCCCTACCAGAACTGTTGCAATGCCTAGCCCTTTCGCAATCCGCATAAACCTTGATGTACATTCTCGTACCTGTGCAACACTTCCGGGAGCACTTGTTATTTCCGGTAAAAACACAGTCTGAATCGAATCAATCACCAGAAAATGAGGATCAACCTGATTCACTGCCTCTTCTATCCGTTCCATATTCGTTTCGCTAAGAACATATAGATCAGGAGACAATGCTTCAAGCCGATCGGCTCTCAGTTTGGTTTGTCTGACCGATTCCTCACCCGAAATATACAAGACACGTAGCCCTGAAACGGTCATGGCATGAGATGTCTGGAGCAAGAGCGTTGATTTACCAATACCCGGATCCCCACCAACTAGAATCAAAGAACCTGGTACTACTCCTCCGCCAAGAACTCGATTCAGTTCCTGAATGCCAGTTAGAATTCGCGGCTCTTGGTCACTTTCTATATTTATGATAGGAAGCGGTTTTTCTTTACTATCAAAAAGGGAAGAATTCCTCCCCTGTGTCTTCACAATACTTTCGGTTTCCTCAAGCATGGAATTCCATGACTGGCAACCTGGACATTTACCGTACCATTTCGGCGATTCATAGCCGCATTCAGTACAGTAAAACTTCGTTTTTACTTTAGCCACTTCACTTCTCCTCATTTAACTTTTCTTAAACTTCACGTATAAATTTTGCATACCGAATTTACCAATAAAGGATTTATTAAAAGTTTAACATTGAATGCATTTTAACGTAAAGCTTAATCACAAACTTTACATCAAAGGGAATGATTCTTTTCACTAAAAATAAAAAATGCCCCCTGTGAAATCAGGGGGCATTATTATCAATAATTAAGAATTAGTTGATACATTGCTCTTTTTCGTAACAGATAGTGCACCATCTTCTTCATCAATGATAAGGAAATCACCTTTCGTAATGGAAGCCGTAAGAAGTTCTTCAGAGAGACGATCTTCAATGTGCTTTTGAATCGCACGGCGAAGCGGTCTTGCACCATAGGCTGGATCGAACCCTTCCTTGGCTAAGAAGGCCTTCGCCTTATCAGTAAGCTCGAAGTCCACTTCATATTCGAGCAGACGTTTACGAAGTTCCTCAGCCATCAGAGTAACAATTTCTCCGATATGTTTCTCTTCAAGTGAATGGAAGACAATAACCTCGTCAATCCGGTTTAGGAATTCAGGACGGAAACTCTTCTTGAGTTCCTCCATCACTTTTCCTTTCATGTTAACGTACTCCGCACCCGCATCTGCAACTGCAGTAAATCCTAGAGTAGAATTACGTCTGATTGCATCTGCACCCACATTAGAAGTCAGGATAATGAGGGTATTACGGAAGTCTACAACGCGACCTTTCGAGTCAGTCAAACGTCCGTCTTCAAGAACTTGAAGCAAGATATTAAATACTTCTGGGTGAGCTTTTTCGATCTCATCCAAGAGAACTACAGAATACGGTTTACGGCGAACTTTTTCAGTAAGCTGACCGCCTTCTTCATATCCTACATATCCTGGAGGCGCTCCAACCAATCGAGAAGTAGAGTGTTTCTCCATGTATTCGGACATATCGATCCGTATTACAGCATTTTCATCTCCAAACATTGCTTCGGCAAGCGCACGAGCAAGTTCCGTTTTACCTACCCCTGTAGGACCAAGGAAGATAAAGGAGCCCATTGGACGTTTTGGATCTTTAAGACCCGCACGTGCCCGGCGAATCGCACGGCTGACAGCTACAACTGCTTCATCCTGACCGATAACACGTTGATGGAGAATAGATTCCATATTTAACAAGCGATCTGTTTCTTCTTGTTTCAATTTGCTAACAGGAATTCCCGTCCAGCTTGCTACCACTTGAGCGATATCTTCTGGAGTTACTTCTGAATCCGTACGACCTTGTTTTTCTTTCCACTGATTTTTGGTTATATCCAGTTCTTCACGAATTTTCTGCTCCGTATCACGCAGCGCTGCTGCCTTCTCGAATTCTTGACTTTGAACTGCAGAATCTTTTTCTTTACGGATATCATCAAGACGATTTTCCAGTTGTTTAAGATTAGGCGGTACTGTATAAGAATTCAGTCTTACTTTAGAACCCGCTTCATCAATAAGGTCAATCGCTTTATCTGGCAGGAATCGATCTGTAATATAACGGTCAGACAGTTTTACTGCTTGTTCAATTGCCTCATCCGTAATTTTCACACGGTGATGGGCTTCATAACGATCTCTAAGTCCATGCAAGATTTGAATGGCTTCATCAACGGATGGTTGATCAACGGTAATTGGTTGGAAACGACGTTCAAGAGCAGCATCTTTTTCAATATATTTACGATACTCATCCAGCGTAGTAGCACCAATACACTGTAGTTCTCCACGAGCAAGAGCAGGTTTCAAAATGTTAGAAGCGTCGATTGCTCCCTCTGCTCCGCCTGCACCAATAAGAGTATGCAGCTCATCAATAAAGAGAATGATATTACCCGCTTGACGAATCTCATCCATAATTTTTTTGAGTCGATCCTCAAACTCACCACGATATTTCGTTCCAGCAACAACAGAACCCATATCTAGTGTCATTACACGTTTGTCACGCAACGTTTCAGGTATTTCATTTGCAATAATCTTCTGAGCAAGTCCTTCTGCAATCGCCGTTTTACCAACCCCTGGTTCACCAATTAAAACTGGGTTGTTTTTTGTACGGCGGCTAAGCACTTGAATAACACGCTCAATCTCTTTACTACGGCCGATTACCGGATCAAGATTGCTCTCTCTCGCAGTAGCTGTCAAATCTCTTGCCAAACTATCCAGTGTAGGAGTGCTTACGTTGGCTTGTGTCCCATTATGACTGGATACTGCTTCACTGCTGCCTAGCAGCTGCAAAACTTGTTGACGAGCCTTATTAAGGCTAATTCCAAGGTTATTTAGCACGCGAGCTGCTACACCTTCACCTTCACGAATTAAACCAAGCAAAATATGTTCAGTTCCCACATAAGTATGACCCAGCTTACGAGCCTCATCCATCGAAAGCTCAATTACTTTTTTCGCACGCGGCGTATATGCAATATTGGTAGGTTGCTCTTGGCCACGGCCAATGAGTGTTTCTACCTCATCCTGTATTTTTTCAAGACCAAGGCCAAGGCCGATGAGAGCTTTTGCAGCAATACCTTCACCTTCACGAATCAGGCCGAGCAAAATATGTTCGGTACCGATGTTATTATGACCTAAACGAACTGCTTCTTCCTGAGCCAAAGCGAGAACTTTTTGAGCTCGTTCCGTAAATCTTCCAAACATCATATTCCTTGCACCTCCATAAGTTTAAAAAATAATTCCTTTATCTATATATCTAGGCTATTCTAACGCTTGCCCAGCCGACATAATGCCGGTAAATCCCATAACTTTCGTTCTTGTGAGACAAGAATGTAAGAAGTGGGTTATTACTTCGTATAAGAGCTTAGTTCATAATAAGGGCCTTTCACTAAGGTTTTACACTAGACCTAAGGCTTTCTTCATTCCTTTTGGAAAAATTCCCTTATTAACTGCGCACGATACATATCTCTTTCTCCTGATTCGAGCGTTCTCCCAAATTTCTTCTGAAGAAAACCTGGCTGGATCAAGACATTGAGTTCATTCATTTCAACAATCGTTTTTTCCCTGATTAGATCCAAATCAATACCGAGCCGAATATCAGATATACGCTGAGCTGCTTCCTTCGAGTCCATCAGATAAGCATGAGATAAAATACCATATGATCTCATTACTCGATCCGCAATACGAAGTTTAGAATCTGTCATGAGTCTTTCTCTAGCGTTACGTTCATGACCAATGATCTGCAGAACAACACTATATAAATTATCAATAATCTCAGTTTCAGTTTGTCCTAATGTAATTTGATTCGATATTTGAAACAGATTTCCTGTCGCTTCACTGCCCTCACCGTAAATTCCTCTTACAGCAAGACCTACTTGGGATACAGCAGTGAGTACCCTGCCTATCTGTTTCGTCATTACGAGTGCCGGTAAATGCATCATTACGGAAGCACGAACTCCGGTCCCTACATTGGTTGGACAGCTGGTTAAATATCCTCTGCGATCATCGAAAGAATAATCGATATGGGCTTCAAAAACATCATCTATGGCGGAAGCACGTTTCCACGCTTCTTGAACCTGAAAACCAGGATATAAACATTGAATGCGCAAATGATCCTCTTCGTTCACCATAATACTAATGGATTCATCTTCACTGAGAATAACCGCACCATTTCTTGATTCATTCGCCAAGTTCGGACTAATGAGATGTTTTTCGACTAGTATTTCTTGGTCAAGGTCAGATAGTTCATTCAGACTTAGGACATGGAAACTGCCAAACTGATGAATATCATCAAATTGAAGGACTTCCGTTACCTTATCGAGTACCGCTCTCGACTGCTGGTCGGTTGCCAACATAGGAAATGGAAAACTCTGCACGTTTCGTGCCACTCTTACCCGGCTGCTAATGACAATTTCTGAATCAGCTGCGCTACTACGCATCCATTCACTAAGTGGTTTATCGGTAAACCGGATATCTGACATAGTGCATACCTCCTGCTCTTTACCAAACTTTACTCTTCCGCTATTTCTCTTTCCAGTTCACGAATCTGGTCACGTAATTCAGCAGCAGACTCAAATTCCTGTAGGTTAATTTGTTCTTGAAGTTCTTTTTTAAGTTCATCCACTCTTCGTCTTAAATGAATCTTTCCTCCAGCACGAACAGGAACTTTACCCACATGAGTTGTATTTCCATGAACGCGCTTTAAGAGAGGATCTAAACGATTAGAAAAATACTTATAGCATGAACTGCAACCAAATCGATTGAGCTTGCTAAACTGCTGCATCGTCATTCCGCATTCCTTACACTGAAGTGTCTCGGGTGCAGGTGTTCCAGCTGTTTTATATTTCCCAGATTCAAAATCCATAAGGCCTGAAAGGAGTCCATGGATCGAGAACCCATTAGAGATACCGGATAGATGATCTCCTTTTTCTCTTGCGCAGCTTTCACAAATATGGAATTCCGTCTTCTCGCCATTTACAATCTTCGTAAAATGAAGAGTAGCCGGACGTTCATTACATTCTTGACAAAGCATACCGCATACCTCCTTTATTCGTTCCTAACGGATAAATACAATGGCATTCAACCTACTTACCGAGGAGCGAAATTAACATTGCCTTTAACATACGAGCACGGATTTGATCACGATAGGGAAGCTTTATGAATAATACTTCTCTAGACATCGCTGCTTTGATTAAAGCAGCTTCTCGGCAGTTAAGAAATTTAGCTTCTTCTAACTGGTAGATAAGACCTTCTGCAGATGCCTGGTTGATTTCATCCCCAATATGCTGATGGAAATGTCCTCCTAGCACAGAGTGTGCAGGGAGTTCTACTCGCTGTATCCGTATATATCCACCACCACCGCGCTTACTCTCTACAAGATAACCTTTTTCAAGAGTAAAACGAGTACTAATTACATAGTTAATCTGGGATGGCACACAGGAGAATTTATCTGCAAGATCATTTCTCTGAATTTCAATCATTCCATCAGAGCTATCCTGCAAAATATTTTTCAGATATTGTTCGATAATATCAGAAATATTACGCATTCTCATCCCCCACTGTATAAAACCGGTAAGCTAATCACATGCATACATTCGAATTTATCCAGAAAGAGGCAACTACAATAATTACCCATCTTACTTAGCTGGCGAACCTCTTTGGCTTAAATGAATGCTCTCTTTTATAAACAACCACTTAAAATGTCTAAATACCCATTCTGTGTGAAATTTATAAATAAGCTTGAATTAACTTACTACATAATAATATTAGTATAACCAACAATTTAAATTCTGATCTTTGTTGACTTTGACTTTCTTTGACTTTGTCTCCATTATAACATACTGTACAGAAATCTCAAGTAAGATTCCCTTTTCATTTTTCACATATTTACATAAATTATTCGCTTTAAGAAAAAACTCTCCTGATCGAAGCCAGAAGAGCAGTTCTTATATGTTATTAGAAAAAGTCCATTAATAAGGTTTGTGCTTGGGGAATGAGCTTTTCAAGTTCTTTTGCCTTTTGGGATTGCCCTTTTAGCTTCTGTATGTGAAACAATGCCACCGGACGCTTATATCCCAGAAAAAGAGCAGTCCAAACTTGAATATCTGCTATTAAATCTGGTCGAATCTCTTCTTTTTCTTCCATTACCTTTGTTACCTTCGCTTGACCTTGTTCATTAATAGATATTTTCCACAACCCAGCATTCCATGAAGCGGCTGCATCATCAATTTGTATCGTTAATTCTGATCTATTGCCAGCTTCAAACGTATACTGTTGTAAAAAAGAATCTATATCCACAATACGAGCCATAAAATAAGGAATTGTTTCTTGGATTACCCGCGGATCTGGGAGCATATAAGGTAGATTATCATCAACTGGAACCATGGTTAACTTTACTTGCTCAATACGAGAGTCGTGATTCGAGAAAAAAGTCCATAATGCTTTCCGCGCTTCTTCATTCAAATAAACAAATTCATTACATACAAGCATTTTATCTTTTAATTCATATAACACATAGCCTTGTGGCTCTCCATCAAGAGAATAATAGACAGCACTATATTTGGTATGATCTAAGACTGTATACTTCCACCATTCTTCATCTCGAACAAGAGTACCCTGATAGCAGCTTGCAAAAGACTGATACAATTTATTCAGAATAGAGATATCCTTAATATCCCTTACTACCTTACCTGGGTACTCTATTTTAGGAGGAAACTGTTTTGAGGTAATAATATAATTTTTATATTCGGCATATAGCTCCCAGCCATACTTGCGATAAAACGGAATCGAAAACGGATGTAGAAATGATAAGGTCTGTCCTTCCTCCTTCATCACCTTGAGCGCTTGCCCTAGTAGCTGAGAGACATGTCCTTTACGGCGATTCTCCGGCCAAGTTGCTACACCTGCAATACCACCCATAGGCACTACTTTTCCTTGCAAGTATACTTTAAGCGGGAGAATCGTTAGTTTTGCTTGCAATCGATCTTCTTCAAAAATACCCCAAAATTGTTCGGGTTTGAACCGCTCTTTTCTTTCTTTTTTTGTTCCGGTGTTAATGTATATTGAAAGGCATATTCTGATAAGCTAACACTTTGCTCGTATTCCTCTGCTTTTAATTGTCTAATTTCCATTCGCTCACCTCTTTTAATGGATGTACATCATATAATTTCCTATATATACCTTATCCTGAGTGTCTCAGAGCTCCTTTTAAAAGTCAATCACGAGGCCCATGGGTTAAAGTAAGTTAATTTAAAAGATTAAGTTAGAATGTAAGCATTTCATAAACAAATCAAATCCAGACAACAAAAAAGACACTACCATTTGGTAGTGTCTTTTTCTATTGCTTGGCGACGTCCTACTCTCCCAGGACCCTGCGGTCCAAGTACCATCGGCGCTGGAGGGCTTAACGGTCGTGTTCGGGATGGGTACGTGTGGAACCCCTCCGCTATCGCCACCAAACGTGATTTTTGCGCTGTGATATCTTCAGTGAATACTCACCAGCAAAATATCAGACCTTAGAAAGGACATGCGACTTAAAAATCTTCGGAAAATTCATTCGCTCTTTGCGGTTACTTGGGTTCAACACGGAAGTGTGAATCAAGAAACAAGCGTCAGGTTCTCCTCAAGGATTTGCTCCCTGAAAACTAGATACGAAACAATCTTTGCGATTTTTTTAGGATAAGCCCTCGACCGATTAGTACTGGTCAGCTCCATGCATTCGCACTTCCACCCCCAGCCTATCTACCTCGTCGTCTTCAAGGGGTCTTACTAATTGGGAAATCTCATCTTGAGGTGGGCTTCGCGCTTAGATGCTTTCAGCGCTTATCCCTTCCATACATAGCTACCCAGCGATGCTCCTGGCGGAACAACTGGTACACCAGCGGTATGTCCATCCCGGTCCTCTCGTACTAAGGACAGCTCCTCTCAAATTTCCTACGCCCACGACAGATAGGGACCGAACTGTCTCACGACGTTCTGAACCCAGCTCGCGTACCGCTTTAATGGGCGAACAGCCCAACCCTTGGGACCTACTTCAGCCCCAGGATGCGATGAGCCGACATCGAGGTGCCAAACCTCCCCGTCGATGTGGACTCTGGGGGAGATAAGCCTGTTATCCCCAGGGTAGCTTTTATCCGTTGAGCGATGGCCCTTCCATGCGGTACCACCGGATCACTAAGCCCGACTTTCGTCCCTGCTCGACTTGTAGGTCTCGCAGTCAAGCTCCCTTGTGCCTTTACACTCTGCGAATGATTTCCAACCATTCTGAGGGAACCTTTGGGCGCCTCCGTTACTCTTTAGGAGGCGACCGCCCCAGTCAAACTGCCCACCTGACACTGTCCTCGCACCGGATCACGGTACCAAGTTAGAACCTAGATACGATCAGGGTGGTATCCCAACGTTGCCTCCACACAAGCTGGCGCTCATGCTTCTTAGGCTCCCACCTATCCTGTACAGATCGTACCCAAATCCAATATCAAGTCGCAGTAAAGCTCCATGGGGTCTTTCCGTCTTGTCGCGGGTAACCTGCATCTTCACAGGTATTAAAATTTCACCGGATCTCTCGTTGAGACAGCGCCCAAGTCGTTACGCCATTCGTGCGGGTCAGAATTTACCTGACAAGGAATTTCGCTACCTTAGGACCGTTATAGTTACGGCCGCCGTTTACTGGGGCTTCGGTTCATAGCTTCGGATTGCTCCTAACCACTCCCCTTAACCTTCCAGCACCGGGCAGGCGTCAGCCCGTATACTTCGCCTTGCGGCTTCGCACAGACCTGTTTTTGCTAAACAGTCGCTTGGGCCTTTTCACTGCGACCCCCTCGTGCTATTCACACTACCGGGGTACCCCTTCTCCCGAAGTTACGGGGTCATTTTGCCGAGTTCCTTAACGAGAGTTCTTCCGCGCGCCTTAGAATTCTCTTCTCACCTACCTGTGTCGGTTTACGGTACGGGCACCTTCATCTGGCTAGAGGCTTTTCTTGGCAGTCTGAGATCATGACCTTCGCTACTATAATTTTCACTCCCCATCACAGCCCAGCCTTAATGATGTGCGGATTTGCCTACACATCAGCCTCACTGCTTGGACAGACATCCATCAGTCTGCGTCACTACCCTACTGCGTCCCCCCATCGCTCGTAACGATTTACGGTGGTACAGGAATTTCGACCTGTTGTCCTTCGACTACGCCTTTCGGCCTCGCCTTAGGTCCCGACTTACCCTGAGCGGACGAGCCTTCCTCAGGAACCCTTAGGTTTTCGGCGGATCAGATTCTCACTGATCTTTTCGTTACTCATACCGGCATTCTCACTTGTATGCAGTCCAGCAGTCCTTCCGGTCTACCTTCAACCCGGCATACAACGCTCCCCTACCCCTGATACATAGTATCAAGCCATAGCTTCGGTGGTGTGTTTAGCCCCGTTACATTTTCGGCGCAGAGTCACTCGACCAGTGAGCTATTACGCACTCTTTAAATGGTGGTCGCTTCTAAGCCAACATCCTGGTTGTCTGTGCAACTCCACATCCTTTCCCACTTAACACACACTTGGGGACCTTAGCTGATGGTCTGGGCTGTTTCCCTCTTGACAATGGATCTTAGCACTCACTGTCTGACTCCCGGAATACAAGTCTATGGCATTCGGAGTTTGACTGAGCTTGGTAACCCTTGCGGGCCCCGCACCCAATCAGTGCTCTACCTCCACGACTTACTTGTTCCGAGGCTAGCCCTAAAGCTATTTCGGGGAGAACCAGCTATCTCCGAGTTCGATTGGAATTTCTCCGCTACCCCCACCTCATCCCCGCACTTTTCAACGATGCGTGGGTTCGGGCCTCCAGTGCGTGTTACCGCACCTTCACCCTGGACAGGGGTAGATCACACGGTTTCGGGTCTACGTCCACGTACTACATCGCCCTATTCAGACTCGCTTTCGGCCGCGGCTACGGCTTTTCACCTTAACCTTGCACGGGAACGTAACTCGCCGGTTCATTCTACAAAAGGCACGCCATCACCCATAAAACGGGCTCTGACTTTTTGTAAGCACACGGTTTCAGGTTCTATTTCACTCCCCTTCCGGGGTGCTTTTCACCTTTCCCTCACGGTACTGCTTCACTATCGGTCGCTAGGGAGTATTTAGCCTTGGCAGATGGTCCTGCCGGATTCATACGAGGTTTCACGTGCCTCGCACTACTCGGGATGGGTCTCGGAGGGAACAGATTTTTGACTACAGGGCTTTTACCTTCTCTGGCGGGCCTTTCCAGACCTCTTCAACTAATCGGTTCCTTTGTAACTCCATGTGAGACGTCCCACAACCCCAACCAGCAAGCTGATTGGTTTGGGCTAATCCGCGTTCGCTCGCCGCTACTGACGGAATCACTATTGTTTTCTCTTCCTCAGGGTACTTAGATGTTTCAGTTCCCCTGGTCTGCCTTCAACCACCCTATGTATTCAGGTGGAGATAACTATCCATTACGATAGCTGGGTTTCCCCATTCGGACATCCCCGGATCAAAGCTTGCGTACAGCTCCCCGAGGCAGTATCGTTGTTCGCCACGTCCTTCATCGGCTCCTAGCGCCTAGGCATCCTCCGTGTGCTCTTAATAGCTTAACCATATGCTCATTTTTGACTGATTCACTCCGGTTGGCATTCGCCAAAAGTCGTTCATCATTCAAAAATTTCGCTATGCAATCTATTAATCTTCACTTGTTTAACACAAGTTCAGCTTAAAGGATACTTCTAAAATCGCAAAATTGTTTCGTTATCTAGTTTTCAAAGAACAACACAAATAATGATGAAATTGTTATGGTGGAGCCAAGCGGGATCGAACCGCTGACCTCCTGCGTGCAAGGCAGGCGCTCTCCCAGCTGAGCTATGGCCCCTCAAATTCCATCAAAACCGAACAAATGGATGAATGATATGACTTATTAAGTCGATTTGAATGTTTCCATTGCAGGAAACGATTCTCCATAGAAAGGAGGTGATCCAGCCGCACCTTCCGATACGGCTACCTTGTTACGACTTCACC
>NZ_CBCOOM010000002.1:275000-920000 GCF_965111595.1 Paenibacillus sp. Marseille-Q7038 | reverse complement strand
TCTTCATAAGTCAGAGAGTATAGGTCTGCTGGTTCTTTTAGTCCCACCTCGTCATACAGTTGAATGGCCGTTTTATCACTAAACGTCTCAATATCCATTGCATCCCGTGAAGCAAAATGGGAGATACGCGCCACAATCTGCGGCTTGCAGTTTGATTTGTTATTACAAAATAGATGTGCTCCCCGCTCTTCAAGCGGATAACCGCAAGCTGGACAATCGACAGGGAACACGATCTCTTCACCGTCTGCTTCCTCAGTGACTTTTCCAAGAATCTCAGGAATGACATCATTCGATCTGCGAATAAAGACACGCGTGCCAAGTGCATACTTCAGGTTCTTCCGTTCAATATCGCCTACATTGTTAAGTGTACAGTTCGAAACAGTTACCCCTGCGAGTTCAACAGGTTCAACGCGCGCAAGCGGGGTAACTTTTCCCGTTCGACCGACATTCCAGCTTACAGCATTCAGGACTGTTGTGGTCTCTTCCGCCTCAAATTTATACGCAACTGCCCATCTAGGGAACTTATCCGTATAACCTAACACTTCACGCATCCGCATATTCGTCAGCTTAATGACAGCTCCGTCAATTAGATAATCCAGCTTATCTCGGTTTTCCTGAATTTCCGCTAGACGCTCCATTACATCATCAAATTCAGTGAAATAGCTGATATATGGATTCACTTTGAAATGATTATCTCTAAGAAATTGCATCATCTCTTCGTGGCTGGAGAAACGGATCTCATCCGAGTATCCAACATTATAGAAGAAGGCGTTTAGTTTGCGTTCTGAAGTCACTTTAGGATTAAGATTGCGCAGAGCACCTGCTGCTGCATTTCGGGCATTTTTGAGCGGTTCAGCTGCTGTTTCGTTATATTTACTCAGCACGGATAAGTTCATAATACCTTCGCCCTGAACTTCTATCGTGCCGTCTGAATACGGAATGGTTAGTGGAACGGATTTGATCGTCTTAACCTGCGCTAAGATTCCTTCTCCCGTCACACCGTTCCCACGTGTAGAAGCCTGAACTAACTTACCGTCCGTATAGGTGAGGTTAAGTGTAAGTCCATCAAATTTGAGTTCGATCGCATATTCTGGAGTCGGGAGCGGGTTCTCTGGATTTTTCGTATTATAGTCCTGTACCAGACGCTGTACTCTACCGTTCCAGTTTCGCAGCTGTTCTATATTCTGAGCTTTATCTAAACTCCACAAAGGAGATAGGTGCTTATGGGATTTGAATCCTTTGAGGATCTCCCCGCCCACACGCTGAGTCGGCGAATCAGGGAGAATGATTCCCCCTTCTTGTTCGAGAGCAACAAGCTCATCATAAAGCACATCATATTCTTTATCGCTGATTAGCGGATTGTCGAGTGTATAGTAGTGATAGTTATAGTGATTCAGCTCTTTTACGAGCTCTTCTAAACGATGCATCGGATCCATGCAGGGCAATCCCTCCGTGAATTAATATGTAAGGCCTGCCAGCAAAAATGAAACAAAGCATTCACGCCGGCTAAGGCCTTTTTTCAAATAAATCGTGTATGAATATATGTTTACCTTACCTGTACTACATGATTACAGCGCAATTAACTGATTAACATGTTGAAAACGCGTCTATTATCAAGACTCGACTTTCGTAATAGGTGCAAATCCCGCGAGCAAACGTTTGAGTCCAACCGGTGCAGGGAATGCAATCTGAAGCTCCGTGTCATTGCCCGTACCTTTAATAGAGACGATTGTCCCTGTTCCCCACTTCCCATGCTGTACTTTATCACCTGCAGCAAAATCCTTGGATGTTCCTGCAGCAGATGCCTGAGAACCTCCTGAACCCGTTGTAACTGTTACACGTGAAGCAGCAGAAGCGGTTGATCCGCCAAGACTGAGGTCTTTACGCGCACCGCCCCCAAAGTTACTTCCTGTTCCCGTGCTGCTAAACCCTCTGCCGCTGTAGGAACCACCTGTATTATTCCCAGTTCCGCGGCGATAGCGATCACGCGCGATTTTAGTATCCTCTTTGAGTTCTTCCGGAATTTCATCAAGGAAGCGGGAAGGGGGGTTGGCTGTCGTACGTCCAAATAAAGTACGCATTCGAGCACAGGACAAGAATAACTGCTGTTCTGCACGTGTAATCCCTACGTAAGCCAGACGGCGTTCTTCCTCTAATTCCTCTTCGTCCATAAAGGCTCTGCTATGCGGGAATACCCCTTCTTCCATACCGATGACAAATACAACAGGGAATTCAAGACCTTTCGCACTATGCATCGTCATCAGAATAACCGCATCTGTCTGTTCCTCTTCATCATCATTCATGCTGTCAATATCCGCAATAAGGGCAAGGTCTGTCAGGAAGGAAACAAGGGACTTGTCCTCATTATTTTTCTCGAATTCCATCGTTACAGACAGGAACTCATCAATATTTTCGAGACGCGCTTTGGATTCAAGTGTATTCTCGTTCTGGAACTCAAGACGATACTGACTCATCTCGAGAATTTTCTCCGTAAGTTCGGTAACCGAAAGATATTCAACCATCTGGTGCAAGGCAGCAATCATATCATAGAATTCTACTAACGCATTACGGGTACGCCCTGCAAAACCAAGATCATCTACAATTTCGAGCACACGGAATATAGATATTCCCCGCTCCCCTGCTGCTGTTGCCAGCTTCGCTACCGTCGTATCCCCAATACCTCTCTTCGGCACATTAATAATCCGCGTCAAACTGATATCATCATCCGGATTAGAGAGAAGTTTAAGGTATCCAAGAATATCCTTAATTTCTTTTCGATCATAGAACTTGATGCCGCCGACAATTTGGTATGGAATATCGGACTTAATGAGAATTTCCTCTATTACCCGGGACTGAGCGTTAGTACGATATAAAATGGCATGAGCTTGATAGGATTTCCCATTCTTCACGTTTTTACTGATCTCGGAAGCTACAAAATAACCTTCATCATGTTCGGAATCGGCACGATAGACTTTAATCTTCTCGCCGCCTGTTTTGTCGGTCCAAAGTTTCTTCGGTTTACGGCCAGTATTCAGATTAATCACGGCATTCGCTGCATCAAGAATATTGGAAGTGGAACGGTAGTTCTGTTCCAGCATGATCGTGCGAGCTTCCGGATAATCTTTTTCAAAGTTCAGAATATTCGTGATATCTGCTCCCCGCCAGCGGTAAATCGACTGGTCACTATCCCCTACAACGCAAATTCGGTGATGCTTGTCCGCCAGCATACGGGTGAGCATATACTGCGCACGGTTCGTATCCTGGTATTCATCCACGTGGATGTACTGGAATTTCTTCTGATAAAAGTCAAGAACCTCGGGTACTTCTTTAAAAAGCTGAATCGTTGTCATGATCAAATCGTCGAAATCTAGTGAATTGTTCGCTCTAAGACGTTGTTGGTACTTGGTGTATACTTTCGCCACAATACCTTCAAAATAATCACCAATCTTTGCTTCATATTCTGCCGGTGTAATTAGTTCGTTCTTCGCAGCACTCATTGCAGACTGAACGGCTTTTGGTTCGAATTTCTTGGTATCGATATTTAGATCTTTCATACAGTTACGAATAACTGACAATTGATCCGATGAGTCCAAAATACTGAAATTTGACGTGAAACCGATGCGCTCAATATCTTTGCGCAAGATTCGCACACACATGGAGTGGAATGTGGAAACCCAGATATCCCGTCCTTGAGATCCGCCAACGAGCCTCGAAACACGCTCCTGCATTTCACGTGCTGCTTTATTCGTAAACGTAATCGCTAAAATGCTCCAAGGTGCTACCTTCTTGGTGGATACAAGATAAGCAATCCGGTGGGTAAGCACCCGGGTCTTACCACTTCCTGCTCCGGCCATAATCAGCAGCGGCCCTTCGGTAGTCACTACAGCTTCTCGCTGCGGGGGGTTAAGGCGCGAAATCGCGTCTTGTATGTCAATGGATTGCATAAATGCAAGCCCCTTTCTTCTATTAATATGGTGTTGATGTAGGAATAACATGCTGGCCAAAAGAAATGACCCACCGACGTTCATGGTTATGCACCGGCTATGACTAAAATAGCCGTGAAATCAGTGAAGTCAAATGGGCAAGATCGACTGGCCTAAAGACCATGTTTGTTTAGTTCAATAAAGATGATAGATCAAAGATATCATTATGGCTTTATTTTCGGTGGAAGATCAAAATCAGTTCCTGAGTTATTCATTGTACCCTTAGCTAGCATTCGGACTCAACATGTAAAGTCTAGACAAATATACTCATTATTCCGGATCTATTCGGACTTTACCGCTGATACGGTAGAAAGTGCGGCTTTCAGATCACTGTATAAAATATTTCCGACGATGATCGTATCTGAAACCTCAGCTGCTTCTCTCGCTGTCTTCGTATCACAAATCCCGCCACCATAAAATAACTGTGCATTAGATATGGATTGGCGAGCCTCTTTCACGATGGCCATATCACCAAATGTACCGCTGTACTCTACGTAAACAATGGGCAGATTCATCAGTTTGTCCGCAACCTGCGCATAAGCTGTAACACTGCTCTCTTCCAGATCCGTGTTCGCTTCTGTCAACTTCGCTACAGTCGAGTCTGGATTCAGAACAATGTATCCTTCGGGAACCAGCAGTTCCCACGGAATCATATATCCGTACTCTTCAATTGCAGCCTGATGAAGCCCTGTAATCCAGCGTGAATGATCTGTGTTCAGTACCATGGGAATCATATAAAGGTCGAAGCCTGGTACCACCGCGGTTAAATCTGACACTTCTTGCACACAAGGCAGCTCATACCGTCGTACACGGGATAGTAAATCGACCGTATTCTCATAGGTAATACCCGATGAACCGCCGACCATAATCGCATCTGTCCCAGACATACATACGGCTTCGAGAGTATCATCCGTCATCTCCCGGTCCGGGTCCAGCTTGAAAATATGTTTCCAATCCTTGATCATTTCCTTCAACAGTTCATTCCTCCATGCTGCATGTTTATACTTAAGATTAGGTGAGTAAATCTAAGATTTAAATCATACGAAAAACCTCTACTGCTAAGTCTAAGTCAGGGGGAAGTGGGTGTCAATTTATGTTCGCATTTTAGGGGAACAAAAGTTAATTGTTGGAGATGTGCAGACGACGTGAATGTAGTTTGAATTAGATCAGTATGTCATCAAGAGGACGATAATTAGGATATTGGTTAAATGGAACATAGAAATCATCATAAGAAAACCCGCTGAAAGAACCTAGTACATTCAATCCTTGTACAGAGTATCTAAAAGCGGGCTTATTTTTGCTCATACATTCCCTTGGTAAGCTACAGAAGATAGGCAGCGAGTGAGGAAATCGTACCTATTAATAAGCGTTTTTGAAACCATTACGAATCGTTTTTAAAATTATTTTAATATCGAATAATAAAGACCAATTTTCAATATAGAAAATATCCTGCTCAATCCGATCTTCAATTGAAGTATCTCCTCGAAGCCCTTGGCTTTGAGCAAGCCCCGTTATACCCGGTCTGACGTGGTGCTTGATCATGTACTTTGGAATCTCTTCTTTGAACTGGTTTACAAAATGCGGACGTTCCGGGCGCGGTCCAACCACACTCATGTGGCCAAAGAGTACATTAAAAAATTGCGGCAATTCATCAAGACTCGTTGCTCTAAGAAAAGAGCCAAACTTTGTTCGTCTTGGATCGTTTTTTGTTGTCCATCCATTGTCTACCGTACCTTCCGGCAATATTTTCATTGAGCGGAATTTGTACATATAGAAAGTTCGCCTGTTTAGGCCCACCCGTTCTTGTTTGAAAATAACCGGACCTGCAGAGGTTAACCTAACCCCTATCATAATGACAAGCATTATTGGCGAAGTAATAAGGATTGCAAATAGAGAAAACACAATGTCAAACATCCGTTTAGCAAAACGATTAACAGAAAGATCAAGCGGGATATCCCGTACATTAATAAGCGGCATCCCTGCAAAATAATCAAACATCGGTCTTGCTGGTAAGTAGTCAAAAAAGTCGGGGATTATAAGCGTACGAACTCCGGCCTTTTCACATGTGTTAATGATCTGAGGATACTTGTCATGGGCATCCAGCGGAAGAGCAAGAACGACCTCATCAATCATCTCTTTTGCAAGGATAGATTCTAGGTCATCCATAACGCCCATAATGGGTTTATACTGCTTCGCTTCCTCATCATCCCATTTACGATAATCATCTAAAAAACCAATTACTTCATATCCCATATCAGCATGTTGCTGTAAATTGTTGTAGAACCTTTTACCTAACGAACCCGCCCCAAGAACAAGAACAAACTGCCGGTTATATCCTTTCTCTCGTAAAGATTTCAGTAACCTTTTTAGCGCGTAACGATAGGTTAATGTGAAAATAATATTTGCCGCCATATAAATGGCTAAGTATGAACGCGAAATGTTAACTTCTTTGAAAAAGAACATCAAGCTTAAAAGTATAAACATACTCACCGTGTGGATCTCGATGATTTTCCAAAAGTCATCCGCAAACCGTTTCTTACGTTTCGGTGCATATATGGAGAAAAGAAAACCTGTTACAATAGCGAGCAAACCGTAAATCAAACTCCACAATGTATATGTCTCTAAAGGAAGCGGGTTCTCATAAGGAATCCAACCACTCTCGAATTTTAACCACCATGCGAGTAAAAACGATAATTGGATGATCAGAAAATCAACACATACATAAAGTTGTGTCAGGATTTGCTGATTTCTGCGAATCATGATTTCACCTCGCTTGAAGATTCTTTTGTTAGGTTCGTACTAGGGTGTGATGCTGCCCGATTAGCTGGAAGCATGTTTTTTATCAGAGACAGGGTTAACTTTAAACAAATTCCTGCGTAGACAGCTGTGTTCGTAAAAAAATTATATTGCTTATGGTAATGCTTGCGGTGAAAGACCCACATTGCTCGGTGAAATTCATAAATAATTTTGCGTGGTCTGCGTTTAGCGCTTCCGCCTTTGTAGTGAACAATATATGTATAAGGGTAATAGTAAATGCCCCATCCTGCTTGCTTGATTCGGTAACACCAGTCGATGTCTTCGCCGTACATAAAGAACGTTTCGTCAAGTCCACCAATCTCCTGAATCACTTCTGATCTGAGCAGCATAAATGCTCCTACCAGACAATCAACAGGATACGACTCATCGGGATCAAGGTGTCCCAGTTGATATTGGTTAAATCTTGGATTTTTCGGGAAAAGCTTCGAAATACCAAATGCATAATAGAACGATGCCGAAGGCGTTGGAAATCCCCTCTTGCAAGCCTTGTCTAAGGAACCGTCGGGTAAAATCACCTTGCAACCAGATGCGCCTGTCTCAGGATGCTCATCCATATATCGAAGCATCGTTTGAAAGGTATCTGGCTGTACAATGGTATCCGAATTAAGAAGCAAGATATAGCGACCGGATGCGATCTGCATTCCTTGATTATTCGCTTTTGCGAACCCTGTGTTACTGAGGTTGCGTATGATTTTCACATTAGGAAACTGCTGTTCTACGGCTTCTACGGTTGCGTCGGATGAATGATTATCTACTAAAATGATTTCATAGCTATAGGTGGTGCTAGAAGCATAGACGGATGCGATACAATCTAGTGTCAGCTGCTTCGTATTATAATTGACGATGATAATGCTAAGATCCATATGAAAACTCCTGACAAAATATACTAATCTATTCGACAATTATATCATAATCTAATTTGATAGTTCCCAAAATATCCTTACTTTTACTTTATTGTTTGGCTACACCTTTCCTAAAATAAAAAGCAACTTAAAAACGACATTATCTATTTTTGATTGTCTATATAATTTCGTGTCCATAATATAAAGGAAACGCATAGCTATATTTTTATGATTACTTCTTAATAAACGCTCAATCTCTGCTTTTTGTTGCTTATTTAATTGTTCATTAAATACTTTTAGAAACTCTTGTGCTTGATTTGAGAGGATATAGTGATTATCTCCTTTCAAAAAACGTTTCACTCGACTTATCCATTTGATAAAGAATGATTCAGAAGCTCCTCCTAGCACGTTGCTCTGATGCTGCCGATAGAGAATTCCAGGATTCGTATCGAATACGACTTTTCCCAATGCAGATATTGTTAGATACATCCACCAATCATGCATAATCATATTGTCCATTATTGCTGGCGGATTCTGTTTAATCATCTTCATAGCTTCCCGGTTAAGTACAATCGTACAACCCACACAAGTATTTTCGATTAATGAATTATATAACGATAATTCATTTCTTGGTTGGGTAGGCCAAACTTTGGTGGGTTCTAGTTGCTCATTCACCATTTGAGTTGAAGAGCAGTACATTCCTAGTTCATTTTCAATTTCTTGCAGCTTATGTACAGCGTTAGATAACTTATTACTTAGCCAGACATCATCCTGATCACAAAAGGCATAATAATCATACGCGCTAGACGTCATAGAAAGTAGCTCATAAAAACTTCGTTTCACACCAATGTTTGATCCTACAGTAACGGAAACCTTTTTAGGGTACTCCTTAGCATACTTGTGTAGAATGAATACCGTATTGTCCCTGGAACCATCGTCACGGATCAAAATATGTATGCTTACATTTTCCTGAGCCAACAAACTATCAAGCTGTTCTTCTAAATACTTTTCTCCGTTATATGTAGATAATAATATCTGTATATTTGGATTACTCACCTTCCCACCTCCAGTATTAACTATACACAAAATCTTACAATCTTAAAGAAAAACAACCCCTTAGAATAACAAGAGGTTGTTAAATTAATCTATTTTTATTGATTTAGCATAAACTCTCGCAATGCGTCTTTCCAGTGAGGAAAATCAGATAAACCGTTCGTTCTGATAGACACATGATCCATCACAGAGTTAGTAGGTCTATGTGCGGGTCTAGGAAACTGATCGGTCCCACATGGTACCAGCTTCGCCGTAACTTTTAGAGCTAGAGTTTCTTTGGCTTCTTTAAGAATAGCCTGAGTAAACTCATACCACGTACACTCTCCTGTACCAGAAGCATGATAGATTCCATAGCTTTCTGTATCTACAAGTTCAAGAAGAAACTTAGCAAGATGTACCGTATAGGTGGGAGATCCTTTTTGATCATTAACAACTTGAAGCTCAGGTTTCTCCTGACCTAACCGTAGCATAGTTTTCACAAAATTATTTCCGTGTGCCCCGTAGACCCAGGACGTACGTACAATAAAGTAACGTGAGCTTAACGTCTGCGTAAGAATTTCACCTGCACGCTTAGACTGTCCATACACACTCTGCGGATCAGTATTATCGTATTCTCTATAGGCAGTAGTAGATGTTCCATCAAAAACATAGTCAGTACTTATATATACGAGTTTAGCTCCTACTTTTTCAGCTGCAATAGCAATGTTTCTAGTCCCTGTTGCATTAATAAGATAAGCACCATCCACATCTGTCTCTGCAGCATCTACAGCGGTATAGGCGGCACAATGAATAATGGCATCAGGATGAAAAGTTTCAATGACTTGGTTACACTGTGCTTGATCTGTAATATTTAACTTGTTTCGATCACAACCTAAAACTTCATGTCCACTACTGTGAAATAGTTCAACCACGTCTGTACCAAGCTGCCCACCAGCTCCTGTAACCAATACTTTCATATTCGCCCTCCAATTACTTTCATTGATTGTTCATCCTACTGCTGATACTCACCTGATTGAATTCGAGCATACCATTCTTTATTAGATAAGTACCAAGCTATTGTTTCTTTTATACCCGTTTCAAACTGGTGCTTCGGCTTCCATCCGAGTTCTGCTGTGATCTTCGTAGGATCAATCCCATAACGTCGATCATGTCCAAGACGGTCTTCGACAAAAGTCATTAGAGACTCTGGTTTATTCAGTTCTTTCAATATCGTTTTCACAATATGAATGTTCGTACGTTCGTTATTACCGCCAATATTGTACACTTCCCCGACCTTACCTTGGTGGATGACAAGATCAATTGCACTACAATGGTCTTCCACATAAAGCCAATCCCTAATATTTAGTCCATCTCCATAAATCGGAAGTGTCTGATCATCAAGCGCTTTAGAAATAATAAGCGGGATGAGCTTCTCTGGGAACTGATAAGGGCCGTAGTTATTTGAGCAACGTGTAATATTTGCAGGAAGACAAAACGTTTCATAATAGGCACGAACTAACAAATCTCCTCCTGCTTTGCTTGCAGAATACGGACTATTCGGTTGTAATGGCGTTTCTTCCGTAAATAATCCTGTCTCTCCAAGAGATCCGTAAACTTCGTCCGTAGAAACCTGTACATATTTCGTTACTCCGTACTTTTTAGCGGCATCGAGAAGAACTTGCGTCCCTAAAACATTCGTTTTTACAAACACTTCTGGATTTAAAATGCTTCGATCTACATGAGACTCAGCAGCAAAGTTAACAACAATATCAACACCTTGCTGAAAAATATGATCTACTGCAGCAGCATCAGCGATATCTGCCTTCACGAATGTATAATTGTTGTTGTTCTCGATAGATTTTAGATTATCTAAATTACCAGCATAAGTAAGTGAATCCATATTTATTATGTGGTAATTCGGATAATTCTTCAACATGTATATAACAAAATTGCTACCAATAAAACCGGCTCCGCCAGTAACTAAAACTTTCATTTTTGGATAAACCCCCTACTCAATATTAATTTCCGCATCCTTAAGTAGAGGATGACGCTTGTCTTTATCTGATAAAATCGGGTTTGTTGTTGGCCAGTCAATACCCAAAGATGGATCACTCCATATTATACCTCGATCATTCTCAGGCGAATAGTATTCGTCCACCTTATAGAGTACCTGAGTGTTCGGGACTAACGTACAGAAACCATGTGCGAAGCCTTTGGGTACAAGCAATTGGTGCTTGTTATCTTCGCTTAAAATAACCCCAACCCACTGCCCAAATGTAGGCGAGTTTTTACGAATGTCTACGATGACATCATATATAGCTCCACTAAGAACGCGTACAAGTTTCGTCTGTGCTTTGGGGTTGAGTTGGTAGTGTAATCCACGCAGTACTCCTGTCTCTGCTGATAAAGAGTGATTGTCTTGGATAAAAATGTGATGAATACCGTTATGCTTAAAAGCTTGTTCATTATAGCTTTCCATGAAAAATCCCCGATTGTCTCCATGGACAACCGGTTTTATTATAGTGGCTCCATCTAGTTTAAGTTCTGTAACTTTCATTATTTCACCTCCTATAACTTCAATTTTCCGAATTCCTCACTAAAAACGATATCCTTAGCCAATTCATTTGCTCTGGACAAGGAAGAATGAGTCCCTGCATCGGTCCACCAGCCATAAAGTACATCAAAAGATAACTCGCCTAGATCGATATAAGCGTTATTAACATCTGTAATCTCAAGTTCGCCTCTTGTTGAGGGCTTTAAAGTTTTAACAATATTAAAAACACGATGATCAAACATATATATGCCGGTTACTGCATAATTGCTTTTCGGATTCTTTGGCTTTTCTTCGATTGATACTATCTGCTGTCCATGCAGCTCTGCTACACCAAATCTGTGTGGATCTTGAACCTCTTGGATGAGGAGCTTTGCCCCTTCTTTTTGTTCTCTAAAATTAGACACGAATGGTGAAATATCATCTTCAAATACGTTATCCCCTAAGATAACTACCATTTGATCTTTCCCAACAAAGTTTTCAGCTAGATCAAGCGCTTGGGCAATTCCTCCAGCCTCATCCTGAACTTTATATGTAAAATTAACTCCCATTTCTTTTCCGCTTCCAAGGAGATTGACCACATCGCCCATGTGATCTTTACCAGTAACGATGAGGATATCAATGATGTCTGCTTGTTTTAGTTTGTATACTGAGTGAAAAATCATAGGATATTTACCGACAGGTAAAAGATGTTTATTGGTTACTTTCGTTAAGGGGTATAAACGGGAGCCAGTCCCCCCTGCTAGGATAATACCTTTCATAATGGCCTCCTTAAGTTCTAGTGGTGGTAATCTTAACAATCATTTCCACACCATCTTTTATAGTTATTGAAGGGGTAAACCCTGTTCTCTCTTTTAATTTTGAAATATTAAATTGATTCTCCATAATAACTTTGCTTATTGATCTTTTATAAGTAACCTTTAATTTTTTTCCAGTACTGATTTCAACAACATTCATCACTTCCCTTAGTGTTGTGCCTACTCCACTAGCAACATTTAGAATTTCATTATTAATTTGTGTTGCAGCTAAAAAAGTAGCTCGTAAAAAATCACTGATATAAATAAAATCTCTTATTGCTGTTGGTTCTCCCCAAAATAAAAATTCATTATCATTAAGTGCTTTGTTTATTAAAACTGGAATAATTCCTTGATTTTTCAAAGGATTTTGCAATCCTCCGTATGGATTAGATATACGTAGTATTAGAAAATTAAAACCTTCGTTTTCTATAGCTTTAACTCTAATTAAATTCTCAAAAAAGACTTTCTGTGCACCATATATGTTAGTAGGATTCAATGCATCAAACTCGCTGGATAGAGACGTTGAATCTCCATAAACTGTTCCTGCAGAAGATAAAAAAACAAATTTGGCAATTTCTTTATTCAAGCAGAGATCTAACAATTCGACGAAAGGAAGAAATGTGTTAGTTATATCCTTTTTTATATCTTGGAAGACATTGGTGGCATTTAAGGTTCCTATTGCATAAAAGACAATATCTCCTTTACTAATAATATCAACTAAAGTTTGAGGAAGGATAATATTAGCTTCAATAAAGCTAATACTATCTTTTAATAGTTCAGTATAAAAACAATGACGGCCTACAACATTTACATCATATCCTTGTTCGTAAAAATAGTTAGCTATATTCACACCTAAATAGCCACTTCCCAAAACTATTATTTTCCCCATTTTCCCTCCAGTATTTCTTCTATATAATTTCCAACCTTTATAGCTTCATTTCCCCAAGAAGAGCTCTCCAAAAATACAGCGCTATATTTTTGGTCCAACTTAGCTTCTTTATTTATGATCAAATCTAATGTCGATACCATCATCGATATATCATCATCTACATAGAAAAACAAACGATGATCCGGATCTAACCAATCATTATGCGATCCCTTATTCATCACAACTGGGCATCCTGATGCTAACAATTCAAGTGGAAGTAAAGAAAGATTAGTAAACGACAAAATCAAAGCTACATCGCATTGGCTATATAAATCAGCCAATTCTTCTACTTTTACCACTCCTGCGTTAAAATGCTTAAATGGTATATCATAGTCTGATACATCCCAACCTGCCATGACAACCTCAATTTCTGGATGCAATTTACAAAATTCATTCAGTACTACTAATCCAAGTTCGAACCCTCTTCTATCTGTTGGTGGACGTGAATAAAAAAACACCCTCTTAACATTTTGATCGCGTCTAACTTTCTGTTGATATAAACCTTTCTCATAAGAAAAGCTAAAGCTATTGCAAAACATTCCATACTCAACAGATAATTTTTCTTTAAGCCAATCTCCTGCAGTAATACCCTTGAAACCGAACTTATAAGTTTGTTCTGCGAAGGAATAATTACTACCTTTAGCGTAGAAATATGGTTCGAAATCTTGCACAAAATATGCTTTATCTACACATCTATTAAATGATCTTACGTAATATGCTGTTTGCCATGATGTAGCTATAGCAAGGTCACACTCTCTCTCAATTAATGAATTTGGGTTATTTAACACTATTGCATCTGCTTTAATTTGAAAGAAATGCTCTCGAATGATAGAACTAACGTCTTCATTCGAGCCCCACTGTGAGGGTCCACAAATATATATAATTGATTCCATTCCTAATTCCTCAAGAAGCTTTATCATCCTAAATATATTTAAATGTCCACCAGATCCTATTCCAAAATCAGGTATAAACCAAGCTAATCTAATTCCATTTCTAGCTGCATAATTTAGAATTGGCTCATTATTTTCTAATAAGAGATAGTTATATAAATTGAACACATCTTTTTTCATAGTAAAATTATTATTTTTGTATTTAACTTTGTTTATAATAAATTTTGTTCCTTTAACAGGGCCTTGTGATTGCAGAACTCTTATCGATTTTTTAAGATTGTAAAAAAACAATTTATACATACTCATCCCTCATCATGTTCTATTAATAATTTTATACTCCCTAGAAAAAATATTATTAATAAAGGTGTATTTGTGCCCTCTCACTCCTAAATAACTAGCAATATATCTGACTGTATTTTTCTTAAAAGAGTACCTTGTCCAATAGATTTTTTCTTTCCTTGTCAAACCCCCACAAGTTTGAAGATACTTTACATCGTTAACGAAGTGTTTAAAAATATGGAGTGGGATCAGTAGTACGTTTTTCACAGGAATGAAACCATATATTTTATACAATCCCTTGTATTCATCATAATACCGATTGAATTCTTCGCCAAAAAGTATAATTGTGTGAATGATACACAACTGCATCTGGGGCATAGGCTTTTTTTAACCCCTTTTCAATAATTCCTTTTGCCCATAATTGGTCTTCTGCAAAATCAACATCAGGATAAGGATCTGATTTCCATATACTTCTTCTCATTGCCGATGAATTATCGGAATAGAAACATAACAAATGACGGTATCCTTCTTCAACTTTGTATCGTTCTTTATCAATCATTTCATATATAGTTAATTGATCACCAAAATTATTAAAATGAGTGTTAATATTATGTTTCTCAAAAATATCACAATCATCGTATGGAATATGCTTTCCAAAAACACCTACAACCTTTTCATCTAGCTTAAAACAATCTGTTAAATTCCTAAGCCAGTGCTCATCATAAGGTAATGCATCTTGAGTTATAAATACAAATATATCACCATGGCTTATTGAAGCTCCAAGATTCCTAGTTTTGCCATGACCAAATTCATTTGGGTGTATCATTTTCAACACTATATTTTTGTGCTCTTTTTGAATCTTATTTATAAAACTTAAAGTATCATCTGTTGAACCGGAATCAACTAACACAACTTCAAAGGGTCTTTCTGTTTCTTGATCTAGTACTTTAAGCAATACCTTTTTAAATATTTCTCCTCCATTTTTTATAGGGATAATTACTGAGATATAAGGTTTATCTATCATGATTTATTCCCTCTATGCTTTATTTTATTTGAAACATATGAAGTGAAGTTGCCCATTACTTCATTATATTGTTTCTCTATTGATACAAGCCGGTCTAATTCACCAACCATTTTTCTTTCATTTTCGTATAAAAGCTGTATTAAATCATTGGATTTTTTGAGATTAGATTCAGCTGAATTAACCCTCTTCCATAGTTCAGCAATTCTATCCTTTTGGTTAGCAAATTTTCCTCAGCTAAATTAACCCTCTTCCAAAGTTCACCATTTTCGTCAGTTAGAGATTTAACTCGGTATTCATTAGTATTGACTCTCTCCCAAAGATGAGATATTTCAATTTCTTTCTTTGTTTTCACTGAATGAATACTCTTATAAATAATATCTACTTCCTGAGAAAAATCTTTTTTTCTTTATTTAAGTCAGTGTCAAATATCGATTTATTCACAAATTTAGTAATTTGATTAATAAGCTCTTTCAGTTTATTATCCTTCTCTTGACTAGAATGATTATTGAAATAATTAACAATTTCATTTTTTCTATCATAAAGACTTTCAAGGTTATTAAAGCAGTGTTGCCGTGATTCAATGAGATCAAAAAAACCTCTCAATTTATTGGAATATCCTCCTGAAAAAGTGATATGAGGAATATTATAGCTGTATGAAATAATGTTACCATGAAGACTTGATCCAATAAATCCGGCGGAATTTGCCAAGACCGCAACTTTCGATTATAGTCATTCCTACTATACTATCTCTGTTAATAAATATGAGATCCTTCACTAAGGGTTTTAACTTGGTATAAAGTTCATTATCTCCTAAACATTCACCAATAGATAACATAACGATTGGTATTTTAAGATTTGTAGAAAGTCCATTTAAAAACTCTGATAGACTAACTAACTCTTCATCTCTAATAACATTTTCATTTGCTTGAAAAATCATATAAGAGTTTTCCTGTATAGAAAGTGTATCTCTAATCTTACGAAAGCTATGAGTCAACCTCTCCTTTGAGAAATATCTAGAGATACTGAGAATAATATCTGGAACAATAACGTTATCAATTCCATTTTCATTTAAAATATTAGCCGACCTCATATCTCTTACTGAAATCATATTAAATCTTTTAAAGGAATTCTTAATGAATTTCCCGAATGATTCATCAAAAGTGAAAGGTACTCCAACACCCAATGTATATAAATTACTTGTGTTTGTTTCCATTGGAGAAGCACTAGTAGTAAAGCTCAAATCAGTTGCCCCATAAATTTTATTTATTGACCAATCATCCGAACGTATTAAGTCCCCCCTATAAAAACAGAGTCATATTCCTTTCCACTGAATTTCGCGAGGTCAGTTACGCTCAGTTGGTCTTCGTAAAAAATGGCCTCTTTAGAATGATTAGGACTGAAACAAGTAAGAGAGATTTCCTCATTATTTAGATCACTCACTTCGTTCAATATCTCATTTAAAACAATCGGAAATAATAAATCACCTAAATTATCAATATTAAAAGTTCCTACTTGGGCTATTTTTTTCATCACTTTTCACCTTTTACTTTTACTATTTCTATTTCAGAGTTCAAATCAAACATTCCAATTATTGTTCTCTCAGATTTAACAATTAGTTTATATAAATCATATCTTCGATCTAAAGGGCGACTTACTCCCTCATGATAATCTGACAAACCAAAAGATAATACATATTCATCTGGAGCAAGAACCATTTTTTGCGTAAATGTACCTCTACTATCTGCCCTTTTGAAGCAGAACCTATGTTTTTATTCATATAGTGCGTATTACCACTATACATTTCTAAACCCTTTTTGTTCTTAATATAAAACCCTAATACTGGATTTTTACAATCCTCATAGAATAAAATTTTTATTCTTATTTTAAAATCATCTAATGTATAAACTATCCAATTACTTTCTTTATTCATTTCATCAATGCAAAGCACTTCAATTATTTCTGCTGACAAATCACCGTATCTATATTCTTCAGGATTATCACTGTTACTGGTAATATCTTCGTTATTATCTTTTTTCACCTTTATAAAGTTTTCATTTCCCTCACTGTACAACCTAACATAATCATTAATAATAATTCGAGGCTCTCCTTCTGAGAAAATCTCCCCTTCGTTAAGCAAAAACGGCGGTCACACAAGGTGCTAATACTAGTCACATCATGACTAACAAACAATATAGTGACCCCTTCAGATTTCATCTTTTTTATTCTTTCAAAACATTTCTGTTGGAAAAATACATCCCCTACAGAAAGCGCCTCATCAATAATTAATATCTCTGGCTCAACGTTAATAGCTACTGCGAAAGCCAGCCTAGCAAACATTCCACTTGAATAATTCTTCACTGGTTGGAAAATGAAATCACCAATATCCGCAAATTCAAGTATGTCCTGCATCCTTTCTTCCATTTCTTCAGAGGTACGCCCCATTAATAAACCATTTAATTTTATATTTTCTATTCCTGTATATTCAGGATTAAAACCTGCACCTAATTCAAGTAATGCGACCACTTTTCCACGTATTACAACTTCGCCAGAAGAAGGGGTTAGAACCCCAGTTATGATCTTTAAAAGAGTGGATTTCCCAGACCCATTCTTCCCTAAGATCCCTAATGTCTCCCCTTTTTTCACAGTAAAGTCAATACCTTTAAGAGCATAAAAGTCTTCGTGATATTTTTTTCTGATAATACTAACAGCTTCCTTTAATCTATCTGTGTTCTTTTTATATAATCTATACTTTAGAAATATCAGTAATTATTATCATGTCACCCATTTTCAGTCTCCTTATAAAACATCAGCAAAATGAGGTTTTAATCTTTTGAATATTAATGCTCCAAAAATAAACAAACATAGAGTTACAAACCAAAAATAACTTGTCATACTCGGGTATTGCCAAAACCAACTTCTAAAAATCAAACTATGTCTGTACCCTTCTACAAGATAAAACATAGGATTCAATTTCATTATGAATGCATACTTATCTGGTATCATATCTAAAGACCAGAATATAGGTGTGATCCAAAATCCAAACTGAAGAATCATTGATATTATTTGCCCTACATCTTTCAGAAAGATCACTAATGCTGATGTTATCCAAGATAAACTCAATAAAAAAATAATCATCGCAAACATATAATATATAATTTGAAGATTATAAATGTTTGGTTGATATCCATACATAGAGAACATTACCATGAGAATGACCATTAAAGTTACATGAATTATTAATGGAGATATTATCTTCACTAAAGGAAGTAAGCTTACTTTAAACTGAACATTCTTAATCAAGTAAACATTACTTGTTATAGAATTAGTTGCATTCATAAGTGCTTCAGAAAAAAAGAACCACGGCAACATTCCAGACATTAACCAAAGGATGTATGGGTATTCTTCGATAGGTACAGCTCGAAATCCAATTTGAAATAAAAACCAGAATATGAGTATAGTAACTGCTGGCTGAATAAAAGCCCATATTACACCGAGGTAAGAACCCAGATATTTATCTCTCAAATCTTTTAAAGCTAATTTAACTACTAATCTACGATTATTCCTGAAACTCTTTATAAATTTATCGATATTTTCCATTAACATTCATATCCTCCTAAGACTCTTCAACATAGTGCTATTTTCTATAACTATCTCCTATTACTTAATTTATGCTAAAATAATGTCGTATCTACTAGAAAAGGAGAATTCTACCTTGTCAAATCCTGTATACGGTAATGCTACCAAATCATCTAACAGTAGTAAGCCGAAGAATCAAAGATCTATGCTTGAATGGCTCCTTGTTGGAGGCCTTGTCTTGTTCCTGATCTGGGCACCGTTCCAGATTGCTTTGTTTAACGGTCAGATGTTGAATTTTGAAACGCCACTCTATTGGGCTGTCCTTATCTCCACCCTGCTCATGTTCCTATGGATCGCGAACTATTACAAAGTGATTAAGCTAGAAACGCAGAGAGATTGGCTTCTTGTAGCTGTTTTACTACTACCTCTGACTTATGTACTTTCTCTTATCTCAGCAGCATCCGAATATCTAGCAATGAATATGATACTAATCCAGTGCATCTATACGGTGATTTTTGCCATTGCAGTGGTTATTCTCCAAAAGAAACAAATTAATCATATCATACATTTGGCAATTTTGGGGATTTCGTATGTTATTGTCGGATTTGGTCTAATGAACTGGCTGGGTGCATCGCATTTAGCTGCAAATTTAGTCGGATGGTTTACGGGTGCTGTCCAGAATGGAATATATGTAGATGCCGTTATGGTCGATTCCAACGGACCGCGGCTTACATCGGTATTTCAATACGCGAATACATATGCAGCTTTTCTGATGGCTCTGCTATTTGCATCCATCTTTAGTTTGGTGAAATCAAAGAAATGGATTGGCCAGTTAACTCACGGCTTCATGCTTGTGCCTATTATTATCTCGTTACTACTTACTTTATCGAGAACAGGCCTTGTCTTGTTGCCAGTTGTTTTTGTAGTACTTTTGCTCTTCTTAAAACCAGCAAAACAAATTTTGTGGATTATATATTGCCTTATAGCTGGAGGAGCTACGGTTGCCGTACTTAATCCAATTACGACAGCGGGTCTGAAGCTACACGAAGAATATTCTACCTCCGTTGCTTTAGACGGTTGGATGCGCCTTTTAGTTGCATCTATTATTACAGCGGTCCTTGCATGGGTCATCCAAAAGTATCTGGCACCTCGCCTGATAAATGGTGTGCAACAATGGACAAATCGAAAATATTCAAATTTATGGATTCCGGTAGGTTCTTCTGTAATTGCAGGAGTTGTTGGAGGTTTACTTCTAGGAACTGGACTAAAAAGTGTTTTGCCGCAAAGTATTCAAATTAGACTTGAGAACATTAACTTTAACCAGCATAGTGTGCTTGAACGCTTTACTTTTTATAAAGACGCAATGAAACTACTCGGTGATTATCCGATCATTGGTGCGGGCGGGGGAGCTTGGGCTTCGTTATATGAAACGTATCAGAACAACCCGTATACGAGCCGTCAAGCTCATAACTTTTTTATGCAATATCTTGTAGAAGTCGGTATTGTTGGTTTCCTCATTTTTATGAGTTTTATGATTTTTATTATTTATAAGTATGTCAAAGGATATATCTGGTCCTCGGAAGAGAATAGAGAATCACATTTTCTTTATTTCATTATTACCTTCTCCATTCTTACGCACAGCATGCTGGATTTTAATATGAGTTATGTTTTCATGGGTATTCTCGTATTCCTAGGTTTAGGCGGAATGGCTGCGGTTATGGATAACAAGCAAGTAAAGAAATTTCATTTTGCGGGTACTGGCTCGCGGTATGTGTACCTTGGTGTTGTAGGAGTCTTATCTATCATCGTGATGTTTACCTCGGTACGTTACTTGCAGTCTAGCTATGCTGCATTAGAAGCAAAACAAGTTGCACAGAGCAGCCAATCTTTTGAAGAAATTAAAGCAGCTTTGGATAAAGATTTATCTATACGTACAACACATTCTGATTCGTTACAACTTATGGCTGAAATTTACCAGCAAGTCTATACTCAAACTCAAGACGAACAATTTTATAACGAAGGCATGGCTTGGTTAGAACGAGGTCTTGCTGCAGAACCTTATAACAAAAATATACTGAAGCAACAGATCTCCCTCTACCAGGCTAAAGGAGAGAATGAGAAGGCTTTTGCCATTCAAAACGAGCGGGCTAAAAACTTTAACTGGGACATCACCTGGTATGAAACCCTGATTAGTCAAGCTCACGATTTGGGCTATCAGGCACTCGGGAATCAAGACAATGAGAAAAAAGAACAGTATTTCAAGGCAGGACTAACTGCATATGAACATGTACAACAAGGAATTGAACACTTAAAAACATTGCCTGAAGGACAGTTGCAGGGTCGAGCATTTGAGATCACACCTTCCATTGCCCTAAGTGCTGGTAAAATTGAATTTATACAGAATCAGCCTGAACAAGCTGCGGTTACACTGAAGCAAGGTCTTAAGGAAGATATGAATGATCTTACAAATCAAGAAATCGCTAGATGGTACCTCGCCTCCTTAAAAAAATCTGGCCAAACAGATGAAGAGACGATGAATCAACTCCTTACTGTTCAGCCAGAAGCAAAACAACAAGTGGATCAGTTAGCTAATGTAACTTTCTAAGGAAAGATACTTTGATCCTTATATCATCAAAAAAGGACGATCTATAGTCAGTAAATGACTATAGATCGTCCTTTTTTAGATTTCCTGTAGCAGATGGAGACTTCTCCTTACTTACATAAGGATAGCTCTCCTCTGTTTATTAGTAATAATTTATTTGTTTATTTCACCAACTGACCGCGTGTTACACCCAGCTGATTCGTTGCTTTAAGAGTCTTCCATACTTGTGTACCACTGATCTCTCCGCGCAGGGCACGGTTGTACAGATCGATTACTTCGCGTACTTGCTCTGGAGTTTCTTCCAGGAACTCAACACGGTAGCGGGATACGCCCAGGTCCATGAAGTTAGTCAGGTATTCAGCACCCGACTGTTCAATTGCATTATAAACTGTGTTACGGCAGCCTTCATCAACACGTACCGGATGGGACATACCAATACGGTCTTGTAATGACACGCTGTGATCTTCACAAGGCCGACCACAGTTTGTATAGTCTGTTCCTTCACTAAGGAATGTGCAATATACGCAATGTTCCGTGTGGAACATTGGCAAATGCTGATGAATAACGACTTCCAATTTATCTGTCTGCGAACGTCCAAGCAGATCGACCATTTGCTGAATGTTCAGGTCATAAGATGGTGTAACATAAGCGCATCCTGAATCTACGAATAGCTCAACTGCTTTGTGGTTGGCAATGTTCAAAGAGAAATCACCAATCAGTTCCGGATGCTCTGCATCTGGATTTTCCATCCGATGACGGAGGTAGAAGTATAACGCACCTGTGTTACGAACTAGCACCGCATCAGGCTTCAGACGCAGGATATTGTTATGATACCCGTTCTCGCCTGGCATATGAATACGCGGTGTAGCGAGTGCGATTTTTTTGCCTGCTGCACGAACCATTTCAACTGCTGCAGGAAATTGCTTGATGAACTCGAAATCGGCATAAATCATACCAACTCCTGCTTCAATCGCTGCTTCCACTTGTGGAAGACTGCGGCAGAGTGCGGTAAGTTCAGCCTCGCCACGTTTTACAGGTGCAGCAGGCGTAGCCGCATCGCTATATACTTCCACTTCCCGTTTCACGTAGACAGGAGGTTTTGGACGTTCGCCAACGAGCATATCCACCGCACGGCGGCGAATACTGTTCAGCTCACGCATTGGAACGATAACGTCCCCGTGAAGCTGAACATCCAGTTTCTCCAGTTGGTACACGGTACCACCAAGACGTCCGAATTGCTCTTCGAGCAGCTCTGGGTTCAACGGACGTTTCTTAGCAATCTCTAGTTCCAGTTCGGAATTCACATGAACTGTCGTTCCTTTTTGTACATCGGTCCAAGTCGTTTCAAGTAGACCACCTGGGCGACCAACAACACTGACATGAACAGGGAAGACCCGGTAAGGTTTTTCCGTCTCATAGCTTTGACGCAGACGCTTGTCGAGTGCTGGATCGTTGGTTTTCCAGATCCGATCACCTTCATGCAAACGACGCAAATCTACATCATTGCGGCCAGGTACGATATCAATAATCCATCCTTCGCCAGCTTCGCCTTCGAGCTTAACACCTTGTCTACGGATGTCATATACACGACCGCCCTCTTCACGCTGTGTTGGATCTCCTGCATCAAATACAATTCCATCTCCGCGTTTCAGCGGAGCTTCAATCTTACATACAACCCCGTCACGCAAAATCTTCTCTACTCGTCCGAGATATACACCACGGCTTTTCGGGAAGGTACCGTCCACCAACTGTTTATTGTTCGTTCCTTCCAAGAAACCATGTGTAAATCCACGGGAGAAACTTTGCTGAAGTTCACGAATTTCTTCCTTGCTTACTGGATTTTGAATTCCATCAAAATATCCATCAATGGCTTTACGGTATTTGCTGACTACGTTCGCCACATACTCAGGCGTTTTGAGACGTCCTTCGATTTTAAACGAAGTCACCCCTGCTTCAATCAGCTCAGGCATAATATCAATTGCAGCAAGGTCTTTAGGAGATAGCAGATAAGCTACGTCCCCCATCGGTTTTTGCTCTCCATCCACCATCAGATCATAAGGAAGACGGCAAGCCTGCGCACATTCTCCACGGTTTGCGGAACGTCCGCCCCACATTTCAGAAGTCAAACATTGACCTGAGTAGGAGACACAGAGCGCACCATGTACGAATACTTCCATCGGCAAACGCGCTTGTTCCCCAATTTTCTGAATTTGCTTTAAGTTGTTTTCCCGTCCAAGTACGACACGTTCTATATCAAAAGGTTTCGTGAATTCTACCGCTTCTGGCGAAGTAATTGTCATCTGTGTTGACCCGTGAATCGGGAAATCCGGAGAAATCTCGCGAATCAATTTTACAAGGCCAAGATCCTGAACGATAACCGCATCTACCCCTGCATCTACACAAGCGTCCACTAGTTCCTTCGCATCACGAAGTTCATTCTCAAATACCAATATATTAAATGTCAAAAATCCTTTTACGCCGTAGCTGTGCAAATACGCCATAATTTCAGGCAGCTCATCCATACGGAAGTTATTCGCTCTTGCCCGGGCATTAAATTTCTCGACACCAAAAAATATAGCATCCGCGCCATTCGCAACAGCCGAACGCATACAATCCCAATCACCGGCAGGAGCAAGCAGCTCCACATCTTCTCTTCTTAATGCTTTAATATCCATATATCCTCCTAAACCCGCTTGTCTCACGGGTTGCAATATAAAACCGAAACCTTGTATTCGTCCTTACTTCATACGATTAGTGTAGCCAATCTATGAAACAACTATAATAGTGTATCAAATCCACTCTCTTTCCTCTACCACTTCCTGAAAAAACCGTTAAATAAAATAACTTTTAAAGTCTTACATGGTGCGCATAAAAAAGCAGTAAGCAGATTTCTCCGCCTACTGCTCACGCTTACGAACTCACAGATCTTTATTCGTTAAAAGAGAATGATTCCAGCGCATGATCCAGCGCACTCTTTTGCACCTCTGTACGATTGGCATCATTAATAACGCTTGTAATGGTATACGTGACTCCTTTATGTTCAAACAGAATTTGTTTCCCTTGATGCGGAACTCCATTCTCTATCTCATGATAGGTAAAGGAAGTGGCGGGTTGTCCTGCAAAGCTAATGCTTTCCGTTCCCACTAAGCGAAAATCCTTCCTACTTTTTCCTGCCTCTGCATAGGATTCCTTCATCTGACTTACAGCCAATTCCACTGAGATCTCTTCATTTGTCTGAATAGAAAAATATCCGCCCGTGAATTGATAAGATATTTTAGATTTCTCGTACTGATCTTGAAGTGGTATCCAGAAACGTGGAATATCCAGTGAGTATCCGTATTTTTTGGAAGAGCGTGTTACCGACTTAGATTTATCAATTAAATAAGGATCTTCACCCAATCGTCCAAAATTCTCAGTGACGGTTTCAAAATCAATCTCAAGTGACTTCAAAATTGAATCAAACCGTTCCATCTCTTCTTCTGCTTTTTTCGGAACTGCGTATTCTAAATAATATCGATACCCGTTTTCCTGAATCAGCACGTTATATTCTGTCGTCCAGCCATCTCCGAAGTTGTACTCAAACTTGTTAATTTTCGCATCTTTCCCTGCCACTTTCGCTGTATAGGAATCAATCTCACGGTATGCATCAGTAATAAACACATCTTTCATCCACTTCGCCAGCTGATCGCTCCAATCTTTGACCGAAGCCCCTTGCGGTGCAGAAGTGACTTGCAAAGAAAGATGGGTTCCTTTTTTGCTCTCATACTCCATGCTTTGATTATCTTTACTCCACTCAGCAGGCACTGTTAACTCAATACCATAATCCTGGTTATAAGCTGTTGTCATCCCGTCTTCTACCGTCGATAAATCTTTTACTGAACGATCTGACGTGTTAAATGATGTTTTAAATGAGTTAAGCAAAGGTGCATATTTTTGGAGATCTTTATAGTTGCTTGCTTCGTTATCAGAAAAATAGAGCTCATATAGACGCCCATTATTATAGTATTGTCTGACTTCCCAGAATACACCTTCTGTATCCTTTGTAACGATGCGGGCATAAGGAGTAAGAGCGTTCGGGTAAGCTTCACGGTCCATTACCGTCTCGCCCATGCTTTTGGCTTCCTGAACCAGCTGCTGCAGCATATCGTCTGCATCAAGTTTCACTTCTTCTGCATTCACAAGAATTTCAAGATAATAGGCACCTTCGGCATCCATAAAGTTGATATAATCTTCACTTTCCCCATAAGAACTGCCGACAACAAGTCCAGTTGGGTAATTCATAGACCATCCATAATAACTGTTGCCTATTTTCGTTTTACCTACATCAGCGTCAATCCCATCGCCCGATTGCTCCTGATCGGCGCCTTCATTATCATTACCTTTGAGGCGAACAATAAGTTCACCGTTTGAATTCTTCTGGATACTCGCTCCAAGGCCTTGTGCAACAGGACGCAGCGGCACCATTAGTACCCCTTGTTTCATTTCCGGTGCAGCACTCATCTCTACCTTCTTACCATCGATCCAAGCTGTAGAACTCCCAATGGTTAATGCTACAGTATGGGGACCATCCATAATCTTAACGACATCATCACCGCTCAGTTTAATTTGACTGTTGAACGACTTTTTAAAAACGCCCAGGGGCACCATCATCGTTCCCTTTTGAATATAAGGTTTGTTAATACTCTGCTTCTCTCCATTTATAGCCGCAACGGTGCTACCTACTTTTACTCTAAGCTCATCCGTATGATTAGCTTCAGCCAGCATCGGAATTGCTCCGCCAAAAGCAAGCATCCCTGTAAGTAAAAAGGTAGTCACGATCTGTGCCGATCTTAAATTATTCAATCTATCTTCTCTCCATTCTTCGGTTAAAAATCAGATTCCTCTTCTTCGGTATATACTTCCGTTTCACCTTGAGTTAGAACGACTTGCCTTGATACAATGTCTCCGCCCGATTGCATGAACAGTTTCACTTTTTGCCCAGGCAGATAGCCTTTGAGCAGTTCATTAATATCGACAACCGAAGTAACACGTTTACCAGCAATACTGTAAAGTTCATCCCCCTCTTTAATTCCTGCTTTCTTCGCTTCTTTGGTGAGAACACTTGTAATCGTCAGCGGATCTTCTGTTGGGAGGCCCACAATAGCTGACCAACTTTCTTCGAGTTCTACTCCTAAGCTGGCACGCCGAACCTCTCCATATTTAAAATAATGTTTAATTACATAATTAACGGTTTCCGTTGGTATAGAGAAACCTGTATTCTCTACCCCCAAAGCAGCAAATTTCATAGAATTGATGCCTACCACTTCACCTTTTAGATTCACGAGCGGTCCGCCACTGTTTCCTGGATTAATCGCCGTGTCACTTTGAATCAGCCGGTACGAACCATTTACTGCTCGGTTTAACCCGCTTACGACTCCAACCGTTGCCGAATTTCGTAGCGAAAAAGATACCGGAGTTCCAATGGCAATAACCGTTTCTCCTACACGAGTCTGCTCTGAAGAACTTATGAATTTGGCTGCTTTTAACGATTTAGCATTGATTTTAATCAGAGCAATGTCGCTTACAGGATCACTGTAGCTTTTGACAATCTTATAAGACTTCCCGTCTGACGTAACGACTACCGCTTCTGTCAGCCCATCGATCACGTGAGCATTCGTTACAATCCATCCGCTCGATTTAATAATTACGCCTGTCCCATGAGCTAGGTTATAACGGTCAGATCCCCCTGTCTCTTCGCCGTCTTCAGCACGACCTATAATTCCTACAACGGAAGGGGATACGTTATCAATGACATCTGGGACCTGATCTTTCGCTGTATATATGTATTTTCCCGTCTTGCTATCGTATTTGCCAGTACCGCCTATTTTGGCGAGGACCTCTTTTGAATTAATATAAATCTGTCCATCTTCTTGCTTCGCACCAAATGATACACTCGCTGCGTTTATTTCTGATGTAAATACAAAGGTGGATGCCAATAGGCATGCTGCTGCAGCCATGCCAGCTGATCTGTATACGGGTTTCAAATCTATCACCTGTTCCTCTCTCTACTTCTTCACTTATTTCTCTACTCTAGGTTCTCTATGTATGGTAAAAAAGAAATCTATCATTCTATGAAACTACTAGATTACTGGATTCCACTTTAAATTCGAGAATAAAAAACACCTTCCTTATAATTCAACGGGAAGTGTTCTTGAAATAATAAGGCTTAATTTAGTTAACTAAGCCAATGTTTAATCATGGCATAATCTGTAATCAAAAAGACAAGCAGACTGACGATCGTAAATCCAATGGCGAACAAGTTTTTCTTAGGTGCTTTTACCAAACGAACCAAGCCGATAAATATAATGATAGTAAACAAGATGACAAAAATATCAAAACCATTAAATTTCGTAGTTGCACCTGCAGCTTCTGCCAACAGCATAAATGCACCTCCTCTAGTTCGATTATCGTACACCGTACAAGCGTTTACACCTTCTTATATGTTATCTTCATAATCCAGGTTACGCAAGCCTTTTCATCCAAAAAATTCAAAATAATCCAATTTCCTATTTTCTCTACTCAGTCCCTGTCTTCTAATTGCATAAAAAAGCAGAAAAGACGAATGTCTTTCCTGCTCCAGACTGTAGACAAACTAGCTTAAAATAGTTTGCCTGCAGTCTTTTTTATTTTACAATAGTAGTAACTACTTTATTTGAGGTGACAATCATGCTAACGAAACAATCATCCACTCAGCGTGACCAACTTGAAATGGTTGCCCTGGATCAACTCGTGCCAGAAGATCATTTGGTTCGCAAAATCGAATCAGCGATCGACTTTTCTTTCATCTACGATTTGGTTCAGGATCATTATTCGGAAATTGGACGACCTAGCATCGATCCGGTCATCTTAATTAAACTACCTCTTATTCAATATACCTTTGGTATTCGTTCCATGCGAAAAACGATCGAAGAAGTACAGACCAATATGGCGTATCGTTGGTTTTTGGGCTATGGATTTTATGATAAAGTTCCGCATTTCTCTACTTTCGGAAAGAACTACGAACGTCGTTTTAAAGATACAGATCTATTCGAACAGATTTTCTACCGTATTTTGCGGACTGCAGCAGAGAAACATTTACTCAGTGCGGAGCATGTTTTCATCGATTCTACACACGTAAAAGCGAGCGCGAACAAACGAAAATTCGAAAAGAAGGTTGTACGCAAAGAAACAAGAGCGTACCAACGCAAACTGGAAGAGGAAATTAACCAAGACCGGGACGACCACGATAAAAAGCCATTTCCGCCGGACTCTTTCAAAAAAGAAGAAGAAAAGGAAATCAAACAAAGCACAACGGACCCTGACAGCGGCTACTATGTCAAAGATGAACGGACCAAACAATTTGCTTATTCGTTTCACGCAGCAGTAGACCGAAACGGATTTGTACTCGGTAACATCGTCACTCCCGGAAATGAACATGACAGTCACTTGCTTGTGCCCCTCGTAGAATTGGTAAAAGAAAAGATTGGAAAACCTGTAGCAGTGGCAGCCGATGCGGCCTACAAAACACCTTGGATTAGCAAGTATTTATTAGAGCAAGGGGTTACTCCTGCGCTGCCTTATACGCGTCCACGTTCTCAAAAAGAAGGTTTTCAAAAAAATGACTACATGTATGATGAATATTTTGACGTCTATTTATGTCCTGCTAACGTGGTATTACCTTACTCGACTACCAATAAAGAAGGGTACCGAGAATACAAATCTCCAAAAGAAATTTGTAAATCGTGTCGTTATTTGTCCATGTGTACAGAGAGCAAAAACCACCAAAAAGTAGTGACGCGACATGTATGGCAAAACCACTTAGAAGAAGTAGAGCATCTAAGACAGCACCAGCATGTAAAACAAATCTATGCGAAACGAAAAGAAACGGTGGAACGGGTATTTGCAGATGCAAAAGAAAAGCATGGCATGCGATGGACAACCCTACGAGGGCTGAAAAAATTGTCCATGCAGGCGATGCTTACGTTTGCTGCCATGAATCTGAAGAAGATCGCGAGATGGTCGTGGAACAGACCAATCCCGGCGTAAATCAGGTAGAAACCCGTCTGATTTATTCTTGAAAAGAAGTAGAAATGACAAAAGGCATTCCGAATGTATACATTCCGAATGCCTTTTGTCTACAATCTGAAGCAGAAAAGACGAATGTCTTTCCTGCTCATTGCTGTTATTTACGTGTGATGAAGTTCAAGCATTTTACTTCGCTCTGTATCTCGTTCAAGTACGGGTTTAAGGTATTTTCCTGTATACGATTCTTTGATATTCACGATCTCTTCCGGAGTTCCTGTACCAAGCAGTGTTCCACCACCGCTTCCTCCCTCAGGGCCCAGATCAATAATATGGTCAACCGTCTTAATAACATCTAAATTATGCTCAATCACGAGAACCGACTCTCCAGAATCCACAAGACGTTGCAGTACTTTCAGCAAGCGATCAATGTCATCGACATGAAGCCCTGTTGTAGGTTCATCCAAAATGTACATTGTTTTTCCTGTACTACGGCGATAAAGTTCGGAAGCGAGCTTCACGCGCTGTGCCTCTCCTCCAGACAAGGTGGTTGCTGGCTGACCCAACTTAACATAACCAAGACCCACATCCATGAGGGTCTGCATCTTCCGATGAATTTTCGGAATGTTTTGGAAAAACTCTGTTGCATCTTCCACTGTCATTTCAAGCACTTCAGAGATGTTCTTCGATTTATATTTCACTTCAAGCGTCTCACGATTATATCGTTTCCCTTTACATACTTCACATGGGACGTAAACATCTGGCAAGAAGTGCATTTCAATCTTAATGATCCCGTCCCCGCGGCAAGCCTCACAGCGACCCCCTTTAATGTTAAAGCTAAACCGGCCCTTTTTATATCCGCGAAGTTTTGCTTCATTGGTCTGAGAGAACAGATCACGGATATCATCAAATACACCGGTATACGTTGCAGGGTTCGAACGCGGTGTGCGTCCAATTGGTGACTGATCAATATCAATGACTTTATCTATATGTTCTAGTCCACGAATTTCTTTGTGTTGACCTGGACGTACCTTGGCCCGGTTCAGATCGCGCGCTAGTGTCTTATACAGAATTTCATTAACAAGCGTAGACTTACCCGAACCAGATACACCTGTAACCGCCGTAAACACACCAAGTGGTATTTTCACATTAATGTTCTTCAGGTTATTCTCCTTCGCACCGCGAATCTCTAAGAAGCGATCATCGCCTTTGCGTCTCTCTGCTGGAACGGGAATGAACTTGCGTCCACTCAAGTAATTGCCTGTCAGGGAGTTAGGATCCTCCATAATTTCTTGCGGAGTTCCTTGTGACATCACTTGTCCACCATGAATCCCGGCACCTGGACCAATATCAATAATATGATCGGCTGCCATCATGGTGTCTTCATCATGTTCTACAACGATGAGCGTATTACCAAGATCACGCATATGAGCGAGTGTAGAAATGAGTCGGTCGTTATCTCTTTGGTGCAAACCGATGCTCGGCTCATCAAGAATGTATAGTACGCCCATGAGACTTGAACCGATCTGAGTTGCAAGACGAATCCGCTGCGCTTCTCCGCCAGATAAAGTTCCTGCAGCACGGCTCATCGTCAGGTAATCAAGGCCTACATTGACAAGGAAGCCAAGACGGCTGTTTATTTCTTTTAGAATCAACTTAGCAATGGATTGTTCTTTCTCAGACAACGTTAATGAATTGAAAAAGTTCACTGCCTCTCCAATCGAGAGTTCCGTAACGTAAGCCATGTTGTGATCATTAATTGTGACTGCCAAAATTTCTTTCTTGAGCCGATGACCTTTACATGTTCCGCAAGGCTTTGCACTCATGTATCCTTCTATAAACTCCCGAACCCCTTCGGAGGCTGTATCCCGATAACGACGTTCAAGGTTTGGAATAATGCCTTCAAAAGCGACATAAGCCTCTTTTCGTTGACCAAAGTCATTCTCATAACGGAAGCGAATCTTCTCTCCATTCGTTCCATGCAGCAACTTGTTCATTTGATCAGCGGTTAGATCACTGACTGGAATATCCATTGGGATCTTATAATGCTCACATACAGAGCGTAAGAACTGAGGATAATAATTGGATGTTCCTCCTGCCCAGGCATCAAACGCTCCTTTTTCAATGGTTTTACTTGGATCAGGTACGAGCATTTCTGGGTCAACAATCATTTTGACACCGAGTCCATCACAGTCAGGGCAAGCACCAAACGGACTGTTAAACGAGAACATCCGCGGAGATAACTCTTCCATACTGAAACCACAAATCGGGCAGGCAAAATTCGAACTAAAACGAAGCTCCTCCTGTCCAATAATATCGACCAACAATTGGCCGCCAGAAATTTTCAGAGCCGTTTCTATCGAATCTGCAAGCCGGGCTTGTACATCTTCTTTTACTACAATTCGGTCCACAACCACTTCAATGGTATGCTTTTTGTTTTTCTCTAGTTCAATCATTTCCGAGAGATCTCTCATCTCCCCATCAATTCTTACACGAACAAAACCTTGTTTTGAGATGTCCGCTAAAATATTCTTGTGTTCCCCTTTACGGCCCGAAATAACAGGTGCCAAAATTTGAAGTCTGGTTTTCTCCGGATAATTCATAATCCGGTCAACCATTTGCTCCACCGTTTGAGAGGTAATCTCAACCCCGTGATCTGGACAATGCGGATGACCAATCCTTGCAAAAAGGAGACGTAAATAGTCGTAAATTTCCGTTACCGTACCTACCGTAGAACGAGGGTTTCTACTCGTTGTTTTCTGATCGATAGAGATCGCAGGGGATAAACCTTCAATCGAGTCTAAATCCGGTTTTTCCATCTGCCCAAGAAATTGACGAGCATAAGCAGACAACGACTCAACATATCGGCGCTGTCCTTCCGCATAGATGGTATCAAAAGCAAGGGAAGATTTACCGGAACCGCTAAGTCCGGTCAGTACTATAAACTTGTCACGTGGAATGGTGACATCTATATTTTTCAGGTTATGCGCTCTAGCGCCTTTAATTACAATATTCTCGCTTGCCACATGCTCATCTCCTTAGGGAAACTTCACCCACCTAAATCCTCCCTGACAGGGAGGACCCCAGAGGACTTTCCTCTGGACTCCCAAACTGGCAGTATGGGACAGGTTGGCGTTGTTATAGTGCTACTTTGGTAAAATGGGGGCGCATCCTCCTGACATATAACACTCCCATCGGAGTGTTATATGTCAGGGATGCTTGCAGGCGCTGATTGCTGGAGGCTTCGCTCCTTCAGCGAACGGACCATTGCCCTCTGGGCTCGGTCCTTGAAGGGACTCTAGCTGGAAGCTTCGCTTCTCCAGCGGCGGACCATTGCCCTCCGGGCTCGGTCCTTGAAGGGACTTAAGCTGGAGGCTTCGCTTCTCCAGCGGCGGACCATTGCCCTCTGGGCTCGGTCCTTGAAGGGACTCTAGCTGGAAGCTTCGCTTCTCCAGCGAACGGACCATTGCCCTCCGGGCTTGGTCCTTCAGCTTGGAACCTCATCTATATTATTTAAACAGTATATCTACAAGTATAGCCTGTGAGCTTTATTTTCAACGATATATTTCCTTATTAGAAAACAAAGAAGAGTACATAAAGATCAAACTCTATATGTACTCTTGAAGAAGAGAACGACCAGAAGGCCGTTCTCTACATTATTATTCTGCCTTTAATTCGAGTAACGCATCACGGAGTTCTGCCGCTCGCTCAAACTGCAGATTCTTAGCTGCATCTTTCATTTCTGCCTCTAAACGCTGAATGAGAGACTGACGCTCGCGCTTCGACATTTTCTCTGCGCCGCTAACCAGGTAATCATTCTTAGATTCAGCAACTTTCGTCGCTTCAATCACTTCACGTATTTTTTTACGTATCGTCTGAGGTGTGACTCCATGCTTCTCATTATATGCAATCTGTGTAACCCGCCGGCGTTCTGTTTCTTTGATCGCTTTATCCATCGAATCGGTAATACGGTCACCGTACATAATAACCCGGCCCTCACTGTTACGTGCGGCTCGGCCGATCGTCTGGATTAGTGAACGCTCCGAACGTAGGAAACCTTCTTTGTCTGCATCAAGGATGGCCACAAGAGAAACCTCAGGTAAATCAAGACCCTCTCTCAGCAAGTTGATCCCAATCAGTACATGGAATGTACCTAGCCTCAAATCCCTGAGAATAGCCATCCGTTCCAGTGTCTTGATATCGGAGTGCATATATCTAACCTTAATTCCTACTTCTTTGAAGTAATCGGTGAGATCCTCTGACATCTTCTTCGTCAGTGTGGTAACAAGCACCCTTTCATCCTTCTCAACCCGGTCACGAATCTCATTAATGAGATCGTCAATCTGTCCTTTGGTTGGTCTAACTTCAATAATCGGATCAAGGAGTCCTGTTGGACGAATAATCTGTTGAACCATTTCACCTTCGGTATGCTCCAGTTCATAAGGGCCTGGCGTTGCAGATACATAAATAATCTGTTTTGCCTTCTCTTCGAATTCTTCAAACTTGAGCGGCCTGTTATCGAGTGCAGAAGGTAACCGGAACCCATGCTCTACCAAGACTGTTTTTCTGGCTTGGTCACCATTATACATAGCACGAATCTGCGGAAGTGTTACATGAGACTCATCGACAACGATTAACATATCATCTGGAAAATAATCGAGCAGCGTATAAGGTGTCGCTCCTCTTTCCCGGAAAGTTAAAGGTCCTGAATAGTTCTCAATCCCAGAACAGAAACCTACCTCTTTCATCATCTCTATATCATAACGTGTACGTTGTTCAAGACGTTGTGCTTCGAGAAGTTTGCCTTGCTCTTTGAGCACAGCAAGACGTTCTTCCAGCTCACGTTCAATATTGACAAGCGCAACCTTCATCGTATCCTCATGCGTAACAAAGTGAGATGCTGGGAAGATGGCGATATGCTCTCGTTCACCAATGAGTTCACCGGTAAGCACATCGATCTCTGTAATCCGTTCAATCTCATCTCCAAACAATTCAACACGAATGGCATGCTGATCTTTGGAGGCAGGGAAAATCTCAACTACATCCCCGCGGACACGAAAAGTACCACGAACAAAATTCAGATCGTTCCGTTGGTACTGAATATCTACAAGCCGAGCCAAAATCTCATTACGCGGCTTCTCCATTCCTACCCGAAGAGATAATAGTAAATTCGAATACTCCATCGGGGAACCGAGACCATATATACACGATACACTTGCTACGATGATGACATCCCGTCGTTCAAACAAGGAGCTCGTAGCCGAGTGTCTTAGTTTATCAATTTCTTCATTTATACTTGAATCCTTCTCGATATAAGTATCGGAAGAAGGAATATATGCTTCTGGTTGATAATAATCGTAGTAACTTACAAAGTAATCCACCGAGTTACTCGGGAAAAACTCTTTAAACTCACTTGCCAGCTGTGCTGCAAGCGTCTTGTTATGTGCAATAACAAGCGTCGGTCTGTTCAGTTTTGCTATGGTCTGAGCAATCGTAAACGTCTTACCCGTACCCGTAGCACCAAGCAAAGTCTGGTGCCTCTTGCCTGCACGCACACCTTCGACCAGCTCTTTAATTGCTGCAGGCTGATCACCCTGGGGCTGAAATTCCGACTCGAGTTGAAACGTCTTATTACTCATGACTATATCACTCATTGCCCAACCTCACCCTCATCGTCTAAAATAGATCTTACATTTATGTCGATATTTGCCGAGAAAATTTGTATCGGAAATATTCTTGAATAGGAATATTTGTTCCCGTTTATTATACTCGGTTCAGATCATGGATGCAAATGTAAGTAACGTCAAGGAGGCGAAAACATTCATGGATATCGCGACCCTAATCGGTCTAATTGCCGGAGCAGTCGCCATTATCGGAGGATTTTTATGGGAAGGTGGACAGATTACAGGATTATTTCAGTTTACAGCAGCACTTATTGTATTTGGCGGAACAATAGCAGCTATTCTGATTAGTTACCCGATGTATCGTATTCGGACGATACCGGCAGCTTTGCGTATGGCATTTCGCAAGTCTAGTAATGAAGCAAGCGAATGGATCGATGACATTGTAGAAATGTCGATGCTTGCCCGAAGAGAAGGGGTTCTCGCCCTTGAGCATAAAGTAATGGAACACTCAAATGACTTTTTGAAAAATGGAATCCAAATGGTCGTTGACGGAACGGACCAACCGGTGGTCGAGCAAATCATGGAGCTCGAAATTGATGCCATCGAACAGAAGCATGATCATTATGCCAAAATTTTTGAATCTGCTGGCGCCTATGCTCCAACGATGGGAATCATCGGAACCGTAATGGGATTGGTTCAAGTTCTTGGAAGTCTGACAGATCCTACTGAGCTAGGTCCATCCATTGCGGTGGCTTTTATTGCTACTTTATATGGCGTCGCAAGTGCCAATCTGATCTTTCTACCCATTGCTTCAAAAATCAGAGCAAAAAGCGAAGAAGAGACCTCTACTTTAGAAATGCTCTTAGAAGGCGTACTATCTGTTCAGAATGGGGAGAATGCCTTACTTGTTCGTAAGAAACTCGAAACTTATGCTCTAAAACATAAGATCCCGGAAATGAACAGAAAGGAAAAAACTCATGAGACAGCGGAATAGTCGTAGACGCCTCACACGAACAAGAAAGGCGCGAGCAAGTAACTCTGGCGCTTCCCATGACCGCTGGATGATTACCTATGCTGATCTTATTACTCTTTTACTCATTTTCTTCATCATGTTATATGCAATGAGCAGGCTCGATGCCAATAAATACGAAGATATTACCAGCTCGCTGCAAACCACATTCCAAAATTCAAATCATATGTTGGAAGGCAATCAAGGTATTACAGGGGATAAACCTTCTCCCGAACAACAGAATCCAGGCGGCGATGCATCGCAGTCCGATGATAATAAAAACGAAACCCCTGAATCTGAGAAAACAGAATCTGCTCATGAAGCAGCTTTCCGAGCTCAGGAAAAAGAACTCCAACAATTACTCAGCCAGATTGAGTGGTACATAGAAGATCACGATCTGACAGAACTGATTTTTGTAGAGGACAAGCCACAAGGCATATCGATTACGCTGAGTGAACGTTTTTTATTCCGTAGCGGGAATGCTAGACTGATGGATGGATCTTCTCCAGTACTACACCAGTTAGCCAGCTTGTTCAGAGATTTAGGCATGAATATTTCCATTGAAGGACATACGGATAACATGCCTATTGTTAATAGCTCCACCTATAAAGATAACTGGGAATTATCCGGTGCAAGAGCCCTGTCCGTATTACGTTATTTTATGGATGAGGAAGGTCTAGAGTCGGATCATTTCCAGTATGCAGGCTATGCCGATACTCGTCCTGCCGAGGACAATAGCACGAAAGAAGGCAGACAAAAGAATCGCCGGGTTGAAATTACCGTACTACGGCAGCTTCAAGAATAAGACAGTCTGCGTGAGTTACCTGTTATTTTAAACAAAGAGACCTCCAATCTGCATGAAGTAGATTTGGAGGTCTTTTACTTATTAAATCATCTTATGATGATGGCGATTAACTGTCTTGCCGAAAAGCATCTGCAAATCCTTCGTTCGGATCTACCTTATACTCTATACGAAGCTTCATACCAAATATCTGATAGATTGACGCTGGACGCTCCTTGATTGCTGAACCCGTATCTGGATCAGGAGCTAGTAATGCGCCAAGCTGATGATGATCGCCCTCGTAGAGAGCACGCTGCAGGAATTTACTTTCCCCGTTAAGATTACGTATTTCTAGCTTGCAAAAAGCTGCATTCATCCGAAGACAACGATGTAAATCTGCCTCTGAATGAACCATCTGCCCATTCACTTTATAGATGACTTCACCAGGCATAAATCCAAGTTCGTCTGCCGGGCTTCCCGGAAGAACCGCTAGAATCTGTAAGCCTTGCTTTGGATGAACATAAATTGGGCTTCGATTCTCCTCTTCGTAAGAACTAATCCAACTGAGTGCTTCATGTCCAAGAAACGCGAATAGTACCGCAACAATCGTAGCTGGACTCCACCACATCGACAACAGTCCCAGAATAAGCAGTGCAGCGCCATATAAAAGCATCCGCTTTGAGGTTAGAGAAACCTTCTCCTCTGGAAGCATACTTTTCGTTATCTCGCCAAAACCGATAAGCAGCGGAAGACCAAATAATAAATACTCTCCTGATCCTTGTAAGAATACAGGATTCCAAGGAAGGTTGGCTCCAGCACCTAGACTAGCAGGAACAAGCATCATTAGTGGAATTGGAGTTAAGTACTGCAGCTGATAACCACCGACCAATTTCCCTCGTTTCCCCTCAAAGTAAACGGGAGATGCCGCTTGTCCACGCTGTAAACGAATGACTATCGCATGCAGCAGATGAAGCACCGCACACAGGACAAGAAGGGAAGGTATACTGAGTTGCTCAATCTCATGAATGATACTCCCCATAAAGCCACTCGGCTGCCACTGCTCAAAGAACCCTAAGATCCACTGGATCAGCCCAAGAATACTTATCGCATACACCGCATTCAAATAACGTACACGGAATAACATGAGGACAAAAGAAGTTACCCAGATCAGCACTACACCTTGAATCGAAAGCTGAATTCCCAGGAATACATATAGAATGGATACGATAAGTCCGAGCATTACGCCGGTAATTACTGTCCGAGTCGTCAATAGCGGCCAAGCGTTAAGACGCACATGCATTAATTTCCGTTCCAACATTCCTTGCCTGCGAAACCACAGAGCGATAATTACAATGGCAATATAATAAAATGGCTGGCTTAGCAGGTCGATCACTGCATCCAGTATCAGCCAAAGCCATGAGATGACTTCATTCAAATAGGTTCACGCTCCTTCTTTATGCAATTCTAACTAAAGGTATTATAAAATTCTTTAATAATAAATCCAATAAAAAAAGAAGGCTGAACAGCCTTCTTCTTGAAATCAGACAGTTATTCAACTATCTGCATTCCTGATTTCAGTTAAGAAAAACTTTTCTGAACGTCAAATGTTCACCCTTGTTTTTCTTGTATTAATTCGACGCAGCTGAAGTTATTTCCTTCTTCATTTCAGATACGGCTTTTTTAAGCTGAGTATCATACTGTGGATCACTGATTTTCTCAATGAGCGCTGCTTCTAGTGCTCCTGCCGTCTTCTCATCTATGATGCCGCTGGCTGTAAGTCCTTTGGAATTCTGGAATGCCTTAACCGCAGCTTGTGTCTTCGCATCGAAATATCCATCTTTACGATCTGTTTTAAATCCAAGTCCCTCCAGCATCGTTTGTGCATTCTTCACATCCGTGCTGTTCGAATCAAGTTTAAGTGGTAAGTTGTCCTTGGTAATCGGAGCTACCGAGAAGTATTCAGGCTGACTGACAGCAAGATCAGGCTCAATCCCTTTCTCGTGAATCCAATCTCCATTCGGAGTTAGCCATTTTGCTATCGTGATCTTCACTAAGCTACCATCACCAAGCTGGCGTTCAAAACTTGTCTGAACCGTTCCTTTACCAAAAGAGTTCTCTCCAAGGAGCGTTGCTCCTGCGGATTGCTGCAAAGCACCCGCCAAAATCTCGGAAGCACTCGCACTACCCTTATTCATAAGTAGACTTACAGGGTAAGGTTTCGCAGAACCCTTAGACTCATTCTTCTCCCGTTTGCCGTTCTTATCTTCTACCTGAACGATAAGCTCGCCTGAAGGAACAAATTGTTCTGCAATATCAATGACGACAGATAATACACCACCGGGGTTGTTCCTAACGTCAATGATAAGGCCTTTCATATTTTGGGCTTCGAGCTTGGTTAGCTCTTCCTCAAAACGTTCTGCGGTATTCAGCGAAAATTGGGTAATCGTAATAATACCAACCCCATCTTCCTGCATTTCTGCGTATACCGTTTCCAGGTCGATGTCATCTCTTACAATCGTAAATTCGAGTGGATCAGTGGAGCCTGCCCGCTGAACAGAGACCTTAGCTTCGCTGCCCTTTGGACCACGAATTTTGTTGACGGCCTCATTCAGGTCAAGTCCCTGAAGAGATTCTCCATTCACCGATAAAATGACGTCCTTGGACCGTATACCTGCTTTTTCTGCCGGCGACCCTTTAATCGGTGAGACTACGATGACATTTCCATCCTGAGAGGAAACCTCAGCACCAATTCCTGTAAAGGATCCTTCAATCGATTCTTCAAACTGTGCTGCTGTCTCCTGTCCCATGTAACTGGAATAAGGATCACCGAGCGCCTCCATCATTCCGTTAATCGCACCATCAATCAGTTCGGTACGATCAATATCCTGATAGTAGTTTTCTTCAATTAAATCGAGCGTTGTTTCGATTTTCGAAAGATCATTCTTCTGACTGCTTCCGGTTACACTCGCAAGTAAACCTTCTCCGCCCTGACTATTCAGAGATTGAAAGTTTACAAGTGCTAGTGTCAGCAAACACCCGCCTAGTAGGCCAATGATAACCAGCATGAAAGCAGAACGCTTCTTCATCATGAGCGTCACCGCCCTTTCTATTCCGTCTGACTTACAATTCACCCTGATCTACCAGCAAGAGTATATGATAAGCTTGTACGGAATATGCCCTAAGTATGCCGAATTTTACAAATAATTCAGTGGATTTGTATGACTACCGTTCACCCGTACTTCAAAGTGCAAGTGATTTCCCGTTGAATTACCTGTTGATCCGACTTCTGCTATTTTTTGACCGCGTGTTACACTGTCGCCTTCTTTTACCTTGATTCCACCATTACGAATATGTCCATATAATGTCCACAGACCGTCTCCATGATCAACAATGACCGTATTACCATAACCGCTTGTCCATTCAGCAACAAGAACTACGCCACTCTCTGCAGCCATAATCGTCGTGCCTTCTGGCGCTGCAAAGTCGATTCCAGCATGCATTTTACCTACTACACCGGTAATCGGGTGAACCCGAGGACCATAACCTGATGAGATATAGGCTCCTGAAATTGGCATGCCGAAAACTCCACTACCGCTGGAAGTGCTGCTAGAGCTACTGCTCGAACTGTTTGAACTGGAACTCGAACTCGAACTCGAACTCGAGCTCGAGCTAGAACTGGAGCTAGAACTGGAGCTAGAAGAAACTTTCTTTTGTGCTTTTTTTCTCGCTGCTTCTTCTGCTGCTGCTTTGGCTCTCGCTGCTGCCGCAGCCTGTTCTGCTTTCAGTTCATTTTTCTCTTGTAGCAAAGCCGAACGTTTGCTGGCAATCTCAACCAACATATGATCTTGTTCTTCACTCAGCTCTACCTGAGTTTCAATCTCTCCATCATACTGGGCGATAAGTTGCTGCTTCTCTTCTTCCTTCGCATCAAGTTCTGCTTTACGATCTTTTTTATCTGCGTATAACTGCTTATGTTCTTCGTATTGTTCTTCAAGCTCTTGCTTCTTCTGAACAACCAATTCTTTGTCTTTCTTATGTTCTTCTAGTAGATTCTGATCTTGATCTACAATCATCTTGAGTGAATCTGCACGTTGAAGGAAATCTGCAAAACTAGTAGATGAGAGTAATACATCAAGGTAGGACACCGAACCATCGGTATACATCAAACGCACTCGCGATTCTAGCAATTCCTCACGGGCTGCAATCCGTTCTTCTGCTTCTTTCAGCTCTTTTTTGGTAAGTCGTAAATTTTCCTCTGTTAACTCAATCTTATATGAAATGTTAATGAGTTCATTACTTACAATATTAATCTGTTCGATTATTTTATTCAAATAATCTTCCGTTTTTTGCTTGTTATGTTCTGCTTCTTCTTTTTTCTTAGCTGCCTCTTCTCGTTTTGTCTTGGCAGACTGTGATTGTTCCTCAAGCTGTTTAATTTGATTATCAATTTCATTCAAGCTAGAAGCAGCATAACCATAACTAGGTGATAGGATTGCAGCGGTGAGTAAACTCATTGCAAGTGCAGTAGCCGTCTTTTTCAAGTTGTCTTCCCCATCCTTCATTTTAAAATATATATATCATCGCATTATTTTCTTGTTGTGATGAGCAGCTGCCCCTAAACCGGGACAGCCGTCATAAATTTAGTTGTCAATTAGACTTTCAGTGACTTACGAATAGACAATGTGCTGCCCAGAACGCCAACGAGTACTCCCATGATGAGAAGTGAGCCCCCGAGCCAAGTCCATAGACTGGATAAAGGTACTAGGTTCAGCATTTGAATAATAATATCTTGCTGTACGGTAATGAGCAGCTGGTTGTAGCCAGCAAACAAAATTCCGATCGTAATAAGTGAACCGATGAGGCCGATAAGCGCACCTTCCACAAAAAATGGCCAACGAATGAAAGCATTCGTGGCACCGACCAGCTTCATAATCCCAATCTCCCGGCGTCTTGCCAGGATCGTCACGCGAATCGTGTTGGAAATGAGGAACATAGACATCAGTGCTAGTCCGGCAACAAATACAAAACCTATTGTCCGGATCAGACGTGTAATCTTGAACAACGTCTCTACCGTCTCTTCACCAAAATTAACTTTCATAATAGGCTTCTCAGCATATTTATCATTCAGAGCTTCAATCTTCTCCGCCACAAAATTAACGGTACTAGGATCGATTAATTCCACTCGAATGGTGTCTGGAAGCGGGTTGTTATCTACATCAAAACCTTCCAGAAGTTCCTGTTGATCTTCACCAAGCTTTTCTTTAAATTCAGCTAAACCTTGATCTTTAGGAACAAAGGCGATCGAGCTTACCTCTGGCATCGCTGCAATTTCTTCTTGTAAGGATGTACGAAGTTCCTCATCTACATTGAGCTGCAGATACGTACTGATCTCTACCTGGCTGTCCGCATCATCCGCTATCGAATTTACATTCACGACCAAGAGAACAAACACTCCTAAAATCAATAGAGATACAACAATAGACGTTATGGATGCAATAGACATCCAGCCGTTGCGGAATAAGCTCTTGAATCCTTCCCGCAGATGGCGCAAGAAGGTGTTAAAATTCATAGCCGTATTCCCCTCTCAACTCGTCTCTAACGATATGACCTTTTTCGATCGCAATAACCCGTTTCCGCATCTTGTTCACGATATCACGGTTATGCGTAGCCATAACAATGGTAGTTCCCCGGAAATTAATCTCATCAAGTAGCTGCATAATTCCCCAGGAGGTCTCGGGATCCAGGTTTCCGGTAGGCTCATCCGCAATAATGACGGATGGATTATTCACGATGGCTCTGGCAATCGCGATCCGCTGTTGCTCGCCGCCGGACAGTTGTGCTGGCTCGCGGTCTGCCTTTTCCTTAAGACCAACCAGATCGAGAACTTCCATTACACGTTTCTTGATAAGCTTCTTAGGGGCTTCTATAACCTCCATAGCAAAAGCAATATTCTCATATGCCGTCATCTTCGGCAATAATCTGAAATCTTGAAAGACAACCCCGATATTACGTCTGACATAAGGAATCTTACGATGCTTCAACTTCCCAATATTAAATCCGTTCACTGATATTTGACCTTTAGTTGGAACTTCTTCTCTGTAAATCAATTTCATAAAAGTCGATTTGCCCGCTCCAGAGGGGCCGACGATATAAACAAATTCATTGCGGTCGATCTTCACCGAAACGCCTTGAAGTGCATGCGCACCATTCGGATAGGTCTTCCACACGTCTTGTAACTCAATCACATCATCACTTCCCGTTGCATTAGTAGCTTCTTTTGCTCATTTCGACACTTTCCAATGATTTCCTTTAAAATCTCTTGATTTTCATCAAGATGTCTCTCATTGTAACAAATTTGTTACCTTTTGAGTAGCCGAAAGATTTCCACTGCTTCCGCATATAGTGGAAGAGTGTTCCTAACACCGGTAAAACAGAAGTCTGAGAGGAGTCCCCTATGAAAAAAGTTCACATTTCGTTCATTGTTTTGGTGTTTCTTTCTCTCCTTTTTGCTTTTATTTTCGGCTGGCTATACATGTACGCTCACCAGTCCAAAATCCCCCCAGGAGTTCATTTATCCGGGTGGTCTGTAGGAGGGCAGAACAAGGATACGGTTTTGCAGGAATTAGAACAGAAATTGACTGCACTTGAAAACCTTCCCCTGGTAGTAAAGTCTGAGAACACTAATATTACCGAAACGGACCTAACACTGGCTGATGCAGGAGTGACGTACAAAGCAGATCAATTCAAACAAGCTTTACGCACTCTTTCAGAAGGCGGACTCGTTCAAAGAGTGATTGAGCGCTGGCATTTCGCTGAGGAATGGAAGCTAGAGGTCACCATAGAACGTGACCATCTCAAACAAAAACTCACTCCATCTTGGGAAGAAAAGCAGTTCGGAAACCCCGTAAATGCAGTTCGGAAAATCACACCAAACGATGAAGTCGTTTATACACCGGAACGAAATGTACAGCGGATCAAGTGGGATCAAATGAATGCGATACTATCTCAAGTCATCCCTGACCATTTTTCATTACTGGATAAGAAAGATGCACAAACGCCTAGTATAGTTATCGACCTTCCGCTGCAAGAGTTGAAGCCCTCCGTTACCATTACTTCTCTAAAAGAAGAAGGGATTAGCCGAAAAATCATTGAAGTGGTGACATCTCTTGGATCAAGTGGAGAAGGAAGAGCACATAATGTGAGCGCTGCAGCCAGCGCATTAAACGGGCTTATTCTAAAACCAGGAGATATTTTTGATTATGGCCATATCGTGGAAAAAGCAGAAAAGGAGAGTGGGTTTCAAGAAGCACCGGTCATTGTAAAAGGCCAATTAGTCCCCGGTGTCGGGGGAGGCATCTGCCAGGTATCCAGCACACTATATAATGCAGCCCTGCGAACAGGACTAGAGATTGTCGAGCGAAGAAATCATTCGCTTCCCGTCAGCTATCTTCCTAAGGGGCTTGATGCAACATTCGCATCAGGGTACATTAATTTTCGATTTAAAAACACAACCGATAAATACCTTCTCATCAAAGCAGAAGTAAAAGAACGTGAACTTAACGTCTCCTTCTTCGGAACTTTTCCGGAGAATGTAAGTTATGAACTCGATACCGAACTTCTCGAGACACTTCCGGCTCCTCTCACCTATGTATCAGATCATTCTCTTTCCCCAGGAAGCGAGATGGTGCGTCAGGCCGGTTCAACCGGGTATGTCGTTGCTTCTTATCAAATCAAGAAGGTGAACGGAGAAGAAGTCTCTCGTAAATTGATATCTAAAGACACCTATAGGCCGCAGGACCGAGTCCTTGCTGTAAACCGTGCTGCTCGGGAGGAAGAACCTCCTCCATCGCCGCCCTCTTCGGACACCCCTCCCGTGGAAGATGGAGTTCGTACGGAAGACGCTGGTTAATTTTTCATAAAAAAGAACGCCGCATAAATAAATGCACGCACAATAATAACCCGGGCTAGTATGGTGCCTACGTCCGGGTTTCTTTATTTTCTGAATCTATTCATGGTGTATTACACCTGCTCAATTATCTATAACGAACCGATCTGGTTACAAACCTCCGTCACTGCGTCTGAATGCTTCTTGCAGGATTCACTATATTCGACAAGCCCAATTCGGCACCCAGGACCAATATAAACCTTTCGTCCTCTTACTACTTTAGCTTCTGTATGCTCTAGATGCAGCACATCACCTTCGATCGTGTCCGCTACCAGATCACTTTGGCGCGTAGCGTTAAACATACTAATGAGAGAAGAAATCAGCGTTCGTTTAATCTCAATCTTGTGACCGCCGATCTCGGCCACTTTAGAAAACCCATACAGTCCAATATCAATATATTCAGCATTCAGCATCCTCTCTGTCTGAATTGCTCCTTTAATCCTTATTTGTTCAGCACTGCAATCGCCATGAAGACGAAGCGAGCCAAATGCTTTAAACTGCTCACTATGAATGGAACGTTTAACTACCGTATCTCCGTTTATCTTCACCTGCCGGACTTTCAGTTCCCCGTCCACTTCCATCTGCCCGCTTGTTTTCATAGAGTCTCCAGATACATCGCCCTGGACATGAAGAGTCCCCGTAAGCTTCATCTGATTACTTCGGAGGTGCCCATTCACCGCCACTGTACCCGTACATTTAAAAAGCTCGCTCTCCACATCGCTATGAATTACCGCTTCTCCTACAATCTTCACGTTCCGAAATATACCTCCACCAGAACTTCCCGTGCCTGTTATCTTCATATCCTTATCCATGCGTTCGCTCCTGTATCCTGTTATCATCGATGATTCCTCCTCACTTTCTACCTACACCTGGACCTGCCGTCCTACTTGTGATTCAGGATCTTGCTCGTAAGATACACTATATTCCACCACACCAATCTCACAACCAGGACCAATAGTAATCCGGCTTCCTCTGACGGTATCGGCATGAGTATGTTCTAGGTAAATATCATCGCCTTCTATAATATGGGTCTTCAGCCTCGGCGTCATTGCAGGCACGAATTGATCTAATAATCTGATCTTCGATTTACGGCGCACCTGAATTTGCTCTCCGCCAATCTCTTCTACCTCACAACGGTGATGGAGCATAATATCCACGGTTCCTGCGTTTAGCATACCTTTGATTTTGAAACCGCCCTGTACCTCAATAGTCTCACATTCCACGTCTTTCCCTACTGTAATCCCACCTGCTACCTCTACAAAGCTTCCTATCAGTTTCCCATTAATCGTCGCTTTCCCATTCACAATCAATTTATCGGTCTCCAGATGTTCTTTAATGGATGATACTCCATCAATCCGGGTCTGTTTTGTTTTCACACCGCCTTCAACCTTGCTGCTCCCATTAACTTGATATTCGTCCGCAACTACGCTTCCTTGAATATTGGCTGAACCATTCACAACATACCGCTCGCAGCGAAGATTTCCTTGTAATCCTGATGTACCATTTACTTCATAACTCACACAATCGATATCACCAGAAAATTTACCAACCCCATCCACCCGAACATGACGGTACGTACCACCCGATGCTTTGCCAACACCTGAAATGTTTACATCTGGTCTAGACTGCTCGTTCCTCATTAGAACCCCTCCGACTCACTCAATTTGACTTTCAACTGCTCCAAATAAGTGCCTAGAGATAAACGCAGGACTTCCTTAACCCCTGTGTCAAAATACACTTCGCTTCCCGTAGTTAGAATCGTAAATATAGGAATCCCCATTTTCCGGGTCAAAATGATGTCACAGCCCTTATCTCGAAACTTGCTGTAATATGCTTGGAACGTCTGCACAAGCAAGATTCCTTCTTCCCGGTTCATATGCCCGCTGGCCAGAGCTTGATCCAAAACATAGATACACAGTATTTCTTCAAAAGAAAAAGTTTGTTTCTCCTTTACACTTCCACTTTCCATAAAAAGATGTATTGAAATCGGTGTTACCAGATGTTTTTGTTCCATTTCCACACGGGTAAGCACCTTGTTACTCACCGAAGGGGAGAACACATCGGCCAATTCATCTAAAGAAAGTTCATCTTTCATGTTTTTTATTCGGTCAATTCGTGTTAAGATGCTTTCCCTAGGAAAAAAAGTCTCCTGTCCTGTAAAAGAAGATTTACGTATAAACCAATCCTCTGGTATTAGGTTTTTTCGCTTCCAACGATAGAGTTGACCGTATGATATTCCAGTCAGTTCCAAAAGTTCTTTCTTAGATATTAAGTCTTCAGTCATGTAATTCTAACCCCCTGAACACAATGTAACATAACATTGTTACGCTGTAAATGTGCGTTTCGTTCATTTCCCCGTTTTTGTTGATGGGACGCTCGTTTTCTCTTTATTTAAAGAAATTTATGTAGAAAAATATATTTATTCTTTAGTTATCAACCTGTTGATAACTTTTGAAAACCCCTTGTTTTTTTGTTTTCTATTCACAAATTGATATTGAATTCATAGAAAAATAGGATTGACTGTGGGTAATGTGTATAGATTTGTGCATAAATACGAAATTACTAATATCATTTTGCGATGGATCTGTGAATAACACAATGTTATGCACAAATTGGGTATAACATTGTGAATGACTTTCATTTTTGCTTCGGCATTCCTCCCTTCATCCCTGTGGATGAAGTTTCTTCTGTGCTTTATTTTTTGTAGATTATCCACTTTTTTTCGATATACTAGATGAGTATCAATGAATGCTTTATCTTATATAGGGAGGGATTTGGGATCATGGCACTTATGCAATGTCATTTCTATTCAGAAGTACTCGGTTTGAATACGACGATGCACGTTATTTTACCTCAGCAAACCGCTACACAGATTGGTGTTGATACCAAACAAAGCAAAGGACTTCACCAAACACTTTATCTTCTTCATGGTCTATCTGACGACGATTCGATTTGGCTTCGCCGTACGGCCATTGAACGCTACTCATCGGCTTATGGAATTGCAGTCGTTATGCCTAACGCACATCGCAGCTTCTATACGGATATGACAGAAGGAAGCGCTTATTTTAAGTACATATCAGAAGAAGTTCCCACGCTAGCCCGTTCCTTCTTCCCTTTATCTGCAGCACGAGAGGATAACTTTGTTGCCGGCTTGTCCATGGGCGGATATGGCGCAATGAAGATCGCTTTAAGCAAGCCTGAATCCTATGCCGCTGCAGCAAGCCTATCTGGAGCACTCGATATGGCAAGTCATCTGGATCGGACGAATGAATCTGCGCAAGCGAATACCGAATTTAGACGTATTTTTGGTGACCATGTGACAGATACCGAGAATGATTTGATGTGGTTATTAAAACAATGTGAACAAAAGGATGGCCCTAAACCAAAGCTGTTCCAATGTTGCGGAACAGAAGACTTTTTGTATGAGGATAATCTTCGTTTCCGCTCAGCCGCTGAACAAACACGACTGGACTTCACTTATATAGAAGGACCCGGTGAACACGAATGGGGTTATTGGGATGCCCGCATTCAAGATGTGCTGAAATGGCTTCTTCTCTAATTTTCCCTCAACGTTAAATAGCCTAACGGACTATCTTTAAGCATCTTTTAGCTATTACTTAGCTATCCATAGTCATGTATAAAAAAAGAGCAGCCACGGGCTGCTCTTTATCTTTGGTATTTTCCAACGACTCATTCTTGTGAAAACATGTCTAGTGAGTTAGATCAATTTTTCAAAAAGGTTAGCTAAGATGGCTTACGCTTCTGCATGCTCAACAAGCCACTGATTCGTGAGCCGCATGATCGCTTCACTCCGTTTGATCGCATCGCATACTTGTTCTGAGGCAGTTCCCCCGTAAACATTCCTTGCATTCACTACCGCCTCCGGCTGAAGTACGGCATAAATCTCCTCATCAAACAGCTCTGAGAATTGTGTGAATTCATCTAGGGACAGATCCAGCAAGTATTTGCCGTTCTGGATACAATATAGTACTGTTTTGCCAATGACTTCGTGTGCCTGACGGAAAGGGAGCCCTTTGTTCACCAGGAAATCTGCGATATCTGTAGCATTAGAGAAATCTTTGTTCACCGCTTCACGCATACGATCTTTGTTCACCTTCATGGTAGCAATCATGGGAGCAAACAACTGCAAAGCTCCCTCGAGTGTCGCTACCGTATCAAACATGCCTTCCTTGTCCTCCTGCATATCTTTGTTATAAGCAAGCGGCAAGGATTTAAGGACAGTAAGCAGACCTATGAGATTCCCATAGACACGACCAGTTTTACCGCGAACCAGTTCCGGTACATCCGGGTTTTTCTTCTGCGGCATGATACTGCTTCCCGTACAGAAGGCATCATCAAGCTCCACGAATCCAAACTCTGTACTGCTCCACAGCACGAGTTCTTCACTCAGACGTGACAAGTGCATCATGATTAGGGAGGCATCCGCGAGGAATTCAACGATAAAATCACGGTCACTTACTGCATCCAGACTATTCTCATATACACGATCAAATTGCAGCTGTTCTGCTACAAAATGACGATCAATGGGAAATGTTGTACCTGCAAGCGCTCCTGCACCCAGTGGAAGGACATTGATTCGTTTGTAACTGTCCATCAGTCTCTCTGCATCCCGCTGGAACATCGACACATAGGCCATTAGATGATGAGCAAATAGGATTGGCTGCGCTCTTTGTAAATGGGTATATCCTGGAACAATGGTATCTACGTTATCTCTCGCTTGCCCAATGAGTGCTTCTTGCAGCGTATGGAGCATACCGACAATTTCAATAACCCGTGCACGCAAGTACAAGTGCATGTCTGTTGCTACCTGATCGTTCCGACTACGACCCGTATGTAATTTGCCGCCTACTGGGCCAATCTGATCAATTAAGTTCTTCTCAATATTCATGTGGATATCTTCATCCGATACGGAAAATTCAATCTCGCCTGCACGAATTTTGCCAAGTACCGTCTGCAGTCCTTCTTTAATCGTCTCCACATCTTCCTGAGGTAAAATGCCGCACTTCCCTAGCATACTCACATGAGCCAGACTGCCCTGAATGTCCTCTTCTGCTAGTGCTTTGTCAAAATGAATCGATGCTGTATATTCCTCTACCAGATGATTCGTTTGTTTCGTGAAACGCCCGCCCCATAGTTTACTCATGTCGTCGCTGCCTCCCTTTCACATCTCATGGACAAAGACCGCCCCTATTACTTATCAAGGAACGGCCTTTCGTCTCCTTACCATACACAGCTGCTGTTATTGATTCTGAGCTACTCCAGAACCCACTTTTAGTCTCAGTGCATTCAAACGGATAAAGCCTGTAGCATCTCCTTGATCGTACGCTTGTGTTGGATCTGCTTCCATCGTAGCAATGTCCGGATTATATAAGCTGACCGGGCTTTTCACTCCCGCGCCAATCACGTTTCCTTTGTATAACTTCACACGAACCGTTCCAGTTACGTTCTTCTGACTCTCTGTAACGAGTGCTTGAAGAGCAAGCCGTTCTGGAGCAAACCAGAATCCGTTATATACCAGCGTACTGTAACGAGTAATCAGGCTATCTCGCAGGTTCATCACTTCACGATCCATCGTGATGGACTCCATTTTGCGATGTGCCGTAAATAAAATAGTTCCTCCTGGTGTTTCATACACGCCGCGGCTCTTCATTCCGACAAAACGGTTCTCCACCATATCCACACGGCCAATTCCATGTTTGCCGCCCAGTTCATTTAATTTCTCCATCACTTCCAGCGGGCTAAGTTTCTCACCATTCAAAGCAATACAGTCACCTTTATAGAATTCAAGTTCAAGATATTCTGCTTCGTTCGGTGCATCCTCAGGATCATTACTCAGCAAGTACATTTCTTTGTTCTCAGGAGTCGTTGCATCAAACCAAGGATCTTCAAGGACACCACTTTCATAACTGATATGTAGTAAGTTACGATCTGTAGAGTATGGTTTTGCTGCTGATGCAGTTACAGGAATACCATGTTTTTCGGCATAGGCAATCATCTCTGCACGTCCAGGGAACTGATTCCGGAACTCTTCCAGTCGCCACGGAGCAATAACATCAATATCTGGTGTAAGTGCAGCCGCGTTCAGCTCAAAACGAACTTGGTCGTTACCTTTTCCCGTTGCTCCGTGAGCAATTGCGGTCGCTCCTTCAGCAATCGCGATATCCACCATCCGTTTTGCAATCAGTGGACGAGCAATACTGGTACCTAGCAGGTATTGTCCTTCGTACATTGCCCCTGCCTGGAACATTGGGTAAATAAAGTCTTTTGCGAACTCTTCGCGAAGATCGTCAATGAATACTTTGGATGCCCCTGTAGCCAGCGCTTTTTCTTCCAGGCCATCGAGTTCGTCTTTTTGTCCGATATCTGCGGTAAAAGCAATAATCTCTGCGTCATATGTTTCTTTCAGCCATTTCAGAATGACGGATGTATCGAGTCCGCCGGAATAGGCTAATACAATTTTCTCTTTTGCCATGTTGGTTCCTCCTCGTTTTACGGTGGCTCAGGGGCTCTTCAATGTAGTGCGGTGAGAGCCTTATTGGTGGGATCGTTATGAACGGGATCGTTATTGACTGATTCTCTCCGGTTGTTTTGCTTCGCAAAGCCAAAAGTCGTTCATCATCCAATAACTTCACCCTGAGCAGTAGTGCACAAACCTCCGACATTAAAAACCAAACCCCTATGCCCAGGCTGCTTTGTTATCACTCGCTCACTGTGCTAAAACCCTGGAACACAAAAAGACTAAAGAGCAAAAAAGCTAAAAAAGCTAAAAATCTTAAAGAGCAAAAAGCTAAAGAGCAAATGAGAGCTTAGAACATATCACTCATTACAAGGACTCCAGTTCCTGATCGACCTCTCTATCAGCACTCCGCCATGTCTATTCCATATTCTAACATCAAACTCGATTTATTTTGTCATTTTATAAGAAAAAAGTAAGTTAATGTATTCGTTGTTGGAATACTGCTTACTCGAAGCGTTTTATCCCATCAGTGCGGCCATTAATGCTTTTTGTGCATGCAGGCGATTCTCTGCTTGATCAAAAATGGCGGAGTTCGGACCGTCAATAACTCCCTCACTCACTTCTTCGCCCCGGTGCGCTGGCAGGCAATGCAAGAAGAGGTAATCTGGTTTTGCTCCTTTTACAAGCTCTTCATTTACCTGATAGTCAGCAAAAGCCGCTTCGCGCTCTTTTTGCTCCTCTTCAAATCCCATACTTGCCCACACATCGGTATAAATAATATCTGCATCTTGCACAGCTTCTTGCGCACTGTTTGTTACTACAACTTCAGCACCTGTTTCTTTGGCAATACTCTTTGCTTGATCGACAATGGCTGCAGACGGTTCATATCCTCTGGGACTTGCAACGGATACGTGGACACCCAGCTTCGCTGCTCCGAGCATTAATGAATGCGCCATGTTATTGCCGTCACCGACATAGGCCATTTTTAGACCTTTCAGTTTGCCTTTATGCTCTAGTACCGTTTGAAAATCAGCTAGTACCTGACAAGGATGTGCATCATCACTTAGTCCATTAATGACAGGAACATCCGCATACTTCGCAAGCTCTGTTACATTGCTGTGTGCAAAAGTACGAATCATAATTCCATCGAGGTAGCGGGATAGCACCTGGGCCGTATCGCTGATTGTTTCGCCGCGACCAAACTGAATATCATTTTTGCTAAGGAACAGCGCATGCCCTCCGAGCTGGAACATCCCCACTTCAAAGGATACACGGGTACGTGTGGAAGACTTTTCAAAGATAAGACCAATCGTTTTGCCTTTTAGCGGCTGATAAACCTCACCATTCTTCTGCTTCTTCTTGATATCAATGGCCAGATCCAGAAGATACTCGATCTCTTCCTTTGTGTAATCTGTAAATTCGATAAAATCCCGGCCATGTAAATTCAGTTTTGTAATCGCCATCTTATTCTCCTCCTAAGGGTGCTTTCACAGCGACATGCTCTTCAATTAATATTGCAATCAGCGATACCGCAGTATCAATCTCTTCTTTAGTCACATATAAATTCGGCAGGAAACGGATCACGTTTGGTCCTGCTGTAACAAATAAGAATCCTTTTTTCTGTCCCGCAAGAACGATGTCACCTACGGCTTCTTTGCACTCAATGCCGACGATTAATCCTTGTCCCCGAATTTCAGTAACAAAATCTTGATCGATCAGTTTCGTCCGTAGGGACTCGATTAGATAATCGCCCATCTCCGCTGCGCGAGCAGGAAGGTTATCTTCCAGAATGGTCTCGACGGTGGCAATCACTGCAGACATGGCAAGCGGAGTTCCTCCAAAGGTCGTCGCATGACTGCCCGCTGTGAAGGCTTCACGCAGATACCCTTTACCAAGCATCGCTCCTACAGGGAAGCCGCTCGCAATCCCTTTCGCTACGGTGAAAATATCTGGATCAATACCGTAATGTTCATGTCCAAACAATTTTCCTGTGCGGCCCATTCCTGTCTGAACTTCGTCCATTATAAGCAGGAGTCCATGTTCCTCACATAGTGCTTTGACTTCTGCCAAGAAGGCAGATTCTACGATGTGGATTCCTCCCTCTGCCTGAATCATCTCAAGCATAATGGCTGCCGTATGCGGTCCAATCGCTTCTTTTAGCGCCGGAATATCATGTAGAGGTACGTGAACAAATCCCTCAGGAAGAGGAAGAAATCCTTCTTTTACCTTATCTTGACCCGTTGCCGTCAGCGTAGCCAGTGTGCGTCCGTGGAAAGACTGCTTGAAAGTGATAATTTCATAACGATCGTTACCTAGCACTTTCTGCTGATATCTTCTCGCCAGCTTAATCGCTGCTTCGTTCGCCTCAGCACCGCTATTGCAGAAAAATACAGCATCTGCACAAGTGTTCGCCGTAAGCAGCGCAGCCGCTTTCTCTTGAGCAGGGATATGAAACAGATTAGATACATGCCACAATTCATCCAGCTGTTCTTTTACTTTGGCAATAACCCCATCTGGTGCATGACCCAGATTCGTAACGGCGAGTCCGCTCATGAAATCAAGATATTGATTTCCTTGGTCATCCCACAAATAACTTCCTTTTCCTTTTACAAGGCTTATAGGATAACGAGCATAGGTTGGAAAAAGGGAACTTTCTGTAGATGCTGTCGCTACCGTCTGCTGTTCCGTAGATGATTCCTTTACAGGCTGCTGAGATGAATTGGTAATCGTCAATTATTTCACTCTCCTATCCATGAATACGCGTATACTGCGTCTACTTACTTATATAGAAGTTCTATGAATTACATCCGTACAATTCGAGTGCCGATCACTTCACCTTGAAGTACTCTGCTGAGCACGCTTGGCTCGCTTCCATCGACGATAATAACTTCCTTCACTTTTCCCTGGATACATTCAATGGCTGCTTTTACTTTTGGAATCATGCCTCCATAAATTTCGCCGGTCTGCATCATATCCTGTATCTCTTGGACCGCTACGGTACCCAATACTTTTTTCACACCGTTCACATTCTTCATAATCCCGGGCACATCGGTAACCACAATCAACCTGCTCGCCCCGAGGTGAGAAGCAACTGCTCCTGCCGCTGTGTCTGCGTTGATGTTGTAGCGCTGTCCAGCCCCATCTATTCCAATCGGGGCAATGATCGGCATGTATCCCATATCCAGCACCCCTTGAATAATAGAAGCTTCTATTCGGGTTACATCTCCTACATGACCTACTTCTGCATGGTTACTTACGGGTTTCGCCTGAATGAGTCCACCATCCACACCTGAAAAGCCCAGCGCTTTACCGCCAGAAGACTGGATGCGCCGTACGATCTGCTTGTTAATACTCCCAGCAAGTACCATCTCTACGACATCAAGAACAGGTTCGGTTGTTTTACGAAGTCCGTTCACAAATTCGGTCTCAATCCCCAGCTTCGCCAGATTCTCCGATATTGCTGGTCCGCCGCCATGAACAATGACAGGCTGCATCCCTTCTACTTGGAGCTTCTGCAAGTCTTCAAAAAAAGCATCTGGAAGCGCAGCAAGTGTACTTCCTCCGCATTTCATAACAAAGGTGCTAATATCTTTTTGTGCCTCGTTGTTCTTTTTCAAATTGTCTTGTGTGATCGTCAAGCCTCTATCCCCTTCCTCGTACAAAAAGTAGCGGACAGCCCTCTCTTACGTCCGGTAGGCCGCATTAATTCGAACATAATCGTAAGTCAGATCACAGCCCCATGCGGTTGCTACTCCGCCTCCTCCATGCAGATCCACATGAATCTGAACCGAATCTCCTTGGAGATAACGCAAAGCTTCTTCTTCATCAAAAGAAACGGGACGTGATTCCGATAACACTAAAATAGATCCGAGCTTAACATCCACCTGTTCGGGGTGAACAGGCTCTCCTGCACGACCAACGGCCGCAATGATCCGTCCCCAATTCGCATCCGCTCCAAACATAGCTGATTTCACAAGACTCGAACCAATGACTGTCTTCGCGATCGCTCTTGCTGAGTCATCCGATATAGCACCCGCAATATTCACCTCAACGAGTTTGGTAGCTCCTTCTCCGTCTCTTGCAATCGCCTTAGCAAGCACTTCACATACATAATTGAATGCTGCTGCGAAGTTCTCCCAATCTTTATGCCCCGGATGCAACGTCTCATTGCCTGCAAGCCCGCTTGCCATCGCAATAAGCATGTCATTCGTACTTGTGTCACCATCTACGGTAATCATGTTAAATGTAGCATCGGTTGATTTGCCGAGCAGACCTTGAAGTGCTGCCTGATCCACCTGTGCATCGCATGTCACAAAGGCAAGCATGGTGGCCATATTCGGATGAATCATCCCGGAACCTTTAGCAGCTCCCGCGATCATCACTTCTTTTCCATCTATAAAAGTACGGACACAGATTTCCTTCTTCACTAAATCCGTTGTCAGTATCGCTTGGGAAAAATCACTCGCTTCTTGTTTACCTGAACCTACTCTTGCCGGTAATCCTTTGATTCCTGCGTGCACCTTTTCCATATTAAGCAGCTCACCGATCACGCCTGTCGATGCCACGGCTACATTCTCTACTGCGATACCCAGTTCTTTTGCCGTAGCGAGCCGCATGGCATAAGCGTCTTTTTCCCCTTGCTGCCCTGTAACAGCATTGGCATTTCCGCTGTTTACGACAATCGCCTGCAGCTTACCGTTCTGCATACTCTCTCTCGTGACTTGAAGCGGCGCAGCTTGAAATACATTCGTCGTATACACTGCCGCTGCATCTGCTAGAACTTCACAAGTAATGACACCGAGATCATTACGCTCTGTCTTTTTAAGTCCACAATGCAGTCCCCCTGCCGCGAAACCTTGCGGTGATACGATCGATCCTTCCGGTATAACTTGAAACGCTTGATATGCAACCTGTGCCATAACCTCTCCCCACTTCCATCCAGGTAAATAAAATCGACTGCAGTAAGACTATCTAGTTCGGATTACGGATATACTGGTAAAAAATTCAGTCCCGTCTGTTCATCCCAGCCCATCATCAAATTTAAATTTTGTATCGCTTGCCCTGCGGCCCCTTTTACGATGTTGTCAATCACGGATATAATCGTAACCCGGCCCGTTCGCTTATCTACCGCAAACCCTATATCACAATAATTTGATGCGAATACTTCCTTTGTGGCTGGCCAAATCCCTTTTTCACGAATTCGCACAAAAGATCGGTTTTCATAATACTGCTTATACACATCTATAAAATCTTGATCATTATATTCGCCTTTTAGTGAAGCGTACATTGTACTCATAATTCCTCTTGTCATCGGAACCAGATGCGTTGTAAACGTAACGGTAACCGGCTCTCCTGCTTGTTCGCTCAGGACCTGTTCAATCTCAGGAATATGCTGATGCTTATTCACTTTGTAGGCTTTAAAATTCTCATTCATCTCTGCGTAATGGGAAGATAGACTCGTTCCCCTTCCGGCACCGGATACTCCCGACTTCGCATCAATGATAATACTGCTGTGATCGATCAGCCCTGCCTTGATTGCCGGAATCAGTCCAAGAAGCGTCGCTGTTGGATAGCATCCTGGATTGGATATAAAGGAAGCACCCGCTGCATTCTCCCCGTAGATTTCGCTTAGACCATATACCGCCTGATCCAAATAGATATCTTCTGCCGGACTATGTTTATACCACGCTTCGTATTCCGCGCTATCTGTCAGTCTAAAATCACCCGAAAGATCAATCACTTTTAAACCTGCATCAATCAGTTGAGGAACCAGCTTCGTACTTACCCCTGACGGAGTTGCAGTAAATACGAGATCTACTTCCTCTGCCATCTTCACGATATCAATTCCATCCAGTTTCTGATCTACAATCCCTGTCAGATGAGGAAACCCTTCAGCGATAGACACACCGCTTGTCGAAGACGAAATTACCGAAGTAATCTCAACATGGGGATGAAGATATAAAAATCGAATGAGTTCTACACCGCCATATCCCGTGGAACCGACGATTGCGACTTTGCATTTCTGAGTCATTTGGGTTGCCTCCATCTCATGAGTAGTCTACTTTACTATGTATGTAATCCATTTTATAGGATGATAACGCTAAAATATACTTTTTTTATTCATCGATGTGCATTATTATACATTGATGTTTATATAAATACAACACTTTATACATTATTCCTCGCAAATGAAATCCTTTCATTTTTATTTACTACCAGGGGATTCTGCAAAAAATGAAATATCTATTTCCGATGTTTCCAACGTAGTGTTATGATGCATAATAGGGTAATTAAATCTCTATATCATATTTAAAGGAGCTATCGCTTTGGATATTAATCACATCAGCTCTATTATCATCCTGGTGATCAATATGCTGCTTGCGGCAGCTGTTGTTTTCCTGGAACGAAAGGACGCTACCTCGACGTGGGCTTGGCTGCTTGTGCTCACCTTCATTCCGATCCTCGGATTTGTTTTATACCTGCTACTTGGTCAGAACCTCACTCGCTATCGCCTCTTTCAATGGAAGGAACGCGCTAAACTTAATATCGACCAGATGGTCATTGATCAAATTCATCATTTGCAGGAAAAAGATTTCCCGTTTCGCAAACCCGACACTTTAGAGTACAAAGACTTCATCTATATGCATCTTATACAAAATGGAGCTCTATTCACCGAAGATAACAAGGTTGATATCTTTGTAGATGGTCATCAGAAGTTTGATAAACTACTGAAAGATATTGATAACGCGAAAGACCATATTCACATTCAGTACTACATTTATCGTTCTGATGGTCTAGGGAAACAAATTCGGGATGCACTGATCAAGAAGGCTAAGGAAGGCATTTATGTACGCGTTCTTTATGATGCACTCGGTTCTAGAACGCTCAGAAAACGTTTCTTTAAGGAACTGACTGCGGCTGGAGGAAAAGTAGAAGTGTTTTTCCCATCCAAACTAAGTCCCATTAATCTTAGGCTGAACTACCGCAATCACCGAAAACTCGTCATTATTGATGGACAGATTGGATATACGGGTGGATTTAATGTAGGGGATGAGTATCTCGGTCTCGACAAAAAATTTGGTTACTGGCGTGACACGCATCTGCGAATTCAAGGAACTGCGGTGGCAACCCTTCAAGCTCGTTTTGTTATGGACTGGAACGAAGCTTCTCGGTATCATGACATCACATTTGTACCTGCACATTTCCCTGAACCAAAGAAAACAGGCCATGTAGGGATGCAGATCGTTACCAGCGGGCCTGATGCTGAAATCGAACATATCAAGAACGGGTACATAAAAATGATATCGGCGGCCAAAAAGTCGATCTTGATTCAGACCCCCTATTTTATCCCAGATGCTAGTATGCTTGATGCAGTCCGTATCGCTTGTTTGTCGGGAATTGATGTGCGAATTATGATTCCAAATAAACCGGACCATATGTTTGTATACTGGGCAACCACTTCTTATGTTGGCGAACTGATTAAAGTGGGCGCAAAAATCTTTGTTTATGACAATGGATTCCTCCATACCAAAATGATTGTCGTTGATAATAAAATTGCAACAATCGGGTCTGCTAATTTTGATGTGCGCAGCTCCCGTCTGAACTTTGAAATCAATGCCTTCATCTATGATTCCGATATTGCACAGCAGCTGACCGATGCTTTCGAAAAAGACTTACAGCTCTCAGCCGAGCTGACAGAGGAACATTACAAGCAGCGTTCCCTCTGGATTCGCTTCAAGGAATCCATCTCTCGATTGCTTTCACCTATCTTGTAAGCTGATACTTAAAGAGGTACAAATACAAAAATGGACAGACCGATGAAGGTCTGTCCATTTTTTATTTATTCTGAATAACTAGTTGTTTTCTACTGCTGTTCTACAATTTACTCCGCAGTTTAGGCTCTAGTAAATCCTTCACCTAATACTTCGTGTGCATTCGTAATTGTCACAAAGGCATTCGGGTCAACCGACCGCACGAGTGCTTTTAAACGGGTAATTTCATTTTGTGCAACCACGACCATCAGCACCGTCCGATCATCATCTGTGTAACCGCCTTGCGCAGAGAGTTTCGTTAGACCGCGATCGAGATCATCCAGAATAACCTTTGAGATCGATTCCGTATGCTCAGAGATAATATAAGCAACTTTGGAAGTACCAAAGCCCATTTCAACCGAATCAATTACTTTTCCGGTTACATATAAACTGATTAAAGCGAACAAAGAGTTCTCCAGTGATAGTACCCATCCCGCAAGAATAATGACGGTACCATCAAGCAGCATGACACATAAAGAAAGACGTAAACCGCTGAATTTCTGAATGATCTGTGCGAGAATCGTAAGACCACCCGTTGAACCGCGGCCCCGATATACAATCCCAATCCCTAGACCTACTCCAATCCCGCCGAAAATGGACGCCAAAAGCGGATTGCTTGTCGGAACTGCCCATGTATCGGTCAGATAAACAAAGAAGGGAAGCATAAAACTTCCGAGCAGCGAACGAATTCCATATTGTCTACCTAGAATGAGATAGCCGGCAATAAACAGAGGGATATTGAGCGCCCACTGGGTATACGCAGGTTCAACGCCCCACGCTTCCTGCACGAGAATGGATATTCCTGATACACCGCCTGAGGCGATCTGATTAGGAACAAGAAATAAATTAAAGGCAATCGCCATGACGAACGAACCAAATATAATCAGAAATGTATCGAGTGCAATCCTTTTTGGTCCATCGATTGGAATAATGGAGTTCCATCTTTTGTTTTTGGGTTGTTGTGCTTGCTGCATTACGTTCTAATCTCCCCTTAAAATAATATCGCTATATATACTCTTCGTTGAAGTAACAAAAGATATTATAAATGAATTCAACCAGCAAAAAAATTCCTACATGGTTATACTTCCCCTTTACCATGTAGGAATTCCCTATAAATTATTCAGACTCCACCTTAATTTGCTTGCGGAGATACCCATCAATAAACGGATCTAGGTCGCCATCCATTACACCACCTACGTTTCCTGACTCCACACTTGTACGGTGATCCTTTACCATACTATAGGGATGGAACACGTAGGAGCGAATCTGGCTACCCCATGCAATTTCCGACTGTTCCCCTCGGATTTCATCCAGATGCTTTCTTTGTTCTTCTAATTTACGTTCATACAGTTTGGAACGAAGCATTGTCATCGCACGTTCACGGTTCTTGATCTGGGAACGTTCATTCTGACATGTTACTACTACACCTGACGGTAGATGGGTAATACGAACAGCAGAGTCCGTCGTATTGATATGCTGACCACCGGCACCACTTGCCCGGTACGTATCAATCTTCAAATCTTCCGTTCGAATATCGACTTCTACATCATCCGTAATTTCCGGTACCACATCGCAAGATACAAAAGAAGTGTGTCTACGACCCGAAGAATCAAAAGGTGAGATCCGAACAAGTCGGTGAACTCCTTTTTCTGCTTTTAGATAACCGTAGGCATTATATCCTTTGATGGAGAGGGTTACACTTTTAATGCCCGCCTCATCTCCTGCTAGATAGTCGAGCACTTCGACTTTAAAGCCATGTTTCTCGGCCCAGCGTGTATACATACGAAGCAGCATCTCGCCCCAATCCTGGGATTCCGTTCCGCCTGCCCCTGGGTGAAGTTCAAGAATCGCATTCATTTTGTCATAAGGCTGATCCAGAAGTAACTGCAATTCGAATTCATCGAGCTTCTTCACAAGCAATTTGATGGTCTCTCCCACTTCAGCAGCGATATCTTCATCGCCCTCTTCATCGGCAAGTTCGATCATCATCGTAGCATCATCATATTCTCGTTGTAACTTCAAATAATCGTCAACAGAACCTTTTACCGCGTTCATCTCGGCAATAAGAGCCTGTGCTTTATCACTATCATCCCAAAAATCAGGAGCTGACATTTTCTCTTCAAAGTTGGCGATCATTTCATTCTTCAGGTCTAAGTCAAAGAGACCCCCTAAGGTTCGTTAGTTTCTTGCTAATCTCACGTAAATCTTGTTTTATGGACGGATCAATCATACTGCAAATTCCTCTCTTTACTGTAGATAAAGCCCCATCAGAGCCTGCCATCTTTTCTTGGCAAGCTCCAAGGAGCTGTATAGTTGTTAGATGTTTATATTATTGTATGGCTGGATGATTAATTTTGTCCATGGCATTGTTTGTACTTCTTACCGCTGCCGCAAGGACAAGGATCGTTACGTCCGATCTGGTCATCCACTTTTACAGGACGTTTCTCTGCAGGTTCACCGCTTGTGGATATTTGGTTCTCGTCCACAACAGCTTGACGTTCTTGGTTGCTCTCGATTTGAGCTCTCATCACATAGGTCGCAACTTCTTCCTGAATGGCGGAGATCATCTCATGGAACATCGCAAAACCTTCAAACTGATATTCGCGAAGCGGATCGGTACCGCCATATGCTCTAAGGTGAATCCCTTGACGAAGTTGATCCATCGCGTCGATGTGATCCATCCATTTGCTGTCCACAGAACGAAGCACGATAACTTTCTCGAATTCACGAACCATATCTTCCCCGATTCGTTCTTCTCGCTCGTCATATTTCTTCTGAACTTTAGCGAAAATGAATTCGACAATCTCTCCGACTTCTTTGCCCCACAGATCATCACGTGTAATGGCGCCTTCTTCAAGCATTTTACTGTTGATATAGTCTGCCACTTCTTGCAGTTCCCAGTTCTCAGGAATGTCATCTACACAGTGTGCTTCCACATTACGCTGAATAGTTCCGCGAATCATTTCCATAACAATGGTTTTGATGTTATCGGACTCCAGGACTTCACGGCGCTGTTTATAAATAACTTCACGCTGCTGATTCATGACATCATCGTATTGGAGTACGACTTTACGCATATCAAAGTTATTGCCCTCTACTCGTTTTTGAGCAGATTCTACAGCACGCGTAATCATTTTACTTTCAATCGGTTGATCTTCTTCAAAACCAAGGCGCTCCATCATGTTCAGTACATTATCTGCACCAAAACGCTTCATCAGCTCATCTCCAAGAGAGAGATAGAACTGTGTGGAGCCTGGGTCACCTTGACGTCCTGCACGACCGCGCAGCTGGTTATCGATCCGGCGGGATTCGTGACGTTCGGTACCAATAATATGAAGGCCGCCTAAATCAGCTACGCCATCACCCAAAATAATATCTGTACCCCGTCCAGCCATATTGGTTGCAATCGTAACTGCACCTGCTTGGCCAGCACCGGAGATGATCTGTGCTTCTTCTGCATGATACTTCGCATTCAGTACCTGATGCTTCACGCCTTTGCGTTTGAGCATTTCGGAGAGGAGTTCAGAGTTCTCAATTGAAATCGTACCTACGAGTACAGGTTGGTTCTTCGCATGACGTTCTACGATCTCATTCACAACTGCTTTGAACTTACCTTCCACACTCTTATACACAATATCCGCCATATCATCACGCTGATTTGGACGGTTGGTTGGTACTTGGAGTACTTCAAGCCCATAAATTTTCTTGAACTCTTCTTCCTCTGTCTTCGCCGTACCTGTCATACCTGCTAACTTCTTATACATCCGGAAATAGTTCTGGAATGTAATCGTAGCAAGTGTCATGCTCTCGTTCTGAACCTCAATTGCCTCTTTTGCTTCAATCGCTTGGTGAAGACCATCACTATAACGACGTCCGGCCATAAGGCGTCCGGTAAATTCATCAACGATGACAACTTCATCATCTGTTACTACATAATCCACGTCACGGCGCATGATCACATTCGCTTTGAGGGCCTGTACGACATGGTGATTCAGTGTCACATTTGCTTGGTCATACAAGTTCTCAATACCAAAAGCACGTTCCGCTTTAGCAACCCCTGCTTCGGTAAGAGCAACGGATTTCACTTTAATATCTACCGTGTAATCTTCTTCTGCGACCAGTCGTTTCACAAAACGATCTGCTGCAAAATAAAGTTCTGTAGATTTTTGAGCTTGTCCTGAAATGATTAACGGTGTACGAGCCTCATCGACCAAGATCGAGTCCACTTCATCAATAATACAGTAGTAAAGCGGGCGCTGTACCATTTGCTCTTTATAGAGGACCATGTTATCGCGGAGATAATCAAATCCGAATTCATTGTTCGTACCGTACGTAATATCGCAAGCATAAGCTGCCTGTTTTGCCGCATGATCCATACCGTTCATGTTAATCCCAACGCTCATGCCGAGGAATTCATAGATCTGTCCCATCTCCTGGCTATCCCGCTGAGCAAGATAATCGTTGACAGTAACTACATGGACCCCTTTACCTAATAATGCATTCAGATAAACAGGAAGGGTACCTACAAGGGTCTTACCTTCACCGGTCTTCATCTCTGCAATACGGCCTTCATGAAGGGCAATACCACCGATCAGCTGTACATCATAGTGACGTTTGTTCAGGACACGTTTAGATGCTTCACGCACCGTTGCAAAAGCTTCAGGCAATAGATCGTCGAGCGTAGCTCCCTTTTCAATACGAGAACGGAATTCCTCCGTTTTACCTTGCAGCTGAGCGTCGGAAAGCGCGGTAAATTCCGGCTCCATCTTGTTAATTACATCGACCGTCTTCATCAGACGTTTGACATCACGCTCATTGGTGTCGCCGAAGATCTTCTTCACTAGTCCTAGCATGGTTAACCCCTTTCGTGCAAACAGATAATATAATCAAGCTCGGCATACTAAGGGTAGTGTTAGAAAACTCCAATGTGAAATACATTACCAGTTCTTACATGCACAAGCTGACGTTTTTAATTTCATATATATATAGAAACATATCCATTATGAATTAAACCCAAACTCGGGCTTCAATTGAAAAATGGTTTTGCCTAAATTGTAACAGTTTGTAAAGACTGTCGCAACACGGAGAACCCTTTATTTTACTTGATTTACCATCGAACTGATGGGTTTTATGGCAAAAGTCGGACTCTCACCCCGTGTATATATTAGACGCAGGTCCTACCTAATAAGTTTCGCTAGATCTGTATGCAATTATTGGTAATCAAAAAGGACCTCCTTTCCGCAGAATGGAGGCCCTTCACTATCATCATATAATAATATTCTCATTCAACACTTCAGTGATTCATAAAGAAAATATCAGATATCCTTCGTCACAATGGAAGGGTCCTATTCTTTCTCAATTAAACCATATTTGCCGTCTTTACGTTTATAAACGACGTTCACTTCATTATTCTCAATGTTGGAGAATACGAAGAAATTATGGCCGATCATGTTCATCTGCAAGATTGCTTCTTCAACATCCATCGGTTTAAGTAAGAAACGTTTCGTACGTACCACTTCAAAATCATCATTTTCCAAATCCAGTTCATCATCCGTTGTAGGAGATGTACTTGCAGGAACATTTTCAGCAAAGAGAGTCTTCAAGTTGCCCTCTTGGCGGAATTTACGATTGATCTTTGTTTTGTGCTTGCGTATCTGACGTTCAAGCTTGTCTACTACTGCATCGATGGAGCCATACATATCATTGCTTTCATCTTCTGCGCGAAGTACAAGACCTTTCATTGGTATCGTTACCTCTACCGTGTGCAGGCCTCGATTGACGCTTAGTGTAACATTGCCATCAGAGGTAAGAGGTTCGTCGAAATACTTTTCCAGTTTATTCAGCTTCTTATCTACGTAATCTTTCAAAGCATCAGTAACCTCGATTTGTTGTCCTCGAATACTCAAATTCATAGGGCAGTCCTCCTTTTCCTTTACACCTCGATTATAGCATGAATGTTATGGCAAAGTAAAAAAATAAAGCGGTTTCTTTGTTTATACAAAAAGAGATGTGACAATTTTATTAAGTCCGTTTGAAAAGGATTACATTGGGTTAATACTAGAGTTAATTCTTCATAAGAAAGCATAAAAAAACCTCGAGACCGAAGTCTCAAGGTTTGACGCTAACTACTATACAATTGTTAACCATCTAACCGTATATGTAGGTCGGACAATGCCGGATGATTATAATTTGGTTACGTTAGCTGCTTGTGGTCCACGCGCGCCTTCAACGATCTCGAATTCTACGGATTGACCTTCTTCCAAAGTTTTGAATCCTTCGGATTGAATTGCGGAAAAGTGTACGAATACATCGCCGCCATCCTCAGTTTCGATAAAACCATAACCTTTTTCTGCGTTAAACCATTTAACTTTACCTTGCATGCACGAACATTCCCTTCGTCATCAAATGAAGTGAGCCTAGCTCACAATTCAGACTATAACATCCAAACTTATCCATTGTCAATTGGAAAAGAAAATGATTACCTGCAAATATATAACATATGAATGTTAATAATTCGACAGGGAAAATCGTTCTTAAATTAGATTGATTTTCGATAAAAGTTAACCCTATACCTAAAGAACTATGATAATAAGATGTAATCCACCCTCTAAAGTACTTAATTCCTGTAACTTTCCTCATGTACATGATAAATAAAAGCTTCGGAAGTCGCCCTCCAAAACTTTTATTTTCATTTCTTATAATCCATCAAAATACTATCCCCATAGAATCTATTCTCATATGCGCCACGCTGCACCTTTGAGTTTTGCCGTTGGTTAAGCCAATCACTTGCCTCTTGCTTAAGTGACGTCATTCTCTTCTCGATTAATTGATCGGCTTTTACTACTTCTCTCAAACGTTCTATATCCTGATGACTTAAGGCATTGGTGTGGGATCGCTCAGTAATTGCATCCACAAGGAATTGACGCTGTTCGACAAACGCCGATAGTTCTCTATAATCGCTTACTTCCAGTTCCTGAACCATATTATAGGTTAATTGCTCCAAAGAATTTATAAGTTCACCCATACTAATTTCCACTAACTGCACTCATCCTGCTTGCCTGCTCCCAAGTTGCTCTTAAATCTTGTAAGTAACCAAGTGCTTCCTTTGCAGGAGTATCATCTTTATTGATATTCGATTGCGTCAGCAGATGTGTAATATACTCATAGATCGCTTCCAGATTGTTTGAAATTGGCATCGAACGATCCAGTGTAGCACTAAGCTCACTAATAATAGATTGCGCCTTGCCTAGATTAGTATTCGCTTTCTGATAGTCAACAGTATCGATACCTTCAATTCCTGCATTAATAAAACGAATAGCTCCATCATAAAGCATAATCAACAATTTCACTGGGGAAGCTGTCTGAACCGCAGAATTTCGATAACTATTATACGGTGAAATAGTCATTAGTTATTTATCTCCTTTTAGTCATTAACTGCCTGTATTAAATAGGCTTGCTAAACTATTAGACTGATTATTCAATTGACTTAGCGCCTTTTCCATTGCAGTAAACTGATTATAGTAACGTTCTTCCAGATTATTGAGTTTTGTCGTCATAGCTGAAATCCGCTTATCATAATCTTTCAAAGTAGTATACATCGTGCTGTTCGTGCTAAAAGCTACGGTTAAATCTGCAGAATATTTAGATGTACCCGCTTTAGTCGCAAGTTTATCCATTGAATCCCCAAGTTTATCATACAACTTATCGAATAAGCCTTTGTTGGTAGAATCAACAGCTGAACCTTGAAATAGTTCTAAAACTCCTTCTGGGTTTGAAAGTACCGCCTCTTTCAGCTTTGATTCATCCAGATAGAGTTTCCCTCCTTCACTGTAGCTTCCCGTTATAATTCCCAAGCTTCCTAAACTAATGGAAGAAGCACTTCCTAAATATTCGGTAATTACACTCCTCATCGACGAGACTGTAGATTTTAGAATCTCATCATTTTTAAGCATTCCACTTTTGGCCTTTTCCGTCCACTTTTCAATATCGTCTTCACTCATTGCATCCTTTTGTTCAGAGGTTAAAGGTTTATAGGTACGATATTTTTCTTCTGAAGTTTTTGTATTTAGTAAACTAAGCAAGTCATTATATTGCTGTACAAATGCCTTTACTGTGTCTACTACTTTAGTGCTGTCTACTTCTGTTTTGATCACAGTTGGATTAATTGAACCAGTTGAGTCCTTTGAAAGCTCATTAAACGTCAACTGTACTCCGTTTACTTCAACTGTGTTTGAGTTGTATTCTTTGCTCACACCATTGATCTGCACAATTGCAGGCTTAGAGTTGATTGTATTTTTGTTTTGAAACAAGCTCGTTAAAGTAGAAGTTTCTCCAATATTAACATTGCCTCCATACTCATTAGCTGTAATGGATAACATACCTGTCACTTCATCAAAAATAGCGGTTGCTTTAGCATCTTTATTGTTGTTAATTTTACTTACTACTGAAGCAATTGTATCTGTACTTTTAAATTCATATTCTTGATCGTTAATCTCGATCATAAATGTACTTGATGAATTCCCAGATTGTAATGAGCCAAGTGTAGTTTTGGAATCAGCTACCCCTTGAGATGTTTTCAGTTGACCCTCCATACCACTTTTAGTTGCAAGCTGTTCTACAACTACTGACATCGAAATACCATTGGCATTGTTTTTAGCTACTGCGGCCACTGCATTGGTATTACCTGAGACGACTGCTGATTGGGTATTCATCGTTTGGGCTAATCGGTAATTACTTAGTTTGTTATTACGAAAATCTACGAGTTTACTATTCACTTCACGATAGGACTCTCGTTGCCACTCTACAAGTTGCTTCTTCTGATTCAGTGTATTCAACGGAGTTCTCGCAGCTGTCATTAAATCTTTTACTAATGAATCTGTATCGATTCCTGAAGCTAGTCCACTGATTCTCAAGTTTATGCCTCCTCTTTGATTCACATTTTTTTATCTACTATGATTCCTGTCGATTCTATCATCGTTGCCACAAGGTCCACTAACTTTTCTGGAGGAACTTCCCGTATAACTTTACCGGTTTCTTTATCTAGTACTTTGACCATGATCTGGTGAGTCTTCTCATGGACATTAATATCTAGAATTGTTTCTGGGCCTGCTATTGCCTTGAACACTTTCTCTAATTTCTCTTGTTGAAACTGATTAGCAGGATGTGTCGTTCCATCTTCTGGTACTGATTGACTCTCTTTATTTAAATTAGATTGATGATTCCCTTGATTTGAAACGCTTGTCTGAACATTATTACCTGATAAAGAGAACTGGATATTCATTTAGCAGAACCCTCCAACCTTCAATCTGTGCTATGTACTATTTATATCGGTAGCTTCCATACTCCATTGAAGGTACAATTCTGAATTTAGCACTAAAGAATCAGTGCTTTATACATAAAAAAACTAGCCATCACAAAAGATGGCTAGTTAGAATTATAAATTATAGATTAACGAAGCAGTTGAAGTACTGCTTGTGGTTGTTGGTTAGCTTGTGCAAGCATTGCTTGAGCTGCTTGAGAAAGAATAGAATTCTTCGTTTGCTCAACCATTTCCTTCGCCATGTCTACATCGCGTACACGGGATTCAGCTGCAGTCAGGTTTTCGGAAGATGTTCCTAAGTTGTTAATTGTATGCTCTAGACGGTTTTGAGTAGCACCTAGTTTAGAACGCTCAGCAGAAACCGTTTGAATAGCGGTATTTACTAAAGTAATCGCATCATCAGCGTCAGTTTGACTTGATATACCAATACCCACTGTACTTGCTTCATCTGTACCGGTTGCAACACCTAAAGTGGTGGCATCCATTGCTCCAACTTGAAGGGTTATACTTTGACCAGCATTCGCACCTATTTGGAACGTCTTACCATCAACATCTGAACCGTCTAGTAACTTTTGAGTATTAAATTCTGTTGTAGAAGAGATACGTGTAATTTCTTTTGCTAGTTGTGTAAATTCTTTTTGTAATTCTCCACGGTCGGTGTCTGTATTCGTATCAGTAGAAGATTGAACAGACAATTCACGCATACGTTGCAAAATTGAATGTGTTTCGCTAAGTGCACCCTCAGCAGTTTGAATCAAAGAGATACCGTCTTGAGCATTACGAGAAGCTTGATCCAGACCACGGATTTGTCCGCGCATTTTTTCGGAGATTGCAAGGCCCGCAGCGTCATCACCAGCACGGTTGATGCGAAGACCAGAAGATAGTTTCTCCATAGATTTGCTTTGAGCACCTGAAGCAGAGTTCAGTGAACGAGAAGTATTTATTGCCGCAATATTGTGATTGATAATCATGTTATAATTTCCTCCCTGAAATAAGTTGATATCCACGTCCTTGTGGAACGCCTCAGGCGAAAGGTCGGCCGCCCTTGCCTTCAGCGCCTACAACATATATCGACCATAATCACTTCAATATTTATAGCAAACACAAAAAGTTTTTCTATTATTTTTCATTTTTTACTGACTGTTGATATTTCGCCATTAAAGCCTCAATATGATCCTTCGTTGAAGCGGCAGATTGTTTGTTCGCTTCCTGTATCGCGAGATGAACCTCTTTCCGAAAAATGTCGACTTCCGCCGGCGCGGAAATGCCAATTCGGACCGTCTCTCCTTCAACACCGAGCACGGTAATCTCAATATGATCATCGATAACGATGGATTCTCCCTTTTTCCTGGATAGTACTAGCATCTTTATTCACCATCCTTTTCAAAAAGGGTTCTAGCTGCAGATAATTCCTTGATGGCATGCCGTGTCTGGTAACCGGATTGTTGCAACACGATCTGTTTCGCCTCCGTATTATCTGGATTCAAGACAATCGGTGCTAATAAATTGATACTTGATTCCTCAATCGATGCTTGAAGGGTTACGATACAGCGTACGAGCACCTTCTCTTTAATCCCCAGTTCCATTGTCTCGTGATCCGCAATTTCAAATTCATAACTCGGCTCAAATAAAAACGGATCTGCTAAGAGAAAGGATAGACTTGGCTCACTTAGCGACTGCATCATACTAAATGGACTATTCTCGTAAGGAAGAATGGCAAACTCCTTCTCCTCTTCAAATCCCGGAATTCCTCTATTAAAATGAAATATCTGATCGTCCTCTACTTCCATACTGCCCCAAGAGGCGGTTTCAATGATCAATGTAATCTCTCCTTTATGCTTGTGAGTCTATTATTCTATATAAAAAAAGCTACAGATTTGGCGATCGCCTCTCTATAGCTTCTATGTTACACCGTCTGATCTATTTCAGGGGGAATAAATTGGATGGACGGATACTGCATCATATAGATCTGCAGCTTGCCCCGCTGATAGTCAATCTCGGGTTTGTTTACTTTTACATCGATATCTACGGAACCTCTTTCGATCTCAATGTCCGTCTTTCTAACATTAAAGTGTATATCTACATTATCTATGGAGGCTTCGCCTCTATGCTCCCCTAGGGTCGGAAGAGCCTGCTCTTTCCCATATACCTCAGCAATCGTGTTACCTGGCTTGAAGAACTCCGCCATTCGATTTCCTTGCTCTACCCGCTTGGCAATTCCCTCGAGATAGATTTGTTTTACATTTGAGTATAACCTACTTGTCATCTCCAACAGGGGCCCTCCCGTAATTGCAGCTTGCGCACGGGATTGATCTATACTGAGTTCAGGCTGATGCTGATCAATGCGAATCGTAGCTGGGTTACTCTTGATCTGAAGATCCGCCTTGGTTTGTCTTATGGAATACTGCCCTAAATCTGCATCAATGCCAATGCGTCCATTCTGTTGCCTGATCTGCAACATAGGGATTGTGCTCATGGTAAGTACCCCCTCTTGTCTTGCTTATCTTAGAAAGTCTACTAAGGAAGAAGAGATGATTTTCGCACCAACAGATAACGTTGCATTATAGATATTTTCTTGAATCTGTGATTGAACAGCAAGCTCTGCGTAATTCGCATCTTCTATTTTGGCTTGCAGACTCGTTAAATTATATTCCATATCACCAAGTCTGTTTTGCATTAGTTCAATCCTGTTCATCTTTGCACCGATACCCGCCTGTGCAGCCGTTAATTTCTCTACACGAGTGTCCATTTGAGTCAGTTCAGCAGAGATCGCATCAAAATCTCCATCTTCAAGTGCTTTACTCAAACGATCTGCTATGGCAAATACATTGTCCGTATCATCTGCGGAACCCATAACATCATTACCGCTCACATTAATAGCTAACTGTATCCCGCTGCCGACAGCATAATTCACATTTCCGGTATCAATCATGTCTTGTGTGAATCCGGTAGTAATTGATACATTCTCAGCATTTTTTGCGAAATCGTATGGCTTCTGATTATAACTCTCACCGTTAAAGACATATTTCCCATTAAGCTGGCTATTGCCGATATCGATGAACTGTTCTTTCAGCTGATTCACTTCAAGACGAATACTGTCCAGTGCACTTTGTGGGTTGGTCCCGCTTGATGCAGTAACCGTTAGTTCTCGCATTCTCTGCAAAACTTCATTGGTCTGTGATACAACGGTATCCGAATAATCCAGCCAGGAAATAGCCGAATCTACATTGCTCTGATATTCCGCATTTGAATTGAGTTCCGTACGGTATCGTAATGCATATGTAATACCTACTGGGTCATCTGAAGGCTTATTAATCTTCATTCCCGTGGACATTTGAATCTGCGTATCATTCAACTGCTTCGCGTTACGGTTAATGTTCATCATGAGCTGGTTACTCATCATATTCGAGGTTACTCGGATCATCGTATTACCCTCCTGCCTACCTTATCTTCCTACAGTCCCGGTTCCATTAATTAATTTCTCTAATAGCTCATCAAACGTCGTCATAAATCTAGCAGCTGCGCTATAAGCATGCTGGAACTTAATCATGTTGCTCATCTCTTCATCCAGCGAAACTCCGCTGACGGATTGCCGGGAGTTCTCCACCTGGGTTACCAAAGAGGTAGAGTTCGTCATTTTACGATATGCCTCTTGTGTCTGAACCCCAAGTTCTCCAACCATCGATTTATATAAATCATTAAGTGTTGTCTTATCTGTTCCATCTGGTGTAGTAAAGGAAATGCCTTTCAGACTTCCCATGAGTGAAGCAAGGGTATTATTCCCTTTCACCGCATTACCCGAAGCATCAAGTCGTAAAGAAGAAGCAATCTTATTGGGATCGAGTTGAATCTCTTTATTAAGCGTAATGTTACCTGCTGTAATCGTTCCGCCATCTGCACCTGTGAAAAAAGGAATTCCCGCACTTGCAGAACCATCTAAGGAAAATCCAAGACTATGAAGTCCGTTGAGGCCCTTCACCGTTAAAGGCGTCTCATTCTTGAGGACAGCTCCCGCTGGAAAAGCTTGTCCTGCCAAAACGGTAGACTCCGCACCATTAACCGTAATCACGGTATCTTGGTCTGCTACCGTACCTTCCCGCACTGAGGAACCTGCAGGTAAATTAATCGTAACATCGCCATTCGCAATGGTATTTGCCAGTTGATTGAGATCATTCTGAAAACTGGTTACAAAGCTGTCTCTCGAAACGACCATTCCATACACTTCGCCGCCCGTAAGATCCCCCGCTGCATAAGCATCCGTAAGGAGAGCACTGGTCACTTCTGTAACTGCCGTGCCATTCACCAAATTCTGTCCACCAATGGAAATGTTGTAGCCTTGTTCATTTTCCGTCACGGTTACGTTCGCAATTCTGGATAACTTATCGGTAAGGAGATCACGCTGATCACGAAGATCATTTGCGTTATCGCCCAAAGCTTCTATCCTTGAAATCGTGTTATTCAAATCGCCAATAGACGTAAGATACGTTTGCATCTCTTGTGCCTTAACACCGATATTCGCTGTAAGATCCTGATTTAATCCATCAAGCTGTTTACTCATAAGATTCATAGCATCCGTTAGAGCAAGTGCTGATTCTTTTACAATATTACGGGCTGTGAGGTTCTCCGGATCTTTACTTAGATCAGACCAGGAGGACCAGAAATTATCTAATACGGTCTGTAGACCAGTATCGGAAGGTTCGGTCATGATTCCCTGAATTTTATCTAGCGTTTCATATTGAATCTCCCAATTACCGAGACTGGAACTCTCGCTGCGGAACTGACTATCGAGGAACCCCTGACGGATTCGTTCAATGGCGGAGAACTCCACCCCCGAACCTAATTGGCCCGGGTTAGTAGATCTTAAGTAAGCAAGCGGATCCATGGGAGAAGAAGCGGTCATTTTCACCGTTTGTCTCGTGTAACCCTCCGTATTGACATTGGATATGTTATGTCCTGTTGTATTGAGCGCTGCCGATTGTGTAAACAAACTACGCTTCGCAGTCTCTATTGAATGAAAAGTGGAAACCATCGTGTTACTCCTCCTAACTTAAGCTCGTGAGTCGAAATATCCGAATTGACCTACCGCTCCCTGGCGTTGATCTGGATGTTTGTACACCGGCTCCTGTGTTGGCTTATCAATCAGCACATCCAATGAATAATCAATAAATGCGAGTGACTGCTCCAACAATTTTTGATTCAATTCATTCATTTCTTTAAGTTGCAATAAGGTTGTGCTTAGCGCCATCTGAGCTTGTTGTAATCTTTCCTTATCCTCTACATCAAACACGAGACGAGAGATTTCAGTGATGGTCAGATTCAATTTAGACTTAATTCCACGCTCGAGTAAAAAGGAGACGATCGCTTCATTTTTCATTGCTTCCTGACTTTGAATACGCTTCAATATGACTGACTCTTGGTTTAACAAACGGATTAAAGTATCCGTATCGTTCTTAATAATGGATTCTTTTTTCACTTCCGCTGTACGAAGCATCTCACGATGCGTTATCTCAAGTTCATACATGGCATCAATTAATTGATTTAGGGACATAACTCTCTCCTACTTCTCGGAACTTGATTTAAAATACGGCATCATTTTCTCGGCAAGCTTATCTGTATCGACTCTATAGGTCCCTGAAGCAACTTGTTGTTTCAGTTCCTGAATACGCTGTGTGCGTTCGCTATTATTGACTTGTTCTTGTTTTTGAAGCATTTCCATTGCCTCTGGAGAGATCGTAATCTCATCCTTGCGGTTTGTTTTCTTTCCTTCGGTCTGCTGAGCAGACTCTATGTTTTTGGAATAAGAATGAATTGCTCCTATGCGTCCGGATTCATTAATTTTCATATACGAAGCACCTGCCCTTTCCCTTATATCGGAATGATCTATTGTATCATCTAGTCATCTAAAATAAAAAAACCGATAATCTTTACTAAAGTTATCGGTAGAGGTTGAAACATTGTTTATAGTGTTATAACGAATTAAGACCTGTCTCCTAGGAACGTCCTGTTTTGTCGATTGCACGATAGGCACCTGCTCCTAGAGAACGTCCTTCCCCCTGACTAACCTCCCGGGCTGCACTGCTCAAATCCTTGGTCAAACGCGAACGACAGCTTTCGCACATATGTCCTTCACGAATGAAAGTACCGCAAACTTCACAAGGTAACATAAGATTAGGCGCATCCACTACAGAGATCCGGCCTTCCTTAATGAAACGTGTGATCTGCTTAATCGATACACCTGTCTCGTCGGACAGCTCTTGGACGTTGGCGCCCCTCTGTTTACGTAAATATTCGACACAGTCAACATATTGCTGTTCGATTTCTCTGAGACAAGTTGGACAACAGCCCATTACGTTAAGAGCGTAAAGCTTGCCGCAGTGAGGACAGTTACCTACATTCATCCTCTTCAGCCTCCTTCAAGTAGATCATTTCCGAGTGCTTTTTCTCATTATACCTACGATATTTAGCCTTGTCATCTTTGGTAGTTATGAGAAACAGTGGAAAGTGGTGCTTGCATAACTGTGAAAAATAGAGCACTGATCTGCTTATTCTCACACAATGATTGGACTAGTATATCTCTATATCGGAGAAACGCTACCAAAATCTTACTATGATTACTAGGATCTCGCCCAAGTGAGCGTATAAATTTTAAAATGGATGCCATGCAACTCACCCCAACGCTTAATCGCCTGGCTGCATGCTTCGAGTGTACTGCCCGTTGTATAAACATCATCTACTAGAATTAGGTGAATTGGTTGATGCTTTTCGTTGTGTGGTTGATTCATCAGTACTTTCTTAATATAAAAAGTAGCATCCTCGTGAACAGAGAAAATGTTTCGCATTGATTCTACCCGCTCTTTACGAGACTTATAACTTTGTTTCTCCGTGTGCTGTATACGCATCAGCATTGGAATGACCGGAAGATGCACCTCATGACAAAGTACTTCAGCAAGTCTTTCCGCTTGATTAAACCCCCGCTCTACATACCGCTCCTCACTCACCGGAACAAACGTGACCGCCTGTGCCTCCCATATCATATGAGGAGAAAGCGTCATCTCACGCTGCAAAGCACGGTAAGCTGTACCCAGCATGGTACCAAGAAGTGGAGCCATCCGCTCTTTGCCCCGATATTTATATACCGCCAGCCACTCTCGCATGAGAGCATCATACCTTACCGCACTTCGGTTCATCTCAAAAGAACGGCGGAGGTTCTCAGCTCTTGCACAGTCTGGGCAGCCGATCGCTCTACCGCAGCGATTGCAGCGTATGCTTCGAATCCAAGGAATACTAGAAACACAGCGTGGGCATAACCCAGGGAGTGTGGTGGATAAAGCGCCCCGGTTACCACATGCAACGCAGATCTGTCCCGGCGGCGCAGCCAGCCCATGCAAAAAGGATCGTACCCACTCAAAACTAATCATCTGCAGACTCCTTTCCCACCAAATACCCTTGGCGTCTTGCGATCGTATTCATGCGTTTGATTTGCTTTACGGCTTCTTTCTGACCGAGACTGCGCTCGGGTGCGGCAAAAACGACGTTTCCATCAGGATCATCTTTCGACCTCCCTGCTCGTCCTGCCATCTGTACAAGAGAAGCTGCATCGAAAAGCCGGTTGTTCGCATCGAGAATATACACATCACTTTTGGGTACAGTGACTCCGCGCTCGAGAATCGTAGTTGTGACGAGTAAACGAATAGTCCGATCCCGAAAAGCCATGACTTTCTCTGCACGTAATGGATCCTCAGACGATGTTCCTTCGATTCTTAGATCAGGTAACGTGCGTTTTAGCAAATGTAATAAGGCATCAATCTGAGCGATCCGTGTGACAAACATAAAAACTTGCGCACCTCGCTCTATGGATAACGTGAGTCTTCTGAGTAATTCCGCAGGCAACTTATGTTGCTTCAATAACTGCTGGACAGAAGGAACTTGGAGCATCAGCGGTACGGGCAGAGGATGCCGGTGAAAACGAACCGGCACTCTCGCATGGGCAAGCTTGCCGCTCGCTGCTTGCTTTTGCAGTTCCCTTGGCGGGGTGGCAGATAAATAAATAAAGCTGCCGCCCGGCTTACAACATGCTTCCGCTGCATAAGCGAGCATGGGATCGTTGTGGTATGGGAAGGCATCGAGCTCATCGATGATGACCAGGTCAAAAGCGTGGCGGAAGCGAAGCAGCTGGTGCGTTGTGGCGAGCGTAAGCTCTCCTCGCCGCCAGCGGTCGCTGCTTCCGCCATAGAGGGTGGCGCGTGTCACCTCAGGAAACGCGCGGGCCACCCGGGGAGCGAGCTCCAGCACCACATCGCGCCGCGGTGTGGCTACAAGCACGCTCCCTCCGCTTGCGAGGATGGCATCCAGCAGCGGGAAGGTCATCTCGGTCTTGCCAGCGCCGGTTACGGCCCATAGCAAGAACCGGCCTTTGGCCGCAGCGGAGCTGGCATGGCTCTGCTCCGCCAAGTACGCAAGCGCCGCGCCTGTGGCTGCGCTTTGCGCTGGGCTAAGTCCCCACCGGCTGTCTGCCACGGTGGGGAAACTCCCGGCCGCATCCTCCTTTACGGCCGGGGACGCTGCCCCTCGCAGCAGCATAGCACAAGCCCGGCTGCGCCCGAGCGCGAGGCAAGCCTCGCAGTAGGCGCATGCCGAACTACCGCATGCCGCGCACGGACTTTGCTCGGCAGCGACACTACCACAGCGCCGGCAGTGCAGTTGCACGCGCCTGCCAAGAAGCCACTGTCCCAAACCACGCCGCTTCTTATCTAGCGACTGTTCAGCTACAGCTGCTTCATAAGCAATCCGTCCCGACAAATACGCAAGCTGTACTGCAGCTTTATATTCAGTTTGCATACTCGGAACGTTCTCCGCTAGCAATGCTTCCGCTTCCGGGAGGAGCAGCTGTCTGCCTGCCAGCTGCTCGGCGGCCTCTACTGCATCATTATAAATTGAATGAATCGCCTCTTCTGCTTGATCGGTTCCCCTAAGCCGCACCATTTTAATATCTAAGCAATCACGAAGTAACTTCATGCCATCCTTACCAGGTTCCTGCGATACCTTCTCTTGTAAAATGGACTCCGTCCATCTTCTCCACCCCTCAATTGATGTCTTTCCTCTAATCACTACATTCTGCTTGCGGAAATTCTCTCTCAGATGACATGCCCAAGAAAAAGGCATCTTGGATGAAATCCAGATCATGGACCAAGATTCCTTAGTCTTCCGCCTTCTAGCTTCCCACCATAACTGGTCGGCTTCAGGGCAGATCGATATATATAAATTCAGCTCATCTGATTTTGTATGATATCCTTCTTCTTCCCTTGCCAAATATACAGCTACTCTCAAATCCTTCCCCCCCTAAATAACGCAAAAAAGCACATACCTCGGTAATCTACCGAAGTATGTGCTTCATACTTAATAAAAATATAGAAAAAAGTACCATATAAGTTCTATATATACAATATTAATGACAATACCGCAACTTTTTCGAAGCTCATTCGTTTTATAATATATCTACAGTTTGCTTACGAATGGAATTCCTTGAAGCGTGCCTTCTTGACGAAGATCGATATATTTCATATCTTCCCATTCCTGTATACCGCTTACGTTAACATAAGACAAGGATTCGTCGCCAGCAATGATATCTAGTTCGATTCCAGCCATGTCGAACAGCCGATTTAGCAAAAGCATCGTTTCATCGCTTGAGTCATAATCCACTACGGTAACTTGATGGGTTTTCCCTCGCAAAGATGCATCTAAAGATAGTGCTCGGATAATCCACTCCAGTATAAATCCATGGTTACTTGTAATCAAAACATAACGCGTTTGCTCGGCTTGTTTCTGATTTGATTGCAGCCTTCGATAAACAAAACGTACGGTTGCAGCAGATAGGCCATAAACAAGCGCAATCCATAACAAATGTTCGATCATGGCGACTGCACCTCCCTTTACGACAATATATGCCGTAAATAGGGACGTTGACACAATGAACGTTTATAAAAGTTTATTTATTTAGCTGCTGATTCGCATCAAAAAACTCCGAATATCACAAACTCTAGTCATATTTATACTTCATTACAAGAAGCCGACTTGCGCCATATGTATGCCTATGGGGCGGCAAAAGGCTGCTTACGATAGCTTGTACGTTCTCACTCCAGCATTTCCCCCGAAAAGTTACACCCCTATTTTCTTCTCATGCTAAAGTTGATCCTACGTTATAGAGTGACCCAACCATATTTAATGGAATTAATTACGGCTTGCGTCCGGTCATCAACTTCCATCTTCTGTAAAATGCTACTCACATGGTTCTTCACGGTTTTCTCACTGATGAACAAGAATTCGCCGATCATTTTGTTGCTCTTACCTTCTGCCATTAAACGGAGCACTTCTGCTTCACGACGTGTCAGTGGATTATTATCTCCAGCAACAAACTTCACGCCTGCTTCTTTTACGCCGCCATCATTCATCGCACCTGTTTCATTCAGATAAGTCATACGGCGAAGCTGCATAATCAGTTTCCCTGTAACTTTTGGATGAATAAATGCGTACCCTTCGTGCACGGAACGAATTGCGTTGATCAGAGACTCTGCCTCCATATCCTTCAGCAAATATCCATTTGCTCCTTTACGAAGCGTTTCAAACACATAACTTTCATCATCATGAATAGACAAAATAATAACTTTCACATCTGGGAACATCTCTCTCAGCTTTTCTGTCGCTTCCACACCGTTTTCAATCGGCATGTTGATGTCCATAAGAACGATATCCGGCTTGATCTGATTACAGAATTCAAGTACCTGGATTCCATCGCCGCATTCGCCGATGACCTCAATATCGTCCTCCATGTTCAGTATGCGTTTCAATCCTTCACGAAACAGCTGATGGTCGTCAGCTAGTAATACTTTGATATCTGCCTTATTCATGTTCTGGTTTTCCATCCTGTTACTCCTTTCCCTTCTCCACGTTTGTCGGGATATGAATCACGATCTTAGTGCCTTGATTTTCTCCTGATTCAATCTCCATTCGGCCTTCGAGCAGTTCTACCCTTTCTCGCATCCCTATTAACCCAAAATGAGAGTGATCCTTACTTCTCTCTTCTAATTTCTCTGGTTTAAATCCAAGACCGTTATCCTGCACGACGATCTTGACCAGCTGAGCCTGAAAAGTAATCTCGACGACCACATAAGTGGGATAAGCATGCTTGGCTGCATTCGACAAACCTTCTTGCACTAATCGATAAATCGCTGCCTCCATAGCGGAAGACAAACGGTGTTCTTTCCCTCTAGTTTCAAACAGTGAACGAATTTTGGTTTTTTCCTCAAAATCCTGCACGTATTTACGAAGTGTGGGAATTAAGCCCAGGTCATCTAGGGCCATTGGACGTAAATTGAAAATTACTTTTCGCATTTCCCCAAGGCTAGAACGAACTTGTTTTTTCAAATCTACTATTTCGGCCTGTACCATCTTAAAATCCTGCTTAGCCAGCATTCTTTCTACAATTTCCGTCCTAAGCACTAGGTTAGCAAGCATTTGTGCGGGTCCATCGTGAATTTCACGAGCGATTCTTTTCCGCTCTTCCTCCTGGGCCAAGATGATCTTGAGACCAATCATTTGTCTGTTTTTAGCGGACTCAATAATCCGTGTCACCTGACCCAATTCACCAGACAGATATTCCATAACAACATTCATCTGAGAACCAATTGTCTCGGCTCTTTCTACAGATGCCTCGATACTGCGCGCACGTTTTTGCAAATCATCACGGCGTGCTTTGAGGTACATTTCTTTTTCTCTGTAAATCATCAAATCCAGCTGCAACTGCGTAGCCTTTTCATAGGCTTGCTTGATATCATGTTCAGAGAATCGGACAAAATCTCGGCTGACTTCGGTCAGTCGGATTCGAGACCTGCGGAAATTGAGTTCCAGTTGATCTACCTTTTCTATCGTTTCGGCCGTCTCTTTCAGGATAGATTGTACTTCCTGATTAAGTGCTTTAAGCTCGGTACGAGACGAGTCCATGATTTCAAAAATTTGATATTTACTACTTTCCATGACCTGCATGGCGTTTTTTATAACGCGATCGAGAGCATCTGCTTGAAAGTCCACGTATTTTCGACTCCATTCCTAACGTTTCCAGGATATATCATACCATATCACGAGTCGATGGTGACGGTCTTCGTTTTCTGTTCCCATTTTACAGTCAGTCCAAGCTGTTCAGAAACAAGTCTTAGAGGGACTAAAGTCCTACCACCTGATATATAAGGTGCCACACTCGCGTTTTGACGTTGCCCATTGATTACAAATTCTTTCTGGCCAACCGTCAGATCTATTAATTTACCACCGCGTAGAATGGTCACTCGCTGGTTTTTACTATCCCAGGTTGCCTGTCCCCCAAACACATCAAGCACATGCTTAATAGGAATGTAGGTAGCATTATTTTTCAGTACGGGCGCTGCATCAATGGTTCTCTTTTGACCGTTAAATAACATCGATTTTTGTCCTAAAACAAGCTTGGCGACTCCCTCAGGCAGACCAGCCTCACTTGATAGAGATGGCATTGTAAATGCTATATTATCAAATGCAACGGTTCCTGTCATGGCTCGCTCGTCCTGTCCTTCATCCAAATTCACAACATAAACCCGTTTTAATTTGGCCGGATATGAGATATCCGAACTACTTAAGTCCACATTCAGCTTCTTCCATCCCGACCAGTCTATATTTCTTGCCAGATCCACATACACTGTTTTCCCCTTCGCATCGGTAAGTTCTGCCCGCAGCCAGTTCAGGCTGTGATCTCCAAGAACATCTACCGATAAAGCAGTGGCTGCAGAATCAATCGTTTTGCCGGATGTCCCATTCAGCTGAGCGTAAGCATACATTTTACCACTTCCGCCGGTCATATCATAGCTGAGCTGAAGCACTTTGGAACCTGCTTTTTCCCCGGTTCCACTCACTACTCCCGCTGTTCCCGTTACGCCTGCTGCGTTCGTTGTAAACTGAACTCCATAACTTACATTCTCAAAATCTTCCCATATACTTTCTCCTGCTGCAGACAGAACGACTACGGTACTAAATCCATCATAACGACCAATCGCATAACCGACAGTTGCCCCTGTATTAATAGAAGAAACGGTTAATTTATCACCCTTCACACTGCCTTTAAAGCCAATAAACTCCCATTTCAGTGCATCCGCGCTAAGCGAAACGGTTTGTCCATCTTTCGTCGTTGCCGTCACCGGGATATCGATGCTGGTTCCTGCTTGTAATGAGCCCGTACCCGAACCGGCTTTCAGTGCAGTCAGATTGCTTCCGCCTACTACCGTCACTTTAATCTTACTGTTCGCTGATCCACTTACCGCTGTAAGTGTAGCTGTGCCGCCGCCCACTGCTTTGATCTTCCCGCCGCTTGTGCTGATTACCTTCCCATTACTTGATTTCCAAGTAACAGAAGATGTCCCCACATCGTAAGGGTTGTAGTACGTGTCATAACCTTTCAGGCTGTACTCTGCCTCCTGACCTACAAGAAGAGAAGAAGAACCACTGATGGCAAGCCCCTTTAACTTCCCTGCGGGAGCGAGAGAGTATACACCAAGGCCACTTACAACAGCACGCTGTTCAGTCCCATATTCTGTTGGAAACGCAAGACCGGTAGCCGTCATTCCAAGCGGTCTTGTAATCATAGTAGTAGAGCCCCCACCATCGAGGTTCATCCCTTTCCATATCCCGATACTGGTCATAAAGGATTGCATTTCTTTTAAGGACATACCGCTACTTGCACGATTATCTTGTACAGCGATCAGATAAGCATACCGACCATCCTTCGAATAACCTACAGCCGTCCGTGCTCGGTAACCTCCGATGCTTGATGTATCACGGGAGAAGGAAGTTGCTTTCCCGCTGTTCACTAGAATTGTGTGTCCACCGATCATCATTTGCAGCGTATCAGGATTCACTTTTTGACCCGTCGTCTTCGCTACTAACTTGTAATCCGTATGCACTGCCTGTCCTACCGTAAGGTTCGCAACCAACCAATCTGCCGCTTTGCCATGAGCACGTAAAATATAACCATCTGCCGGAATCGATGTGCTTAACGCACTCTTGTCAGATATTTCTTTGACAACACCATTCTGTACAAGCACTTCGGTCGGGGTTGTAGAAGGGTCGTTAGGGCGCTTAGGCGAAGTCCATGCCGAGGTATATATGTATATCGAATTGGCATGGCTGTATTTAACACTTCCTGATTCCAGATAATAATCTTCCTTATTCATACCCCGTAAAGGATAAGTAACTCCACTAGATGCCTGGACAGAACCTTCAAAGCTGTATTCATCTATCATCGGCTTACCCTCTTTGCTTACCGTCATCGCATACATCCCGGTTAGCTCGGAAGGGGTAGACATCAGGGCACCACTTGCAATCTGACCACCGATCGGTACAAGTTCGCCGCTCACATTAAAATAATCACCGTTCACACCTGCTACGGCCCCTGTTTCCTTTACCATACCACCTGTACTTTGCTTACTATTAAATGTACCTCCCTTGCCTGTCATCACATCAAGTTTCACATATGGATTATTCAGATCCACCTCAATGACATTCGCAAGAATGTTTGTTTTGACATTTGAGCGTGTTATGGTGAACTGATAATTTATCATTTTAGCACCGGACGTGATCATCTCTTCCGATAGCTTTGTTGTACTCACTGCTGCTTGCGCTATACTCGTTATAGGAAGTCCCATATTCCAGACTCCACTCGATCCAAGAACCGGAGTAACCCACAGAACGCCTGCGATCGTAATAATAAACCATTTCTTCTTCCTGCTATCCTTCTGTTGTTTCCCCGTTTGCATTCGGTTTGTTTCCATAGAAAAGCGACTCTCCCATCTTGTTTTGCAGTATCTAATAGATTCAGCCCCGAAACTCTTAAAGAGTACGGAGCTAAAGACATTTTTATCCTCTACTTAATAGACTGCAAAAAATGGAAAAAGTTACGCTCTTTTTCAGATTCCTTATATCGATTACCCATTGTCAGCATCCTGCTTCTCCAGAAGAAGGATATTCAACGCCTTTCTGGGGAAAATAAAGCGGAACATCAAAAAAACCTTCGATGATCACAATCATCGAAGGTTTGATGTGTAGAAACTTCATAGAATGAAGTTCTGATCTATTAGATGCCTGCTTGCGATTGCAAAGCTTCCACTTTGTCCACGCGTTCCCAAGGTACATCCAAATCTGTACGGCCAAAATGTCCGTAAGCAGCTGTTTGTTTGTAAATCGGACGACGCAAGTCCAGCATACGAATGATGCCCGCTGGGCGAAGATCGAAGTTATTGCGAACGAGTTCTACAAGCTTCTCTTCACTAACTTTACCAGTGCCGTATGTATCGACATTGATCGATACTGGGTTTGCTACACCAATTGCGTAAGCAAGCTGAATTTCTACTTTGTCTGCAAGTCCAGCAGCTACGAGGTTTTTAGCCACATAACGTGCTGCATAAGCTGCAGAACGGTCCACTTTTGTAGGATCCTTACCGGAGAAAGCACCGCCGCCATGACGAGCATAACCGCCATACGTATCTACAATAATTTTACGTCCTGTAAGACCTGCATCACCTTGAGGTCCACCGATAACGAAACGACCTGTTGGGTTAATGAAGTACTTGGTTTCATCGTCAAGCAGATTTGCTGGAACTACAGGAAGGATAACCTTCTCTTTAATGTCAGCTTGAATTTGCTCAAGTGTGATTTCTTCCGCATGCTGTGTGGATACAACGATCGTATCAACACGAACAGGCTTGTCTCCATCATATTCAATGGTAACTTGTGTTTTACCGTCTGGACGAAGGTATTCAAGCGTACCATTCTTACGTACTTCTGCCAAACGACGAGCAATACGGTGAGACAAAGCAATCGGAAGCGGCATCAGTTCTTCAGTCTCGTTGGTTGCAAAACCAAACATGAGTCCTTGATCCCCTGCACCAATATTTTCAGTCTCTTTATCCATTTGATCTGGATCACGGTTCTCAAGTGCTGCGTTAACGCCTTGAGCGATATCTTTCGATTGCTCATTCAGAGATGTTAGTACTGCAGACGTTTGATAGTCGAAACCATATTTTGCACGAGTATAACCGATTTCTTTCACGGTATTACGTACAATCGACGGAATGTCGATATAATCAGCAGAGGAGCTGATTTCTCCGATGACAAGTACGAGTCCAGTAGCTACAGATACTTCACACGCAACACGTGCATTAGGATCAGCTTCAAGAAACGCATCAAGAACGGCGTCGGAAATTTGGTCACAGATTTTATCTGGATGTCCTTCAGTTACGGACTCAGATGTGAATAAGTGGCGCCCTTTAACAGACATAGTAGTTTCAACCTCCCACGTATATGGATTTGTATGGTATAAGCCATCACTTTTATCCAATACAAAAAATGAACCTTTCCCGAAACGGAAAAGGTTGCAATACATCCTCATACGACATATTAACGTATTTGTCAATCGGTGTCAATCAATGATGAAATCGAATTATTTCCGCAATTTTCTAAAGAATTTTTGAATTTTCTTGGTGATTTTATTTATTCTGCTCATTATTCATTCACCTCACAGTCGGAGTCCGGCTGCATGCAACTCTGCAGAACGAACTAATCGTTTTGTCATTTCTCCACCAATGGAGCCATTCTCGCGGGAAGTTACATGTCCCCATCCGGAGTAAGAGCGGTTCCCACTCGTTGATCCCAGCTCCTCACCAAACTCTGCGTCTAGATCTTTTCCGGTGTATCCACCTACTTGGATGCCAAACTCTGCAGCAATCTCATATTTCATCTGGTCCAGCATCTGTCGGCTCTCCGGAACAAGCTTGCGATTATTTCTTGGCATAATATGATTGCACCTCCTGCATTATGATCTTGCAGGTATAGTGTCTGCATTCGGGATAAATATAGACTGGTGAAGTATTGTTACTTTTGGGAAAATGAAGCGAATTGTTCTTGGGAGTATAAATATAAGATGGATTACATTTATGCGAAGATGTAAAAAAATCGCTTCATATTATATAGGGAGTGTTTACGTTTGTTTTTCTAATGATCAGAAACCGTTTCATGAAAACAAAAAAATGTTTCACTTCATATATATAATATGAAGCGAAACATCACATACTAAACTTATTAGGAAGAAAGTATCCTTTTTTATGAGTCCTGTTTGTTACTACTTAAGGTTATAAGATCCGCGTACCATTACGGTCAGGTTATACTTATTCCCTTGCACGACTTCAATCCCACGACCTTCACGAGGGAATGATAATAAGTGGTTATTCGTGATCGCTGTTCCATTACCAAGGTCTGCACCTTGAGTTAAATCTGCCACACCGTTGCTGTCTGCAGAGTAAATGACTGCTTTACCACTACGTACAATAAACTCGGTACCTGCACCGGCAATTAGACGCTGTCCTGGTTTCACGACAACGATCTTTAGCTCATCTCCAGCGTTTGTACTTGGTGTAGTAGGGACAGAAGGAGTCGTAGTTGTGCCTCCGCTGCCTTTACCTGCATTTTTAATGGCTTGATCAACATAACTCTTCGTAACGACAGGGTCATCCGCTGTACCCGGCTGGGACGTAACAGAAGCTCCTTCAGCTGAGATATTCATGATAGAACCAATCCATATGCCACTGCCTACGGCGATTGTTGCCATACCTATTTTCCACATGCGTTTCATGATGTTCCTCCTTTAAATCTTTCAAACCCTGTTTCTATAACTCTAATGATAGAGGGTATCATGCTAGTAGACAAGAAAAAGTTACCAAAATTAATATAATCATGATATTGGATCTTTACCTGCAGCTACCCTTGTTATTTGCTATCCCACTCATCTGTTGGCAGTTCCACCGGGATTCGATTTGGATTATAGTACATCGATTGACCTGCTATTTTGTACTTCTCTCCTTGGAAAAGATCATAGATCGAGATTTGATAGGTTCCTCCTCTGCGATCTTCAAATACCTTATCATCGATAGCCCATGATAGTAACTGATTCGGTTCAAGCTTAAGATCTGTAGCAGGTACCAGTTCCTTCGTGAACACACGTCCTGTTACATCTGTCATTTCCACGACTAATTTATGCTCACTTTCCGGCAAATCATATGCATCATCTACAGTTAACGTATAATACCACTCAACCGCTACACTGCTGCCGCCTGATAAATAAGCATCGAAGGTGTGTGTTTTGATCTGATATGGGTACAGTTCCACTTGTTCAATCTTCGTGAGCGCAGTGAGCTGTTCTGGTGCAATTTCGAGTGAGGCTGCATTCACATAACCGGTAGGCTCTTCCTTAATGGAAGTCAGTTTATCTTCCGTTACACCTTCTCCGACAATTAACCTCATATCTGAGACGGTGACACGTTTCGGTATTTTCGCCCACATGGTCACAATACTCTTATCTTCCGGACCTGCAGGATATTCAATCTGTTTCACGTTTGTTTTAAAATAAAGCCCGCTCGAAGACTGATAATATCCGCTGAGCTGAGATAGTTCTGTCTGGCGGTTTTCCAGATTAGTCACTTCAAGCTCGGTATATACAAGGTCTGTACTCGTACCTGGGTATACTACTGTTTTCCTTGTTTTGACTTCTGCCTTTTTACCAAGTGTAGTGAGGGTAAATACTTTGTTTTTCTCAATCTTCAGTACGTCAGGGATGGCTCCAATATTCGTCAGCTTTAGCCATTCAAAAGACTCTTCTCCTACCTTCTCTTCTAAAGATACTTGTAGCTGGGCAATATCAAGTGCTGTCGGTACTTTAGTTAATAGATACAAGTCAATCGACTGACCTGGACCGATTAAGGATGCGGCCTGGCTTTTAATCAGTTTCGTACTTGTTAGGTCTTTGGCTGAATCCACAGTAAAGGCTCCCTGCAGTTCAGGAAGACGCATTGTTTTGACAGAAGTATTCTTCACCGTCAGCTTCGCAGATAAAAGATCACCATCTGTCCAAGGCAAACGCTGAATGGATGACCAGGTCACTCCATACGTGCCATTATCGCTTTTCACGGTTGTTTCAGATCCTAATGTATTCTGCAACGATGATGGCTTAGGTAAGATGTAGACCCCTGCTGGGTAGCTGAAGGAAGGTTCCTTTTTCTCCGGATCTTTAGGTACATTCATTTGCAGTTTAAGTGCACCTTGGGCAACGGCATAGGATACCGAGATATCCAGCTTAATTGTCTTCTCTTCATCCGGTTTCAGCGTCACATTCTCAAGTGCCTTTGTAGTGATGGGATATGATTTACCCGTTCCGCTCAGCAGTATGAACTCATACTTAGGTACAGTGATCGTTTGTTTCGCAGTATTTTTTAAATGAAATCGAATGGACAGATCGTTCTTGTCATAACTTTGGTTCACTGTTGCTCCTTCGAGCGTGGTTTGCAGTTTTTGACCGTCCACATCGATCTCTCTTGCTTTAAAAGGTGCCGTCGCAACGATCTTCGTTGTACTTGCTTTAGGCAGCTCTAACGTGGCTAGAGGCAGTACCGTCTTCGCCTCGCCTTCTTCCTCCACGAGCACTAACTCTGCTCCCGTCAGTTTTACGGCTTTAGGAATGGTTGCGAGCAGTTTTATCGTCTTGTTCTCCTGTGGCTGAATATTAAATGGCGCCGCTTCAGTACTTACCGTTTCAGCTATAAGCGGATAATTACTGCCACCTGCTGTTCTCAGCACCCATTTCGCCGTTGGATTCTCTAGCATTTTGTAACCGACATTATGCAGATTCACCGTTACTTCTGCATAGTTATATTCATTCACAGGATGTACTTCTAGCTTGGTTACTTTGACTTTAACAGGCGTGTCTCCCAAACGAATGGATTTGGACTTATTTACAGGTGTAGATAACGTATAGGATGTCGGTACATTAAAATGACCAAGGTTGTTTTCATAGTTCGGTTTACTGAAATCCCACTTCACGATTTGAAATAAAAGATCGCTAACGTTCACGCTCTTTCCAACCTTTACAAGATACGTCACATCAAGAGTAGACCCTGCGGCTACGCTCTTCTTGTCCTTGTCACGTGTAATTAGGCTCGGAGAATATAGCGTTCCGCCTTTTGTTTTTACCTTTGTCCAGTAGTCGATGAGCATGAGATTCTTGCTGTCATTGTTCTGATATGTGAGGGTATACGAGATGGTCTTGCCATCTTCTTGTGTGAGTACGTTGAGGTCGGTTAATTTCACTATGCTTTTTGAGGTTAATTTAACTGATTTTAGGTTAGACAGAGTATGTAGGGTTTTATTATTGTTTGTCGTGGTGGATTTGGTGCTCTGAGTAGTTGAGGCTTTCTTGGTAGTGGTTGTCTTAGAAGTAGTGTTACCTGTTGAAGCAGCAATAGTTTGAAGACTGGATTCTATATTCGAACCTGCGCCGAATATTTGTGTTCGAGCTCCTTGTCCATTGTATAACACATCTGATGGGGTGGATATTGAAGCGTTTTGCAAGATAGAAGTAAGTGCCTGTTTACTGTTCGATTGTAGATCTTGGATGGCTTGTATTGATTTTGTTTCTTCAGGTTCTGCACCTACTGAGGTGCCTTGTCCCAGAATGAGAGCTCAGCAGCAAAATGACAATCCATAATATTGTTTTTTGGTTATATTTATGATTCACGTAGCACCTCCAATTAATCCCTTTTTATAAAGATATTATATAGACGCAATTTTTAATAGGAAAGTTTCTATAATATAAAAAAAGGATTCGGAGTTTAACTCCGAATCCCTGCCTTTAAAACCAATTAGTATTAGTTAGTTCTAACAGCATCTTTTCCTTTGATTACATTTCCACCAAGATCTTGGATGTATTTAGCATCACCTTTAACTTCAATGGAGTAACCAGCTAGGCTTCCTTTTTGATCTACAATTTCAACTACAAAGTATGGACGATCAGTTGCGTTACCAACTGTAACATTTTTAACTGTGTAGTAGAAATCAGTTTGAGTTGTCTTAGCTGGAACTACTTTGTTATCAGATAAACGTGTTACAGTCAAATCTTGAGCATACAGTGAAACAAGAGCCGCATCAGCTTTCAAGTTTTCTGTTACATTAACCTTCACAGAATAAGTAGCATCAGAAACTGTTGTAGCATAAACACTTTGATTTGAAGCTACTTCTGGTGCAACTTCATCTTTAACTTTTGCTCCATCAATAGATGGTTTTGATACTGCTGAATCAAATCCGATTTCGTTTTGAGCAGCACCGATGAATCTAGTTCCATCGAATTCGATGTCTAGATCAGCTGGAGAGTAAACATCACGATCCAATTTAATAGTAATTGTCTCGCTGTCATTAGCTACAACATCAGTTACTCCATAAGTAGATACTTTAACTGAGTTCTTGTTAATAACACGTGAAACACTTTGATTCAATTTCACTTTGACTTCTCTCTTACCAGTAAGAGATGCTTCATTTCCTTGATCATTATAATCAACCAAGCTGATATAACGATAGTCTGCCAATTTCAAGACTTGATTAAATCCAGCAAGGTAGTTCCCTGCCACATCTTTAACACCTTGAACTCTAATTTGAGTCAACAAAGCACTCGTCACATCTGTATTATTGATAGTTACAGGCAATTCAATCACAACTGCTTTACCATCTTGAGTTACTGATAGGTAAGCATCACTTGGCAACCCAATTTCTCTACCATCGAAAGTAATTGAGTAGTTTGCACGATTCAACAGAGATGCTGGATCCATTTTTTCATTGAATACGATAACCGCACGACGTGCATTGTCTGATACATTAAAGGATACTGAACCAACTTCAGGTGCCTTAGTATCTCCTACATTAAATGAAGTTGTGTACTCAAGCATTACATTTCCAAGTACTGTGTTATCCTTGATACCAGAAACGGTCAATGTATTAGTACCCTCTGGAAGTTCAGAGAAGAAATCAACCAAGAGAATGTTTCTTGTATCAGCATCTTTGAAGCCAGCAGTTTCGATTTGACGAACTTTACCATCTTTATCTTTTACTGTAATCAATTTAGTCCACTCTTGGCCAGAAGCAAGTGGTTTACTGAAAGTCAAAGCCAATTGTTTCTTATTGCCAGCTGTTACACGTGCGTCTAGAACTTGTGGACGCTCTGTATCGATTTCAGCTTTAATCAGCTTAGAAGTTTGAGTGATTTCATTACCAGAGAAATCTTTAACTTTCTCTACGTAGATAGTTGTTTCGTAAGAAGGTAGCGCTTTATCTGTAGCAAAGTAGAATTCATATTTGTTAGCAGACAGTCTTACGATTCTTTCAGGATTGATCTTAGAGTCTCCACGTTTATGGTAAACATTAGCTTTATCCAATGTAGAGTCGTCAATATCTTCGCTGAAAGTAACTGTTAATTTTTCCAAAGTTGCTGTAGCTTCTGCAATAGTTGGAGCTGTATTATCTTCAGTTACAGTAAATTTAGTGTCAGATTTCAGAGATTTGAATCCTGCAAAATCCTCTACTCCTGTTACTGTCAGTGTGTGTTCACCAACTGTAAGTGCAGATGAAGACTTCAGAATAACTTCGCGTCCTTCAACATTTGGAGAACTGTAGAATCCTTGGCCATCTACTTGGAAGTTATTTGTGTAGGATTGTTTAACTGGCTCACTGAAAACTATTTTAATTGCTTTAGTTCCCAGACCCGTTACGCTAACAACTTCAGGAAGTTTGTTATCTACCGGAGTAAATTCGATGTTACTTCCTTCAATTGTTTTAGTACCAGCTTTAACACCTGTTACAGTAATAGTATATTTTTGTTGGTTTCTAAAAGCTTGATCTTCTTCAAGTGTAAGTGTTACTGCATTTTTAGCATCGTTCAGTACAGCTGATTTAACTTTCAGATTAGAATTCAATCTGTAGTTATCTTTTAGTTCTGCAGTTGCTTTATCAACTTCGCCATCAAACTTAACAGTTACTTCTTTTAAGTTATCAGCAGATACTGCATCAAGTTTATTTGCTGTAGTCACTACATAAGTTACTTTTACAGAGAAATCTCTGTCTTGGTGTTTGAATTTAACTTCAGTTTCTGTGTTAGGTACAAGCTCTTTGTCAGGAGTTACTTTAAGTACTTCACCATCAGTCATAGTCACTTCAACTGTTTTGGAATCGATAACTTTAGCTTCCTTAACTTGAAGGCTAAGCTCTTGATCAACTGCGTAAGCAGCGCCTACAAGAAGAGAACGGCTAGCATTGGATTGGAAGTTAGCTTTCGCATCTACTAAACCAGCGTTGATTGCTGCTTGAACATAACCTTTAGCCCATTGTGTTGCAGAGTTGTTAGTTTCAGTTGGTACTTCAAGATCAAGCGCACGTACAAGTACAGTTGCCATTTCTTGAACTGTTACAGGACCGGAAAGGTCAAAAATTTTCTTAGTTGTGTTTTTACCTTCCATGATACCCGCAGCAGATACAGCTTCTACGAAAGGAGCTGCCCAGTGTTTAGCACCGTAGTTTTTGTCTTTGAAAGAATATACGCCATTGATCTCTTTCAGACCCAGTGTTTTCGTGATTACTTTCGCGAACTCAGCGCGAGTCATTTGTCTGTCAAGGTGAGCTTGACCGTCTGGGAATCCAGAGAAAATACCTTTATCTTTCAAATAACTGTATTGTGCATTTACATCAGTAAGACCTGCTTGACCGAATGCTACAGATGCAAACATTGAGAATGCCATTGCTGTAGACAAAGCCACGGATAAAATTTTCTTCATAAACTTTTTTTCTCCTCCTGAAATCATCATATGATTAGTATTTTTATTTTTATAATTGCTGTTGTTCGTTATCGGGTTGCTCGTGTTACTCATATTTGTTACACCCCCTTCCCAGAGTTAGAGCAAGTATTCCATATAAAATGATGTCTGTGAAATTTCACAGAAACTTGTAAATTAAGCCAAGTATAAAGAAAAATAGAGTAGTTACCTAATCTTACCTTTCGTATTATACATTGTGATAATTAAGCCGTAAAGGGAATTTTTCTAATTAATAGACAATTTTCTCCATTGATTTTGATTTTCTTCCTCTTTGTTTTTGGCTAGACATACTAAACGCATTAGTTTCAAAAAAGTTGCGAGTTACACAAAAAAAATTTTCCTTTATTTTTAAAATAGTGGAAACCAAGCTTTATATTTGAATGCAAACGGCTTTTAACAAAGGTTTAGTGCATGTTTAGATTCATGAGAAATTAACCATAACTTTCAAGTTTGCATCATGCGAAATAAACTTTCTTGAAAATCTCTTCTTTTCTCAGAAAATAGAACAAAAAAAGAAGACACCGCATGGGTATCTTCTTCGTTTCTTATTACTTAATCTTCATTGCCAGATCAATAATACGAGCTCGCATCTGAGGATCTGTATTCAGGTTCGCATACATTTGTTCGATGGGCTCCTTATTCTCTTTGTATGTTTTTTCGTGCTTAATCGTAACATGAGACCAATCAATAAGTTCATTCTCTGACGCAACTAAATTATTATATGCATCGTGGAAACCTGTTTTCATCACAAGCTCTTCCATTACTTCCTGTGTGATTTCTTGAGTTTTCTTTGTCTTCTCAATTTCCATTTCCAAAATAGCAGCTTGTTTTTCAAATTGTGTCTTCGTTTTCATATAGCCAAGTTGAGCCTTCGAATAAATCGGTTTCATTAGATAATTTCACCCTTTAGAAAAATGTGTATTTTAAGTTATTGTATATCAAATACTACCAAATTACAAAAACTAGCGAAACATGTAATTACCAAAAAGAAGAAACTGCCCCCATATAGGAGCAGTCCAAAGTTGTTATACGCTACTAACTCAAATTATTCGGGAATAATTTTGTGCTTTTCTTAAACAATTCTACCGCTATTTTGGCTGCTTCTGCGCGTGTCAGAAGACCGGTTGCATTAAAGTTATACTGCGGTTTCTTTTGCCCAGGAATTGTAATGGCATTTCCTGTCATAATTTTCGCCTTATTAACAGCGAGTACAGCTGGTCTTGCATATAAGTTAATACGACCAGAGTCTACATACAGTTTAGCTAAGTTGTCCGTAAGCTTGCTGTCATTCGCGGTGAGCTTCAACTTCATAGCACGAGCTATCATTACTGCGGCCTGCTCTCTGGTGAGCGGCTGACTTGCCGCAAACACACCTTCTGTCAGACCCGTAACAATCCCTGCTCTTGCTGCAGTTTCAATATGAGCATAATCCCATGTTGTGCTTCGAGCACCTGGAACGAGATCTACAAAAGTCTGATTATTATCATAATTCAGCGGGATATTGAGTCCTTTTACAAGTAATGTGGCAAATTCTCCACGAGATGTTTGATCATCTGTTCCGAACTGATCAAAACGAACATTATTCATAAGTCCCTTAGCATACATTCCATTCAGTACATTACGTGCCCAGTTATGGTTCGTAATATCTGTGTAGCTGCGACTAAGTTTCATAACTACATAATAACCAAATTCATCAAAAGGTACGGTAACCGTATGTTTCTTGCTATCTACTATTCCTCCGATATTTACCCATTCTCGGCTGGTTGTATACTTAAATACCGTAATCGTTGAACCCACTTCATCCACAACATTGTTGTTAAAAGTAAGCGTTAATTCTCCTCTTTGTGATGGAGTAACTTGTCTTTCTACCGGGATAGCTGGATCTCCATACAACCCTTCAATTGAGTAAGGTGCAAGACCGTTCGTTGGTGACAGATAGTCTGCTGACCCTTGATTTCCTTTTTCACCAAGACCGCCACTGATCCAATACACTTTAGATACGGTAGAGAAATTCTGTTTTGCTGAAGAGGAATTAAATCTCAAGAAGTACTCATCTGGGATACTCCAAGAAGGGAGTCCTGTCTCCTCGGATGTTAATCCATTATTAGGGAAACCGATGATGTTTCCATAATCATTTTTACGTTCTACTACACCATCCTTCGGATCTGCGATTCCAAAGAGCAACTGTGTGTTCGGATAATACTTATTAATACCTCGTGAATCGGTTGATTGCATAATGGTACCTTTAGGGAACTCTAATTCAAGTCCTTTGTTGAATACACTGTATTTAGTAGCTACTTTTGGAGCCATATATTGTGAGTCTACTGCTACAGCGCCCGTATAAAATACCGAAATCGTATCGGATGTAGTTGTACTGCCACGCACAATATCAATTTTTATTGTATTCGCTTTATCCTGTTTCAAACCTACATAATCCAGCAAGAAACGGTCATTACCAAGATCTGTTCTTTTGGTCGCAGGTACTTTATCAATTAGAACTTGAGTAGCGCCTTCGGCCTCGATATCAAAGCGGACAAAGTTTTTATTAACCACATATCCGCCATCTACAGTTGGCTGTGGTGCAAGCAGGCGATATGGTTTTACTTCACGCACAAGTTCGAGTTGCTGACTTGTTTTAGCACCTGTGCTATTAATAAGCTCAAGATTATACACATATGTGCCAGCTGTTGTTGCTGGCAGGTTTTGAACTCGAATAGCAAAAGCAGTTTGACTTCCAAAATACTCATACGCATACTTCGTATTATTGAAAGTGAATTCCCCTGTATCTTTTGAGTTGCTGTTCGAGATATCTAAAGAAAATAGATTTTGAGATCCCAAATTGAAATTTACTTTGCTAGCTCCATTACCTCGGATAACAATATCATGACTTTGCAGACTCGTTGTGTATTTCCCATTGTTATAAATAAAATCAGGTGTTAAGTTGAAAATTTTGGCCCACTGTACATCATCGGTATATTCGATAGGAAATAGTACACGATTCTTACCTACTGCTGGTTGAAACTTATCTATATTAGATACATTTTCATCTAGAATATAGATCCGGATTTCTTTCCGCACTTCTCTTACTTGGTTGTTACTGTCCGCTACTGTTCCTGTAAAAATAATTCGGTTCTCACCATAAACCAAGGGACCCTTTTCCGCGGATACCTTTAGTTCTACGTCAAATCTACCTGTGCCTGTTTTAAGCCAATTTTCATCTAGCCCTTCCGGTTTCACACCATTAACAAACATCTCTCCATTAAATGCACCGTTCTTCAAATCAAACCCAATATACTGACCTTCTATCTGCAAAGATGAAGTTTCATTTGAATCTATGGTCACTGTCTGTCCATCTGACAGATTTGAAATATAGATATACGTTTTTGATATAAAAGAGATCACTGCATCTTTATACTGTGAAGAACCACTATATTGGAAACGAACCGTCTGATTCCCATTTTGAAAGCCAGATACTTTATAAATATATTCTGTTTCTGTTTCTGATATTTTCCCGATATATTCCGTTGTAATCGCACTACCAATCGGCAGATACTTCGCTGTCAGTATGGAATTTTCTTTTATGCTTGAATTTGTTTTCACAGATATATAAAAATCACCCGAATCTACCTTTGCACCATTCAAGTTTTCTTTAGAATACTTACCTGAGTCATCATATCCTTTTAAATAGTAAAGTTGATTAATTACCACTTGGTCTTTAGCATAAATAAAATCGGCTGTTTTGCTTACTGTTGTAGAGCCATAAGTAAATTGAAGATTATAATCCTGTTCACTTACTGCTTCACCATTTTGTTTAATGAATTCAAAGTTCTTAATGGCAAAGGTCACTAGTCTATAGGCAGAGTTTGTACCATCCATTCCTTGAATGACAACATCACTTCCCGGTTGAGTAGAAAGTTCACCAGACGCATTAACAGATAGTGATTCAAAATATTCAAGGTTACCACTCATATCGTTACCATTTAATTCGACTTTTTTATTTACGGAGCTACCTTGATCAGGGACAAGGGCTTGTACATAAAGATAGGCTACATCTTCATTCCCAGTCCATGTTGGTTTCCCCGTGAGCATATCATTTGCGTTTCCATTTGCATCTGCTAAATACATGCTAACAATAGGATTGCTGGTGTCATAATAATAGAGCGAATGTTTTACGGTAATTTTATCTGATCCATTCTCAATAACTAAAGATAGTGAATTGAGTCCGGGATTTAATTGTAGTTGTGGAGAAAAAAAGGTTCCGTCTGATAAAAGCGTTGTTGCGAGTGCAGCTGCTCCGTTTAGAGAGACAGTAGCTTTCGTTGCATTTTGAATTTTACCTTCTAACGTAATCTCTTTTTTAGGAATAACCACTTGTGTACCTTCATTAAGAGTTACCGGTTGAGATAATCCAAGTACCTTTAAACTTTCTACATAAGGCACTTGATCAAAAAGAACATAAAAACTTTCAGAACGAGTCATACTCCCTTGAGTTCCTGAAAACGTAACTTCATTCATTCCAGGATATAAGGAAATCGTTGATGTAAAGCGATTGTCTGGGCTATCCAAATCCAATTGAATGGTTCCTGGAGTTGTTTTGGAATCCTCTCGTTCCCATTTTCCCTTTTGCGGATTCCAGGTAAGCTGCTGCACTTTAGCATTAAGCGTGGAACCTGTCACTTTGGTATATGTTCCCGTAACCGCCAGTTTGGAATCTGTCACCTGATATACGTTCTCTCTAGTAATCAGGTTAGTTGTATCACCCTCTAGTTTCAAAAGAACCGTGTTTTTCAATGTTGTAATATCCGGTGTAAAATAGCTGGTTGATATAAAATCAGCAGCTTGTGCTGTTCTTACCAAACCTGGTGGAAATAATGAAATAACTAACGTGACTAACAGCAGCCATACCATCGGCCGTTTGATGCGCTGCATAAAATCGCTCCTTTATTTTTAATTACCTTCTATATCGGATAGCTATGTAGAAATATGAACCCAAGAACACAAAAAAACCTTATTCCCGTAAAAGAGAATAAGGTTTATGAAATATTGAAAAATAAGATAATAGCAGTTTCATAGTATAACATGAGTATAGATTATGATTTTGTTTTGGCCTCTGCTGCTTTCATTCGAAGCTTGTTAAAGAAGTTCAGAACCGGACGTTTTGTCTTATCAATCAGACCAATGACTTCCGCCCCAATCTGCAGGAAGAACATCATTACACAGATTACCACAAAGGTTACCCAGTTGGCCTCATGAATCGCAGCAGCGGACTGGATGACAGCCAGCACTCCGAAAAATGCAGCAATTCCGTAAATAATAAGTACGGTTTGACGATGACTGAACCCAAGATCACGCAAGCGATGATGCAAGTGACCTTTATCCGGTGCAAAGATCGGTTTCTTATTCAGGAAACGACGAATGATGGCAAACAGTGTATCCGAGAGTGGAACCGCGATAATAATCAGCGGTGTGATCAAGGTTACTACAGCAATCTGCTTAAATCCAAGTAGAGATAACATGGCAAGACTGAATCCGAGGAACAGCGATCCTGTATCTCCCATAAAGATTTTCGCAGGGTGAAAGTTAAAGAACAAGAATCCAATGATGCTGCCCAAAAGTACCATGCAGATCATAGCTGTAACGATATTCCCCATGATGAAGGACATCACCGCAATGGTACCAATAGCAATCGCGGATACCCCTGCTGCAAGACCATCTAGTCCATCAATCAGGTTAATTGCATTGGTTACGCCCACAATCCAGAAGATCGTGACTGGAATCGAAATCCACAGTTCTAGTGAAGAATATGCATCAACAAATGGAATATTAACAAAATCTATTCGAATATCAAAGGCAAATACTACTACACACGCCGTAATAATTTGAGCTAAAAATTTAACTTTGGCCGATAACTGAAATTTATCATCCATAGCACCAATGAGGGCAATCATTGTTCCTCCAATGATGAAAGCATAGATGAAGCGGTTATCCCGAGCAGTGAAGTACTCCGAAACAAACGGAAGTAATGCCAGCAATGTGACCATAAAAGCAAGAAATATCCCGAGACCGCCAAGTCTTGGCATAATCTTGGTGTGGACCTTACGTGCATCAGGCACGTCAACGACTCCCACCTTTATCGCAAACTTCTTAACGAGCGGAGTAAGTAGAACCGCTAGTCCAAGAGCTACGATAAATCCCAAGATATAGAACATTAACATGTGCTCATTCGACCCCCAATTTATCAAAACTAACTCCATGCATTATACTCCCTAGATTCATGAATTACTATCCCTGTTTTCTAGCAAAAATCAAAGATATTAGCAATTCTTCCTCCATTTACACCAATTTTGTCACGTTTTCTTTTTCACGCACAACTTTCGTAACAAACTGTGGTAGAGCCAGCATTCTTTTTGCCCGGGTCGGTTCACGCAGTAAACGATAGAGCCATTCCGCTCGCATTTTTTGAAAAACAGCGGGAGCTCTCTTTGATTTTCCTGAAATGACATCAAAACTGCCGCCGACGCCCATAACAAGTGGTACTCCTAATCTATGTTTGTGTTCACCGATCCACGGCTCTTGGTTATTGACAGCACGCGCTACGAACAATAGATCTGGAGCTGATTCCCGTATCTCGGCAATCACTTCATCATCTTGATCCGAATCAAAAAAGCCATCGCGATATCCACAGATCACGACACCAGGATACTGTTTTTGTAACCTGTTTGCTGTCTCTTGAATCACCTCAGGTGTAGATCCCAAAAGAAATACTCTCCATCTGTGGATTTCACCAACCCGCATTAATTCATGTAGTAGATCAAAACCCGCTACTCGTTCTGCAACAGGAGTGCCGCAGTAGTTCGCTGCCCATACCACTCCCGTACCATCAGGAACAACCAGCTCAGCCGATTTCATGACCTCCATATACTTTGGATCCTCCAGCGCTGTCATCACCATTATTGGATTACCGGTGATCACTTGGTGGATCTGCCCTGTACGTACGACTTCTTCTAGATAGGCTACCGTGTCTTTCATATCCATGCGTGAAAACGGAATTCCAAAGATGGGCACGGTCGGTACAGACAAGGTCTGTACTTGCTCCATATGCTCATTCATGACTCATTCATCCTTTGTCGCTTAGAAATTTTAAAATATGGACCGCAGGTTCCTGAGCTTGTTCTTTAAGCGAAGTAATTGTTTCTTCCCTAGCCTCAAGCCATTCTTTACGGTTCGTTAGTATTTTTTCGAGCTCTTCTGCCAGCTTGCCTGCTTGCAGCGAAGCAGTTGTTCCGATCGCTTCTGAGTCCAGTCGATCCAGAAAAGCATCAATCTTCGGATCATACGAAACACCGATCACGGGTACACGCTGAGAAGCTGCATAAATCAAACTGTGCAATCTCATGCCGAGAACGAGTTCACAGCGGGATACTTCTAGGAGCATCATTTGCGGATCCGTTACGTTCGAACAAATACTTACTTTACTGCCTGTTTCATTTAGATGCCCTATTTTCTGTTTCACATACGTGGATGCTTCTTCATCAGAAGGCAGATGGAACGGAAGCAGACGAATATGCACTTTATGTTTGGAAGCAAATTGTTTGAGCCCTTCCGCAATCTGATCCAGTTCCGTACGATCTTTCTCCCAAAAACGCACCGAAACTCCAATCACCTTCAGCTCTTCTTCTTGTTCTGACTTTGGAGTTGTTCTTCTTGCGCTTCCTCCCCCGAAAGTTGTCTTTTGTACCTTCGTTAGTTCCGGGAGAGGCAATCCCATAACAGGATCAGGAACGATGCGCACATCATTCCATCTTACCCCTAAATCCTGAATCAGCTTAGCTGATTCTTCATCACGAACCGAGATATATTCACAGTGTTTAAATATCCCGCGAATCATCGTTTTGAAAATACCACGTTTGACAGGCCCAATCCCCTGTGCATAAATAAATGTTGGTTTTTTCATGTTCTGTGCCAGTTTAATAACACCGAGGTAATAAGGGATGGATTTCCAGCCTGTTGCATCTTGCAGCAAGCTGCCTCCTCCGCTAATCAGTCCATCACTCTCTTTGATAGCTTGGCGGATCTCGCCAAGTTTCATACGATGCACGGCACGAACACCATAGTTTCGTTGTGTCCACTCGGGATCGCCTGAGAGTACGATGGGTTCTACCTGTACTTTCGTTCGCTGACTTTCTGACTCAAGTGCAGTCAGTATCGATTTAAGTACTGCTTCATCCCCGCTGTTATTAAAACCATAATATCCTGAGATAACTATTTTCTTAGTAGTGGTGACCATCTTTTCCAACATCCTTCCAAAACTTGCCACACCACAATTGCAATCAATCCAACGATGAGACCAAGTCCGAGACCTAACACCCCACGAATAAGAGAAAGATGCACTGGTGTATGAATATGAGCGAACGTATCCACCATAGACAATTGAGCAATCGATGCAATAATCATTAAATAAATTCCATTTCGATATTTAAGAGCAATAAATGCTCCTACGATAAACATCGGGTGCCCGAGTAAAAATTCCTTGTTACGAGGACGAACGCCAAAGGTATCCTCCAAGAATGTCCTAAGTACCATTTCAATTGGAGTCACACTGCCCGAGTTCCCTGTACGGGTCAGATAATAATAGCCTACCACACCTATGATACCGGCTGCCAGTATCCACAAAAGAGTGATCGGCTCATTCAGTAGTTTGCGAACAAAAGCCATACTCAGAGCTTTGCGGTAGAACAGAACATAGAACGCTGTTAGTGCAATTGGAGCTAGGTGCAATAGACTTACGCCTCTAAATTGCTCGATTACAAGTGCATACGTAATGTTATTCAGCAGAGCAATCATAAACGGAACAGCCAGGAAGGACAACAGCGATGTTCGAACAAATAAAACAAGCGCTTGTATCACGCGATCCTTCACCGAAAGATCAGAATTCCTCAGCTGCATTGCATTGATACGGCGTACGGCAAGCACCATCGCAATGGTTGGAGCACTAATCGCAACGAGTAGAGCGACACCTTGCTCCATAAGAGACGGTCTGAGTATATATAATCCCGCACTGCCGAGAATCCCTAACACAAAAGCCGGCAAAGTCAGGAATGGAATGAAGTAGGAAACCATTAATGCGATCATAGCAATGCTGCCGACCACGGCTACTGCTTTGTAATATTTCTGACCTGGCGTTTCATGTACTTTGAATGGCTCGGCTTGACCCATTGTAAAGCCATTCTCTTTCATTCGTTCTACTGCATGTCCTTCTTCCCCTAGAGCATCCAGCAAGTTATCCAAAGGATCTGTAACTGCTGCTTGCAGCGCACTGCGTGAAGGTGATGCATTCAAGTAGATCATGCGGATATTACGATCTTTCGTAGCCAGTGTAAATCGATCTGCAATTACTTTCGGAGAAAGATTTGCATCGTGTTCACTTAGGGAAATAAGACGAACTACATTGTAGTCTGTAAGATAAGCAAGGGTACTGAAACCATGCTGTGGTACTTTCAAATTCTCGATGGAAGCAAGTCCAATACCATGCTGATTCAGAAGCTCTGCAAAGGATGACACACTTCTCAGCTCTTCATTATCGTTATATCCCTTAACCTTGTCTCCCTCAAACAGAATTCGTTTGACACCGAACTGTTCAAACACATCCATTAACTGAGCTACAGACTGCTGATCATAAGGAAGTGAATCACCTAACCGGGGCATAATGCTAAAACCACGATCCACTAGATCACTCATCGTAATTGGATCCGGCGTCATCGGCTTAAGGTTGGCATTTTCTACAGGTGTTTCAATAACCAACCCTTCTTTATCCTCATGAGTCCATGTACGTACTGGAATTTCCAGTCTACGGAATGTGTCCTCAATAACGGGAGATAAGACTTCTTTATTCTCTTCATTCGTAAACAGAATATAGGTATAGTTCTCATTCTCCGGTAAAATTTCACCGGACATATTTGCCACATCAAGACTGTTATAGATCATGATACGACGAGATTTACGGAATTCATCCAGCGTACTCTCATACAACGCCATTGTAGTAACGCCTGCATTTTTAAGTTCCGTTAATTTTTCATCAATAAAGTCCTGCGGGTGAACCTGATATGCAGCGACATCCACAAGATCCCGATAATCGAATACCAATTCTACATTTTTGGAACTGGATTCTGTTGTGACACGGTCGTAGATGACAGGAATAGTAGCAATAAGTCCAATAATTACAATAATCCATAGCCACTTACGAGAAACCGTGTTCCAATATTGCCATTTTTGACGCACCGATGTGTACCTCCTAAATTTTATACCTTTTTCAAGCCATATCATGCCCAGCACGCAAATATTTAACAGCTCAGCATATAAACGATTCTGTAACTTCATTCCAACACAAAAGCCTTTCCGCCAAACAACCCGAAACGGTGCGGAAAGGCTCCTGAATTTAACTTAACATTTCTTATAAAAAGAAATCAAACAAGCTCTTAACTAGCGATCAATATGGCCCATAACCGCATCCGTCAGACGCTGAATTCTTATATGAGCATCTTCATTATTTTCGCCTTGAACGGCAAAGTAAATTTTAATCTTCGGTTCCGTACCTGAAGGGCGCAAGCAGAACCAAGAACCATCTTCAAGAATAAATTTAAGCACATTCTCTTTAGGAAGATCATCAATACCTGTGGAATAATCCAGCACTTCTTGAATCTTAATGCCAGCGATCTCTTCTGGAGCAGAAGTACGCCACTCGGTCATAATGCCCTGAATTTGTGCCACGCCATCTTTCCCTTTTAATGTGCGGGACTGCAAGTTCTCTAAGAAATAACCAAACTGCTCATACAGTTCTTGAAGAACATCATATAAGGTTTTGCCTACACTCTTATAATAAGCAGCCGCTTCACAAATCAGCATAGCAGCGAGTACGGCATCTTTATCTCTTGCATAATTACCTGCGAGATAGCCGTAGCTTTCTTCGTATCCAAATAGATAGGTATGACTTCCTGTCTCTTCAAAAGCATTCATCTTCTCGCCAATATATTTAAAGCCCGTTAGTGTATTAAACACTTCCGCTCCATAATGTTTGGCAATCACGGCACCCATTTCACTGGTTACAATGGTTTTTACCACTGCGCCGTTCGTAGGAAGCTGTCCGCGCTCTTTTAACTGACCGAGGAGATAATTCGTCATAATCGCACCGGACTGGTTACCTGAGAGTACAAAATACTTACCTTCTTTATCTTTTACAACTGCACCCATACGATCCGCATCCGGATCTGTACCAATGATAATATCTGCATTCACTTTTTCACCGAGTTTCATGGCAAGTGTGAAAGCTTCACGCTCTTCTGGATTAGGTGACTTCACTGTAGTGAAATTCGCATCCGGCTCTGCTTGTTCAGGAACAACATGCAGATTACTAAAACCAATACGCTCCAGCACTTTTGTTACAGGTATGTTTCCTGTACCGTGCAGCGGTGTATAGACGATATTGAAATCTTTGCTATACTCAGCAACGATACGGTCCCGGTTCAAACTTTCTGCAGCAACGGTTTCAATGAATGCTTCATCCTCTGCTTCACCAAGCCATACCAGCAGTCCTTGTGCTTCTGCATCAGCCTGTGTAAGCTTCTTCACGTCAGCAAGAGAAGCCACATCCTGAATATACGAAATTACGCGTTCTGCTTCATCCGGCACAAGTTGTCCGCCAGAAGCATTATATACTTTGTATCCATTATATTCTGGAGGGTTATGACTTGCCGTGATAACGATTCCACCTGTTGCCTGCAAATGACGTACACTAAAGGACAACTGAGGTGTAGTACGCAGGGAGGTAAACAGTTTAGCCACAATACCGTTCGCAGCCAGTACTAAAGCAGCCTCGAGGGCAAACTCCGGCGAAAAATGGCGAGAATCATGAGCAATAACAACAGAAGGCTTGCCTTCTCCGTTATGGCCTTCAATAATGTAGCGTGCAAAACCTTGTGTTGCTTTTCCTACCGTATAACGGTTGATCCGGTTGCTGCCAGCTCCAATGACTCCGCGCAGACCACCTGTACCGAACTCAAGCTCCCGGTAAAAACGATCTTCAAGCTCGTTCGTATCTCCAGACAAGCTCGTCAGTTCCTGTTTTGTTTCCTCATCAATAGATGGATCCTTAAGCCATTGTTCCAAAGCTTGTTTCGCAGTTTCACTTAACATGTCGTCACCATTCTCCTTTATCCCATATGTAATTAGGGTTCTCTATGTGGTTATTTCATGATTGTAAGCTAATCCATTCATCTCGTTCCGTACCATTTGTCCTACTGCGGATCAGATAGAGCAAACATAATCTCGCCTTCTGCTACTACTTTATCGCCGACACGAGCTGTTGCTTTTCCTTTTCCAATAGAACCTTTCAGACGTGTGATCTCCACTTCCAGCTCTAGGGTATCACCAGGTACAACCTGTCCGCGGAAACGGAAATTATCAAGACCCGCAAGGAAACCAATCTTTCCCCGGTTACTTTCCACTTTAAGAATAGCGACCGCACCTACTTGAGCGAGTGCCTCTGTGATCAGTACGCCCGGCATAACCGGATAGCCTGGAAAATGACCTGTGAAGAACGGTTCATTGATGGTTACATTCTTAATTCCAACTGCCCGTTTACCTTCCTCGATCTCCACGATCTTATCGACCAATAAAAAGGGAGGTCGGTGAGGAATGATTTCTTGAATTTGATTAATATCTAACATATGTTTATAAACCCCTTCCTTACGATGCATAAACAACTCATTCTTTGTCCATACTGATTATATCCTTCATCATCTGCAGTAGTGAAGGTTAAGATAAGGGGCTTGTTCCTTTGTGCCGCACAGTTCGTACTGACGGTCTAAGGGAATCAGCCCTTTTTGTGTTTGCAGTTTACACCGCAAAGTCCCCCATCATTATACATTTTTCGGGAACAAAAAGAAAACTCCTGCTTCACAGGAGTTTCGTTTTTCAAATGATCCACATTACTATGCTCTACCTATCCAAGTTAAGGTGCAAAAACAAGATCAAATATATGTTTCCATGTCCGGTAATCAAAGGCAGATCCGATATCTCGTCCACCAACGACAACATAACCGACTAACATACCTCCGATTAAAGCAACTATCAAAAGCAGCGGAATCAGAAGCCGGCGTAAGATCTTCCGTGAAGATCCCTTCTTCTTCTCTACTTTTTCTTCTTCATTCATAACTTTCACCTATGCCCTCATTGTATTCGCAAGATTCATCATCGTGTCACTTGAACTCAGTGCGCGGGCAGCCAGCTGGTAAGTGCGCTGTACTTCAAGCATTTTCGTCATTTCACTCGTTAGATCTACATTGGAATTCTCTACATATCCTGCCCGGATGGTTGCCTCAGGAATGGTAGTTGCCGCATTTTCTCCAAAAACCATGTCTTCGCTGGCTCCAGAAATTAAGCTGAACATGTTATCTGAGCTAGCAGCGAGTCCTTCAGGACGCATCGGTTCAACAAGTTGAAGTTGTCCCGCAATCCTAGCATCAGAAGAGTTACTGTCGCGCACTAATAAGTTACCGCTTGAATCAAATGCTACGATAGCATTTGCCGGTGCAGTAATAGGCTGATTATCTCTTCCAAGCACAGCATAACCATCACTCGTTACGAGTCTCACCCGAGGTGCTGCATTTGGGTCCTGAACCGACTCATCCGGTACAAAACGGAAATCACCTGCTCTTGTCCATGCTTTTTGACCATTCACTTCTACAGTAAACAGTGCATTTCCTTCAATAGCCAAATCTGTAGGATTCCCTGTCTCGTTCAGTTCACCTTGAGCCATATCTTGAGTAATCGATGTCATCTTCACACCATAGCCTACATTAAAACCGAGCGGAGTTGCTCTGCCATCCCGCGACAATGAGGAAGCCTGCTGCTGAACACCTGTCAGTACATCTTCAAATGAAGCTTGTTTGCTCTTGTAACCTGCCGTATCTACATTCGCAACGTTATTTGCGATTACATCTAATCGTTGCTGCAAACTCGTCATGGAAACGAGAGCACTGATCATTGAATTGTTCATATAATCCCCCAAACTTCAAAATTATGTAGTACCTCTACACACGCCCGATTTCATTTACGGCTTTTTCCAAACTTTTATCGTAAAATTGAATTACTTTCTGATTGGCTTCATAGGCTCGAAGAGCTGCAGTTAAATCAACCATCGACTGAGCTGAATCCACTGTCGAACGTTCCAAGAATCCCTGCTTCACTTGAACCCGGTCTTCTGCACCAAGCAATCGCACTGATCCCGCACTTTCCGAGTTTAGTATATAATTCCCATTACCCTCTCTGACTAACTGATAAGGGTCATCCACGATGGTAATTCCAAGTCTCTCACCTGTGATTTCTCCTGTCAGAGGATTCACTAGCTGTCCTTGCTCGTCCACTTTAAATTGATTCATGGCCCCTGTCAATCGAATAGGTTCACCATTATCTGACAATACCTCATAGCCCGTTGAACTTAGCAGCCTGCCTTCCGCATCCACTTGAAAACTACCGTCCCGGGTATATTTAACGTTTCCTTCATTATCCTGTACGGTAAAATAAGCCTGCGGCTTATAAATTACATCACCATTATCACTAATAAACTTACCAGAAGCATCAAAGGGAATAGCTTCGCCTGTATTGGGATTAATAACGCTAAGATCTGAATATAACGCAAAATCTGTTATTTTATCTGAGGGTGTAAGATCTCCCTGCACATTCATAGACATGCTTTCTTCTGCAAACACACCTGTATTTAAGCTGCCAATCAACTTACTACCGGAAGATGAGTCACCACTTCTGCTAAGCTGCATTTCCGGAAAGGAACGAACCAGACTCTCCACCTGCTTGTAACCGTTCGTATTAAGATTAGCCATATTCTGTGTTACCGTATCATGTTTACGCTGTTGAGCAACCATTCCCGCTGCTGCCGTATAAAGACCTCGAATCACACTAGGTCCCTCCTTATTATTACAACTACTACCTATATCGGTACCTTAGAACTTTTTCTTAAGGGAACGATCCAAATGATTAAGCATCAGTCCCGTTCCCTTGACAACACAGTGCATCGGATCATCCGCGACGAGTACAGGTACCCGAAGTTCTTCTGTTAAAAGCTCGTCCAATCCTTTAAGCAAAGCGCCCCCACCTGTTAAAATAACACCCCGATCAATAATATCCGCGGATAATTCCGGCGGTGTCTGTTCGAGGACAAACTTAGCCGAAGCTACAATCGAAGCTACCGAATCAGCGAGTGCCTCTTGCACTTCACTTGAAGTGACCGTCACTGTTTTAGGTAAGCCGCTTACCATATCACGTCCACGAATATCGAGTTCTTCCTGCTGACCTCCCGGTTTTACGGTTCCGATCGCTACTTTAATATTTTCCGAAGTCCGTTCCCCAATCAATAGCTTGTACTTATTTTTTATATATTTCAAAATCGCTTGGTCAAACTTATCCCCTGCCATTTTAATAGAAGAAGCGGTAACAATCTCGCCCATAGATAGTACGGCCACATCGGTCGTTCCTCCGCCAATATCAATGACCATATTCCCACTAGGTTCATAAATATCCATTCCCGCTCCAATCGCTGCGGCTTTGGGCTCTTCTTCAAGAAATACCTCTTTGGCACCACTGCGTTCCGCTGCTTCACGAATGGCTTTCTGTTCTACAGAGGTGATATTTGTCGGTGCACAAATTAAAATACGGGGACGGCTGTACCAACTTTTGCCGCCAACCCGGTTAATAAAATACTTCAGCATCACTTCTGTAATATCAAAGTCGGCAATGACACCGTCGCGCAAAGGTCTAATTGCAATAATGTTACCTGGCGTTCTGCCGACCATACGGCGTGCATCTTCTCCCACAGCAAGAACTTTCTTTGATCCACTCTCAATCGCAACTACCGAAGGTTCGTCGAGAACAACGCCACTCCCTTTTACATGAATCAACACGTTGGCCGTACCAAGATCAATTCCGATGTCCTTGCTTAGCATATAAAGAGCCCCCAAAGAGATATTTTTGATCGTATAATTATTTCTTATTTCTTACCTATGTACTTCATACATTGCTCGCTATTAGCTACATTCTCTGTCGGATCCTGCAGATAAGAAGTCTTGTGTTTAAGCTTATACCATCTTTTAACATATCATACTTCAGGGGAGGTCTTCAACGTATTTGTATGCTTATTGGCCTACGTGAGCTTTATGGGAATTACGACTTTCCGGAAGCGAGTACCTCTCGATTTTTTCCATTCGTTTTTTTATATTTAATCTTGGTTGCCTCGCCTCCCCTTAAATGGCGAATCGATTTATGGTACTCGAGAATGTGTTTTACCTGATCTGCAAGATCAGGATTGATTTCCGGCAGTCGTTCGGTCAAATCCTTATGCACCGTGCTCTTTGAAACCCCAAATTCCTTAGCGATGGTACGGACTGTATTCCTCGTCTCAACGATACAGCGTCCGATTTTTATGGTCCGTTCTTTAATGTAATCGTGCACGCTCCCGCCTCCCTACTGTGGATAGTTTGGTACATTATATGAGAGGCATGCTTAGATATTCACGGTTTCACGGGGTGACAAGCTTTGCAACGATCAATTATTTTCTATTTTGTTATCCACAGGTTTGTCCCAAAACGAATTCCTTCTATAAAATAAAAGAAACAGCGGGCATGTCCCACTGCTTCTTTGTTTTACCTACCTATTTTATTTTTTCAGGAATTGCTCTGGATTTACAGGCTTCCCTGCTTCGTACACTTCAAAATGTACGTGGTTGCCAAGATCCTTGCCAAGTTCACTCTTGCCTGAGATCGCAATGATGTCACCTTGTTTTACTTCATCGCTTTGTTTTACTTTTACATCAGCGACACTTTGGTATACCGTTTTGAGATCATTGTCATGCGTAATTTCTACAACCATTCCATTCAGCGGATGTTGCTCTACACGAGTCACTTTACCACTCAGTGCAGCTTGAACTTCAAACGTTTGGTCATCAGCTCTTGCTAAATCAATCCCGGCGTTGGCAATAAAAGTTTGATCGTACTCTAGTAAAGCAAGTGCTTTTTCATCTGTAGTTGCTGCAGAGTCATAAAAAGGTTTCACTACATTTACTTCAGATGCAACAGCTACCGGCCATGCTAGATTTTCAGACTTGCCTTCTACTTCACTTGCAACAGGTCCTTCTTCCAAAACTCCAGTGGTAGGAACAGCTTCACCCTTCTCAGACACTTGCTTTGTTGTTTCTTTCACAGCAGACTGCATGCTAGCGTCCTGGTAGGCCCACACTAAAGTTAGTATAATAGCTGCTGCGGCGATGTAAGCTGCCGGGTATACCCACCGTTTAGACAACAGCTTCTTCCAGGATGAAGATTGTGATTCAGGTGCTCCATTACTTGTTTTTGGAGCATTTTCTTGGTTTTGATTTTTGTTTTGTTCATTCATTTTCTATCACCTCAGTAACAAGTGTTACCGAGTGCAACTCTTTTATACTCGTACTATTAAAATTATTTGAAAGATTTTTAAGGAGACTATGATTTACCTTTATATAGTAACTTGGAAGCTTGACCAAACGCGACTCCATTATAGTAGTGTTTTAGAATCTGGGTTGCGGTATAACCTTCTTGCGCCATTCCATTGGCTCCATACTGACTCATTCCTACTCCATGACCGAATCCATGGGTTGTAATCGTAATCTCATCCCCGCTTGTTTCCCACGTAAATTCACTAGATCGCAGTCCAAGTTTCTCTCTTATCTCTATTCCCGAAAATACTTTCTTTCCGATCTGAATCTCTTTAATCCGGTTTCCTGCTGTTTTAGACAGAATCTGAATAAAAGGCTTTGCCGTCTTGCCACCAACAGATACGGGAATCGCATCAGATGTTACATTCAGTTTATTCAGAAAATCAATTCGGGACATCGTTACGCTTCCCTCATAACCCGGAGCAATCTTGGCATCCCACGGACTTTCTACACTTCGTAAATACGGTACAGCCTGCTGCCATACATCTTCCGAGTTCTCGGTATACCCGTTACTGGTGGAGAAAAACGCCGCTGTGATCGGCTGTCCTTTATAGGTCATAATGGTATCCTTACTCTCCCGCACCGCCTGCTTAAGCTTGGCCCATTCTTTTTCTTTACCTGCTTCTTTAAAATGAGCTTCGAGCTTATCGTAAGGAATGTATACTTGATGCTCGACCGTATCCTTCACATCCGCACCGTCCACCGGTATTCCGCTTTGATCACCTGCAGCCATCCGCTTCGTTACAAAAGTGCGCGCGGCAATGGCCTGCGCTTTGAGTGCTTCGATGCCGAAGTCCGAAGGCATCTCGGCTGCGACAACCCCGGTGACGTATTGTTCCATCGTCACCGTATCAATGGTGCCGGTCTTCGACAGATAGACGCGCACCTCGGGCTCGGGATACACCACTGCCGGCTTTGGTGCCGGTGTGGTGTCAGGGACAAGGGCAGGCGGTTCTGCTGCGGCAGGATTCTGCGCAGCGGGAGCGGTCTGCCCTTGCACCGCCGGCGCAGAGCTCGGCGGTGCTTCCTCGCGGGGCCAGGCAAGCACTGCTGGAATCAGCAGTGCCGCAATGGCTAGTCCCGCGAGGGCGGCGGCAGGGCCAGGCCGCCGGGGGCGCCGCGGTGCAGAGCCGCGGCCCCAGGATCGGGCGGCTTTGTAGGCGCCGCCCGCTGGGTTTTGTGCATGCAGCTGTGGTGCATGCACGGGCTGGCTGTGCCCGGTATGAGGCACAGCGGGTTCAGCCGCGGGAGAAAGCGGAGCCTCTCCCCGCCCGTATCTTTCATTTTCACCGCCCAGCTGCTCCTTGCTGCCGACTCCATTTACTATAGAAAGAGACGTTTGTTTTGAGTTTCTAACTTTCAAGATTCCCTGTTCATCCCGCTCTATTAAAATTTCCGCTGGACCATAGGAAGTCTCAGTTACCTCATCCCAAGGAATGTTGACAATCTTCTTCCTTTTCATTCGGACTCTTCTATTCTTAAGCTCTTCTTTTGGTATGGAAGAACCTCGTGTCGCCTTCATTTATACTCCTCCCAACATCTCATTTGGTAGCTGCTCTAGCTCGGTAGATCAGATAGACCTTATATGTCATACATATGGAGATCTCGCTTCTGATAGAACCAAATTAAGAGAATATAAATGAGAGGATGCCTAGTATTAAGACCACACTATAGTAGTAACTAATGATGTATTTTCTCTCTATATATAAGATATAAAGATAGGAGATAGCCTTTCTATCATCTCCATTGAATGCCCTGCAATATAAGATTATTTATGTAAAACAAAAAAAGACTGAAGACAAACTAGCCTAAGCTAATTTGTCTTCAGTCTAAACACAGCCTCGAGCAGCTGTGTTTTTTATTCTTTCTTACACAATGTTGCCTAGGGTTCAATTCTATCCTTTAGCTTAAGCTAAGGTAGGCTGAACCTTAAATCTTGCTGTTTCTGTTTCCGTTACAACTGATTCTGTCGATTTCGCTTCACGCTTAGGCTCTTCTACCGATACACGATAGATGTCTGCTCCCAGACCGTTCAGCTTCTCTGCAAGGTGCACATAACCGCGGTCAATATGATGAACACCGCCTACTTCTGTTGTGCCGTCAGCGATCAAACCAGCAAGAATCAAAGCAGCACCTGCACGCAAGTCCGTAGCTGTTACTTTTGCTCCGGTAAGTTTAGCCCCTCCAGTAATAATCGAGGAACGACCTTCTACTTTGATTTCTGCATTCATCAGGTTGAACTCATCCACATGCATAAATCGATTCTCGAATACCGTTTCCGTTACAACACTTGTACCTTCGGATTTGAGCAACAATGCCATCATTTGCGATTGCATGTCTGTCGGGAATCCTGGGTATGGAAGTGTCTTGATATCCACAGCTTTCAGAGGACCTTCAGCAATGACACGTACTCCATTTTCGTCTGGGATGATCTTTACTCCCATTTCTTCCATCTTGGAGATAACAGGGCCAAGGTGATCGGAAATTGCACCTTCGACATAAACGTCTCCACCTGTAATAGCTGCAGCAGCCATATACGTCCCTGCTTCAATTCGATCTGGAATGACAGCATGTTGTACACCGTGAAGTTTTTCCACTCCTTCAATTCGAATCACGCCAGTGCCAGCACCGCGTACTTTTGCACCCATCCCATTCAGGTAGTTTGCAAGATCCACAATTTCCGGTTCTTTTGCTGCATTCTCAAGAGTCGTTGTTCCTTCTGCTAGTACAGCAGCCATCATAATATTTTCAGTTGCACCAACACTCGCAACATCCAAATATATTTTAGCTCCGCGCAATTTTCCATTTGACCGTGCTTCTATATAACCATGTCCTAGGCTGATTTCTGCACCCATTGCTTCAAAACCTTTAAGGTGTTGATCAATCGGGCGTGTACCAATCGCACATCCGCCTGGAAGAGATATTTTTGTATAACCCATACGTGTTAGCAGAGGACCCATAACCAAGAAAGACGCCCGCATTTTTGTAACCCATTCGTAAGGGGCTTCGCACGAAGTAAGATTCGTTGCGTCTACGGTAATTACTTCATTTTGGTATGTAACTTCCGCTCCTAGCGATTCCAGTACTTTGTTAATTGTCATCACATCGTCTAAAGGAGGTGCATCTGTAATAATGCTTACTCCTTCTTCCCCTAAGAGAGAGGCGGCGATGATCGGAAGAACTGAATTTTTAGCGCCGCTGACTTTGACACTTCCGGTCAATCTCTTGCCTCCGCGGACGATAAATTTGCTCATCTTGTTTCCCTCCGCGCGTTATTTTTCTTTTTCTGCTTACGAGTGGAGATTCCTCTTTCACTTGTCGTCCGATCCCGTCGGAAAATTCGACATCATTATTCAACATTCGTCAAGATGCCGTATTTCAGAAAAGAATAGTTTGCACTTTTCATTTTTGAATTAGTTAGTGATTTAAACCATGATTTCCATCATATAAGACCATTTCTATTCGAAATCATTTGAAACTGTGATTAAAAACAAAGAAATAGCAGTCATTCTGCTAATCCCCTAACTTCCATCATAACATTAAAAGTTCATGGGAGACAAGCGATTTTTCATTTTACATTGTTTTTTACAATTTCATACGGATCAACGTATAAAACGAACGATATTACATTGTTATCAAATGAACATCTTTAATTCCATTGTTCACATAAAAACATAATGTTATTCGACAAAAGCTGTCTTAACCTATTTTAGCCTAAGAGTGATATAACCAGCCTGGAAAGCTTTAAAACAGATATTTAAGCATTTGTGCCCAAGAGAGATATTCAAGTACGAATTTAGACACAAAATGTCCCAGAACAATAGCCAAAAGCAGCTGTAGCATTCTTGCTTGAGCACTCTTTGGATGCTTCACAATCAAGTCGATTTTCAAGTGCTGTAAGGACCACCAAGCGATAGCGATACAGGAAAGTGAGATAATCATAGCTACAAGACTATTTGTACTAATGGCCTGATTAACTTGATCATTCAACAGTTGATCCATGTCCAGCCTCCGTCTTTCTTCATTAACGATTTATTTCACATACTGTGAAATCATATTCGGATCGCCCTTTATTGTCAACCAAATCTTACAATATTGGAACACCTAATCCTTAATTTAGCTCGGAATTGTTATATTTTAGACAAAAACATATCTAATCCGTCTTTCTTCTGTCATTTCCTCGGAAATAATCTCGAAAACAAAAAGAACCTGACGAAGGGTCAGGTTCTTTTTTCTATAGGTTGCCGGATACTTTAAGTCGGTTCATTGCTTTTTGTAATGCAATTTCAGCACGACGGTGATCGTATTGATCTCGGCTTCCGCTAGATGTTAGACGAGTCTCTGCACGCTCGAGAGCTGCTTTGGCACGAATTACATCGATCTCAGAAGCAAGTTCAGCACTCTCAGCCAAAATGACTACCTTCTCTTTGCGAACCTCTACAAAACCGCCTGCAACAGCGATTTTCAGTTCCTTTCCATCGGCTTTAATGGATACAGGTGCAATTTGCAAGGGAGTTACGAACGGAACGTGACCAGGGAGAATTCCCAGTTCACCTTCCAATCCACGTACAACCAAGCTATTTACCTGTTCAGAGAAGATGAGTCGCTCCGGAGTTACAATTTCCAATAAAAAGGTACTCATTGTCATCCCTCCTGAACTCTATCCGAAGGATAGTTCAACTCATCTTTGGGTCAGTAATCCTTAGGATTAATTGACTATTCCATTGATTTTGCTTTTTCTACCGCTTCTTCAATGGTTCCTACGTACAGGAATGCTGCTTCTGGAAGATGATCATACTTACCATCTAGAATTTCTCTGAAACTGCGAACTGTATCTTTAACAGGAACATATTTACCCGGGAATCCGTTAAATGCTTCTGCTACGTGGAACGGTTGGGATAAGAAACGTTGGATTTTACGAGCACGAGCTACGAGCATTTTATCTTCTTCGCTCAGCTCATCCATACCCAAGATCGCAATAATATCTTGAAGTTCATTGTAACGAGCAAGGATACGTTTAACCCCTTGAGCTACGTTATAATGCTCTTCCCCTACTACATCTGGAGTAAGGATACGGGAACTGGATGCAAGTGGATCTACCGCAGGGTAGATACCCATTTCAGAGATTTTACGCTCAAGGTTCGTTGTTGCATCCAAGTGAGCAAATGTAGTTGCCGGCGCAGGGTCAGTGTAGTCATCCGCAGGTACATAGATCGCCTGAATGGAAGTTACTGAGCCTGTTTTCGTAGAAGTAATACGTTCTTGAAGTTGACCCATCTCCGTTGCAAGCGTAGGCTGGTAACCTACCGCTGATGGCATACGTCCCATAAGAGCAGAAACCTCAGAACCTGCTTGAGTAAAGCGGAAGATGTTATCGATGAAGAGAAGAACGTCTTTCCCTTCTTGATCACGGAAATACTCAGCCATAGTAAGACCTGTCAGGGCTACGCGAAGACGTGCACCTGGAGGTTCATTCATTTGACCGAACACCATTGCTGTCTTTTTAATAACGCCGGAATCCGTCATCTCATGGTACAAGTCATTACCTTCACGAGTACGCTCACCAACACCGGCAAATACAGAGATACCGCCATGTTCTTGAGCGATGTTGTTGATAAGTTCCTGAATCGTTACTGTTTTACCTACACCCGCACCACCGAAAAGACCGATTTTACCGCCTTTTGCGTATGGAGCAAGCAAGTCAATAACTTTGATTCCTGTCTCTAGCATTTCTGCTTGTGTAGACAACTCATCGAAAGTAGGTGCCAAACGGTGAATCGGATTACGAACAGCCGTTTCAATTGCACCGCCATTATCGATTGGGTTACCCAGTACGTTAAATACCCGGCCCAAAGTTGCTTCCCCTACAGGTACAGAAATAGGTGCACCTGTATTGATTGCTTCTGCACCACGAACGAGACCATCTGTAGAAGACATTGCAATACAGCGTACACGGTTATCGCCTAGATGTTTCGCTGTTTCAAGCGTAAGGTTGATTTCTTTACCACCGCTTGTCTTTGTGTTGATTGTAACTGCATTATTAATATCGGGAAGTCCGTCACGGTCGAACTCAACGTCAACAACCGCACCCGTAATGCTGACAACGCGTCCTTTGTTCATCTTCAGTTCCCTCCTACAAGCTATAGCAGTAATAACCTCCTGTCACCATTTCATATAAATGTGAGCGAGCATTATTCTGACCAGCTTCATTGTTTATCCGTACTTAATTAAATTAAGACTGTGCGCTTGCTCCAGCCACAATTTCTGTGATTTCCTGCGTAATCGCAGCTTGACGTGCTCTGTTATAAGTAAGCGACAATTCTCCAATGAGCTTCGATGCATTTTTCGTTGCACTGCCCATTGCTGTCATTTTCGCTCCAAGTTCACTTGCTTTACCGTTCAGAAGTGCACCATAGATCAAAGTCTCGGCATAGCGAGGCAAAAGAGCTTCCAGTACTGCCTCTGCTGAAGGTTCGTACTCATATTGAGCAGAAGCTTCCGTCTTTTTATTCTCCGGTCTCTCCATTGGAAGAAGTTTTTCAACCGTAGGAATTTGGGTAATTGCATTTACAAATTGGCTGTAACAGATATAGATCTCATCATACTTTCCTGCTTCAAACCCCGAAACGGTTTCGTTCGCAATGGATTTAATATCAGCAAATGTTGGGGAGTCCGACAAATCTGTAACATCCATACCAATCGGTTGCTCACGGCGTCTGAAGAAATCGCGACCTTTCCGTCCAATTACAAACAGAACATATTCGTCTTTAGAGGTGTGGCGTTCCTTAAGTGTCAGGGTTACCTGACGAAGAACGTTGGCATTGTATCCACCTGCAAGACCACGATCTGAAGTAATTACGAGGTAAGCCGTCTTTTTGACAGGACGAGTCACCAGCATGGGATGAGTAACCTCAGAAGAAGAGGATGCGATGCTAGTTACCACTTCCTTCAACTTCTCGGAATATGGTTTAGCAGCTTCTGCTTTCTCCTGCGCTTTTCTAAGCTTGGAGGCAGCAACCATCTCCATTGCCTTGGTAATTTGCTTCGTGCTCTGAACACTTTTGATTTGACGCTTGATTTCGCGCATACCTTTTGCCATGTTTTCACCACCTTAAAGTTTTGACGAAGTCAAAACTAACTTCGAAAGCGTTACTTAAAGTTTTGACGAAGTCAAAACTAACTTCGAAAGCATTTACTTAAAGTTTTGACGAAGTCAAAACGATCTTCGAAAGCATTTACTTCATATAAGAAAGAGGGACTGCGGCGTACGTTGTGTTCGCGCAGCCCTTCTTTGGTTCTTTGATATGGAATACGATGCGGCTTAGTTCGATGATCTAGAGAAGCTGTTTCTGAATTTCTCGATTGAGTTTTTCAGAGCGGCTTCATTATCTGCAGTAAGCTCTTTCGTTGTACGGATGGATTCAAGAATCTCAGGGTGATTACTTTCCATGAATGAAAGATATTCTCTCTCAAAACGGGTCACATCACCTACTGGGATTTCATCCAGATATCCTTTAGTCGCTGTGTACAAGCTGACAACCTGTTGTTCAACAGGAAGTGGCTTATGCACATCTTGCTTCAGAATTTCCATCATCCGCGCACCACGATTCAGACGAGCTTGTGTTGATTTATCAAGATCGGATCCGAATTGGGAGAACGCTTGAAGCTCACGATATTGAGCAAGATCCAGACGCAGGGAACCTGCTACCTTTTTCATTGCTTTAATCTGAGCGGAACCACCAACACGGGATACCGAGATACCTACGTTGATCGCTGGACGTTGACCTGAGTTAAACAAGTCTGCTTCCAAGAAGATCTGACCATCGGTAATCGAGATTACGTTCGTTGGGATGTATGCAGAAACGTCAGATGCCTGCGTTTCAATAAATGGCAGTGCGGTTAATGAACCACCACCAAGTTCGTCATTCAGTTTCGCTGCACGTTCGAGCAAACGGGAATGCAGATAGAAAACGTCACCCGGGTAAGCTTCCCGGCCCGGAGGACGACGAAGCAGCAAGGAAAGTTCACGGTATGCAGATGCTTGTTTAGTCAAGTCATCATACACTACGAGCACATGCTCACCTTTGTACATAAAGTACTCACCCATTGCACAACCAGCATAAGGAGCTATGTAGAGAAGTGGTGAAGGCTCAGAAGCAGATGCAGTTACAACCGTTGTATACTCCATCGCACCATTACGGCGAAGTGTTTCAACTACTTGTGCAACGGTAGATTGTTTTTGTCCAATAGCAACGTAGATACATTTCATTCCGCTGCCTTTTTGGTTAAGGATCGCATCAATCGCAATCGCTGTTTTACCTGTTTGACGGTCACCGATGATAAGCTCACGTTGTCCGCGGCCAATCGGTACCATGGCGTCAATCGCTTTAATTCCGGTTTGCATTGGCTCATGAACCGATTTACGGGCCATAACGCCAGGTGCCTGGTTCTCTACCGGGCGGAATTCATCTGTTGCAAGCGGACCCTTGCCATCAACGGGTTGTCCCATTGCATTAACGACACGGCCGATCAAAGCTTCCCCTACAGGAACTTGCATGATTTGTCCAGTACGTTTTACTTGGTCTCCTTCACGAATGTCTGTGTAAGGTCCCATGATAACGATACCTACGTTGCTTTCTTCAACGTTGAGCGCTAGGCCCAAAACGCCTGTAGAAAACTCTACGAGCTCACCGGACATTACGTTCTCGAGTCCATAAACACGGGCAATCCCGTCACCGACTTCGATTACAGAACCAACTTCGCTGACTTCGATGTCCGTTTTGTATTGTTCGATCTGATTTTTAATAATAGTACTAATTTCCTCAGGTCTGATACTCAAGCGTCCTCACCCCTCACTACTTTACTCGTCTTGTAAAAGACTGTTCTAGACGTTTCAGCTGGCCTGCCAGACTTCCGTCATAAATTGTATCGCCGATGGCAACTTTAAGTCCGCCAATCAAGCTTTTATCAATCACATTTTCAATGCGAATTTGTTTACTAATACGAGCACTAAAATCTTTAGCAACTGTATCTTTCTCTTCCTGGCTAAGCTCATATGTCGAATACACACGCGCAGTAACCATTCCAAGTGAATCGGATTCGAATTTCATGTAACTTTCCACGACGGATTCCAGTGCATGGATTCGGTTACGTTCGATAAGCAGTTTAATTGTATTTAAGACCGGCTCCGATACTTTGCCTTGCAGACTGTTGTCTACAACACTCAGTTTCGAAGCAACACTGACGTTTGGAGAAGAGATAAATTTAACGATGTCGCGATCTCCTGTAATAGAGGTTGCAACCGCGTGAAGCTCGGCTTCGACTTCCAGTACGGATTGATTTTTGATCGCCACTTCAAACAACGCTTTTGCATATCTCTTGGCGATTACCGAATCCTTACTCATGGTCTGCCTCCTACTTCATTCAGATACTTTTCAACAAGCTCTTCCTGAACGTTGTCTTGCTTAACTTCTTTATCCAAAATTTTGGATGCGATTTGTACAGATACCGCTCCAAGTTCACTGCGGAGGGATTCAACCGCTTTATTTTTCTCGCTCTCAATCGCACGAACAGCTTCCACTTTCAGACGCTCTGCTTCTTGTTTTGCTTCACTCAGCATTTGCTCTGTTTGGTTTACACTTGTTTTGCGAGATTGTTCAATAATACTTTGAGCTTCATTACGCGCTTCTTGCAAAGCTGCTTTTTGCTCTTCTACATATTGGATAGCCTGCTCACGAGTTTGTTTTGCTTCATTAAGTTGTGAAGCAACAAGCTCACGACGCTGCTCCATAATAGCGAACAATTTGTTAAATGCATACTTGGACAAAAGCCAATAAAGGATCAAGAACGCAACAATGGTAATAGCAATGTTTTCCCATAAAATGTGCACTCACGTCACTCCTTTCCGTTCATTCCTGTATCGTAACAAAAACGAAGGCGCGGATGGCATCGCCCTCCCCGCCAAACCGTTACTTCTGATATTATGAAAACATAATCAAGAACGCGATAACTGTAGCTGCCAAAGGTACTACCTCTACGATACCCACACCGATAAACATTGTTGTTTGCAATGGTCCACGAGCTTCTGGTTGACGAGCGATGGACTCAACTGTTCTACTTACGATCATACCGTTACCAAGACCTGCACCAAGTGCACCCAAACCTACTGCGATAGCTGCTGCTAACATTTCCATTTTTAAATTTCCTCCTCGAAATATATATACATTTTTTTGTTGATCTAACTTAATATAATAATCTCCTTCTACTTACAAACAGTTTTGGAGTTACTATTATTGTGACAATAAACCTAGTGTTCTTCGTGAATTGTCGTCTGAGCGATGTACACCATCGACAAGATCGTGAAGATGAAGGCCTGCAATGCACCTACGAAAATACTGAATCCTTGCCATGCCATCATGGCTGGTATACCAATCCATCCCATTTTGAGAATGGTAGAGATCAGAATCTCTCCCGCAAAAATATTGGCAAACAAACGAATCGCAAGGGCGATCGGCTTCGCCAAGTTCTCAATAATATTCAGCGGCAGAAACACTGGAAACGGTTCGATGTAGTGTCTCAGGTAATGCTTACGGTTGTATCTCAATCCAAGATAATTCATCAGAATGAAGATAATAATCGCAAGTCCTGCTGTGATTGAAATGTCTGCGGTAGGAGATTTCCACCATAGAATTTCTGAATGTTCTCCATTACCAAGAGTTCTGGTCGCTTCAATTACGTGTCCAAATATACTTGCTGGCTCATGATGTTCCGAGATAATAGAGAACGGCAAACCAAGCATGTTGGATACGAAAATAAACAGAATCAGTGTCAATCCCAAAGTTATGTAAGGCTTACCTTTACTTAAAGGCATGGCACTTGCCACAATGTTCTGAACGAATTCAACGACCCATTCCATGAAATTTTGTACTTTCGAAGGATTCTCTACAGATAGATTCCGAACACACAAACGAACAAGTATGAACACGAATAGCACCGTCACTGTGAGCATTAAAACAGCGGAAAGGTCAATGTTCAATCCTCCGAGTTCGATAATCGGTGAGTCATGCATATTGATTTATTCACCCCTTTCCCCATAGTAATGTTATTTTCTTGATCTAGCGTTCACCAATATACTAATTGGAATTGCCAAAATCTGTACCGTGAAAAGACCCATCACTGTAAAACCCACTGATATCTGGTCAAATCTCACAGCCAGCATGATAGCCAGAAGAGAGATACACATCCGTGACAAGAAACCAAAACTCACATATTTGCTTCCAGGAGTTACCACACTCTCTGAAACCTGGTGAATTTTGATGTACAGATATCTAAAATTAAACAACCCTGCTGCCAGACCGATGATGAGGCCTAAAAACAAAGGACGTTGTTCAGGGAATATCACCCATACGAGAAGTGATCCAGATAAAAGGAAGAACGTCACTCTTGTAACAGCATTTACAATGGAAGACAAATCATTCATTTTGTTCCCCCAAAAACTTCTTAATAAAAAGGGCTATATTTAGAACACCTAAAACGAGACCTATTAGACAGCCAATAGCAATCCAGTAATTCGGTCCGTTCACAGCATTCATGAGCCACTTTCCTATAAAGTATCCGATCGTTATGTAAGCAGCCAGCAGGATGCCTGAACCACCGATACTCAAAGCAATCAACCACGGTTTATCCTGATTCATAATAAGACACAACCCATCCCTAGAAAGCGCTGTATATGGAAAATGAGTTAATATTCTTTTCCCCCTGAGTTCGAGAGAAAAAGATGAAAAATGTGTCAAGTTTGTCCAATCCCAATTATCTTACTGAATGGTTAAAGCGTTTGTCAATCGGTAGAACAACCTGTTCTGGCTGTAAGAAACACTGAAAAATCCTGAAAGAAAATCAGAAAATCTTTCAAACCCTTATAAACCGTACAGTTTAACTGTACGCTCTACTGTCTATACTAGAAGTTGAAGTGTTGAATTATTTTTTGAACTTTCTGTGAAAAGTCTCAGGACGTTCGCTTTTTTTACCGAAATAGTGCAAAATCGCACTGACAATACGCTCTGAAGCATGTCCATCACCGTAAGGATTAGCTGCTTCACTCATCGAAGCGTACAGTTCTGAATCAGTCAATAATGCTTTTGTTCTTGCATATACATTTTCCTCATCTGTACCAACTAGCTCCAGTGTTCCTGCCTCAATCCCTTCTGGTCTTTCCGTTGTATCACGAAGAACAAGAACAGGTACTCCGAAGGAAGGAGCCTCTTCCTGCATTCCACCGGAATCCGTTAGGATCAGATGCGTGTGTGGATATATGTTATGGAAATCTACCACGTCAAGTGGATCAATCAGCTTAATGCGCGGATGGTTTCCTAGCAGCTCATAAGCTGGTTCTTTAACGGCTGGGCTTGGATGTACTGGATAAACAATTGCAATATCCTCGAATTCATCCGCAATGCGTTTTACCGCCTTGAATATATTTCGATGCGGTTCACCTTGTGATTCTCTGCGATGCGCCGTCATCAAAATCAATCTTTTTCCTTTAGCAAACTCCAGCACAGGGTGGGTATAATCTTCGCGTACTGTATATTGAAACACATCTGTAACGGTGTTGCCTGTGACAAATACACTTGATTCTGATTTATTTTCTCGTAGTAAATTGCTTCCGGACATATCTGTTGGAGCAAAGTGTAAATCTGCCAAAACTCCTGTCAGTTGTCTGTTCATTTCTTCTGGGTATGGAGAGAGTTTATTCCAGGTACGGAGCCCCGCTTCCACATGACCTACCTTGATCTGCTGTAAGAAGGCAGCATAACTTGCCAGGAACGTTGTCAGGGTATCTCCATGAACCAGAACGATGTCAGGCTTCGCTTCCCGCAGAACGGGTTCCAGTCCTTCCAGTACACGAACGGTAACTTCATTCAGAGTTTGACGCTCTTTCATGACATCCAGATCGTAATCCGGTGTAATGTTAAAAACTTCAAGTACTTGGTCCAGCATCTGACGATGCTGGGCCGTTACACATACTATGGATTCGATTTCTTCGGAGTGACGTTCCAGCTCCAAAATGAGTGGAGCCATCTTGATTGCTTCAGGGCGCACTCCGAATACCGTCATCACTTTAATTTTAGACATTGCCAAGAGCCCCTTTTATACCAATTTTGTTTATTTGGTGCCGTACAGTCTGTCTCCCGCATCTCCAAGACCCGGAATGATGTAACCATGCTCATCAAGACGCTCGTCCATTGCCGCAACATAAATGTCTACGTCAGGATGTGCCTCTTGAACTGCTTTCACACCTTCTGGCGCAGCAATCAGGTTCATCATTTTAATCTGAGTACAGCCGCGTTTCTTAAGTACATTGATCGCTTCAATAGCAGATCCGCCCGTTGCGAGCATCGGGTCAATTACGATGAGCTCACGCTCTGTTACATCGGTTGGAAGCTTCGTATAGTATTCAACAGGCTGCAATGTTTCAGGATCACGGAAAAGTCCTACGTGTCCTACTTTTGCTGCCGGAATGAGTTTCACTACGCCATCAAGCATACCCAGTCCTGCACGAAGAATCGGAATAAGTCCGAGCATACGGCCCGAAATCACTTTTCCTTCTGTCTCTGCAACAGGAGTTTGTACTGTTATTGTTTCGAGTGGAATATCACGTGTAATTTCGTAAGCCATTAAAGTTGCTACTTCATCTACAAGTTCGCGAAAATCCTTTGTGTTCGTGCGCATGTCACGAATAATTGTCAATTTGTGTTGAATCAACGGGTGATCACATACCACCAATTTTCCCATTGTTTGTCCCTCCGGTAGTTTCATCTTCCATTATCAACTCCGGGCAGTTCCTGCTCACAGAAACAAAACCTGTCGATAAATCCTGTATATTATATCATTCCCTATCCGCAAATTACACTATAAACCGTGACAGCTTCCGGACATCAATCAAAAAAGACCGAAACTACATAAAGCAGCTTCGGTCTACTTGAAATAAATAGCTTGCGAAAGCTATTTATTAGTATGGGTAATCATACTCGATTTTAGTACTTCAAATCAGGATAAAGTGGGAATTTATCTGTAAGCTCTGTAACTTGACGTTTTGCTTCTTCAAGAACAGCCGCATCTTTCGTGTTTTTCAGTGTCTTAGCGATGATCTTACCAATCTCGACCATAGCCGCTTCATCCATACCGCGGGAAGTAGCTGCAGGTGTACCGATACGAATACCGCTCGTTACAAAAGGACTGGTAGGATCAAATGGAATTGCATTTTTGTTTACTGTGATCCCGATGGAATCAAGGACATGTTCTGCCTCTTTTCCCGTAATGTTTACACTACGTGTATCAATAAGCATCAAGTGGTTATCTGTTCCGCCAGATATGATATTGAGACCTTCAGCGATCAGCGTTTCTGCTAATACTTGCGCATTTTTCACGACGTTCTCGGCATAAGTTTTGAATGATGGTTGTAATGCCTCACCCAAAGCTACTGCTTTTGCCGCGATCACATGCATCAAAGGACCGCCTTGTGAACCAGGGAATACTGCTTTATCAATCGCTGCTGCCCATGCTTTTGTGGTCATAATCATACCACCACGTGGTCCGCGAAGCGTTTTGTGTGTTGTTGTAGTAACAAAGTGTGCATGAGGAACAGGACTTGGATGAAGGCCAGCAGCTACTAGACCCGCGATGTGAGCCATATCTACCATGAACAACGCACCAACATCATGTGCAATTTTAGCAATCGCTTCAAAATCAATCGTACGCGGGTAAGCACTCGCACCTGCTACAATCATTTTAGGGCGATGTTTAAATGCTGCTTTACGGAGATCATCATAATCAATACGGAACGTATCTTCTTGTACACCGTAAGAAACAAAGTTGTACAAAAGACCGGAAGCATTCACCGGGCTGCCGTGCGTTAAATGACCGCCATGTGCAAGGTTCATACCAAGAACAGTATCGCCTGGTTTTAGCGCTGCAAGATAAACCGCCATGTTTGCTTGTGCACCAGAGTGAGGCTGAACATTCACGTGTTCTGCTCCGAACAATTCTTTTGCACGATCACGAGCGATATCTTCTACGATATCCACATGTTCACAACCGCCATAATAGCGTTTGCCTGGGTATCCTTCTGCATATTTGTTCGTCAGAACAGAACCCATAGCTTCGATAACCGCTTCAGATACGATATTCTCGGATGCAATTAATTCGATGTTATTTTGCTGACGTTTCAGTTCCAAATTCATAGCTTCCAGTACTGCAGGGTCACTTTTACGCAATTGTTCCATAATGATAATTCCTCCTAAGTAATAATATAATATAAAAAAAGTTAATCACAGTTTGAGGTATTACTTGATGTCTCCATCTGATACACTGCGCGCTGACCCCCGATAAGTTTCGGTCTTGTTATCGCTGTTGTCACACGAGCCTCGCCAATATACCGTCTTTTTGTACGATAGGGTACGGCCACTCTGCGAAGATGCATTCCTATGAGCGTCTCTCCAATATCCATCCCTGCATGAGCTTCGACCGTCTCCGCGAGGCAAGGCTCTGCCAAAGAACGATAAGCTGCTGCTGCCATAGAGCCGCCGGCTGTTGGAATCGGTACTGCAGAAACCTCGGTAAGACCTAAGCGTTCGAGTAAATGCCTTTCCATTACGAGTGCCCGGTTAAGGTGCTCACAACATTGAAATACAACTTCAAAACCAAAAGATTCCTTTATCTCGTTGATCCCATTAAGCAAGGACTGGGCAATTTCTAAAGCACCGCCTGTACCAATATGTTTGCCAGCTACTTCGCTTGTGCTCGTTCCGACAACAACGACTTTTCCAGGACCTAAATCCCCAGCTTCAGCAAGTTCTCTTAGAATCTCTGCAGTATGCTGGACAAGCTCATGCCATTCTGAAGCAGACTTATGTTGTTCCATTGCCTTCCATCCTTCCCTTCTATGACGAGCATAACCAAAAGGTAAGGGCATAACTCAAGTGAACAAACACTAATGATGTGTTCGCCTCGCCCTTTTTTCATTTATTATAGCGAAAAAAATGACGAAAGACGAAAAAAGAGCAGTCTGTACGTAAAGATACGCACAGAAATGCTCTTTTGCCCAGGCGACCGGCCGATATTTCCAGTGCTCCATCGTGGTTTAATCCACACTTGTCGCCAGTTACACTGGAATCTATTCTTACATTCCATCTCATCATAGAGCATCAGATGGCAGAAATCAACCATTTATGATTGCTTACTGTAAAAAATTTATATATTGTACATCACAGCTTATCCAGAAGTCGCTCTACTGCTAAACGAATTTCTGCCGCTGTAACATCATAATCTTCCTTACTGCCGCCAAACGGATCAGATATATCAAAACTTGGGATACGCTGTTGTATCTCAATCATACGCTGACGTTCGGATGCTTCAATCTCATGACCAAGTGAAAGTTTCATTTCGAGCTCTGCATATAGACGATCTCGCTCTTTAAGATCCTCCAGGATTTGTACATCATCCTCCGTATATTCCTTCAGCGTGTAGATTCGGTCGGCTGCATTTGGGAAGAAGTGAAGCACATGCTGCTTATGAGAACCGGTTAACGTCAAAATAAGATCAGCCCACTCTACGTGTTCCGAGGTAAGTGAGGAAGATGTAATCGAGTCGTGAATGTTGTGATCCTGAAGCACCGCTCTTGCATGACGAGAAATCATACTCCCATCTGTTGCTGCAACACCGGCAGATCGAACTTTCAGATCAACTCCTCGTTCTGCTGCAGCTTTTCGGAGTAACCCTTCTGCCATCGGACTTCTACATGTATTGCCTGTACAAACAAATAAAATATGTTTCATATTCTTCACCTCCATCAGGGCCTATAAAGCCTATATCAATCTTTCCCCATCCGCAGGAGATCATTTCTATTGTAAATTGCTTTGACCTAATACGCAAAATCATTCAGCAAACTGCCTTATGTCAGAGAATAAACAAGAGACCAAATGCAAGCAAAATCGCGCCCCCTACTGCCTCTCCATATTCACCCATATTGCGATTTACCCTTCTGCCAATTAATAGCCCTACAACCGACATTAGAAATCCACACAGCCCAAAAGCAAATAACGTGAGCCATAAGTCAGTGCGGAACATGCCAAGAGTCACCCCAACGGAAAAGGAGTCAATACTCACACTAAAGGCAAACATCAGTGTACCCGTAAACGTACGGTGATCCATGAAACTAGTCTCTCCCGAACGAAACGCATTAAAAATCATATGAGCTCCCAGCAGAAGCAACAGTCCCCCGGCTACATATGAGGTAACTTGTCCAAGCAGCGAACTAAAATACTCACCTGCATAAAATCCCACGAGCGGCATGAGGACATGAAATATTGCAATTAAAATACTCAGACGGAGTACATGCAATAATCGAATACCCTTCATACCAATCCCTATTCCTAGAGAAAATGCATCCAAACCCAGTGCCACCGCCATTATTAAAATGGTAATAAGCTGGCCCCAATGCGCAGAAGCCTCCAGCATTGTTCATACCCCCATGTACAAAGCATTCTTGTACACCATATGCGGACAAGAATAGAAACATGACGAGTACGTTTATTCAGCTACATGGATGATCTGATGACCGGCTGCTTTCAGTAAGCGATTCATAATGGCATCCCCCAGGCCATCCCGAGGGCACGCCTCGGCGTAAAGTACCGAGGCACCGATCTCGTCACAGCTGCGCAGTGCAGCGTACAGACGGTGAGCTGCTTCGGCAAGCCGCTCTAGGCTGCCGAGAGAATAGACAGCGTCTGCGCGGTACAGATGCAGGTGCTCGCTGAAGGCAAGCACCGCAGTTCGTTCGCCGCGCGCAGTCGCTGCTAAGAGCGCACCATTCACATATGCGGCTACCGCATCAGGTGCGCCTTGCACGACTCTAAGCTCCCCTTTAGGAGCATAGTGCGTGTACTTCATCCCTGGCGAGCGAGGGGCAGGAGAGGAAGCATCTGCCTTGATTGGATCTACAGTGAGGCCAGGATCAAGGTATACCTCGGCAGCTACCTCGGCAAGTTGTTCCGCTGTGATGCCGCCAGGTCTAAGAATCGTGACTGTCCCATCATCATGAGCCTCTACCACGGTAGATTCCACCCCTACTCCTGTAGGTCCGCCATCTACAATTCCCGCAATTCGGCCCATAAGATCCTCTCGTACATGTGAAGCTGTCGTCGGACTAGGACGTCCTGAACGATTTGCACTTGGTGCAGCAATCGGGCAATCGGCAGCGGCAATCAGTTCAAGTGCAACCGGATGATCCGGCATACGTACCCCCACCGTACTTAGCCCTGCTGAAACTTTCTCCGACAAGCTTTTTTGTTTTAGCGGAAGGATTAAAGTAAGGGGCCCGGGCCAAAATGTATCCATTAACCTGCTCGACAATTCATTAACCGGTTCTGTAAATCCGCCCAGCTGCGCTCTATTAGCGACATGAACGATAAGCGGGTTATCAGAAGGTCGTCCTTTTGCAGCAAATACAGACTCAACAGCTACCGTATTTCTGGCATCTGCACCAAGTCCATATACGGTTTCTGTGGGAAACGCAACAATGGAACCGTCTTGAAGCAAGGCTGCCGCTTCCTTCAAGTGTTCCATTGTCTGCTCTTTATCGATATCCCCTGTCACATCCCAGATGTGCGTCACCATGTCCGGTCTCATCTCCGCCATGGAGTGCGCTGTACTCTCTACCACATTCTTTTCATCACACATGTTATTATCATCCAGTCTCATATATTAATTATCGTACATTATATCACAATTCATGCGCTCTTCGGGCTGAGAGTATATCCTTCAATTATGCCACTATACTCCCTACAAAATCCCAAGCCTTTACCAACATATCCCATAGGAAAAATCGGACTTGAGGCTCAGCAGTGCCCTCATTTTCTGATACCTGCCCTGTTTGTTCATTACTCACGGTCACATTCTTCTCCGCTACATCTCCATTTTTACCACCAACAAAACATAGAGGAGGGAATAACACGCACCACCAGTTCTGTCCTTCCCCTTTACCAAGGGTAACTCGAACTGCTTCATAATCTCCTGCAGGATAGATCAGTTTACCGTACATTTTTGTTGGAAAAGGTACTGTCGCAAGCTCTACATTATATTCATAAGTCAGCCCGCGGCTTTTGAGTTCCTGTCCTACAAGTTCGTTTAACTCTGGTAAATGTCCGCGAACCATGGTTCTAGCTTCTTCTAAATTATGCGGGTCAGCGAGTGCCGGCACCCACTCATTCATTTGCTCAACCACTGCATCACGAATCTCTCTTTTGACCAACTGGTCGTGAGGCATATCCGAATTTGCCAGAATACGTAACCGGATCGAATCATGCGGAATGACAGCTTGATGTATGGCTGCATCTGATTTCTGACCTTCCCAGCTCATCATAACAATCATCATACACACCACAATCATGAAAAACTGCTTTATACTCTTCCGCATGTTCTTCTCCCCCTCGAACTCTTCATGTCTATCAGTATGTCCGCGAGTTGGTAGAGTTAAACCTATCAAACTTATTTTTATTAAAAAGAACTCATAGATTCATAGAATGAGATGAGCTTACCCTGTACAAAAAGAAGCATCCTCACGATCCTTCTTTAAAAGGATACCCGTGATGATGCTTCTTTTTATAGATGTAACATATAGGTTATTGAATTATTTAATTAAGATTATTTAATTAAGATTGAGTCTACGCCTTGGCTTGTTTACGACCAAACACGCGTTTCTTGTTCTGACCGTTTGCCCCTGGAGCAAGAATATCATCATCGACTTCTTGTCCATGCACTTTGATGCTCATAATGAGTCCGATACTCGCCATATTAATGAGCAGTGACGTACCCCCGTAACTGATAAACGGCAGTGTAATCCCGGTCAGCGGCATAAGTCCAATAAAGGCTCCAATATTCTCAAATACTTGGTACAAATACATCGCGACAATTCCGACGATAATATAGGGTCCTGATCGCTCCTTCGTTTCCAGTGCAATCAGGATCATCCTATGTATCAGTATGAAATATAACAGCAAGACGACCGAAGAACCTACGAACCCAAACTCTTCTGCAATCAGTACAAAGATGGAGTCAGAGTAGGTGTATGGAACACGACCAGATTGAACGGAAGTCCCCTGCATAAATCCTTTACCTGTAATTCCGCCTGAACCAATCGCAAGTTTAGCATTATCTGTATGCCAGGAAGCTTTGGCTGTAGCCTTTTCGGGCACGAGCCATGGATCAAACCGCTCTGCCCAGTGGGCGCGACCGAGCTTATCCAAATAATCATAAATGTTATCATGATATACCTTATAAAGTTTGATCCCGCCGCCCACGAGTACGGCAATAATGACAAATCCGATTAAGGCATGGGATGCTTTAATATTCCCGATCCAGAGCAGTCCGATCAAAATCACGACATAAGCCATCGCATTACCAAGGTCATTCTGAAGCATAACAAGACCAAATGGAACAAAGGTCATCAGTCCAATCGGAACTACATCTCTCCAGAACTCTAGCTTAGCCTTGCCTCTTTTGATGAGCACCGAAGCAAGGAAAATAACCAAGATCAGCTTAAACAACTCAGCAGGTTGAATAGAAATCGGACCAAGATTAATCCATCCTGTTGCATTATTCAGTTTTCCTCCGAAGAAATTAGCAGCCAACAGAATAAGCAGCCCGAAGAAATAAATATAAAGCGCATATTTGACGAGCAATCTGTAATCGACCAGTGTTATAGCAAACACAGCGCCAAATCCAAGGATATAAAAGGCAAGCATCTTAATATGATGTCCTTCGAGTTTTGCATCACCATGGGTAGCGCTATACAGACATACAATACTGATAATCATCAACATAAAGATGATCATTAGTACTGGCACATCCATTTTCTTAAACTTTTGCAGCATGAACCGTCCCCCTAAAGGCGAGACTGGGCATTAATCTAACCAGCCTTACATAATAATTAGCTTTGTAACACAAAAGGGAGGTTTATAACCCCTATGTTTCCAACGATCTATACTGATATGAAACGACACTATCCTCTATTGTAAAGGATGAAATCGTAAAAAGAAAATGTTCGGCAGCTTACAATTTCGTCACTTTTGTATAAATTCCAATGACATGTCTTTCGATGCCCGCTAGATCGGACACGATCTCGATTTGATCCCAGTAACCAGCCTGCCTTAACAGCTCTGCCACATCCTGTGCCTGTCCCTCTCCGAGCTCAAACCCCACCAAGGCAGGAGGCGCAGCAAGTAGGTCAAGCTGCGCCATCATGATCCGGTACGGAGCCAGCCCGTCCGGTCCTCCGTCAAGAGCTGTGCGCGGTTCATGCTCACGCACTTCGCGCTGCAATCCGGCGATATCTCCCGCCGGGATATAAGGCGGGTTCGACACCAAGATATCGAACCGCTCTCCCGCGAAGGGCACAAGTAAGTCGCCCTCACGAAATGACACGGCTGCGCCGTTTGCCGCTGCGTTCTTCGCGGCAACTTCCAGCGCATCTGCGCTGATGTCACTGGCTGCGACGTCCCAGCGCGGACGCTCGGTTTTCAGCGTCACCGCAATCGCGCCGCTGCCTGTACCGATATCAATGACCCGCGGTGTTCCGCTTGGCCACAGTACATCACCATGCTTCATAATCGCCTCGACCAGCAGTTCCGTCTCGGGTCTTGGAATCAGCACGGCTGGGGTTACTTCAAACGGCAGTCCATAGAACTCCTGCTGCCCAATAATATATTGAACCGGTTCTCCGCGGCCTTTCCGATTCACAGCATCCGTGAAAGCTGTGATCCGCTGCGCCGGAAATGGTTCCGGCTGTGCCATATAATAAGCAGCTCCTTCGAGGTCAAGCACATGCATCAGCAGAAGCCGTGCATTGTTTTGCGGCTCCATTACACCGCAATCCTCTAAAAAAGAGGAAGCCTTCACAAAGGCTTCCCGATTACTGCTTCCCTGCGGTAAGCTAAATTCTTGCCGCATCAAGCATTATTCCCCTTTTTCCATTAGTTCTGCTTGTTGTGCAACAGTGAGAGCAGACAGAATGTCTTCGATATCACCGTTCATCACCTGATCGAGTCTATGCACGGTTAAACCGATGCGGTGATCTGTTACACGGCTTTGCGGGAAATTATACGTACGAATCCGCTCACTGCGGTCTCCTGTTCCCACTTTACTCTTCCGTTCGCCGGAAATTTTTGCTTCTTCTTCTTGACGGATCATATCAAAAATACGTGTACGAAGAACTTGCAATGCCTTTTCCTTATTCGAGTTCTGGGATTTGCCGTCCTGACAAGTTGCTACGATCCCCGTAGGAACGTGAGTTACACGAACTGCTGATTTGGTCGTATTTACGGACTGTCCGCCAGCACCACTGGAGCAGAATGTATCTACACGAATATCTTTATCATGAATAACGATGTCCAGATCTTCTGCTTCCGGCATCACCGCTACTGTAGAAGTAGAGGTGTGAATCCGTCCGCCGGATTCGGTTGCAGGGATACGCTGAACACGGTGGGCACCACTCTCATATTTCATTTTGCTGTATGCACCGCGTCCGTTGATCATGAAGATTACCTCTTTGAATCCACCGAGGTCATTCTCATTGACGTCCATCAGTTCTACTTTCCAGCCCTGAGATTCCGCATAACGTGTATACATCCGGTACAAATCCGCTGCAAACAAGGCCGCTTCATCTCCGCCAGCCGCGCCGCGAATCTCGATAATTACGTTCTTATCATCATTCGGGTCTTTTGGCAGCAGAAGAATATGAATCTTATCTTCCAGCTCTTTCTGACGCGTGCTCAGTTCATCAATTTCCATTTTGACCATTTCACGCATTTCATCGTCCAGTTTCTCTGCTTGCATCTGCTTAGCCGCTTCTAGCTCTTCCATTACGGTCTTGTATTCCATGTAAGCTTCATAAGCCGGCTGCAGATCGGACTGCTCTTTAGAGTAGTCTCTCAGCTTCTTATTATCACTAACTACATCCGGGTCACACAAAAGTTCGCTCAGTTTCTCATAACGATCAACCAATGCTTGTAAACGATCCAGCATAAGTAAAATCACCTCTCCATATTCAATGTTTGTCTATATATGATGAAAGCTTCCAACTGTTGAAATTAATATTGATTGTGCCTGCAAGCATCTGGTGCCCGCCTGACAGCTTCTTATCCATCCGTGTTATTGATGATTTGTATCGCTACAATGTCATCCATCCTTTTAGTATAAAATAAACACCTGTTGCCGCGTACTCTGGCGACTCTTTATTATATCATACGGCAAAGCCCTTGAGAAGATACGGACTGGCGCCCAGTATCATACATAGCTTTCGATGCCAATTCATAAAGAAAGCCCCAGGCTCATCCCATGGGGAGGAGTCTGAGGCTTTCTTGCCAGAAGCTATTTTATACATTAAAACGGAAGTGCATTACGTCGCCGTCTTGCACCAAATATTCTTTACCTTCAAGTCGAAGTTGGCCGCGTTCTTTGGCCCCGTTCATTGAACCTGCAGCAACAAGATCATCGTAAGACACCACTTCTGCACGAATAAATCCACGTTCAAAGTCAGTATGGATCACGCCTGCAGCACCTGGTGCTTTTGTTCCTTTACGAATGGTCCATGCACGAACTTCTTGTACACCTGCTGTGAAATAAGTGTACAGACCAAGCAAACGGTAAGCTGCTTTAATCAGACGGTTTAGACCAGACTCTGCAAGTCCCAGCTCTTCAAGGAACATAGCTTTGTCTTCTCCTTCAAGCTCAGCGATCTCTGACTCTACCTTCGCACTGATTGGAACTACTTCTGCATTCTCATCTGCTGCAAATTCTTTCACTTTTAGTACATAAGGATTGCTGTCTGCCGAAGAAACTTCTTCTTCGCTTACGTTCGCCGCATAAAGAACTGGCTTCATTGTCAACAAGTGAAGATCACGAACAATCAACTGCTCATCATCTGTCAGTTCTATACTGCGAGCTGGCTTGTCATCATAAAGTACGGCTTTCACTTTTTCAAGAACTTCCACTTCTTGAGCAGTCTGCTTGTTGCCGCCCTTCATATTCTTACGCGCACGATCAATACGTTTCTCAACCGTTTCAATGTCAGCGAGAATCAGTTCCAGGTTAATCGTCTGGATGTCGGAGATTGGGTCCACTTTGCCATCCACATGGGTTACGTTCTCATCTTCAAAACAACGAACCACATGCACAATCGCATCTACTTCACGAATATGAGCAAGGAATTTGTTACCTAGCCCTTCCCCTTTACTTGCACCACGCACGAGTCCTGCGATATCTACAAATTCAAAAGCAGTGGGTACTGTTTTTTTCGGTACAACGAGTTCTGTCAATTTATCAAGACGCTCATCCGGAACTTCAACGATCCCCACGTTCGGATCAATCGTACAGAATGGGTAGTTGGCACTTTCTGCGCCTGCTTGTGTAATTGCATTAAAAAGGGTTGATTTCCCTACGTTCGGTAACCCTACAATCCCTGCTTTCAAAGCCATTTATATAAACACTCCTCAAATGTATTTGGTGTATATTACGATTTCCATCAAACAATCTTTCTAATTATATATGAGAACAAGAAGGGCTTCAAGGATATTACCTATGGCAGCTTTCCCCTCTTGCTACTTTTCATAAGCCACATATTCCACTGCAGAGAATTTGTTATGTACCTTTTTCCCTTATGATCTATAAAAAATCAAGACAACTCTTTGTAAAGCGTAATACTTCTAGCATCATATCCCATTTTATGATACAAATGCAAAGCCCGTTCATTGTGTCCAAAAACATGCAACCCAATTAGATTCACCTCAAGTTTTCTTGCCTCTTCTTCCAGCAGGAACATGGTCTTTGTCCCATATCCTCGGTCCTGATATTCATCCAGAATGGTAATGTCGTATAGGAATAATTCATTCAAATTATTTCTTCTATATAGATTAAACCAAATAAATCCAATGACAGCAGGAGTGGGGAGCGCCATATCAATCACCCGGTAAAAATAAGCATTTTCGGTGGAGTACCCTTTTGGAAGAATCCTGCTCATATCCTCTAGCGCTCGACTTTCTGCATGTTCTGGAATCCAGGTACCTGCCTTTATCTTCTCTTTCACATAGGTCACAAGTGTAAACGCCATAAAGTCTTCATATTGTTCTTTATCCATTGCTATCAATTCAAGCTGCATGGTGACACCGTCCTTACTTGATCGTTCTGATCAACCGTTTCGTACCTTGCAATTCAATTGGACGTGGGGCGCCTACCCCGAACATCGCTGTTCGCAGTTCAAATTCTACTTGATGAAGTCGTTGATGAAGAGCTTCTTCTGATTGGACCGCTGCTCCAAGGAGTGATCTTCCGAAACCAGCGAGATCAGCACCCAGCGCAATTGCTTTGGCAGCATCTACACCGGAAGTCAGCCCACCGCTACCAATCACTGCTTTCCCCGGGTTCATCTGCCGCACTTCTGTTATACATTCAGCTGTAGAAATGCCCCAATCTACAAATGCTTCCGCCGCTGCTTTTTTCATCTTGTCTTCATTTCTAAACTTCTCTACCTGAACCCAGCTTGTCCCGCCGGCCCCTGCAACATCTACAAAAGAAACTCCCGCATCATAAAGTTTTGCTGCTGTCTCTCCATCAATCCCCCAGCCTACTTCTTTGACCCCAACAGGTACCGAGAGTTCTCCGCAGAGCTTTTCTATCTTCTTCAGCAGCCCGCTGAAATTGGTGTTCCCTTCAGGCTGAAAAATTTCCTGCAGACCATTTAAATGAAGTACAAGCATCGATGCTCCCGCGATATCAACTGCCCGCTGACATGCTTCCCTGCCAAACCCATAGTTCAGCTGAACGGCTCCGAGGTTCGCAATAATGGGAATCGTGGGCGCAAACTTTCTCATCGAGAAAGAAGCTGCCAATTCTTCTTTTTCGACCGCTGCCCTTACAGAACCAACGCCAAAAGCCCAGCCTCTTGCTTCGGCAACCGCTGCCAGGCGTTCATTAATCTTCCCTGTTGCTTTACTTCCGCCTGTCATAGAACTGATAAGAAACGGTGTACGAAGCTCTTGTCCGAGAAACATCGTATTCAGCTGAACATCAGCGAAATCAAGCTCAGGCAGAGCTGCATGTCGAAATCGGTAAGATTCAAATCCGGCTTTAATCCCCTGTGCATTCACGTCTTCATTAAGACAGAGCCGGACATGTTCTATTTTCCGTTCGCCAGTCGGCACTTCAGGCAACAAATGCTCGCTAACCCCCTGAAAATCTTGATCCTTATGTAATTTATTATCTCGTCCCGCTTCCCGCATATCCCGTCTCCTTTACCCATTCCATTTCAAACTTATCGTTTTTTTAGATAGAGACATTATACCTTATAAATAATGATCTCGCCTTGATTTACAGTACAGCTTTCTCTTCCTGTTCTATGTTTACCTAGATGAGCTGTTACGAGCAATCTCCTCCGCTACGAGCCTTCCAGACCGAGTCACAATCGGTGTTCCCCCTCCAGGATGCGTTGTCCCTCCCACAAACCATAACCCTTCTATATCTTTGGAACGATTAGACGGTCTTGTGAAGGTTTGCTTCGGATTGTTGGATGAAATCCCATAGATACTGCCTCGGTAAGCAAGGGTATCCCGCTGAATATCTTCTGGCGTGTAGTGATTCATCACATCGGATCGTTCCAAACCAGCAACCCCGAGCTCCGAAAGCCGGTGGATCAGTTTATTCTGGTAAGCAGACGATTCAAGTTCCCAGTCCCATTCTTTTGATACATAAGGTGCATTAGCAAGAATGAAAAGATTGCTGCCCCCCTCCGGGGCCATTCCCTGCTCCGAATACCCAGAGTAACAAAGATATAGCGTCGGGTCTTGAGGAGCTCTTTTTTTATCGAAAATATCCGTGAATTCTGCTTGATAATTGTCTGGAAAAAAGACGGTATGATGAAGTAGTTTGTCGTACTTCTTTTGAATACCAGCAAGTGTGACGAATCCTGATAAGGACGGCTCATACTGTTCAATCTTCCGATTGTCCATCGATGGGCGTTCCGATTCAGGAATCAGCAGCTGATGAATACGAAGTACATCCCCGTTAGCGATAACAACGTCTGCCGCATATTCGTTCTTGTCGGTCTCTACTCCAGTAACCTTCTTACGGTGTGTCTTAATTCTTTTCACTTCTTCTCCGGTGCGAAAGATAACCCCTTTCTCTCGCGCCAGCTTCTCCATTCCAGACACCAGTGAATATGTGCCTCCTTCTACGCCATACACCCCAAGCTCAGCTTCCACATGAGCGAGCATGGCGAAGATCGAAGGTGCTTCATAAGGCGAAGAACCAACATAAGTAGCGTATCTGCCGAACATTTGGAGCGTATTTGGATGCGTGAAATAACGCTGAAGCAGTGTATTCAGCTTCGTCACGGGTCTGACACGCAGTAAGCTTTTTAACATCGATAGATTATATTTATCCTGAGGACGAATCATCAACTGCCCAAGAAATTTTTGATTCGCTTCCCTATACAGCGCTTTTGATTCATCCATAAAGGCATCATAGTTTTGTGCATCTTTCCCGCTGTATGCAGCAATCTGTTCTTTCATAAATGCACAGTCGCTAGACAGGTCTACCGTTGTCCCGTCAGCAAACACATTTCTTGTTCTTGGCTCGAGATCATACATTTTCACATAGTCTTCCATCTGTACACCAGCTAGTTCGAACACTTCCCGAAAAACATGGGGCATCGTAATGGTGCTCGGTCCCCGATCAAAATAGTAACCCCCCAGCTGAATTCGCTGCAGTTTACCGCCCGCATGTTGCTGCCGCTCAATGATTGTTACATCAAAACCTAATGTGGCAAGACGTATCGCGGAAGACAACCCTCCGAATCCGGCTCCAATAATGACTGCTTTATGGTTGTTCAATGATAGTGCCTCCCTTTCCACACATAACCTTTGCCGGTAACGGCTCCAAGCCAGGATGAGATTCCAATCGCAATGACAAAAAGAATGCTGACTGGGTGCAGAAAACTTAACCAAAATGGATGGCTTCCCGTAAGATCAGCTACTCTTTTCACTAGCATTCCTAGTAAAGTCCCCACCGCGCCCAAAGCCATTGCTTTAAAGTCGCCAGTAAACATTCCAAACAGAAAGCTGATTGGCGGAAGAAGATAAAGAGCAGCATACATCAAAAGAACCCCAGCTAAAAGAAAACCACTGCGCCCGAGGCCCTCGTACATATTTTTCTTATATCCGTTCCATACCTCGGCTGCATTCTGGTACATCCTTGTGCGAGTATGGCGATGAACATCAGCGAGAGTAACCGGATGACCTGCTTTTTTCACAGCACGAGCAAGCTGCATATCATCCAGCAAGTCTGCCTTGATTGCTTCATGCCCTCCGGTTGCTTTATAGGTATCCCGATGAATAAACATAAAAGCACCAGTAGCCGCAACAAAACGGGGATTCTGTGAACCTCTCACTAGCACAATAGGCAGATGACTGATGATCGTAAATTTCATCATAGGTACAACCAGTTTCTCAAGCCATGTTGCTGTCATTTGGCGGGGGAAACCCGTAACAAGACCCTTTTTTTGAGCAAGCGCGGTGGTAAGTACCGCGGTCAGTGCCTCTTTTTCTAATCTGACGTCCGCATCCATATACAGCCACCACTCCCCGGTAGCCTGCTGAGCAAGCTGATGACATGCATATGATTTGCCCATCCATCCTGAGGGAAGATCCTTCCCTTCCAGAATGCGCAGACGATGATCTTTTCTTGCCAATTGTTCTAGAATCTCACCGGTTTTATCTTCGGATCGATCATTCAGAACGATAACCTCCAGCTGTATACCCTCTGTATCCGCAGCCAGCACACTCTCTACACAATCCTTAATATGAATCTGTTCATTCCGGGCAGGGATCAGAACAGAGATCTTTGTCTTTGCATCCTTATTAACATGAGATAACCGAATGTCATCGGGGCGGTTTGCATGGTGATTTTCAGTGCAATCTCTGTCACCATCTGGTTCTCCAAGGAGTGGAAGCTTTGACCGATTCCAGATGGAGAAGAGCAGCTGAACGGCAAGAATACCGCAGAGGATCAGCAGCAGAATGTGATAAATATTCATTATTCATCCCCGCTTCCTTACAAATACATCATCAAAATGTTCGCTTGTGGAACGTCCTGATTTGGTTAGAGGTTGATATCGCTCGGGACGATTATTCACAGCCTTCATTACCTCTAATTTTTGACTGTTTAGTTGTTCTTCCATTACGGTCTCAAGCCTGCTCGTAATCATTCTGCTATCCATCATTCCCCAATGATCCAGCAGCGGTGGGCCAGCCATAAGTAGTGCTTCCGGCTTATCCTGCCCATACATCCCGTGTACTAGAGTCACCGGTATCACAGCTGCATCCGGCACTCGTCTCAGCAGAACTCCAATCCCGCGCTGAAAAGAGAGTGGACGCAAATCTTGGTGCATGATTTTTCCTTGGGGATACATCCATACCCGTTTTCCAGCACGTAATAACTTCGTTGTATATTCAAAGGAAGCCCTCACATCAGAGGCAGACTCTTTATTGATCGAAAAGGCTCCTAATTTGCGAAAAAAGGTGAACTTGTTTAGCTGTTTCTCTTCCATCATGACATAGTGATCATGGGACGTAAGTTTACGAAAAGCTTGATAAGCCAGCAAACCATCCCACCATGAACTGTGATTCATGATATATAACACAGGTTTATCTTGAACGAGCGAAGGGTCTAGATCTCCGGTAAAACCGACATATCTAAACCGCCGCTCGAGCAAGTATTTTTGGTGATAATGAAAAAATATCTGATCAAAGAGCCGAGACTTGTTTGCGGACAGCATACTGATGTCTCCCTTCAGCAAGCAGAATACCGAGCGCAGCAATCATGGCACTTCCATAGAGTCCGGCTTGAAGAGCAAGTAATCCAAACAGCAATATAAACATTTGATATAGAACTTTTGCTTTTCGCTGAACGACAGGATCATTCGGGATCGGTGGAATAAAGAGTGACAATAGGCCTCCCATGACAAACCAGCTGACAAAATTCATTAACGGAACTCCATAAAACCCCTCAGGAGCATCCCAGATCCAGAATTCCCGGTGATGAGCTACCGGATCAAGTACCAAGTCCATCATAAGAGCCCATGCCCCTGTTTTTATCGCTCTTATTCCTTTGCTCTTCCAGCCGGCTCCTCCCCCGCTGAGAAGAGCTGAATTTCCGACCACGGCAATCCAGGCAAATCCGAGCGTAAATGGAACGGCAAATAAATGAGGTCCAAATAAATAAGAATAGTGATAGGATCCAAACGGCCAACCCGTATGAACCCCTACCCATTCTACACCCATTCCCCCAGTCCAAATGACGACAGCCATCACCCAGAATTGTCGTTTCTTCCACCAACTGACTGACTGGTCGGACAGTGGATTTTTCAAGTCATTACTAAAAATAAGATCAATCGCACATAGTGCATAGAAAATAAGAAATAGACCATTAGAAAACGAAAGCGCATCGGGTACGCCGATCGTTAATAACAAAACCGCTCCAATGCTGTACCAAATCCAGTAAATAAGCTGAACCATTAGGATACCGCCGCTTTCGATCCTTCTTCTAATAGAGCAGGATATCTCGAAGCTACTCCTAAAAATATTTGCATTTTCGTTTCATCATCAACATAAGCCCGCTTTGTGAATACATCATATTCATTACTCTCTACTGCCTGTAAGATCGAGGCATAATACGATGATGCAAGTTCAATGGCAAAGCCACTTACTTGAGGATAAGTCCCTATATCCGATAAGCCTATTTCAAACCACGTAAGTGCCATCTTCTTTAACTCGGTAAGCAAAGACATAAACCGTTCATCTATGATGCCGTTATAAAAGTCTTCTTCTGTATAGCCATGGGCCTTCATCATCTCTAGCGGAAGATAGCGGCGACCTCTCCTTTGATCTTCCCCGACATCTCGAATGATGTTCACAATCTGCATTGCTTTACCCAGTGCAATTCCTGATTCCATGACCTTTATTCCGCTGTCATCGCGAAGCACGGGAAGCAGCATCTCACCGACCGTCCCTGCAACCAGATAGCAGTAGTGTTCAAGCTCATCTACCGTAGAATACTGAGTCAGGGTTAAGTCTGACAATTGTCCATCCATTTGCCTGAAGAAAGGGGCTTTTGACAACGTAGGGAAAGTATCAAATAACCAGCGCAATGCCGGCCATATAAAGTGACCCTCTGCCTTTTCAAGCTCATGTAGTTGTTCTCGAAGCTCATGAATAGAATAAGGAGCCTCCTCTGGCTCATCTACACTGTCATCGATAATCCGGCAGAATGCATATATTACAAATACGGCTTCACGCCTGGGACTTGGTAAACCATAAAAAGCATGATAAAAAGAAGTCGAACCTTTCTTGATCATTTCCTCGCAACGTTCGAATATCATTTCGTTCATGATCTCAACTCCTTTATTAGTTGATTAACTGCAAGCTTCGCGCCCTGCATCACGATCGGCACGCCGCCGCCTGGATGAATAGAAGCGCCTGCCGCATACAAGCCTTGGATATTCGGATAAGGTTTCGGCTGAGGACGATAAACTCCGGATTGAGACAATACCGGCGCGATCCCAAAGCTTCCTCCTCCATACAATCCATCACGTTTGGCATCGTTTGGTGTACGTACTTTTTGCCAGCGGATATTTTCCCTAAGACCTGGGAATGCTTTTTTCTCTGCCTCTTCAAGCACTTTCTCTATTAGCTTACCGGTTTCCTCCCCATGAGAGAATCTTTCGGCATTTGGTACAGGAATTAGAAAATAGAGAACGCTATGTCCTTCTGGTGCTGCGGAAGCATCAGCATGAACGGGATTAAAAACATAGAAGGAAGGATGTTCAGGAAGTCTATGCTTCTGGAATACCTCTTTCATGTTAGAAACAAAAGCGCTTGGAAGGAAAAATTGATGAGTTGTTGCCTCCTCAAACCGTTTTTCTACGCCCAAATATACTAGCAAACAACCGGAGGACGCTTTGTAAGTACGTCTTTTTCGTCTGTACTTCGGAGCCATAAGCTCTGTAATCTGCGGAAAATCACCATTGTATAAGGTAGCATCATAATGAGCTGTTCCTTTTGAAGTCACAATTCCTTTACAGCTTTCTTCTTCTATTACTAACGATGTAACCTCTTCACCGAAATGAAAGATTACCCCTCGGTTCTTTAGTTCTTCTTCCAGTATGGAAGCAAGCGAAGCGTATCCGCCTTTGAGAATCCATACCCCATACTCATGTTCTGCATAAGGTAACAAAGTATAAATACCTGGTGTCGACAGCGGTGATCCGCCGATGTATAAACTTTGCAAGGAATAGGCATCTCTCAGTTGTTCACTGCGGAAATAACGGCTCATTGCAGAACGCAGACTCGTATAGGCTCTCATCTGTTTTAGAAGGCCCGTCATCTCGCGAGTATAGAAATCTCTTTGCTTCGGGAAAGGCCTTTCAAGAACCGCGCTTACTCCTCTTGGGAACAGCGGGTCCATATCTGCCATAAACTGCTCAAACCCTTTGCCTTCCCCTGGAAATACCCGGTTAATCTCGTCTACTTGTTCTTCCCGGCTTGACCACTTATTCAGTACTCTTCCATCTTCAAAATAAAACCGGTGCATCGGATCGCAGCGAATCAGTTCCACTTTGGAACGATCCACGCCGGCTTCTTCTAGAATATTCAGGAGCATATCCGGCAATAAAACAATCGTCGGGCCCTGATCAATTCGATAAATCCCTTCTTCCTCGTAGGCTAGCCGGCCGCCTGTACGATGGGATTTTTCATAGATCGTCACTTGATATCCTTGGTTCGTTAATAACAGCGCGGCTGTCAGCCCGCCAATTCCGGAGCCTACAATGGCAACTTGTTTCTTGTTCATGTCCATTGCCCTGCTTCCTTCCCTTTTTTAAAGAGGGGACGTGCGGTTTGTTTTTTTGCGTCATCTTCTTGAATTAATCCCACAGAGATTTTGGCGGATTCAAAAATGGTAGGCAGACCGCTGCCTGGATGGGTTCCTCCGCCGACGAGATAGACACCTTCCACTTCCTCGAATCGGTTATGCGGTCTTAAATACATCATCTGACCAAGCTTATGTGAGAGATTAAAGAGTGCTCCATTGTATATATCCAGCTCTTTTTCCCACTGAAGCGGGGTGAAAAACATCTCTTCTTCGATGCATTCAGACAAACCTGCAAGTTCCGGAATTTGTTCCAGACGATCCATCATTCGCTGCCGGATCTCTGCTCGCTGTACATCCCAATCAATATCCGCTGTCGTATTCGGTGTAGGCATCAGCACATAAAGGGATGACTTGCCTTCCGGCGCCAGAGTTGGGTCAAGTACAGACGGATTATGAACATAAATGGATGGATCTTCTGATAAAACCTTATGTATCGTCATCTCATCTACATTTTTACGATAATCCGAGGCAAAATGAACGGAATGATGAGCAAGGTCTATTTTCTTATTCACACCGAGATAAAGCATGGCACCGGAGCAGGAATATTTCATATCCTTAATTCGCTCGGGCGTATATTTCTTCAGTACCCCAGGCTCAAATAGTTTGTTCATTGATGCAGCGAAATCTCCGTTAAGCACAACATGATCTGCCTTAATTTCTTCACCATTCTCTAATAGAAGACCTTGCGCTCTACCTTGCTTCACTTGAATCTTCTGCACAGCCGTACTTGTGTGAATCGTTCCTCCATATTCCCGAATGACGTCTGCCATCGCTTGGAAGATCCGATTCACTCCGCCTTTTGGATGATGTAATCCAAAATGATGTTCTATGTAGGAAAGAATCGTAAACGTTCCTGGGCAATCCCAAGCTGACATCCCTAAATATTTAGCCTGGAATGTAAATCCCCATCTGAGCCGTTCGTCCTGAAAATACCGAGAGAGTCTGCCGTATACCGTATCTTGCAGATGGAGATAAGGCAGTGCCTTGATCGCATCTTGTTTTATGTAATCAGATAGCTTGCCAAAAGGTCTGCGTAGAAGAGGCTCTACCTTTTGGTATTTAACAGATTCATCCCGCATAAAATTCTTGTAGTTCTGCTCATCTCCGGGAAACACGCGTGCAATTTCTGCTACCGTCTTCTCTTCATCACTGGAGGGTCTGAATACGGTATCTCCAAAATGGAGAGAATACAGTGGATCGAGTTGCTGCATATCCACATAATCATATAAAGACCTGCCTACCTTCTGGAACATTTCCTCAAGCAGATGAGGCATCATCAAAAAGGTCGCCCCGCGATCAAAACGATAGTCTCCAAGCTCAAGTCTCGCAGATCGTCCTCCAATCACTGCTTGTTTTTCATATATATCAACTTTGTATCCCTGTCCGGCAAGCAGCATCCCTGCCGCCAACCCCCCAGGCCCAGCTCCAATGACAACAGCTTGTCTCTTGTTCTGATTTTGATTCATTGTAGACTCACCTTTCTATAATTACGGTTAGGATTAGCGGATATGATAGACAATATTCACAAGCTTCCCAATATATTCATCTCTAACGTTATACAAATATAATACAAATCATCGCAAGTAAAGTAAAGGTAAGACAAACATTATACAAACCTATTACATTAACTTCTTCGTTCCATCATAAAAACACCCTTAAAAAACAAAAAAAGCACCCTCTTTTCAAAACAAAGAGCGTGCTAATATATGATTTATCGTTGCTGTTTTAAAAGTATGTTATGCCTATCTTTTCAAAAATAAATCTCCTGGATGGGATTTGGTCATATACGTTTCTGTAAACCAGTCTTGCCAATCATGAACACTTCCCGTCATGATCCACTGCGGATACTTCGGTTTTTTTATTTTTTCATATCCTTGACCGCCGAGCACAAACTCCATGCCTGGAGCATGTTTCAGTATCGTTGTTATCACATCCTCTGCTGCTTTCGCCATCACTTCATTCGTCACTGAAATACACACCAGATCAATCTTCTGTTCCTTAAGAATGGGCAGTACTCCCTCGGTAGGTGTATTGGCGCCTAGATAAAGCACCTCTGCTCCATTCTTCCTCAAGAATAGACTAAACAGCATGAGCCCGACCTGATGATGTTCTCCTTCTGGACACATGGCAAGAACCTTTGGTAAATGCGGGTAAATCGGAAACAAGTGAAAGAACTGATAAAATCGCTGCGAAATCAGCTGTGTCATATAATGTTCTTGAGCAACCGAGGCTCGTCCATTCTCCCATGCATCTCCTACGCGAATCAGTATAGGCACCAATACTTGATAAAACATCGCATCGTACCCATACATCGTAAATCCAAAATCAATCAGTGCGTTTGCTCGTTCCCCCTGAAATTGAAACAAAGACTGGTAAATCTGATCTTCCATTTTCCGAAATGCATCTTCATTTCCACTCTGTGGCAGAGGCTCTGCGAGTATTGCATCCGCTTTGCTTTGTTCTTCCTTATGGACTTTTAACAACCGTACCGCATGCGAAATGCTCATATGGTTGGAATGGACCTGCTCTTTGAGCCAGCGCAGATCCTCTACATTTTCTTCCGTATAGATTCGGTATCCGGAATCCGTTCGCAGGGGTTCCACTGCATGATATCTGTTCTCCCATGCCCGCAGTGTTACCGCAGGAATACCCAACATTTCAGTAACCTGTTTAATTGAATACAAAAGGCATTCACTCACTCTCTTCTATCATCCGGTCCGAGCCTTAAGGAGAAGTCCCCTTAAACATTCTACAAAAATAGTACATTCATTATACACAAACCAAAATTCACTGTCGATAACCCCTATTTCTCTACTCCTGCATACAGGATAAGAGGGTAGTGCTTCAACAGATGTGTGTTGGTGTTAATAGTGTTCAGGCTACCTACTTACCTCCCTATTAATGCCTGTGTACATATTCACTAATTGACTTGAAGGGATGTTTCGTATGAACAAGCATTCTAATAACAATCCATTAATACATCATTCCACTTCCTCTTCCCCTATACGATCAGCAACCAAAAAAAATAGGCCGGTAAAGAAATTTATTTTCTGGTTTTTACTTGTTAATATCGTTTGGCTTAGTGCCGTTGTGGTCTATCAAATGAACAAACCTCTGCCTGAGGGAGTCGCTTTTGAAGGTCAGATCCATCAAGTTCAGGATATTGATTTGTTAACAGACCTTACCTACCCCTCCTCTGATGGAAAGATGGAACATGAACAGCAGATCATTAAACGCATGGAGAAGATTGTGAACGAAGCAGAACAATTTCTAGTGATTGATCTATTTTTATTTAACAACTACCAGCATACCGATCAGAAATTTCCCGAAGCGAGTGAACGATTTACGAACTTGCTTGTGAATAAAAAGGAAAAGAACCCGGAAATGGACATTGTCTTCATTACAGATGAGGTAAACACCAATTATAATTCTCATCCAAATGAGCTGCTCGAACGAATGAAGCAACATGGAATACGAGTTGTTATGACCGATGTGGATTCACTTCGCGATCCTACGCCGCTGTATTCAGCTGTATGGCGTACCTATTTTCAATGGTTTGGACAGTCCGGTAACGGTTGGCTGCCAAATCTCATGGCAAGCAATGGTCCCGATGTCACCCTACGCTCGTATCTTAAACTCATGAATGTAAAAGCCAATCACCGAAAACTGGTAGCAAGTGAGAAAAATGCGATTGTAGCCTCGGCTAATGTCCATGACCCTAGTATTTATCATTCTAATATTGCCTTTGAAGTCAGTGGGAATATCATTGGAGATATGCTCAAAGCGGAACAAGCGGTACTAGATATTTCAGGCGGAGGACAACTGCCTGCTTTTACTCCTTCTCCTGAAGACGAGCAAGGTCCCATCGGAGTTCAATACCTGACCGAAGGGAAAGTTGCTGAATACGCGGTTAATCTCATCAATGAAGCGAAAGACGGAGACACGCTCTGGATGGGCATGTTCTATCTGGCGGACCGTGATATTAAATCAGCACTGCTTGAGGCCGCTTCCCGCGGAGCTTCGGTAAAACTGATTCTAGACCCGAACGAAAATGCGTTTGGTCAGAAAAAAATTGGGATTCCAAACCGGCCCGTTGCCCAGGAATTGACGGAGGAATCGGAGGGTAACATCGAGATTCGATGGTACAATACCACCAAAGAGCAGTATCATACAAAACTTATCTATCTCTCACGCAGTGACGGACCTCAGCTTATTTTGGGAGGTTCAACTAATTTTACGCCGCGTAATCTGAATAATTATAATCTGGAGAATGATCTCTATATGGAAGCACCCGAAGACAGTAAACTCGTTACCCAAATGAATCAATACTTTGAGCGTTTGTGGACGAATAAAGATGCAGAGTTCACGCTCGATCTAGCTGAATATGAGGATGATATTCCATTTTTCAAAGATATGTTATATAAACTGCAGTACTCCCTTGGTTTCACTACGTTCTAACTCATCTTTAATAACGATAGATAAAAACCCGCTATATAAGCGGGTTTTGTTATGTATACCTAGTGGTTATGGGATCAAAAATAAGTTGACAACGAAATTCGATTATGAAAAAATACATTGGACTAACGATCGTTAGGTAGGTGATAGATGATGAGTTCAACCTCTATTAAACAAGTGGCTCTGACCCAGTTCGCTCGTGAAGGTTATGAAGGAGCTTCGCTTCGTAAAATTGCCGAGGAAGTCGGGATCAAGAAGCCTTCCATTTATGCGCACTATAAAAACAAGGAAGATCTATTCCTTCATGTGGTACGCTACGTATTTGATTTGGAACGCAGGAGAATTCTCACCTTTTTTCAGGAACAAAAAAATCTGGAATCACCACTGGAACTTAGGCTGCGAGGGTTATTCGACTGGCTTCAAGAAGAATTCGAATCTCAGGATGCCGCCCGATTCCTGATGCGAATGTCTTACTTCCCTCCTCAAGCTTTGTATCGAGAAGTCATGGATATTGTATATCCCTTCTTAGACGGGCTAGAGCGAACACTCGCCAAGTTTATCGCATCAGAAGCTTGGGACGGTGAGCTTTCTCAGGAAGAAGCTAAGCAATTTGCTATTGCCTATATGACACTGATTGACGGGGTATGCGTAGAGCTACTCTATGGAGACTCTGCTCGTTATCAGAGAAGAATTCTGGCAGCTTGGCCTATATTTTGGCAAGGAATTATTCATCAATATGAGAAAAAGGAGTCTACATCATGAATCGCTATTGGTTATTTGTTGTGCTCGGAGGGGTTATTGAGATCATTTGGGTATCTGGTCTTAAGCACGCCTCCACCCCGCTGGAATGGATTGGAACCATACTATCCATTGCGGCTAGCTTCTGGCTGATCATTGAAGCATCTAGAAAACTTCCGGTCGGCACCGTATATGCCGTATTTACTGGACTCGGTACAGCAGGTACCGTTTTAACTGAAATGCTCCTGTTTGGGGAACCCTTCCGTATATCAAAAGTGTTGCTGATCGCGCTTTTGCTCGTGGGAGTCATCGGACTCAAGCTGGTTACGGACGAGTCTTCCAAAGCAGAGTCTTCTTCTCCACAAGGAGGTGCAGTCTAGATGGCATGGTTAGCAGTCATTCTCGCAGGAATGAGTGAAATTATTGGAGTCATTGGGATTAAGGGACTCACGACAGGTAAAGGTAAAAAATATTTCCTGCTCATGGGACTTAGTTTCCTCCTCAGTTTCTCTCTTCTTTCTTATGCTATGCAATCCCTCTCTATGGGTACAGCTTATGCTGTATGGACAGGGATCGGTACCGTAGGAAGTACACTTGTCGGTATGTTCGTATTTGGTGAACCAAAAGAAGCGAAACGTTTATTATTTATTGCCATGATTCTCTGTTCCGCTGTCGGCCTGAAACTTATTGGCTGATCGTTCGTATCATAATAAGGCTCAAAAGCCAAAGTGAAAAGGAAGCATATGCTGATTTTTCATTCTTGGCTTTTCTTTATATCTCCTTCCTGTTATCCCCGTTATCTCAACACTGCTTACATATAGCGTGAAGTTGTATCGCCCCCTCAATTAAGCTATAATTTTCATGACTTCTTAGTCAAAATGAGAACCGTGGAGTTCTAGAGAGGGGTGATCAACGATGATGAACTCAACCACGGATAAAAAAAAGCATATCGTAGTCACTGCACTCGGATTATTTTCTACTAAAGGAACCGCTGCAACCTCTATGCAAGAAATCGCAGAAATCTGCGGCATCTCTAAAGGGAGTCTGTACCTTCATTTTAAATCCAAAGAAGAATTACAGCAGAGTGTGATTCATTACTGCATACAATCTATTTATGACAAAATAGTGCTTGTGGAGAGTGAACAGCACTTATCACCGAAAGAGATCTTTTGCAGACAAATTGAAATTTTGCTGGAAAATTTCCTTGAACTTAAAGAATTCTTCCTCGCTCAGTTTCAAGATGCAATTAGTCAAGGTAACACTGGTCTAACGCAGAAAAATTGCCCCGAAGATATGTTCAAACTCACCTTAAAACAATTCAATCAGAAAATGATGGATGTGTATGGACCGGAGATTCATCCTTATACTCTTGATATGGCGCTTCAAGTACAAAGTTTGATGGGTTCTTACATAAAAATTATGTTCTCGAAAATAGTGCCCATATCCATTAAGCGAATGGCGGAATATCTCGTGGAAACGCTTGATGATTTAGCGGAAGCTAAACTACGTCTAGGACGAGAACCGTTTATTCCAAAGGAACTGTGGCTCCCTTGGATTGAAGAAGGAATACCAAAAGGTCCTTCTAAAAAACACCCTTTGCTATTGCTGAAAGAACTGCGTCAATGCATGGAAGAAAATGCGGAACTGTCTGAGATCGTTCGCTCCGAGGCGCTGGAGTCTATTCTCGTACTAGAACAGGAACTTACTGAAATGGAGCCTCGCCGCGTGATCCTGTCAGGTATGCTCCGTAATTTAAGTTCAGTGCCGGGTACGGAAGAAAAAGTTCAACAATTAGAGTATTTGTTTCATACGTATTTATCTTGGCGCAAATAAATAAGCGCTATTATATAAGATGAATATTTTTTTGAATGAGAGAGGAGAAGAAACCTACGGATGAAAGGGATAATTAATTTCTCACTAAGAAACAAGCTGGCAATCTGGATTCTGACCATTATCTTGACCTTTGGCGGACTGTACAGCGGTTTGACCATGAAGCAGGAAACGATTCCGAATATCAGTATTCCGTTCCTAAACATCACTGCGGTATATCCAGGGGCAGCCCCGGAAGGTGTCGTTGAGGATGTAACCAAGCCCCTCGAAGAAACCCTGAGAAATGTAGATGGGATAAAGAGTATTACGTCTACATCGATGGAGAATGTTTCTTCCGTCATGATTGAATTTGATTATGGCACAAACCTGGACAATGCGACGGCTGCGGTACGTGAAGTGCTGAACGATGTTCCACTTCCCGACGATGCTCAGAAGCCTACCATCTCCAAGTTCAGTATAAACTCTTTCCCAGTAGCTTCCATAAGTTTATCTGGTAAAGATGGTGAATCACTCGAAGACTTGACTCGGCTTGCAGAGAATGAGATCGCACCTGCCTTTGAAGATGTAGATGGTGTGGCATCCGTTCAGGTATCGGGTCAATACACTAGAGAAGTCACTCTTACATTCGACCAAAACAAAATGAATGAACTTGGATTAACAGAAGATACGGTACAAAACATAGTCCAAGCCTCTTCTTTACGTGTTCCTCTAGGTCTGTTCACGATGGAAGACACAGAGAATGCTGTTGTTGTAGACGGCAATGTGATTGACGTAGATGATCTGAAGAACCTAGAGATTCCTGTTGTTCCTTCTAATTCTGCCCAAGGCAATGCTGCGGGTAGTGCTGATGTGAGTAGCGGAGCAGGTGCTGGGCAAAGCACTGAAGCAATGCCGAGTACGGGTAATGCTGCAGCGCAAATGACAGGCATACCTACCGTTAAGCTTTCTGATATTGCTTCTATTGAAGTCGTCGGTAAAGCAGAGTCGATCTCTCGCACAAACGGTGCAGAATCCATCGGATTCTCCATTGTAAAAGCAAATGATGCCAACACCGTGGACGTTGTAAACGGAGTGAAAGAGGCGTCCGCTGAGCTGGAAGAACTATACGATCATATTAATGTCGATATTCTTCTTGATCAGGGTCAACCTATTGAAGACTCCGTCCATACGATGTTATCCAAAGCTTTATTTGGTGCCATCTTTGCGGTACTTATCATTTTGCTCTTCTTACGAGACTGGAGATCGACTATCATTTCCGTCATTTCGATTCCCCTTTCTCTGCTGATTGCCTTAACCGTACTCTATCTAATGGATATTACGCTTAACGTAATGACTCTCGGAGCAATGACGGTTGCGATTGGCCGGGTAGTCGATGACTCTATTGTTGTTATTGAAAATATTTACCGGCGTCTCTCTCTACCAGGAGAGAAACTAAAAGGCAGAGAATTGATCGGTGCTGCTACGCGTGAAATGTTTGTACCGATTATGTCCTCAACCATCGTTACCATTGCGGTATTCCTTCCGCTGGCACTCGTTAGCGGTATGGTCGGTGAACTCTTTATGCCGTTCGCACTTACGATGGTCTTTGCCCTTCTCGCTTCACTCGTTGTAGCGATCACGATCGTACCTGCCATGGCTCACACCCTCTTTAGAGGCGGGCTGAAAAACAAAAAGAACCATGAGCATAAGCCTAGCCGACTGGCAGGTGGTTATACTCGAATTTTGAAATGGACACTGAAGCATAAGCTCATTACAGTAGGATTAGCAGTCCTGCTGCTTGTCGGAAGTTTGTTCCTTACTCGCTTTATCGGCACCAGCTTCTTGCCAGAGCAAGGAACCAATTATACTCTTGTAACTTACAGTCCTGAACCAGGAGCAACACAAGAAACGGTAGAAGAACGTACGCAAAGCGTTGAGAAATTCATTCTTGATTCCAGCGGTGTTGAAAGTATGCAATACTCTGTTGGCGGCGGCAATCCGATGAGTATGGGTTCCTCCAACTCCGGTTTGTTCTATCTCATCTTTAAAGATGGTGTCAATGTAAGTGAAGCAAGTGAAACTATTCTGACGGGACTCCAAGAACGTGTACCTGAAGGAGAATGGGCTACAATGGATATGGCTGCTGGAGCTATGGGCGGCAGCACACTAACGGTCAGCGTATTCGGTGACAGTCTTGATCAAATCAAACCCGTTGCTGATGATATTCTAAAAGTGGTACAAGAAGATACAGCAAACTTTGAAGATGCTGAATCTTCTCTAGCAGAAGGATATGAGCAGTATACCCTCGTAGCTGATCAAGAGAAACTCAGCTCTCTCGGGCTTACTGCTGGACAACTCGCAATGGCGCTCAGTCCAGAGAGAGAACGTCCTGTACTAACTGAAGTTGAAGTGGACGGTAAGTCCTACAATGTCTACATTGAAACAGATAGTAAAGAATATGGAAGCATTGAAGCGATTGAAAAAGAAACGATCACTTCCCCGCTTGGTATTGAAGTTCCCATTGGTGAAGTAGCTACCGTGGAAAAAGGAACGACTCCTGACTCCATTATGCGTATTGACAGTGATATGGTCGTACAGGTGACTGCTAACATCCTCTCTTCCGATGTCGGTTCTGCTTCAACTACGATTGAAGAAGCAGTAGAAGCTATGGATTTACCAGAAGGGGTTCACGTTGAATTTGGCGGGGTAACTGAACAGATCAACGAAACCTTCACTCAGCTGGGCCTTGCTATGCTGGCTGCGATCGCTATCGTGTATTTTGTACTTGTCGTAACGTTTGGCGGCGGACTTGCACCATTTGCAATCCTGTTCTCCTTGCCATTTACCGTGATTGGAGCATTAATCGGTTTGCTTATTACAGGCGAGACCTTAAACGTCTCCTCTTTGATGGGTGCGCTGATGCTGATCGGTATCGTTGTTACGAATGCGATCGTACTGATCGACCGCGTTATCCACAAGGAAAACGAAGGCATGTCGACAAGAGACGCTTTGCTTGAAGCAGGTTCAACTCGTCTTCGTCCGATTCTCATGACTGCTCTGGCTACCATTGGAGCTCTTCTCCCGCTTGTATTTGGATGGGAGAACAGTGCAGGTATTATTTCCAAAGGTCTAGGCGTTACGGTTATTGGCGGTTTGATCAGTTCTACGTTGCTCACGCTCGTTATTGTACCGATCGTGTACGAATTCTTGATGAAATTTAAGAAAAAACGGATTGAAGATTAATTACCTTTCGTAAAGAGACTTGATAATTAAATCCTTTGTATAGGATAAGAGCACCGAATACCTCGCGTATTCGGTGCTCTTTTTTTCGTTTAAGAAGGAAGCATAGCGGAATCTTTTCAAGCCTTCCTGTATGATGAAAGAATCCATATCCATTAAGGAGTTGTCTACACTTATGATTACCACCGTTACCTTAAATGCTGCACTAGACAAAGTGTATACCCTGCCGAATTTTCAGCTAGATCAGGTGCATCGCCTTGAACATGCGGTTACTGTTCCGGGCGGCAAAGGCATTAATGCCGCCCGAGTCCTGCGCCTACTCGGAGCACCTGTAGGCGCCACGGGTATCGTTGCCGGACACACGGGCCGGCAAGTGCTGGACGGGCTGCGCAGCGAAGGCATCGCAGCCGACTTTGTGGAAGCCGCGAACGGAGAAACGCGGCTGGCCATTACGGTGCTGGGGTCATCGCCCAGCACCCAGACTGAGCTCATCGAGACGGGGCCACCCGTCACCCGTGATGAGCTTGCGGCGCTGCGCCGCAAAGTAATGACCCTGGCGCGAAGCTCCGCCTGGGTCGTGTTCTCGGGCAGCCTGCCGCAAGGCTGCCCTGCTGGGCTGTACGCCGAGCTGATCGCTCTGGCGAAGGCGCAAGGTGCACGCACCGCGCTCGATGCAAGCGGCGAGGCGCTCGCGGAAGGGCTCCAAGGCGGACCGGATCTGGTGAAGCCAAACGCAGAGGAGGCGGCCCGCTATGCCGGGGTTTCCGCGATCACCCCGGATACGGCTAGGACAGCTGCTGTACAGCTCGTAAAAGCTGGGGCCAAGCTTGCCGTTGTCTCTCTCGGCGCAGATGGTGCTATAGCTGCAACAGCAGACACTATATACCGCGTAGAGGTTCCTGCTGTCTCCATCGTAAGTCCGCTCGGCAGCGGAGATGCTATGGTAGCAGGCATGGTGGCAGCAGCCCTGAAACACCCGGATGACATTCCATCGATTCTAAGGCAAGGTGCTGCATGCGGTACTTCAGCAGCGCTCCATCCCATGGCCGGTGTCCTATCAACAGAAGATGTAACCAAACTGGAGCTGCAAATATCTGTTCAACAGGAATAAACGGATATTCCTGTTTTCGTAACCTTTCTGCCATTCGTCTCGTTTATTAATTGTAACGACGTCAATATACGAAGGGATAGTGAATTCATTGATTAATCAAAAAAAGGGGTGGCGTTCTCGGGCGCTAACCTTATCACTTGCCGCCATTATGGTGTTTCCTATCGCAGCCTATATACCCACAAACGACGCTTCAGCAGCGGTTAAAAAATATCCGATTATCTCGCAGCCCTTTAAAATCGAAGGGACAAACTCACGTATTGGCACGATAAATAAAAATGGTTCGACGTACATCGCACTCCGGAATCTAAACACCTCGTTAGGATTAAAAACGAAGTACGTTCCTTCTACCCAGCTCGTTCAAGTGACAGGGAGAAATCGAACGATGGAAATTAGTCTGTCCAATAGTTCTTACCTTCTGAACGGTCAGCCAGTCTTAGGTCCTGAGGTTATCCTACAGGACGGCACGACATATCTTCCGCTTCGTTTCTTGTCAGAGAGCTTCGGTTACGAGGTAACGTACGAAAATAAATCAAAGACTGCCGAATTGAAAGCCATATCGGAGAACGCGCTCTCCGTTACTGCCGAAACGATCGGAGCAGACGGGGACGGAAAATCACTGCTTGTATTCTACCCTGTCTTGTCTAAATTTAAAAATACCGAGGTACAGCAAAAAATCAACAACTTCCTGAAACAAGAAGCCGATCAATCCGTTTCCGCTGGATTAAAAGAAATGGAACCGGCCGTCAAAGAAAATGACTCCCTGTTAGCTAAAGATCCTAATGCTTCGATCCGGCGCCCGAGCCTCGATGGACGATTTACCGTCACGTATAACGAAAAGGGACTGCTAAGCATCTATGTTGATTACTACATCTACACAGGTGGGGCGCACAGTTTTACCGCTCGAAAAGCCTATACCTTTGACCTCTCGACAGGCGAGCTACTCACATTGAAAGAGGCCACAGGTGACCATTCTGATTATGTTACGATCATTAATCAGAAAATAAAGAAACAGATTTCTGATCGCAAACTGCCTCTAATCGCTCCGTTCAAGACAATTGAACGAGATCGTGATTTTTTCCTAAGTCATAAAGGAATCGTTATCTACTTTACGCAATACGAGTATACTGCCTTCGCGGAAGGCATGCCGAAGTTTGTTATCCCATACTCTGCCTTTACAAAACGCTGAGGGATTAGATTAAAATATTGACCTACCCGTAATTTTCAAAATATAAGTCTTCAAGTTCCTATACCATGTAACACAACAAAAGGCCCCTCGGGGCCTTTTGTTTACGTATGAAGTGTGGACTAGCTTGCTTTCAACTAACCTGAAGTCTAAAATGAATAAGAAACTATATGTATGCGCATGTAAGTATTGAACAGCTTTGTGTTACTTGCTCCATATAGGTGTAATAATAGTAAGAATCTATTCACGGAGGGATTATCTATGACCATTACTCACTTGCAAGATACAGTAACTCTTAACAACGGTGTGAAAATGCCTCAGCTCGGCCTTGGGGTATGGAAAGCGAAAGACGGAGAAGAAACTTACGCAGCCGTTAAGCATGCAATTCAGCACGGATATCGTGCAATTGACACAGCTGCCGCATATAAGAATGAAGAAAGTGTCGGAAAAGCAATAAAAGATTCCGGTGTTCCTCGCGAAGAACTTTTCATTACAACCAAAGTATGGAATGCAGACCATGGTTATGATGCTACCATTCGTGCTTTTGAAACCAGTTTAGAAAAACTTGGCCTTGAATATCTTGATTTATATTTGATCCACTGGCCGGTAAAAGATAAATATAAAGATACGTGGAAAGCACTCGAACGCCTATACAGTGACGGTAAAGTCCGTGCGATTGGAGTATGTAATTTCAATATTCATCATCTGGAGGATCTGCTCAGCGAAGCCAAAACGGTTCCTGCGGTCAATCAGTCCGAATTCCATCCGTATCTTACACAAGAACCGCTTCGTGAATTCTGTAAATCCAAAGGAATTTATTTCGAGGGCTGGTCACCACTTGGTAATGGTAAACTGCTAGACAATGCTTCGATCCAGGAAATTGCAAATAATTATAACAAAACAGTTGCTCAAGTTATTCTTCGCTGGCATCTGCAGAATGATGCGATTACGATTCCTAAATCCGTTACACCAAGCCGTATCGAAGAAAATGTAGCGATTTTTGACTTCGAATTAACGGCAGAAGACATGAACACAATTAACAGCTTGAACAAAGATGAGCGTACAGGCCCGGACCCAGATAACTTTAACTTCTAATAAAACGGCAGCTACGCAGAAAAATTCTAACAGCGCATGTCCTTAAAGTATTGAATTTGTCCTTTTAGCCAGGATGTAATTTCATGTCTTTAAGGACATGTTTTTTTCTGCTTACTAATTCTGATCTCTGGACCCATATATTTGTTTCACCCGCTCATAGTCTTCTTTCTCGTTCATATTTATAAACATCTCTTCAATCCGAGCAGCAGGAATGTCAGTAATGGCTTCCAGCTCGGATTCGGTTATATAACGAACGGTAAGCTTAGAGAGCGCATCCCTTACTCTGCGATTATCTTTCCTAAGCTGGTTCTCGAGCATATCCATCACGCTATGATGATACACTGCTGCTAGGGGATGAATCTGGTCTCTGATCTGCGGTACAAGAGCCTGAACTCCCGAATCAAGATCGACCTCCATTACCTGAACCATCGCAGATAATAGTTCTGCACGAATCAAAGGAATATCACAGGAAGCAACCACATACAGATCCGCTTCCCCCCGAAGCATTCCTGCTTGAATCCCTGCTAGCGGGCCGCTCCCCGAATAGATATCTTTGACCTCTATATACTCAGAATCCATGTCTTCTCTGCTTACAGACCCTGTTGCAATATAAACTTTTGATGTCATGCTGGACAGCTCCCTTGCTATGATGTCCAGAACCCTGCTATTCCCAAGCTCGAGTGCAGCCTTATCTATCCCCATACGCCGGGATGCTCCGCCAGCCAAAACAATGCCTGCCATCTTCATCTGCCAAACCTCTCCGTTCTTAATAAAATATGAGATCTACGTTCCTTCTTAAGAATACTATATAACGAACAGGGTCCATTTCCTGTTCACCTATTATCCACATCATTAACATCTTAGAATAAAAATAAATTGTATCCCCTTACAATTACGTGCTAAAGTGTTAACAAAACATGAATTTACGCCAAAATATAAGATACCACCGAAAGGAATGGCTTACCTTTGCGTACGTCCTCTTTTTCGCAGCTGAAGCTGTATAATTTCTTTGTCTATGGAGCCATTGCAGTCTTTACCAGCTTCTTTCAAATCTATCTTCAAGATATCGGTCTGACGAAAATCGAAATCGGCAGCCTGATGGCAATTGGTCCTTTTGTTTCTCTGTTTGCTAACCCTTTCTGGGGATATATGAGTGATCGTACCCAGAACATCCGTAAGACCGTACTTATTATGGTGGCGGGTACGCTACTATTTGTACAAGCTGTATTTTTAGCGCAGAGTTACAGTCTTATTTTTACGGCAATGATCTTTTACTATTTCTTTCAGAGTCCTTTATTTGCACAGACAAACAGTATGATTCTGACCTATATTGATGGAACGGACTATAAATTTGGTTCCTTCCGTTTATGGGGATCCATGGGCTGGGCTTTCACTGCCATTTTAGCAGGGCCGATCATGGATAGGCTCGGAGACTCCCAGATGTCTCTGGTCTTTAGTGTTTTGCTCATTATAGCCTTTGGGTTTGCGCTTCTTCTGCCTCGTCTACAACGATCATCGGATGCACCGATTGTTACCATGCGCGGATTCTCTCAGGTGATACTGAATCCCTATTTCATGACATTTGTGATCCTTGGAATTCTAGTATCCATTCCCAATGCAATGAATAGCTCATTTATTTCCTTGTACATTACTGAACTTGGCGGAAGCAAGCAAATGGTAGGTCTTGCCGTATTTATGTCTTCTATTCTAGAGATTGTTGTCTTTCTATTATTTGACCGTTTTCTGAAACGGAAAATGACCGTTATGCTCGCTTGTCTCACGGTTGTCAGTCTGCTCTTTGTGCTACGATGGGAACTGATGGCACTGGCAACAACTCCGATGCAGATTGCCTTTATCCAGCTGCTACATTCGGTTACATTTGGCGGATATTTTTATGTAGGAACCCAGCTGACCATGCTCTTCATTCCAAAACCATACCGGTCCTCGGGCCAAGCGCTCTACACGCTTTCCTGGAGTGGAGTTTCAGGTGTTATCGCCGGTATATTTGGTGGTTTTATGTTCCAGAACTTTGGAGCGTCCGTGATGTACCAGGTTGGCGTATTCATGGCTGCGGTCGGAACCATTGGTTTTGGTGTAATGTACTACATTGTACGAAGATACGGTTATCAGCCTCCACTTCCATCAAGCTACAATGTGAAATCTAGTTGATAGAATAAGTTGTTTTCCAAATCATAAAGGGCAGGAGTGGGCTGAAAATAATTCAACCCATTCCTGCCTTTTTATGAAATCATAACCTTATTTCTGAGATATTTCTTCTAGAAAAGAACCCACTACCTTATAAAAACCTTCTGGATCATCCAAATGAACCCCATGCCCGCACTCCTCAAAATGAGTAAGCTTCGTATTAACCCGGCGTTCTGCCATAAGCACAGCCTGATCTTTATCTAGAACGAAGCTTTTACCTCCATGAATTAGTAATGCAGGGCAGACTGTCCTCATCCATTCTTCCCACCAATCTCCGTTCAGTAGCTGTTGAGAAATAGGTATTCCTTTCAGATCAGCTCGAAATCCCCACCCAATTTCATTTTCATATATACTCTCCATAAAATATTCAATGTTGTTCATCCCATTCTTTTTGAGCAACGCTCGCAACTCTTTCAGTGAACCTGATTGATTCGGGAGAGACTTCGTAAACGACATATCACTATTTATGACTGCTCCAATGTCTTCTATTATTAAGGCTTCTACGAGTTCGGGGTATTGTGCTGCAAACTGGTATGCGTTGGCTCCACCAAGTGAATGGCCAAGAATGGTAACTTGCTGTCCATGTAGCTCACTTTGGATGAAACGATAAATGTCCTCTATATAACTTTCTCTTGTATATTCTCCAGCAGGAGGGTGGTCACTCCATCCGTGACCACGTTGGTCGAGACATAGAACACGCCAACCTGATAACCGAGGAGCCAACTCAGAGAATGTTTTAGCATCTCCCATATGTCCATGCAGCATAAGAAGATGGTGATCCCCGTCACCGCCGTAATCTAGATACGATAGCCGTAATGACCCTGAGTAAAAATACTTTCTACTGAGGGTCTGATTTTCACTCTTTTGATACATATCATGTTTCCTCCAATTTGATAAGAACTCTGGTTCTTATCAACAAAATAACAGATAATAGTGACAGAAATAGTCATTATTAAGATCATAAAGGATGATTTCATGTCTAAATCCAAAAGGCTCCTGGAATTAATGCTGACTGTAAACCAGAAGCGAATCTTTACGGTAGGAGAACTTGCTGGTGAATTTGGAGTATCCAAACGTACCATACTTCGAGATCTTCAAGAGCTGAGTGAACTTGGAGTTCCTCTTTATTCAGAAGTTGGACCGCACGGGGGCTACCGCATATTGCAAGACCGGATGCTTCCGCCCATTGCTTTTTCCGTGGAAGAATCTGTAGCGATCTTTTTTGCCGTGCACGCCCTTCGTCATTATAATTCTCTTCCATTTGAGTCAGAAACCGTTTCCGCACTAGGGAAATTTTATAACTTTATGCCGCAAGATACACGAGATCGCATTGATCAAATGAAAAACAGAGTTGATTTTATTACACCTAAACGGACAGCTCTTGCCCCTTACCTCACTCTTTTACTGGATGCGGCAATCGATCAAAAAATATTGTGTGTAGAATATGACTCGCAAACCCAATGCTCTATCCGCGAAATTCAGCCCCTACAGATTTATGCAAGAAGCGGACTTTGGTACTGCTTAGCCTATTGTTACGAAAAACAAAGTAACCGTGTATTTCGCTGTGACAAGATGAAGTCTGTTACTCTTTCTCCAGTTAAGCCAAAACATCGGAGCGGAACCCTTCCCTCTATAAAGAGTGATATAGAAAACTCCACACCGAACATAGATTCCGTCTCCATTCGTGCAGAACTGACTAGTAGAGGAATTGAACGATGCGAAGCCGAGCCTTGGTCAGAACCACAGCTTTATATCCGGGAAGACCAAACAGGCTGGCTCGAAGGAGTGATCCAGAAAAAAGATCTCCCTTATTTTGCTCAGTTTTTTATTGGTCTAGGCGAAGACGTCCGCATCATAGAATCTTATGAACTTGAAAAGGTCATACGTCTCTGTCTAGCTGAGCTTGTCATAAAGTACAACAAAGACATAAGTGCAGAATAAAAACAAAAGCCCCTTCTCTGTCAGAAACAGAAAAGGGGCTTATTTTTATTTTCTTATGCTTTTGGCAAATGGAATGAACTCTTCAGAGATACCACCCGGTTAAATACCGGTTTGCCTGGCTCTGAATATTTAGGATCCACATTAAAGTATCCATGACGGAAGAATTGGAACTTATCTTGTGGTTTCGCATCTTTCATGTTCGGCTCCACAAAACCTTGAACAATCGTAAGCGAATTCGGGTTCAGCTCATCAAGGAATGATTTCTCCACAGGTTCCCCTGCTTCCTTCTCTTCCTCAAGCTCATCATCGCTTTCCGGCTCTTCTTTGTTAATGAGTGGTTCGAACAAACGGAATTCCGCAGGAATTGCTTGAGTCGCTTCTACCCAGTGAATCGTTCCTTTTACTTTACGGCCGGTAAATCCAGAGCCGCTCTTCGTTTCAGGATCATAGGTACAGTGGATCTCCACAATATTACCTTCTTCGTCTTTAATCACATCGTTACACTTGATAAAGTAAGCATGTTTCAGGCGAACTTCGTTCCCTGGGAACAAGCGGAAGTATTTATTCGGCGGATTCTCCATGAAATCTTCACGCTCAATATAAATCTCACGGGAGAAAGGAATCTCGCGTTTGCCCATCTCTTCATTCTCTTGATTATTCTCTGCTTCAAGCATTTCGACTTGTCCTTCTGGGTAGTTGGTAATTACCACTTTGATTGGATCAAGTACGGCCATCGTACGCGGTGCCTTCAGCTTCAAGTCTTCTCTGATAAAATGCTCAAGCATTCCGAGATCAACCAGTCCTTGGCTCTTCGAGATTCCTGTCTCATAGACGAACTCGCGCAGAGCTTCCGGTGTATAACCACGGCGACGCAGACCAGAAATGGTCGGCATACGCGGATCATCCCATCCGTCTACATGTTTCTCATCGACGAGAAGCTTCAGCTTCCGTTTGCTCGTTACGGTTTGCGCGAGATTCAAACGGCCAAATTCATATTGATGCGGCTTCGCTTCAAGTTCACAATGCTCAATCACCCAGTCATAAAATGGACGTTGGTCCTCAAATTCCAGGGAGCAAAGGGAATGAGTAATTCCTTCAATTGCATCTTCAATAGGATGAGCAAAGGTATACATCGGATAGATGCACCACTTATCCCCTGTATTATGATGCGGGATATGCGCGATACGGTAAATAATAGGATCGCGAAGATTGATATTCGGCGAAGCCATATTGATTTTGGCACGAAGCACACGCTCTCCGTCTTTAAACTCCCCGTTACGCATACGAGTGAACAGATCAAGGTTCTCTTCAACACTGCGATCCCGGTAAGGACTGTTTGTACCTGGCTCTTTTAAGGTTCCGCGCATTTCACGAATTTGATCAGGACTAGAATCATCCACATAGGCAAGTCCCTTTTTGATAAGGATTACAGCACGGTTGTACATTTCTTCAAAATAGTCAGATGCAAATGGATTCTCTTTCCATTCATAACCAAGCCATTTTACATCCTCACGGATCGAGTTTACATACTCCGTATCTTCTTTAGCTGGGTTCGTATCGTCAAAACGCAAATTTGTCGTCCCGCCAAATTCCTCAGCGAGAGCAAAGTTAATCCAAATCGCTTTGGCATGTCCAATATGAAGGTAACCATTGGGTTCCGGAGGAAACCGGGTCACCACTTCTTTTACTTTTCCTGTACGAAGATCCTCAGAGATCACATTTTTTATGAAATTGGAGGGTGTTAACGGCTTCTCCATGATGATCAACCTTTCTTTACGTGATAAGTTCTGTAGTTCAAAAAATACCTTCTATTAAATATACCTTTTCAGGCGTTATTCAGCAATAATGTAGGATAATGAGGAAAAGCACGCAGGGATCATATCTATTCTAAATATATTCCCTGCAGAGCAGTATACCCCTTACGATCAGCATTCCCAAGTTATCTGGTACAGATAACCTGAAGCATGCGAAATGTTCGTAAATTGATAGAACTTCTATCCCTTAAATTGGTATAACTACAGCATCTCTCGCCTTTTGACGACAGGCTTAATATAAGGTAGCATGAAGGAAATGAGGTGTTAAAGGAGTATTAGTGATGAAAGCGATGAAGCTGCCCAAAGAACAGAAGGATCAAATGATACGATTGATTCAAGCTTATTTTGAAACAGAGCGCGGAGAAACCATCGGTGATTTGGCGGCAGATGGCGTTCTCGATTTTTTCATGACACAGCTTTCACCCTATGTTTACAATCAAGCTCTAAGTGACTGCCGAGTGTTATTGAATCAGCGAATGATCTCCTTAGAAGAGGATGTTTATGCACTAGAGAAAAACATCAAATTATCCCGTTGATTCTTGTTTTTTAGTTAGTCTTTATCTCATATATGTTCTTTTACTTTGATTTCTATGATTTTAATTAGAAGGAAGGTTTGATCATGTTTGCGTACAAGTTAGATGATGATATTGAACTTAAGCCCCTGTCCATGGAGCATACGGGTGCCTTGTATAGTTTGACAGATAAGTCTCGTGAGCGGCTTCGGGAATGGCTTCCTTGGGTGGACAATGTAACAGAAGAAACACACACCGTTCAGTTTATCAAGAATGCGATTCGCCAAGCTGCGGATAATGGTGGATTTACTGCAGGGATCTGGGTAAAAGGCGAACTTGCCGGTGTCATCGGGTTTCATGAGATCGATTGGCATAATCGCACCGTAGGTATCGGTTATTGGCTTGGTAAAGTTCATGAGGGGCAAGGGATCATGAGCTCAGCTTGCCGCGCTCTCGTTGATTACGCCTTGCTCGACCTGGATTTGAACCGGGTGGAGATTCGCTGTGCAACCAACAATCATCGCAGCCGCGGGGTTCCAGAAAGACTCGGGTTCGTCCTTGAGGGCATTATCCGCCAAGCAGAGAAATTACCGCTCGGCTATGTAAACCATGCTGTATACGGCATGCTTCAAAGTGAATGGAAATTACTTCGTTAATCAGCATCGTTACATTCCTACATAAAAAGATGATTTATGATGTATACAGGCATTTTGCTAACCCGCTCGGTTATGCAGAATGCTTTTTATATTTAATCTACTCTTAAGGCTGTGTTCATACCGCACTCATTCTGATCGGTTATCTTTAAATAGCCGCGAATGAAGGGAAGGTATTATTAATGAATGACAAAGTATCAAATTGGGTCATGTCAAGCTCGTTTGCCATGATGTTAACCATTGGGATGGCTGTCAGCACCAGTCCTTATGCGAGCAGTGGTCAACCCGCTTCAAACACAGACAAATCACAGCACTCCACTATTGATAACCGAAGTACAGCAGGACGACAACAAAACGTAGCTGTAACCCCGCAGGAAACAGAACGTTCAGACCATTCAAATAAGCAAAATAATAAATAAGATGTTCCTGAGTGTCTCCTTAAGCAAGTACAAGAATTCATACAATTGACAAAGAGGCTGACCTAGGCAATTAGGTTAGCCTCTTTTGGATGACCGTTTATAGCATATACCTCATTAAAATGTCGTCAACATATTTTCCTGCGATGTAAAACTCTGAACTAAGTCTTCCCTCTTCCATAAACCCATATTGCTTATAGAAAGCAAGTGCAGTAAGGTTGCTAGATAATACACGCAGACGAAGTTTGCGAATCCCTTCACTTTTCGCATGTTTCATCATCGAGTCCATAAGTGACTTGCCGATCCCCTGCCGCTGATAAGCCGGATGCACGGCAATATGAATCTCATATACATGATTGTTGCTACACAAGGAGGTTGGAGGTCTAAAACCAATATATCCGCAAAGCTTGTTATTCTTCAGAGCAATGAACTGATTTCCTGGCGGAGATGCCAATAAATATGCTTCTTTTGATTTCCAAAGAACGGGTGCAGGTGCATTATGCTCGTCCCATATTAGAGCATCCAGCTCCATCAGCTGCGCTACATCCTGAAGATTCGATCTTCGCACTGTCAGAGCTTCTCTGGTTAATACCATCTGCGATCTACCTTTCTTTTTGCAAGCCATTGTATTTTTCCTATTCTACCACATGCTATACATAACTAGACAAAACAGCACAAAATCCGAGTTTTTTTGGCCTGTGATGTGCTCCGGATCAGCTCTTCAAAGACATACATCATGGCTTGTTCCACACATATCCTCTAGGAGGATCCTGACATGAGATTTCCTAAAGCAAAGTTTCTGCATACGCTAGCAAAATTAATGTGCAAAAAAAGCAAAAAAGCCATCAGTGAACGGATCTCAATCGTTCACTGATGGCTTCAAATTATCATATAAAAATTTTTATTCTCTGATGTTTCACCTCATATAAGGGCGGGTAATGAAGATCAAGGCATTATGAGACAGGCAAAAGACCTCCTCCACATGCCATATCATGGACCACTCCCGAAAATCCGTCATGAACAGGTTTCGTTCCCCCGAACCTGGCCATGACGGATTTTTTTATATACTACAATGATTCTTGGAAACGAAAGATACTACTCTGTAATGGACTGCATCGTAGTTGGATTGGAACTCATCGGGATATCTGTCTCTTCCTTCGTGACTACTGTATTGACTGGTTTATGGAGATAAACAGCATAATAGGCTGCAGCTACGAAGATGGCTCCCCCCGTCAGATTTCCAAGCCAGACAGGAATAAAGTTCATGATGTATTGTCCCCAAGTAAAATGTCCTTCAAAAATCGCAGCTGGGATAAGGAACATATTAGCTACCACGTGCTGAAATCCTAAAGCTACAAAAGCAGTGGTCGGAATCCAGATCCCCACAATTTTAGCACTCATTGAATCCGCAGCATAAGCAAGCCAAACGGCTAAAGCTACCAGCCAGTTACAGCCAATACCAGAAACAAAAGCTTGCAGAAAAGACTCATCTATTTTATGTCCTGCTACATCCACCACTTTATCAAGGTATACGCCTTGGCCTGTCAATCCTAGTACATGACCAAATAAGTAAGCTACAAAAATAGCTCCTACAAAGTTCGAAAATGTGACTAGCGTTAAATTCCAAAATACTTCCCGCGTTGTAATTTTACGCGCCAATCGTGCAAGTGATAATGCCATCATATTTCCGGTGAGCAACTCCCCGCCTGCAATCAAGACTAGTGTAAGTCCTATGGGGAAAACAAGAGCCCCAATGAGTCCATTCATACTCCCCCATGCTTCAGGAGCTGCAGCAATCACTCGTATATACAATAGATATCCTAAGGCAATGTACGCACCTGCCAAAAAACCTAATATCAGAACCACGATAGCGGGATTATGGGCTTTATGTTCACCTGTATCCGCCGTTAACTCAGCAACTGTTGCCGGTTTTAATGCTGCCATAGTCGGAATAACTTCCTTTCACCTATAGATTACGTATCTAAGGTTTATTGTAAATCTTCTTCCAACTCAAGTTTGTTACTAAAATCACACAGTACAGAATTTTCACAACTTCTGGTCTTAAGAAGCAATAAAAAACCATCCGTACAATGATGTACGGATGGTTCTTGTTATACAGATACGGTTTCTCTTGTTGGTACCGGCTCTAGTGCTGCTTGCCCTACAGTGTTGAGGAAATTCCAAGGCTTATTGTAATGAGGCTGGAAGAAAAAGTCGATAAAGGCCAGCTGATCTACCGTCATTTCATTCTGAATGCATACGGAAATTGTATTGATTGACTGTGTTAGATCGGCTTCACTCATCATCTGAGCACCCACAATTCGGCGGGATTCTGTCTCATAGATGACTTTTATAAGGACTTTCTCCGAAGTAGGCATAAACTCAGGACGATAACTATCTTCAATCGTCACCGCTTGAACCGCCATACCTGCTGCTTTTGCCGCAGCTTCTGTTACTCCCGTTCCTGCAATATTTTGTTCATAAATTTTAATTCCTGATGTCCCTTGAGTACCCATATAAGGCATAGTAGGGTTTACCAGGTTTCGAGCTACAAGCATGCCCATACGAACCGCATTTGTTGCTAGTGGAATATATGCGCTTTGACGAGTTGGGTTATAATAGATGGCTGCGCTGTCCCCTGCTGCGAAAATATCAGGATTACTTGTGCGCATATAACGATCCACAAGAATCGCTCCATTTGGCATCATATCAACTTTACCCTTGAGTAAGGCTGTATTCGGACGGAAACCGATACAGAGGATAACTAGATCCGTTTGGTATTCTCCTTTATCGGTTACGACCGCAGTGACTTTTCCATCTTTTCCTTCAAATCGGCTTACTTTCTCGCCAAGAACAATTTCAATTCCTTTATCCGTAAGCGACTTTTGGACACGATCCGTGAATTCAGCATCGAGATATTTACTTAGAATCCGATCTTCCGCATCGATTAGGGTAACTTCTTTTCCATTCATTTGGAATGCTTCGACGAGCTCAATACCGATGTATCCTGCACCGACGACGGTCACATGACGTACATCTTTTGATTTCTCGATAATCGTGTTGGAATGATTATAATTTTTGCACAGGAGTACGTTTTCTAGTCCAACGCCTTCAAAGTTTGGAATAATAGGCCAAGACCCTGTTGTCATAATCAGTTTATCGTAAGTGTCTGTGATTTCTTCGCCGGTTTCTAGATTACGCGCCGTCAGCTTGTGACCTTCCGTATCAATATCTGTAACTTCGTGCAGCATTTTCGTTTCGACTCCAAGTTCTTTCAGCTGCTCGGGAGAAGAGTAAAACAATCCATCCGGGTCTTTCACTACCCCGCCAACATAAAGCGCAATACCGCAAGATAGAAAAGAAATGTTATCATTACGCTCGTATACCGTAATCTGAGCATCGGGATAAAGCTTAGCCGTATTCACAATAGCCGCCGTACCTGCGTGTGTACATCCAACAACAGCAATTTTCATAATAAAGTTCCTCCTAAAGGTAAGTGATATAAAATCACATCGAATTTGATTTGTGAAAACTTTCACTAAATAAGCTATAAAAAAGTTATGGATATGCGTTTCGATTCCGCCTGACGATTTTTCTTAAAGATGTTCAGGCATTTGTTTTCTTGTGATTTAATTCACTAATGTTTATATCCTGATTATAATGTGATCTTTTTCACATTTCAAGCCCTTTTTATCATTTCTCTAAGATTTTTTCGCTTTTCGCACTCACTTAGGCTACTTTTGAACCATATTTCAATTGTTTTTACAATTATTAGGAGTAGAATAGAGGCTAACTTATTGATTATACGACCTCGCATTTTATTGTCATGCATATTGGGCCGGGGGGTCGTTCATGCGAAAGGACGTGTCTCGATGGATTTCCCTTGGAAACGAAATCTCGCTGTACTCTGGATCGGCGTCTTTTTTTGCAGTACAGCCTATTCAATTTCTATTCCCTTCTTACCTATCTTTATGAATACAGAGCTTGGTATCGGAGAAAACACACTCGAATTATGGTCTGGCGTAGCCTTTGGGATTACCTTCCTTGCCAGTGCACTCATTTCTCCCTTTTGGGGCTCTTTAGCTGATAAATACGGGCGCAAACCGATGCTTATACGGTCTGGTTTCGCCCTTTCCCTTCTTTACCTGATCAACTACTTCGTACATGACCCTTATCTGTTTATTATTGTACGAATCTTTCAAGGGTTACTGGCTGGATTTGTTCCCGCATCCATTGCTCTTGTCGCCACCAATACTCCAGAAGCAAAGACAGGATATGCGCTTGGGATTATGTCTACAGCTGGTGCGACAGGCAGCATCATTGGTCCGCTCATTGGAGGTGTGGTCAGTCACTACTATGGCAATCGGAACGCCTTTTTATTCTCTGCAATTATCGTGCTTGTCTCTGCTCTGATTGCTACTTTCTTTGTGAAGGAGCATAATTTCGATCGTTCCTCACCCCGTTCCAGAGTAAGAGATGACATTAAGCAAGCGTCTGCCAACAAACCTTTTATGGCACTGCTGGGGGTTATGGCCGTAACTACCTTCTCTGTCATGATTTTAGAACCGCTGCTTACCGTATACGTCATGGAGATGGGTGTAGACAAAAGTAGTGCTTCCCTGACTTCAGGCATCATCTTCTCTTCTGTCGGGATCGCCACGATTATTATGGCTCCTCGCTGGGGTAAAATCGGGAGAAAGATCGGTTACTCTAAAGTACTTATGATTGGGCTGATCGGCGGCGGACTGGGAAACATCGCTCAATTCTTTGTGAGTGACTATATCGGTTTTGGAATTCTGCGCTTCGGTTATGGTTTGTTTTTTGCAGCTGTCTATCCCACAATTAATGCACTTATCGTGGAAACTACAGACTCCTCTTTCCGAGGAAGAGCGTTCAGTCTGAATCAATCGGCCTCGCAGCTGGCTACAATGGCAGGACCCATCGTAGGTGGATTACTCGGCATCTGGCTGCCAATCCGCTGGATTTTCATTCTTAACGGCTTGACACTCCTTGTAGCCGCATGGCTTATTGTTCGCAATGGCAACCTCCATCTCATGATCAAATCTGCAAAATCAAAACGAATCACAGTGAAGCAGCAGACTCATCTCAAACAGAGGTCGTAATTTTTTTAAACGAAAAAGCATCATGGGCAATCCCATGATGCTTTTCTTATATCTATTTTTCAATGGAATGAATGATAAAATTTAAGTAGCTCTTATAATAATTTCTCAATAAGTGCTGTCATCTCTTCCGGAGATTGCTTAGGTTCAAAACGCTCCACAACTTCCCCATTACGATCAATCACAAACTTTGTAAAGTTCCATTGAATGTCGCTGCTCTCTCCGCTTCCAGGTTTTTGTTCTTTTAGGTATTGGAAGATGGGGTGAGTGTTCTCTCCGTTTACATCAACCTTAGCAAAGATGGGGAAACTTACACCATAATTGATTTGGCAAAATTCTTCGGCTTCTTCACTCGAACCCGGTTCTTGTCCACCAAACTGATTGCATGGGAACGCAAGAACGACCAATCCTTGGTCTTTATAACGATCATATAACTTTTGTAATTCCCCATATTGTGGAGTCAGTCCACACTTACTGGCTGTATTAGCGATGATGACTACTTTACCTTTATACATCTCTAGTGAGACTTCCTGATTTGTCGGTGTCTCTGCTTGATACGAATATATAGACATATTTTTAATTCCTCCTCTTTTTCTTACTAACTACTTCTAGTATTCTATACTATACCCATTTTCCTTCTCTTCAAAGATTCTCTATGTAAACCCGCTGTCCCTGCTATAACAAAAAAACAAAGACCAAAAAGACCAAGGATACTTCCCTTGGCCTGCATACTAACCAAACCGGGCTTACTTCACCACACCGTCAGTTCTTTTATAGTTTGTACCGATACCTGTTCAGCTTAGGATGATTAAGGTGAAGCTACCTGCTAACACCATTATCATAGATGAATTTGCCGTCCATTAATGTAGCGACAATGGAAATGTCCTTTATTCGAATCGGATCCACCTCGGTCGGATCTTCCTCTAGAATGACGAAGTCTGCCCTTTTTCCATGTTCAATCGTTCCTGTCTCTGCTTCTTCAAAACTCAGTTCTGCACCATAACTTGTCATCGCCCGCAGAGCAGTCAGCACATCGATTCTCTGCTCGGCACCTAATACTTTACCACTGCTTGTTACCCGATTCACTGCGGCCCATACTAAAAATAAAGGAGAGATAGGAGTTACAGGGCAATCGGAATGAAGAGTGAACAGAACCTCAAGCTCCTTTGCCTCTGCAAGCGGACTAATTCTCGCCGCTCGCTGCGGTCCAAGAAACAGCTTCTCATGCCGATCGCCCCAGTAATAAACATGATTGATAAAAAAGGAACCTGCTACCCCAAGTTTCTGCATTCGCTTCAAATCTTCCTTGGTAGCTGTCTGAACATGCTCAATCCGGTGCCGATGATCACTGCGTGGATTCGATGTCAACGCATATTCAAATGCATCTAATATAGAACCAATGGCCCGATCCCCATTCCCATGTACTGCGATACGAAACCCTTTATCATGCCATTCCTTCACTTCCCTATTTAATTGCTCCTGCGATTTAATAAGTTCACCATACCGCTCAGCATCACAGAAGTACGGCTCTCGAAGTGCACCGGTCAACCCTTGAATAGATCCATCTTGAAACAGTTTGACGCTGTCGAGCGAAGCTCTGCCGCCTGAACGCTCGCGTATGTAAGCATCCACCTTTTCCGCATCCATCGATTGCAGTTTCTTATCCTCATTCAGCTTATCGCTAGATACCATCAGCTTCAGGCGAAATGGAATGGCTCCTTGTTCGATTGCCTTCATACATAAATCCATATCATCTATATCCATACTCACCCCTATTTTGGCATCCGTAGACATCGTAATTCCCTGAGAAGCATAAGTATGTGCCTCTTCTCGAAGTAAGGAGAGGACTTCTTCTTCACTTGGTCCTGGCAGATGCGAGCCCACAAGCATTGTCGCCCCCTCATAAAGAATACCGTTCAATTGTCCGCTCGCATCCCGGCCAAGACGTCCTCCCTTTGGGTCCTGCATTTGATCCTGAATACCCGCTATGGATAGTGCAGCCGAATTCGCCACACACAAATGCCCCGAGATGTGATATACCACAACCGGATGTTTCGGGGCAGCCGCATCGAGATCTGCTTTGGTCGGATGTCTCATATCAAGTAAAGAAGTATCGTCATACCCAAAACCTACAATCCAGGTATCTTCTCCCACTTCCGCAGCCTTTTCAGAAATTCTCTTTTGAATATCAGCAATGGTTTGATTCAGCGGGCTTTTGCAATCAATGAATCGTTTCAGCATAATAGCACTAATTAGGTGATTGTGTGTTTCAATAAAACCTGGAAGCACCGTTTTCCCTTGAAGATCAATAACCGCATTGTCATCAGACATTAAGATTTCTTCCCGTGCAGGATTGGTTTCCTTCCACAAGGCGCTGATTTTACCATTCTTCACACCAATTGCCCCTGCTTTATTGTTATCACCATCTAAGGTCAGCACATTCGCATTAATTAACAACAGATCAAGTTCTATCATTTTTAAAAAATCCTCCTGTCCTATAAGCTCGAGATTTCTACAAAATCCAGTCCATTTAATATGCCCAAAATAAAACAACTAATGATTCTGCTCGGTTAAGATATTCTCGAGGTTAGAAGGGATTGGCTCACAGGTTCAAAACAATTCCTTGAATCTTCCATATTTTGATATATAATATAAAAAATCATGAGTTAAGGAGCCGTGGATATGCAGCCTACATTCGTAACCGAAAGACTGATACTAAGACCTCTTCAACTAGCTGACGCACCGTCGATACAGAAACTTGCTGGAGAGAAGGAAGTAGCAAGTACTACTTTATCTATTCCTCATCCTTATCCGGATGGTGCAGCAGAGGCTTTCATTATGGCTACTCATGATAGATACCGTAAGAACCTCGGAAGCACCTTTGCCTTGGTCTCGAAGGAAACGAGTGAACTTCTCGGCTGTGCAGGAATGCATATCGTCAGCGATTATAACAGAGCGGAACTCGCTTACTGGATCGGCAAACCTTATTGGGGAAGCGGCTACGCGACAGAGGCGGTACAGCGTATGATGGAGTATGGATTTGATGAGCTGAAGCTCAATCGGCTCTGGGCCGCTGCCTTGACTAGAAATCCTGCTTCTTCCGCCGTTATGCAGAAGAATGGAATGAAGTATGAAGGAACGCTCGTACAACATATCAAGAAGTGGGGAGAATACGAAGATCTCGTCTATTACGGTATAACGATAAGCGAATATGAAACAGCCCTACATTAAAAATAAAAGAGGCAGATACCAATGTATCTGCCTCTTTTCTATATACGCTTCTTAGAATTTAATTGTTAGGATCTATCATTAGTCCATCACTAGATGGTTACTGTACCCCGCATTTCCTCAGCCCTAGCGTTCCGTTCCTCCGCTGTCATTCTAGGGCATGTAAAACATTTGCGATTCTTCCCATCCGATACCCGGTAGAACTCGCAGCATGCGTCTTTCATTCGAAACGGTTCTTCCGTATTTAGCGGATTCTCTATGTATACAGGCTCCAGATCAAATGGATTCTTTTTGACATTAAATACGTCCGAACCAAAACCTTGCACAGCCTCTAAGTCTGCTGTCAGATAATCCGCAAGCTCCTGCTCCCCGCAGGACAGTCCTCCCTTAAACAGATCCACATAATAAACGAGGACAGCGGGTAACTGCTTCCATAATGCTAAAACAGGCACTCTCCCTCCTGCTGCCAATCCCTCTATTATTGGACTGAGTGTTCTAACATAGAACTGCTCCAGCATCTGTCTGCGTTCAGATGCATCCGCGTGATTCACGAGTTCACGTTCTTCTGTCTTGTGAAGTACAAAGGATAACTGCGGCACACCGGAATCATTCAACTTCATCTGTATACTTAGGTTCGTGAGGGAGAGATCCACATAGGTACCGCACTTCGAGATCATATAATGGGCTGCTGCAAGCAGACCGCGAATGGTATGCATTACATACACCGCAGCTACTCCTATGGTCTCAGCCTGAAGATGGCGCTGATACATCTCTAGCCATGGCTTTCCATATTCCGGACGGATCAGCTCAAGCAAACTAATATCTCTTACCGATTCTGGGGAGGGCTTTGTGTGAATTCCTCCATATTGAGCAAGTACAGCATAATCTAGCGCCATCTTCATCTCCCCACTTTCCTTTTCAGATTATTTCTATCTATAAAATCTATACACCAGCAACCTGGCGTACTTGAGTTTGTATTGAACTTTCCACACCGATAAGTCCTCTTTGCTCCTTACCTGCAAGTGCATATGGCAGACAGAGCGGAACGCCTGTCCGTGGATCCGTTACAATGTCTGCTTCAATTCCGAACACTTCTCTCAGCACGTCTGGAGTCATCACTTCCACCGGTGATCCTGTTGCAGCGGCCTTTCCTTGTTTGATCGCAATCATATGGTGCGCATAACGAGATGCATGATTCAGATCATGGACGACCATGACAATCGTGCGTTTTGCTGTAACATTCAGTTCCTCGAGTAACTGCAGTACTTCAAGCTGATGCGCCATATCAAGAAATGTCGTTGGTTCATCCAGAAAAAGAATGTCTGTATCTTGCGCCAGTGCCATTGCAATCCAAGCACGCTGACGTTGACCACCCGACAATTGATCAATAGGACGATCGTGGAATTCATGAAGACGAGTAGACTCAATGGCCCACTCAATCATTTTCTTATCCTCCGCTTGCAGTGAGCCAAAACCCTTCTGATAAGGAAAGCGTCCGTAAGACACCAGCTCTGTTACCGTCAGTCCTTCCGGCGCAGTTGGGTTTTGTGGAAGAATTGCCAGTTGTTTCGCCACTTCCCGAGTGGATTGCTTATGAATAGATTTCCCATCGAGTAATACTTGGCCCTTTTTCGGCTGCATTAGACGTGCCATTGTTTTAAGAATTGTAGACTTCCCAGAGCCGTTCGCACCTACTAGTGCGGTAATCTTGCCTTGAGGTATTTGTATATTCAGATCATCAACGATCAAACGGTCTTCATAAGCAATGCTTAGTCCTGCAGTTTCCAGGCGAAACATAAAATCATCTCCTCCACTTAATTGGCTAATCTATTGAAAAGCGGCATGCATGATGTATGTATGTGTAATATGAAGTTCAGACGAACAACAAATGAATAATTCATGATGATTTTTGTAATCTATTTAAAGATACTGATAATCATTATCACTTGTCAAGTCATGCTTTGTTAGTTTTTGCTGCCAATTGACTAAATAAACACAAAAAAACACGCCTTTTTTCAAAGGCGTGTTTTGAACTTTTGATATACCTATAATCGAATTAACGTCCTTTTCGTCCACCAGAACGACTGCGGTCACTGCTGCTCGAGGAACGACGGTTATCTCTGCTTTGAGATGATGAACCGCTGCGACTGCTGCTTTGTGAGCTTCTTCCACTGCCATAGCCGCCGCTGCTTGAACGTGATCTACCGCCAGCGCCAGCTGCTCCTTCTGAAGCAGAACGCCATGGGCGATCACTTTCCGCTCTCTTCGGGCCAGCACTGCCTCCAGAGCGAACACTTTCCGTTCTTTTCGGTCCCGTACTTCCTCCAGAGCGTCCATTACTGCGTGGTTTGTCCGAATCTTGACGTACAGGTTCGCTGCTTCGCTTGCTGCCCCCGCGCTCTAGATCATAGAAGGCACCTTGCTGTCCGCGGCTTCTGCCTCGGCCATTACCAGATGAATCTTCACTCTTGCGTGATCCACTGCGACCGCCGCTTCTTCCGCTGCCGGCACGGCTAGCTTCTCGTTTCGCATCAGGACGAACTCTGCGTGTTTCTCCACCGCTGCCCCATGAGCTTGTACCAAGAGCAAGCTTCTCGATCGTTCCCGGCTCACCAGCAACACCGCTTTGCCATACGGCGCGGTCAAGACGCTGCTCTGTTCCTTCTTCAATGCGTGCAATCTCCGGCTTGTCTTTCTGAGCAGCAAATGTAATTGCCAGCCCTTTGCCGCCTGCACGGCCCGTTCTTCCGATTCGGTGAATATAGCTTTCCGCATCATGAGGAATATCGTAATTGAATACATGCGTTACGCCTTCCACATCAAGACCTCGGGCTGCTACATCAGTAGCCACAAGAAGTTGCAGCTTCGCATTGCGGAATGCTTTCATTACTGTCTCGCGCTTCGCTTGAGAGAGGTCTCCATGAAGCTCGCCACTCGCATATCCAAGATCTTGCAAAGCTTCATTAAGAACCGATGCACGACGTTTCGTACGACAGAAAATAATGCCGAGGTATGGACGGTATTGCTCAATTGCCCCGATCAGTGCTTCTTGTTTCGTACGGTCCGTTACTTCTACTACTAACTGACGAATTTGTTTTACAGGAATTATATTACTTGACTGTACCTTCACATCAACAGGTTCTTTCATGTAAGCACGAGCCAGATTACGAATACCAGAAGGCATCGTTGCTGAGAAGAGCATCGTTTGACGCTTGTAAGGAAGAGCCTTCATGAGCATTTCCACATCATTTAGGAATCCCATATGCAGCATCTGATCTGCTTCATCCAGAACCAGCATTTTCACTTTATCAAGCACAAGGGTTCCACGGCCTAAATGATCCAGCAGTCTTCCCGGCGTACCAATGATGATCTGTGCTCCACCTTTAAGTTTGTGCAATTGTTTCTCAACATCTTGTCCACCGTAAACAGCGAGAACCCGGATATCTTCTCTTGATTCCGTCAGCTTCTTCGCTTCTGTTGTAATTTGTAGAGCTAGTTCTCTTGTAGGAGCTACAATCAGTGCTTGCGGAGAACGATCTTCCGCATTAAGACGCTGCAAGATCGGCAGCATAAAGGCGAAGGTCTTCCCTGTTCCTGTCTGTGCTTCCGCAATAATATCCGATCCTTGGAGCAAGATCGGAATCGATTTTTCTTGTACCGGTGTCGGTACCGCAATTCCCTGCAAACGCAGTGCTTCATTCCATTCGGGCAGAACGCCCAACTTATCAAAACCTACCAAATTTTTCACCTCATGGTTTTATTTCCAGCTATTTTATATTCGTCTACCTTAAGCAACATGACTAGCAATTATTCTACTTCATGAACCGGCGCATCATAACAGACCCGCTCTTGGAAGGATAACGAAATTTAATATCAAAAGCATTGGTTTGCTTCAGTACACTTTTCATATGTGAGAATGCAGTGAAGCTGTACTCTCCGTGATAATTGCCCATGCCGCTTTCCCCTACGCCGCCAAATGGCAGATACGGTGTAGCTATATGCATAAGTGTATCATTAATAGACCCTCCACCAAAAGGTATTTGTTCAACAATTCGGTCTTGAACGGACTGATTGACCGTAAAGAGATACAAAGCGAGCGGTTTTGGCCTAGCATTTACCATATCTACGACTTCATCCAGGTGCTTATAGGTCATCATTGGTAAAATTGGGCCAAATATTTCTTCCTGCATAACAGGACTTTCCCAAGACACTTCATCAAGCAAGGTTGGTGCTATTTTCAGCGATTCAGGATCTGCCTCCCCGCCAAGAACAACAGAGCCATTCGTAAGGAAGGATTCCAATCGCTCAAAATGTCTAGGGGTAACGATTCTCCCATAATAATCACTCAATAGCGGTTCCTTACCGTAGAATTGTTTGATCGCCTTTTCATATTCCGTGACAAATGCGTCTCTTACACTCTCATGAACCAGTAAATAATCAGGAGCGATACAAGTTTGCCCGCTGTTTGTCAGTTTACCAAAAGCAATCCGCTTTGCAGCAAGCTTCATATTGGCATCATGGTGAACGATACAAGGACTTTTCCCGCCCAGCTCCAGCGTCACGGGAATCAGACGCTCGGAAGCAGCTTTCATGACCACCTTACCAACGGCTACACTGCCTGTGAAAAATATTTTATCAAAAGGTTCAGCTAGCAGCATCTCGCTTGCCTCTACACCGCCCTCTACAGCTGTTACAAAAGCAGGATCAAATACTTCACCGATCATCGAAGTGATGACAGCCGATACATGCGGTGTCAGCTCCGAAGGTTTAATGACAGCCGTATTCCCGGCTGCAATTGCTCCGATCAGGGGAGAGATCGCAAGCTGAAATGGATAGTTCCAAGGTGCAATAATCAGTACACTGCCATAAGGTTCAGGGACAATGTATCCCTTACTGCCAATATGGGTTTTTGCCGTCTTTACTTTTCGAGGCTTCATCCACCGCTTCAAACGTTTAGATACGAATGAGATTTCCTCAAACAAAATACCGATCTCGGTCATATATGCTTCTTGTTCGCCTTTGCTAAGATCAATCTTCAGTGCTTCCAAGATTTCAGATTCTCTGCGCCGAATAGCCTCTTTCAGTAAATCAAGCTGTTGTATCCTTGCTTCATAACGCCGGGTTGCGCCCGTTCTATAGTAAAGTTTCTGTTTATGTACCATTTCGCTTACGTTCATTAGGACTTACCCCCTTTACATTAATCATTACCAAACTCCGATTCTCTATGAATTCGTTTCTTGTTCCTGATTATACATGGATTCCCCTTAACTACAAAGCTCCCCGCCCTGAACTAGGGAAGAGAGCTTTGTCTTCATCTGATTTATTGTTTTCTTGATCGAATAATAGAAATAATAAGCCATAATACCATTAAAGCAGCAATACTCATGCCTATTTCGAGCAGTGGTACATGCCAGACCTGCTCCATCTTAGAAGCTCCGATAAACAAACCTACCATGAGAATACTAAAAGAAAGCAATACGATGCTGAGTGATAGTTTATTGGTGATTTGGTCTAGCTTATGTTCAAATTGTTCTATTTCGGGAATGCTGATTTCGACCTTCAGTTTCCCTTTACTGATAATGGAAGACAGCAGTCGTGCTTGTCCCGGCAAGTCGATCAACGTCTCAAACAGCTCTGTCATACCGCCCAGCACTTTTCCCTTGATCCGTCTTGAACTGAACTTTTCACGCATCAGCTTCCGGCCAAAAGGCTCTGCCATATCAATAATACTAATGGTAGGATCTAGATTTTCAATAACCCCTTCGAGAGTCACCAGTGCTTTACCTAGTAAGATGACATCGGAAGGCATGGTTACTTGGTGTCTTTGCGCTACGCCAAATAAGTCATTCAGCGCTTGCCCAATACTGATGCTCGAAAAGGGGAGATCGTAATAATCATCCCGAATTCGGTCGAGGTCTCTGCGAAGGGAAGCCATCTTCGTCCCGTCCGGAATCATACCGAGCCGCTGAATAGCACGCACCATTCCTTCTGTATTTTTTCGCATCAGCGAGATGATCAGCGAAGATAGCTGTTCTTTTAATTCCTCATTCAGACGTCCAACCATTCCAAAATCAAGGTAAGCCAGTGTTCCGTTCTTCATGACCATTAGATTGCCCGGATGGGGGTCTGCATGGAAGAAGCCTTCCATAAAAATTTGATGCAGCATGGAATCTACTAACCGCTGCGCTATATTTTTTAGATCATACCCTTTCGCGATGAGTACATCCCGCTGGTTCAGCATGATCCCGTCCATATACTCCATCGTCAGTACCCTTGCAGTCGTGTAGTCCCAATAAATAACAGGAACATGAACCTCTGGATTCTCTGCAAACTGCAGTCCGACCTTTTCAGTATTCCTTCCTTCATAGCTGTAATCCAGCTCTGCAAGTAAAGAAACAGCGAACTCATTTACCATCTCCCGCAGTTGATATCTGGTTACCCATTCCCATCTGCGCTCGGCAAGGGCAACAAAATCTTTGAGAATATTCAGGTCACGCTGAATTACAGGCGATATACCAGGCCTTTGAATCTTGATCGCCACTTGTTCCCCGCTTCGCAGTCTGCCGATATGTACCTGACCGATACTCGCAGCTGCAAGGGGGGTATCATCGAATTCAATGAGAAGTTCTTCAAGGGGACTGTTCAGCTCTTGTTCCAGTATTCCTCTTGCAATCTCGGGCGAAAAAGGAGGAACCTGATCTTGAAGTTTGGTCAGTTCCGATATAATCCCGGGAGGCAGCAGGTCAGACCTGGTACTTGCAAGTTGTCCTAATTTAACAAAAGTAGGCCCAAGATCCTCCAAGACGTGTCTTATCCGCTCACCAAGGGTCTTCGCTTCCGGACCTGTCTCATGGGTAATCCACCTTCTTGGTAAAGATAACACCTGAAAAAAGCTGATTTCTTCCACAATATAGCCGAAGCCATGACGCATCAGCGCCATGGCAATTTCTCTATATCGTCCGGCATTTTTAATATGCACTACCATTTATTCAATCTCGTTTCCTTTAGGAGGCTGCTCTATTTCAGGCGTTGACGTCAGAATCGGTGTTTCTGGATGTTTCGCAGGCTGACTTGTTTCCAGTGCAGACAGTTTCTGTTCCAGTTCCTCGATTCGCATGTTTAGTCGGTTTACATCTGTTTTGGTAGGTACACCCAGGTCAATCAGCACTTTCTCCACTTGACCTTCAATCATTTTCTTAAAGCCTGTTTGTTCTTCATTTCCACGTTCCATAAGCTTATCAACGAGTGCCTTGGATTCGGATGGTGCCAGTTCACCGCGTTTGACGAGGTCGCCTACAACACTCTCCACTTTCTCTTTACTAACGAGAGTAAGTCCCAATCCTAGAGAAACCGCCTTTTTAAACAAATCGCTCATGCCTTTCGTCCTCCTTCTGAAAAAATCTGATTCTATACTAGTATATACCTATATTACCCAATCAAGCGAAAGTACGTCTGATCTCTAATTACGTTTTGGCTTCGTACGTGTAGCCCACATTGCGGATTGTAAGAGGAGTCGTCTGAATGATTCGTTATTGAAAGATGGAACTGAATGTCCTGGCATCAGATAAACGACACGCCCCATACCATAGTTATGAGCCCAAGCTGCAGGCCATGACTTTCCATCTTCATTCATGTACTCAAGAAGAACCGTGATATCGGCGAAGTTATCAAATTCAATCTCATAAGGCTCTTCTTCCATTGAAAAATTATCTATCCCCGACACAATGGGATGAAGTGGATCTGTGACTTGGAACCTGAGTTCACGCGGAGCAGGATGACCCGTGAATCTGCCGCCTAGTAATTGAGCTATTTCGTAACGATTATGCATAGAAATACCGTTATGAAGCACTAGGAGAGCACCTCCTCCGCTGACGTAACTAAGTAATCCTGCAGCTTGCTGCGGAGCAATCGCTCCTTTCCAATCATCAAGATAAGAAATAAGCAGATCATAACCAGCCAAGTTTTCCATTAACATCAAATTTCGATTTTCACTGCACTGTACAGTCATCTCATCTTGCAAAATTCGGCTGACTTCCGCGTCAACACCTTGCAAGGGGTGATACATGGGGTGTGTGTAATCTCCCAATAGTAATACTTTTTTTCGACTCATTAACCATTTCTCCTTTGCTCTGCTTTTGTCTGATTCATTTTCGTTTCATTTGCTTACGCAAAGCAAGAAAGTTCGTAAACCCTTTACTCGCTTATATGATCATATCTATCCTTACCGCCCTAAAGAGGTAAAATTAGAAACGAATTAACTTCATGGTCTGTTGATTTGCCTAGTATAGCCGCAATCGTTCTTCTAAATCCATAAGTTACATAACAGACAAAAAGCTTTGTATTTACCACTACTTTTGAATTCGGCGCTATTCGAAAATACCCTTTATTCATTCTGTGAGTTTACCATATTCGTCATATAATTCCGTATAAAAACAAACAAACCACAGAAAAAAATCTCTGCGATTTGTTTTATAATAACTTTACTCTTCAGGAGGCAATTCCTCACCATCTTGATGGAGTGATTTTTCTTCTTCGGGCAGCCTTGTCATTTGAACCCGGCGAATACGCTGTTTTCCAACTTCTAACACTTTATAACGGAAGCCTCGGAATTCAAATTCAGGGCGTTCTTGTTTTGTGGGAATACGACTGATGGTACCCACTACAAATCCACTAAGCGTATCGTACTCTTCTTCCGGCAAACTTGCTTTTGTAATCTGGCTTACTTCATCCAAATGGGCAATCCCTGTAAAAATGTAGGTGTCTTCATCCACTTGTTCAAAGATCGACTCTTCTTCATCATATTCATCATAAATAGAGCCTACAATCTCTTCGATTAAATCTTCAATCGTAATAATACCTGCAGTACCTCCGTATTCATCGACCACAATGGCCATATGTACCCGGTTCTGCTGAAGTTCTTCGAGAAGGTCGTCCCCTTTTTTTGACTCAGATACAAAATAAGCAGGACGGATCATATCCATAATACTTTTCGGCATTGTAGTATCTTTTCTAAATTGAACAATCAAGTCTTTGACATGCAGGATTCCAATGATATTATCGACACGTTCTTCAAATACAGGGAACCGGGTATACTGCTCGGACTGTACAATTTCCAGCACATCTTCTAGCGGAGTGTCCGCAGAAATCGCGACCATATCCGTACGATGAGTCATCATATCCGATACATCTTTATTATCGAAATCAAATATGTTGTGGATGATCATCTTTTCGCTTTGCTGAATAGTTCCTCTCTCAAGCCCTGTATCTACAAGCATCCGAATCTCTTCTTCAGAAGCTTCCTCATCTTCCGCATTGGGATCAATACCAAATAAACGGACGGTTAGGTTTGTTGATACCGTAAGCAGTTTTACAAAAGGATTGACGACCTTAGACAACACACTGAGCGGAGTCGATACCGCGAGTGCAATCGCCTCTGCCTTTTTCATTGCAATCCGTTTCGGAACAAGCTCACCGAATACCAGCGTAAAGTAGGAAAGAATCAAGGTAATAACAATGACCGATACAGAAGAAAGCACAGACGGTGAAATATCAACACCAAGCGAAACCACATAATCCACAAGCAGGGACGCAAATTTATCTGCTGCAAATGCACTGTTCAAAAATCCGGCAAGTGTGATTCCGATCTGAATCGTGGATAGAAAGCCAGTTGGTTCCTCCAGTAACTTCTCCAGCTTCTGTGCACGTTTATTTCCTTCGAGCGATAAAATGCGAATTCGGTTGTCATTAATGGAGATCAGTGCCATCTCAGAAGCTGCAAAGAAAGCATTAACTACAAGTAAGATAAGAATGACTAAAATATCAAACCCCAATGGTTGTTGCACCTCCTAATTCATCAGTCCACTTTCAGGAACTCCTGTAAGTGTCGAAATATGTACACTATAAATAATAAGTCTCCTACCTATCTAAACACAAATTCGAGTAACGACACGCTTAGGAATGCATCTTCTAGCTAAATAACGCAAAAACACCTCACCTCTCCTGGTCAGGTGTTCTTGCCCTATAGGTTGTAACAAGATGGGCCTTCTTATACTCGCTCTTTCTCAGCAAAATACTTACCTAATGAAACGATCATACTTCCCATACGCTCTTCCTCAGGAATCACCTTAGGGGTAACCCCTTCCTCCACCATGGCTTGTGCAGTTACTCTACCAACCGCTGCAGCAACCACATCGTCTTCAAAACGCTGTTTCATGTCTGATAGCTTCCCATGCATTTCTGCATAAGCTGTAAGAAAGCGAATCTGCGGAGCACTCGTAAAAGTAACCGCATCAATTCTTCGCTGAAGAATGTCTTCGAGCAGTTCTTCGAGATCCATCTCTTGAGGGGGCACATGGCGATAAGGCAATACTTCCCTGATCTCCGATGTTCCTCTCTCTTTCAACCATGCCATAAGGCGCGGAGCTGACTCTCCATGAAGCTGAACGAGGATACGTTTTTCCTGAAGATCATAATTCATAAGCTCTCGAATCAGTCCCGATGTACTCCCATCATCATCTCTAACGGCAGGTATCAAATTCCGCTTACGAAGTGCATTCACTGTCTTATAACCACGTGCAGCAATATGTGACTGCTTCAGAGCCTTCAGTAGCTCTTCATCAAGTTCAAGTTGCTCGGCTGCCTGAAAGATGGCATCAAGCCCCATCCCTGTCGTAAGGATCGTCCAATCCGGTGGATTCTTCACCCAAGCTTCTATACTGCTTTTCAAATGTTCATCATCCACAAAAACGGTTCCTTGTGCAGGTCGCAGCAGCGGAGTACCGCCTAATTTTTTCACGATCATGGACATCTCTTCAGACTTTCGGGGTCCAGCGAGTGCAACTTTTTTTCCAAGTAAATTTTGTGCCATTTCTTATGAATCCCCCTCTATGCTTATGTTGTCCTACGTATAGATGAATCGTATGTTATCTGCGATTTCTTCGGAATAAACGATCTACTGCCACATACCTGCTGCCTGCTACAGCAAGTGTGATTCCCATTCCAATCAGTGCAACATCGAGCTCATAGCCGCCAATAAACCCACTCTCTGCCTTTGCAGTAAAGATAGCTACGAATAGAACAGCAACAAATAGAAGACTAACGATTCGTGTAAACAAACCAATAATTAAAAACACTCCGCCAAAGAACTCTACCAAACCTACAATGGTCGCCATCGAGCCTGGCAGTCCCAAACTAACAAAATAGCTTTGTGTATCTTCCATGCCTTGGAACTTGGTAATGCCATGGATTAAAAAAATGATACCAAGTACTAATCTAGTAATTAGAAGTCCAAGTTCCATGTTTCGAGTTTGGCTTTGATTTCGATTGCTATACATTTTCCCATTCCTCCTGCGGATTAATAATGTGTTTCTTTTTATTTCCTTTATTCATTTATCTATCAATGAGGAACTACGTTAAATACAACAAATAATGCAATCAGAATGAAGACTGAGCATAGCAAGCTCCAACCAGATATTCGTAAAGGCAGCTCCTTATCCGGTTCCAAAATCGAAGCAATTCGGTCATTTACTGTACTCTCGGCAGCAAAAGAAGAAACCATACCGCCTTGAAAGCCAGAATTGACCGATATACCCACAAGCTTAAGAAGGGCTCCGCCTAAGCCGACAGGTGTCCCTGCTTTGGTGATAGCATCTTGATCTGCCATCATCTCACGAATCATTTTGTAATTGAATAGTATCGATTTTAATATAGGTATATAACCAATGGTAGACACACCGAGTGAAAGTAGAAACGTCTTAAGCGGGTCATACTGCCGCAGATGATAGTGTTCATGATAGAGCACTGCTTCTATTTCTTGCTCATCTAACAGCTGAATCAGTCCTGATGAGAGGACAATTCGCCGGCGGAACAATCCGCAAGCAAGGGCGATCGGTTCATGGGTACGGATGACCACCAGATACTTATGAAGTGTGAGATTTGGATAACGTTTCACATAATGAGTTGTAAGGTTAACATCCGTTAATTTGTATATGTATTGTAAAGCACGAGCCCCGCCAATCAGCTGGGTACATATATAGTAAAAAATCAGTAGAAATGTTCCTGCAACGAATACGTTTAGTAAGTAAATAACAGACAACAACCCAAACTCTCTCATCCAGTGAGTACACCATGTAAATAGATTGAATGTCGTTTGAAAGCCCCAGATCATATGAACTAAATACAATCCCATTTGCATATAAACAGCCCCGCAGATCAGGATTCCGCAGCCAAATAACATCCTGGAACGCAGCGCCCACTTCATGGTAAATCCTTCTTCCACTGCTTAATTCGGAGCTCAAGTTGTTTAATTAACTCGGGATCAGCAACTTCCACCGCATCGAGCATATGGGTAACCGCAATGGAACCAAACTGGTCCATCAGCTCATGAGTCAGCTCTTTAGACTGCGTATCCATAAACACCTCCCTTGATTGTACCGGGCGATACTTTGAGGTCCTGCCTTGAAGTGTTTTCACGAGTATCCCTTTGTCAACAAGCCTGTTCATCACGGTCATAACCGTATTGAAACTCAAGGCTTTATCTTCTTCTAGTTTCATCTGAACTTCTTTAATGCTTACCTCTTCCTCATTCCAGAGGACGTCCATAATTTTTGCCTCCAGAGGACCAAAAAAACGGTTAAGACCTTGCTCTCCCACCTTAAAGTGACTAATCCTCATCAGCACCCCTCCACACTACCCATTGTATTGTCTCTCTTTCCTTTGTCAACATATGATTCCATCCGCATCCATATTTTCATAAGAGAAAAACCGAGCATACAGAAGAATTCTGCCAGCTCGGTTTTTTATGAAATTCAGAAATTAATTAGTTGGTAGGTGGCATAAACTCACGAATATCTACTCCAAGACCTTCTGCTAGAATCATACCTAATCTATGATCTGCTCGAATGAAGTTGCAGATCGCGCGAAGCTGCGTTTGCTCCGGTGTCTGTTTCAAATCTTCGATAAGATTTCTGTGGAAGTTTACTTTTTCCTGTTCTGTGAAGTTTCGGTACGTATCTCCTGCTTGTTTGAAATCATCTTCTGTTTTTTCAATTGGTTCACGGGTAATATGCCCGCTGATTGCTACTTTAGAATCACGATATTTCGGATCTTCCTTCGGGCTGTTAGAAGAGCTATTTGGCTCATAATTATATTCCGAAGGATTCTGGTTCATCTGCATAAGACCATCGCGCTGATAGTTGTTCACTTTTGCATAAGGGCAGTTAATCGGAATCTGTGTGTAGTTCGCTCCCAGACGGTGACGCTGCGTATCCGGATAAGAGAACAAACGACCTTGGAGCAACTTATCTTCGGAAGCTTCAATTCCCGGTACAAGCACACTTGGTGAGAAAGCAACCTGTTCCGTTTCCGCGAAGAAATTCTCTGGGTTACGGTTAAGTGTCATACGTCCAACCGTCTCGAACGGATACTTATCTTCTGGCCAAATCTTAGTTGGATCAAGCGGATCAAACGTAAGTGCATCAATATCTTCCGGATTCATAATTTGTACTTTAAGAACCCACTCCGGATAATCACCGCGTTCAATTGCATCATAGAGATCACGAGTAGCATGGTTAAAGTCTTTTCCTTGCGTCTCTGATGACTCTTCTGAACTGAAATTACGAACGCCTTGTTGTGTTTCCCATTTATATTTAATGTATACCACTTCATCTTGATCATTGATCCATTTATAAGCATGAACACTGAATCCATCCATCTGGCGGTAGTTAGCTGGCGTACCGTAATCGGATAACAACCAGGTCATCATGTGAGTAGACTCGGGTGTTAGTGTCATGAAATCCCAATATCTAGCTGGATCTTGAATATTGGTTTTAGGTGATGGCTTTAAGGAGTGGACCATGTCTGGGAATTTAATCGCATCACGAATAAAGAATACAGGCAAGTGATTGCCGACCAGATCATAGTTTCCTTCTTCTGTATAGAATTTAACCGCAAAGCCGCGAGGATCACGAGCTGTTTCTGGAGATCCCTGTCCATGAATTACGGTAGAGAAACGTACGAATACGGGTGTCTCTGTTCCTTCTTTCTGTAGAAAAGCAGCTTTTGTATACTTAGACATTGATTTTTCTACTTTAAAAACACCATGTGCTCCTGATCCACGTGCATGAACAACGCGCTCTGGAATCCGTTCACGGTCAAAGTGAGCGATCTTTTCAATCAAATGATAATCTTCGAGTAAGGTTGGACCTCTTCTTCCTGCAGTTCTCGAGTTTTGATTATCACCTACAGGTGTGCCTTGATTGGTAGTTAAACGTTCTGTCATATAGGGGTCACCCTTTCCATTCATTTATATTTATATGTGTAGTTAGATTTAATCTAAATTCATGTATTAATTGTAGCATGGGCCTCCCCTTTTTTTCATGAATATACTATGAATGATTTGTGATTAGAAAATGAAATCACTCTTACATATTATGAAGAAATGAAACTCTTTATGAACAAAACGAAAGCCCCTAAATGTTTGCACATTTAGGGGCTTTATTTTAGTCAGCCAAACGATAACCTACACCGCGGACTGTAATTATATATTTAGGGTCAGAAGCCTGATCTCCCAGCTTTTTACGGAGGCTTTTGATATGAACATCTACCACATTGCTGCCTCCGGTAAAATCTGTTTCCCATACTCGGCTGAGCATCTCTTCACGTGATATAACTGAGCCTTTCGCATTCATGAGAATAAGAAGAAGATCATATTCCGTCTTGGTAAGATGAACTTGTTCATCCTGTTTAAGGACCAACATACGCTCCAAATCCACTTTTAAATCCTTAAAGATTAGGGAATCATTGCTGGTTGTTTGAACTGTTTGTTCTTGTCTTGGTACGGCACGGCTGATAATACGCTGCACATGATACAAAGCTTCATGAGGTCTTCCCGGCCAAACCAGCAACTCTTCCTGAAGCATCTCCGGTGCTGCACCGCGAATAAATTTCTCACTTACAAGGAACAGGTTCTGTGAAGAAGTCGATTCCTTTAGCTTCATCTGAAGTTCAAGCGCATCTTGATCATCATAAGAAGTCACATCATAAATCAGTAGATCATGCGGAATGTTGTTATACAATTCAGGCTCAAGCCTATGAAACATCATGACATCAAAGCAGCGATCCGTTAGAACCTTAACCAGATCATGAACTTGATTCAGAGCAGGACTGATTAATAGAACTCGTTTTGTTACCGCACAAAAAGGAACCGCATCTTCTTCTGGTTTATTTAGCAATTGTGAAGACTTATCCTGTGAAATACGAACAGACGCATAAGGATATTGATTTTTATTCACTAATTCTTCCGCTTGCTTTGGCATTCCGGACATACACCCCCAAAAACTACATGTACATGGCCAATCTCATATTGTGTTTCTTTTGCAACGGATTCCGTCCATGGTCCCGGCACTTCGGTCATTACCTCATCTACCTTACCGCAGACTTCACAAATGATGTGTTGATGATCATCGGTTCTCGCGTCATATCTGCTTGCTGTCTCACCGAGTTTAAGTTCAACGATCAATTCTTTCTCTACTAGATAACGTAATGAATTATACACCGTACCATAAGCTAAATTATATCCTTGTTGAGCAAGCATCGTCATCACTTCTGCTGCTGTTGGATGGTTGTGAGCATTTTTGACTACATCATAAACCGCTTGACGCTGCGTTGTTAAATTTAATGTTCTAGGCATAAGATCATCAGATCTCCTTCTATTTATAAAATGATTCCGCATCATTAGTATTTATTTTTAGATTAAGTATAAATCTTAATTCATAACCAGTCAATCCCTGTATAAACGGTGTACCGATCACAGAAGATACGAGGATAGGAGCGTGATTACATTGATAAGAGCTATTTTTGCCTTTATTATGATCGGAATCACTGTCATTATATTTGACTGGACTACCGATATTTTATTCGGCAGAGGCTTTGCTGATTCTGGATTCAATATTAACAACTATGTTCTTCGAACTTCCGAAAAGTACATCCTCAAGCTTTTTGGGTGCATCGTATTGCTCTACTTTTTTCACAAACCAATAGGGAAAGCGTTATTGAACCTTTTTATGTTACTTAAAAAACCGCTAAACCCGGGCCCTCCTTTTTCTTCGCTTATAAATCCAAGCGGCCCCCAGAAGGAGAAAGGGAAAGAAAAACACAAATAAAGGATGGACATAATGTAGTGCCAGTCCACCGTATTCTAAGTGATAAATAAAATTTCTAGCCATTCCCGTCGTCCATACCAACATGATGAAGGCGATGGGTAAAATCAACTTCCGATAAGAGACATTAAAAATATCAGATGCACCGATCAGCGCAGCGCTAAAATATAAGGAGATTCGAAAAAAATCTCCAATAATTAGACTCATAACCACGAGAATATCTACCCGCTGTACAAACTCCGAGATCTCGACCAAACTGATGGTCGACAAGAGAGGGAATGCAGACCTTTTGGCGATGTTAAGGCCCAGGCTAGCAACATTCAGAAGCATTGTTTGGCTCAGGATGAGTCCCCCAATAATAATGGAGATAACTCCTATATACCCTCCTTTTTCGGGACGCCGCATATAAGGAATCAGCATCAAAAAACAAACCATTTCCCCAAAAGGGACAATTAAATTTTCAGTAAAAATTCCATTCAGCACCGGTTTAATCCCGTCTTCAAAAAGTGGCAAAATGAGATCCAATTGTACTGCATTTGAAGATATGAGCAAAATATTACTCAGCAATCCTACAAACAACAAAAAAATAAGCAGAAGGACAGCTGTTCTTGCCAGCACCTCAAAGCCTAAATAGACAACATAGGAGATGCATAACAGCATCAATGTCGTTGTGATGACCAAAGGCGTTGTATTCAATGTACTAATGTTAATTAAGTTTGCCCCATCACGCAGATTCCGACATCCAATATAAATAAAATACGTAATGTACAACATACCTACGATATTTCCAATAACCTTACCGAGTAGTATACGACTATACGCTGTAAGCGGCATCTCAGGAAATTGTTTCGAAAGGCAGGAGTAAATCCAGAATAGTCCGGCCCCGAGTACCATACATACTAAGACCGTTATCCATGTATCCTTACCCGATGTATACCCCAGGTTAATCACAATGGCCGTTCCAATCTGAAACATTACCATGAGTGATAACATCTGACCGGAACTAATCTGATTTTTATTCACTCTAATCTTCTCCTCCCGTACTGTAAGGGTTCGTTCTCGTCTGGGTATGAATAATGATGGATTGAACGTTCACTTCAACTTTACTTCGTGAGAAGAATTCACCCCAATCTCCCGCTTCTTTCCATTCCTTATACTGCGCAGAACGGTCTTTCTCTAGGACACGACCAAACTCAAGTACATCCGTACCTGACTTTTGAGCCTTCTCAATCGTAGAAAGTATAATCTCCTTCGTCTTCTCGTTCCATTTCTTCTCGTAGGTTTGAATGACATCTCCCGAATTCAGTATCACCGGGCAGTTTGCCTCACTAATTGCTCCTTTCTGCTTTACATCAATAGAAAAGGTGGGCCTGCCATCTTCAATCTTCCCTTTTACCTCGCTTTTGGAGAAGTTCAGGTTTATGGCTATAGACCCTTTTGCATCTTCAGGACAAGTTATATTGATAGCCGAACCCTTCGCTTTGTTACGGATCATGGAAAGTCCAAGACCTTCATCTCCTTCCGTCCATCCTACAAGCTTATCTCCTTTAAATAAGGCCATGCCATCGATGGAAACAAAGGTGGGAACGATGACCGTACTCACGTTTTCCTTCGAACTTTCGCTTTCCGACGTATTCCCATTTTCCATCTCATTCTCCGCCGCTTTATTCGCTCTAATAACAGCTCCGCTAATGGTTGGACCTCCTCCTGGAACAACCATGCCCCGGATCACATCATCAATTCGGTTAGGGTAATTATGTGAATAATCACGATTCGTAAAATTCACTTTCTGTACCAAGTTATTAGCTGTAAGTGAAGAAATAGGACTTGTTACACTTAAAATGTCTTTCGCTAAAGTATCTTTGGCGATCAGCACTTGCATCGTTATACGAGTTTTCGCATCTCGCTCCACAAAATCGATGAACTCTCCAATCCCTACTTGCTCAGCCAAAGTATCGCTAATCACGAGTGCGGATACATGGGAAAGCGATATAACTTTGGGTATACCTTGGGACATTTTACTTAGTACTTCCTGTAAAGTTCTACCCTCTCCTGAAAAAACGAACACCGGTGTAGCCCCTTGCCCTCCCCCTCCTGAAATCTCCGATGAAACCGCCCCCTGAAAAGAGATTTGGTAAATGCCAGGCTCTTCTCCTTGGTCAAAAGCCAGACCCGTAATGATGAGACGTTCATTGAGTTCTATTGCATCCCAGCAGCCAGAAAGCATAGACGTCAGAAATACAAGAAGGAGTACTTTACTAATTTTATGTTTCATCTCTTTATGACCCTTTCTTATTCTGCTCATTCTGGACCTCTTGTTTATTCTCCTCATCTACGTGGGACACCGTATTATACTCATTGCTAACCGCCCTAGGGTGATGTTTCATTAATGAAAAAGGGAAACGTAGAATGGTATCTCTGTGTTGATCCAGCACAAAAGGGCTGAACGGTGTCATATAAGGAATACCAAAGGAACGCAAGCTGTTCATATGAGCCAAAAGAGCGATAAGACCGAGTACGATTCCATATAGACCAAAGGCAGCAGCGAGCAAAATAAATCCAAAGCGAATTAACCGCCCCGCAATCGCCATCGAGTAGGTAGGAATGGCAAAACTTGCTGTACCTGAAATGGCAATGACAATCGTGAGCAAAGGACTTACGATCCCAGCTTGGACAGCGGCCTGTCCAAGTACAAGTCCACCGACAATATTGGCAGCTTGTCCAACCACTCGCGGCATTCGGACCCCTGCTTCCCGTAAAAGTTCAAAGATCAGTTCCAGAATGATGGCTTCCACAACAGCGGGAAATGGGACACTCTCCCGCTGAGAAACGAGGTTATACAGCAGCGCACTCGGGATCAACTGATAATGATAGGTTGTCATCGCTATGTATAGAGAAGGTCCAAGAAGCAGCACCAAGAAACTGACGTAGCGAAGCAAACGTAGAAAAATCGCGATATCAAACCGGTCTGAATAATCAGCGGCACTGTGAAAAAAGTGGGCAAACATGGTAGGAACAATGAGCACAAAAGGACTGCCGTCCACAATGATAATGACCCTTCCTTCCATCAATCTTACCGCTGAGGTATCGGGACGCTCTGTGGCATATACGGTTGGAAAGATCGTGAATGTTTCATCTTGAATCAGTTCTTCAATAGAAGTGGAATCAAAAACAGCATCTATTTTAATCTGATCAAGGCGCCTGTGAACCTCTTCTACTATTTCTTTTTCTGCGATACCGCTCATATAGATTACAGCGAGATTCGTTCGGGATTTACTTCCCACGGTTCTTGTATCCACACGCAAATCAGAACTATGAATTCGTCTGCGCAAAAGCGACACGTTAACATTCATAGACTCTACAAAACCCTCTTTTGGCCCCCGCACAACGGACTCTGTCTGTGATTCGGTTATCGACCTGAACTCTCCGCCCGTCGTCACAATCTGAATGACCTTAGAGCTGCCTTCGACCATAATGAGCGTGCTTCCGAGCAGAAGTTTGTCTATCATGTCATCCCAGTCTTCACAATATTTCACAGAACCCAAACTAAACACTTTTTGAATGAATCTATCGCTAGTCAGGGAAGAGCCATTCTCCTCTTCCACCATGTCATCGATCTTACATTCAATATCCAGTAACGAACGAATAATGAAGTTATTAACTAAATCTGCTTGAACAAGAGATTCTATATAAATGACGGCGACCCTTACTCCTGGATTTCCGCCAATCATAAGATCCCTTACTACAATATCGCTGCTATTTCCGTTCTGAATACGTATTCCGTCAATCATCTGCTGGATCGAATCAGACATCTGAAACAGGGGAAGGGCAGATTGCTCCGCTTGAGGAGTATCTGCTGATTTAGCAGGCTTTTGAGTCAGGTTCTTTATGAACTGACTTTTGTGATGGCGCTTCACCCTTTTTTCCTCCATTTCCAAAATACGTATTATGTTGATTCTAACCATTCACTTGTTTCTTTATGTATGGAAATAAAAAGGAGCCAAGTAAATCCAGTCGTCAACTGGATTTCACTTGGCTCTCTTGCTAATGCTTATTCCGAAAGTATGGACTCCATCTTATCTAGTGTTTCTTCGCTGAGCTCTATACCTGAAGCTCCTATATTTTCTTGTATCTGTTCGGGCCTGCTTGCACCCACAAGAGCACTGGAAACATTCTTTTGTCTTAAGATCCAAGCCAGTGCAAGTTGTCCCACCTTCACATCCAGTTCACTCGCAATGCCGGTAAGCTTACGCACCTTTTCAAGTTTTTCCTGACTTATTTTCTTATCATCCCATCCAAGCTTTGCCGCACGACTATCTTCTGGTATGCGAGAGACATCATTATATTTACCTGTCAGCAGGCCTTGTGCAAGCGGAGAATATACGACTTGTCCGATCCCTTTTTGCTCCCCAAGCGGAATAATCTCGTCTTCAATATAACGTTCGAACATATTATATATAGGTTGGTTAACCACGATTCGGTCCAGTAGGTAACGATCTGCAATTCCTAGTGCTTCTTCCATCTGAGCTGCGGTCCACTGGCTTACACCAACATAGAGCACTTTCCCTTGACGCACGAGGTCGTCCAGTGCACGAAGTGTCTCCAGAAGAGGAGTACCCGTATGAAAACGATGGCAATAATAAATATCTACATAATCTGTGCCCAGTCGCTTCAGAGAAGCATCGCACTGTTCCATTATATGTTTACGGGATAAACCTTGGTCATTCGGACCATCGCCCATCTTACCGAATACTTTTGTAGCCAGCACGAAAGACTCACGTTTATAATTCTGAAGTGTTTTGCCTAGAAGCTCCTCTGCTGCTCCACGTTCATACACATTAGCTGTATCAAAGAAGTTAACACCTGCATCGTAAGCCGTCTCAATGGAACGTACTGCGTTCTCCTGCTCGACATACCCACCATAGGTCAGCCAACTCCCAAGGCTAATTTCACTCACTTGCAAGCCGCTTCCGCCTAATCTTCGGTATTTCATCTTTTGGATAACCTCCCATTATAAATATGTAATGATTTCCATTATATATTACCCTTCCAGGATAAGGATGAAAAGGAGGAGTCTTAACGAATCATTGACCGTTTATTTTTAAAAGTGTAAAATTACACTAATTAGAATAAACCAAATGTTACCTCTCATCTGAAGTGGTACAGGCGGGAAGGAGCTTAATCATAATGACAAAAGAGCAGCTCATTCAGCTCTTATCCGGTAAAATCAAAATGGTACGTACGGAAATGGGATATACCCAAGAGCAAATGGCTGAAGTCTTGGGCATCTCTAAAAAAACACTCGTCCAAATTGAAAAAGGTCGTTCCAAAGCAAGTTGGACTGCTGTTGTTGCTCTCGTAGCTTTGCACCCTGACAGTCTAACAATTCAATCTATTTTAGGTGAAGAACCGATGGAAATTATCGAAATGGCAGCACACAGTATTCTGGAAAGACCGAAGGGCAGGACGCTTGGGGGCAAACTCTGGTGGAATGATATTGAAAGAGAGGGCGATTATATTCTGCAGCAAAATATGATCAGTATGCACTACCGGATTCTCGATACTGCTCATATTCGCTGGTACAGCACATTTGATCAGGATGAGGCGCACGCAAGACTTACCGATCTAGCTAATTCTGTAGACTGGGATCGCCGTGTAAGTCATGACCCCAAGAAAAGCATTAGTTTATGAATACCTTGCGCTCCCTTCTGTCCCGCTGGACATGCTGGCTCACCTTTCTATCACTTCTTATTATTGTTGATGACTATGTACAATGGGATACCAAACATCTCGGTCTCTTTTTGACGGGACCTATAAATATGAAACTTCATTTTAATTATGGTGATCCAGTGGATATCTACATCCATTATGCAGTTCACCTATTTACCTGGATTACGATCGGACTTATTTTGGATGGTCTTACGAATTACATTCGCAACTGGAGAAAACAGAACAGGAATGAAGCAACCTCACCTCAAAAAAAGCACAGCGGTAACAGCAAGTTATCATCGTTACATAAAACGAACCGGTAAAGAAAAGTTTGGCCTTGGTGGCCTCTTCTTTACCGGTTTTTTATATACATTACAGAAAGAGTATTCTCCGCTATACGCTCTGGACGATGCGTTCAGCTCGGATCTGCACATCCCGAAGAAGAACCTTCTCATCTATCGTTAGTAACTTCCGATTTCGCATCAGTATCTTACCATTCACAATGGTCGTGTCCACGTCTGCACCGCTCAAGCCATAAGCCAGCAGTGACTCAAGCTGATGCAGCGGTGTCAGATGCGGTTTATTCAGGTTGATCAGGATAAGATCAGCTTTCTTACCTGGAGATAAGGTGCCAATCTCATGATCAAGCCGCAATAGCTTTGCACCATGAATCGTTGCCATCTTAAGCACCTCTTTTGCAGGCAAAATCGTGGGGTCGCCATATTGCAATTTCTGCATCCATGTGGCTGCCTTCATCTCTTCGAACATATCAAGTGTTGTTGCACTGCCCGCTCCATCCGTACCGAGTCCCACATTAACACCTTCTTGTTGCAGTTTATGAACAGGAGCGATCCCGCAGCCTAGCTTCAGATTACTAACCGGATTATGGGACACCCCGCCTTGCATCCCTTTGAGCAGCTGGATATCTGATTCGCTGAGATGCACACCATGAGCCAGCAGAACATGACACTGATCAAAAAGCCCAAGGGCATGCAAATATTCCGTAGGAGTCTGTCCATATTTCTGACGTATGGTTGATACTTCCTCCACCGTTTCCGCTAAATGAATATGAATGGGGATATCCCGTTCCTCAGCAAGTCTAATTACCTGGCGTAAAGCGTCTGGCGGACAGGTGTAAGGCGCATGCGGGCCGAACATCGTCGTTATTCGTCCTTCTGCTTTTCCATGCCACCGATCGATCAGATCCAGCGCTTCTGCCATTCTTACTCCACCATCCGGTTCATGAAATACGAGTCCTCTCGTCAAGGAAGCCCTTATTCCCACTTCCTCTACTGTTTCTGCAATCGCATTCATATGAATGTACATATCTGCAAAAGTCGTTGTTCCCGATTTAATCATCTCTGCCATAGCCAGCCGTGAACCTGCCCGAATATCTTCTTCTGTCATATTCGCTTCGGCGGGCAGTATCTTCTGATCAAGCCAGTCCATCAGTTTCAGATCATCAGAATAAGCTCGCAGTAAGCTCATTGGACTATGCTGATGAGTGTTAATGAGTCCCGGCAGCACCGCAAATCCAGTCCCATCAATCACTTCATCTGCCTCATTTGCAGAGCAGTCTCCCCGTTTTATAATCCGATCTTGCTCAATAAGCAGATCTCCCTTATAAGGAGAGTCTTCTCCTTCCATCGTAACAAGCCAAGCATTCTCGATCTTTAGTCTCATCATCGTGACCTCCTTTGTAATACAAAGAAGCGTAAAGGATCACGCGGCGTGAAGGTCAACACCTAAACTTATAAATATCCTCTTACCGGGACCGCGTAGATAAAATGAAGTCTTTTCTGGATTTCTTCCGTCTTGGTCACGTATCCCTGTTCTTCTAAGAAGCCAGTTAACCGAGAACGATCGGCATAATAGGATTTTTCAATGTCTATGATGACATCGTCTCTCCCTTCTCCTCTGAGCATATGCAGATACTCTTCTCTCGCCTGACGGTTCTCAAACATAAAATCGACGATACCAATGCGTCCGTGGGGCTTCAGAATTCGCTTGATCTCAAGGAACGCAAGCAGTTTCTGATCTTCTGTAAGATGATGAAGAGCATAGCTCATTACCGCAAAATCAAATTGATAATCATCATAAGGAATCGCCAAAAAATTACCGAGCCTCACCTCATACCCCGGATGTTTGCGCTCTGCCTCTCTCAGCATGGCAATCGATTGATCCATCCCTTTCATCTCTGTTCCGTTCTCCATAAATAGTGCAGTTAAATTTCCTGTTCCTGTTCCGAGATCGACCCCTTTTTCCCCTTTCATTGGATTAACTGCTTCAAGCACCCTTCGTAAGGCAGTACGGTAACTTGGATAGGCCCCATATTTCTGCTGAGTGCTCTCTACCCGTTCGTCATGATGTACGGCATGGGAGTCATAGTTCCAGTGGTCCCGCCAGTTCGTCCGCAGCTTTTTCGCATACCGCAGGCTGGCCGTCCATTCATAGATATCATCCCACTCCAGCTTCGCCTGCTCCTTCCCTTTTGCAATGATTCGGTCGGTCGTTTCAATGGAGTGCCTGATCTCTACCATCTGAGAAAACAGTACAGCTCTTTGCAGTTCCAGATGATGAAGAACATCCTCACTGTCCCCTGCCTCCATCTCAGCAAGTACACGGCCGATCTCTTCTAAAGACATTCCTACCTCTCTCAAGGAAACAATCGTTTGAAGTCTTGCTGCATCCTGTTCTGTAAACATCCGATATCCGCTGTTCTCCTGCTTTACAGGTGTGATTAGACCTTTTTCCTCATAATAACGAATCGTTCTTGCCGATATTTGAAGCCGTTCTGAAATATCCTTAATCAGCAACAGATCCATATCCTCACCCCTTCATAAAATCAGTATAAACGTTCACGTTACGTGAAGGTATAGAAGTAGAACTTAGAACTTGGCAAGATTTTTATCAGAAAGGCAGTTACTTTTCTTTGTTCAATGAAATTCCAATTTATCTGTGTTTGTAATCACAAGCTGGGCAGTAGGGGGATGGTAACTTAAAGATGTAAATGAGAAGAAGTAAACCTTTTATATATAGATAAAAAATCGTAGGGGTGAAAACATGAGTGAGTTAATTAATAACCGTGAAAATGGAGTTTCTGCTGCTGATCGAACTACTCGTATAAATATACTCAAGGATATTATTAAAGAGCTGCACCATGGGAAAAGCGTGGAAGAAGTCAAAGAAAGATTCAATCATGCGGTTGGAGAAATATCTGTTGATGAAATCTCGGAGCTCGAGCAAGTTCTCATGCAGGAAGAAGGAATACCAGTAACGGAAGTACAAAGACTCTGCAGTGTGCATGCGGCGGTATTCAAAGGGTCCATCCAAGATATTCACAGACCTAACAAACCTGATGAGCAGCCCGGACATCCTGTGCATACCTTTAAAATGGAGAACAAGGAAATTGATCAACTTGCCAATTTCAAAATTGCCCTGCATCTGGATCGTTTTCTTAAGGACCAAGGGGAAACAAATCGTCTTCAACTACTGGAGGATTTCAGTCTCCTGTATGATGTAGACAAACACTACAGCCGGAAAGAAAATCTACTGTTTCCATTCCTCGAAAAATACGGAATCTATGGACCAACGAAAGTGATGTGGGCAGTAGATGACGGTATTCGAATGGGAATAAAAGAATTGAAACAGAAACTCACTACTTTTGATGGTAATGCCGAAGCATTAGTCGGCCTGGCAAAACGTGTTCTAACCGAAGTCACTGAAATGATCTATAAAGAGGAACATATCTTATTACCTATGGCTCTCACCAAATTGACGGAAGATGAATGGCTTCAAATTGCGGCGCAAAGCGAAGAAGTCGGGTATTGTCTAACTGCACCGGATCAAGTGTGGATTCCCGAAAGAGCAGCAGAACCTGGCACAGATACAGGACTCGAGTCTTCTCCGCTGCAAGAAGGATTTGTCCGAATGAGCACAGGTATTTTGTCAGTTAAACAGCTCGAAACGATTCTCAATCATTTACCGGTCGACCTCACTTTTATTGATGAGAATGACATCGTACGGTATTTTTCACAGGGTACAGAAAGAATCTTCGTTCGGACCAAGGCGGTAATCGGCAGAAGTGTTCAGAACTGCCATCCTCCGCAAAGTGTTCATATCGTAAATCAGTTGCTTGCTGATTTCAAAGCAGGTGTCAAAGACTCAGAAGATTTCTGGATTCCTTTTAAAGATAAGTTTGTCTATATCCGCTATTTTGCCGTAAGAGATGAAGAAGGGACCTATTTAGGTACGCTTGAATTCACTCAAAATATTAAACCGATTCAGGAACTGACCGGACAAAAACGGATACTCGCTGAGTAATAGGAGAACTCGTTAAACTAAATATGAGGGTAAAAAAATAAGCCCATGGGCTCCTGATCAGGAGCTCTGGGGCTTATTTCGTCCTCATTACATTAGGAACGTTCCTATCACGAAGGATACCCCGATAATGATGGAGCGCAGTAATTGGGCTACCGCCATATTTCCCTTTTCAATCTCTTCACATACTTTAATATTGGGCGTAACGAAATCAAAAATGAGATAAACCACAATAAGAACAGCGATGCCTACAACAGACCAAATGATCATATCGATCCAGGAATGAGAGCTTAGTGACACCATCCCCACAATAATACAGAGGCCAAGTAGTTTGCTCCCCATATAAAGGCCCGCAGCTTCATTGCCGCCCCTGATTTCCTTCCCATCGTCAAAACGGGTTACCTTGCTGAAAAGAAAATAACCTGCCAGTAAAATAGCGAGTATAAGTACGATTCCGATTAACACATTTAGTAGATCAATTCCCAGGGTATTCATTAACGATCATCCTCCTTTTTACCTCTACCAGTTACGGAAACCGCAGCTGGGCAATAATAAGCCATGTCACCCGTAATCCGGCCGCCCACACGGGGAAGCAGTCCGCTATAACGACCACCGATAACATAAACCCCTGTCAGTAAATATCCCGTATACAGACCCTCTTCTCTATGTACCTTCACTTCCTCCATCATACATCGCTGCTGATAAATCACAGGTTGCTGCCCGTAGTAGGATTGTACTTCCTCTAAGTTCCCATCCTCACTTTGCCCCCACTCCCTCTCCTGAAGTGTTCCATCCGAATGATAGAGTGAGGTTCCTTTTCCTTCACGGCCCCAATAACTTTTGGCTACATAAGGCACCTCATTTTGATGAAACAGGGCGGAGTCGTAATAGGTGGGAAGCATGAAATCAGCGATGGCCTGCCGTTCATCATCGGCAAACAAAGGCTCCCCCAGCAGTTCGCTGGCTTCCTCATGACGCTCATACAAAGACCAGATTAAAGCCATGAATCCTTTGCTCTGAGTAATTATACTTTGGGCAGGATTGATGAGTCCAAGCTTACCTTGTGTAACGAGATCAAGCAGCCACTCTCCTACTTGTGCTCCAGTATCTTCAGCTTCATCATGAACCAGATATTCAAGCGGATAGAGCCTGTATAGCACAGAAATACGCTCTCCTTGGTAGTACAGTCCTTCATTCCTGGTGATCTCAAGTTCGGATAAAGGAGCATACAACACCTTATATCCTAACTCCCGAACGATCTCCATGAGATACGACGTATTACATTTGTCCTCAAGATGCCACTCATAACAGGTAAAAGCGACGTTGCCGGAAAGTCCAGCCTGTTCATAATGGGTAAGTAGATTGCTAAACGCCTGCTTAATAAGTGAACGCATCTCTGAAGACGTAGCCCTGTATCCATCTGTATGTGCAGCGATAAGTTTCGGAGCTAGATAGGAGGTTTCTGGAATACCTGTTGGCGTATCCGTATTATTCTCTATGCACTTCATGGAGCCGTCTGGCTGAATAATATAATCTTGCCTGGAAACTCCGTGACCGGGCACTTCCATTCGTGCGGCAGGGATCAATGCAGCAGGGATACCAAGCTGCTCTTGTAAAAAGGCGTCTGGTAAATAACGCTGGGTAAACCGCAATGTTGTGGTGTACACCGAATCTAACAACTCGGATGCATATTTCAACCGTAAAGCTTCTTCTTCGGAATAAAGAGTAACTGACGGTAAGCAATATTCTTTGCCATACATCCGATGGTACGGGACGACTTTTTCAATCTCTTCTGTAAAAATGTCATGACGTTCTTTCTGCAGTTGCACAATTCGATCCATTTACATCAACCTCCGGAACTGAAAAAGCCGCCGCTTCCAAACCCTTTGGAACTGGAATTGGACTTATAAGAAGAGGAGTTTTTGGATGATGTGCTTTTGCCGCCCCCGTAGTAACCACCGCCTGATCCCCCACTGGAATTATCACAGTAGCCATCGTTATTGTTATCCACGCAATCATTTGAACTGCCGCACCCCGCGAGTGCAACCGGTAAGGTCAGCATTAATGAGAAGGTCACCCATTTCTGTGCATTCCTCTTCTTCCGTTCTTGTTGTTCAGCCCGCAGCTGTTCATTATGCTGCTGATCCATACTAAAAATCACCTCGCTTTAGATAGATCATGACTTTTCCTCGGTCTGAATCGAGCGCCGAATAGACCATTTCGAAGGTATCATCCTGAATTACAATGAGATGATCCAAGAGTAACCTTGCAATTTCTATGGGAGATGACACGGACAGCGAAAATTCAGCCTCCTTAAAAGCTTTTCCATTCCATAGCACATATTCACACTCCAGATAACGGGACACCCTACAAGCATCAAAAGTAGCGTCATGTAATGCTTTCCCATACGTATATTGATCCGTATCAAATGGCTGTACATAGATAAGGTGACGATAGCCATCTTCTGATTCATTTGCTGTATGTTCGTATAATTGTCCTCTGATCACCGTGGCATTTACGAGTTTCCTTACAAATAACTCTTCTTGCGGCACTTGATCTTGAGTTAATGTTCTTACCACTCGCTTCTCTGACTCCAACCATTCTTCATACTGAAGTGGCACATGCATACTTTTTACAAACCCCTTCCCCGTACTTGATGCTTTCATAAACCATATAATAAGAAAATGTTTCCACTCGGTTCACTAAAGTTTAACGTACGAGAAACGAATAAGTTCCAGAACAAAAGAAAAAAATTAGATTTTGATCTTTCCAGGAAATCTCAATCACTTATGAAGCAGGGCTAAAAAGTTAGAAGCCAGTTCTCCCGCAGGCAGCGGACGGCTGTAATAATAACCTTGAATTTCACTGCAATTACTCGCAACTAAGATATCAAGTTGATCCTTTGTTTCAATTCCTTCGGCAATGACGTCCATCTTTAAATGCTGAGCCATGGAAATAATAGATGCAACAATGGCTTTATCATTGTCACTTACAGCAATGTCTTGAATAAAAGAACGATCAATTTTTAGTTTGTTAATGGGGAACATTTTTAAATAGCTAAGAGAGCTGTATCCTGTCCCAAAATCATCGAGACTAATACGTATTCCAAGACTTGATAATTCTTTAAGAATTTCACTCGATGTTTCTGCATCCATCATCATACTTTCCGTAATCTCGAGTTCCAGATAAGCTGGCTGAAGTCCCGTCTCTTCTAATATCTTCTTAATATCTCTCGCAAGGTGCGGCTGATAGAATTGTTGGGATGATAGATTCACAGACACAGGAATTAAAGGTGCTCCTTCTTCATGCCATTTATGCATCTGACGGCAAGCTTCACGAAGCACCCAAGTTCCAAGGTTGGTAATGAGACCAATCTCTTCTGCAACAGGGATAAATAGAGCAGGCGAAAGTATTCCCTTCTCTGGATGATTCCATCTCACCAGTGCTTCTACTCCGATCAGCTTTGCATCCCCTGCATGGAACTGAGGCTGATAATAAAGCTCAAACTCTTCTCTTTCAATTGACTTCCGGAGCTCCCCCTCAAGTTCGACTCGTTCCGTAATTTGAGCATTAAGCTCATTAGAGAAAAAATGAAAATTGTTTTTTCCTTGTTTCTTTACTTCATACATCGCCAGGTCAGCATTTCGCAGCAGCTGTACAGCATCGATCCCATGGTGCGGATATATCGCAATCCCGATGCTGGCCGTGACATAATATTCGTTATCCTTAAGCTGATAAGGCAAACCCATCTCCTTAATGATCCGTTCAGCCCAAAGAGCTGCTTCTCCTTCGTTCATATCCTCTTTCAGCAAAATAGCAAACTCATCTCCACCCATACGCGAGATGACGGCATTCTCACCCGTTAAGCTTTGCTTAATACGCTTACTCATCTGCTGTAGGAACAAATCACCATACGCGTGTCCAAGAGAGTCATTAATGACTTTAAAACGGTCCATATCCATGGCCATTACGACAAAGGAGTGGCCGCTGCCTTGATGCTCTATAATGATTTCTGATAAGTCTTGATTGAACATCCGCCGATTTGGGAGTCCGGTGAGTTCATCGTGAAAGGCAAGAAAATGGTTTCTTTCCTTCGTTCTTTTTTCCTCTGTCACGTCTCTTGCAATAATGTAGTTCCCCATCACGTTCCCATCTACAAGAACAGGGGCGTTCACCATACTCAGGTCGATTTGATCTCCACTTTCATGGTAGATTGCTGATTCATAGCGAAGAATTTCTCCTTTGACTGAGCGGCGATACATGTCTTTCAAATATTCATGCTGATCGAACACAAAGATAGGAAGAATCGAGCTTATGGGTTTACTTCGGTAACTTTCTTCTTTAATTCCCATAATTTTTTCTGCTGCGGGGTTAAATCCGATGATCATATGTTCGGAATTAATAGAAATAATGCCGTCCTGATTACTTTCATATAAGGACTTATACCATTTCTCACTTTCCTGTTTCGCCATCTCCTGGCGTATAAAACGTCTTGATATGTACAGCCCCAAGAGTGAGAGCCCAAGTGTTAGTACGGATCCTATAGTAATAAAATAGGCAAGCCATTCCTGCTGAATCATCATTACTGCGGACTCATGCTCAAAACTTTCTTCATAGTGGGCTCCTGCCATCCCTGTATAGTGCATCCCAGCAATACCTGCACCCATTAACAGAGCACTTCCAAATTTCTTCCCTCGTTCTCGATACTTTTGATCACCAAGGAAATAAAAGGTGAGTCCTAAAGCAGTAATCGACGCAGCGAAGGCAATCATAAGGGATAAGATGAAAAATAGAGGATCATACGTTATCTTAAGTTCGACCGCCTCCATCCCAATGTAGTGCATGGCTGAGATACCTACCGCAAACAGTGAAGCCCCCGCCAGCAATCTTCTCTTGGATAAATTTCTATGGACAACAATATAGAGAGCAATAAATGAAGCAACAATGGCAACGAGAACCGATGCGATAATAATCTCCAGATTGTAGGAAACGGGAACCGTAAAGTTGTTTGAAAGCATACCGACAAAGTGCATCGACCATATGCCCATTCCCATAACAATAGCGCCGTATAACAGCCACAGTCCGTAACTCTTTCCTCTGGACCTACTAATGGTTTTGGCTAGATTCAGAACATTATATGAAGCGAATACAGCAATAACAAAAGAGAAAAATACAAAAATGTGATCATAAGAATTGTGTATATGTTCTATTTCCATGGACAACCTCTTCCACAAGTGGCATAGCGCCACCAAAAATGACGTACATGGATAATATATCGACCTTGTGAACCTAAAATGTAAGCTTTCATCCCGTCTGATAACCAATTTATACAAGAGTGTTCGCTTATGTGAAAAAAGAGCATGTTTGCCTGGCATACATACCAGGCAAAACAATGCTCAGCTTCTTTCATCAACGAACAAAAACGGATTCCTCCTAGGCAATCGTAAAGCGACTCATTCGAACACCTTTTGGAAGAATAATATAAATGTCTTGTATTCCTGCTACTTCAGTAAGTGTAGTAAATACGGTTTGCCAGCTCTGAACTCCTTTGGCTGCTACTTGTACCTTACCCGCAAGAGTCCCATTGGGCCCTCCAAGACGAATCTCAACTTCCGCATCTGTAAATTCGCTGGATAAACGACCGGTAAAGCCAACACTTCCTTCCCCAAAATCAGCCCCTTGGTAAAGGACCCAGCTGGTTTCTTCCAAGGAACGTACACAGCTTCCGCTTTCTTTACACTCATCCAGATCTACCCCGCTGTAGTCATCGTAATTCTCCGCACGTGTTTCCAGTGCTAAATTCCGGGCAGGAATGACTTCACCCTCCACCTGAATGTCAGCAGAAACCTGAATATCTGCAGATGATTTACCAATAAGAATATGATAGTTGCCTGTCTCTACACAGTATTTACTACGCGTTACATCCCAAAATGCAAGCTCAGCTACCGGCAATTCGAAGGTAACGGTCTGGGTCTCCCCTGCTGCCAAGTGGATGCGGCGGAATCCCTTTAGTGTTTTGAGCGGACGCTTCACACGAGACTCATTCGCACGGATGTAGAATTGAACGACTTCATCACTTGAAATCTGACTTTCATTCGTAATATCTACACTTACTGCTATAAGATCTTCTTCACTGAACTCGCTGGCACTTAGTTTAAGATTATCGTACTTGAAAGAAGCATAGGTTAGACCATGTCCAAATGGATACAGCACATCACCTTTGAAATACTGATACGTTCTTTCCGATTTGATAATGTCATAATCTTTGATATGCGTCAGTTGATCCTCCGATTTGTACCAAGTCATATTCAGTCTGCCTGCCGGAGCATAATCACCGAATAAGACATCAGCAATGGCATTGCCTAATTCCTGTCCTGCATGAGATGTATATACGATCGCAGGAATGTTTTCCTCCGCCCAGTTCATCGTAAATGGATAGGCTCCAACGACAACAACAACTGTATTTGGATTTACCGCATAAACGGCTTCCACTAGACGCTGCTGAGACTCGGGAAGTTCTAGACTCGGACGGTCAATCTCTTCTTTTCCGTTAATCAACGGATTATTTCCTACAAAAACGATGGCTGTATCGGCCGTTTTAGCTGCTTCAACTGCCTCAGCAATACCATCAGATATCAATTCAAGTTTAAATTTCTCGTCTGTTCCTATTTCACTAATGGTTTCGTTCACACCGAGAGGCTCATGGTCGCCACTCGGAGCTGTGACTTTTTTGTCGTTCCAAGTACTAATTCCTACCGTCCCATCTTCTTGCGGCAACAGATGAAGGATTTCTTTTACGAACCAGCCGTACGCTTCATCTGCGGATGCAGTTAACTGCTCTTCGTCAGATGTAAGTAATTTGCCGCTCGATTCTGCACGCAAAGTTACACTCCCAAATCCCCAATCCGATAAAGTAAACGTCTCTGCTGCACCATTTGCTACTACAGAAGCTTTCTCCTCAGCTAATACACCCAGTGCTTTGCCACTCGCAACAGAAGTAAGGGTTATCCGATCATTCGCATCGCAGTATTGTACTGGTTTACCTGCAAGCTTCTTCTGAATGGCCTCAAGGGGAGTCACTTTATATGGAAGGGTACCCGCATACCAATCCCGAAGAACCACACCGCCAAGTTCACCGATAACGGCTACACTCTGCAGCTTCTCCTTGTTCAGAGGCAACATGTTCTTTTCATTTTTCAAAAGTACCATTTGTTTCTTCGCTGCCTTCAATGATAATTCTTTTGCTTCTTCCGTCATCAGTGCTTCCTCGCCAATGGAGGCATACGGATTCATCTCGGCTGGATCAAATTCACCTAGGCGGAATCGTACACGGAATGTATTAAACAGGGCTTGATCAAGATCTGATTCGGTCAGTGCCTCCAAGAGGAGTCCTTCTCTGATTGCCTTTTTAGATAATTCTGCATCATCTGTAATACTATCAATGCCGGCATGGACGGATTCTACGACACCCGGTGTATGAGAATCATAATACTTGTGGTCATTGTGAATGCCCATCACATCACCTGCATCGCTGACGATAAAGCCATCCATCCCCCATTCACCTTTTACTACTTCTTTGACAAAGGGGTGTAATAGTGCCGGCGTTCCATTAATGGAATTGTAGGCTGTCATCATAGACTGGGCTCCGCCTTTTAGGAAAGGCTTCTCAAAAGCTTTCAGATAATATTCACGCATATTTCTAGGATCAATACTTGAAGACCCGCTGCCGCGATCTACTTCATTATTGTTAGCCAGGAAATGCTTCAATGTCGCTATCGATTTATAGTATTTAGGATGATCCCCTTGCATACCTTTGACAAGACTTGTTGTAAGTTCAGCCGTAAGTTCTGGGTCTTCTCCGTATGCTTCTTCATTACGTCCCCATCTTGGGTCCCGCTCCATATCTACGGTTGGCGCCCAAAGGGTCAGCCCGTTCACTTCTGGATTCCGTTTGTAAAACACCCTTGCTTCATCGCCAATAACAGAACCGATCTCTTCCATCAGTTCCGTATCCCACGTATGAGCAAGACCCACCGGCTGCGGAAAGCTAGTCGCTTCACCCAGCCAAGCGAGACCATGAGCCGCTTCGGTTCCATGCTTGTAAGCGCCTACACCAAGCCGCTCAATAGCAGGTTGGTATTGCAGCATCGATTCTATTTTTTCATCAAGAGTAAATCTTGAAATTAGGTCTTTTACACGCAGATCTAAATCAAGTTCTGTATCTTGAAAAGGAAATTGCACTGCTTTTGTCATGTTCTATTCTCCTTTGATCATCAAATTGGTCATTAGTCTACCTACCAATATTAACAAAAATGAATCGCTTACAATACTATTAAATGAAAATAACTAAAACGTTTTAGATTGTCTCTATTATAAGGTCTTTTCCGTGAAAATAATAGGAAAAAAAGCACACTACTGGATTATTACTAAAATATATTCATACAAAGAGTTTCTATTTATATGCTCGTGGTAATAATTGAAAAATAGACTCGTATGTACCCTGAACGACTATAAAAAGGAGGTTTTTTGCTGTGAATAACCATATTGAACCTTGGTCCGCTACCGAGCTGCCCAAAACTCCAGAGTCCTTGTGGCGCGACACCACACCTCTGCCTACCTTTCCTAAGCTAGAGGAAAATCTAGTAACTGATGTTACCATTGTCGGAGCGGGTATCACCGGTATAACTACTGCTTATCTTCTTGCCAAAGAAGGATACAAAGTGACCTTGATTGAGGCAGGCATGATCCTTAATGGAACAACAGGACACACCACTGCCAAGATCACTTCCCAGCATGGTCTGATCTATAACGAACTCTTGCAACACTTTGGCCATGAGAAAGCCCGGCTGTATTATGAAGCGAATGAAGAAGCCCTGCGTTTTATCCGCAGTGTCGTCACTGAGATGGAGATTGACTGCCAGTTAAGTGAAGAAAATGCGTATATTTATCTTCAAACAGAAGATGAAAAAGAACAAAAGAAAATGGAAGATGAATATGAGGCTTACAAACAGCTCAGTATTCCGGGTGTATGGCATGACCGCCTAACGATTCCTGTCCCAGCGGTATGCGGCATCAGTCTGCCAAATCAGGCACGCTTCCATCCACTACAGTATCTTAAACGATTAACGGAGGAGCTTGTCCGTCTTGGCGTTCAAATCTATGAAAAAACGACGGTAGCGAACTTGGAAGAAAATGATGATCATGTAAAAGTCTTTTTAGAAAATGGAGATCATCATATCACGAGTAACTATGTAGTCTCTGCAAGCCATTTCCCTTTCCATGATCCGAGACTATATTTTGCCCGTTTGCATGCGGAACGTTCTTATGCTATTGCGATTGAACCAGAAACTTCTTATGAAGGAGATATGTACGTCACCATTGATTCACCTGAACGATCCCTCCGCTCCGTGCAGTATGGTGATAAAAACCTGCTTATTGTTGGCGGCGAGAATCACAAAACAGGACAAGGCATCAGTACACATGAGCATTATGAGGAACTTCTCAAATTTGCCGGGGAGCATTTTGGTGTCAAAAAAGTATATTTCCGCTGGTCAGCACAAGACCTGATTACGATAGATAAGGTACCTTTCATCGGTCCTATCGGAGGATCTTATAACCGAGTATTCGTTGGGACTGGATATGCCAAATGGGGAATGACAACAGGGACCGTTGCAGGAAGACTTCTAACCGATCTCATCATGAAGAGAAGTAATCCTTACGCAGAGCTATATGATCCTGGCCGGTTCAAAGCTGATCCATCGATCAAAAATGCGATCAAAGAAAACTTGAATGTAGTCAAAGAATTAATTACAGGAAAAGTAGATCTTTCTCACCCTAAATCAGCCGATCTAGGGACAGACGAAGGCTCTGTGGTGTGGCATGAAGGTAAGCGGGCAGGTGCTTATAAAGATCCAGAAGGCAAAGTACATCTTGTAGACCGTACATGTACTCATATGGGATGTGAAGTCGAATGGAATTCAGGGGAACGTTCTTGGGATTGTCCATGCCATGGGTCCCGTTATTTTTATGATGGTACAGTGATGGAAGGTCCTGCTTCCGAACCGCTTAAAAAGCTGGATGCTTAACGTCTTCATAAGCTGGGCTGAATCACCATTCACCTTTAAGAACCTTATATAAAAAGGTCGTAACTTAAGTTCGAAAGAATACCGGACTTAGGTTATGACCTTTTTTCTGCTGGATCATTTAGAGTTTACTTGAGTTCTGAATTAAGATAAGCTTCTTCATCTGTCTGTGCTTTTTCCTCCACCGAAGATTGCCGATCTCTATAATCCCATTTTCTTAGCTTTACCATATAGGACATACGTATTAAAGCTCGCACGAGCATTTGAATACTCCCTAATATAAACATAATAGATCCTATCACTTTCAAATCTGGATAGAAGAGAAAAAAACTACCCACCAGATACAAAATAGCCGTTACAATCTCACTAGCCACATGGACCGTTTCATATCGGTTCCTAGTTTCAATTCTTTTTTTAACAAGTGAATGTTTCTTTCGATGTAAATTTATACGAAACCTTTTTTTCTTCCCTGAAGGGTTGTTTGAAGTTTTCTCTTTATGAATATCAGTATCAATTTTACCTTTCACCTTTCATCCCTCCTTCTGCAAATTTACCCGAATGGCACAAGATCAAACGATTTTCACGATGTTTTCATACTTGGTAATTCATGGTCGCAGGATAAATTTTCTATATTTTATAGGAAGAGGTAGTAAATATTATGCAGTAGTGTATAATAAACAGTACATAGTATAGAACATTAGTTTACCGTTATTTTATAACATGAAAGGAACCACTAGGATGAATGTGAATACTCAGTTTAAAAAGGGCGTACTCGAGCTGTGTGTTCTCGTCCTAATCCACCGTAGAGACCGTTATGGATATGAACTGGCTCAAGCTGTATCCAAACATATTGAAATTGCAGAAGGAGCGTTATATCCCCTGCTTCGACGGCTTGTCTCCGATGGATACTGTACAACTTATCTTCAAGAATCTACCGAAGGACCTCCAAGAAAGTATTACAGGCTTACAGAGACGGGCGTACACTATATGCGTGTACTGCAGTCTGAGTGGAATGAATTTGTAGACAGTGTCAGCTCCCTGCTGAAGGAAGGAGAAGCACATGAATAGGCTTCAGTTTATGAACAGAATGAAAGAGGGATTCTATCCCCTTGGGGCTCAGGAACGAGCAGAACTACTCAGTGACTATGAGCAACATTTTGAAATGGGTCTGTTAGAAGGAAAGAGTGAAACAGAGATCGCCTCTGAACTAGGGAATCCAGAGGATTTAATCAAAGAGGCACTGGGTGACCGTTATTTTCAAGATAATAAAATTCTGTCACAGGATCGAGTACACGATGAAGAGCTAACCTCATACAATAAGTCACCACAAGGATCTCCTGCTCCTCTAATCGTAACATCCAGACAAAAAGCGACTCCTCGTTTCTTTAGAGTAACCGGATTAGTATTCCTGAATCTTCTCCTTGCCTTGCCAATCATGGCAACAATTTGGGCTCTATGGATCTCCCTTGCTGGAATATCGGTATCCGGTATCCTCGCTCCCGGCCTTGCCATCCTTGATTTTATGATTGTTCATAAGCAAGTAGTGCTCCCCGAACTTTTTGTGAGCCTTGTTTTTTTGGGAATAGGAATTTTGGTTGGGATCTTCGCTCTATGGCTTATGAAAAGACTGGGAAGATGGACTGCAGGTTATTTCGAATGGAACAGAATAGTACTGAGAGGAAAGGAAAATTGATATGAAAAATGCCATACGGCTTGCCATTCTTTGCATTGTGGTCGGACTCGTCGGAGTTACCATCTTTGGATATGAATTCGGTGATAAGCGTGAAGATTATGACCAGGAATTGAGTTTCCAGGATGCAAACGTTAATTCCTTGCTAGTCCAAACCGAAGATAGCACTAACATTGTATTTACTTCAACAGACGATGATCATGTCTCCGTTCATTTTAAAGGCAAATGGAATCCAGATACCATAGAGCGGCTACAACAACTGCAGCCAGAAAACGAACTTCTAACGATTAACACCCGCTCGAAAGATTCTTTCTCCTTTTTTAGCTTCTCCACTGATTTCAGTAGAAATATAATGGAAATTTCCGTTCCAAAGGAAAAGAGACTTACGGAATTTACTCTTGAAATTGTATCCAGTGATCAGGATATCACGGGTCTTAATGCAGAGCGTATTGTGCTTACATCTACATCAGGTAATCTGAATTTGAACCATATCCAAGCGAATGAGTTTTCCGCAAAACTCACTTCCGGCGAGGTAAAAGCAGATCAGGTGAAGGTTACTGAAGCTGCCAGCTTAGAACTCACTTCTGGAAACGTAAAACTCAGCTCCATAGAGGCGAAAGAGATTACAATGAAACTGCAGTCAGGCGATGTTAAGATCGAAGATATCCATGCTGATGTGAAGGCAAGCCTTACTTCGGGCAATTTTAAGGTTAACGGTCTATCTGGCGAGGGAACTATTCGTGTGAAATCAGGGGATATTCACCTTGTCCAGAACGAAGCAACAGACTTAGACATTGAAACGATCTCAGGGAATATTAATGTCGTCGCTGCTAGTGACTTTGCTGGATTTTTTGATGCCAAGGCCGTATCTGGTAATGTACGTACCCCAGACTCATTGCGAACAGGAACCGAACTTATAAAAATACGGACCACTTCAGGCAATATCAACATTACACAGCCCTAATATCCCCTACTCTATCTATCATCTTTGTATGCATGAGCCCTTATTCATCCATACTAAAGCCAATCTGATTTGAAGAAGGAGGCTTTATTTCCTAATGGATTTACTAAGCGGCAAACTGTACTGGCCGACCACACTGACGAATCCTAAGTCTTACCCTCCACTGACCGAGGATATCGTATGTGATGTGCTCGTTATTGGCGGGGGAAGTTCGGGAGCACAAGCTGCCTATCTTCTTGCCAAAGAAGGTTTGAAAGTTGTTGTGGTAGACCAGCGACGAATTGGCGAAGGAAGTTCCAGTACGAACACAGCACTGATCCAATATGCAGGAGATAAAAGTTTTGTTTCCCTTGCCAATACGTTCGGCGAAGAAATAGCAGCCAGGCACTTAAAGCTATGCGAGCAGGCTATTCATGATATTGAAATGACGTGCAGTCAACTTCCCGTAGATGCTGATTTCGTTCGCAGGGGCGGTCTGTATTATGCAAGTTACGAGGCAGATATTCCAGCTCTAGAACAGGAGCATAAACTTCTCAGCAAATACGGATTTCATGTGGATCGCTGGGATGAAGAGAAAATAAGGGCCCACTTCCCTTTTCGTAAACAAGCAGCACTTTACTACCATGATGATGCAGAGATGAATCCTCTAAAATTCATATATGGGCTTCTCGAAGCAGTAGAATCTATGGGCGGTAAAGTATGGGCCGAGACTCAGGTTACCGGACAACGTTTTGAAGAAGATTCAGCTATCTTTTATACGAAGAATCGGCATCAGATTAGAGCAAAGCATGTGATTATTGCTGCTGGATATGAGAATCTAGAATTTAAAGTAGAAAAAAATGCAGTTATACACAGCTCCTATGCTGTTATTACAACGCCTATACCGGATTTATCTAGTTGGTATAATCGGACGCTCATATGGGAGACCGCCCGCCCGTATATATATCTGCGAACCACACCAGATGATCGGGTTATTATTGGTGGAATGGATAAGGATACTGCCTATGCTTCGACTCGAGACTCGAAGATTCTTCATACTCGCGATAAGCTGATGAAGGAACTTTTCAAGCTTTTCCCTGATCTTCAAGCTGAACCTGAATTTTATCTGGGCGCCTTTTATGGCGGAACTCATGACGGACTCCCGATTATAGGACAATACAAGGAGTATCCTCACTGTTATATCATTATGGGTTATGGAGATAATGGAACAGTGTACAATGCCGTGCTGTCCCGTATTTTGTGTGATGTCATTGTCAAAGGTTCGAATCCTGATCTTGGAATCTATCTTCAAGATAGACCCCATGTAAATTTACCTTGATTTACTTAGGCTTTTACCTCCCTCTGGCTATTTGGTCAGAGGTTCTTCTGATTTCCACAGATTTATTTTGTATAATTTGTCTTATATATAACTATAGGGAGGCGTAAAAATTGACTAATCACACAAAACTCGGTAAATCAGATCTTTTAGTAAACCCAATCGGTCTTGGAGCAAACGCAGTGGGAGGGCATAACTTATACCCCAACCTTAACGAGGAACAGGGAAAGGACGTCGTTCGCACAGCGATTCAGAATGGAGTTAACCTCCTGGATACCGCATTTATTTATGGCCCTGGACGCTCTGAAGAGCTGACTGGTCAGGTTATAAAGGAGCTCAAAGCTCGTAATCAGGTCGTAATTGCCACAAAAGGTGCTCATGATGAAAATAATGATTATAAACCAAACAACAAACCGGAATTCCTAAAAAAACAAGTGGAAGACAGCCTTAAACGATTACAGACAGATTACATAGACCTCTACTATATTCATTTTCCAGATGAACATACACCCAAAGATGAAGCCGTAGGTATGTTACAACGTCTGAAAGAAGAAGGAAAAATTCGGGCCATTGGGGTATCTAACTTCTCGATCGACCAGCTTAAAGAAGCGAATAAGGACGGTTATGTGGATGTACTTCAATCTGAATATAATCTTTTAAATCGGGAAGTAGAGAAAGAAATTCTCCCTTATACGGCAGCAAACCAAATTACCTTTATTCCTTATTTCCCACTGGTATCTGGACTTTTGGCAGGTAAATATAATAAAGACACTACATTTGATGATCTCAGAAAAAACAATCCTCAGTTCCAAGGCGAACAGTTTCTGAAAAACTTAGACAAAGTCGAGCAACTTCGTACTATTGCAGATGCTAAAGGTGTAGAAGTTGCACATCTGGTTCTCGCCTGGTATCTCACTCAGCCGTCTGTGGATGCTCTTATTCCAGGTGCGAAACGCCCAGAACAAGTAGTTAACAATCTGAAGGCCCTTGATGTGAAACTATCTCAGGCAGAAATTACGGAGATGGGTCGTATCTTCTCCTAATGTTTCTCTTCTTCATTCGTATTCCTATTGAAAACAGTGCGGTGCAGTGCATCGCGCTGTTTTTTTTGTGTCATAAAGCGATAGTGAAGTAATAAAATATAATGTATAATAGTAAATATTTACATTTTTTGTTTATGAGATGTTTATAATGACTCCCATCCTCACCCCAACAACAAATGTAAAAGGAGTGTTATCTATGTCCCAGCGGATCAGTACCGCCGATAATCTTTTCACCCTTGCCTACAGAAAGTTATTCTCACGCTACAAAATCCAGCTTTATGCCTCTCCTAATGAAGAGGATTTTCATAAGAAGCTCTTAAATCTCAATGCCCACTATATCGATTACAAAACCAATATCGTGGGTGCAGGCAAACAGAAGTCCCGTTCAGAATCCAATACCGTCTACGAGATTTATGTCAAAAAAAATGATCATCCACTTGCAGAACTCGCTATGAATACAGCAGCACACCGGTAACAAATAAAAAAGGATGAATCCCTAGTTCTAAAAGAAACTACGATTCATCCTTTTTTACTCCAAAAACAAAGAACCTTATCCACATGTGGGTAAGGTTCTTTGACTATCTATATATACACAGGTTATCCCCATTATTCACTTCGGGTGCATTTTGAAGATAAGGAACAGATCATTGTAATGAGACAACATACGTCTTCCGAGATTATCGTACACCTCGAGCTTCTGCGTCAGCTCCTCATTCGGATAGAAGCGCTCATCACTTGAAATCTCTTCAGGCAAAAGCTCCAGTGCCGCAGCATTAGGTGTTGAGTAACCCACATACTCTGCATTGCGCGCAGCATGTTCTGGATCTAACATGAAATTGATAAACTGATGTGCTCCGTCTATATTGCTCGCTGTCTTAGGAATGACCATGTTATCAAACCACAGATTTGAGCCTTCTTCCGGCACCGCATAATCCAGTTTCTCATTCTCATCCATAATCTCCGCAGCATCACCTGACCAGACAAGACCAACCGCACCCTCTTCACCAGCAAGCAACATCTTAATCTCATCTCCGACGATCGCTTTTACGTTCGGCGTCAGCTTCGATAATTTGGCAAGTGCTTCTTGCAGATGTTCTTCATTGGTATCGTTTAGGGAGTAATTCAGACTGTTCAGCCCCATGCCAATGACTTCACGTGCTCCGTCCAATAGCAGAATCTGATTCTTTAGACTTGGATCCCAGAGATCATCCCAACTCTTAAAGGTAAGATCGGTCAATTCTGGATTATAGACAACCCCTACCGTGCCCCAAAAATAAGGAATGGAGTACTGATTTCCTTCATCAAAAGAAAGATCAAGGAATCGGTCATCAATATATTTAAGGTTTGGAAGCTTGGAATGATCGAGAGGGATCAGCAGATCCTCCTCTTTCATTTTGCTGATGGCATATTCCGAAGGGATAACGACATCATATGTCGTTCCTCCTTGTTCGACTTTAGTCATCATGGCTTCATTAGAGTCAAATGTCTGATAAACGACCTTCATTCCACTCTCTTCTTCAAACTCAGCGATCAGTTCGGGATCAATATAATCGCCCCAGTTATAGATGGTCAGTGTATTACCGCCGGAATATCCTGCACTTGAGTTCAGCACCGAGGCAAAATACATGAGGCCAAAAGCCACGATCAGCACAAGACTAAATGTCTGTACTAGCTGCTTCATGGTCTCAGCCCCTTTCCTTGAAGCTTATTGTTACGTGTATTAATAAAGTAGTATCCTACTACCAAGATGATGGTCAGCAAGAACAACAGCGTTGATAATGCATTAATGGATAACGATACGCCTTGTCTTGCTCTCGAATAGATCTCGACGGATAGTGTTGAGAATCCATTCCCTGTGACAAAGAATGTAACCGCAAAGTCATCTAGTGAATAGGTCAGGGCCATAAAGAAACCAGCAAAAATACCTGGCTTCACAAAAGGTAAAATCACTTTTGTCAGCACCTGCCAACTTGATGCCCCCAGGTCACGTGCAGCATCAATAAGTGTAGAACTCATCTCTTGCAGCTTAGGCAGTACCATGATCACGACAATCGGTACGCTAAACGCAATATGTGATAAGAGTACCGAGCTAAATCCTAGCTGAATCCCCAGCATCGTGAAGAAGATGAGGAAGGAAGCTCCGATAATCACATCAGGACTTACAATGAGTACATTGTTTAAAGACAATAAGGTATTCTTGGTACGTTTACGGCGAACCTGATGAATCGCTAGAGCACCTGCCACGCCCAAAATCGTGGAAGCCACCGCAGACAGAAGGGCAATTACAAAGGTATTCAGTACAATAATCAGCAGCCGCGTATCCGCGAATACTTCCTTGTACCATTCCAGGGTAAAGCCTTCAAAGTTCTGCATTGTTCCGCCACTATTGAATGAATAGTAGATCAAATATAGAATCGGCATGTACAAAATGGCAAAAACAATAAACAGATATACATTGGACAGCTTACTATTTCTTCCCATGAGGTACACCCCGCTTTCCACGCCCACTAATAAACATAATGGCAATCATAATAATGATGAGGAAGACGGCGATCGTTGCTCCCATTCCCCAATCTTGTGTTACTAAGAAATGCTGTTCAATCGCGGTACCGAGGGTAATTACTCGGTTACCGGCAATAAGTCTTGTAATCATAAACAGTGATAAAGCCGGAATAAATACAGCCTGAATTCCCGAACGTACTCCGCTTAGTGTCAGTGGAAAAATAACGCGCCGGAATGTTGTCCATGAAGAAGCCCCCAAATCTCGAGCTGCATAGATAAGGGAAGGATTCAGCTCTTCAAGCGCATTAAAGATCGGTAGAATCATAAACGGAATGAAGATATATACGGATACGAAAACAAAACTAAAATCCGTAAATAAAATCTGCTGCGTCCCGATTCCAATCGTTTCGAGTATCGCGTTAGCAAACCCGTACGTACCAAACAGCCCAATAAATGCATATGCCTTGAGCAAGAGATTGATCCAGCTCGGCAAAATAACGAGTAACAACCATAACTGCTTATGCTTCGTTTTCGTAAGTAAATAAGCCGTTGGATACGAAATGAGCAAAGCAAACACAGTAATCAACAGTGCATACCAGAAGGAGCTAAGTGTCATCTTCAGATATACAGGTGTAAAGAATTTCACGTAATTTTCAAACGTAAATTGACCTTCTACATTGAAGAAGGAGTAATACACAATTAACAGAATCGGAGCAACGACGAAGAAAATGATCCAAAACATGTAGGGGATCAGGTAGAAGTTGCGATTTTTTATACTACGATTCATGATTTACTCCTTGAACCTTACCCTCCGAAGACTTTTCCGCATCCTCAAGATTCGATTCATAAGATTCCAGTCGTTTATCAAATTCTTCTTCCGTCTCACCAAAGCGCATAACATGAATGGCTTCTGGATCAAAATAAAGACCGATTCTTTCACCAACTGTAGCGCGCTTTGTGGAATGTACAAGCCATTCGTTACCCATATCATCATAACTTGAGATTTCATAGTGCACGCCGCGGAATAGCTGAGAGTCTACTCGCACCTGCAGTTTACCTCGCTCAGGTGTTGTGATCTCCAAATCTTCAGGGCGAATTACAATCTCAATCGGTTCGTCAGGTCTAAGCCCTTGGTCAACACACTCATATGTCTTCCCTGCAAACTCAACTAAGAAATCTTGTTTCATCTTGCCTGCAACAATGTTGGATTCTCCGATAAAATCAGCTACAAATCGGTTAATCGGTTCATCGTAGATATCAAGCGGTGTTCCGCTTTGCTGAATGACACCTTCATTAAGAACGAAGATTTCATCTGACATCGCAAGTGCTTCTTCCTGGTCATGAGTCACAAAAATAAAGGTAATACCCAGACGTTGCTGAAGTTCACGCAGCTCATACTGCATTTCTGTACGCAATTTGAGGTCAAGCGCAGACAAAGGCTCGTCCAGCAAAATGATTTCTGGTTCATTAACGATCGCTCTAGCAATCGCTACCCGTTGACGTTGACCGCCAGACATTTCCGTAATCTCGCGGTTCCCATACCCAGCCAGGTTGACGAAACGAAGAGCGTTTTCCACTTTTTCCTTGACCTCTGCATTTTTCATCTTCTTGATTCGCAGACCAAATGCCACGTTCTCAAATACATTCAGATGCGGGAATAATGCATAGTCCTGAAACACGGTGTTTACCTGACGCTCATGTGCAGGGACACGGTTAATAATTTTGCCATTAAAATAAATATTTCCTTCGGAAGGCTCCGTAAAACCTGCAATCAGCCGAAGGATCGTGGTTTTGCCGCATCCAGATGGACCCAGCAGCGTATAAAATTTACCGCGTTCGATTTCAAAGCTGACCGATTTAAGGATGGGATCATCCTCATCATATCGTTTTGTCACGCTTTCGAACCGGATAATGGAGTCTTGGTTTATCATATGATAGAAAAACCTCCTTTTTCAGGGGATTACCTTGCGCCTTCTAGTTCATTTCAGCATATTAATGCATATCCGTTCGGGCACATGTCGCAACTTATTATATAGAAATCATCTAATTGCGCAACCCATTTTTTCATCATTCTATGAAGTTTACTTCTTTCTTCGATATTTTATCCCAAGCTGATTACTAAAATTGAGACTACTATCCAAAAAAAGGAGCAAAAGGTGTGTTCCTATACTTCATCATTTGTCTTTACTCCCGCAAAAAAGCATCTCCTAAGGTTTCTTGAACCTTCGAGATGCTCTGGTCCCTGCTCTATATATTGTACCATTTCATATTCACTTAGCCTACGATTCTATGAATTTACCAAAAAACAATAAAATATTCTATCCATGAAATGGACATTTAGCGATTACGGGATTCTTTTCTTCCTTCTGACCGAGCATTTCCTCCAAAGGTTTCTCATCCCCATTGTTTGTATAAGGTGCTGGTTGATGAAAAAAATTCGGCTTCTTCACTTGATTAGAATAGGACTTGTGAAAAATATGTGTGGTTGCCGGTGACATCGGCGGAATAAGCCAGGTCCAGTGGCCGGTTACTTCTCTTCCGGCCTCCGCTTCCCTCTCTTCAAACTTTGCCAATTGATTCGCTGCTGTATGGTGGTCCACCATACTGACGCCAGTTTTCCGGTAAGAATAAAGTACGGCTATATTCAGTTCTACTAGTACCTTGTCTCGCCACAAACTGGCTTCACTAGTGGTATCCAGCCCCATAATCTTTGCCACAGCAGGAAGTTTATTATACCGAAAAGGGTCCGCTAGATTTCTAGCCCCGATCTCTGTTCCCATATACCACCCATTAAAAGGAGCTGCCGGATAGTGAATTCCTCCAATCTCTAGTCTCATATCCGAAATCATAGGCACCGCATACCATTTCAGCCCAAGCGATTTCATCTCAGGATAATCAGGATGCTCTATGTTCACTTCCATAACCAGATCTTCCGGAATCGGTACATATACGGGCTTGTGACCTGCTATTTCTATAACGAGCGGAAGTACATCATAATCTGTGCCCTTCCCTTCCCAGCCAAGCTTCATTACCTGTTTGGTGAAGGCAATCGAAGCGGGGTCCCCCACTATACCGCTACTCATTTCATACCCGGCATAACGAATAAGCTGATGGTTCCAGATCCGAACTGGATCCACACCTTCTGGCGTCCTTGGGGCAAAAAGAGTAAGCAGAGGAATGACTTTACCGTGATTGGTAGCTGTTCGGATATGCTGAAATAAACAATCCGCTACTTCCTCTGCACTCCTTGCATCTCTCGCATCTACAAGCCGTATGGATTGCCACGATAGTCGCCCTATACAGCGATTGCTATTGCGCCATGCCAGCTTGATCCCATACTCTAACTCTTGCAGAGTATGTCTATACGTGCCTAAATCTTCAATTTCCCGCTGAATGTCAAGAAGCCGGGCTTCTGCCGCTTCACGGCGAAGACCCAGCTCCTCATAACAAGTGTATATAAATGTGCTTGCTTCTTCCCAAAGATCGTTTGTATTTGTCATACCGATAATCTCCTCATGTCTACGCGTCATACCAGAGAATTCGTCCTAACCAAAGCAGGACTAATGGAATAGTCCCATTATACGGTTCTACTACATACAAAACCATCATTTGGGTCATATGTTCACTTTATATTCACCTAATCGTTTTAAAGTTAATTATTTGCCAAGGAAAGAATTAAGCATCCAAATATGTTTTTGTAGTGTTTCTTGGTTGCCAATCATTACATCAGCTGTGCTGTCATCGCCCAGTTCTTCTGCCGCTTCTTTTCCTTCTTCAAGTACTTCAACCATCGTAGTGAAGTCTTCGACCAAAGCTTGAACCATTTGTTCTGCTGTTTTACTGTCCGTCGCTTCTTGAATTGGAGAGAGACTCAAATGTTCTTTCAGTGTAGCAACTGGAGAACCGCCAATAGCAAGCAAGCGTTCTGCTACAACGTCCATATGTTCCGTTACTTCATTGTAGAATTCTTCGAATTTCTCGTGCAGAGTAAAGAAGTGAGTTCCTTTTACATACCAGTGGAAGTTATGAAGTTTTGTGTACAGTACAGACCACCCAGCAATTTGTCGATTTAATGCATCATGCAGTTTTTGTACACCTTGTGATTGGTTTGTTTGATTAGTTTGAGTTGTCATAGTTTAGTTCTCCTTTTATTTTAAAATGTAAGTGATATGAAATTGATTCAAGTGATAAACAAAGTTGATATTGTGATACTTGTCATAGACTTTTAATTTAGACTTAATCTAAATCCTAATATTATTATAGCATGGTTTTTCGAAAAAGGAAGCTTACTCCTCACATTTGATAAATGAAGATTTGATGAACAATCACAGCAGTGGCTTCTGTTACACTGACAAGGATAGAATGCCCCATCTGGATATAAAAAAACATGGAAGAGTTATCAGGGAATCATCCGATATCTCTTCCATGCTGTAAATTCACACCTTTTGCAATCCAATTAGGGCAAGCAAGGTGTCTGCTATTTCTTGATAATGATGAACTGTAAAATGCGGTTGATGGTCTGATTCAGCAACCGCGTTCCGGTGATTGAACCAAAGCACAGTCCAGCCTGCTTTTATCGCCCCTACCACATCATTTCTCCATGAATCGCCTATATAGTAACTGTGCTCAGGAGAAGTTTTTGTAATGGCATTTACATGCTCAAACAGTCTGACATCAGGCTTGGCATAGCCAACTCCGCCGGATACAAAAATCATATTCTCCGGAATGTAACGTTCCACTTGCAGTGCCTGGAGTTTCTTCTGTTGGTGCTCCGCTGGTCCATTCGTAATTAGACCTACCTTTAATCCTGAATAGGTCAGTGTCTCGATCAGTTCTATAGCACCAGGGAAGGGCTGAATCTGAAACTGTCTATTTACATAAGCCGTCTGGGCAGCTTCCGCTTCGATTTCATTCAGGAAGATCCCGAATTCTGCTAAAGCCAGCATAAAGCGGCGTCTCCGCATATCAGCTAACGCCTCTTCTTCAGGTACGGCAGATAAATTCTTTTCTTCTGATAACAAATCGCTATAATAACGGAAACGGTAATAAATATCCTCATAAGGCATATCGTCCCGTAAACCCACAACCTCCTGCAAGGCTTCGCGAAGTGGTGATAAATGATCATAGAGTGTGTCATCGACATCAAAGAACACTGCTTTTTGTACGTTCTCAGCCAAAAGTTTTCCTCCTCTTCCTACATCTCAGTTAACACATAAATGCCGTGTGGATTGTTCATATAAGAGTTCTCCTCTTGGAAAAAACCTTCTTGATGATGATATTGATACGTGGTCCCGTATAATTTGAACTCACTCAACTTATCTTCCGTTCCTTCACTTGCATTCATGATAAGGTACAGGAACTGGGACATCACCTGCAAGGACGCATCTGGATCTGTTTCTTTGCTTAGAGCCACATCAGGTAAACCAAACATTTGCATCCCGCAAGAGTAAAAATAATGTTCATCCTGCATATAACTGATCATCGTATTCAGCAATTGATCAAGCCGAGCTTCTTCACCAATCATGCTCCACTCTTCTGGAGTAAATGCTTTGTCAGAATTCTCAATTTTGACAGCAACTCCCCCAGATGCCAGCAGCATGTGTACAGGAGCAATCATACGCTGGACTGCTTCAGCGGAACCCATATAGCCAGATAAATAAACCACCTTTGTATGCTTTTCTACCTTTTGCATCGTCTTGTCCGAGAAATCCCCTTTAGAGGATAAATAAAAAGCTTCCGCGAGTTTTGGATCTTGCTCTTCAATCCTTATTTCAAAAGCACGGTTACGCTTCGTATCCAGCAAAAGCCCGCTGGTAAGAGAATACTCCCCACGGCTCTTTTTTGTTAGTTTTCGTATTAGTTTGTCTTCATCTTTCCACTGTCCTGGAATACATAGGACGAGCTTATCATTCATCTGTAAATTCCCTTCTTCCTCGCTTGCCTTACTATAAAAACAAACCACTGCCCTTCTTCTAAGCGCTCAGCAGCAACTTGAATGAACGGCAGTGGTTGATATTGCAAAGGGCTTTCTCTTAATCCCTTGCTTCTATAGATGAAGCTTAATATCTTTTTGGTGCTGCTTTTTTTGCTAATTCTGTAAGATAGGAGAAAAATGCATCTGGGTCAGTATCATAGACAAGGTTAACCGATTTTCCCGCCGGATCTAAAATAGTGCGCCCCTGGCTTGGTCCATCTGGAATCACACTGCACTGCACGACTTTGCGCTTCACAAGCTCTTCCCGTCCTAGCGCTGCTGTGGTGAGGACATCCCACAGATAATAGGTTGAATTGGTCTCACTATATACAAGTGGTGGTACTCCCGAATAACAGTTACCAAGGAAGTCTACGCCTTCATAGCAGCGTTCTTTCGCCCAACGATTACGAACTGCTGGTGTGAGTGGTACTTTGTTCGTACTTTCAAGGGCTACAAGGTCAATCTCAATTCCTGTCTGCCAAACTTGGTAAGCTGCTTCTGGGTCCCAATATACATTCCATTCTGCCGTTCCATCATGCTCTGGTTCCTGGACATTCCCTTTTTCAAAGGTTCCTCCCATCCATACCAGCTTCTCAATCTTCTCTTCAATCTCTGGTGCTTCCTCGAGAGCTCGGGAGAGGTCTGTAAGTGGCCCAGTGAATACGAGAATTGTTTTTTCTTCCGTGTTGCGTATGGTCTCAATCAGATGTTTATGAGCAGGTAATTCAGACAATGGAGCTTCCATCGTTCCGGATTCATTCAATATAGGAAGTGCATCCACATAAAAAGAATGGATGCGCCAATCGTTTGGAAATGGGTTTTTACCACGAGAATTCGATTTCGATACTTCGACTTGATACGTGCTGAAACGATCGATAATTTTACGGCTTGCATCCGTGGCTGGTTCCAGATAACCATCTGCCGGAATAATAGACACCCCTGTCACTTCCAGGTCATCCATTTGCAGAAGCATAAACAGTGATACGAGATCATCTACCCCGCCATCATGATTAAAATATACTTTTCTCTTTGTCATGTGTAAAAAATCCCCCTGCTAGTCTTATCTATTATGTGTGAAACCTTAGCTCATATGTTCTCATCTTAAGTCTTTACAAAGTGCAAATGCAACCATTCTTCCTCTGAAAATCAAGGGAAGATAGAAAAAAGGGGTGTGTCAGCATATTCAATATCTGCTGACACACCCCTTACATTCGTTATTTTTCAATATTAATGAAAGGTTTTAACTTGTTCCTCTTTAGCAGCAACTTTCCTTTTACCTGGCCAAAAAGCAACTTCTCCAAGCACCATGGTAATCGCAGGTACGAGGAAAGGTCTTACAATAAACGTATCCAGTAAAACGCCGATCGCTGTAATAATACCAAACTGAACAAGTACCTGAATCGGTAAAGTAGCAAGAACTGCAAAGGTACCGGCCAGGATGAGTCCAGCGGAGGTAATCACAGAACTCGTCTCTCCTACCCCTTCTTTAATCGCTTGTTTTAGCGGCATCGTTTTACTCTTCTGCCAAATACTCGAGATCATAAAGATATTATAATCTTCACCTAGGGCTACTAGGAACACAAAGGAGTATAGCGGAATTGCTCCTTGGATTGCATCTGCTCCGAGTCCGTAATGAATAATGAGCCAACCAAGACCGAGTGCCGAGAAATACGACAAGATTACGGTAGCAACCAAATATACCATCGCTACCAACGAACGCAGGTAAAGCAGCAACAACAAGCTGATCAGACCTACAACAACCGGGATAATGAGTCTTGAATCATGTTTTCCGGCAAGTTCTGTATCATACTGTGTAGCTGTCTGACCGCTAATCCACACTTTATCACCGGAAGCATCCACACCTGCACTCTTAAGAGCAGTCTCTGCTTCAGAACGAAGATCTGGAATATGGTGCATCGCTTCGATGGAGTACGGATTCATGGCAAATTCCACTTGATAAGCAAGAATATCGTTATTTACAGATCCTTCTTCAGGTTCCGAAACCACACTTACATAATCTAATGCTTCTAGACGCGATTTCACATCCGTATCTTTACCTTCCGTGTCCAGCATAAGCTGCACTGGGGCAAGCTCTCCTTCGGAGAATTGCTCCCCAATGACTGTAAATCCTTCTCTAGATGGAACATCTTCTGGGAAAGAAGACAATAGATCATACGTGTATTTGATTTGAGGTGAAAAGGAAGCTAAAATTCCGAGCACCACAATCGTTGATACAATGACAGTCCAAGGGCGCTTCGTCACAATATTGCCGATCCAGCTTTCTTTTTTCTTACGCGGTGCCGGTACCGGTTTCCCTTTTTTACGAGCGCGTTCTGCCTGCATCTCTGCTGTTCTTGGTACAAACGGATAAAAGGATGCACGGCCGAAGATAGCCAGAAATGCGGGAACCAACGTAAGGCTCGCAATAAACATAATAAGAATGGATAAACTAAATGGAACAGCAAAGCGCTCATAAGCTCCATATTCAGCAAGCAGCAGGGCGAAAAGTGAGATCACCACGGTAAATCCACTCATCGCGATTGCGCCCGAAGAGCTTGTAATCGCCTGGAATAATGCCTTGCGTTTATCTTCTTCATCCCATAAAATCTGACGGAATTTAGAAATGATAAATAGACAATAATCAGTCCCTGCCCCAAACAGCAGAACCGTCATAATTGAAATGGACTGTGAATCAACGGTAATGACGCCTTGTTTTGCTAGATATCCTAAGATGGGACTCGTCACAATGTACGCGAATCCAACAGCAACAATAGGAATAACAGCAAGCAGCGGTGAGCGATAAATCAGAAGCAAGAAGATAAGTACAAGCAGCACGGTACCGATGAGAAGCGATACGTCAGCATTCTCAAACAATCCAGTCGCATCAACCGAGATACCGGCAGGACCTGTCACCCGAGCACTCAGCTCATCTCCACTATCTATTTCAGCATCAAATGGATTCGTTCCAAATATAGAAGTCATACTGGACTTGATTCCATCAAGACCTTGGCCTAGTTCTTCAGCATCCGCTTCGTCTTCAAAAAACACAGGCAGCACGAGTGTGCTTCCATCTTCAGACAATTGTGCAGACAGTGCCGGCGGCGGTAATTTATGTAGAGGAATAACAGCTGTTTGATGAGGAACAGGGTTCTCCTCCAGCTGAAGTGTCAACTCTTGCAGCTTCGTCAGGTCTTCTGTACCGAGTCCTGACTCTTTATGAATAACAATTAAAGCAGGTATACCCGCATCATTCGGAAACTCCCGATCAGCTACCATTTGAGCAACAACGGAAGGTTCATTCTCTTTCAGATTGGCTGCATTGTTATTTTCCTGTTCACCAACAGCAGGCCAAACAAGATTTAAAACAACGGCCAAGATGACCCACACCAGAACGGTGATCCATTTCGTCTTTTTACCAGCAACCCATTTTCCATAACCACCGGGTTCTTTTTCGTGCATTGTTCCAGTCACATCCTTATTTTTAATGTTTTTATTGAAATGAACCGCAGGTCATAATACAATCTAGAAGTAATTATATATACCGGTAGGTTAATTATCAACAACTATTTTGAAATTGGCGGTGGATTCACTTATACTGCTCATCAGGAGGAATCATGATGACTAAACAACCACCTCGTTCACCCGGACGTCCTAAACAAACTTCGGATGAAGCGTCCACCTATGATGTGATTCTAGGAACAGCCTCCAGGCTGTTTATGGAGAATGGTTATGAACCCGTGTCTCTGCAGCAGATTGCGAAGCTATGTAATGTTACAAAGGCCTCCATATACTATCACTTCACCAGTAAGCCCGAACTGTTCAAGATCGCTGTCACTAGTATGCTGCGGCGCGGTTACGAACAAACACACAAGTGTTTGATGAAAGCAGATACTTTGAAAGAAGGCCTTCTCTATATTGCGGAAGCCAAAATTGCTACACCTCATGCGGAAATGGAAACGATCCTTCGCGAAGCAGAAACTTTCCTCAGCCACGAACAGATCCAAGAGATTAGAGATGGCGAGCGTGCCATTCACCAGCTCTTGGCGGATCATTTTGAGCGTGAATTCCAATCCGGAGTGATTAGGCAGAAGAATTCGCTCCTACTTGCCCAGGCTTTCTCCGCCCTGCTCATGCTGGGTAATCGTGAGGATATTACGAGTAAATATGCCGGCCCGAAAGAGCTTGCAGAAGAACTTGTTGAATTATTCTGGCAAGGTGCAGGTTCTTAAGAGAATCTGCCCTTTTATCAATTGATTAAAAAAGGCCCGTAAGGGCTTTTTTTATTAACCAGATCACGACATACTATATGGCATCCGGACCACCCACTAAAAAATTGAGCTTATGATCAAGAACGGAGATTTGCACAGGCGTACTAAGATACACCTCTCCATCTGTATCTGCCTGTTTCTCTTCATCGGTTCGAAGCTTGATATTCCGGGCTTTATAGTATAGTATACTGTCATTCTTCGGCTGCCACTCTCCTTCGGGTTTACGAGCTAATAATTCCTTTAGAAGCGGCAATCCTGTCTGGCGAATAATTAAAATATCAAACTGACCGTCCATCAGTGCATCTGGAGCAAAAGGAAGTGCACTCGATCCAAGTGATCGGCCGTTTGCGATGTAAATCATTACGGCTTCATCCTGAATCAGCTTACCATCAGCCTCCATCTCAAAAGCAAAAGGTACTGCTGAGCGGATCGTTTGCAGCGTACTAATAAAGTAACTTAACTTCCCAAGTGAATTTTTTAAGGTTGAATCGATATTTTCAGATGTATCCGTAATGAGACCTACCCCAAAGAAGTTAGTAAACACTCGCCCGTTAGCAAGCCCCAGATCAATATCGATTATTCTTCCTTCAAGCATCATACGAGCAGCCTGCGTAACATCCACTGGCATCCCGAGTGACCTTACAAAATCGTTACACGTTCCACCTGGCAGTATTCCCACGACCGGAGGATGTTCCAGCTGTACTAAACCGTTGATACATTCATGGACCGTGCCGTCCCCACCTAAAATAAATACCACATCTACCTCACTTCCGCGTTCAACACATATCTTCTCCCCGTCTCCAGGACCAGAAGTCTGAATAATATTCAGCTCCTTGATGGCAGGTGCCAGTACAGCTACGGCAGAACTGACCAAACTTCCTGCAGCAGATCCTGCTGCATCATTATGTATAAGCAGTGCTTTTGTGATCTTCATGACTCATCCCTCCTACTTCTCTTATTTTATGCATACTCTTTCTTTACCCGTTGTACACAGGCCGATAACAACTGTATAACATCATCTCCAAACCAACTTATTCCATATTTTATTAATGGGAAGTGTTATCTATCACCATCGTTCAGGGTAATAACATAAAAAACTACATCTTTAACCAAGGAGGCAATCTCTATGATTCCTGCAACACATAAAGAACTGGAAGAAATCAGAACAACATGTCGGTCCATGGTAAAGACGCGGGCGTTCGCCTCGGGAAGCACTTCACTAATTCCGATCCCGGGAACCGACGTTGTTGCCGACGTAGGGATTTTAATGCAGCTGCTTCCCGCTATTAACGAGAAATTCGGTTTAGCTAAAGAAGATGTGGATGGGATGGATGCAGAAACCAAAGCCGCCTTTTATGGACTCGTTTTATCGATGGGTAGTGCTGTAATCGGAAAACTTGTTACCCGAGAAGTGGTCATTAAATTGCTCCAAAAAGTTGGTGTACGAATGGCAGCGAAACAAGTGACACGATTTGTTCCTTTTGCAGGTCAAGCCTTGTCTGCGGTACTCAGCTTCTCGGCAATGCGATATGTCGGCAACAAACATGTAGAAGACTGTTACCAAGTTGCATTAAAGCTTTTGGAAGAACGCCGAGCGAAAGAGTCCCTACTCCCGGAAAATTCTGAAATCCTCAGTAGAATAACGGAATCTGTCCCTATCGACAGTAAAGATCATTCTGAGAGTGAATCAGCAGATACGACACCTAAGGAATAACCCAGTTCAACATGAAGAAATAAAAAAACACCGAATCTCTTTCAAAGACAGATGTTATCTGCCAATAAGAGATCGGTGTTTTTTCGTTTTTAGCCAGCTTCGGAGAACTGACTGTTATACAGATCGGCGTAGAATCCGCCTTGCGCAAGCAATTCAACATGTGTTCCTTTTTCAATCACATCTCCATGATTCATAACTAGAATCACATCAGCATCACGAATAGTCGATAACCGGTGAGCAATAACAAAGCTGGTCCGGTCTTTCATCAGTTCGTTCATCGCTTGCTGGATCGCAATCTCGGTTCTCGTATCCACTGAACTTGTTGCTTCATCCAAGATAAGAATAGATGGATCCGCCAATATGGCGCGAGCAATGGTAAGAAGCTGCTTCTGACCTTGTGATATATTCGATGCTTCTTCATTCAGCACGGTGTCATAACCATCCGGCAACGTACGAATGAAATGATCAGCCCGAGCAGCAATCGCAGCCTGCCGAATCTCAGCTTCGGTTGCTCCTTCTCTGCCGTAGGCAATATTGTCGCGGATTGTACCATTAAACAGCCAGGTATCCTGCAGTACCATACCGAACATCTCACGAAGAGCACCGCGCGGCATATCGGTAATATTAACCCCGTCAATCCGGATTTCTCCGCCCTGAATCTCATAGAAGCGCATCAGAAGATTGATCAGTGTTGTTTTACCAGCACCCGTAGGTCCGACAATGGCTACGGTTTGTCCAGGCAACACATCTAGGCTCATATCCGAAATGAGTGTCTGTCCGCCTTCGTATCCAAATTTCACATGGTCAAAGGTAACTGCTCCTTGAACCTCTTCTCGTGCCAAGTTACTTCCTGTTTCTTTCACTTCTTCTTCTTCATCAAGCAGTTCAAATACACGCTCGGCGGAAGCTACCGTAGATTGAATAACGTTAGCAATATTGGCCAGCTGTGTAATCGGTTGAGTGAACTGACGAGAATACTGGATAAAAGCAAGAATACCGCCGACATTCATCGTTTCTCTAGTTACAAAAATCCCGCCTACGATACATATCAGTACGTATCCTAGATTTCCAATAAACTGCATCAGCGGCATAATAAGCCCGGAGATAAACTGTGCTTTCCAGCCGGTATGATACAATTTCTCATTAATTTCATCAAAATCATGAATCGATCTTTCTTCGCGTCCAAAAGCTTTGACTACATTATGACCGGTGTACATCTCTTCCACATGCCCATTCAGTTCACCAAGTTTTTTCTGTTGTCCGACAAAATACCCTTGAGAACGCTTGGCAATCAACGTTACGACAATCACACTAAGCGGTAATGTCAGAAACGTAATGAGCGTCATCCACGGACTGATTGTGAGCATCATTACGATAACCCCAATAACCGTCACCAGCGAGGTGATGAACTGCGTTATGCTTTGCTGTAAGGTGTTACTAATGTTATCCACGTCATTGGTAGCACGGCTAAGTGTTTCTCCATGGGTGCGTCCGTCAAAATATTTGAGCGGTAAACGTGACAACTTTTCATTAATCTGTTCTCTTAGCTTGAATACGATTCGCTGAGCTACGCCGGACATTAAATACTGCTGAGCATAACTGAATAAAGAACTTAATAAATAAAGTCCGCCTAGCAGCATCAAGATACGGTAGATAGCCGCAAAGTCAATCGGTATAACCTCTTGTCCATACAATTTCGCTTGACCAGGTGCCGCTAAAATGTTTGTAGCATCTGCCAGGATCTTCGGTGCAACAATCGTAAACACGGTGCTCAGAATCGCCATAATGAAGACGAGTACGAGCATTTTATTCTCCGGCTTCAGGTATCTCACGAGCCGTTTCATTGTTCCTTTAAAATCTTTTGCCTTCTCTACAGGACCTCGGCCCGGATGTCCGCCGGGATGTCCCGGTCCTGCAGGCGGCGGTGTACGTTTCTCACTCATGCGATCTCCTCCTCTGATAACTGTGAGGATACAATTTCACGGTAAACTTCGTTATTAGCTAACAATTCTTGGTGGGTACCGGTGCCCACAATTTTTCCCTCATCCATAACAAGAATCCGATCTGCATCTCGTACCGTACTAACACGCTGAGCGACAAGAATAACGGTCGAGTTGGAAGTTTCATCTTTCAAAGCAGCTCTCAAACGGCTGTCGGTTTTAAAATCGAGTGCCGAGAAACTATCATCAAACACATATATTTCAGGTCTGCGTACCAAGGCTCTTGCGATGGACAGGCGCTGCTTCTGACCACCAGAAACGTTATTACCGCCTTGGGCAATTACGCTATCGTATCCATTTTCCATTTCGCTGATAAAATCAGAAGCCTGTGCTACAGAAGCGGCATGCTCGATTTCTTCCTGAGTCGCATCTTCCTTACCGTAACGAAGATTATCCGCAATGGTTCCCGTAAACAGGATTGCCTTCTGCGGTACATAGCCAATTTTTGACCGTAGATCATCCTGTGTCATCTCTCTAACATCTACTCCATTGACCTTCACACTGCCCTCTGTCACTTCATAGAAGCGAGGAATGAGACTTAGCAGCGTTGTTTTACCTGAACCGGTACCGCCAATAATTGCCGTTGTCTCGCCCGGTTTCGCGGTAAAGCTGATCCCTTGAAGGGCATACTCTTCGGCTCCTGGATATTTGAAAGAGACATTATCAAACTCTAATGTTCCATAAAGTTTGTTCGGTTTTGCAGGTGTATCTGGATTTTTCAGTTCAGGTTTCATCTCCAGCACTTCGTTAATTCTGACAGCAGAAGCCGATGCTCTTGGGAGCATAACGAAAATAACGGAGACCATGATCAATGAAAACATAATCTGCATTGCATATTGGATAAATGCCATCATATTACCGACTTGTATATCTCCAGTATCAATACGAAGACCACCAAATCCGATGATCGCAATAATGGTGAAGTTCATGATCAGCATCATGGAAGGCATCATAAAGGCCATAATTTTATTCACACGAATCGCCGTTTGCGTTAAATCCTGATTCGCTTCCTTAAAACGTTCTTTCTCAAAATTCCCTCGATTAAAAGAACGGATAACCCGAATTCCGGTAAGCTGTTCACGCAGCACCAGGTTCAAACGGTCTAATTTTTTCTGAATGGCTTTAAATAAAGGCAGTCCTTTAAATGCAATAAGTGCTACTGTTCCCGCTAGGATCGGCAGAGATACCACAAGAACAAGCGAAAGCTTAGTATCCTGTGAGATCGCCATGACAAGTCCGCCGATAAACATGAGCGGTGCACTAATCATCATCCGCATCATCATGAGCAGTACATTTTGTACTTGAGTAATGTCATTCGTTGTACGTGTGATGAGGGAAGCTGTCCCAATCTGGTCAAATTCCTGTAGTGAGAAATTTTCAACATGTCTAAACACTCGGCTGCGTAGATCACGTGCGAACTTCCCAGATACTTGAGAAGCGAGGAAGCTGACCAGGATAGAACACAGTGCTCCGAGCAGAGCAATAAACAGCATCGTTCTTCCTACACTCCAGATATAAGGAACATCCTTATTTGGTATCCCATTATTCACAATATCTGACATCAATGTAGGTAAGTATAGATCAGACATGGATTGTAAGAATACAAAGATAATGACAAGGATCACTGGAAGTTTATAAACCTTCAGCATCCTTAAAAGCTTCAGCATAAATTTTCACTTCCTTCTTTTCTCTTTCGTTCTTCCCTTTCTTCCCGGACCATGTCATGGTACTCATGAACCCGATTTAGGAGCATGGTAAGCTGCTTTGTATCTTCTTCTCCGAGATACTCCACGAGTCCGTGCATGGTAGACATCATTTCTCTGTGAACTTCTCTAACTACTTGTTGTCCCGCCTCTGTAATCTTGATGCGGACGACTCTCCGATCATCCGGGTCCACTTTCCGTTCTACAAGTCCTGCTTCTTCCAATGTACGGATTACAGGTGTAATCGTAGGAGATTTCACACGAAGCAGCTTGCTGATTTCCGATGCTTTTAGACCCTCCATCTGCTCCTTCGTCGTGGGTCCTTTCTCCATATATTCACTGATCTTGCTTACAACCGAGACAGGATTCTTGCCATCTGTCTCTTTACCTCTAATCAGCGCTGTTAAAAGTATAATTTCGCTAGGGTTTCGCCCTTCCGTTTTTCGTTGTTTCCATATCCCACGATTAAACTTCATAAACGTGTAGAGCAAACTTTGTACCGTTGTATCTTCATTCATTTTTTCCAACCCCTCCTTTACAACCCGTAACCTTTTTATCCCTCTGAAATTAATCATACCGCAAAATCGTTAGGCATCCTAATTAACTTCAAGCAAGCAAATTATATTCCCCGTTTTCATGAATGTCAACCCGAGTCTATTACAGAATAAAATCCCCCTTACGGCCTGTTTTTATGAAGTTCTTCTGAGCCCTGGAATCCAAAAAGAAAAGCGATGGCATTGTTGCCATCGCTTTCCTCATATCCCTGCTATTCCCTAGCTGTTGACACCTGGGAACTGAACTCAAAATACTGCCTCGCATTTCGATATGAAATGTCCTGTACGATATTTCCAAGCAGCTCTATATCGTGGGGAACTTCTCCTTGCTCTACCCACTCTCCAAGGAGATTACACACTAACCTGCGGAAATATTCATGCCGTGGATACGAAAGGAAACTTCTTGAATCCGTGAGCATCCCAACAAACCGACTAATGAGTCCTGCATTCGCGAGTGCTTTCATCTGAGCGAGCATTCCGTCTTTGGTATCATTAAACCACCATGCAGATCCGAGCTGGATCTTGCCGGGAATACCGTCCCCTTGAAAACTTCCCGTTATCGCAGCCAGTACCTCATTATCCCTCGAATTAAGTGAATAGAGAATCGTTCTTGGCAGTGCGTCTTCGCTCGCAAGAGAATCCAAGAGCCTTACAAGTGGACCTGCGACCAGGCTGTCATTAATCGAATCGTATCCCGTATCCGGTCCAAGCAGACGGTACATTCTTGTATTGTTATTTCGCGCTGCATTGATATGGAATTGCATGGTCCAGCCACGGGCTGCATACAACTTCCCTAGGAAAACAAGGGTATAGGTTTTATATTTCTGCTCATCACTCAAGCTGACCTTCACACCCGTCCGAGCTTGCGCAAAGATAGCTGTTGCCTCTTCTTTCGTTGTATCTGCATAAGGAACATAATCAAGCGCATGATCCGAGACGCGTCCTCCTACGGAGTGAAAAAAATCCACCCTGTCTTCCATTACTTGCAGGAAGGTATCATAGTCTTCTATCTTTCGCTCAGCAACCTGTTCGAGCTGAGTTAACCAGGAGCGGAAACCATCGCGATTGATCTCGAGTCCTTTATCAGGGCGGAAGGATGGTAACACCTCGGTATCGAAGCCTGGAATATCTTGAATTAAACGGTGGTATTCCAGCGTATCGGCCGGATCATCTGTTGTACAAATCACGGTAACATTCGATTTAGTAATGAGATCTCGTGCACCGAAACCTTCACCATTCAGTTTGGCATTTACTTTTTCCCAAATCACAGGTGCATTCTTTTCATTAATCAGTTCATATACACCAAAGTATCTCTGCAGCTCAAGATGCGACCATGCATAGACTGGATTCCCGATCGCCAGTGGTACGGTTCTAGCCCAGGCCATAAATCGGTCATAGTCGCTGACGCTTTCATCACCGGTTATGTATTTTTCTTCTACTCCATTCGCACGAAGCAGCCGCCATTTATAATGGTCTCCATATAGCCAAGCCTCCGTCAGATTGCGGAAGGTTTTATTCTCGTAAATTTCCTTAGGACTTAAGTGACAGTGATAATCGATGATTGGCATATCCTTGGCATAGTTCTCAAACAACGTGATCGCTGTGTCGTTCGTCAACAAAAACTGCTCATCCAGAAAAGACTTCATCTACTCTTTCACGCTCCCTATAAGTTCCTTTTCGTTCATTTCGGTTTACTTACTATCTAAAACTACACTGTTTTCCCAAAAATTTCAATATAAATTGATAGCGCTAACAAAACCTTTTTTCTATAGGACTTTATGATCCATCTTAGAAGGATTTTTAGTAAGGTAATTGCTAAGTGATTTAATTCATTGAAGAAGTTCATTTTTTCATGCAAAGTTTATCGAAATGTACCAAAGGGGCGAACTCTAATGGCAAAAGTGATTTCCAATATGCACCTGAATGAAAAAGTGGGTCTGCTTGAGGTGGAATGTGACCGCGGCGGAAAACCAGGACAGTTCTATATGCTTCGAGCCTGGGATACCTTTCCCCTGCTCCCAAGACCAATTAGTATCTTTGATTGTACGGATCACAGCATCCGTTTTCTATACCTGGTCGTTGGCGAGGGAACTCGCCGTTTATACCAGCTGAACGCAGGTGACAACCTAATGCTGGAAGGACCTTTTGGCAATGGATTTCCTGAACTCAGCGGGAAAATTGCGCTGATTGGCGGCGGTATTGGGATTGCACCCTTTTATTACGCAGCAAAAAACGATGAGAATGCAGATGTCTATCTCGGTTTCAGTGATGAGCCCTATCTTGTAGAAGAATTTAAACAAGTCTCTTCCTCCGTTACCGTTGATGTTGGCGGTACCATTTTGGACTCTCTACTGTTTTCTGATTATGACCATGTCATTGCATGCGGCCCTGAAGGAATGCTAAAAGCAGTTCAAGCGAAACAAGCAGCAGAGCAAACTACAGCGAATGTCTATCTTTCTCTCGAGAATAAAATGGCTTGCGGTATTGGCGCTTGCCTTGCTTGCAGTACGAAACATAAAACAGGACGCAAAAAAACATGTACGGACGGTCCTGTATTCCGAGCAGAGGAGGTTTTCTTCGTATGATTAATCTCTCTTGCAATATTGCAGGTATTTCATTTAAGAATCCGATCGTTATGGCTTCTGGCACCTTTGGTTTTGGACGGGAGTACAGCGGGTTCTATGATATTAATAAACTAGGTGGATTTGTGGGTAAAGGCCTTACCTTGCAACCCAAAGAAGGAAATAATGGTACACGTATGGCGGAAACGGCAGCAGGAATGATGAATAGTATCGGCCTTGAGAATCCTGGAATTCATGCTTTTCTTACGCAAGAATGTCCCTACTGGCAGTCATTAGATACGGTTCGAATTGTGAATTTAGGCGGCGGAACACTTGAGGATTATGTAATCGGCGCAGAACTCATAGAAGAACATGAACAGAAAATCCGTACAGAAACCGGCCATTCATCGATCGATATGATCGAACTGAATATCTCCTGCCCGAATGTGAAAGAAGGCGGAATGGCATTTGGGATTCAGACCGTTGCAGCACGGCATGTCGTACGTGCAGTGCGAGACAAGACAAGCTTGCCTCTTATTGTAAAGTTATCGCCTGGTGCAGAGAATTTATCAGAAATGGCGATCATGTGCGAGCACGAAGGAGCAGACGCTCTCTCCCTCATTAATACCATCTCTGCTATGAAAATAGATATTCGCAAGCGAAAAAGTGTATTTGAGCATGGTTATGCCGGATTATCCGGTCCTGCAATCAAACCGATAGCCCTACGTATGGTCCATCAAGTTGCGCACGCAGTTACTCTTCCCATTATCGGAATGGGCGGTATTACCACAGCTGAGGATGTCATTGAATTTATTATGGCCGGCGCTGATGCGGTACAGGTGGGCACGGCTAATTTTATTAATCTCCGTACAGGTCCAGATCTAATCGAAGGGGTCGCAGCCTGGATGGAACAAGAAGGCGTTCAGTCGCTTGATGAAATTCGCTGCATTATTTAATAGATTACACACAGAATCATCTTTCCTAGAACATAAGTTTTATGTTTATATATAACCTCTCTTTCGTTTTAAGCGTCCTTTCTGGCAAAGGGCGTTATAATAAACAAGAAAGAGAGGTGTTTTATGATGCAGATTAAATTTCTGGGGACCGGCGACATGTTCAGCTTCGAACAGGATCATAACAGTGCCATGATCGAGCATGAAGATGCAAGGCTCATTATTGATTTTCCCGAATCGAATAGCAAAGTACTTCGTAAACTAGGAATTCCCCTCAGCGATGTAAGGGATGTGTTCATTACCCATCTTCATGACGATCACATCAACGGCTTACAGCAGCTTGGCTACTACGCACAGGTGTTTGGCGACCATAAACCGACCTTGTATATTCACGAACAATTGGTTGACCCGCTATGGCGCACGCTAGAGCCTGGAATGAAATACACCGTAGGCGGTGAAAAATCACTCGAGGATTATTTTCATATCGTACCGTTACAAGAAGCGACTCCCTTCACTGTTGGCGGCATAACGTATGAGATGACCAAAACCCAGCATGTACCGGGGATGATAAGCTGCGGTCTACTCGCAAGAGGTTATTTTTATTACAGCGGAGACGCGATCATGGACCGGAATCTGCTGCTAGACATCAATCAAGATGTGAAAATCATTTTTTATGAGTGCCATATGCAGGACGTGACCATCGGTTCACACACTTCACTAGGTGATATTCAGGCACTGCCTGAATCCATTCAGCGAAAAACGCTACTGATGCATTACCATGACGGGTACGCAGATAGGGATGTTAGAGCACGATTCAACCAAGAATCGCTGGCGAAACTCGCCCATCCGCTAGAGGTGATTGAACTATGACGGATCATCATCCGAACAACAAAAACACCCCTCCTCAGGAGGGGCCTTTATCAAAGGGAAGCAGGGTTAATTAGCTGGTATTCTCTCCACTCTTCAGGCAGTAAGGAGCGATAAGGTTCCTGGGTAAAACGATCATCAATGAGCATGAGCACCCCTTCATCTTCTTCGGTTCGAATGAGCCGCCCGCCTGCCTGAAGTACTTTATTCATACCTGGAAAAACATACGCATAGTTAAATCCATTACGCCCTGTTTTATTAAAATAATCTTTCAGCATGTTGTTCTCCATACCAATCTGCGGGAGTCCCGTTCCCACCACAATAACACCGTTTAGTCGATCTCCCGGCAAATCCACACCTTCTGAGAACACACCTCCGAGCACTGCAAAAGCAAGCCGAGTCCGCTCTGGATGTGGCTGAAAAGCTTGCAAGAACGCATCGCGATCTTCTTCGCTCATGAATGTTTGCTGAATCACCGTATCAATCCCCTTACCTTGCTCCTGAGTAAAGGTATCATATACTTCCTGCATGTACGTATACGAAGGGAAAAAGACAAGCAGATTCGTACGCGGCCGCTCTTCTGCGACTTGCTGAATCAGCTTTGCTATGACCTGCTTCGAGCGCTCGCGATCATTATAACGAACTGAGACCGGAACAAGCCTTACATCCAGCTGATCCTTGTTGAATGGAGAAGGAATACTCAGCGTATAGTCCTCTTCACCCGCACCCAGCATATCCCGGTAATAATTCATCGGAGACAGGGTCGCCGAGAAATGAATAATGGAGCGATACCCTTTTCCTGCTTGCCGAAGCAGTTCCGAAGGATCAAGACAGAATATTTTGATTTTGAAATCACTCCGAATGATCTCCGCATAAGTTAGATAACGCTCATCATAGAACTTGGCCATCCGAATAAAGTTTTGTGCTGCGAAGTAGGTACTGAGCAGTTCCTCCTGTGCTTCTACACTTACCCTGGATGCAGCAGCCCCCGTTACCAGCTCAATCTCCGCTGTCTCTACAAACTTCTCCAGCTTTTGAATCAGTACTTCAGGCAGTTCGGATTGGATAATTCGGCCGTCTGCATTGCAATTATTTTTAACCGCAAGCAAGAAGGAATTCACCTCTCCTGCTGCGCGAGAAACACCTTCATTTGCCGTCTTATACTCGCTCTTGATTCCTAAGAAAACAGATTTAACAAGCTCTGCCGAGAACATGTTTCTGCCTCGGTCTACTAGGTTATGAGCCTCATCAACAAGGACAGCCGTCTTCTTCTTCTGATCTTCCATCAGCCGCTTCAGGGATACTCTCGGATCAAAAATGTAGTTGTAATCACAAACTACCGCATCTGCCGCATAGGCGATATCAAGAGAATATTCAAACGGACATACTCTATGTTTACGTGCATACTGCTCGATCACCGGTCTCGTCATGATCGTCTCATTTTTCATAATATCGAGGACAGCCCCGTTAATCCGGTCGTAGTATCCTTCGCATAACGAGCACTTTCCTGCATCACAGGCTTCCTCATCTTTAAAACAAATCTTATCTTTGGCTGTAATCGTTACGCTGCTCACATGAAGACCCTGTGCCTGCATCCTAGCAAAAGCTTCTTCTGCCGTCGCTCTTGTCGTCGTCCGCGCAGTAAGGTAGAAAATTTTGCTGATATGTTTGGCTCCCATCGCTTTCACTGCCGGAAACAAGGTGGACATCGTCTTCCCGATTCCTGTAGGTGCCTTCGCCATGAGTCCTGCACCTTCTTGAATCGTTTTAAACACAGCACCTGCAAATTTCCGCTGACCTGCCCGGTAATTCGGGAATGGAAATGGCAGAGCCTCAATGGAATCATTCCGCTCTTCCTCATGGATACGGAGCATGTCCGCATAAGGAGCATACGCTGCTACGATCTCGTGTGCGTAAGCTTCCAGCTCTTCGAAGGTATAAGCTTCAAGTAATTTTCGCTGTTCTCCGCTGCCTGTACGTACATAGGTAAGTTGTACCTGCATGCGGGGTAAGTTCTGTGCTTTGGCATGCATATAAGCATACATTTTCCCCTGTGCCCAGTGGACTTGCAGTCCTTCTCCCAGGTCCGCAAGCGGCGCTGCTGTAGATTTGATCTCATCAATCGTCCACTCTCCGTTTAGCTGGATAAGCCCATCACAGCGTCCTTCGATGTGAAATAACAGCTCCTCATGCTGAATATCGGTGGAAAGAAATACTTCCTTCTGATCTGTTTCCGCATAGGATTTCTGAATGCTTTGATGAATCCGGGTTCCTTCATGCATCGTAGCATTCGTCCTGAATCCGCTCGTAATGCTGCCGCTGCGATAGACGTACTCTACCAGCGGTCTTACCGATATGGAAATATCATAACTCATACAATCACCCGCTTCTGGTCTTTTTCATCTCTTCACTGTAACAGAACAGGATGCTAGAAACCAGTGAACAGCAAGTTAGAAACTAGGTTTGAAAAATCTCGCAGGTTCCATAATTTGTAATATAATAAGTCAAAAGAACACAAAGGAGATGCTCTATGCTTTTTATAATTATATTGTTAGGGATCGTGATCCTTATCCTTTTAGATATTAGAAGTAAATTACCTAAGAAACGGAACAGAATAAAAGAAGAAATTGATAAATCGAGACAAATACGAAAAAAACTTCGGGGTGAACAGACAAGATCTAGTGAAAGAAATAACGATAAATAGCTAATCTATCTGCCATGTTTAGAAAGCAACCTGTTTATGTGCTATATTTTGATGGTAATACATGTTATCTCATTCATAGTGCACAGGAGGTTGTTATTATGTATCTTTATATTTTCTCATCACCGATTACAGATGCACGCGAGGAACATCACTACGTCACGCTTCAAGGCGAAGAAGGTACACGCTACCTTGTCGAAATGGACAATCCTATTGAGGGAGAAGCAGCTGTTCCCGGATATGAAGTCATTGATGCGAATGGTACGATCGCAGGCAGTAATTTCATCGTTATGAATAACATCCCTGTTACCGAAGAGGGACGGGAAATGTTTGAAGCACGATTCATGAACCGCGCACGTAAAGTGGAAGGCGAATCTGGTTTTTCCGGTATCCGCGTACTTCGTCCACTGAACAGTGACACATATGTAATTCTAACAGCATGGGTATCCAAAGAAAGCTTTGAAGCATGGCAGAAGTCTCAGGCCTACTCCCAAGCACATGCTAAACGCGATACAAGCGAAGGTGTTGCTGCACAAGCACCGTCAATCTTCGCCCGCCCATCCTTTGTAACGATGTACACCGCAGAGTAATATAAAATAATGCAGCCCGTCCACTTCCCGTTCTAGCCTGAACAGGAGTGGACGGTTTTTTTTGTACTCTTTTTTCACACTTTTTTTGTGTGCTTTTTTGTTTGATCCCTTTTTACGTATTCATATTTTACCTATCCACATTTGCTCTAATTCCACTTCGCCGGATTCCTTTTTTCTTATTCCTTATTTCATTTCCCTTGGACTGGTTGCTCATCTCAAGGAGCAACGATGTCCCTTACCGCTCCCCAACTAGGGGAAGGATTCATCTTGCCCTAACGTTTTGGAACTGCGCTAGTGTAGCTCCAGGGAATAAGGTGATTACGAGATCGGCGCGACTTTGGCTTTGGCTGGACCTCCTCACCTTTCGAATCCACCCTGTCCAGACAAAACAAGCGGAGCAGAGAGCTCGAAATCACCGTTTCCCTCCTCCCCATCCTCTTCATTAGTACTGTTTCCCTTTTCGCCAACTTATGCAAAATATATTATTAATGGGCATATTACTTTGAAATGATGAATAGATTGTCTTTTGACATCCCCCAGCGCGCATAGGATAATATTTTCTAGAGAAAAGGATGTAACTTATGTTCTATAATAAGATATAATAAAACCATTATTTTACATTATGGCTTGTCACATGGAAGTATAGGAGGGAACCTGTTGGAACGCCAAATCTGGAGCAGACTTATTACAAAGCCATTTGTATTCTTCACCTTAATTATGATTATCAAAAGCTACCTGACTTGGTATGCCATCTTTGACAACATTCCTTTCTGGCAGCCTTTACTCACGGAGGTTCCTTTTGTATGGCTTATTTTTTGTTTTATCGAGCGTTTTTCTCATAAACGTAAAATCGGCTACTACATGATTGCGAACCTGGTCATTACGATCGTTTTCTTTGCTGCCATTATGTACTACAAATATTATGGAGTCATTGTTACATATCATGCACTAGCTCAAGTGAATCAAGTTACATCCGTCAACAGCAGTGTTTTCTCTCTGCTTGCACCCTATTACCTGCTTATCTTTGTCGATGTTATTGTGCTTAGTGTTTACTATATTCAGCGCAAGATTAGACATAAGAAACAGGGTTTTAGATCAACCCTATCCTTGCCTCGTATAGGTAAGCGGACGGCTGTCGTTATCTTTGCTTTTTCTGCGCTGCTGACCATTTATAACATTTGGCCGAATCGTGCCAGTATGAATGAGCTGAATCAAGCGGAATCGATGGGGATACTTAATTACGAAGCTTATATGATTGCGGCAGATAAACCAAGTGATCCCGTACCTGCTGATCAAATTACACAGGATAAGATTAATGAACTAAAAGGTTTCTCCGCCGATCAGCCTGCGATTTCTACTTATTGGGACGCAGCCAAAGGACGAAATGTCATCATTATTCAAATGGAGTCTTTTCAAAATTTCCTAGTCGGACTTCATATTGATGGTAAAGAAATTACACCCCATCTAAATGAACTTGCAAAAGAAAGCCTGTATTTCCCTCATTTCTATCAGCAAGTAGGTCAGGGAAATACATCGGATGCAGAGTTTGTTGTGAACTCTTCCTATTACATTCCAGCAAGAGGGGCGTCTTCCCAGGTATACGCCGATTATGAAGTGCCTAGTTTAGCCAAACTACTAGATAAGTACGGATATAACACAACCACTTTTCATACCAACAAGGTAGAGTTCTGGAACCGTAAAGAGATGTATGCAGCGCTCGGCTTCGGAAAATATTACGATATGGACTTTTTCGGTAATGAAGACGCAGTTGCATTTGCTGCTTCCGATGAAGTGCTCTATAAAAAGACATCAGTAGAGCTGGACGCGCTTCAGGACACAGGCAAACCATTCTATTCTCAAGTTATTTCCATGTCCGCACATCATCCATATCATCTGCCCGAAAGTAAATATAAAATGGAGCTTCCAGCGCGTTATGAGAATACGCTCGTAGGTGATTATATAAGAGCACAGAACTACGCTGACTATGAACTTGGTATTTTCATTGAGCAGCTGAAAGATAACGAGGTGTGGGACAACAGCCTCATTGTTCTGTATGGAGACCATCTCGGACTCCCGCTCTACTCACTTGAGGAAGATGATCATACCTTGATGAAAGAAATTTTTGGACGTGATTATACTCGCGCGGATATGATGAACATCCCGCTGATTATTACTGCACCGGGTGCTACTCACGGGGCTCGTATTGATCAGCTTGGAGGTCAATCCGATATTGTGCCTACTGTCGCAAGCTTGCTTGGTATATCCATGGATGACTATATTCATTTCGGTCAGGATCTGCTGAATGGGCATTCTAATCTTCTTCCAGAGCGATATTACCTTCCTTCTGGATCGCTGATTACCGAAGAAGGCATGTTTATCCCAGGCAGCGGTTATGAAGATGGGACACGGTATCCGCTTCCCTTAATTGAAGAGACCGCCGATCCTTCGTTTGTATCTTCTCTGAATCCACCGTCGGATATGCTGAAGGAAGCAGGCAACAACATAAACAAGGGAACGGTCAGCAAGGATAAATATGATCGTGCGCTTGAGCTCCTCCTACTTTCGGACAGCTATGTAACCCAGTTACCGAAGCGATAAATTACTATTCCTCTTAGTAAAATAGCAAATACGAAAAACCCTCTGTACTTGTATAGAGGGTTTTTCGTATTTATAACCTTTGTTTACCACTAGTGTATCTAGCAAAGGTTATCATCGTTAGCTTTTTTGTTTCAGCATAGGCTCGGTGAACGCGATCCATTCTCTTACCGCGAAGGATTGATAACGATCTTTACGCCAGACCATACCAAGTTCCCAAGGGATACGTTCGCTAAGCGGTAAGATACATACTTCTTCCACATCCAGCTCTCTGCAAATCGTCTCCGGCATGAGCGCCACACCAAGCCCCGCTGCTACCATATTGCTAATGAGGTCCCACTGGGCACTTTCATAGATAATACGAGGCTGATAGCCTGCTTTTTGACAAGCACCAATAATGCGGTCATGCAAAGTAAAGTCTTCTCGGAAAAGAATAAATGCATCTTCTCGAAGTTCTGATAAACGAATCTCTTTCTCACTAGCAAGCGGATGCGTAGGATGAAGCACTACCTTAAGTGACTCTGTAACAAATACATAACCATCTAGTAGAGAGTCATCGGCCGGCAAGACAGTAACACCAATATCAAGCGCACCGGATACCACGTCTTTCTCTACTTTTTTTCCCCCATCCTCAAACAGCTGAATGGTGATATTGGGATACTGCTTATAGAACTCCCCAATGACCCTAGGGAAAAAGCTCGCACCGATCATTGGCGGAAGCCCAATACGGATATGCCCCTTTTTGAGATTCATTAAATCATCCAGCTCCGAGGACAAGTTATGAAAAGAGTTCACAATCTCTTGAGCCTGCCTTGCAAAAACTTCTCCTGCATCCGTAAGCTCGACTTTCTTCCCGTACCGATCAAGAAGAGTCACACCTAATTCTTCTTCCAAATTCTTAACGGTCTTGCTAATCGAAGGCTGGGTTATATACAGGGCCTGAGCTGCTTTGGTAAAGCTCTTTTGCCTCGCTACTTCCAAAAAATAATTCAGATGCCTAATGTCCATAAGTGAACTCCTTCCCTACTATAGAAAAAAGGAATAGTAGAAATGCTTAATATGCATTTTACTCATGAAAGAATTTAATGTAAAATTTTCAGTAACAAAACATTCCAATTTCAAAGTGATTTCTTATCTATATTTCTTTGTTTTTTAAGGAGGCCCATCTCATGAAACAAACAGGAAAGATCGTATTTCAGGTCCTGATCCTGCTCTTGTTCGCTCTGCTTATGAACGGGATGACGAATCTCCTGCACCTGCCTATTCCTGGATCGATTCTTGGTATGGTGGTTCTGTTTATCCTTCTGCAGACCCGCATCATTAAACTCAGTTGGATTGATGCCGGTGCAAGCTGGCTGCTCGCAGAGCTTCTATTGTTTTTTATCCCCTCCGCTGTTGGGGTTATGAATTATTTCGAAATGATGAAGCAAGATGGTTTAAGTATTCTGCTCGTCATTCTGATCAGTACATTTCTTGTTATGGCTGTATCGGGGCTTGTTGCTTCAATCATGACAAAAAGAAAGGAGAAAAAACAAAATGACCGCATTGCTCTGTCTCGTATTCACTCTAGCCATCTACCTGCTAGCCAAAAAAATGTATAAGAAGATGCCTAAAGTGTACTTATCTCCCCTCATTATTGTGCCTGTGGTCATTATTGTTGCTCTTCTGACGACAGATACATCTTATACCTCATACAACAAAGGCGGGAGTATACTGACTCTGCTCTTGCAGCCCGCAACCGTTGCATTTGCAATCCCGCTTTATAAATATTTGAAAGAACTTAAGCAATATTGGCGTGAAATTGTGACCGGTGTATCGCTCGGTTCTGTAGTCGCTATCTCTTCTTCTGTTCTTGTTGCCAAGGGACTACATCTTGATCCAGGCCTTGAATCAAGCCTGCTCCCGCACTCGATTACGACACCGATTGCGATGAACGTAGCTACCATGATTGGAGGCGTGCCTCAGATCACCGCTGTCTTCGTCGTTATGACGGGACTCATGGGACTTTTAATTGGACCTTATACCCTGAAATTGTTGAAAATTGACGGGGAAATCGCCCGTGGAATTCTTTATGGTACAAGTGCGCATGGTACCGGGACTTCCAAAGCATTCGAATTCAGTCCGCTTACCGGGACGATATCCAGCATATCCATGGTGCTCTCCGCTATCATCACTCTGGCATTATCCCCTGTCATATCGATGTTTTTGTTCTCTTAATACACCCTCTATCCCTTTTTTTTCAAAAAAGTTATTGTATTGCAGGACACTCTTACCTTAAAATGAAAGAACGATAACATCGCTGATTAGCGGGGGAGATTACCCATGAAGAGAACCGGTATGAAAAGAGCGCTCGACCGCCTTGGCCGCATTGTTCTACCAAAAGAGATGCGTGATACCATGGAGATAGATATCGGCGACCCGCTTGAGTTCTTTATTGAAGGTAAGGAGTTAATCCTTCGTAAATACAAATCTACGTTATGCATTTTTTGCGGAAATGTAGATACTGAAATGTATTTCAAGGAGCAGTTTATCTGCAAAAGTTGTGCCAAAGAGCTAAAAATCGCGGAAAATTTAATCGATATTACAGCAGGCGAACGACAAGAAAAGACACTTTCTGAGCATGAACGACGTGCTACCTACTTTATTAAGCCAGAATTGTCAGTAAAACCTAACGTACATAGACATCCGTTCGCCATCAACTCAGACGAATTTGCCCGTGATGTAAGACCAAAGACAGCACAAATGCTGCGCAAGATGAAAGAAATACTAGATACTCATCCCGGTATCTCTCAGAATCAAATAGCTGAGAAACTAGGCATCAGCCAAGGGCGTGTATCTCAGCTCAAGAAACTTCTTTAGTAAACGGTATCATGTAGGAACATCAGATTATAAAGTAGCAGTTACATTACAAAAGGTTGCACAAAGTGGACAAGCCCCTCTTCATCAAGAAGAGGGGCTTGTTTGCTGTACTTATCTTTAACGCAGAACCGAGAATCACCTATACCGATTCATTTACCGGCTCTGAAATAAACAGCCGATCTCCATACCTAGCAGACTGTAATGCAGCTACGGTAACTGCCTGTGTGCGGAGTGCATCTTGGTAATCTGACCGAATTAAGCTTCGATCTCCTGTCCGAAGCGCATGCAGGAAAGCTTCATTTTCACTCTTATAAGGATTATTCTCACCCGCTATGGTTTGCTTTCCTTCCGCCGTAGAAATGGACAGCTGTTCAGGATTCCAATCCCATATCCCCTCCGCTGTATAGAAAGTAAGTCCGGAGCGTCCCGCTACTCCATCTGGAAGTATACAAGTATTCATAATGTTGGCTACTGCCCCATCTTTCATCTTTAGGTTTACCGTCCCTACATCGGGAACGGTAACTCCTTCATGGAGCTTGTGCATGCTGCGCCCCGCATACATCGCTTGTACCTCTGACACTTCGCCGGCTACATAACGGAGCAAGTCTACAATATGTGTGGTCTGTTCAATAAATTGCCCGCCAGAGCCTTCGAGATCACGCCACCAAGCTACGCCTGGCATTCCTCCATTCCAGCATCCGCTGGCCATCCCGATCGTTTGTCCCGCTAATGCCTGTTTGAGCTTCTCTGCATTCTCCTGATAGCGAAAATGATATCCTACTGCCGTCAGCAGTCCTTTTTCACGAATCGCAGCTTCAATTTGCATTGGCAGCTCAAGATCAACCGCCAGCGGCTTCTCCACAAAGAAAGGGATGCCCCGTTCGATTAATGCAAACTCTATCTCTCCATGCGCCATCGGCGGAACACAGATATAGACCGCATCCAGCTTCTCCTGTTCAAGCATCGTATGAAGATCTTCATAAGGATTTGCTTCATATTTTGCAGCCATCGTCTGCGCCTTCTCTATACTTGTACCGAGAATCGCTTGTATCTTCACATCTTCTGTCTCATGAAGCAGATCCGCATGCACTTTACTAAACCAACCCGTACCAATGATTCCGATATGTAGCTTCATTCCGTCATCTCCTTCATATCTAATTTAGACCTGCAGCTGTGCTTCTTGGATCAGCTGTTCAAGTTCTTGGCTATACAAATCTCGTTCTGTGTCCGCCCAGGCATTTGCCTCAGACATATAGGCAATGACGGCGGACTTATACTGCTCCACTTGCTGAATTCGAAAAAACAAGCTGCCCGTTCGCCGTACAAAAAAGTCTGCCGGTGTTACCGCCATCTCTTCTTCCATCGCATACTGAAGCTGAGTGAGTAATGGGGTGGGCAGATCATATTCCTGCACCTCTTGCTCTAACCGCTCCGCTATCTGATACAGCCGCTCCATATTGGAACCATACATCGTAACAAGAGAGGACGCTTCTTTCCGTGTGAATCCATACCGCTGTCCCTCATTTGTCATTCGTTCTACAAAAGCAGGGTATCCGCTGCTTCCACCGACATGACCTCCTGAAATCGGCATATGTTTCGTCTGACAAGAACGAAATACGTGCCCACTCGTCTCGTGGAGTAACTTTGCAGCTAAATCAACTACCGTCTCAGCCATTTTTCGATAACCGGTTAATTTGCCGCCAGCAATCGTGATTAGTCCCGTTTCCGACTGCCAGATTTCATCTTTCCGTGAAATTTCAGAGGCGCTTTTTGCTTCTTCATAAATAAGAGGACGGATCCCTGCCCAGCTCGATTCCACATCATCGCAAGTAATCTCAGCACTCGGGAACATGAGCTGAATCGCCTTCATGATGTAATCCAGATCTTCAAGTTCTACCTGTGGGTGAGCCAGATCTTCCTCATAGACCGTGTCGGTTGTACCCACATACGCTTTGCCCTCTCGTGGAATTGCAAAGAGCATGCGGCCATCCGGCGTATCAAAATAAACGGCCTGCTTTAGTGGGAAGCGGCTCTGATCAATGACCAGATGCACACCCTTCGTGTGCTGCAGCACTTTTCCTTTTTTAGAATGATCCAGTTCACGAAGTTCGTCTACCCATGGACCGGTTGCATTCACCACTTTCGCTGCTCGAACCGTGAATTCCTTTCCTGATACCAGATCTCGCACGATTGCACCTTTGATTTGCTGATTTTCATAGAGAAACTGATTTGCCTTTACGTAATTTACTGCATGGGCTCCCTGTTTGACTGCTTCTTTCATCACTTCAATGGTAAGTCTTGCATCATCCGTTCGATACTCCACATAGTAACCCCCGCCAGACAGGTCCTGATCATTCAGCAGGGGTTCTTTTTGCAGCGTTTGTTCTTTACTGAGCATCACTCTGCGTTCATGCCTCTTCACTCCAGCCAAGAAATCGTACACACGAAGTCCGACCCCGGTCATGAATCTGCCATACGTTCCTCCCTTATAAAACGGAAGCAACATCCACTCGGGTGTCGTAACGTGCGGGCCATTCTCATATACAATCGCTCGCTCTTTACCGACCTCTGCTACGACATCAACCTGGAATTGTTTGAGATACCGAAGACCGCCATGCACAAGCTTCGTAGAGCGGCTCGACGTCCCAGCGGCATAATCCTGCATTTCGACTAAAGCGACCTTCATTCCTCGAGATGAAGCATCCAGAGCGATCCCTGCGCCTGTAATTCCTCCGCCGATAATGAGCAGATCATATGTATTCTTCTCCATTATTTGGATTATTTCTAGCCTCGATATCCCTGCAAAACCTGTTGTCATATGAGAAAACCTCCGCCCAGATCATTTCTCTAACCTATGTAAAAAAGACTGCAAAATAGCACATGGGATGTTCCCCTAGTGGATTTGCAGTCTCTCCTTATCTTCCAGACCTTTATTTACTTTTACCTGTATCTTACCACGCAGTCGGATGAATGACACAGATTATTCCATTTTTATATTTTAAAAGCCATGGCAGCATGTACTGCTCTTTGCCATCCGCTATATAATCGTTCTCGCTCTTCTTCCTCCATAACCGGTTCGAAAATTCGCTCTGAAGCCCATTGCTCACTAATTTCTTCACAGCTGCTCCAAAAACCAACAGCAAGACCCGCTAAGTAAGCTGCTCCGAGGGCCGTTGTCTCACCAATAATCGGTCTTTCGACCGGACAGCCCAAAATATCACTCTGAAATTGCATCAGCAGATTGTTTCTTACCGCACCGCCATCAACTCGCATTCTTGCCAACCCATTGCCTGAATCTTGCTGCATCGCTGTTAGTACATCTCTCGTCTGATAAGCAAGCGACTCTAGGGTTGCACGAATAAAATGCTCTTTCGTTGTTCCCCGGGTTAGGCCAAACATCGCTCCCCGCACATCACTGTCCCAATACGGGCTTCCAAGCCCTACAAATGCAGGAACAAGGTATACGCCATCCGTAGATTCTACCCGGGAGGCATACAGCTCACTGTCTTTGGAGTCCCGAATCATTCGTAGTCCATCCCGCAGCCACTGTACAGCTGATCCAGCGATAAAAATGCTGCCTTCCAGTGCATATTCCACCTTACCACCCACACCCCAAGCAATGGTAGTGATCAGACCGTGTTTCGAACGGATCGCTGTCTCGCCAGTATTCATCAGCATAAAACAGCCGGTACCGTATGTATTCTTAATATCTCCCTCTCGGTAACAAGCTTGACCGAATAAAGCCGCTTGCTGGTCGCCTGCTGCTCCTGCGATAGGAATTTCAGCGCCGAAGAAATGATAGGGTACGGTATGCGCATAGATTTCTGATGAACCTTTCACCTCAGGCAACATCGCAGCAGGAATTTGTAACAGATCCAAAATCTCTTGATCCCATTTCAGTTCATGAATGTTGTACATCATCGTACGGGAAGCATTTGAGTAATCCGTGACATGTGCTTTTCCGCCTGACAAGTTCCAGATTAACCAACTGTCAATCGTTCCAAAGAGTAACTCTCCTTTTTCTGCCCTTTCCCGTGCGCCCTCTACATGGTCCAAAATCCATTTCACTTTTGTAGCGGAGAAATAAGGATCGATAAGAAGTCCTGTCTTTTCACGGATTAAATCCTCTAATCCATCTTCTTTCATTTTGGAGCAAATATCTGCCGTTTGTCTGGACTGCCAAACAATTGCATTATAAATCGGATGCCCAGTATCCTTCTCCCATACCACCGTAGTCTCCCGCTGATTCGTAATCCCAATGCCGGCAATCTGTGCCGTGTTTACTCCTGATTCAGCTAAACAATTCGCAATGACAGCCAGAATAGAGCTCCAAATTTCACTCGCGTTATGTTCCACCCACCCTGGTTTCGGAAAATACTGCGTAAATTCACGCTGAGCACTATACACAATATCCCCTTTTTTATTGAATAGAATAGCTCTTGAACTTGTTGTTCCCTGATCCAAAGACATAATATATTGCTCCATTGCTTACCTCCTTACTGCGTACTCTTTTCTATTAATCTAAATGATTGAAGGCATCATACCTGGTAATACTTCAATATAGTCAGGTATTTTTTATAATGCGGTAATTCTTATCTAACCCAAAAAATATATTCTTATCAGGCTGCTTGCTAGAAGCTAATGCAAGCACCTTATTTTATGTATAGTTAATCTATATGCTAACTTTGTGGAAGTCAACACGAGTCATCAAGAGATAGCTGCAGAACCTAGTCTTTTCATTACATGTAAGGAGTGACTGTTATTTATGCTGAAACCTCTACAAAGACTCGGCAAATCGTTAATGTTGCCGGTTGCTACGCTTCCCGCTGCTGGGATTTTGCAAGGCTTCGCACTCATTGACTATCAGAAAGATATTCCGCTCGGAGCTGTCGGCGGTTTTATCAACCAGTACATCACTCCTTTTCTGAGTGCGGGTGCTGGAACGATCTTTAGCAATCTTGCGATTATTTTTGCTGTGGGTGTTGCCATTGGTTTGGCTGGAGATGCAGTCGCTGCCCTGTCAGCAGTAATTTCCTACTTGATTCTTGTGAAAGTTATGGAGCAGGTCCCTCTTGTTTTTGACTATATACCAGATGACGTGAAGCTCGATACTGGAGTGCTTGGCGGGTTTATTACAGGGATTCTTTCCGCCTATCTCTATAAACGTTTCCATACCATGAAACTGCCCGAGTGGCTCGGCTTTTTCTCCGGGAAGCGTTTTGTGCCCATCATTACCTCGATTACAACGATTATCCTGGCTGCTCTGCTCGGTATGATTTGGAGTCCCATCCAAGATGCCATTGCTGTCTTTGGTAATTGGGTCGTCGGTCTCGGAGGAACGGGTGCCTTTATTTTCGGTGTAGCAAACCGCTTGCTTGTTCCCGTCGGACTTCATCATGTACTGAATTCCATTGCATGGTTCCAGATCGGTGACTTTACAAATGCAGCGGGTGAAGTGGTTCACGGGGACCTAACGCGTTATTTTGCAGGAGACAAAACCGCTGGAGTGTTCATGTCCGGATTTTTTCCGATTATGATGTTTGCTATGCCCGCGGCTGCACTTGCGCTGATCCATACCGCCAAACCTGAGAAGCGTAAAATGGTTAGTGCCATCTTTATTGGTTCAGCGCTGGCCTCTTTCTTTACCGGCATTACAGAGCCGCTGGAATTCTCTTTTATGTTCCTTGCCCCTGTTCTTTATGTCATCCATGCGCTGCTTACCGGCTTGTCCGGACTCGTTATGTACTTGCTTGATGTGAAGCTGGGGTTTGCTTTCTCGGCGGGTCTTATTGACTACCTGCTGAATATAAAGTTATCGACTAACCCTTTTCTGCTCCTTCCCATTGGTCTGGCTTTTGGCGTTGTTTATTACTTCCTGTTCCGCTATGTTATCATCAAATTCAATCTAAAAACACCAGGTCGCGAAGATGAGAATGAGTTAATCTTAGAACCAGCAAAAGAACCTGAAGCTCCTGCCGTGAATTCATCTTTAGAGGAGATCAAAGCAGAAAGAGTGCTGCGAGCCATTGGCGGTATGGATAATATTGAGAGTATTGATGCTTGTATTACCCGTCTGCGTCTCGTAGTACGGGATGAGAATATAGTTAACGATGTTGAACTAAAAAGAGCAGGTGCTGCGGGTGTTATGCGCCTCGGTCACGGTGCCGTTCAGATTATTTTTGGTACTTCTTCGGAAGCACTAAAAGATGAGATTAAGAAAAAAATGGAATATTGAGATCGAGTAAGCAAGCCCGTCGCTGTATGCGGCAGGCTTTTTTTCATGAATTTTTATTACTTTGTTATCGTCTTTTTACTGTTTCGAGTAGTAACAAATTAGGCATGCAGGAGGATACATATCATATCATTTAAAGCATAAAATGGAATTAAATCTAGTCTATTACCACCAAAGGGGGCATCTTCAAGATGAAACAAAGAACCTGGGCACTTGTTATCCTAATTTTGGTTCTTGTTGTCAGCGGCTGCAGCTCTTCACCTACTGCAGATCCATCTTCATCCAACAAAAAGATAACGCTTACATTGTGGTATTGGAACCGAAGTATTGATGATCAGCTGCTTCAAAAAGCCAAAGAACAGTTTCCTAATATTCATCTGGTGACCCAAAAGATTGGCGGTGACTTCAAGTCCAAATTAAAGACGACAATGGCTGCCAAGTCCGGGGAACCCGATATCGTTGCTCTAAATGATTGGATCATGGAGCTGTTTCCAAGCCAAGATCGTTTTTACGATCTCTATGAGTTTGGAGCCGCAGAAGTAGAGGATCAGTATCTGGACTGGAAGTGGCAACAAGGGGTTACACCGGATGGTCAGATGATTGGCTTTCCGATGGATACCGGACCAACAGCTCTATTTTATCGAGAGGACTTATTTGAAGAAGCCGGGCTGCCAACCGATCCCGAAGAAGTGCATAAGCAGATGAGCACATGGGACGATTATAGGAAAGCGGGTCTTACCCTAAAGGAAGCATTCAACGGAAAGGTCTTTATGTACGACAATATTGAAAACGTATACAACGAGATGATTTCACAAAGTGATAAGAAATATTTCACTCCGGAAGGAGATTTTATAGGGGATTCCAATGAGGCCATTCGCGAGGCTTGGGACATGTCGCTTTCTTTTCATCAAGACGGACTGATTGCTAATGCAGACCACTGGACATCCGAATGGAACGCTGGTGTGAACAAGGGAACGATCGCTTCTTTTGTAGGCGCAGTGTGGATGAAGCAGCCTCTTCAAGAAGCAGCACCAGATACGGCAGGAAAATGGCGTGTAGCACGAGCTCCTGGAGGAGACGGGAATGTAGGCGGTTCGTTCATGGCCATTCCGAAATCAAGCGAGCATCCTAAGGAAGCATTCGAAGTCATTAAATGGCTCCAAAACCCTGAGAACCAGCTGACCATGCTTAAAACAACCAACCTTTTTCCATCCACTCCTAGCGCTTATGACAGTGCCACGATTCGAGAAGGAGAACCTTTCTTTGGAGGACAAGCGACAGGTGAAGTTTTTGCAGAATCGGCACGAAATGTCCAAATCTCCTTTTTCGGAGAACGGTATCCTGCCGTTCACGGTGTCATGACGCGCTGGCTGAATAATATTGCGAGTCTTGATCCGGATACTGCTTTCGATGAAGCGATGCAGCGGGTAGAACGAGAACTGAAGCGATAAGCCCAATTGAAAAGGAGGTACCTTTATGCAGCAGCCTGTAAAGCATAAACCTACACAAACATATATGCCGGTCCCGCCAAAGCGCCAGCTGGCTAAAGAAATCTGGAAGAACAGGGCCGTGTATACTGCCATCTCCCCTTTCTATCTCTTGTTCGCTGTCTTCGGTTTGTTTCCTATCGGATTCTCTCTCTATCTTGCCTTTCATAAATGGGACGGCATAGGCGAGATGACGTATAACGGATTCAATAATTTTAGCTATATGCTGACCGATCCCGAGTTCTGGCAAGCCGTAGGGAATACCTTCATGATCTGGATTTACTCTACAATCCCGATGCTCTTTTTCGCCTTAATTATAGCCTTCTTACTTCATGCGCCCTTTGTCAGGTTCAAAACCTTTTTCCGAATTGGATTCTTTCTTCCCAATGTTACATCAATTGTAGCCGTGTCGATTATATTCGCTGCCTTATTCGCTAACAACTACGGGATTTTGAATTATGTAATGGGTCTCTTCAATCTTCCTCTTGTTGCATGGCTCGATGTGCCTTGGGGGATCAAGGCCGCTCTTTCCTCTATGGTTATCTGGAGATGGACTGGATATAATGCCGTCATTTATCTTGCTGGACTACAGAGCATACCGACTACCTTGTATGAAGCTGCCAAAATCGATGGTGCTACCGGAATTCAGTCTTTTTTCCGTATTACGATTCCGCTCCTTCGTCCCGTGATTCTCTTCACCGTCATCACCTCCACAATCGGGGGAATGCAGCTCTTTACTGAGCCGCAGATTTTGCTTGGTAATAACGGAGGAACCGGCGGAGCAGGGATGACGATTGTCCTCTATCTGTACCGTGAATCATTTATCAATAATTACTTTGGTTATGGCGCAACGGTAGGCTGGGGAATGTTCCTGATTATTGCGCTGTTCTCGTTCATTAACTGGAAAATTGTCCAAGGTCCATCATCCAAATAGAAGGAGTGAGATTCCATGAAGCAGTCAAAGTTTACATCGTTCATTCTCTATCTTGGCTTAGCCATCGGACTTATGATCTCTATGTTTCCCTTCTATTGGCTCGTTGTAATGTCGACCCGAACGACATCGGATATTTATCAATTCCCTCCGAAACTTTGGTTTGGCGGGGAACTGTGGAATAACATCTCCCGAGTCATGACGCAGATTGACTTTTTGGGTGCCTTTGTAAACACCTTATTCGTAGCAACTGCGGTTACCGTACTCGTGCTTTTCTTCGATTCACTGGCTGGTTTTGCCTTTGCTAAATATGAATTTCCGGGAAAGAAGATCCTGTTCGTTGTCCTGCTTACGACGATGATGGTTCCTTCCCAGCTCTCCCTTGTTCCCTCCTTTGTCATTATGGCGGAGCTCGGATGGGTCGGGTCGTTTAAAGCCCTGATTATCCCTGGAATGGTCAACGCCTTCGGTATATTTTGGATCAGGCAATATGCCGAGGGCTCCATTCCAAATGAGCTGCTCGATGCAGGCAGGATGGATGGTGCAGGTTTCTTTCGAATCTACTTTAGTGTAGCCCTGCCCATCTTGCGCCCCGCCTTTGCCTTTCTAGGTGCGTTCACTTTTATCGGAGTATGGAATGATTACCTATGGCCGCTCATTGTCCTTACGGACGAGAAAAAATACACACTTCAGATTGCCTTGTCCCAGCTAAACGGGCTTTATAATACGGATTATTCAATGATTATTGCCGGTACACTGCTCGCCATTATTCCTCTTATCATCATGTTCTTATTTGTGAGCAAGCAGTTTATCTCCGACATTGCAGCGGGTGCTATTAAAGACTAGGCTGGCTTTCATCTATTATTTCCACTTCATCTAAAAAGGGAAGATTAATGGGTAATAATAGAGGTTAATGCATGAGTATAGCTTCAGGCGTACATTCATTTAAAAGAATGCGGAAAGGGCCGCTGTAACTGCGGTCTTTTCCTATTTTTCTAGGAAGAAGGTGTATTCAATGTGTGCAGCAAGCCAAGAGGCGTCCTATATGATTGGAGTCGATATTGGAACTACCAGCACCAAAGCTGTCTTGTTCCAGGAAGACGGAACGATTATTGCAGAGGCGAGCCAAGGCTATCCCTTACATACCGAAGGCGCGATAAAAGCGGAGCAAGATCCCGATCTGATCGTCGAAGCCGTTGTTTATTCGATTCAGCAGGCAATGACGAGTAGTGACATAGCCGCTGATAAAATACAATTTGTCTCCTTCAGCTCTGCTATGCATAGTGTGATTGCCATGGATCATTCCGGTACTAGACTTACGCCGGCTTTGACCTGGGCAGATAATCGCAGCGCAGCGTATGCAAAGCAGCTTCAGAAAGACAAGACTGGACATGAACTGTATACAAGAACAGGCACACCGATTCATCCGATGTCTCCACTCACCAAGATCATGTGGTTTACTTCGGAACAGCAAGATCTGATGCCTCAGATTCATAAATTCATATCGATTAAAGAATATGTATTCTATCAGCTCTTTGGGGTTTATATTGTTGACCACTCCATCGCTTCCGCTACAGGACTCCTTCGCATGGATACCCTCGATTGGGATGAAGAAGCACTGCGTATTGCTGGGATTTCGGCTGATCATTTATCTGAGCTCGTTCCTACAACGCATGTTATCCAAGATCTCCAGCCCTCCTATGCGGAGCGGATGCAGCTCGCCCCTTCGACTCCTTTTGTGGTAGGTGCGAGTGACGGTGTTTTATCTAATCTAGGAGTTGGGGCCATCGACCCCGGTGTTGTTGCCATTACCATCGGTACGAGCGGGGCTATACGCACTGTAGTTGATCGTCCCATTGCTGATCCAAAAGGCCGTTATTTCTGCTATGCACTAACGGAGGAGAAATGGGTAATCGGCGGACCCGTGAATAATGGAGGCGTGATTTTCCGCTGGATTCGTGATGAACTCGCTTCTTCCGAAGTCGAGACAGCCAAACGGCTTGGCGTAAATCCATATGAAGTGCTTGCTGATATTGCTGAAAAGGTCCCTGCCGGTTCGGATGGGCTTCTGTTCCATCCTTATATGATGGGGGAAAGGGCGCCTCTATGGAACCCCGAGGCCCGTGGTTCCTTTTTTGGCCTGACGTTACAGCATAAGAAAGAACATATGGTACGTGCAGCTCTCGAAGGAGTCCTGTTTAATCTATATACGGTCATGCTCGCCATTGAAGAACAGATCGGAACACCGAAAACCATTCACGCGACCGGCGGTTTTGCTCGTACCGAATTATGGCGGCAAATGATGGCTAATATTTTTGATCAAAAAGTCATTTTCCCAGATAGTATTGAAAGTTCTTGCCTCGGTGCAGTGATTCTTGGGATGTATGCAACAGGGAAAATTGACTCCCTTGATGTAGCCAAGGAAATGATGGGCTCTACCTATCATCACGATCCTGAAGCAGAAGCGGTTTCCGTCTACCGCGATCTGCTGCCTATCTTTATTCGGATTTCCCGCAAGTTTGAAGAAGAGTATGCAGCAATTACTGCTTTTCAGATCAAAATGGAAGAGCGGCTTCCTAAAAACATATAACGCATAAAAAAGCATCCAATTCTCCCCGTTCTGAGTGGGAAAATCGGATGCTTTTATTCATCTACTATAATGAATCGTATACTTCATCAGGCCAGTGCAGTTCGACACCCTGCTCCTGCAGCTGTTGCTGAAAGGAAGCCAGAAGCTCTGCTGATTCGTACACCTGTTTTGGACGAATATCATGGGTCACGCTATAAGCAGCAAGGTACCCTGCTGCCTCACCTATATTCCATTCCGTCGGATGCAGGCGGTAACATCCATTAGCGATCTGCGTCATTCCGATATTTTTACAAGCCGGAAGATAGTTAGACATCCGTATGGGAATGAATGATCCCAGTGGAATTTCATAAGGATAGTTTGGTATGTAGAACGATCGCTGAGACTTTGTCGTAGGATGCAGATCCAAGTGGTAACTTCCTACGCCCACACTATCTGAATAACGCTTAATCCCCTGGTCGCCGCGCAGCTCCTTACTCACATCATGCTCACTAATCGTATACAGGGCCTTAAGTCTCCTCGATTCCCTGATATAAGCGGTCTTCGCCAGACCATCTTCCGTTCCGAGCACATCTCCGCGCAGCCTTACTCCCGGATACCCTTTGCCTCCATCTAATCGGGGTGCTTCGGTCTGCAGCCAGTATACGAGTGAACGTGTCAACTCTTTCGCTTGCTCCGCATGCGCCCTCTTCTGTTCCGCTGTTACACCAATGACAGGTGCTACATAATAATCATTTTGTGCCCAGTTGAGTAAAGTAACTTCCCCGGACGGAAGCGGTTCACGCCATAGGGATGGATCTACAATACGGCGGTATGTCCACAGTGATGGTATCCCCTGCTCATTAGGGAACATGGTATACTGCTTGAGTTTTGCGGTGTCCTTCACATCTGCCGTAAACCAGCTGAGGAGAGGAATATTCGCGAATAGTGGCGTGTAGCTTCTCCAGAATTCATAATTCGCTGGGCGAGCAATCGTAAAGTTACCGCCTTCTACATACTCTACCGCTGCCACATGTGTAATGGACTGAATATCTTCTGGGTCAGCTTCATTCAGCGCATGAGGTTCACCCGTCTGCCCGGCCGATTCACTGCCAATTAAATATTCTGTTCCTGTTATTGGTAATAAATCGCCGTTATCAGTGCCATCCAAAAAATATTGCCCAGTCAGCTGATATTCTTCGCCGCTTTTTTCATTTTTTGCCTGCACCGAGAGAATCTCTGAACCTTGGGTTTCTGCAGAAATAGCTGCCGTATCATATAGAATTTGAATTTGTCTTGTATTCACATAAGGAGCCAGCATATCCTCCAGCACACGCAGTGCAACTTTGGGTTCATGTGCGATACGGCTTACCCACCCGTTACCTGGGTTTAATACGCTATTAGCCATTGCCTCTTCGGTCAGCGGATAATTATTTTTGTAATACGTTCTGACACGATCACGAAATTCCCGATAACTTGCCGTACAACCAAAAGATTCAATCCATCTGTGTTCATCCGGCGGCACAGCTTGTGAAGTAAGCTGACCTCCAATCCAATCCGTCTCTTCCGTCATGATCACACGTTTTCCCGCTTTTGCCGCGGCCCTGGCTGCAGCCACTCCCCCAAGACTTCCTCCAATGATGACGATATCTGCTTTCATGAACGTAGTCTGCATCGTGCTTCCTCCATTCGAATGAAGTTAGTTACTAAGCTAAGCGATAAGTTCTTAATAGCTGCGATCTATGACGGCTCTCGCCGTTTTTTCTTTCATCTGTTTTGTCTGCATGACATTACGGCGGGCCAAGCCTTCACAAATAAGATCAATAATGAATAACTGAGAGATTTTGGCCCCGATTGAACCGCCTTCGAGCGGCATCTCTTTACCGGCCGTAAGCAGCACAATATCCGCTATCGCTGTAATAGGTGATTTGGCATAATTCGTGATGGCTATCACTTTAGCTCCGTTTTCTTTTGCTTTCATCAGCATATTATTGGTATCTATCGTACTTCCCGAAACACTGATCCCAAAGGCTACATCTCCTTCTGACATACTGACCGCCATCATCGCCTGAATATGACTATCCACGACAGCTTCTGATCTTCGGCCAATACGAAGGAGGCGGTTTTTTGCATCTAGCGCAGTAATTCCGGAAGCTCCCACTCCAAAAAATTGCACATGTCTCGCTTCATCGATCCATTCAATGGCCTGCATCAGATTCTCTTTTGTAAGCAGACTCATACTCGATTTCAGAATATTCACATTGGTCTCAAAAATCATTTTTACAAAATCACCATGATCCTCATCCTGATCATCTGTCTTTCTTACCCCAACATTCTGGGCAAGTGATAATTTAAAATCTTGGTAGCCATTAAATCCAATCTTTCTGCAAAAACGCATAACGGTGGTCTCCCCAACACTCGCAAAATCAGCAAGTTCAGTGACCGAGTAATACATCAGATCATCAGTATTCGCCAGGACACTTTCTGCTACTTTTTGCTCTGACTTGGTGAGGGAAGGAAAATACGTATGAATCCGATCATTCATTTCCATCGGCTGTGATCACTGCCTTCCGTGCGGCATCAGCAAACCGTTTAGTTATCAGCTGTGGTCTAGAGATGGCCGAGCCGACGACCACGGCATATGCTCCAAGCCGAAGGACCTCTTCTACTTGCGAAGGTTCTTGAATCCTTCCTTCGGCAATGACAGGTATAGTTAGTCTTTGGGCAGCTTCTTTTACAAGTTCTAGATCCGGTCCTTGTAGATTCGGAGAGTACGGTGTATATCCAGAGAGTGTCGTCGACACGCAGGTAACCCCGAGAGAAGCTGCATACTCGCCCTCCTCCAGTGTCGATATGTCTGCCATGATCGGTATATTCAGTGAACGCATATAATCTACCAACGTCTCAAGTGTCATCCCGCCAGGTCTTTCGCGCCGAGTGGCATCTATAGCAATCATATCTGCTCCTGCTTCGATCAGTTCATCAACTTCTCGGAGTGTAGGAGTGATATATACTTCCGAGTCAGAATAATCCCGTTTCACAATTCCAATCACAGGCACCTGGACAACCTGTTTAATCGCCTTCACATCTTCGGCACTGTTCGCACGAATGGCAATAGCTCCTCCTTCCTCGGCTGCTTTTGCCATCTTCGCCATCGTATCTGAACCAAACAGAGGCTCACCAGGCAAAGCTTGGCACGAGGCAATGAGCCCCCGGTGGATCTGCTTCATAATGAGTTCCATCGTTTTGATACACCTTCTTTCCTTCATCCTTCTCCTAAGTACGAAAGCTATCTATCTGTATTGTCTTGACTATTCCTGCGTATATTTCACTTTCAAACCGACTTCAAATGTACGATTCCATGGCATATAGCAATCCGTAATCGTCACCTTTCCATCTGATCCATTGATCTTCTCTTCCAGTACTTCTGTTAATCTCGCTCTTACATAATCCGCAACCTCACCCCGAGATCCATCTAGCAAAAACTTGTTATATCCCATCTGATCTACGAGACCTGCATTAAGTTCTTTCCGTACGATGGCGCAGTAGCCCGCATCCTCAGCATATCGAAGCGACAGAAAATCGAGATGTTCCTGCGTACGTCCATAATGGGTGTATAGGAGGGCCTGGGATATCACGGTCCCGAGTGAATTTGAACTTGTGTTCCAAGCGGCGTATCCTGCCAGCTGAAACAACATTCCTTTTTGCCGCAGCATCTTCACAAGCTTCAGGTCTGCCCCGTTGGCATATCCTACATCGGCAACAGCTACCGCCTTCCCCTGTTTCAGCAGGTAACTCCCGTACTCCACAAGCTCCATCAAATTTCGGTACACGTCATAACTGAAAAAAGGATGTTCCTGCGAAACAGCCTCCATCATCGTTTCTCCAGGTGTGCTTGCCAGCAAGATGAGGTCAGCCTCGGCGGCACTCGAAGCAATCAGTGCTCCTGCAGCGGTAATCTGGTATTTCAGTGTTTCATAGAAAAAACGATCCTCATAAACTGGGGTCACAAAGGCCCCTTGAATGGAAGAAAGCCGAGGATATACAAGCGGCTGTACCCCTTTCCACTCGTTAATCAGTCTCGCCATCAACGTGCATCCCACTTCATCGGCTCCCGGATACATATAAGCTTTCAGTTCCAGATCCAGTTCTCCAATTCGTTGTCTTGCTACCTGTTGATCCTTTGCTGTATACCCATACGGGGCAGAGTCGTCCTGCGGAAAAATTAGAAATTCAATTGTCCCGTCTTTCACAAGTTCCAGTACGGCTTTGTTCGCTTCCATATTGATTTTTCTTCGGCCCAGATAATCATTCAGCACGTCATCCGGTATGCGGCTATTTATATCGCTGAGTTCCTCCAGTTCTTCTGCCGTTGCCATATTCAGCTCTTTCCGGTGTTCAATGTAGCCCTTCCGAAAAATTTCACGACCCCAGTCGGCGTAATAGTCCGGTTCCTCATCCGCGATCGAATACTGCGGACAACGCATGATGAGCTGGAAAGCCAGCAGTTTCAGTTCGGGGCGTTTCTTTTTTATTTTTCGCAATCGATTCAGCCGTTCGAGTAATACGGTTTCACTAAAATAGTGCAGCCGAGAAGGGATAATTCCCCCGTATAGTAAAGTATCGAGCGCAATAACCGCTCCATCTGCGGTTTCTATTTTCTCTTCGAGCCATGTCCACAGCTGTTCCCAGTCTCCTGGTGTTTTTTTCTGTCCCATCAGGGACAGCGGAGGCCGGTCGACCTGATGCTCGGTTCCTTGGAGTAGCATGTATGGGAATTCGTAGTTACATGGTCTTTCGTCTAATGGGATAAATGTAATTTGCACGGTAATATCCTCACTCCTATTCTCAAGGCTCCTGTTCTGACTTCTTCGGGCACTCCTGTTCTGACTTCTTCGCTCCGACTTGTTTTGAATGCGAAGGGTTTCAAGGTAGAGGAATCTCTGCATTCAAAGCCAAAAGTCGCTCAGAATCCAGAACACTCGCTCTGCAAAGGGGGACTTGGGTGGCGGGTCGTTTTACTCCGCCCTTACCTCGATGTTAGTTAGTTTGATGGCTTTGGCATAAGTCAGCCTGCTATCCAGTGGGCTGACTGGCTGACGATGGGGAATTTTTTAGCTGTTGGCGTGTGTCCAGCCGTTTCACGGCAGGCTAAAGTAGAGCAAAAACCTTTCTAACCTTCGGTGTTTGTCTGCCTGTTTCACATAAGGCAGACGAGGTAGTGCAAAACCTTTGTAACCTTCGGCGTTTGTCTGCCCGTTTCACATAAGGCAGACGAGGTAGTGCAAAACCTTTCTAACCTTCGGCGTTTGTCTGCCCGTTTCACATAAGGCAGACGAGGTAGCGCAAAACCTTTGTAGCCTTCGGCGTTTCTCTTGCCGCTTTCATCGGTAAGAGAGAACTTATCCTTTCACGGCTCCGGCGATGCCTTCCATGTAGTAACGCTGTGTGAAGAGGAAGACTAGGATGATAGGAATAACCGAAATCATCGTTCCGGCGGCGATCCAGCCGAAGTTATAGGAGAACTGTCCATTTAGGTAGGTGAGTGCAGAAGACAGCGGGTATTTATCCGTATCTTCCAGAATAACGATCGGCCATAGGAAGCTATTCCAGAATGACATCACCTCAAGCAGTGCAATAACAGCAATCCCCGGTTTTACCAGGGGTAATATGAGCTGCCACCAAATCCGGAATTCGGATGCGCCGTCCATTTTCCCTGAATCTCTCACATCAATTGGAATCCCAATGAAAGTCTGACGCATTAGAAAGATATTAAATACAGAAACAGCTGCGGGCAGCACCACACCCAAATACGTGTTCATTAAACGTAATTCTTGTATCGTCAAATAGTGCACGATCATTGCGGTGGATGAAGGAATAATCATCGTGGCAATCATCGTCACAAACACAAAGTTCCTGCCCTTAAATCGGAACACCGCAAGCGGATATCCTGTCATACAGGCTAGTACAATATTAAATACCACACCAAGGACGGTAATCATTACGGTATTTAGGATGTATCTTGGAAAGTTAAGAAACGCCCATACTTGCACATAGTTATCAAAATCAATAAAGGTCGGGAATATAGCAGGAGGTGTAGCAAACACATTCCTGCCCGGCATCAGCGACACGCTCAGCAGCCACAGAAAAGGTCCCATCATAAAGATGGCAAGTAGAATCAAAAAGAAATAGGTGACCGCCATATTGGTAATCTTGCGCACGTTTTTTGCTCTTCTCGTCGTTTCCATCAGTAAGGATTGACACCGCCTTTCTGATTGAACTTGAATACGAGGACGCTCAGTCCGCCGATCAGCACACTGACGATTAGTCCAAGCGCAGATGCATATCCGAAGTTAAATTGGTTAATCCCTTTTTCAAAAATATACACACTCGATACGAGCGTTGACGTCCCAGGTCCGCCTTTTGTCAGAATATATACTTCGTCAAAGACCCGTACTGCACCCATAACAGAAATCAGGGAACAGAAGAAAATATGAGGACGCAGCAGCGGAAGCGTAATACTCCAAATCAGCTGAAGTCGGTTTGCTCCATCTACCCTTGCTGCCTCGTACAGATCATTCGGGATCCCCTGCAAACCTGCTAGATAAAGCATCATATAATACCCCAGTGCCTTCCACATGGTGATGAACATCAGTGTTGCTAGTGCTGTTTCACTTGATGACAACCAAGAGATTTGCTCACTAATGATTCCTACTTTCATAAGCAGGTAGTTCACTACCCCGTTATTACTCAGCAGCCAGCTCCAGATCAGCGCTACAGCCACCATTGAAGTAACGACAGGAATATAGAATGCTGCACGGAATAGCTTGATTCCCGGAATACGACTATTCACCAGAATAGCCATCAGGATGGAGAAAATTTGAATGAACGGCACTACGATAACATACAGCAGTGAGTTCCATAGAGAGATCGTGAAGTTTTTATCTAGAAAAGCATTTTTAAAATTATTCAGCCCGACATATTTGGTCTCTGCGATGACAGAATAGTTCGTTAGTGACAACGGAATTCCGTATAGGATCGGCCAAAATACGAACACGGCGATAATGATCAGCCCCGGGGTCATGAAAGCCCAGGCTGCAAAAGACTCGGAGCGAATCCATCTCACTTTACATTCCTCCTCATAAACAGCAGGAGGCAAGAACAAGTCCTGCCTCACTTTTGGGTCTAACTGATAAACCTGAATCGTCTGATTTCATATTAGTTTCGGTTGCTTCTTCCTTATTGTTTCAAAATATTATTGACCTCGGTTTCCATCGCCGTAAGGGTTGCTTGAATCTCTTTGCCATTCAACAGCATGTCTTGTAATCCGCGGGCTAGAGCAGAGTTGATGTCTGAGGCATTCGGTACACCTACCATATGATCCGTAGCTTTATCCAGACTTTGACTGGAAGCGAGTTTTGCTTCTGCTTCAAGAGAACCGTCGGATTCTGTAAAGAATGGATCTTCTACTGATTTTTTAGTCGATGGCAATGTATTTGCCTCTTTAGAGAAAGCGGTTTGGTTCTCTGCATTTGTAATAAATTTTGCGAACTCTGCCGCTTCTTTTGGATGCTTGGATTTACTAGGTACGACAAGGTCCATGGAATTCGATAAACGAAGTCCTGCTTTTCCAGTCGGAAGGGATACCGCTACTGTGTTTTCGTAAATTTCAGGAGCCGATGTCTTAATAAAATTGATAAATGTCGGACCTGCGAGTACAAAAGCAGTCTGCTCTGCAGAATAGAACTGCACTTGTTTACCAAGATCCGAGTCTTCTTTAACGATGAGTCCTTCATCCATCAGTTTCTTGAGGTTCTCAACGGTAGCTGCCATCTCCGGCGTGTTAAAAGCAGCCGCGGATTTATCCTCATTTAGAATCGGAATACCATCAATGGTCAGCAGCTTGGTAACCAGATTTAAGGCATATCCCATTTTGCCTGTCTTTTCTTTTACCGTACGAGCCCAGTCTGCGAGCTCTTCTCTGGTTTGAGGAGGATTTGCAGGATCAAGGCCGGCAGCTTCCACTATTTTTTTGTTCATAAAAAGAACTTCGGTGCCTGTGTACCACGGCAATGCATATGCTTTATCTCCAAGAACGGTTGAATTAAAAATCCCATCAAAATATTCGGCTTTTTCTTCAGCGGTGAGGTGTTCATTTAGATCAACCAGAGCTCCTTTGGTGCCCATCTGGTTGGCAAATTCCGTATTGAGGTTTACAACATCGGGGCTTGTGTCACTCGCACTGCTCGTGAGCAGCTTCTGTGTAATTGCATCATAGGGGTAATCCTGCCATTCAATTGTGACATTCTCATGGGCAGCTTCGTACTCAGTAATGAGCTTGTTGAAGTAATCATTAAACTTTGGCTGCAGCGCAATCGTCCAGAACTTAAGTGTGACGGGTTCACTGCTCACTTCCGTTTTTCCCGGATCGGCAGGTTTCGGATCAGCTGGTTCCGCCGTGCCTCCTCCACCTGAACAAGCACTAATAAACATAGCTAACAATAAAATGGTAAGACAGGTCAGCTTAACACCTTTTCTGTTTCTTCTCATTCCTTTTCCCCCTTTAGCTTTGGAAAATGTCATTTTTGAAGAGAACAATATGATGCGAGAATCCTGGAAGATTTTTACTTCTAATTCTCTTTGTGGGAGATTATAGCAAAACAATTCTAATAAAAAAAGGTTTTTTCTATACTTTTATAAAAAGCGGAATATTTTTTCTTTTATAAACTAACTCCCCTGTTTTACTTGGTTTTTTCATGAGTCCTCAGCTCAGGGAAAGAAGAAACGGTTTAATCCATTTGTCAGAACTATTGGTAGCAAGAGCACTATAAATCAACATCATTTGTTGTTATTTTTTAGTTATTTCAATTCACAATTCTGCAACATTCTTCACTGTTCTGCGCTATAATGAGGAATAAGAACGGAGGTAAATTTATGAAAAAATCGGTACTCACTACCTTGATTTTATTTCTTGTCCTCGCCGCTGGCGGCGTAACCAGCGTAATCGCCAACGACCATGCCATCATTACTCCTGCTCAGGTCGTAAGCGCTTTAGAGAACAAAGACATTCATCTGCTTACGGCAAATGATAACGCTGATAAACCTACTCTAAATCATGTCCCTGCAGTTCAATATATTGTGCAGCCTGAACAAGCTACAGGACAGCCGGAAGCTTTGTCCATCTTCACTTATGCATCCGCAGATGCTTTGCAAGATGCACTAGCAGAACTGGAACAACAAATCAGCTATTTAGATTATGCTCCTTCTGTGTATGAACATAAGAATGCTCTAATCTTGCACTGGAAAGGTGATTCTCCCTCTGACTCTCTAAATAAGATCCTAGAAGAAGCCCTTCTAGACCTGTAATTTTGCGTGTGTAAAAAACAAAGACGGATATCATTCTTGTACATAACTGCATTTCCTTTCCCGGGATTTGCAGTTTTTTGTTATAAAAAGATCGACAAAATAGAAACCTATATTTAATATAAATGTATATTATAGAAGAAAGTGGTGAATTCCTCATTATGCTTTATGCAGGAGCCTTTATCCTATCCATAGCTATTGTTGTTTTTCTAATTCCTCCGCTCGGACGTTTGGCCCTAAGAATCGATTTTGTAGACAAGCCCCGGGAAAATGAAGAACGTAAATTACATAAAAAACCGATTCCTTTAACGGCAAGTTACGCAATCTTTATCGGTTTTTTCATTACATACCTCCTGTTTTCAGGAGAATATACTTGGCAGACAGGAGCTTTATTTTTAGGCGGACTACTGCTTCTCATCATCGGCACCGTGGATGACTGGTTCAAGACCAAGGGAAAAGATTTCCCTGCCCTACCGAAAATGGTAGTTCAAATGTCGGCTGCGGTCATCGCCTATTTGGCGGGGATTCGCTTCAGCGGCTTTTATAATCCATTCAGTGAAGAATATATTTCTCTCCCTGTCTGGTTGCAGTTTACTCTTACGATTCTCTGGATCTTCGGCGTAACGACTGTGATTAACTTCTCGGATGGAATGGATGGTCTTGCGGGAGGGCTGTCGGCTATTTCGGGAACGACTTTGTTTATTGTGGCACTGACCATGGAACAAGGGAATTCTGCTATGCTGGCCATTGTACTCGTGGGTGTAACGATCGGATATTTAAAATTTAATAAACCGCCTGCAAGGGTCTTTATGGGAGATGCGGGAGCCACGTTTCTCGGTTTTATCCTGGCGGTCATCGCCCTGGATGGTGCTTTCAAGCAGGCGACGGTATTATCCATTCTCATCCCCATCCTGGCGCTGGGTGTACCGATTTTCGACAATCTGTTTGTAGTGGTCAAAAGATTTCTCGATGGCAAAGCCATCTATCAGGCAGATGCCAGCCAAGCACACTATAGACTTCTGCGTGCAGGGCTTTCTCATAAACAGGTGGTTGCCGTTCTATGCCTCGTCAGCGTCTGCTTATGCCTATCTTCCATCATTCTTATGCTCGTTCAAATGTAGTCTTCTTTTTACCGATGCAGGACCATGAGGTCCTGCTTTTTTCTGCTACTAAAAGCAGTCTCAATAAAAAAACCGCGTTGTACGCGGCTCTTTTGTTTACACCTTAACAGAGGTACATAACATAATGAGCGAAAAGAAAAACAAGATAATGCAAAAAGATAATAAAAGATAGGGATCAGGACTGTGCAATACAATCATAGGAGCCATAAGGCCTGCCATCATTCCCGTCGATATACCAGTCACGATCGTCTGATAATCAACGAGAGTACCAAAGATCATTCCAATCAGCATAGCCACTATAGTTGCTATGATTGTCACCCAACCTGCATACTGCGGAAATTGGACTCCCCATAATGCCCCTAAAGACAGTGCACTCACCGTACTCAGTGTCATCGATATATTCATGCCCATGTGGTAACTAATTAAGTTTTTTAGTTTCCTTAAATAAAGATAGGTTCCCACCATTCCACAAGCGATCAATGCGTTAATCAAAATGAATAAGGCAATATTCATCTGTTCCCCTCCTAGTCATCGCATATCCATAATGTGAAGCACATAAGATGGTCTATAACTTTGTTTTTAAGGGGATGTTAATGATTACTCCAGATTTATCTAAGTTTTCTTCGCCTGCCAGCCCTTTGCCGGTTCATGAATTGAAAGTTCTTCAGGAATACATTCACCAACAGAACCTTCAGATTATCGGGAATGTAAATCCCAACCGACGAAAAGTAATTATGCTGTCACAGTTTTTTAAATCTCACAAGAACCAAACGGTAAAAGTCGTCTGGAAGTCACTCGAAGGAACGAAAGAAATATTAGCAAAAACCGATGCTGTAGGAAGGGACTTTGTCATCTTAACCAATCTATTTACAAAATACTGGATACCCTTTCATGCCATTGAATCAGCAGAGCAGCCTTTTGAACAAGTAAATTTACCGCACCAGCAGCATCAGCAGGTTGTATATGACAGTGAGTTAAAACAAAAATTACTGCTCAGGTTTGGCAAAACCGTCGCACAGAAAGAATTTCTAAAGCAGCAGTTCTTTGATCAGACCTTAGCCGGGCACGTAAAACTTTTGCTTAAAAACCGGGTAACGATTGAAACGAACTCCCTGCGTCAGAAAGGAATACTCGTAAGTGTCAGTTCCCAAGGGATCGAGTGGACTCATAATGGATCAACTTCATCTGCCCTGTGGAAAGATGTTCATAGTATCGAAAAACAAAGATTTTCATAATTCCGGCTGAACTGGAAGACACCTCGAATGAACGAGGTGTCTTTATTTGATCATGAAGCTCGTTATGGGATCATGTCATCATCCAGAGGAGCTAATTCGGGTACCTGATCTTTCAGAACTCTAAAAATACCCCATACGCCAAGCTCAATATCCCATCTTATATTCCCCGAGCGATATAAATAATCGCCAGGTCTGCCTAAAAATCCACCCGCACCGTATAACAGCTGGAAGTCATCCGTGTGTCCTACCGTAATGTGTCCTTGGAAAGATACCGGTTCCGAGTTTACATCATCATCACTTCTCAGCCACTGATGGCCGTGAAGAAGAAACGTGTGCGCCCTAGCTCGATCTGAACTGAATATAAAACGAATGGTAACAGGATCACCCGCGTAGGCTAAGAACAAAGGTGTTGCTGGATCTCCATGTACCTTTGAACTAAACACAAGTGAAATGTCAGGATTCTGAATCAGCCGATTCCTGAATCGTTCAGCCCTGTAATTAAACCCACGTGAACCCTGATCTTCAAAGTCCTCTGTTTCTTCTTCCGCATCTCCACCAATGTTAATTACCGGTTCGGGATCAATAATGAGCCTGCCTTCTTTATTATAAAGCCGCACTCCATCATGCATAATAATGCAAAATTCTCTTGACCTAAACCCGCCGGCGTTAATGATAACCTGACTGCCTGTCGTAACAGGTTCCCCTGTAACATGATGATGATAGGTAGCACCTCTAGGCTCGGTTACAAGCATTCCAAAGGCCCCGTGATGTCTATGATTTCGAATATCGGCCATATCTACCAGCCCAACGGCACCTACTTGCTGATCAATATACCAGTGATACGTAATCTCTTCTCCCGGTGCTATCGTTTGATCCGGGTTAAAGCCAACCGTTGCTCCATCGGAAAAACGAACATCATATTCAAGTAACTGGGTGTGAAGTGAAATTCGTTTGGAAGGTTTATGAATAACATTGACCGGAACTCCCGGGTAGAGCTGATCATCAGGAGGAAACTTCAGGTCATCGAGTTCATTTCTGAGCGTCACCTGTACGACTTCCCCTACATTCCCCCGAATAATGAGCGGTTCTGGGTTAAGAATTCCATTTCGGATATCCTCAGCATCTTCCTGTAAAGCGAAAATTACACTGAACGGATCCTGATCACCAAATTTATTGTAGATAACAGGGGTTTGCAAAGCGACGACTTCATAGCTTCGAATAGGAGCTCCAGGTGGACCTGGTATAAGCTCTTCTCCTCTTGGTTTTGGAGGTTTCCTTCCATTACATTCAGGCAAAGGTTTCGTTCTAGTCTTTGGGATTCTGCGATCAGGTAACGGAATGAGATCAGGAACCCGCTCCTCAAATGTTCGAAGAAGCCCCCAGTTCCCAACCCAGATATCGTCAATCGAACCAAAGTGGTACAGCATATCGAAATCCCCTACTCCTTCAATATCAAACTCAAAGGTAAAGGACTCAGATATCCCAATATGCTGCTGATTGGTAAGATCCGAATCAAGGTCACCGCGTTCTCTTCTCCAGCGCTGGCGATGCAGGTTGAAAGAATGGGATTCCTCATGTGCTCCTTGAAGGAGCCTGATTCGAACTGGATCTCCATTGTAGGTTCGAAGAATGGGTGTTACCGGATCTCCATGTACCCACGAACTAAAAATATAAGCCGGATCCATATCTGGATTTGTCAGTCGGAATTGCAGCGGCTCATTCTTATAATTGATGCCCATGACACCCGGATCGTCGTGAGAACTTGGGAAAGGAGGTGGATTTAAAGGATTACCGTCTTTATCAAATAATAGTGCAAAATCATGAACAATCAGCGTCATTTCTCTGAAATCGGGAATAAAAGGATTCACAATGGTTGCCTGTGTGCCTGAATTAACCTCTTCTCCTGTTTTGGAAGAAAGGAATTTCGAGCCTCTTGCCTGTATATTAATGCCTCCAAATACACCATGAAGCTGATGCTGATTAGCAAATAAATGATCATGGAAGAAGGTAGACTTCAGCTCTACATCAGCAAACCACTGATAGATAATGGTCTGACCCGGCAGTACACCTGAGTCATAATTCCAGCCCACATTTGCTCCATCCGATACGAGTGGATCGAACTTAACAAAGTGAACATGCAGTCCGGCCTCATATGTCCGATTGACAAGTTGGAATGCATTGCCGCCAATCACCTCAGGGAATTTGTTCGTGAACTTTAACCTGATACAATCGCCGGCATTTGCCCTGATTGTTAAAGGTTCCGGTTCTTTACGACCTGAGCATATGTCATCTTCATCTTCTGCCAAAACAAATATTCGTGCCTGCGGATCATGCCAGCCGTTGTTGTTGTACTGGATCGGAAGCTGAATTCCGACAATATCGAACTCGCGCATCGGATTGATCTCTGGGTCGCAAGGATTCACAAATACAGCTCCTGGGACAGCATTGGGTGCAAATTGATTGATCTCAAGCGGGGTAGATGGGCGCCCTCCAACAATGCCAAGCGGTGGCCGAGGTGCTTTTTTACCGATAATGCCCGGAATGAAATTAGGGAATCCTGGTTTATCTTTTGTTGGTTTTGGCGGCACAGGTCTGTCCGGCAATGGCACAAGAGCATCTATCGGTTTGCCGTTTGGATATTTTTCATTTCCATCTTGCAGTGTATTAAAAATACGCTGCATCCCCCACATTCCTTCATCAAAGTGAGGATATAAATGACAGTGAATAATGATGTCTCCAAAAGCGCCTTGCAGACTTCCTGCTCCGTATAAAGGAGAAATTGTATAAGATGTCTGCGGAGAAATGGCCTGAGAATCCTTTATTTCCGATTCTAAATCGGTAATTTCAAATAGCCACTGATGAACATGGTAGTGGAATATGTGCGTTTCTTTCACTCCGCCATGCACCAATCTTATCTTTAAAGGATCGCCGACATACGCTCGTAAAATGGGGGTTGTTGGATCTCCAAACATCCATGAATCATGATGAACCTCTTCCCCTTCCGTTTCCGGAGAAACCACACCTTCCATAATAAGCCGTTGCCGATTTCTCATCGGTTCTGCCCTATAGTTAACAGCATGCGTAGCTTCAGGCTGCAGTGTATGTGGACTGAAAGGGGTATCTCCTGTCAGGTCCTTTACTTCCATCTCATCATGGAACACCCAGGCGTACTCTCTAAAAGAGGGCAGGAAAGGATTATGTACATCCGCATAAACACCCGATTCAATCGGTTGACCCGTAATCGGATCCGTCCATGTTGATCCCTTGGGTTCTACAATGAGTGCACCGAATAGCCCATGTACCTGCGTTCCAAGTTCACTAGATAGGGTATTTCCAAGATCAGTGAAGTAACTAATGCCCTCACGAGACGTATGCCACCCATAAACGATAGAGTCACCAGGCTTCACTGTCGTATTCTTATTAAAGCCGGCAGCCGCTCCATCTGAGGTCATGACGTCATAATCTACATCTTGAATGTGTAACGAAGCTGGGAAATCCAGCTTATTTTCAAACAATACTTCAATTTCATCACCAGCATTAGCCCGAATAATCAGTGGCTGCACTAAATCAACGGTAGTAAAAGGATTCTTCGCGATCTGCTTACGGACCTTGTCTTCATTTTGTTTCAAGACATACATTTTGCCTTCGGGATCATGATCTCCAAAGTCGTTGATGACGATCCGAACCGAAATCGCTACAATATGAAATCGTCTTTTCACGTTTCACCTCTTATAATCGTATTTCAGGAATCGGATGTTGCGGAGTTTCGATAAAATAAACCTGTATATTATCGATGTGTGTACGTAGAACGATGTTATCCAGTTCAGGGACATTGGAAAGCTCTACTTTTATAAATACCGTATCTGATTCCACTTCTGTAATCCTGCCTACATAAAAAAAGGGATACGCTTCTGTCATGACAAGTATGCGATTACCGATATACTCACGAAATTCAGCAATGAGCGCTTCTTGTCTCCTTCTATTTACACTATGTTGTTGAGTTAGTGCCATTTTCGTACCTCCTTAGGAAAGTGTAAGCCTAGCATCCAGATCAAATGGAGCAAAAATTGCGATATTTTCAATTGGAAAACATAACGGTGTAGGAAATAAGAAATTGGGTGCATTGGGCATTTTAATAATTGCAGGATCTAGTCGAATAGAACCTCCTCTGACTTCTACAAGCGTTCCTGTGAAGATCGGTCTGAACGTTTGGCCCAATATGTTAAGCTGTGCGACATCGAGAATGACAATTATATCTTGACTAAGCAAATCCTCGAAGACTGAATTAATATCTGAATTATCGATATAATCTTTGGTTGTTTTAGATGGATTCAAATGAAATTCCCCCTCCTTGGCATCATTGGATTTGTAAAAAGAATCATCCAATTATATTTATGCCGCCAAAGAGGGGAATTATTACCCTATATTTAATTTTGTATACGTATAACCTCGATTTTATCAAAAGGGATGGTCTCTAACTTCTCCCCCTGCTCTTGCCCCGCGATCCGAATAATGACCGCTTGATCCGTCGTATTTACCAATATACCGGTGTGGATTGTTGCTGAATCGGCTTGTTTAATCCTGATTTTCTTTCCTACATCCTGGAGGAGTGCAACACTTAGAGGAATACCATAAAAGCGGTTAAGCAGCTTGACACTGCCCGAGACGACATCCGTGAAATTATACAAGATCTCACAGTTTAGCTTCTCGTTGAAATAAGGATTTTTCTGATGCTGAGGATAATGGTCATCTTGAGCATCCATGGCTACAGATATTAGATGATCAAACATGACATATCGCTTAACGTTTTTCGTCCCGAGCTGAATATAATTCTTTCCTACTTCCCTCAGGATACCGGTTATCGTCTTGAACTTCCCTTGAAAGGAAATTTCCGCTTTCACCTGTTTTCCAATTAAAGAACCAAGTTTCAATTGTAGCTGTCTCGGATTTTCAGGTGTACGTGGATTGCCCAAGGTTTGCAGAATTTGATTTGCTTCCTCTATGCATGCACGCAGTTCAATGAATTCATTTCTTGGTAAGGATGTCGTTGGGGAGCTGATGCCAATTCTCTTTTTTATGTTTTTCACGAATTTATGCCTCCTACTATGGTTTATCGTCAATATATGGGTGTTTGCCTGAAAGGGGCTGGTTGAATGCCTATATAAGCTTTATTTTTTTATATGGGCTATTGCCCCATACGCACTTCCCCAGATGGGCATATAAATGGGGTAAATCGTCAGTCAATGGAGGTAATCATGAAACAGAGCCCTGTTATTTTAAACAAGAAAGTTACCGTCCCACGTAAAACGAAGTTCAAAAGTAATTCTCATGTTCCTTTAAAAAAGAAATGTCATTTGGAAGTCATTAAACATGCGGACGATTGTGCTTGTCACAAGCCAGTGACAAAACATAGATTTCATCGTGATCGGTGCTTTGAGATCATCGACGGTGTGAAACCGTTGATTCAGCTTCGTTTAGCAGGACTAAATCATGGCCTTAACTTCGAGTTATTTCGCCACATCGGCAATGTCGTTGTAATTGAAGTGGTGTCTGGAGAAAAGGTAGAGAAAATTCGCGGTGTATTAAGTCAAGTCGGTACGGACTATGTAGATATTAAAAAAGCAGATGGGAAAGTCGTTACGATTCTGCAGCAGCATATTCATAAAATTGAGTGGTTTGGACGCAAGAAAAAGAATCCCCATCACGGCGGTCATCACGCCGACCATCATGCCGATTATCTAGATGAATATGGTGATGAGCATTATGACGAGAGTTATAATGAGGTTTATGATGAAACGTATGATTTTGAGGAGTAGAAAGGCTGCAGGACCGACAGGTCCTGCTTTTTTTGCGTTTAAATGATAAAAAGTAGAGGGTAGATACTTGCGATAACTTTTACAGATCATACGGAACATGTTCTGAGGCAACTGCCCATATACTGTAGAGTTCGTGCTAACATCCGCATCAAGAAAGGAGCCGTGCGATGCTCTCTTCTTCCCTTGTCGTATTTCCTCCGCGCCGGCCGGTCCCCCTGCTTATGAAGATGCTATCTGTGCTGTCCGAGGAATACACGATCTATTATTTGTCCGAACCTATGCCGCAAGAGGCAGAGCTTATAAAAAAGGATGCTCCTTCAGCAGAGCTGCCTTCCGGTATTCTATTTATGACTCTCTCCGAACTTCATACCGTCTGTACAGAAGATACCATAGCTATTGTTGCTCATCCCTACTGGCTGCATGTCGCTGCCCAAACAGAGGCTCAGCTCATCATGCTCCAATTGGAAGAGGCAGAAGAAGACGCGAGCAGTCTCTTAAGCACTTGTACAGAGCAACTTTTGGCTATATCATCGCTTGTCTGTTCCTGTTCCGAGATGAAGTGTTTGGATGCGACTTTCCGAGGAGTCCCTGCTCTATTTCTTGATGAGGAGCACGAGGAACTGGACCTATCTCTTTTTATACAAGCAATCCATGAAATTACAGAGGATGTTCCTGTCTCAGCCCATGAGATTCAGTGGACTAAACGGAAAGCGCACTATCTTGATAGGAGAAAACAAAACGGACCTCATGAGACATTCTCATTTCTTCTAGCTACATATCACTATTTATTAGGAGAACAAGAAGCACTGCACTATGGAGAAGAAGCCTTTCTGCAGGCGGTGGCAAGCGGACAACAGCAATCTCTGATCTATCATTACCGATTTTTGTCCGCGATTCATGCAAAGCTAGGAAACCTGCAAACGGCAGCGAGTATATACGGTATTACGGCCTTTGGTGAAACCGAGGCAAGACAATACGAGAACATCCTATTCCTTCTGACCCAAGATCAGGAGGCCCTTGCGCGTGCGGAATTACTTCGGCTGAATGATGACTATGGTGCAGCCATATCTATCATTCAGCAGCTACCTGCCGATAATCATAATCGACACCTCCTGTTTCATATGTACCGAGAAACGGGACAATTAGAACTTGCTCTATCACAGGTTCAGTCCTCTGACCTGCTTGCAGCAGAAGACCGGTACCTGTTTCGCTTGTTGTGCGGCAATGTGGAAGCAATACGCGGAGAACGGCATGCAGCCATTCGCCTATTTCTAGAAGCAGCAGCCGAGAAGGAAGAAGCTCTTGTTCATATCGCTGCTCTGGAGGTACTGGATGATAAGGTTCATATTTTATTGAAAGGGAGCTGATTTTTACTCATGTCAGATACTTCTCCCTCTATTTCTAATGTACGTAAACAGGAAGGCAATAAGCTGACCGCCATGCTTCAAGTCCACAATGAAGAACATCGCTACCTGGAAGAAGTACTTACTGACCTCTCTACCTATGTTGATCAAATCGTTATCGTTGATGATGCCAGTACAGATCGTACGGTCGAGATCTGTAAGTCATTTGAAAAGGTAATCAAGCTTGTACAGCTCCCGCAATCCTTGTTTGCAGAAGAATGGAAATTACGTTCTATTCTATGGCAAGCTGCTGCTTCTACTTCTCCCGACTGGCTGCTTGCCGTTGATGCCGATGAATTATATGAGGAGCGGGCCAAGCGAAATATTCGAGGTCTGATTAATCAGAATCGTTATGACTCAGTCAGCTTTCGGCTCTATGATCTTTGGGGCAGCCGCGAGTATTACCGGGAAGACGAATTGTGGCAGGCACATAAAGGAGCAACCATGACACTTGTTCGTTTTTTCAAAGACTACCCCTACTTCTATCCGCAAATGCAGCATCATGTACCACGTCTCCCGCTTACCTGCTCCGCACTCCCTGGGCTTACCACGGACTTACGTATTAAGCATCTGGGCTGGTCGGGCCCCCTGGAAGAACGGGTGGAGAAATATATCCGCTACAAAAAAATGGACCCGGAAGGGCGTTGGGGAAATCCAGCCCAATATGAGTCCATTTTGGATTTGCAGCCGAACCTTCTAGAATGGAAGGAGGAAGATTAATTGTACGTCAGCATTCTCACGCACAGCTTTGCGGACGGATATAACCATGATTTTGAAAGACTATTTGGAGGCGGACTGGAACGGTATATCTACCAGCTCTGTCAGGTTATTCGCTCACTGGGTCATACACCGCAGGTCCATCAATTATCCTATTACGATTCATTTCACCGCCATATTGAAGAGATTGAAGTGTTTGGATATTCTTATGATCCGCAGCGCATACCGGATGCGTTTGAGGAGATGGCTTCTCAGGCGAAAGGTCCGCTTATCTATGCCAGCTGTATTTGGCACCCACTGCGCTATTCCCCGAATAGTCTGGGAATATGTCACGGGATCAATTGGGATCGCCCGAGTATTCCATCTGAAGTGAAACAAGAAGTAGCTCTCTCTATACAGCACGCGTTAGATCATCTGGAGACCATCGTATCTGTAGATTCTCACTTTCTCACCTTTTGCAGAGCCGTCTGTACATTTAATGATCCGCAGAAGATTATGTTGATCCCAAATGCTGTCGATACTCATTATTTCAAACCGCTGGAGTCCGGTATAGAAGAAACAGAACTTGAAGAGCATACCCTGCGCAAAAAAACTAAAAATCGAAGGGTTCATCTTCATCAGTCAGAGGAGGAGTTGGAATCTAGTGACGAGGATCAGCCGGGGCGGGTACGAATTCTTTTTCCCAGAAGAATTAGTCTAGAACGAGGAATCATTCCGATGATGCTGTCCGCTGATTATTTATTAGGTCTCTACCCTGGGTTAGAAATCGAGTTTGCAGGAGAGCGGGTACAGGGAAGTACCGTGGGCAGAGCTTTTGAAATGTGGATGAAACATCATCCCCATAAAGCGCGCATTCTTTCCAAAAGCTATCTTTTTAATGAGATGATAACCGCCTATCATATGGCAGATATCGTGGTCGTTCCTACGATTTTCTCCGAGGGAACTTCCTATGCCTGTCTAGAAGCAATGAGTTGTGGAATTCCTGTTGTAGCAAGCAATGTCGGCGGTCTCAATGATCTGATACAAGATGGTTATAATGGCCTGTTAGTCTCGCCTGAGGAATCCCATATTACAGCTGCCCTGTGCCGCCTTATTGACGATGAAGACCTCCGATTACAGCTTGGTAAGCAGGCAAGGCAAACAGCGCTTAGTTATGATGAGGAAAAGTGGAAATCCGCTTGGAAAAAGGTGCTGATTCCCTTCCTCAGATAAGCATTACGTTGGATCTAGACTACAATAGCACAAGCGGATGTAATCCAGACCTCTTCAGCGAAATGCTGATTACATAGGTAAGAGCATTCCATCCGCAGCGTGCGGTATATGCCTCTGAAGTGGGTATATATTTACCCTGTTGCTCCTGTACAAATGACCTTAGTCTGGTATCAAACGGCGAATCATTGTCCTGCTGAATCCGGGTATGGAGAGCAATCCACAGCATACAGCAGCGACTTCTCACGATTTCATCCGGCTGTTCTCGGTCCCACTCCCGCTCTAGCTCCTTCTCCAGCAAGGAATAGAGCTGCTCTACTATCCAAAGCGGTGCATGAACGAGTGCAACCTTCATCGCCGGCGATAGTGCAGACAGTAGCGCTCCAGGTGAGGAATCACTGCGTAACATAGACGAAAACCCGTACCATGCCCCGATGCGAATGAACATTTCGCAGGCCTCCGCAGCAGAGGAGAAGCGATGTAATTGTGGCTTTTCTAAACGGGTCTGCACACTGCGATGCTGAGATTTCAATGCTGTCTTGCTATATTCTAAGGCCGCTTGGATAATTTCCGTCTGTTCTCGGTGGGCTGGAGACTGCACCCAAGGCTGAAGGTAACGAGCGGCTATGCTGTATTCACCTATCTGTGCTTGCAAAAGTGCTTCTATCCAAGGTTGGGCCAAAAAAGCATCCTGCAGGTAGTCTCTATGTTTTAAAATCCAAGCCGGCTGCTGTAAATCCAGCATGAGATAAAAGACCAGCAGCTGCGCTTTTTTCGGAATTCCTTGTTTCTTCACCCACTCATTCAACTGCTGTATCTGCTTGGTACTGACAAGCAGCGGAAGCCATCTTTGCCATGCCGGCACATAATCCGGGCGGTACGCAAGGGAAACTCGGTAAGATTCACATGCTTTTTGCCACTGACCTTGCCGCTCTAGCAGCACCCCTTTTAAATACGCTGTTCGGTAAGTCCCCGCTCCCGAAACTGAAGTATATTCCCTCGATATACACATACCTTCTAGCACATGAAGAGCCTTTTCATCTTGTCCCTCATCCATGAAGAGTACGGCATAGATCTCCTGTAGATCAGCGAAATTAGGAAAAGCAATCAGTCCCTGCTCAATCTGCTGTAGCGCATCTTTTGCCCGGCCCGTTTCTCGGAGTGCATACATCGTTTTTAAGAACAGATCGGAAGCATATCCTTCCGTTATTGGCAGACTCGCAAGCAGCGGTTCAAAGATAGGAAGCGCCTGCGAATAATTGGCTTGCTGAAAATATTCTGTGCCCAGTGCATAAAGCAGTTCTTTGTTTTTTGAATCCGCTACCAGGGCTTCCTTAATAAGCCGGAGATTGCGCTCGGTTTTGTTTTTCTGTTCAATGATATGAGTGAGATAGCCATAGTGAATAATTTCTAGATCACAGCGCTTTAACTGCTGATGGGCTTTTGCTTGAACTGCGGAAGCAATCTGTTCGTGGATCGAACCACTAAACTTTATTTCCGGATCATTCCGAAACAGCCTGCAGACATAGTCGGTTACCTGCTCATCACCTTGGTGCCCAAGTAAACTTTTGATATGCAGTTCATATCCTGCAGCCGCTTCATCTGCACATAGTGCCCATAATTTTTCTTTCTGTCCATGAGCAAAACATTCATCTGCATCCAGTACGAGAATCCAAGGCCTGGTTGCGAGTTTCAAAGATTCATTTCGTGCAGCTGCAAAATCAGATTGCCATGGATATGAAATGACCTGAGCACCGTATTTTTCTGCTATGGAACAAGTTGCGTCTACCGAGCCTGTATCGAGAATGATGATTTCCGATACAATATCAGCTACGGAAGACAAGCACTGGGAAAGAACCCATTCTTCATCTCTAACAATCATACAAAGTGACACAGGAGAATCTGGATTCATTTCGCGTAAATGCCTCCTCTTATTCTTACTAGTGTCTGGTGTTATCTACCTAAACCCGTTCGGCCATGGAAGTCCGAGCCGAATATGCTGGACTGGACGAGTATTCACATCGTATGGTGCTTGCGCTTGAATCACAGATAAATGCCCGTCTGCTGCTGAGGTCATACTGCTCACATACTTTTGGGTTCCCATTAGAACCGCCTCAGGCATGACTTCTCTGTTCTTTTCTAATGTGTTACGCCAGGCGCCTGTTACACCTACAAACATTTCTCTTTTTCCCGCATGGTCAGCTGCTTCCAGAAGTTCTGCAAAGGAAGTCCAAGTCCCCTCTGTTAAAGGCTTCAATTCTTCATCTTCCCCCTGCTCGATGAGAAGGATGGCATGATCTTTAATGGCCCGCTTTTGTCCTATGGAAGGAGCGATATCTAAACTCCACATGAGCCAATCTTTCTCTTGGTCAGGAAAGTCATCATTTTTGCGCAGAAGAAGAGCTGCATTTTCCCAATCTCCGCACCTCCATAGCGCCATGATCTTACTTACACGGATCGTCTCACGAGGAATGGAAGGCTGATCCCATTGCTTCAAGATCGATAGGACAGCCGAGTAGCATCTGCTATCGTTAAGGATTCGGATTAATTTCCCCATCGCTTCTTGTGACTCGATCCGAAATCGTGCCTCGATAAGCTTTGGCAGTCGTTCCTCCTGCCCGGTAACCTGCAGGATACGGCAGATCCGGTATAACGGTGGAAGCAGACTTGGCTTATACCGAACTGCCTCGACATATGCATCTACGGCTTCTTCAAGTGCTTCTCTTTGTTCCGCATACTGACCGAGCATGAACCATGTTTGGAAGGTGCCGATTCCTTCTTCCGTATGGTACATCTCCGCTGAAGGCCCCATATGAAGCGCTTCTCGAAGGATCTTTTCAGCTTCCTCTGCTCTGCCGAGCGTATTCTGGGTGAAAGCTTGAGCATGCAGCAAATCCGTATATCCGGGATACAGACTACGCCCTTTAGTAATTTTCTCCATTGCCTCTTTCCATTGTCCAAGTGCCTGCAGACATCGCACTTCATATTTAAGAACCAAATGAGCATAACTGACACGTGCGGGATCTAAACCGTTCCATGACTTCTGAAAATACCCTAACGCCTGCTGGACTTCTCCCATTCGTAAGTACTCGACACCCAGATTATAATCATGAAACGGATTCGCTGGATCTTCCTCGATAATTTGCTGCAGCAGCTGCATATTCCGATTCACTTTGTTCTTAGCCGAGACAATCGTCTCGCTGTACCCGTAATGATGAATGATTACATCTGTCATATGAAAATGAGCTTCCGCACATTGACTCACAATGGATTCGGCGATCTGCTCATGAATTCTTCCTTGAAAGCGGTACTCTGGTCGATGCCGAAACATACGAAGTACCGGATTAATCGTGACTCCCCCCGAACCGTTTCCTGTATAATTATGAATTTGTAAAAAGTATCCTTCGACTCCATCTTGCTGTGCCCAGATCGGAAGTTCTTGTACGCCCTGTTCATCTATTCTTTCATCTGCATCAAGAAACAGAATCCAGTCGCCGGTAGCTGCCTCAAGCCCCGCATTTCTTGCGGCTGCAAAATCATGACACCACTTGAAGTGGACAACAGAGGCACCGTAACGTTCTGCCAGCTGAACCGTGTTATCTGTTGAACCTGTATCTACAACGATGATTTCATCAACCGCTCCCTGCACACTTTCAAGGCATGCGGGCAGCATCTGTTCCTCATCTTTTACGATCATGCATAGAGAAATGGTTTGACTCGGCAATTCTCACACCCCTCTCCTTCTTGCCTGACTGTCCCATGATGTTTTCCAGTTCAGGTCATCTAACCTTTGCAGACTGCCCGTGAGCTCGGCAACATCCTGAGCTAAGGTAGAAAATGTGTTTTCCGATGTTTTTGCAGTTTGTGTATTCAGCATCCGTACAGCCGCTTCTTTTGCCAGTTGCAAGCAGCTGGCTGCTGCCCCCATTCTAGCGCGGTTATCATCTCTTGATAACGTGATTGCCTGCTCAAACAAAGCAAGAGACTCTGCGTAATTAGCACGATCATACATATATTCGGCCAGCTGAAACATCCCTTCGAAGAGAAGGTTCCCCTTCGCTAATTGCTCCAGGTACTGCTCTGCCGCCTCCAATCGAAAACCATATTCATATAAAAGATCAGCTGCTGTGCGGGGTAACAATAATCCCGCCTTTTTCAGGAAAAGGAGCAGATCTTTCTGCCCGCTGGCCGCTGCCCGGTTTGCAAGCATTTCTGCTTTTTGCAAAAGAGTCCCTGAATCCAGCTGAGGAAGATCTTCTAGTTCAGTCTGCTGTCTTATGTTCAACAACCGCCGTTCTATCTGCGAATAGAACAAGCTATCTTCATTACAATATCGGTAGAACTCTTGCGGTAATGGCTCTGCGCAGGACCATGAACAAATCGCCCAGTCTAGTACAGCTAAGTCAATTTGCTCTTGCTTGCATGGAGATACGGGCTGATCACTTAAATCCTGACTAATTCCCTTATTCTGTTCTAACAGCAGCTGTGATCGCTGTATCGCTTGTGACTTTCTTTGTGTCTGGATCAGACAGGCACGGGCCCAGCTTTCATCTTCTATCCCAATGGATTGCACCGGCAGAATCGATAGAGCCGCTTCATATGCTCCACATGACATGAGTGCATACGCTGCTTTATGCAGATGTTCAGGGTTTTCCCTGTCGATGATCTCCACCAAAATTTGCTTAACCGAGGAGTCAGCTATCCCTTCTCTTTGCAGTAAATCAGCTAACCCGCTAATCGCTGGCAGATAACCTTGATGTACCTTTATAGCAGACCTGTAGTGATCCTCTGCATAGGATGCTCTCCCCTTGCGTTTATCTATATCTGCCATATGGGTGAGCGGGATATAGCTGTCTGCCCCAGCCTCCGTAACATATGCTACAGCTTGGTTCTTTGAAGAAAGACCGGACTTAACTGCTTTTTCGAAATAAACATAAGCTTGCTCTGCCATCCCGTACTCCTTTTCAACAAGCCCAAGCAGCGTGTGAAGATCAGGGTAGTCTGGGTATTGTCTAATTTCTGCCAGCAACAGATTCCTCGCCTGTTCTAACTCGTGGTTTGCATAGAGCAACTTCCCTAAGTCCCGCACTAGAGTTGCGCGGTACGGAGCATTCACGGGGCAACTGTTTAGTGCCCGTATGAAAGTTTCTCTAGCCTGCTCCCTATCTTCTAACTGGCAGTACGTCACTCCCAGATTATAAAGATGAAACGCATCGTCTGGGTTGAGTAGGAGTGCCTGCTGAATTATTTTCAGGTTGCGCATAGCCGTCTGTTTACTCTTCATGACTGCGGGAAGATACCCGTAATGATTCACTTTCAGCGGACAGATGGAAGGTGGAGAGGTTGTTTTTATCTTTGTCAAAGAACGTTTCATTCCATGCTCCATATTCAGCCCGATCTCACCCAAAGACCCTTTCCCTGCTTGAACGAGTTGTTCATGAATCATCCCTTCGTACCGGTAACCCTCTCTATTACGAAACACGCGTGGTGCAAAATAAAGAATACAATCCTCCGGACCAGATCCCGTCCAGTTCATAAGTTTAATCAGACACTGGCTTCCTTCTTCCTGCTTTAGAAACTCCTTGATCTCTTCTTGCCCAGCTATCACCTGTTCATCTGCATCCAGCACAAGAATCCAATCTGTATTTGCATGGACTAACCCGGCATTACGGGCTTTTGCAAAATTATGTTCCCACGGACTATGAATTACGGTTGCCCCGTACTTCTCTGCTATTTCAACAGAACGATCCGTAGAACCTGTATCGACAATGATCAGCTCATCGGCCATGTTATGAATCTGTTCCAAACATGATTCAAGCCATCTTTCTTCGTTATATACAATCAGGTGAACTCCCAAAGTAGGAATACTCATTGTGAAACTCTCCCCCGGTTACAAAAAAAATACATGGGTCTCTATTGAGACTCCATGTACGTATATGTGTGCAGCGCTTATTATGTGCCTTGTCCGTTGAAATACACACTAATGGTGGCAGGTGTTCCTGGCGTGCTGGATCTATAAGCAAGCCGTGTATATTTGAGGAAACGCTGCGGAACAAGCACATCAACCGATCCTGCAGCAATTCCTGTGACCGTATCCACATCGGTGAACCAGTTCGTTCCATTTGCACTGATCTCCACTCTTGCATCCGCACTGCCTGTCGCTCCTGAGTTATAAACAAAGAAGGAGTAGGTTCCAAACACACTTGTTGTGACTGGAGAGAGAGGGGTGTAAGCATCTGCCGTTGTAATTCCAAGCGTAGGTATTTCCTGGAAGCTTTTCTGTGATATGGATGTAATACTATCTAGTCTCCCGGCTGTAATGGTTGCTCCAAGTACACTTGTGATCGTACCGTTCAGCAAACTCGTTAGCGTTCCTGCCGTGATCGTGGTTCCCAGTACGCTCGTAATTGTTCCTGCGGTAATCGTGGTTCCGAGTATGCTCGTTAGCGTTCCTGCTGTTATTGTTGCTCCGAGTACACTTGTGAGTGTCCCCGCCGTGATTGTTGCCCCGAGCACGCTGGTCAGGGTTCCATCCAATAAGTTCGTCAGTGTTCCCGCCGTAATTGTTGCCCCCAGCACACTCGTCAGGGTTCCTGCCGTAATTGTTGCTCCTAGCACACTCGTTAGTGTCCCCGCCGTGATTGTTGCCCCGAGCACACTCGTCAGGGTTCCATCCAATAAGTTCGTCAGCGTTCCTGCTGTGACTGTGGCTCCCAGCACTCCCGTTATCGTACCTGCGGTGATCGTTGTTCCTAGCACACTCGTTAGTGTTCCCGCCGTAATTGTTGCCCCGAGCACGCTGGTCAGGGTTCCATCCAATAAGTTCGTCAGCGTTCCTGCTGTGACTGTGGCTCCCAGCACTCCCGTTATGGTTCCCGCGGTAATCGTTGTTCCTAGCACGCTCGTCAAGGTTCCCGCTGTAATTGTTGCTCCGAGTACACTTGTGATTGTCCCCGCCGTGATTGTTGCCCCGAGTACACTTGAAATCGTACCGGCTGTAATAGATACGCTTGTGATACTAGGCATGTTACTAATCGTACCATCCAAAATAACACCCACCAGGTTACCCGATGGATCCGTACGAACAGGATGGGATACTTCATCATTGTCCGTGCCATATATCAGCGTCCTTAAATTGTCCGGGTTTAAGTTAAAACTTGAAAAGTTTGGCATCAAGGGCCTCCTCCATAGAACATGATCTACACCGCAGCAGTGCTACGTCATTCTATGCCAGGACCTTGCGAGTAGTAACGGCGCAAGCCTCACTCTTTTTTTTTACGGTAAGGACAACCCAAACCAAATTCATACTATTTCCATATACTAGTTTTGGATAATACTTATCATCCACTGTGTTCTAGCAGCCATACCAGATGAAACTTAGGAACTGAATTCTACGAAAGGAGGAAGATCCATGACCAACTATAATGTATTTAATTCATCCAACCGGCCTTTATATACACAACAAATGAATACTTACGTATCGCCTGGTGTTGAAGCGACTCCTGATGCCGGAGCTGCTGCCGCAGGGAGACTGTTCTCCTTAACAACGGGAAACGTTGCGGTAGCTTCGGGTAGCAGTCTTTTATTACAGGTGGTTAATCCCGCAGGCAGCGGACGTACTCTTTACTTCTCACAAGCGATCGGGGGTACTACATCTGCTGCTTCGCTTATTTTGTACCGGGGAGGTACGTTAACCGGCGGTGTTGGATTAACTCCTATTAACAATCTTTTTGGAAGCCCGATTACTAGTGTAATGACTGCACAGCAGGTGTCAGGTTCCATTACAGGTGGTCCTGTAAGCATCATGAGCATTCCACTAACCTCTGGCGCTTATCATATTCGACTTCCGGGGACAATTATTGTTCCTTCAGGTCAATCCGTAACATTCAGTCTCGGAACCGGTGCACTCACGGGATCCATCAATGTAAGCTGGTGGGAGTTTTAAAATCAAAGTTTGTAAGGAGGGATAATAGTCCATGCCTAACTATCGTATTTTTAGCAATGAGAACAAACCTCTGCCGCAGCTACAACTGAATACGTATCAATCTCCAAGTGCAGCGGCTCCTGCAGAAGCGAGTGCAAGTCAGGCGGGAAGGCTATTTACAGCAGGAGCAACGAACTCTGCTACGCTTGGACTGCTTGGGGGATCTTCTATCATTACCATACAGCTGACCAATCCCGCAGGCAGTGGAAGAACCGCTTTTATTTCTCGCATTTCGGGTGGTATCAATGTTTCACTTAGCTTGTTATCCTCATTTTCCGGATCAATGACGATCATTAGAAATGGTGCTTTAACAGGACCGACTACGCTGACAGCTGCTAATTTAAATTTTGCAAGCAGTAACACAAGCCTAATGACCGTCCGCTCGTCCACCTCTGCTTCTACGGGAGGAACTTCGATCCTCTCCATGCCTCTCGCTGCAGGACCCCTCGAGTATAACGAGTTTGGTGATTTTATCATTCCTTCAGGTCAATCTTTTACACTAACCATAAGCGGCGCTTTGTCTGTTGCAGGAGTTCTTGCCAGTACAGCTAACCTTGTCTGGTGGGAGGTCTAAGCAGAACGAATGGGGAATCTATTAAATCATGTATCATATGATGCAAAAAGAACCGGCACTCTACGAGTGCCAGCTTCCTGTTCCATTCTGTAAGAACACGCTTCTATCCAAGAACAACCCGATCATCGGCTAGTGTGGTTCCGCTAATCTGTTCAAACTCCCGCAGCAGTTCAGCCACGGTCAGGTTCGCTTTACGCTCTGCATTCACATCAAGGATAATTCGGCCCTTGTCCATCATAATTAGCCTATTCCCCAGCCGAATCGCTTGTTCCATATTATGAGTTACCATCAAGGTGGTCAGGTTCATCTCTCGGACGAGCGATTCTGTAATGCTCGTAATCAGCTCGGCCCGCGATGGATCAAGTGCAGCGGTATGCTCATCCAAGAGCAGAATCTCGGGGCGAGTAAATGTCGCCATGAGCAGGCTGAGTGCTTGTCTTTCCCCACCAGACAAGAGCCCTACCTTGGCTCTTGTCCGATTCTCAAGTCCAATCCCCAGCTTCTCCAGTTGCTCCCGGAATATCTGCTTCGTTCCCTTACTAATACCAAAAGATAGCCCTCTTGATTTCCCGCGGCGGTAAGCCATCGCCAGATTCTCTTCAATCGTCATCTGAGGTGCAGTTCCTGCCATCGGGTCCTGAAATACTCGGCCGATCCACTGGCTCCGCTTATACTCTGGCAAACCGCTTATCGTCTTATCCTTAATTCTCACTTCTCCGGCATCGGGTTTCAGCACGCCTGATATCACATTCATCAAGGTTGATTTGCCTGCTCCATTACTGCCGATCACCGTTACGAAATCACCTTGGTTTAAAATTAAATTCGCATCCATTAATGCGATTTTCTCATCTACTGTACCTGGATTAAATAATTTGGAGACATGATCAATGTGCAGCATTATAGACCACCTCCTACATTTTTTCCTGTATATTCTGGTCCGGTTAATAGATCAGCCGTCCGCTTCTTCGCCATCTTCTTCTGCTTTATTTTCCGCTGAGTGGAAGGAATAAGCAGCGCTAGAATGACGATCACCGCAGTAATAATCTTAAGGTCAGAAGTCTCCAGCCATTCAATGCGATAAGCTAACATGACCACAATTCGGTATACAACCGAACCCAAAATGACGGAAACAATCGCCCAGAAAATACTGCGTTTACCAATAATCGCTTCTCCGATAATGACAGAAGCCAGTCCGATCACGATCATGCCGATCCCCATCGAAATGTCTGCAAATCCGGACTGCTGTGCGATAAAAGCACCGGACAAAGCAACAAGACCATTGGACAAGCTGATTCCTACGAGCTTTGTTGTATCCGTATTGGCACCAAAGCTGCGAATCATACGCTCATTGTCACCTGTCGCACGAAGGGCAAGTCCTAGATTCGTTTTAAAGAAAACATCAAGAAGCAAGATAACGGCAAAGGAAATGATCAACATGAAATACAGAGGAGATGCTCCTGTAAACAGGGTATCCGTATTAATCAGCGACACATTGGGAGCTTTGAGAATTCGCATATTAATCGAATAGAGTGCAATCATCATCAGAATACCTGATAATAGTCCGTTAATTTTCCCTTTGGTGTGCAGCAGTCCAGTACAAGCTCCCGCCGCAACTCCTCCACCAAAAGCAGCCAGAGTCGCAACCCAAGGAGCGTGACCTGCTGTTATCATCACCGCCGCAATTGCTCCGCCCGTCGTAAAACTTTGATCTACCGTCAGATCAGGGAAGTCGAGAATCCGAAATGTAATATATACGCCCAGCGCCATGAGTCCATACAATAGCCCCAGCTCAATCGCTTTTGGCGTTGATGCAAGCAGTTCGAGCAGTGTACTAAACATACTTTTCTCCTCCTAGTTAAAGAGAACAGGGTGGGAGTCCCACCCTGTTCCGCATTGCTGTCCTATTCCTACTTGCCATACATCTTACCGAGCATATTACTGATTTTACTGAATAATATTGGTTTCCTGATCTGTTACGCTTGCCTTCATTTCCTCTGTTACTGCAATTCCTTGCTCTGCAGCAGCACTGAGGTTAAGAATAAGATCAAGTTTATCAGGTACAGTAATCGCAAGATCAGCTGGGTTTGCCCCATTTTTCAAAATATCTACCGCCATTTCGCCTACTTGATATCCATGATCAAAATATTTAAAACCTACGGTAGCAAATGCACCCTTCTCTACCGTATCACGGTCACTGGAGAAGAATGGGATGTCTTTATCGTTCGCAATTTTGATGATCGTATCTACTGCACTTACCACGGTATTATCGAGTGTAATATAGAGGGCATCGACTTTGCCCACTAGGGAATCTGCTGCCTGCTGTACCTCGGAGGTATTCGTTACGGAGGCTTTAATAAGTTCGATATTATGTTCCTTGAAAGCCGCTTCCGCATTTCCTGCCATAACTACCGCATTCGGTTCTCCTTCATTAAGTACAAGGCCGACTTTTTTAATCTCCGGCATTTGCTCTGCAATAAATGAAGCCAGTGTCTTAATTGCTTCTGGATTCGTATCGGATGCTCCTGTAACATTGCCGCCCGGCTTCTCTAGATTAGTCACAAGTTTTGCACCAAGAGGTTCGGTTACTGCTGCGAATAGTACAGGCTTATCTTTTACCTGCTGAACGACAGCTTGAGCAGAAGGGGTAGCTATACCGAGCACAAGATCACTTTTATCAGTAGCAATCTTCTGAGCGATGGATAAGTTATTCGCTGCGTCGGCTTGGGCATTGTTCAGGTCTATCTTCAGATTGTCTTCTTCTACTAGACCGCCGTCCTTCAAAGCAGCAATAAACCCATCTCTTGTCGCATCGAGCGAAGGATGTTCAACGTACTGCGAGATCGCGATGGTGTACGTCTTCTTCTCACCTGCCGAATCTCCACCTTCCCCGCCCGATGTACCGTTCGTACCTGTACTCCCTGCATCGTTTCCACAACCTGCTACCAAAGCAATTGAAGCACCAAGAATCAAAGACATCCACATTTTTCTCTTCATATATAATACCCCTCTCTTTTTCTTCTCGATTACTTCACTTCCATTTAATACCTCTAACATGCGGTGTTACATAATAGCATTACTGCACTAAAGCATAAAGAGCTGAAAAGCAAAATTCCTCCAGGATGAAACCGTTTGTAGGAATCTAAAAAATAGGGCGCCCAGGCATTTATTAACGCATGGTCAGAAACAACTTTTCCCTAATATTACGGGTGCTTGTACTATTCGTCAATTACTACTTTTACTGGAACTTATGAAAAATAAAAAGAAAACGCCACAATAGAACCGAAGTTCCATTATGGCGTTTCCCTAATTAAGATGGTTTTATCTTATACGTACAGCAACGTCCGCCTTTGGCAAGGCATTCTGTGCGGGTTACCGAAGCTTGCAGCAGAGATTCAAATAATTCTAATTCACAGCGGCATGCCTGTTGATAGACATCAGCAACTTCCGAAATGGGACAGTTATATTCGCGAAGAATATAGCCTTCTCCGTCTTCTGTAAGTTCCGTCATATAACCGCCATCATTTTGTATCCGTGCCAAGGAATGAACACGGCTCTCTAGATCTTTATCTTCCATCTCTTTTTTATATCGTTCGCGAAGCTTATTTCTGCGCCTCTCAAACAATAGATCAATCATTTCCTCACCGGCTTCGTCTTGCAGTTCCTCAAGTAAATCCAGCGTAACCTTTGGATAGGTTTTGGGGAACAGTGTCTCGCCTGTATCCGTAAGTCCATACACGGCAGAAGGACGACCAGCAGTCTGCCGGACTAAATGAGGGGCAATATACCCGTCCTTCTCGAGTGTAGCAAGATGCCTGCGTACCGCCATCTCCGTAATATTCAGTTCGGCAGTGATCTCACGGGCACTCAGCGGACCTTGAAGCTTTAACATATGCAGCACTTGCTGACGTGTCGACATATCTCTTGGTGCACTCATAAGAATCACCTGCTTTCGTGTTTATGAGATCGAAACAGCCGCTACGTTTGCTTTTTCCCGGCAAGCATCTGAACAGAAGAAGTCATGCTCTTCCGCACAAGAATCACAAGACACATACTGTAAATTACATGTCGGGCAGTTCACATATTGGTCTTCTATGGTTCCACAGTGATAGCAAGAAGCAATCACGATATCTTCGTCTGTACGATTAATCGGTACAGAAATACGTTCGTCAAATACATAACATTTACCGTCAAACAGTCTGCCCTGAACCTCAGGATCTTTACCATAAGTAACGATCCCGCCTTCAAGCTGAGCGACATCCTGGAATCCTTCTTTTAGCAAGAAACCTGTAAGCTTCTCACAGCGAATACCACCCGTACAATACGTAATGACTTTCTTGTCTTTTACGTCACCCAAGTTCTCACGAATCCACTGCGGGAATTCACGGAAAGACTCTACATCAGGGCGGATCGCTCCCCGGAAATGTCCAATTTCATATTCATAATCGTTACGGCCGTCAATCACCACAACATCATCGCTTTGCAGCTCTTCATAAAATTCTTTTGGAGAGAGGCGTTTGCCGAACAAGACGTTTGGGTCCAGCTCTTCTTCATAGCGGAAAGTCACTAGTTCTTTTTTGTGACGCACAAACATTTTTTTGAACGCGTGTCCTTCAACTTCGTCAATCTTAAACCACATATCGCTAAACAGCGGGTTCGCTTTCATATCCTGCATATATTGCTCTGTTTGCTCGTAAGTTCCAGATACCGTTCCGTTAATTCCTTCTTCCGCAATCAGTATCCGGCCTTTCAGTCCAAGATCCTTGCAATATTGTAAATGTTCCTGAGTTAACGTCTCTGGATCATCAATGTGGACAAATTTATAGTACAGCAGTACACGGTAATTAGATTGACTCATTCTCTGTTTCCACCTGTCATTATTTATAGTTCCAAGCTATGAATTAGACGACAACAACGAGGAAGTAAACCTTACTATTGTTCACTTCGCAGTTCAATTACAGACCCTTAAACAACAAGAAGCAGCCACAAGAAGGATGAAAAAGATCCCTCTGCCGCTACATGTAAATTCATGGTCAAAATGATATTCCTAGTCTAACGAAGTGTCTCTACTTAGTCAATATAAAGGTATAAAAAGTTGATTAAGTCCCTCTTCTTGATCCTTCTTTTTTAATAAAAAAACGCCCTGTACTTCCCTTGTTAGGAAATACAAGACGTTCTTATTTAGCTAGAGTATTAAGCTTTGATCGACCCTTGGGTTACCCCGTTAATAATCCACTTCTGAGCAAAGATGTAGATGATGATCATCGGCAGCATTGCCATGAGATAAGAAGCGAAGGCCAGGTTAAAGTCTGTATTAAACTGTCCTTGGAAAATATACTGCACAAGCGGCAGTGTATACTGACGTTGATCGCTAATCATAATGAGCGGCAGCAGGAAGTCATTATACGTTGATAAGCACGTCAAAATTCCGACGGTAGCACTCATGGGAGCAAGCAGCGGGAAGATAATGCGCCAGAATGTACCCCAAGTCGTTGCTCCATCCACTTTCGCTGCTTCTTCCAGTGCCATAGGGATCGAACGAATATAAGCGACATAGATAAAGATATTAAAGGCAAGTCCATACACAGTATGCAGAAAAATGAGACCTACCAAATTCGTCATATGCAGACCAGACGTTAATTTTACGACAGGCAAGATAATGATTTGGAAAGGAATAAACATGGCACTGACAAAATAAAAATATAATCCTTTAAAAAATTTATGATTCATATTTCTTGCAATCGCATAAGCGACAAGCGAATTTGTCAGCAAAGTAAGAGTGACGGTTGCTGTAGTAACCAAGGTACTGTTCCCGAGTGCTCGGAAGAATCCCGTCATCTCAATCGCTTTTGAGAAGTTACTCCACTGGATATCCGCAGGAAAAGCGAAGATGGACTGACGCATCTGTTCCGGGTTTTTCAGTGCGATGGTAACGGTCATATAGAGCGGAAACAACACAACGATGGTCCCGAGAACGATCAGGGTCATGACGATCCAGTTGGTACGATTACGAGGGTTCTTCATTATACGTCACTCTCCCTTCTCTGCAGGAATCGTAGTTGTATGATCGAGATAAAGGCAATTAGAATAAAGTAAATAATGGCATTCGCAGATTGATAAGCAAATTCCCCGCCTTCAAATCCGCCTGTGTAGATCAGATGGGCAATTGACTGCGTTGCCCGCCCAGGTCCGCCATCGGTCATGGCAACAACGAGGTCAAAGACCATAAGCGAGTTCTTCATCGCAAGCACCATATTAATCGTAAAGAAAGGAGCGATCAGCGGGAATGTAATACTCCAGAATTCACGCCATTTGCCTGCTCCGTCTAGATTTGAAGCTTCATATAAATCCGTTGGGATGGTCTGCAGACCCGCTAGATATAAAATCGTGTTAAAAGCAATCCCTTGCCAAATGGCAACGGTAACCACACCGACCCAAGCCAGATCCTGACTGCCTAGAATATTTGTTGTCAGCGCCGTAAGCCCCAGGCTTTCTCCCCATAATGGAAATACGTTAGAGAAAAGATAATTGAAAATATAGCCGACAATGAGAATACTCAGAATATTCGGTAAGAAGTAGACTGCACGAAAAAAGTTTCGAAACTTAATCTTGGCGTTAAGACCAAGGGCAATGAGTAAACTGATGACATTAATAAAAATCGTAGCCACCACAGCAAACCGGATGGTAAACCAGTAGGCATTCCCAATATTGCTGTCCTGGAACAGGTTAACGTAGTTTTTGAATCCAATAAAATCGTATGTATCTCCGAAACCGTTCCAATTGGTGAACGAGTAGTACAGGCCCTGCAAGGCAGGCAAAGTCATAAATATAAAGAAAAGTACCACAGCAGGCAGTGTCATCCAGTAATACGGAGTGAGCCGGTTCTTCATCTTCCATCCTCCTTAGTGGGGAGAGGGACTTTTGGTTCCTTATTTTCAAAAGCCCGTTCTCTCGTCATTCTCTTGTTGATTTATCTGCGATTCGCTACCTTATCCCACTCTTTATCGAGTTTGGCTAGATACGCGTCAATATCTCCATTTTGCAAAAACTCCTGTACGATAGAATTCAGCTGTACTGCCGAAGGAATATAATGGTCAGCAAAATCGGTAACTTGTCCTTTTTCTATGTAAGGAATTACACCCGCCACACTGGGGTCATCCTGCTTCACACCCTCTACAGCAGAAAATAAATTCTGTTCCGTAATGTACTGTTTAATGTTGTCTTCACGTAGCAAAAACTTAATAAATTCCAACGATTCCTCTTTATATTTTGTATCATTAGATACCGTCAGGAGCGTATCGATTCCATTAACAAGATTGATTTCTTCCGGGTTGTTACTCGTTGGAAAAGTAAAAAAGCCAATTTCGATATCCGGATTCGCTTTTCTTATTTCTGGAATCGCCCAAGTTCCTTGTATGTACATAAAGGCTTCGCCATTTGCAAACGCACGATTGCCGTCCGCATACGTTTTACCAAAGTTATCACTGTGTCCGTAATCTAGAATGGCCAGCTGTTTCTCCGCAATTTCTCTGTATCTTTCCTGAAAAGTCGTTTTGTCTTCTCTACGATCGATATAAAAATCAATCCCTTCTAGATTCAGAGCTAACGCATTAAAGGAAAGACTCGCTTGCCAATCATCTTTATAGGTTAAGTAAAAAGGAATTTTGCCTGCATCCTTAATCTTTTTCGCAGTTTCGAGCAGCTCATCCCAAGTCTTCGGAACGTCCAGCCCCATTTCTTTGAAAAGCGTTTTGTTATACATAATGCCGTTTGCATTCGTTGCATAAGGGATACCGGTAAGCTCATCCATACCGCTTGTATCCGTTACCATTTGGAGGTAACTCGGGTTAATGAGATCGATCATCTCTTGATCCGTTTGTTCCATAAATATATGGCTTTGGGAGAGGACTGAGAATGTATCCGTCGCTCCAAGCGCTATGATGTCAGGGACATCATTTTTGACAAGTCTTGTCTTGAGTACCGTCTCCGCATCTGGCGGATTCACTTGTGTTACCTCAATCTTGGATTGTTCACTATTGAATTTTTGAACCAACTTGTCGAAGGATTCCTTCGCCTCCGATTTATTCTGAAAAAACTCCAGCTGAATCTTGTCCGATGCTCCGCTGGTACTGCATGCGCTCAGTGTCAGCACGGCTCCTCCGATAAGTAAAAGCAGCTTACAACCTTTGAGCATACTAAATCCCATGGTAGCCCCCTCCTCATGATGTACATAAAATCGCTTACATTTCCTTATGTAAAAAAATGTGCTGTGCTCGTCCATCGAAAACGATTCACATCACACCCAAATCAACCACTTATCCTTATTAACCTAAATCACACAAAATTACACATTTTCTTATATTTTTTATGCGGAAATGCTTGAGAGAAATAAAAAAGGTCATCTCAGCAAGGAGATGAATCCTTGGAGATAACCTTTGTGTACCATTATAATCGGAAACTATGTTGTCCAAATCTGAATGAATAACGCGATCACCATCATCAGTCCACATAATACAGAAGACTGCTGGGAAGCTCCAAATAGAGGTAAATAAGCTTCCGTAGGATTTTCTTTGTTACTTAGTGTTTTATACACTTTATAAAGTGGAATGATAGAAATGATAGCAATAAGACCATACACCGGCAGAGCACCAAACGCAACGGCGATAATCAAAAATACATAAGCAAGACTTGTCATCATTTTTGATGCGCGCAGCCCCTTCTCTTCACCCCACACGACAACCAAGGTATTCTTACCCGCTGCAGCATCCGCATTTCTATGCAAGAAATGATGATTATAGAGCAGCATTGTAGTGAGCATCCCGATCGGGAATGACAATAACAGCGGTGTAAGATCAAATTCGCCCGTCTGTACATAGTAAGCACCGAGCACAGGCAGAACGCCAAAGGAGATGAAGATCGCCATCTCACCATACCCTTTTCCTCGGTAACCTAACTTAAGCGGTGGTGCTACATAGAAATAAGCAAGCAAAGCTCCTACTATAGCCAAAACCAGAATAGGCCAACCGCAGATCATCGTAAGTACAAGACCGCACACCGCAGCAAGCAGCAAGAATCCCCAAGTAATACTTGCAAGACGCTTTTCCGATATTTTACCTGATGTAAGAATCGCGGAATGCGTAGCAATGTCACCTTCTAGCTCGACAGCTTTGGTATCCGCCCCGTTGCGGTAATCCCAGAGATCATTGATGAGATTAGAGAAAATATGTGCCGATACGGCCCCCACCAGTGTGACTAAAAATAAAAACCAATGAAACTCTTTCGTCACTGCATAAGCAGCTACCGTTCCGAGAATCACGGGAACAATCATAACCGTTATCGAAAATATCCGGGTAAGTTGTTTAAAAAATTCCCATTTTTTCATGATGTAATAAAATCCTCCTACGAAAATTCATGACCATTGTATAAATACTTTGTGACAATGTTCACACAATGTTAAATTATACACCCAAATTGCCAATTTTGTCATAGGAAAATTATATACTTTTCAAAAAAACGTTAATCCTCATGAAAGCAACGAAAGGTATTTCGATATTGATTCATTTAAGGAAATTTTCTTTTCTTTTGTTGTGAAGAAAAATAATTCAAGATCATCCCTATAATATAGAGAATGATTCCTGCATTTAGAGCCAGATCGGCAAGATTCATAATACCTCCGCCTTCGGAGAAGACAATAAAATCCGTTACCGTACCATGCCAGAACCGATCGATCATATTCCCCGTTGCACCGCCGACAAGAAATCCCGCTCCTGCATTCGAAATACGGCCCTGAATATCCCCTTTGGATCGATAATAAAGAACAAGACAGATAAAGATGACAGCAACTACACCAAATAAACGAGCATACCCCTGAAATAAGCTGAACGCCATACCTGAATTCTCATAATGCTGGAGTTCATAGATAATTCCTCTTACAGGAATCACTTCAGATATTGCGATATGGTCACGCACCCACCATTTACTGAGCTGATCAAGCAGAATAACAAGAAATGCCGTAAAGTAAAATACCATCACTTCCTCCTTATCCGCGCAATATGTAATCCGCATGTACCTTACTAATGTACCATAGCCGCAGCTTGTACATCTAAGTGAGATTATAGATCCGTGCATACAAAAGAGGCCCCCCACGAATGAGAGTGCCTCCTAGATCCATTAGTTGATCGCCGATAATACATCGATCAGCATCTGTTTAAACGCCTCACGATCTATATCTTCACATACGCGTACATTCGGGGTTTGCCCCAGACGACCATTGATATCAACGACGCTGTATCCTCTTGTATATTGCCCTGCCGCTTCTACATCGACGAAATATGTGCCGGACTTCGTCATAATCGATTCATCTGCAGCAACCGCCATCAGAAGTGTATCTGGGTGTGTCGTGCCCGGAAGCTTATGTACCTCTTTATTAAACTGCATAACCACCTTATTGATATCGATGAAGAATTGAGATCCTTTTGTACCCAGTGCCGCAATTTCTTCATGATCTGCATCATCCATCACGGAATAACGAGTACACATCTCCCAGCCGACCATCGTCATTGGGATGCCAGAGTGGAGTACAATTCGTGCTGCTTCCGGATCGGTATAGAAGTTATATTCTGCTGCAGGCGTGATATTACCAAGCGCATTATTCGCCCCGCCCATGATATAGATATGAGGGATAAGTGGAATAATCGTAGGGTCTTTCTGAATCGCCATAGCAATGTTCGTAAGCGGTGCAATCGCCAGGATATGAATTTCTCCGGGATTTGCATGTACCGTCTCAATGATATAATCTACCGCATGTTTTGTTTCCGGACGCTGAACTGCTTTTGGAAAATGAGCTCCGCCCATGCCGTCATCCCCATGTACATCATCTACATAACGGTGCTGAGCTGTTCCGAGGGTAAGCATGGGACGCTCGATCCCTTTGTATACGGGAACTTGTCCACCTTTTCCAGCGACTTGCACGGTATATAATGCGTTCTCTACTTCCTGATTAAACTCTACATTTCCCCCGGTGATGGTGATTCCTTCCACCTGAAAATAATGAAGCGCTGTCAGGATCGCTATCGTATCGTCTCCTGCCGTATCCGTATCAATAATTACTCGTTTCATCTGTATACACTCCCTGTTGTCTTGTTCTTTGCCAAAAAAACATGTACTTCTTTCATTATTGAACCATTTCCCTCATCATTCTTGCAAGTATTTATCTCGCCTCTCACCCTATTAGCATGGTCTCTAATACGGTTACAATATCCCCTTTATTTGCATTCCTTCTTCCTTTTCGTTACCATTTTAAAGAACTCATTACGATTATACAGGAGGATTATTTATATGTTAGAAATGCAAAGCTTTATCCATCGTTGGAACACACACCGTGAAGTGCTACATAAACTCGTTGATTTGAATCAAGAAGGACTTGCTGAGTATAAACCATGGGATGGCAGCATGAGTTATGGAGAACTCGCTCTTCATATTGCCGGCTCGATGGAGATGTTTGCAAATACCGTGATTCGCGGTGAATTCACTCCTCCACAAACGAAGAATGAGTGGACCACGATGGAAGATGTGCGTAACCTCGTTCATCGTTATACGGAATCTACATCCTCCCTGCTCGCTTCCATTACTGAAGAACAGTTGCAACAAGAAATTGCATTGTTCGGAAAAACAGCACCCGGCTTTGCTATCCTAAACATGGCTCTAGACCATGAAATTCATCATAAGGGTCAACTGTTCACCTTTGCTCGTATAGCAGGGGTTAGTGAACTTCCTTTCTTTATGTAAAAGCATAGATTTGTCATCTTTGAGCCAGTCTTTTACGAGGTTTGTAATGGACTGGTTCTTCTGTTTTTTACCCGAACTATTTATTTTCCTAAATTCCAATTCATTGTCTTGAGATTTGGGTAATGAGTAATAACTTTAAGTGGGAGGTATTTTCTTTTGAAAAAGTGGAATGTATTTATGATGGGGATCATCCTTGTCCTCGTACTTGCAGCTTGCGGCAATAACGATGCCGAGCCAAGCACAGGGGGTACAACAGAAGGAGCCCCAGCAGGAAACGAACAGACTTCAGGTAACAACGAAAACATAAAAAATGAAGATCAACAAACCCCTACAGCAGAAGAACTACTCACACGGATTACTGAAGCAAGTAAAGGAATAAAGAGTTACTCTATGGACAGCAAAGTTGAACAAAATCTCACAGTTACCATGGAGGGCCAAGAGCAAAAGCAAGATGTAAATATGGATATGAAAACCGATCTGGTGCTGAACCCTGTCGCTGCATATCAAGAGATCAAAACCTCTATGCCCGGTCAAGAGGGTACACAGGAGATAAAACAGTATATTACGGAAGACGGAGTATACACGCAAATGGGAGATGCTTGGATGTCCCTGCCTGAAGAAGCCACCGCTCCCCTGCTGGAACAGATGAAGAATCAGTCCAACGCAGGTTCTCAGTTCGAACAACTTAGCAGTATCGCAAATGATCTAGCGGTTGAAGAAGAAGGAGATGTCTACTGGCTGAAAGCTAACCTTTCCGGCGATAAAGTCAAAGAACTTGCAACCACCATGCTGTCTCAAAGCGGTGCCACCGATCCGCAGATGGCGGCCATGATGCAGCAGATGAACATTAAATCCATGGACATTTCCTATAGTGTAGATAAAGAGACCTACTATCCAAAAGACCTCGTCTACTCCATGAATATGGATATGGACATGGATGGTCAGGCCCTCGCGATTATAATGAAAATGGACAGCTCACTTAGAGATTACAATAAGACGGAAAGCATAAAAGTACCGCAGGATGTAATCGATAGCGCGGTTGAACAGCAGATGCCTGCGGAGACAGCGACACCATAGAAGACATAAAAGAAAAATAGCGACTGATCCCTTGTGGGAAGGTCGCTATTTTTCTTTTTAGGATTCATTTATTTTTAATTGTCTTCTACTATATATATATTGACTGTATTCTCTTCATTAAAAGTGATATCGTACCACAGTTCGTACATTTTCTATAGTTTATTCAGGAGATTAGACGGTTGCTTCCTTACCTATGTTCTCAAGTAAACCTCTGATCCCATCGGTATTTCTGTTGGAGCCACGGAGCTCCCGACACATATCCCTATCGTTTTTCTATCAATGAGTGAATTCGAAACTTGGACGGAAATCACTTTTAATTCTAACTCTTTGTTGTCTGGTGTTCGAACTACGATATAGTCACCTATGCTCCTTTTGATTTCAGGATGACTTAATGTATTAAGTTCAGGATTCACTCCTACAATAATCGTTCCGTGTTCTTTGGATTCAAATACATCTCCAATGTCCAGTAACTTGTGCATTTATAATCTTCCCCTCTATTCTATCGGCCGCTTCATTCGGTATCATTTCGAATTTCTTTGACTTGATGTGCCAAATCGACCTGAGAGTGATCCAATTCTACTTTCACTGTGCCTTTACGCCGCAATTCTCGCCATTCACTCAATTGTTCTTCCGTCTCTAGCTTGAGTTCAGCAATTTCCTTTGCCCGATCGAAAATGTATTTGGATGTGTAAAGCAATCGATAGATACCTAGACCACCCGAGATAATTGGCTCTTCTCGTTTGATCCATTTTTCGACCGATAACTTCACATAAAGCTTATCTTCCGTTCCCTTTCTAGCAGGACGTTCCTTTAATTCACCTCTCCGGACGACTTTCCAGTCCCTTACCTTGCCATACCAATGAATTCCCGTTTCACCCGTACCCGCGAATTTTCCTTTCGACTGATAAAGAGCGACGTACTCAATCTGTGTAAGAATCGTATGGTCGGAGATATTTTCAAGCGGTAGATGATAGTAATGATACTGTAGTGCACTTTCTAATTGAGCAACCTCTCTTAATGATCCTACCAGAACATTTTTACCGGATAGCTTATCCTGATAATAACTTTTCGTCCCGCGAGGACGCGTTGATCGCTCATATGCTTTTTCTGGACTATCCATAATAATCTCATCCAAAAATGCATCCATTAACTCCGTGGAGTTCGGCAAAAAGGGAAACGCACCGACGTTAACGAGCTCAATACTTTTATAAAATTTATGTTCACGATACGTTTTTTCGTCATGATATGGAAATAGTACGTAAGCTCCAAACATACTTCGCTCTAATTCCTGCCCCCCATCAGCATACACAATCGCATCTCTATACCTATGCATTGTATTAATATCATCCTCTTCAGGCCCAGGCTGCTTGTACTTCTGATAATAGTAAGACCCTTCATAGGCAGGGTTAATCCGGTACTTTGCATCAAAGATATATTTGTACTCCATAGCAGACTCATTCTTTTTCAGGGTCAACACATTATCTGGTTTTTGGCCAAGGGTTGCACTACGATCACCACGAGGCAGCGCATTATAGTACAGCGTAAAAATTTCTCCCGTTTTCTGATTACGGTATACCATTTTGGCTGCTTGCGATTTATCTAGCGTGAAAAACATACCCGTACGATTAACCTTAATGATATCTTGTTTTAACAACTCATATTTGCGGGCTAGCAGCTCATTAATCTTCAGAAAGCACCAGTATTCGTACAGTTGCGCTAAGTCCTTCATAGACAATCGGAATAAATCACTGTGTACCGTGAGCCCTTTCATGAGCATCAAGTAACTTCGATATACCTCTCTATATCCTGGTGCCATCTGCAGCACCAGCGTGACGGAGAGTTGTTTCATTTCCCCCACATTCTTCAGAAAATCCAGTTGTAAGAGCCGTTGTAACTGATTCTGCATGGATGTCATTTTCTTATCCAACAAAGGGTCTTGGAGTTTCCCTGATACGGCAAGTTTCATCTTCATCTGTTTCAGTTTCTTAGATACTCGCATTAATACCCATCTAACAAAACGATTCTCCATCGTATCATACTCAGCATGACGTTTCGTTTCGAGGGCATGTGTTGGGTATAGCCGTTGCCCTTGATGCGGAATAAAACCATGCTGTTCATGAGGTGTAAGAAGATGTGGACGTTTTGTTATGTAGGCTATATTCTCTTTGCCTGCTTTCTTTACTTTAGACGCATCGACTACTCTTGGTTCTCTTTCCAGCCTATAATGAGGATTTATATGAATCCGTTCCACTGCTTGCTTAAGCTGATCAAAAACATACTGTAAGATTGTAAAAAACTCCGTAAGACTCTGATGAGGTGTCTCTTTTAACCCCATTAGATGATACGTTTTCCTTAAAAAATCAAAAGACAGATTATATATCTGCCGATTAATATCACTTAAGATCATCTGGTAATCTCTTTTGTAATCCATCTTAGAAGGATAGATTTCAAGTTGCAGCTGGAATAACGGTCGTCCTCGGTATTGAAGTTCCAGCTCTGTAAGCCCTACCTCATTCTGAAAATTCAAAATTCCAGAAAGAATCGAACGACCTAGTGGCTTTACAGCCTGACGAATATAAACATTGTTATGATGAAAAGTAAGTTCTGACGTTTGCTTTTTTTCAATGACAAGTTCATAGGACTGCGTTTCATAGAATAAAGGGTAGCTTTTGTCCCCTGTCTTCCAAAGAATCAACTTCCCCTGTTCAGGTGAAAAAACATACATATTCTCTAGTACAAGCTCATCCGATAGGATCTCCATCTGCAGGGTGTTCGAATCTATCCATGCTCCTGTATCCTTACGATGGAGTTGTAGAGATTCTACCGTAGGATGATACGGCTTTCCCTGGATATATAGGTTAAAAATATTGGTCTCTATTCGAACGAGCTCTACACTTTGATTAAGAAAGCCAGTATGAGGTGAATCCATCTTCTTCTAACCTCCGTAACATAAAGGCAATCTTTCGTGCGGATTGCGGATATTTCACGTCTACATCCTGCTGCTTTCTGCCGTATTTCAAGTACAATTCAGAAGCATCATCTAGCAGATCCTTAATTGGGATAGACTTACCTAGAGCTTCCTGCATCAGCTGCAACAACACTCTTTTTACAGATAAGCTGCTTCCCTGAATTCTTGGTAATATCTTTTGAAGGAGCTGTCCGTCAAAAGCCATATCTATGGGTAACAGGTTAAAGCGCTGATTATACACCATATAAAAACATATGGAGTCGCGAATTCGGAAGCCGACATGGGAATGGATTTCTTCGAGAATATTGTTGATTCGTACAAGCTTGTCCGTTGTCGAATGCACCAGTTCTCGATATGTGCTGTACATATCGGATAACTGTAAAAAATCACTTCTCAGAAACAAATTATTTGCCTTAGGAGATGAAAATAATTCTTCCTCATCATAATCAGGATATTGCTGAAGATTAATGTAGTTGAACTCAATCGTGTTGGCGCGATCCAACACCTTTTTGCTGAACGGATGCGTCGTTTCATCCATATTAACGGTTCCAATCACGTACACGTTATCTGGCAGAGATACACCGCCGTACAATGGCCGGTCTTCCTCTCTTAATGACTCGGACCCAATTAGGGGAGAAGTAATAATACGGTCACCGTTCCATTCTTGGGTTTCCATGACGCTTAGAATATCACTAAAATAATACTCCACTCGTGCCAAGTTCATCTCATCCAGGCATATAAAATAAGGCTTGTCCTTATTCTCCGGCTTCAATGCTTCTACCAGCACTTCTGTTAATCTCCCGGGTCTGAAGACACCTGCAAGGTCTTTGTAACCTAAGAGATCAGAAGGATCACTCCAGTCCGGCCTAACGGGAATCAAAGTAAATTGTCCGTTATCCATCGTAGCACCTAATGCTTCAGCAAAAAGTTTTACCAGCTTCGTTTTCCCTGTCCCCGATACACCCGCAAGAATGACAAAGGGCTTTGACTTGAGAGACAAGTAGAAGTTTTCCATGAGGCCATCTGGATAAAGGAACCCTTTATGATGAATATAGCTTTTCACTTGTTCCAGTTGTTCTTTGACTGTTAGTGTCACCGGATTTGGCTCCTTATCTGAAGTAAGTTCTTCTCTACTGTGAAGGACGGAATTTAATTTCAGTTTTTCATTATAATTGTTCAGTTCCTGGAGGGCGTAGTTTTGCAAATCAGTAAGTGTGTCTTCGTTGAACCAATCTGCATTCGCGAAAGTGAGACTCTGATCTACTTGATTGAAATGAAGAACAGATGATAAGGCTTCGATCGGTGTTTTTAATAGAGTCTTTGTCTGACCTAATGAGAATTCATTCCATCCGGACGCTTTCTGTTCTGGCGGTGAATCTACTATATTTCCTTCGTTACTTTGATGTTGGTAATATTTCAAAAACTTCTGAGCTATTTGATCTAGTGAGGCGTGAGCAACTTGGGTTTCCTTATAAGCTTCAATTATGGATAGAATAAGAACCATCTTATATGACTTTTGTCTGGCTCGAAAAATATTTGAAAGTTGCTCTGGCAGCATATTGACCTCCGTGTAGATGACATGATTAATGCAATTTTAAAGAAATAAAAGCAGTTTCCTAATTGAGTTTCAGAGAATAGGATTTACCATGGAAACAAATGATTCACTGATAAATTATAACAACAGTAACCAATTCGTGATGAGTGGGCAAATAAAGATCTATAAGATAACATTCCAATTGTTTACTTTTTACTTAATAAGTTTAATTTAATGGGCAAAGTAATAACTATAACAACGTATTGGAGGTAATCACAATTGATAATCTTAACCCTGAAACACGAAGAAAAAATATGAAAGCAATACGGTCTACCCATACGAAGCTAGAAGATAAGGTATGCAACGAATTATGGAAAAGAGGATACCGCTTTAGAAGAAATGTGAGATCGCTTTACGGAAATCCAGATATAGCAATTAAAAAATATAAAATTGTTATTTTTATTGATTCTTGTTTTTGGCACGGATGCAGTGTTCATGGAAATACTCCAAAAAGCAATCAGGAATATTGGATAATGAAACTAAATAGAAATGTGGAAAGAGACCGTATGGTGACAGATTACTATATTAAAAAGGGATGGGCAATTTTGAGAATATGGGAACATCAATTAAAGAAAGACTTGTTTTTTCAAACAATAGAAGAAGTATGCTCATTTATTGATCAAAAAAAATAGAAGCAGGGCTTCATTAAAAGCCTCACTTCTATTAAAGACTGTCCTACCATTAAATCAAGTAACCAACTGATTCTTCTTTAACTTTGTTTTTAGTAAATATAATGGAATCTTCCCTTTGATCAAAGGTCCATTTAGAATCTACATGCTCATATTCAATACCTGCAAAGGTTTTTAATATAGCTTCAACTATTACTTTTGCACCCATAGGAGGCACTGCCATGCCTATTTGTTTTCTAACTGCCTCTTTTCCGCCAAGGAATTCATATTTTTTTTTTTCAAAGCAAAAGCCGCCATACGAGTTTGCCTCTTGTCTCGTGGGCTCGAGGATGTGTATAAGAACCAGTATGTTTCCCCCCCCCGCCACTTCCAGTAACTGTATAAGCAGGTTTATTCGGATCTAAACGTTTATAAATTTGACTGATCTTTGTTTTTTTAACGTTTAATCTAAGATGTTCTGGTAAACCTTCATACCATGCATTTTCTCCCGGCGGAATAAAAGAAAGCATCTCAACCACTTTATTTTGGTGTTTGGTAAGCTCATTATTCAACGCATCCTTAGGAATAGGAGGATCCTCTAAAGCTTGTTTTGAAGTAATATAACTATCGACCCCATGTGTCGGTGCAGGAATCTTAAATTCGAGCCCTAAGTCTTTACGTATACCCACGATAATAATCCTCTGTCTTGCTTGAGGAACTCCATACTCGTGAAATTTATATAGATGAGGTGTAAGATTATAACCTGTTTGTTCTAAATCAGAAAGTATTTTAATAAATGTTTCTCCTTCATTTGCACTTTCTAAGCCCCCGACATTCTCAGCAACAAACCAAAGAGGTTTATGAGCATTTAACACTTTAACGCCATAAGTATAAAGAGGTCCAAAATCACCATTAATCCCTTTTTTCTCTCCGACATTACTATAATCATTACAAGGAAATCCAAATGAAAAAGCGTCAATCTTAGGTAAGGATTCTATATCTATTAATCGCACATCTCCTTCTATTACAGAATCTGGATCGGATGGGCAAATATTATGTCTGAAAGTACGGCATGCATCAGGATCATAGTCATTAGCCCATTTATGCTGTACTCTAAAAACTTCACCGTCTGGTGCTATTACCTCTGCCATTTTGGCACCCAAGGATAATCCGCCAGGTCCGCAGAATAGTTCTCCTTTATTAAATATCATAAAAACAACTCCATATTAGATTGTTTGTGTGTCTCGATCATACACGAACTTAAGTTCTATTATACCTTAAGCTCTCCCATAAAGGGTCTATAAAGAAGAAAAATAAGGTCCATATACTGAACCTTATTTTTCATTTTTCTTTTTTAAATTTTCGATTTATGCGCTTGATTGGGAGTAAAGTCCATATAAAAGGCATCATCACTTATTTTATAAATAAGCAACTTATCTGTGCCATACTGATCCAAGTGCTTTCTCTCAACTTTCTCACCTAGAGGAATGCCGAGTCTTTTTCTAAAGTATTTTCCTAGCAAGCTGTTGTCTTTAGTATGGATAGCTTTTCGGTTTTGCTGAGCTACAGTACACACAAATTGCTCTCCGTCATCAGTTATCAGCATAAATTCTATAGATAAATCGGGGAAAAAATCAGGCATTGATTTGTGCACATCACTAGAAATCGGTATATACGCTTGATTAGGTTCCCTGCCTTCTCTTTGCCCCCAATTCAACCCGCTTTTTTCTTGGACTTGCCCGTCTTTTTTCTGCGTTAAATAAAGTTCAACCCTTTGACAACTCTCTAACCTATTCCTCAAGGACCCTATATCAACAACTGTTGAGTTGCTTTCTGGTCTGTAATATAACATTTTTATTTGTGACATTATATCATGATCTCTAAAATCCTTTAGTGAATCTTCATCTGGAAAAATATGAGATATGCTGGATAATTCCGCTTTGGCCATGATTTCACGATAGTTTTTAAAACCATTCCAAGTCAAATTAGCTGTTCCTGTAAACACTAGATCATATTCCCCTGCAGAGTTCCTCCATAAAATCACATTGGCATGTAATGGCGGAAAAGAATTATAGTAACGGACACGAAGCCTGCCAGTATTTTCAGCCATTCTAATATCTGTTTCCTATACACACCTCCGAGACCACGATATTTTGAAGCCATTCCAATAATTATATCAAGATTTAAATTCTCATATTTGTATAATAAATGATTAATAAAGGGAGCAGAAGCAAAGCCTGTTATTACCGTAGCGTAAGTTCTCCCTGCTTCGTACTGTTGTTGCAAGATTTGAGAGTATATATCAGGTTGTTTCGCCATGTTAATATCTCCTTTAGGCCTCCTGTTTATTCCATCCAACTTTCAAAATGCAAGCCATTTAAATCAACCGTATAACTAATATGAACAATTGAATCTGGGATTTTTGAGTTTATGAAAGAACGGGATGTAATAGCAGGAAAAGATTCATCAACAATATATTTTCTCATATCCAAAAGTTTATATTTTCTTTGCCTAATACTGCTGCCGTGTTCTAAACCAAGTTTAATTAGTGCACTGTTTAGTTCATCAGAACCTACTCCTTTAGAAACAAGCCGATAATACATGTCATCTATAGATATCCCCGATTCCGAAGGCTCAAATCGGCAAAATACAAGATTTAAATTGTGAGCATTATTATTCATTAATTGATATTGGCTGTTAATTGTAACCTCCGATGAATAACGAGAAATAGTAGATTTAACCTCATAGCTGCTTCCAGTTAATTCTAGATCGTGGGTTGCATTTTGGAGGGCTGACCACTTAGGATTTTGGCCCAAAAACAGAAGTTTCTCGTAGACAATCATCTCTTCCAATATACTATAAACTTCTTTATCCTGTATCGAATTCCCCAGGAGACTTCTCCAATTACTCCACCAACTTAAGGGATCATTTAATATCCTCTTTCTTTCTTCCCCTTTTTCCCCCGGATCTGCAAATTGAGCGCAGACAGACGCAAATTCTCGCCTCAGCTCTTCTACAGTAGATGTAAGTAAAAGCATAGGCACCTCTTTATTTCCTACATTCAGCACCCTAGACCATAGTTTTACATTGGAGAATTTCTCAACAATACATAAATCTTCATCTGTATGGGGAATTCCAACTCCATACCAGTCATCGTATTTAATAACCCAAGCCGAATATTCACTCGGCATTGATTCTAATTCTAAGGCCTTACCATATCCTATTTCAGCAAACTTACGTTTTATTTCTGATAAAATCTCCATTATAATACCGCCGCCTCTGGTTTTAGTACTCTTAAATTTTGTATCATTGTTTCCGCGATGGATCGTGATAACAAAGGCGGCACTGCATTTCCTATCTGTTTGAATGCATCTCCCATTGTACATTGAAATAAAAATCCATCAGGAAAAGATTGCAGTCGTGCAGCCTCTCTCACTGAAATCCCGCGCGGTTCCCACGGATGTAAATGGCTGTAAGTATCAGTACTTAGGTGAGCCACTAGTGTATGAGACGGTTTTTCTGGATGTAATTTTTTCCACTTTGAATGAAACTTATCTCTATCATATGGGGGAACTATCTGCTTTCTTAGTTCCTTATATTTTAAATAATCTTTTTCTTTATCAATTCCTTTAGCATAACATGCTTGTTCCAACATACTTTCTGCTATAAAAGAAGCATCTCTGTAATCATCTCCAGGCTTCATTCGTTCAAAAATAGGGAAATCTCTATCAGTTCTTCTATACGCATGTCCTGTAGTAGATTTTTGTTCCTTATTAAACCACGTTCTCATCAATTGCTGATATTGATTTTGAGCAGAGCTGCTATAATCTATTTTAATATTAAGTCTGTTTAAGTTGTACTTACTATCCGCAGTTGGAAATAAACTTGGGAGATCAGATAGAGCCTCTCTAACTGTAACCCAATTGGGTGCTGACAATCCCGATTTATTAGGCAACCTAAAATGTTTATTTTCAGAAAGTTTTTTAAATCTCAGTTGCCCCTGCGTACATTTTCCGTTAATCGGTTTATGCGTAGGCATAGGCAATTTAAGATCATGTTCAATATCACTCTTTATAGCAATTACAAATACTCGTTCACGAACCTGTGGAACACCGTAATCAGCAGCGTTTAAAATGGTCCAACATGCGTCATAGCCGCGTTCTTCTAAAATTTCGCATACGTGTTGAGGTACATTCAGTCCCCCGTAATCAACAGCCTCTAACACATTTTCCATCACAATCGCCTTTGCATCTAATTCAATAGCAAATCTCAAAAAATCTTGATAGAGATATCCTCTACGATCATTTGTGTGTTTCCTATCTTCACCAAGCGAACGTAATTTTGCTCTGCCAATAGCAGAATATGCTTGGCATGGCGGGCCGCCAATTACTATACACCCTTCATCCCCAATATCATCCTTAAATAATCCGGTCTCCAACTGTGTAATATCACCACAGATATGCTTACCTTCCAATCCATCCCTCCAATATAGATTATAAGAGGCTGTATTAACTGCTGCTTGAATCATCTCAACACCATGTTTGATTTCATACCCTGCTGATTTAAATCCTAATGCAAGCCCTCCACAACCAGAAAATAAATCTATAACTACCGGTAACTTATTTTTTGCTATCAAAATATAAAAACAACTCCTTGACGTACTCGGTTACCCCCCCTGCGGATAACGAAGGTTCAACAACTCTGGTTCTAGCAGTATTCAATTTCATAATTTTACGAAAGATATCTGAGCTTCTTTTACGCTTATCTACATCAAGCGTACTGTAGTGTCTCATTATTTGTCTATATAACTCGACTCTGTATCCAGATCGTCCTGATCGCTCAACTAACTGCACGATTTCATCTGTAGTGTTTCCTTCCAAAACCTCTATTGTAGATTTAATACTTCCCTGCCAAGATAAAAAGATATACCACCAAAGGGTTTTGAGCCATATTCTACGCGGCTCTTTCCAATACCTTGAAGGATTATCCCCCCATCTGACGTTTACCAAATCAGGAACTACACTAATAGATAAGAATCTCCATATTCCATCTTCAGAAGCTTGCCTTGCCGTAAATTGATATTTGTCAGTCAATAAACTGTATATTTTTATACCAAAATGTAAATCAAATAAATATACTTTATTTTGAATTTCATTTCGATCTATATTCAACAAGCTCAACGTATCATTAAATGCCTCCAAGAAATCATCTCTAAGTTGATTATATTGACCCTCGCATTCAATGCGCCGATTTATTAAATATGAATTTAACTGCTCTTCAGATGCAGACTTGTTTAATTTTTTCCAATTCACAAAATTACCCCCTTCTATATTCTCGTTTCAAGATCTTGCCGAATGGAAATGGCAAGATCTTCAGGGGAATTTACGTCCCATTCAAAAGTATTGAGGAAATAATGAACAGCCTGAGCAATACTGCCGGAATCAAAATTAACACCATTCTTAATTTCAGTCCAACTTTCACTTTCTCTAACTTTCTGAATGATAATCTGTACTGCAGTCGAAATTATCTCTATCAATAAAGGAGATTGTCCTATGTTTTCATTTGCTAGTTTCAATACCTTATAATTCTTATGTTTTTTATTTATGCAGATACGCACATTCTCTTCATCAAAAGCATCAGCCATGGGATCTGCCCAATCACACTCGACCCACCATAGCGGTCGAGATTTATGCTCGACTTCAACTATTGGGAAGATTGATCCGTTTCCATCAATTATAATAATATCGCTGTCTAATCGACCCAAAATCACTCCCGAAGTATCCGCTAAATGCTTCTCCTTCTCAGTCAGCTTCCCCGGGTCCTTAAGGTATAGAATCGTTTCTAAATGAATACTTCCTCTCAGCGAGCCTGCTTTAAATTCTGTTTCCAAGCTTAGTTCAACCTCATCGGATGAATTTCGAAAGGATCCGATATGGTTTATTCCTCTTTGATTCGAAGTCTTGGATGACCACATAACCGCTAAGCCAATCTCAGCATCTTTAGAAGCTACACCATTTTCACCAAATAAAAAATGGGGATTATTTATAAAATATTTTTTTTCAAGATATAAAGCATGTCGTTCAGGATCCCATTGTCCTCTTTGATCTATAATTTGGTAACTATTGTTTTGTAGCTGTGCATCTGTTTCACATTCTAAAATATGATATTCATTTTCTTCTAGATAATAAAATTTATATCTGCTCGCTTCTACGGCAATTTTATTTTCCAACTCCTCGGTTATTACCGGAAATAAACTTAAAGCTGTACTCATGCTCCTGCTCCCTCATTTTCTTTCAGAACAAATCTGCCTTGTAATTTATTGTCACTGCTCGTGAAAATTAGTGACCCTGATAGTTGAGTTATTGAGGTATCATCAAGGTTAATTCTCACTCCAGATAGCACCTCGTGCTGACTTGTTCTGACAAAAGATATTTTTATATTATCCAATCCTTCGGACGATTGTCTTTCTTTAGAGATACTAAGTTGATTTATTTCCTTAGGCTTATTTGTTCCTTCCCAAATTTTATTTACTGAAAAATGCTTTATTTCAAGCGGAAACGGCCGGTCTAAATCAGACTCCCACCCATCTGGTTCGATGACTCCATTTTCCATAAGAATTTGAGCTTGAATTAAATACAACGTATCTGCTTTTTTACATTTCAACTCATAATCTACCTTTAATTGTCCATCTTCAAATGTTATTGGAGAAAATTTAATTCCTCTTACAGATCTGTTTCCATTTCCTCCGTTTTCTGTACTTTTTTTATTCTTAATACTAGCCTTGCTTCCAAAATTCTCAGGTGGAAGCAAGAGCTGTGCAAGTATTTTTCCAAGGCCGTTATTTTGTCTATAATTGTTTGCTTTTTCTTGATTTTCAGTATAGCGAACGGTTATATGCTTTCTAACATGTCTTTGAATCTTAGAAACTGTAAACGGATTGAAAGAATCTCCACTCCAATCAGACCATGAAGTATGGTCTGCTTTTTCGCTTTTGCGCAGGTACTCTTCTACAGTTAAAACTTCATTTACATTCTTGAATGTGTTCATAGAATTAGCAACAAATATTCCTATGATAAATTCATTAGCATCAGTTTTAGGAATGCCGTCAGTCCAAGGACCGGAAGTTACATACTCTACAATCATTCCTGGTTTTCTGACATACATAATTAATGGAGGGTTGCCTCCGTTTTCTTCAATATCTAATATATTTGCTTGGTAATATGGGCTGCAGTGGTTATTCGGAGGGAGCATCAATAAATTATCCTTAGATAATTTTACAAACGCAACATGACCTGCCGTACTATCACCACTAAAAATATTCCTCAATGAAATCTTTTCTACTGCTACTTCTGCATTTGCAAGAAAATCACACTTAGCATTACTTCCTATAGTAGAGATAGTTCTGTTATATAATGATTGAACTGTTTTAAAGAGCGGCAACATACTCTCCCTTTTAATTTCTTCTTGGTTGACAAATACTCTCATCCATTTCCCATACTCATATTTATCATTTGACAAACGCGGAGCATACCAGCGTTGAACTGCTACACGTATATATTCTTCAACAGACTTTGTCCACCAAGGTCTGTTGTTGAGTCCGTCTTTTCCAGTGTCAGAAGGAAATATACCATTCAGCAATGTTTCTTGATTGATATAAGGTATGATTATTGAAGTTCCTGTCTCATCTTCTGAATATGGTTCAGTATCAAAAATAGATAGTATTTTTCTAATCTCTTCTTCATTGGTAATCGGTATAGTAGTCGAAGGACTAGCTTCATCGCCCCACCAAGCGATACCTCTTTTTGGCTTTTCCTCTATAGAACCTAAAATAGAGTCATGATTCTTTTCATTCTCTACTAAACAAGCAGCTAATCGAGAAGCATAAGAACCATCATCATTTAAAATTCTTGTGTAATAAAACACAAGCCCGATACCAATTCTAAAATAAACCGTTTTGCCAAGACCCCAGGAGCCTCCTGCTCCCTCTTTATGCTGAGGAATACTAATTTCATAAATTAGTTTCAATAAGTTTCCAAAGTTATCGTCCTCAATATCTTTATAATTTAGCGGACCAGTAAGGCCTGTGGTTCCTGAATCTCGTATTTCCAGTAAAGAATACATCTTCTCAGGAAATCTACGATTAAGAGCAGATTCCGCTCCTTCCAATTCATGATTTAACTTGGCAGCTTCAAATTCATTTATTCTAAATGAAATATTTACTGGTTTGTTATTATGGGAAACAGATGCATCCAAGCTGTTCTGAATTGATTCTCTGACCAAGAGATCGAGCAGAGGCATATCATTGTTTTGAATTAAACGTAAGAGAGAGCTTCCTCTCTCTGACATTCTTGTATGTTTGGCAACTTCTACTTTCATTCTTCTTCTCCCCATGTGTTGTTAAGTTTAATAGTAAGGGCTTTTGCCTTCGGTTTACTGCCTTTACTACCCGGAATAATCACATTAATACCAATAATATCTTCGACTGCATTTAAATCAGCTCGATTTGAATCTTTTTGGCCAGTTCTTTTAGAATCGCGTGCTTTTGAGTTCTTATCTATTCTATAAATCAATAGTTGCGGCGTTTTATCTAAACCTGCATTTGCCCTTATCATAGATATATCAGAACTATTTGCAGTGTTTGCACTGCTATTAACATCATCCTCGGGGACATCCGCTAATAAATCTCTTGGTGCACGGAGAACCCCAATATTGATAATATTTTCATCTTGAATGTCGGTCTTTCGAGAACGATTAACTTTTCCTATCTCATGTTCACCGATCTTCCATATAGCAGATTTATCATCCGAAGGTTCAATACCAGCTGCGATAATATTCCAGTCATTAAGATTCTCTTCATCGCTCACTTTTTCTACCCATTCCACAAACGAAGACAGTGTTTCCGAGTTTAATACCCTGGTTCTTTCATGGAATCTAAATTCTTTAAATAAAGAGTTATTGATCTCATCAAATTTAATTCCCTTCCACACTACTGCAGAATTCTTCACAAATTTACTAGGTTGTTCTAATTTTTTTAAGAACTGTTCTGTTATTTGTACATTGTGTTCTAATATTTCCTTATTATTTTCAAAAATAAAAGTTTGAACATTGGTGCCGGTAAAATCCATCTCTATCTCTTGCATACTCTGCATTTTATTATTTGCAGTAATTCGCAGCCAAGACATATCGGGACTATTTAGTATTCTCGGACCATAATCTTTTGGTTCAACTCCAGCATGCATAAAACGATGTAAATCTGCTCTCAATTCATGCTCAATCACAGCCATCAGTTTAAACTTATTTAAAGTATCCTTAGTCATCCATAATCTAGGCAGCAGTTCATAACCTCTCCTATAACCAAACCATCTTCCCATCTGCATTAAAGTATCGGCCTGACAAGAAGATCTGAGAAAATAGGTACTTACTAATCCCTCTATAGTTAACCCGCGTGACAAAGTGCTGCCCCCTACAATTATGAAGGCCGGTGCGGGCTTTGGCTGCTCCTTACCTGGATCAGGATAAGCCAGTCTTACATGCATGCCTTCCTCATTCACACCGTTATTAGCACAATTATCCACACATAAATGTATTCCTTCATGATATTGAAGGTCGCTTTCATCATCTAATGAAATATGTGTTATATCGGTAAGTAAAGTTCGTATATTCATTAGGATATCATCAAAATTAGGATAGTTTCTTATTTCATTGATTCTCCCATAATTCGGGTAAGTAGCTTTAAATGAATCTATAGTGAATTTTCTTTTTTCTTTATCCCAAAGTTCTTTGCACATAGCTACAATATGTTCTTTATTATTTTTTATCCATTTTCTAACAGAATCAGAAACTAGTTTATGATGGTCTTGCTTCTGGCTGGTATGGATGAGCATACTGATCGGTTTTTTATGACCTAAGTATCTCATAGCAGCCGCAGAACATAAGAACCAGCATATTGCATCCTTCAATGATTGAGGTATTGTATCTGTATCCCCCTTGTGTAATCTCCTCAATTCTTCATAATCAATATCCGTTATTTCCCTTACAATATTTAATCCATCACAATCATCCGTGCCTTCAATCCCAAAAATCTGCTTAGCACCGAAGTACTCATTAGAAGGCTCAAGCATTCTAATAAAGTTCCTTGGATAGAGCGACTCAAGGGAAGATTCATTAAGGAAATTAGCATATGGGGTTGCAGTATAGCTGATATAATTCATTGACTTTACTCTTGGCTCAAACATTGTCCCCTTGTGAGTTTTTCCTTCAACTAGATTTACTATTAAACCGTTAATTTTTTTCCTTTCTTGTGTATGAATATCAGCAGTGTTCACGCTAGCTTGGTCAGCTTCATCATCTATCACAATAACTTTCAACTGTTTATACTTGTTTGGATCTTGTTGCATCCACTCTATCAAGTTCTTTAAACGACCTGAATTTTTCAAGCACACATTAAAATACCTTGGATTTGCACCTTGTTCTAATCTTAAATCTTGGATTCTGCTTCCCAGAGCACTTCTTTTAGAAAGGTGCTCTAAACCTATCCAATTTATGTTCCCCGGATGGTTTAAATCCCTTAGCAATCTTTCTTGCGTTTGTCTCCTTAAATTTTCTATCGTGCCGGAGAGCACAATAAACATATTCCATCCCCAGTCCGCGGCCATAGCCATAAGAGCAGCCATATTTGCCGTTTTCCCTGACTGTACGTGCCCCACAACCATTCCTTTAATAGGCTCAGATTGTGTTGTATCATTATTCAAACGTTTTAATATAGCTAGAGTAGCTTGTTCTATTTCGTTTATAGATTCTTTACTGAATTTAGACTGTTCCAAATGTCTTTTATACAACTGCCATGATGAATTGCGGTCAGCAGGAATTTTAACATTAGCATCAGCCCTGTCATCTACTAGTGCAGCTCCCTTCTCAATTACAAAAACATTCTGACTCCTTTCTTCAGCTTCCTTCTCTGATTTAACAATTTCAAACCATAGTCTCGTTGTTAGACTCGATGGCCAATAGCTGTCAAAAATCTGATTTTGTAAAAACTGTTCCAAACCATTTTCATCTTTTCGTCTGCATAACTTTATCTCTTCCCAGTTTAATTTCTTTTCCCTTGAATTTTTTATCCACTCTCTGCAAATGTCATATTCCGGCGTTGTAATATCTACAATATCAGTGGCATTCATTATTTTTTCCTCCTAAGGTTATTGATATAGCTTTTCAATTTTCATATTCTATTAAAAATAATCTCATCATCTAGATTAATTATTACCTGAATAATGTCTCCGGGTTTTGCCGATATTTCTTCAAACCACCAGCCAAACAATTTTAAATTACGATATCCTTGGAATTGCTTAGCATACCTTAAGTTTTCTCCAGCAGATCCAGAAGCTTTAATGAGTGTGTTAAAAAATCCATCTGCTGTTCTGCCTCTATATATACTCCCGGATAAGATATTGTTTTTTCGCGCTTCTGAAAGAGGAATAGGAATATATGCCTCGTAAACACTTCTTTGATTATGACTCCTAGATGAACCTAAAGTGCCCCAGTTAATATGTGCTCTTTTAAGAGTTACTTCGAAAACAGAGGTTGAAGATTTCATTAGAACCCTCCTGGAATTTGTTTAATGTAAAAAAATACTCTGTTAATAAGTGATTTATCTTATTAGTCAGCTACAATTCCTTGAAAATAACTTATATCAACTTGATTCATAATTCTCGTAAGTTCCCAAACACTCTATCTCTATCACTAGGACATATAATAGGTATCCAGTAATATAGAAACTATTTTCAATACTAAAATAGAAGTTAGAAGGAATTATTTTGATAAAACTAGAGTTAGGTATAGACTTTTTCTTTAACAATCATACAACCTGCTCCATCTCTCCAACCTTTCCCTTATAACTTCACGATAACTCACCGGCTCTAGGATCTCGGCATCCGGCCCATACTGACTAAGCCAGTTTAGAAACTCCCGATCGTGATTTAGCGTCACTTCAAATAATAAACTTCCATCATTTAAGTCCCTCATCTTCGGACTGACAAACAGCTCCTCTTCCTTTATGTATCTCGCTACATCAGCCGAGAACTTCACCTTGAAGTGAATCTGCTGTTCTCCCCGCTCAATGGACCATGTGTTCTTCATATAATCCTTCAAATTAAAATCTCTGCGGTTAAAATGGTGATCCGTAATATCCATGGTCCGGAAACGGCTAAGACGAAAAGTGCGAATCTCTCCTGCCTGATGACAATAACCTATTAAATAGAATCTCTGATCTCGCGGAATCAAATAGTACGGAGCAATTTCTCGTTCTGTTAATTCGTTCCGGCTCTGTGTATGATACTGAACACGTATTACTCTCTCTTTTAAAATAGCCTGGATCACCAGCAGTAAATTATTCGGAGACTCTTCCTTATATGCCGGCGACCCCATCTGGATAATATCCGTAACATGTTGAAGCAACTCTTTATCTTTTCGTTTCTTTCTATAGTGGGAAGACATAACTTTGTCATAAGCACTGTCGAATCCAGGCGGCATGTTCGTCTGATCTATAAAAGAAGGAAGCATAGTAAATACCAACTGTTCTTCTTCCGTCCAGTTAAAAGGAAACATTGCAAAGTTCCCTTCAAACGCATAACCCTTTCCATATCCTTGATTAGCAATAGGGACAAGGGTATCAAGAGCTCTCAAATCTCGGTAGATCGTCCTTACATCAGACTCGCACTTGTCAGCAAGCTCGGGAGCAGTTATGCCAGGTCTTGCTTGAATAGCATGAATAATCTTAAACCAGCGAAAAAATTTATCAGACATAGATCTTTTCTCCTACAAAGTGTAATAATTCAACATGCTTATTAACTCACGATATATTTTTATGCAATACGAAAGAACTACTACCATTATATAGAATAAATTAGTTTTGTGTCTTATAAATTTGCAATAATATGAAAGATTACATCAAATATTAAAGAAAAATCATGGATTATCCCTCCACTACCTTCGTTTTTACGTAATTTTTTAGTTTTTTTGGGACACTTGTTGAAATTATTATCTCACATTAAATAAGCGACCTATTGTCAGCAAACATTTGTTCTTGTTAAAATTATTTTTCATTTGTTCTTCTTTGACCTTTGGACGAGTTTTCAATAAAAAACCCCGCCCTTTATGAACTGCACCCCAAATGTTAGACATCAACTAACATTGGAGGTGCAGGTTTTATATGGCTAAGTTTAGTTCAGATGAAAAATTACAAGCAGTTATGCGTTATCAAAATGGATCCGAAGGTATAAAAACAATTGCGAGATCTATAGGGATCCATCATTCTGTTTTATTAAATTGGATTAAACAATATGAGCACCATGGTGAAAGAGGTTTTTAAAAAGCGCTATACACCGTATTTCTTACAGGATAAACTAGACGTACTTAATTATATGAACGAATTCGGGACGTCTGCTAGAGAAACGGCAACAATATTTAATATTGCGAGTCATAGTACCATTTTAAGCTGGCAAGAGAGCTTAGAATTACATGGAATAGACGCCCTAAGACCAAAGAAAAAGGGGCGTACATCCGTGAAAAAAGAATCGATCAAACAAAAGAACCAACCGTTAGTAGAAGGGTCTGTAGAGGCCTTACAGGCAGAAGTGGAACGTTTACGAATGGAAAATGAGTATTTAAAAAAGTTAAATGCCTTAGTTCAAAACAAGAAAAAATCACCAAGGAAGACAAAGTAAAGGTCATCTATGAATTAAGGCATAAATACTCGGTGAAGGCGCTTGTGGCATTCGGCGCTATTCCACGAAGCACGTATTACGATGTAGTGAAGAAGCTAGATCGTCCAGATCCAGACGCTGATTTGAAGGCTGAAATCAAAGCAATTTACGAGGAACATGAAGGTCGATATGGCTATCGTCGCATTCGTGATGAACTAGCCAATCGTGGGCAAAAAGTGAATCATAAGAAAGTGCGCGTATCATGAAAGAATTAGGGTTAAAAAGCGTAGTTCGCATGAAAAAATATAAGTCGTACAAAGGAACGGTGGGCAAAATTGCACTAAATATTCTAAACCGTAACTTTACGGCTGAAGCTCCGAGCGAAAAATGGGTTACGGATATTACAGAATTTAAATTATTCGGTGAGAAGCTCTATTTATCACCTGTATTAGACTTGTTGTTTAACGGTGAAATCATTTCCTACACAATTGGCTCTAGACCAACGTATTCCCTTGTTTCTGAGATGCTAGAACAAGCATTAGAATGTTTACCCGAAGATCACAAGTTAATATTGCATTCAGATCAAGGCTGGCATTATCAAATGAAACCATATCGCGAAGCTCTTCGAAAGAAAGGGATCACACAAAGTATGTCGCGTAAAGGTAACTGCTATGATAACTCAGTAATGGAGAATTTCTTTGGGATTATAAAGTCGGAACTCCTTTACTTAAAGGAATTTGAGAGTGTAGAACATTTTAAATTAGAACTAGAGAAATATATGAACTACTACAACACAAAACGATTGAAGGCAAAATTAAAAACGAGTCCGGTGCAGTACCGAACTCGTTTTACCCAAGCTGCCTAATGAAATAACCGTGTCTAACATTTAGGGGTCACTTCATTACGGGCGGGAGCATTCTACTCTCTCTTCTTCTAATCTACATCCTCAAACTCTTACCTACTGCTCACTTCGCTTCACCACATAATCATCATAGTTCCCCAGGTAAGCACTCAGCTTCCCTGAATCCAGAGACCATACCTTCCCCGCAATCCGATTAATAAAATACCGATCATGAGAAATCGCAAGTATGGTGCCTTTGTAATCGTCCAGCGCTTCCTCCAGTGCTTCACGGGAGGTGATGTCTAGATGATTGGTCGGCTCATCGAGGAGAAGTACATTTGGTTTCTTGTTCACAAGAACTGCTAGACGAAGCCGTGACCACTCACCGCCGGATAACTTGCCGATCTCCCGGAATACCTGCGGTCCATAGAACATATACCTCGCGAGCACTGATCTCGCCTCTCCTTCTTCCATCGGGGCATGCTCACGGAAATAAGCGAGTACCGTTTGTTTCGGCGACTTGATCTCTTCCTGCTGTGCGAGATAGCCTACGCTAACTCCTGCGCCCCATTCCATATATCCTGCATCTGCGACCTCTTGATCTAACAGCAACTTGAAAAAGGTAGTCTTACCAGATCCATTTGCGCCAAGCAGCGCAATCTTATCCTGATAAGCCATCATTCCTTCTACTGCATCTAAGATGTTCTTATCTCCATAATGCTTGGTGAGTGCTTCAAATAGGAGCACGATCTGACCAGAACGCTGATCCGGTTTAAGTGCAAATTCGGCTTGTTTCTGTACAAGCTTTGGTTTCTTCATCTGCTCTATCCGAGCGAGTGCTTTACGAATGGAGGCGGCACGCCGGAAGAACTTTTCATTCCCGCCGACTCGTCCCCACTCTTCGAGCTGACGAATGGTCTCTTTCATCTTCTTGATTCTCTTCTGCTGCTCTTGGTATTCGGCAAACTGCTGCATGAGTCGTTCTTCTTTTGCTATGACATAACGGGAATACGATCCTGAATAGGAGAATGCTTCCCCATCTTCTAACTCAATGATCTGACTTACCACTCGGTCCAGAAAATAACGGTCATGTGATGCGAGAATACACGCACCGGGATAGTTTCGTAAAAACTGCTCCAGCCATTCTACCCCAGATAGATCCAGGTGATTCGTTGGTTCATCTAATAGCAGCAGTTCTGGCTTTCGGATCAGCTGTGAAGCAAGGACAATCCTTGTTTTCTCCCCGCCTGACAGGGTGTTGAAGTTTCTAACATACATCGCTTTATCTATCTGCAGACCGGTTGCCACCATATCGATGCTGGCATCCATCTCATAGCCACCTTCTCGCTCATACTCTTCCTGGAGAACCGCATAACGATGTAGCAACTTCGCTAGAAAATTATCATCTGTAGCCGCTTCCGAACTCCCCATTTGCTGTTCTAACCGCGTCATTTTCTGTCTTTGCTCTAATAGATCCTCGAACCCGTGGGCGAGCACCTCATATACTGTTTTCTGCTCAAATTCCACGGGAATCTGGGGCAAGTATCCCACTCTTACATCTTTCTTCACCGCAAGCATGCCTGCATCCGGTTTATCTATCTTGGAGATCAAGGACAGTAAAGTAGACTTTCCGCTCCCGTTCACCCCGATGAGCCCTACTTTTTCTCCTTCTTTTACTTCAAAAGTTACATTATCTAGCACGAGGTTTGCCCCGTGGTATTTTTTTAATTGTTGTCCGTTAACGATGATCATTATTTGTATCCTCCTGAGTAGGAAGATGCATCTCACCACACAAAAAAGAGCCGCGGGAACAAGCCCGCGACCCTTCATTCGGAAAATTGGTATTACAATCCGCTTGAGGTTAAGGTAGGCATCTTCTCGAAATGGTTAATCTTATCTAGTGCAAAATGGACAGACTTCTCCCGTGATAAGAAACCTCTGAAGAAAATGCCAGACAGTACCATCGGCAGCTGGCTCAAGCGGCTGTTCACCATTTCAATATTCACCTACCTCACCTCCTTTTCTAAAAGTTATGGTTAATATATCACATGTGGCTGCGCAATAACACCTGGCATACGCCAAGAAAATAACTATAACGGTTTATTACCGAAGCCATGATTCAAAAAAGGCCCGATACCCTTCCTTCATCACGGTTCTCGAAAAAGCACCAAACGCATACTCCCTGTTATCTTCCGATACTTTGCGAGGTGCGGCGGATGCCATATTGATCAGTTCAAAGAAGTTGCGTTCATTTCCGCCAAACGTATGGGTCGAACTGATATGTCCATAACAAGGATGCTCTGGCTTTACGACCATTTTCCCCATCGCCATCGCTTCGGTCAGCGGCATCGCAAACGTATCAAAACGCGAAGAACTCCAATATACCTTAGAAGAATTCATCAACTCGAACACTTCGTCCTGGCTAAGTGCAAACTTCAGCTTCACGTTATTTGGGATATCGTACTTCTTCATACTTTCTTTATAGCGCTCGCCGCCAAATACCATGTAGACTTCTTTATCCGGATTCTGATGCGCATATTCAATAACCAGATCAGGGCGGCGGTTTGCTTCATCCCGTCCGATCCACATAATACGGTTGTCGACGACAGCAGAAGGATCATAATGTTTATGGGCTAGTCCTTCATCAAAACCAATTGGAATCACCGTCACATCATGAACTCCATACTGAGCCGCCATCTCCCTTTTCAGGAAATCAGTCTGCACAATCGCTTTGTCCACGATCTGGTAGAAAGGCTTCATCATTTCATACCCTGTCAGAGCAGGATCAGGGAAGCTGTGCGGAAATAATACGCTGTTCTTCAGAAACATTTTCAGATAGGTAAATCCGGAAACCGTATAGATGACATGATCGATATTCTGTGAATAGATCTGATCGAGAACGATATCATAGTTGACTAGGTCTCCCTTTTCATGCTCATATCCCGGAACCCAGTCATAACCGCTCACATGACGCTCTGGCGAGATGAATACAATCTCTACACCCAGTTCTTCCCCAATGGCTTTCAGCCGGTCTGCAAAAACCCGGGGTCCCTGCGCCTCCGTAAACTGAATTTTACGCATCACGAGTCCTACTTTATCCATCACATATCCTCCTTTTCCAAAGCACAAAAAAACCGCCATATCGGAAGGAGAATCCTCGCCGTATCGCGGTACACTTACAGAGTTTTGCTATTTTTACAAAGACTTACTTATGCAAAAACGATTATGGTACTAACTCGTTACCCTTTTTTCATTGCTTTCAAATCATTTGCTGCGTTGGATAACACGGGCAACATTCTCATTTCCCGATCCATCGGTGAGGAACATAAACTGCATTGCGGCTCGCTCTCAAACGCGAAATCATCACGCATCCAACCCTTGCAGTCGTCATTGGTACAAGACCAGACCTTCGTGTTCTCCTCGGGGATTTCCTCTGATACTTGACGTCTGTACATGAATACTTCCCCCCTATCTACAGAATAAACGAATCTCTATCGCATACTCCGTATCGCTTTTTTTGGAATGAAAACAAGAGCTGCCTTCAACTTGTCAGTCAAAGGCAGCTTGCAGGTCGGATTAGTATACTTTTACTACGTTCTCTGCTTGTGGTCCGCGGTTACCTTGTACCACGTTGAATTCAACGCGTTGTCCTTCGTCGAGGGTTTTGAAACCTTCGCCTGTGATTGCGCTGAAATGTACGAAAACGTCGCTTCCGCCTTCAACTTCGATAAAACCGAAGCCTTTTTCTGCGTTAAACCATTTAACTGTACCTGTTTGCATTTGGTCATTCTCCTTTACACTTATATTAATATGGTTATTTTCTTTGAAAAAAATTCACATATTGGAAAAAGTGTCATTTTCGGAATGAGGCTCTTTCCAAAATGTGAATTACAACTGACAGAACTAATAATAGCATATTTACCAAATCAACGCAAGAGATCGGAGCAAAAAATGGTTTAATTTGACATGAATGTATGAGCAAAAAACCGTCTTGATTGTATAACTTCGCTTCCCCATTATTACCACAAAAATAGGGGCTTCATACCATTTCCATATATAATTTTATCGATTAATTGCCATGTATAACCTAATTTTCAAATTAGTTTGTTATTATATGTGTAAACATAAGAAGCATGCCAACCGGCATGCTCCTGCTTTTTAGCGCTATCTTTTGATAGAACGCGTCCAAAATCCACCATGGAATTGTTTGGGTTCTACGGTAATAATAAAAGCTTTTGAATCGAGTTCCAAGATCGTCTCATACAGTTTTTTCTGGTTTTTTCGTTTCGCCAGTATTTCCATTACCAGCCGATCTCCATCTCGCCCATTCCCAAGCCAAGAAGTTACGCCATACCCTTTATCCCGAAGCGTCGTCACAATCGTACCACGGGTCTGGTCGCATATTACCTTGACGGTTATATAACCAAGTGCGATCTTTTCTTCAATCCAAGCACCGATCAGAATACCTAATCCATAACCAAGTGCATATACAACGAGAGCCGAGATCTGGTCTAAATAGTTGAGCACCAAATTCAGTCCGAGTACATAAATCACAATTTCGACCATACTAATCAAAGCTGCAATGTACTTTTGACCCTTTAATGTCAGAATCATGCGTAGGGTATACGCCGAGACATAAACAATTTGGATTGCAAAAATAAAAAGTAGTGTTTGAGCCATCGCTACACTCTCCTAACTGCCGAACTTTCCGCAAAACGAACTTTTTATCTTATAGAACGAGAAATGAATAGGTCTTCTTATGAATCATAAACCATACCATCCAAAATACCACATCTTTGTTGTCGTGAAACCCCTTTTTATTAAATTTCATATATTAGCCAGCGGAAAGTTACTTCTAAGTTCATTGGCAAAGCAAAAGAGCACCTGTCATTACTGACAAGTGCTCTTCCTATTCTTTTCAGCGGGAAGCTATATTAAATTAGTCGTCCTCACGGTCGATGTCAACAGATAATACATCTCCCGTATTAGCATCAATGGTAACATCAGCTTCATACTTATTATTTACGAGTTCAATTTCATACTCATAACGTCCATCATCAAGATCAAGCTCCGTGCTGATCACCTTGCTGTTATCCAGTTCTTTTAAGGCAATCTGGGTTGCTTTTTCAAGTGAAATCTTAACATCTGCATCCGAAGTCGTTACTTCGAAATCAAGATCTTGATTTACAGTAAGCACTTTTCCTGTATAAGCATCAATCAGAACGGTAGCATCGGCCTTAGCTGACTCGATCTCTACCTCGTAGTATACTTTTCCATTCTCTTTCTCTAAATCAATATCATCAATGGTACCTTGTACCTCTTTAAGCGCTGCCTCTTTTGCCTGTTGAACCGTGATCATCTTGCTTGTAGTTGAAGTGGATGTGGATGTTGGTGCAGAGGATAGTTGACTAGCCTCTACCGTTGATTCTCCACCTGTATACGCTGCTGCTCCACCAATTACGAGCGCCGCACTCAGAACTCCACCCGCTAAAATACGTTTATATTTCTTCATATCTCATCGACTCCTCTTCTTATTTTTTCTTTCGTCTCACTTGCTGCTTACAAATACATCTTACCTCTGCCAAATGAGAGTAAAGAAAGAGTTAGATTAGAATTCGATGAGAAAAGAAGAAGAGTTTCTTAAGAATTAGTCGTCCCAGGTCACCGATTGAACTTTTCCAGTGATCGCATGAATTTGAATAACGGCTTCTTTATCATCGTCCGTCTCAATTTCCACTAAATAATAGGGATGGCTTGTGTCTTCGCCTCGAAGTTCGGTATCATCTACTTCGCCTGCCACTTCTGCCATAGCAATCTTCTCTACTTCTTCTTCCGCTAGAAATTTTTGTTTCTCTTCTTCGTCAGTTTCTTCGTCATCCTCTTGATCGATGGTAACCGTTTGTCTCGACAGCACTTCTCCTGTATAAGGATCAATCTCAAATAGAGTACGCTCTGTATCCGTCTTTACTTTTGCTTTGTAGATATCTTGGTCTTCCTTCGTAATCAGCTCTAAAAAGAGCAGTTTGCCTCCGGTTTCACTCAGCAACTTCTCTTTCACTGTATCCCGGCTAAGAATGGCACGTTCTTTCTCCCCTGATTTACTAATTTGCTGAATAGATAATATGCTTCCATTGCTGCTATCCACGGTAAACTCATACGTTCCTGTATCCGTACTTATTCGTAAGTGGTATTCCCCATTCTCAAGTGAACTCTTCTCCACTGTACCTGGATATTGGCTTATCACCGTCTCTTCCACTGCCTCGGCTGACAGAACCGAATCCGCATGATTCCATGGCTGAACAAATAAGAGAATCAGTCCGATTAAAACGGCAGCTCCGCCCCCCGCATATCCTAGCTTTTTCTTGATATCCATTGTAAAAAGCTCCTTCCTGTTTACACTTCACACTTGGTTTCAGTATAGCGCTTAACTATGAGAATTCTCTGAGAAAAACAAATCATCTTACCCTTCTATTTAGGCAAGATGACTTGTTGGAAATTGTATATAAGCAGTGGTGCCTTTACCGTAGGTACTTTCTAAACGAATTTCTGCCTTAATCTGTGCGGCAATCTCACTCGCTAGTGACAAACCAAGACCCGTTCCGCCCTGTTTGCGGGACCTTGCCTGATCTACCCGATAAAAACGGTCAAATACTTTGGGAAGTTCATCGGCAGGAATCCCTGGCCCATAATCCGTTACACTTATAGTAATGTAACTCGCATCAGGCTGAACACGGATAAGGATGGAGTCCTCGCTATATTTTCTGGCATTATCCAGTAAAATAACGAGCAATTGCTTCGCCTTGTTGATATCGGTAGAAGCAATGCAAGGTTCAGATGACGCAGTTTCGACCTTTATTTCCCTCTGATACGCTGTCCCATAAGAGCGGGCCATATCGCTTACCATGCTGGTTAGATCGTGCTTCTCTAAGTTGATGCTTCCGGACTCCGTTTGTCTAGCCATCATCAGCAGTTGTTCTGTCATCTCTCGCATCCGGATAGCTTCGGAATGAATTGCTTCGACAGATTCTTCAAAGAGGTCTGGGCGCGACATGCCTCTCCTTTTTAGTAGGCTGGCATAGCTCTCAATCACCGTCAGCGGTGTCTTGAGTTCATGAGAAGCATTCGAGACAAATTGTTCTTGTTTCTCATAATTTCGCTCAAGTCTGCCCATCATCCGGTTAAAAGTCTCACCCATTTCGTATAGCTCGTCTTTGGACTGGTTCTGCAGATCAAGGGTTTTGAATCCGCCGCCATCCTCAATGATCTTCATCGTCTGCGTCATACTCGATATCGGCCGTATAATAATACTTCCAAGCAGCCTGCTTGAAACAAGTACAGCTAGTAGAGCAACCAGGCTGACTGAGATCAGTACAACCTGGAGCACCTTCAGATTGTTATCTACACTTGCGAGGCTTTCTGTCACTTGAAGGTTCACCACTTCTCCATCGGCCCATATGACGGGCATGGATACAAAGACATAACGTACATTGTCTATTTTTAACACTTCGGTATGTTTATTAGGATAAAAAGTAGGGGTAATCTGAGCCAGGCGCTGTTCTGAGAGCGAAGTAACCGCAGGCGGGTTATCGCCTGTCATTCTCACCATCCTAAGCATCCCTTCTGCTGGAACAAAAGAACGCAGCAAATCATCCGGAGCTACGATATCAGCTGCATTACGCACACCCGTTGAGATCGAGTTCGCTTCTGCTTCTGCTCTTTTCATCTGGGTATCTGTCGACATTCGGTCAAACATGAAATAGATAAATCCATTAATCAGCAGCAGCAAGACAATAAAAAGTACCGAAGTATATACATAGATGGTTGTACGTAGCTTCATGTCTCGGTCCTGAGAACGTAACCTACACCGCGAACCGTATGGATTAGCGGGGAACGTCCATGATCTATTTTCTTACGAAGATATCGGATATAAACATCTACCACATTGGTGTCACCCATGTAATCATACCCCCATACTGCCTCGAGAATCTGCTCCCGGTTCAGGACTTGCCGCTGATTACGAAGTAAATAAACCAGCAGATCAAACTCACGGGGAGTAAGCTCTATTCCATCTTCAGCTCGCAGTACCTCTCTAGTTTTTTCATTAATCTTCAGGTCACCGGCGGATAGCCATACTTCCTGGTTCTGATTTGGTTCTTCTGTTCCCGTCATGCTTGATTTCTGAACTTTACTATGTAAGCGGAGGGCGGCACGGATCCGGGCAAGCAACTCTTCAATCTGAAAAGGTTTTGTGACATAATCTGTCGCCCCAAGATCAAGGCCGGAGACCTTATCTTCTACGGAACCCTTAGCTGTCAGCAGAATGACAGGGATGTGTTCGTCATGACTGCGTATCCGCCGCAAGACTTCGATCCCGCTAAGACCCGGTAACATGATATCAAGTAATACAAGATCAAAATCACCATTTTGAAAAGCTTCCAGCCCTTCCGTACCGCTCATTGCCTTGGAGACGTCATAATCTTCATACTCCAGTTCAATTTCTAACACCCTAGCAATCTTCTCTTCGTCTTCCACTATGAGAATGGATGGTTTCATAGCTCCTCCTCCGCTTTATTCAAAGCAACATTATATATTTTGCACAACTTCTTGAATCGAATGCTCTCCAGACACTAGAGGAATCGCTTTTCTATAAGTATTCTCTGCATTTAATACAGCTACAATCACGGATGCCACATCTTCACGCGGAATGCTGTTCTCTCCATGTTCCGTATCTGTTGTTATTTTACCACGACCCGGTTCATTCAACAGCCCGCCTGGGCGCAAAATCGTATATTGCAGTGATGACTCTTCCAATAGCTTATCTGCATAATGTTTGGCTACGTAGTATGGTTTAATTTGATCTGACCAGCGCGTCCGATCTTCTGCATGCAGAGCACTTACCATAATATATCTTGAGATTCCTGCCTGTTCTGCAGCCTCCATCGTTTTAACAGCTCCATCAAGATCGATAAGCAGCGTCTTATCTAAACCAGTGTCTCCGCCGGATCCTGCCGTAAACACGATTGCATCACTGCCTTTCATCGCGTGTGCAAGCTCATCCACGGATCCTTCCAGATCCGCAAGTACAGGCTCTACACCTGCCTTATCAAAGGCGTCAGCCTGCCCTCGCTTCCGAACCATTGCTCTTACCGTATGCTCCTTGTCATCCTTCAGCTGTGAGATAACCTGTTTCCCGATCTGTCCGTTTGCCCCAATTACTAAAATATTCATCCTTCATTTCTCCTTTCAAAAGTGAAATTCATAACATCCATTCTCTCCCTTCATTTACCCTTCAGGCATGATATATAACAAGTTTGCTCAGGATGAAGTGTAAGATGATCCCTCCTTATAAGATGAAAAAAGAAGGCAGACAACCCATGATGGGCGTCTGCCTTCCTATTCTTCTATCGAAATAGATTAGTACGCAAGAGCGAACAAACCATCGATATGTTTTAGATAACGGATGTTACTTGCTTCTTTCATAAGCGTTGCAGGCAAGCCTTTCAGGCGAGTCTGGCTTCCGCCCAGCATAGCAATCGCATCTTTACGTCCCAAGCTTCCCAGCGTACCGGAGAAGACTGGAGTAAAGACTTCAAAATCGCCGCCTTTGATGGTAGCAGCAAGGTTATGTCCAATGGTTTCACCCATTTGCCAAGCAAGCTGAGCTGTTGGAGGATAAGGACGAGCACCTTCGCTAGGAATCACGACTGCACTATCACCCGCGATGAATACATTCTCGTGGGAAGTAGAGTGTAGTGTTTCTTTTACGGTTGCACGGCCACGGTTTACTTCGATACCACAGTTAGCTACCACTGCGTTACCTTGTACTCCGCCTGTCCAGATCAGTGTGCTGGTTTCGATGGAACTTCCATCTTTCAACATTACTGTGTGTTGCTGCATTTCTGTGATTGCCACACCAACGATGAATTTCACACCGCGTTTTTCAAGACTTGTTTGAGCACGCTCAACAAGCTCTGGCGGGAATCCTGCAAGAATAGAAGGACCTGCTTCTACATTGTAGAGTTGTACTTCTTCACGTTTGATTCCTTTTTGTTTACATACATGATCCAGAATGTCAGCATATTCGCCAACAAGCTCGATACCTGTCAAACCGCCGCCGCCGACAACGATTGTTGCGTCTGCTTTGTTTCCGGTTTTTTTGTAATTATCCAGGCAAGCTTCCACGTGTGCACGGATTTTGTTAGCATCACTTACGGATTTCAGAGTAAAGCTGTACTCTTGAAGTCCTGGGATACCGAAGAATGCAGTTTCACTACCTAGAGCAACGACAAGGAAGTCATAGCTGTAGATTGTTCCGCTCTTCATAACAACTTTGTTCTCATCTGGTTTAATCTCAGATACCGTGTCAATTTTAAGATTTACGTCTTTACCACGAAGAAGTTTCTCCAGTGGAAGTGCAACTGCTTTTTCTTCGATGGAACCTGCAGCAAGACGATGTAATTCAGTAATAATTTGGTGAGTTGGGAAGCGGTTTACAACCGTAATGGTTGCTTCTTCAGCGGACAAGTATTGACGTGCTGATAGCGCGCTAAGCAAGCCGCCGTAGCCGCCGCCCAGGATCAAAATTTGCTTCGACATATCCATCCTCCGTTCTTACTTTCGTATCAATAACTTTTTAGTCTTGTTTTTGCCCTTGACGTTCGTTGAGCACATTAAGAAATGCTTGAGCAAAACGAAGAGATTGTTGTACGTTAGGATCTTTCAACATTTTGAGCATACCGAAAAGACCAACAGAAGACTGTTCCGCATGAGCACGGTCTCCAGCTTCGATAGCCGCGGATGCTACCCCTTTTGCTTTTTCTACAACAGGCGTTGTAAATTCTCCAAGAGCGACTTTCATGTCGTTAACGAAGACTTTATCTGTTGCCAAGCCTTGAGCGAAGTCATAAGCTTTTGTCATAGCAGTTACCATTTCAGCCAGTTTAGGTAGATTCTCCACAAGAACAGTAAGAGACTCTTGAACCTCCGGCTTCATCAATTGATCAAGTACATCCTGATTTTGTGCAGGAGCTGCACCGTTTACTGGTACCTCTTGTTGAGTCGGTTGTGACATAAGAGAACGTCCTCCTTTACTTTGGGTTAAAAAGCCCGCTTGCTTGACCCTACCTGATAATCAAATGAACGATCCGTGAGTGTACATTGTAATGTAACAAATTTCACACATTAGAAAAAGCCGCGGCCTTTCAAGCGGCACAGGCAGCTTTACCCTACACATGTGATGTACTTCATGGATCTTTTGCAAAGATGAATAGTTGTTTATTCCATCGCAATCACAAATTTATCCGAACAGGCCAATTACGAACCTATACCCTAATATTACACTTATTACACATAAACACGAGTTAAATCTAATTATACTTGTGAATACCTTGTGAACATTGTAACAAAACCTCTATTTTTGTCAATACAATGAATTTTTGCTTTTAGGCTTGAAAAAGGCACTTATTCTCCCCTTTTCTACTATATACAGTACTAGTTAATACCATAGCTAACTACATCTACTTATTATAAAAGTATAATTTTACCATTCCCGTTTTTTTGAAATGACTTTCCTTTTTTAACTTACAGAATAGCAGTGGGAAGTCCTATAGTCCCCACACCCAGCCCTCGCCAGTTGAAAAAATCAGCATATGGTAGTAAGTAATAACATTAACTCGTACGGTTGTAAATGGTGCGTGGGCTAAATTGTAATTATAGGGCGCCCGGTTCCCTTCACCATTTTATGAGATCCAGACTTGACCCGCTGGGAGGCTTATGCTCGCTTTTTTTCATTCTGACTACCAACACTAGGACTTCTCTGCTGCAATTTGTTCTGATCGTATTTTATGATGATTCTATAAGTTCGATTGTCCAGTTGAGTTCTTGAATACGCGTATCAAGTGTGCGATGTTCTTTAGCAAGTTCATCTACTTGTTTCTGCAGTGCGCTGATATCAACGGTTGTTATAAATTTAATCTCTGTCCTGCTGGACCGGTCATAACGAATAGACGCCGTATCCATGACATCACTGAGAACACTTCGTTTCAATTGGAGCTTCTCCCGGCGTGCAAGCGCATCGGTAATCGTCATTCCTTGTTCGTATTCTGTCTGTGAATTGGTTTTGTTAATTTTCTTAACAAGGGACTCAAACTGCTCAAGTACCCCATTCAGTTCACGAAAAAGATCAGACGGATTCTCGGCTGCCTCTTCACCTTCCTGAATCTTAATCACATTACGCAAACGAAAACGAAGTTCTTGAATTTTCTTTTGTAGATCGGAACGTAGGATGAGTGCTTCGGCAAGTTTCATAATATTAGGTAAGCCTCCACATATTAAAAGTATTCTTATTGTAACTCATCGGTTTGCTAATATCCAATCCCTTACATTTATCTTGGCTTGGCTCGGATTTCCTTCTGATTAACACCTCTTCATGTGTGGTACATAACAGTAAATAGTAATTTTTGGAATATAAAAATATAAGCCATGATAAAAGGCACCTATGCCCTGAATTCATGGCTTTATTTCTTCCTAAGGAGGGATTTCATTATGAAAACGACTCATTTAGAGACTCGTGTTTATTACTTTAAGGATGATGGAACGATTCCCAATAACCCCGAGCTGCCTGTCATTCTCTACCCAGGTGCATTACGCGGTGAGGAGCAGAATACCGAAATTATTTTTAACAAGCATAACTGGCGAAACAGCTGGACAGGTGGGGTGTTCCCTTACCATCACTATCATAGCAACTCCCATGAAGTACTCGGCGTCATCAAAGGATCGGTCAAACTCCATATTGGAGGAGAAAAGGGAATTATTCTGACTGCATCTGCCGGCGATGTTCTGGTGCTTCCTGCTGGAACAGGTCATAAAAAACTGGAGTCCAGTCCTGATTTTCGGGTGGTAGGGGCCTATCCAGACGGTATGTCCTACAATACCCACACGGGAGACAAAGGGGAACGACCGCAGGTAATCCGTGAAATTGCTCGTGTTCCTCTTCCAGATCAAGATCCACTGCTAGGTGCCGAAGGTCCGCTGCTTGTCCACTGGAAAAAGGCAGACAACCCTAATTAATTTAGGAGCTGTTTCATAATGGCAATTAAATTCGTACCGATAAAGGTCACGTAAAACACCATAATTCCTTTACCATTCCGCCGGATCCAGATTAGACTTTTCTGCTTCATATTTAGATGAAAATAAAAAGACCTGCCATCCGTTATTTCGAGGCAGGTTCTTTTCGATTACTCTATGATATCGACTCTGAAAACTTCATTGACTGGTGCATCGCATCCGGCGATACGGACGACAGATCTGGAGAGGATACAGACATTTTCCCACATTCATGGAGAATGTGCTCCACATGTTCCAGAACGTCTTTTACTGCTTTACCACAAGATTGACACTTCATTACAAATCACCTTTAACCTTATATTATTAACCAAGAATGGGTTCAATTCTAACTTGAGTCCATGTCCTTGTTATGCTCAACATGGATGTGAGGTATTACTCGATATTTGGCTTCTTTCCTTGCCCTCTTCCTATTAACCTCCTGCCAGTCTCACGAAACGGAAATGAACCTCTCCTTGGTCCGAATTTCCATTATATTCAGTCAATTACCGAAATATGACACCTTTTTGCCTGCTAAAGTAATAAACGCTTCAAATAAAAAAAGGTTTCGTGCGTTCGTCCATTTTTACCATATATTGTTGACTAATCCTTTGTTTGGTTGTATGGTTAATTACATAAGTAACTAACCAACTTGGTGGTGATAATGTATGGGTATGCAGATGGATGATGACCGGCCGATCTTTTTACAGATTGCAGAACGAATTGAAGATGACATCCTCGAAGGAAGGCTCCCCGAAGAATCCCAGGTCCCTTCCACGAATCAATTTGCATCCTTTTATCAGATTAATCCAGCAACAGCGGCCAAAGGTGTGAATCTCCTGGTCGATCAAGGAATTCTGTATAAGAAGAGAGGGATTGGTATGTTTGTAGCAGAAGGAGCACCATCTGTCCTTGTGGAGAAGCGCCGTGAGCAGTTCTATGAACAGTTCATTATCCGGATGGTGCAAGAAGCGCAGAAGCTAGGGATCAGTAAAGCCGAATTGTCTGAAATGATACACAGGGAGGAGAAGTAGCATGGCAGATGTAATTGAGTTAAATGGCCTGACCAAAAGCTATGGTAAAACATTTCATGCCCTCCGGGATGTCAACCTCTCCATTCAGGAGAATAAAATTTACGGACTGCTTGGACGTAACGGGGCAGGTAAAACAACACTGCTTCATCTCATTACTGCCCAGCTCTTTCCTACATCAGGAGAACTTAAAGTATTTGGCGAAGCGCCCTATGAGAATAAGGAAGTTCTTCGGCAAATTTGTTTTATTAAGGAAAGTCAAAAGTATCCCGATACATTTCGAGTATGTGATGTACTCTCGGTAGCCTCTTCTCTTTATCCTAACTGGAATGCTCTACTTGCTGATTCCCTAGTCTTACAATTCAACCTTCCCATAAATCGAAGAGTCAAAAAACTATCAAGAGGCATGCTTTCTTCTGTCGGCATCATTATCGGTCTTGCAAGCCGTGCTCCGCTTACGATCTTTGATGAACCCTATCTTGGACTTGATGCCGTAGCCAGACAATTATTCTACGACCAGTTGATTCAAGATTATATGGATTATCCGCGCACGATTATATTATCTACTCATCTTATTGATGAGATTAGTGCCATGCTCGAACAGGTGATTGTACTTCATGAGGGTAAGCTTCTGCTAAATGAAGAAGCGGAACAATTTCGAGGATCTGCTTTTCATGTTAGCGGCAAGCAGTCCGATGTAGAGCGCTTCGTTACCGGAAAAGAAGTGCTTCATGAGGAAGTACTGGGCTCCATGTGTAGTGCTGTCGTTCGCACAGCTGACCAAAAGAACTTCCGCAAACAAGCGGAATTAAACAACATTAAGCTTGCTCCTGTCTCCTTACAACAGCTCATGGTGTACTTGACCAAACAAACGAACCAGGAAGAGGTGAATGAAGTATGACCGCGATCAAAACTGTAATGCGTACCCATCTTGTGGATTATTGGTTATGGCTTTTCGTCCCCCTCATCGTGCTCACGAGCAGTTTTATAGTTAATTTGTTAGTCAGTATATCGATTGGATCATTTACGACCGGCGGGTTGATTTCCATTTATGGGTTCGTGATGAGTGTTGGAATGGCGGTAATCCCCATAAACTTCTCATTTTCACTCAGTTTCGGTATTCGCCGTAAAGATTACTTCTTAGGAACAATCAGTTTGTTTCTTCTCTTCAGCCTTTTCGATTCCATTGCACTTACCGTCCTTAGAGAAATAGAACAGCTTACTTCAGGCTGGGGTACAGGGCTGCACTTCTTTGATGTCCCTATCCTTAGCAGTCTCTCCTTCTTGCATTTGATCTTGCTGAACTTTGTCGTCATATCTCATTTGTTTCTCTTCGGTTTTCTGCTATCAAGTATAGTGAGAAGATTCGGTAAACTGGTCTTAACAAGCCTCCTCCTGCTCACCGTCATCCTTCTAGGAACAGGCAGTGTTCTAATGACGTACTGGAAGTATTGGGACGAATTTGGCAGGTGGGTCATGACTTACCAGACCGATATTCTTTGGTTCCTCGCTCCTCTTACTTTGCTATATGCTCTCCTATGTTATATGTGGCTGCGAAAGTCCACGATCTAACATTCATAAAAAAAGAAGCATCCCCGGTTTAAACAGGGATGCTTCTTTTGCACTTACGCAGGTAGATTTGGTTTTTTAGGTTCACCGGCTCCTCGCTGCGGTTTAGGCAGGTTACCGAACAGAATCCACGATTTAGAGAAGTGAGATGCCAAACCAACCACAATATAAGATCCGATTAACGCAAGAAGGAATCCACCGACATACCATAAGTGATGAAGAATCGAAATCCCGGTTTGCGGCGGAAACTCACGATAGACAAGCAAGAAGAAGGGGTGAATTAAATAGATCCCGAAGGAGAACCCACCAATCTTAGACATCGTACGTACCAGAGCGCTCTTACCGTTGCCATATAGCAGGAAGGCAATCTGGAATAACACCAGTGCTGCAGAGAAGGTATGCAGATTCCACAGGAATTCATACCAAAGCGAATCATATACCGCAATTCCTTTACGGTTCAAGTACCAGATATACACATGTGCCAGGCCTGCACAGATCCATATAATCCATAAAAGTGCCCATGCTGTAACCTTTCCTGGTGTAGCGTATTTTCTCTTAATTACAATCCACTCTTTAATCTTAGGGAAGTACACACCCAGACATGCGCCAAGCATGAAATAGGCAAAGTATGATAAAGACCAGCTGCCTTTATTCGCCACGCTGATTACACCGTATTTATTCATTAGAATAAATCCCCACTGAATGGCAAGTCCGATGGGAACTGCCCATTTAACGAGAGAAGGTAGTTTTTTGAAAAAAGCGAGTACCAGCGGGAACATAATATAAAACTGCATATTAATAAATACAAAATATAAGTGAGTGTACGCTTTACCTGTAAACAACTTGGTAGTAAAACTTACGATGGTATCGATCAGAGAACGATCCGGGTAGTACACAACATGTAAAATTAGAAAATAAAACAATGAGAACATAAAGTAAGGAATGAGAATGTAAAGCAATCTCTTCTTATAAAAACCAAGAACCAGTTTCTTATCCAGCGGTCTAGTATAGTAATTATAAAACAACACAAAACTACTTAAGAAAATAAACGTCGGTGTACCAAACTTCATGAAAATATTGAAAAAGTTGTACAGCCAGTACATCCCCGAATTCACCATATCTACGGTAGCAAACGAAGTCGAGTGTACGCTAAGTACGCCAAGAATCGCAATGCACCGGACAAGATTAAGCTCGGGCAGACGTTCCCTTTTTTCAGCTGTCATAGTTTGACTCATTATATTAACTCCTTGGGTTTAGTATATTGATCGATAGAGACGTTCCATTCGATCGGCTTAAAATCACTTTATCTATAGTAAAACTTCTGAAAACAATTTACATTAAAAAACCCTTAACTTAATAATAATAACAGAATTATTTAAGGAATTGGACAAATTACGATAACATCTATTCCAAATATAACCTATAAATGAATAAAAATGGAGTTATACATTCCGTAACTCCTATGTATCTTGACATGAAAAAGCCGCCTTTACGGCGGCAAAAACATACGCTGAGCAGCGCATAATACGGACGCTCCTGGTGGAAGCTAACGACAGATGATGAATTTTATAACGCGCGGACACCGATTCTGAATCTTTGGAAGCTGGTCGCTCCACGAGCGCATAACGACGCCAAGCACCATTTTTCCAGCGGTAATGCATAATGAAGGCACGAATCCATTCATCCACTGCGTTCGCTACCCATACACCCAGCAGTCCCATATTCAAATGGAAGACAAACCAATAACCGAGCGGAAGGCTTACGCCCACCATAGAGATTAGCCCCATATACACGGGAAAACGGGCATCCCCCGCACGCAAGGAGTTAATCATAATCATGTTACACGTTCTTGCCGTTTCCAGGACGATACTGAACAAGAGTACTTGAGATCCTAGTCTGATAATTTCTGCATTATCCGTAAAGATCCCGATCAGCGGTTCCCGAAGTAGAATAATAATAATATCAACCGTTATCGTGGAAATAAGGCCGATTTTCACACTTTTCTTCACTCTCGCGGGCTTCATCTTGCTTTCCTGCGCCGACGAATCGACCCGTCAGAATCGATGTTCCCAGGGATACAGCCATACTAAATAAGTAGATATAATTAGAAATCTGAGCTGCATACTGCCTGGTAGCAAGTGATTCGGTTCCGAGATAAGTTACATAATACAGAAAAACGAGCTGACACATTTGATACGTAATTTGTTCAAAGGCGGAAGGAATACCGATATTCAGTATCTTATTTACATACTCTTTGGAGATCATGAAATAATGTCTCCATTCAATCCTTACGGCCATTACTTTATAAAGTAACCAAACAAAGATCGCAACACAGACCAGCCTGCTGACTACGGTCGAGATCGCCGCTCCTTGTACACCCATCGGACTGAATCCAAAATGACCGAAAATGAGTGCATAGTTACCGACTAAGTGAATGAGATTCATTACAAGTGAGACAAGCATGGTCTGCTTGGTGAAACCATAGGTACGAATAATCGCGGACATGATATTAATCAATGCTTGTAAGAAAATACCCCCGCCGACAATCGTTATGTATGTATTCCCGAGTTCCAGGATTTCGCCATGAAGATTCATCAATTGTAAAATGTGACGGCCGCTGAATACAAAAATAACACTAATGATGAGCCCCACACATAAGTTAAGGGTAATCGCTACGGCAGATACGCGAGATGCTTCGGCAAGTTTCCTTGAACCGATATACTGAGCTACCACAATAGCGGCTCCATTACCAATCACCTCAAGAATGAGGATGGCGATGGATACGATTTGATTGGAAGTCCCTACCGCAGATACAGCCTCATCGGACACGGCACTAATCATAAAGGTATCTACAGTACCCATCAGCATAAATAACATAATTTCTAAAAAAATGGGCCAGGTTAATGAAAAAAGATTAAGATTTTCTGTCTTAAGAACACGCCCGTCGGCTGCTGTTGTCATAGATTCACCTTCAGCTAAGTAGTAAATGTTTGTATTTTCATAAAATTGCGTAATTTTTTCTGAAACAAACCGTATCTTAGCATAAAATTTTCATATATGCACGATAATTTACCATCTTTTTTAAACCATCACGAAAGAAGAGAAATAGCTTTCTTATCTTGTTTCCCGCCATATATATTTTCTAGTTATGGTTCATTTCTCCCCCGGGGTGGTTATTTCTGAATAAAAGCACTTATAGATTGCGGCAGTCTGACATCAAACAGACCACTAACTTTACGGTGTGCTGTAGTAAGAGAATGATAACTAATGAGAGGGGGCGGCCGTATGATAAAACGCAATCATACCATGATGCAATTCTTTGAATGGCATGTAGATGCAGATGGAGCGCACTGGAAACGTCTGTCTGAAAGAGCTCCTGAGCTAAAAGAAAAAGGAATTGATTCCGTATGGATTCCTCCTGTTACTAAAGGCAGTTCACCTGAGGATACCGGATATGGAGTATATGATCTCTATGATTTGGGGGAATTTGATCAGAAAGGCACGGTGAGAACGAAATACGGAACGAAAGAGGAGCTTCTCGCAGCCATGGGCGTCTGTACTCAAAATGGAATCGCGGTATATGTAGACCTTGTTATGAACCATAAAGCGGGTGCAGACGAGACCGAACGGTTCCAAGTCATTGAAGTCGATCCGAACAATCGTACGAAGGATATCTCGAAGCCGTTTGAGATTGAGGGATGGACAAAATTTGATTTCCCTGGGCGTGGAGATACCTATTCTTCATTCAAATGGAATCATACCCACTTTAATGGAACGGACTACGACGCATCGGAAGGAAAAACCGGCATTTTCCGAATGGCCTCCAATAAAGAAGGCTGGGATGATAACGTAGATGATGAATTTGGGAATTATGATTACCTGATGTTCGCTAACATCGACTATAGAAAACCAGAAGTTCGCGAAGAGATGATTAACTGGGGAAAATGGATGATTGATACCCTCCAGTGTAATGGATTCCGTCTGGATGCGATTAAACACATTAATCATGACTTTATCAAACAGTTTGCCAAGGAAATGATTAAAAAACGTGGACAGGATTTCTATATTGTCGGTGAGTTTTGGAAGTCAGATCTTGCTGCCTGTCAAAATTTCCTCGATACGGTTGATCATCAAATTGATCTGTTTGATGTGTCACTCCATTACAAGCTTCATGAGGCTTCACTTGCAGGAAAATCATTTGATCTAACAACGATTTTCAATGATACGCTTGTTCAAACCCACCCTACCCATGCGGTTACCTTTGTTGATAATCATGATTCTCAGCCGGAAGAAGCACTGGAATCTTGGATTGATGACTGGTTTAAACAAAGCGCATACGCACTAATCTTGCTCCGTCAAGGCGGATATCCTTGTGTATTCTACGGAGATTACTATGGCATTGGCGGGGAAAATCCGGTGGCTCCGAAGCAAGCTGCGATTGATCCTCTGCTAGCCGCAAGATATCATCATGCCTACGGTGACCAAGTGGATTACTTCGATCATCCCAATACGATTGGCTGGGTAAGATGCGGTGTTGATGAAATCCCTCACTCCGGTTGTGCCGTAATTATCGGTAACGGGGACAATGGAGAGAAGCGGATGTGTGTGGGTAAAGAACGTGCCGGACAAACTTGGTATGACATTACAGGAAATCAAGAGCAGACGCTTACGATTGAAGAAGATGGCTGTGCCAACTTTATCGTCAAGGGCGGAAGTGTCTCTGTCTGGGTGGAACAAGTTCTAGACCAGGAAGAAGATGAGCAGAAGCAAGAGTCGGAAGCTTAAAATAATGCAAAGAAAGAGACAGAGCTGCAATAGGCAGGTCTGTCTCTTTCTTTTATTGTTCTTTGAGCTCAGGATCAATAAGATCTGTCGCTGCTGTATTTTCATCCATCCAATTATCGAGGAGTTCTTGGGCCTCTGTTAACCCTTGATCACTTAGCATGTAATACCAACCATACTGGTTATTCTCCCCCTCACCCTTCAGCATGTAACTGCTCATCTGAGGTACGGATCCTTTCTCGTACAACAACTCTGCCAGATCAATAATAAAATCGGAAGTCATATCTGTCTTCATATTCGAACTCGCAATATCCATTAGCTGTGGGATCTTTGTAATATTACCTAGCGATAAAGCGCGTTCTGTCGCTTGCTTGATAAAGATCCGCTGACGCTCTGTTCGCTTATAGTCTGAATCCTCACGATATCTTACATAGTTCAGAGCATCCGCACCGTCATAAATCGGTTTATTCGGCTCAATTCTAAGCTTCACATGATATCTTAATTTATTCTCAATGACTTCGTTAATCGGTAGTTCCACTCCGCCAAGGGCATCGACTACTTCCACCAGTGCTTGAAAGTTCACCTTTGCGTAATAATCGACTTCCGTCTCCAGTAGCTGCTCCACCGTCTCTACACTCATTTTGGTTCCCCCGAAGGCATAAGCTGCGTTGATTTTATTCCTCTTTTCTTTCCCTGCAATCGGAACATACGAGTCGCGAGGCAGCGACATCAATAACATTCGGTGCTCTTCAGGACGGAATACCGCATAGATCATCGTATCTGATCTTCCGACATCCCCTTCTCTCTCATCTACACCAAGCAACAACATGCTGAAGGGTTTTGTCAGTTCCCCCTGTTTTTCTTCATCTCCAGCCGGCCCGGTTACCTTAATTGGTTCGTAAGAATCTTTAAAAGTATCCTTTACTGTATCCTCCAAAAATAGCTGAAATGCAACAGCAACTAGTTCTTTACGAAATGCAAACCCCATTGTTCCTATAAGCAAGAGAATGATCGCTGTAATGATAAGCGGCTTCTTTGATTTTGGTTTTTTCTTTTTTTGGGTCTGGTATCGTTTACTCCGCGTCAGCGGGTATTCTTCTTGGTCACTCATGCGCTTCTCCTCTCTGTACTCTTTTTCTTTTTTTCGACAAATACGAACTATAATTTCAGGCTTTCATTACATTTATACAAATAAGGGTTATGTACAGTTCTGCTTACAAAGGGATAACGCAATTACTATACTACAAGTTTCCATAATAAGGAATCTCATTTTGGTAACAATGTCGAAATCTTGCTTTCCTATTTCAAAATACTGCTCTATTAGCAAAGGAAGCCTATAATATAACAATAAAGCAGAGGGGGAGAGTGAGATGCAGGAACAAAGTGGACTTTTTGAAAAAGTGTATCAGGCTGTATTAGAGCGCAGTGATCGATATGATGGAATTTACTATACAGCGATTCGGACAACGGGCATCTATTGCCGCCCCTCTTGCCGCTCTAGGACGCCTAAACCAGAAAACGTAACGATATACTCGGCTACAGATGCAGCAGAGCGAGATGGGTATCGTGCCTGTAAACGATGTCAGCCGGACATCAAAGAACTGCATAACCCGGATAAGGATATCTCGGAGCGCGTCAAATCCTATATCGATCACCATTACTCAGAGTCGGTGAGCTTAAACCGCCTGGCAGATGAGATCAAAATGAGCCCCTATCATCTACAAAGAGTATGTAAAAGAGTAACCGGGCTCACCCCCGCAGCATATTTGCAGAAAGTACGACTGGAAAAAGCAAGAGAAGAACTCCTAAGAAGCGACCTCGAAATTCGAGATATTGCTGACCTTATCGGGTATAAAACCACCTCTCACTTCATTGCGGTCTTTCAGAAAACAATCGGTCAAACACCGCAGCATTATCGAAAATCAAGCGAAAGAAGGGATACAACGTGACCCTTGTCTATTGGACGAAGGTTCAGCATGCTTTGTTACAAAACAAATTTTTGTATCTAGCCGCAACCGAACATGGAATCTGTAAAATTACCTGGCCGTCAGAAAACGGGGAGTCATTCGAATCCTGGATTTATCGCCACATCCCAGGTGCTTCCCTGATGCAGGATGAACAGCAGCTTGAACCTTATACAAAACAGCTTACAGAGTATTTAAGTGGAGAAAGATTTCAGTTCTCTGTACCTCTTGATCTTCGCGGAACTGCTTTTCAAATGGAAATATGGGAAGCACTACAGCAGATTCCGTATGGAGAAACACGCAGCTATTCTGATATAGCAAGTCATGTCGGGAGAGCGCAGGCGGTACGTGCTGTTGGCACAGCAAATGGAGCGAATCCCATTCCCATGCTGGTTCCTTGCCACCGGGTTATCGGCAAGAACAAGAACCTCACGGGTTTTCGCGGAGGACTGCATTTCAAAGAAGCACTTCTTACACTGGAGGGATATCATGACTACACCCGAAAAGGACATGCCTGTTTTGAATTCTAACAATCGCTATATCGTGGACGAGACATCAGCAAATCACATAGAAACAGAAAGAAAACTGGCATTGCCTGAACTTTTCAATTACTCGGAAGTCCTCTATTACCTAAACCGTTCTACACTCGAATGCCTGCATGAAGTGGAAGAGGAACGAATCTACAAATCACTTGATATACAGGGTAGACCTATTCCTGTAGAAATTCGTTATGAGGCATTATCCCATGCTCTATTCATCCGCTGTCTATGTGCAGAACCTGTCTCTGCAGAAGATTGGAATCTCATCTTTCTTTTTATAGAGGAATGGTTTGATCTTCGGAGGGATCTTGCCCCTTTCTATCAACTGGCAGAGAACGATCCTTTGCTCGGTCCACTGGTTCAATCTTTATATGGACTTCGAATTATCGGGGTTCCTGATCTGTTTGAAGCTCTGTGCTGGGCTGTCATTGGACAACAGATTAACCTTACTTTTGCCTACACGCTCAAGAAACGACTCGTTGAGAATTTTGGAGAGACCTATGAGTGTAATGGAAGGACCTATTACCGCTTCCCCTCTCCCTCGGCACTGCTTGATCACAGCACAATAACTGGTTTAAGAGAACTGCAGTTCACAAGCAAAAAAGCAGAATATATCGTGGATATCGCTGGGCGGATTGTACAAGGAGAATTACAAAAAGAAACGCTACTGGCTTCCGGATATGAGGCAGCGGAAGAGACAATGCTTCGCATTAGAGGAATCGGTCCTTGGAGCGCTCATTATGTCATGATGCGCTGTTTGCGTAATCCTGCCGCATTTCCCATAGGAGACGCCGGACTGCATGCGGCTCTGAAGAAACAACTCGGCCTGTCCGCTAAGCCCACTCCTGCTGAGATTAGAGCCATTTTCGAACCTTGGAAAGGGTATGAAGCTTATGCTGTATTCTATTTATGGCGGAGCCTTACGTTATCGTAAATACAAGAAGAGCGCAGCGGAGATTTACCTGCTGCGCTCTTTTTCACCTAAATAGCACTCTATCAAATAGTAAGTTCAGCTTACATTCTTATGCTTGGACTATGGAAGCAAGCTTGTTCACAATGCCGCTCCAGCCTTGATCCATACGATCACGAACCAGACTGTGTTCTTCTCCAAATGAAGTTTTCTCCCCAGCTTTCCAGCCGCCATGGATTAAAGTGAACTCGGTCTGCCCTTCTTTTTCTTCTAACCTAAAAGTGAGTACCCAATCTTTATCCCAAGTAAAGCTCAGTAGATTCGGTGGATCTAACTCTGTTACTTTACATTTTGACTTCCCAAAAGGTCCTGCTTCGAGAATAAATTCCTGTCCAAGCACAGGTTCAAAGGTACTTGGCATAAACCACTGTGCAATACCCTCTGCAGTAGAGACCTGCTTCCACACCTTCTCCATACGTGCATTCAGCAGAATGGTTTTTTTTATTTCGGGCAATGATGTTGTCATAAGTTGCTCCTTCTATAAATAGTTTCTTACCTCGTTTCATCGTTTACTAGTTAAGAATGCGGCAATGATAGCACCTTTTGATTACACGTCAATGGAGTATCTATGGTTTTCTAATATTGTGTAACTTGCTTTCCAGATTTATGCATTAGGGAATGTTCGTGATAAACTACATCTATATAAGAACGACATAGGAGCTGATGAAACGTGAAAGAGAAATTGATTAAACGACTAACGGGCTATGTACGTGTAGACACCCAGTCGGATGAGAACAGCGAGACTTGCCCCACGACTCCAGGACAGCTCGAACTCGGACGCAAACTGGTAGAAGAATTGCATACCATTGGCATGCAAGAGATAAGCATGGATGATAACGGTTATGTTATGGCCACACTTCCTTCCAACACGGACCATGATGTTCCTGTGATCGGATTTCTTGCCCATCTTGATACGGCCACTGACTTTACAGGAAAGAACGTAAACCCGCAAATTATAGAGCAGTACGATGGTGAAGACATTACGCTGAACGAAGAACAACAGATTATCATGTCTCTAAAAGATTTTCCAGAGCTTGCGGGCTATAAAGGTCATACGCTAATTACAACCGATGGAACAACGCTCCTCGGTGCAGATAACAAAGCAGGGATTGCCGAAATTATGACGGCCATGGAATACCTGATCACTCACCCTGAGATTAAACATGGGAAGATCCGGGTTGCCTTTACACCTGATGAAGAGATCGGCCGTGGGCCGGAGCGTTTTGATGTTGGGGCATTTGGTGCAAAATACGCCTACACCGTCGATGGAGGGCCGCTCGGGGAACTGGAGTATGAGAGCTTTAATGCCGCAGCTGCAAAAATTATTTTTAAGGGCAAAAACGTCCATCCAGGTACTGCGAAAAATAAAATGGTGAACTCCGCCAAAATCGCAATGGAGTTTCACGCAAGACTTCCTATTCAAGAAGCACCGGAGTTTACGGACGGCTATGAAGGATTCTACCACTTGTCTTCGGTTAAAGGAGATGTGGAAGAAACCGAACTGAATTATATTATTCGTGATTTCGATCGAGACCATTTTGAAGCACGGAAAGCCAATCTAGAGCAAATCGCCCGAATCCTTCAGGCTGCCTATGGCGAGGAGCGAATTCATCTCCAAATCCGTGACCAATATTTCAACATGCGCGAGAAAATTGAGCCGGTGAAATTTATTGTGGATATTGCTGGAGAAGCCATGAAACAGCTTGATATTGAGCCTCATATCGTACCGATTCGCGGGGGAACGGATGGTTCTCAGTTATCCTACATGGGGCTGCCTACACCGAATATTTTCACAGGCGGAGAGAACTTTCATGGACGCTATGAGTATGTATCGGTAGATCATATGGAGAAGGCTACTCAGGTCATTATTGGTATTGTTCAGCTGTTTGAGCAGCGCGGAGAATAAACAGATTTAATGCATCAAAAAAAGGACGATGGATAACCTGCGCAAGGTTGTCCATCGCCTTTTTATTTTTTCGCTTCACTAGAAATAGTTTATAGCATGTGTATTCTCAGGCATTTGTCGTTTCTTTCTCAAAAATCGCATGATTCTCTAAGAAAAGACGCTGTGCCGGTACCGCAAGTTTAACGCCTTCTTCTTCTAGGATTCGTAAGATCTCAAAGTTGATGGATTCAAGCACTTTCATGTGTTCAACCCATATGGTTGTGTACGTAAAAAAGTAGAAAAAGATCGTGATTTGGTCTTTGGTCATCTCTTTGAGCCGAACCATGTACAAATCATGATCGATACCTTCATGGTTCTCAATGTATTCCCGCAGCCGGTTCACTGCCTTCGCCAACTGGACGCGATCTGTATCAATTGCGACACCTAAATCAAAGGTAACTCGTCTTTTTCCCATCCGACTCCAGTTGGTAATGGCCGCTTTGGCCAAAATATTATTCGGGATAATGACAACGGAATCCGCGAATGTTCTTATTTTAGAACTGCGAAAGGAAATATCTTCAACCATACCTTCTACCGCATCTGTACGGATCCAATCCCCCTTGGAGAAAGGTTTTTCCGTAACGATAATAATACCGGCAATGAGATTGCTTAGTGTATCTTGTGCTGCCAAGGCAACTGCAAGACTTCCGAGACCAAGTCCGGCAACCAAGCCATTTACACTGTAACCCCATTCTCCCATGATGATCGTAATCGTCAGAGCAATGACCATAAACCGCAGAACCTTGGACAAGAAAGGAATAATCATATCCGATTCCTCGACCCCAAGTTTGCTGGTCATCCCTGCAAAAAAGCGGGAAGAGCGGCCCGATAAATTATAGAAGGCCCAACCAATAATAATAATAAATCCAGTACGGACAAGATGCTGAAATAACGGCCAACTTGCTCCGCCATCTGCAAAATAAAAATGGACTGCTCCCGAAATCCCAACCAGCGTCATTAAAGCTCTTGCTGGTCCATGAAGCACTTGATAAATACTATCCCATTTCTGGCTAAATATTCGTTTCAATAAATGAAATAACTTCGTCGAAGTCCACTTATTAAAAAATGTAAATACGAATAAAAAGAGCAGAGCGACCCCAAGTCTAATCCATTTAACTTCACCGATAAACTCATTTATCTCACTAAAAAAGTCCAAAACATTCCCACCTTTGCTGCTAGTTCGTCGTTGTCAAAAGAGAATACTGGACCTATTGTAACAAAAGACATCACCTATCACATCTATATAGATATATTTACATATAAATAAAAAGACAAGCAGGATTGCTGCAGAAGCAGCAATTCCGCTTGTCTAGAATAGATTAATATTGTCACATTCACCTTACATTTTGCGATCCCAGAAACGATGTGCAGCTACAGCTTCCACAAATTTGTTCTCAAAACCGGAAAGCTCTTCCGTAGTCCGAGCCGTCACAATTCCTGGTACACGCAGGTCTTCTATCGCCAGCGACTGCTGAAGGAAAGCTGTCCCTTCGTTCACTGCACCGATTGGTTTAAAGTGTTTGTACGCTTCTCGCACAAAGTCTTTCGCATCAGGTTCGGATGCAATCAGGTTAACACCCTCTTTTCCACCCGCAACATAAATGGCGTCAAATAGTAAGGAATCGCTGGTGAGGAAAGTATGCAGCGCCTCAACGCTTTGTCCACCTTGTCCACTGATTGGGCCGAGTCGGTCACTAACCACCTCTGGCACCGCACCTGCTGCCTTCAGCGCATTTATAACCTCTGTTGTGGACTGATCAAAACCTTCTCCTGCGATAATCGCAATTTTACGAGTCTTCGCAGAGAAAATGGTATTCATCATACTGAGTGCCGGAGAATCAGATGGAGTAGGGTTCTTGGTTTCCTCTCCTGCTTCCGGAACATGTACACCGATCTTCAGCGCAACACTCGCTGCAAGGGTTGTGTCGATATTCATCAATAGATTTACTACGGATTGACGCACTTCCTTGCGCTGAACTTTCCCAAGCTCAAATTGGAATGCACTTGTAATATGTTTCTTCTCCACCTCTGACATGCTGTTCCAGAACAATTTTGCCTGGCTGTAGAAGTCTTTGAAGCTTTCGCTTCTTGCCTGTACTTTTCGGCCATCTACTCTCTCTGTGTAATGCTCATAGCCGCCTTCGCTAGGTGTAGAGGTAGAAGGACTGTTGCCGGCCATTCCATTACGGTGATAACTGACCGGACCGCGGTTGATCGTCATGCGATGCATACCGTCACGTTGGTTATTGTGTACGGGAGAAATAGGACGGTTAATTGGAATCTCAGCAAAGTTTGGACCGCCAAGTCTCGTAAGCTGTGTATCTGTATACGAGAATAAACGACCTTGAAGCAATGGATCATTAGAGAAATCGATGCCTGGTACGACATGCCCAGGATGGAATGCTACCTGCTCTGTCTCACTGAAGAAGTTATCTGTATTCCGATTCAGCGTCATTTTACCTACTTTACGAACAGGAACGAGTTCTTCCGGCCATAACTTGGTAGGATCAAGAATATCAAAATCAAAACTAAATTCGTCCTCTTCTTTAATAATTTGAAGTCCGAACTCAAATTCTGGATAATTGCCCGTTTCAATCGCATCCCATAGATCGCGGCGATGGAAGTCTGGATCTTTTCCTCCAATCTTCTGAGTCTCATCCCAGACGAGGGAGTGAACACCCAGCACTGGTTTCCAGTGGAACTTCACAAAATGGGCTTTTCCTTCTGCATTAATCAATCTAAAAGTATGTACACCAAAACCCTCCATCATCCGAAAACTACGAGGCAAAGCACGATCGGACAGATGCCACATCATCATATGAGCTGACTCTGGGTTGTTCGCTATGAAATCCCAAAACGTATCATGAGCAGAAGCAGCCTGCGGAATTTCATTATGAGGTTCTGGTTTTACCGCATGGATAAAGTCCGGGAACTTAATCGCATCTTGTATAAAAAATACAGGCATGTTGTTACCAACGATATCAACGATACCTTCTTCGGTATAAAATTTCGTAGAGAATCCGCGCACATCTCGAACGGTATCTGCCGATCCGCGAGAACCTGCTACCGTTGAGAAACGTACAAAGACAGGAGTCTTTACATTCGGGTCTTGTAGAAAGCCCGCTTTGGTGAGTTCAGTAAGCGGTTCATAAACCTCAAAGTATCCATGGGCACCGAATCCACGGGCATGCACGACACGTTCCGGAATACGCTCATGGTCAAAATGCGTCATTTTTTCACGGAAATGAAAATCTTCCATTAACGTAGGGCCACGCTCTCCTGCTTTCAGAGAAAATTCATCCTCAGACACCTTAAGACCTTGGTTAGTCGTTAGTTTTTGACCGTCATTATCCACTCGGAAAGAATCGAGTTGCTCATCTTTTGCGTCTTTTTTCAAGTTCATATCTTTCTCACTCATTCTTTATCACTCCTCTTGGATTCATCTTCTTATCATTAACGAACATCGAATCTACCGAAATAAGAAATATCAATTAGCATATTAGTGTAAGTACCCTTCAGCACATTAGATTAAACGCTACCCTGGATCAAATCTGATTTCTGCCTCGTAAGAGCAGCACATTTGGCCCTATCATTTTCACAAAATAAATAAAGAAGCCGGTCGTAGATTGAATGCAATCCTACGCCCGGCTTCTCTCATTCTATTCCTCTTTTATTTCACTTCAACACGGATGACTTCACTTCTTACCTGCCCATGAAGGTTTGACAGTTCAATCTGATATTCGTATACGCCTGCTGCCTTACCTGTGATCTCCGTGGAGGCTGTTTGCGCATCAGGTGTCGCTGCTGCTAATTCCTGTGTATCTACTAGTTCACCATTCTCATACAGCTTGTAGAGGGTACCATTCGTTCCCCACCACATATTCATCGTAATCCGGTATTCTCCGTCTTGATCCCAGTTATCGCTTGATATACTAGGCTTATTCGGCGCAGCATCCTTTACCGTTACGGTGTGAGGTGCACTTTGTGTTGTTCCATGTGCGTTTATCAGTTCTACCGTGTACACATACGTACCATTATCTCTTCCTGCCAGTGGAACATGAACACTTTGTGCCTGAGGTGAATTGTCAGATAAAAGCTCTGTATAGATCAGTTTACCGTTCTCATACAGTTTATATCTTGTTCCATTCTCACCCCACCACATGTTCATAGAAAGCGTGTATTCTCCGTCCAAAAGACCATTATTGTGTCCGTTATTATCAGAAAGTACAGGAAGTCCTGGCTTTCCTTTCGCTGATCCATTATCTTCAGCACCCGTATAACGAATGTTTGGAGCCGCAGGCATCTCCATTCCCGCTCCTAAAAAGAAGCCCGTATGAGGAGGTTGATTATAGCTAACGTTCTGCCATGCAACACCAAGACGGTAGATTGGATCATGCATTAACGTACGAATACGATAATTGGATTCATCTATCGTTGTATAAATCCGAAGTTCCGTACTATCCTCAGAACGCCAGATTATTTCTTCACGCCAGTCGCCCAGCAGATCCGCTTGTAAACTTGGATTTGCTTTCGTAGAGTTGTTCGACGCAGCGCCTGTGGCTGTGAATAGATTGGTCGTTTTTTGGTTTTTATAATCCCATTTATCGATCCTGATATCATCTTGCAGCTCTCTCAGCAGATCGCCATCCCACCAGATACCATAGTTTGTAGATGAAGGGATTTTAGATGAAATCTTCTCTCCTTTAATGGAATACAAGCCGCTTAGCGGAATATGCTCTGCATTAGTGATGGTAGCAGACCATACTTCTTCTCCCGGATAATTCGGGTCAATATCAGCTGACATTCCTCTGCCTACGTCAATTCCCATAGGTACTCCCCATAGAATGTCACCTGTATTTGCATCGCGTACTTCCATTCCGTATTTCGCATTTCTGTCTTCATGAACACTGAATATTTCAAGACCTTCGCGCTTCGGATCGAGATCCCCAAAATGCATCGCATCACCGTGGCCGAGTCTTGTATTGTGAAGCGGAGTCCCGTCATCATCAATGGCGATTGCACCGAACAGGATTTCATCCTTACCATCGTTATCTACGTCACCGACAGATAGATTATGATTTCCCTGTCCTGCATAGCTGCTAAGACCCTCATCATTTGTGTCAAAACGCCAGCGTTTGGTCAGCTCCCCGCCTCTGAAATCATAAGCAGCAAGTACCGTTCTTGTATAATAACCTCTTGAGAAAACAAGGCTTGGATGTTCTCCATCCAAATAAGCAACAGTCGCAAGGAACCGATCAACTCGGTTTCCGTAGCCATCTCCCCACGAACTTACATCACCGCGAGGTGGATCATAAGGAACCGTACTGAGTGCCTTACCCGTCGTTCCTTCAAATACAGTGAGAAATTCGTTCCCAAGTAGAACATATCCCGAGCTATTGCGATGATCGAGTGTTCCATCTCCAATAACTACACCCGCTCCGTCTTTGGTACCGTCTGCTGTCTTCATCGCAACTTCCGCTTTTCCATCTCCATCAAAATCGTAGACTAAAAACTGAGTATAATGTGCCCCTGCACGAATGTTAGGACCCATTTTGATACGCCATAGTTTGGTTCCGTCCATTTTATAAGCATCCAAATACACTTCACCTGTATAACCTGATTGCGAATTATCTTTGCTGTTAGTTGGCGACCACATCATAATGATTTCATACTGGCCATCCCCGTCGAGATCACCTGTACTCGCATCTCCAGCATAATAAGAATAAGGCTGACCATCCTTGGTATAACCATCTGCCGGTTTATCAAGAGGAATGGATTTATACTGCTGTTGCCATACGGAGAATGGCTCCGTAGCTTTTTGTTTTACTCCACTTACAATCGGTTCAATCACGTATTTTGATTTATCCGTACCTCCTGCATCAACATAGTTGGTACGATCCGTAATCGGTTTGCTCGTAATGAGCTTGTTATCACGGTAAATTTGGAAAGCGATTGAATCTGGGTCTAGACCAAGCATTCTCCAGCTAATGAATACTCCATCTTCTGCTTTGACTGCAACAGGTGCCCGATCCAGGTTCTCCATTTGACGATATAGTGTGGTTACCGCTTCCGTAACGAGTACCTCTGACATTTCAGAGATTCCTCCAGCATTTACAGCCGCCACTTTATAATAATAAGGAATCGTACTAAGAATCGTTTGGTCTGTATACTGCGCTTCTTTTGTCTTACCGATTAGATTGTAAACTCCGTTCTCTTTATCCGAACGGTATACATTATAGGAACGAGCCTTTTCGTTCGGTTCCCACATAAATGTTACCTCGTTTTTATGAATAGAGCTTACTTTTAAGCCTGTAGGAATACCGGCTTTCTCTACAGAGGAATCGATCATAGAAACCTCTAGCGGTGTAGAAGCAACCGATTCAAGCCCCGCCGCGTCCACTGCGGTTATTGTATAGGTATATTTCATACCAAAATCCACCGTTTCATCTTTCCAAGTTAATTCGGAAGTTTCCGCTAAGAAAGATGCTTTCGCTTCTCCTTCTGCCTGACGATATACACGGTACAAGGCTGCGCTATCTATGCCTTTCCAAGCAATCTCAGCGGAAGGAATTTCACTCGCAAGGTCCACTTTCACAAGTTCCAAACCCGTTGGTGCAAGCAGAAGCGGTGTAATCTCAATTCCGTTCACATGTGCGGTTTGTCCAGAGAAGACCATGTTGATCTGACCATCTTGTACGGTGATCGGTGCATGAAGTTTCTCCGCAATATTCTCTTTTCCAGAGCTTATTGTTCCATAGTCCTTCCCTTCAATGTTCACGTTCGTTCTTGTAGAACCAATCCAGTCTCCAGTATAGGATTTCACGGCATAGGTACCGTTAGGAAGATCTACCTTAAGTTCGTAAACGCCACCGAAATTGATAATAAAATCACGGCGAAGAGCATCCGTAGCCCCGCCTCGATCACGGTCTGCCAAAGCACCTTCATGAACGACAAGTCCATAACCGCGATCCTTGGTATAGAGGATATTACGATTAATCTCCGTGTATCCTTCCGCTACAGGGGAACTCGGAGGTCCAAAATCATAACGATAAGTGGCTGATTTTGTTCCAATCGTTACTTCCTCCGAAGGATCAGAGGAGCCTTTTCCATTTACCGCGATAACATGAGCGGTATATGCATTTCCTTCTGAAAGACCAGCCAAGGAGAAACTAGGCACTGTAGCTGTTCCTGCTAACTTATACGCGGAATCTGCCTCTGTCTGAAGCTTGACGTAGATCCGGTAAATATCAGCACCCTCTACCGCATTCCATTTTAATAACGCACCACTGTTACTGATGTTACCTGCCACAAGACCTGTTACAGGACTTGGTTTCGCATCCGGCAGGTTCTGCTCTTTTACATATTCCGATAGTGGAATGTTCAGCTCTTGGATCGACTGAGCAACCATTCTAGCAAGCTGAATAGCCCCATACTCCTGGAAGTGTGTGTTATCGGCTGAGCCATTTGGAAATGCTGCGTACACTCCTGGGTCGGTATGCAAAAAGACGGATTTAGTCTCTTCAGGACCAATGGAATCATAGTAAGCTCTGCTCAGCGTACTAAGATCGATAAGTTTTGTATTTTCCTCTGCTGCTACCTCTTTCATTGCATTTACATACTCTGGGAAACTCACATTGAATTTACCTGTATCTGCATTGAAATCTCTTCTTCCAACCGGTGTAACAAGAATCGGGGTTGCCCCGCGTTGCTCTGCACCGTGGATATAAGTTCTGAGATATTCTTTAAAGTCAGCTGGCGAAGCGTACCGATCCGGAATCGAGATCGTCGCATCGTTATGTCCGAATTGAATCAGGAAATAATCAGCAGGCTGAATGACTTTCAGAATATCGTCGAGTCTGCCTTGATCGATGAAAGATTTCGTACTTCGTCCGCCTATCGATTGATTCTTAATCACAATCTCTTCACCGAAGAAACGAGGGAGCATTTGTCCCCATCCAGCTTCCGGCTTCCAGTAGGGATCGTAAGTCTGTACTGTGGAATCTCCAGCAATATAGATTGCCGGATTACTGCCTGGTGTCCGGTCCGGAAGCTTGGTAATGACCAGTGCGTTCAATTTAGCTGCAGATCCGGTGAATTCCAGATTCAGCTGGCCATCAACCAGTGCAATGGAGAAATTCATCTCCAAAAATTCGCCTGCCCCTTTGGCAGTCAGCTGTACTTTTTGCATCCGCTCTGTCTTAATCGCAATCTCCGAGCCTTCTTCCTGATCTCCTGCAATAAGAGCTACGTCATAATCGCCATTGGGAAGATCAATCTGAAATACGCCATTATCCACATGTGCATAATCAGAGCGAAGCAGGTCATCCCCGCCACGGTCAAGTACAGTAACTGTGGACAGATCTGTAAAACCATACCCTGCCTCTTGTGAATAAGATGACTGTGCATTAACTCCGGTATAACCCTCAGCTACCGCTCCATCCCCAAAATCAAAGCGATATTCACCTTCCGCAGTCATCTTCAGGTGATCCTCTGCATCGTTCGTCTGCGGAGCCACAGCGTCACTATCCACATCCGCTTGCGTCTCATCCCCTTGCACTTCTTCCTCTACTCCTTCCTGGTCTTCTTGTGTTCCTTCTTCTGTTCCTTCTTCTGTTCCTTCTTCTGTTCCTTCTTGCCCATCTTGTGCACCCTCTTGCACACCCTCGTCTACCACATCCTGAACCTCATCTTGTACTGCCTCTGCTTTTACCGTCTGTCCCCCCCACTCCATTGGCATTGCCATCGTTGACAGCACCATAAGAAAAACAAGAAAAATAATAAAAAATCGAGATTTGCCATGATGGTGCTTCCTGCCTGCTTTCATCAAGATGCCTCCTTTTCGTTCTAAATGTAACCCCTTTCATCGTAGCTCTAGATATCTTCTTTTGACATCAAAAAAACAGTGTATTTCGTACATTTATCAGTGTTCTTTATCCCAGATGTTGCACAAAAAAAGACGATTTCTATTAGAAATCGTCTTTTTTAATACTTCTAACCCTTTTATTACCTATTTAAATAAGGTAATGTTATTAGGAAGTATTTTCCTTATATTTCGTTACATGCTGAGTTTATTACTAAAAGAGGTGAAAAATAATGTTTTCCTTTTTGTTCACTTTGGTTGTTGCCGCTATATATACAGCGACCAGTCTAATAAAAGGGTACGAATATGATAGTAAAATGCTTACGATTTTCACATCTGCGATCGCAGTCGCTTTTACTGGGGCACAATATTTTCTTCTAGGGATCGATTCTATGCTCACAGCTCTATTTATAGTTCTAGGCTTAACCATAGTGTTCTTATATACAAGTACGGTACATAGGAAACAGCAAGGCGAAGTCAGGAAACCATTAAAACCATACCAGATCATATTAGCCGGAGTGGGCTCTATTGCCTTCATCACCTTCTATAAACTTTTTATAGTGAGAACACCTCCAGCAGATGTTCCGTGGTTTGAGATTGTAATTCGTATTACGCTGACTCTTGTTGTACCTTTGTTTATCTTTCGTTACTTGGACAACAGAAAATCGCATTATGAATAAAGCAAAGAAAGCATATTATAAATAGACCTTCTTCCCTGTCCTTGCACTCTCTAGCGCGCCAAAAACCATCGCTGCGCTATGGATATGATCAAGGGCATCTGTTTCCGCTGGTCTATCTTCCGCAAGCGCGGCAAACATCTCGTCTAAGCACCCCTTATGTCCTTCTCTTCCATTCCACCTTGCTTCTGCTTCCGTTCGGACGATCTCATGAAAGAATCCCTCACTAGCCTGTTCCTGCTTTTGCTCACTGAAGGGCATATGGATTCCGTCCCAGCGAGCAGAGCCCTGACTCCCCAGCACACGCCAGTCTGCTTCCCACGAAGTAGGCTGACCGATAGCTGACCACGATCCCCGATAACTAAATACAGAACCGTCACTCATTTCAAAAATACAGATCGCAGAAGCATTCCCCTGATACCATGACCCTTCTGCATTATATTCATGACAATATACCGACACGGGATTTGCTCCCGTAATAAATCTTGCTTGATCAAATGTATGAATCGCCATATCAATAATAAGCGGGCTGTCCATGACATCACGAAACCCGCCAAACCGAGGTCCAAGAAAAAAGTCAGCGTGTACGGATCCTATTTTGCCAATAGCCCCTGATTGTAAATGGTCACGAAGTGCTCGAATTTGCTTGAGGTAACGACGATTTTGCATCACAGCATACCGCTTACCTGTACGCTCACTCACCTTCACAATTTCATGTGCATCTTCCAGAGATTCTGCCATTGGTTTCTCACCAAATACATGGCATCCTGCCTCAAGCGCCGTGGTTACCACTAATTTATGACTTGAGGGTATGGTCACATCAAATACTAGATTTGCATTCACAGACTGAAGGGCAGTGCTTAGATCGTTAAAAATCGGCACCTTCAGTCCTCTCTTCTCTGCCATCTTCACCGCATTCTCTTCATATATATCAACTAATGCAGCGATATGTACATCATCCCGCTCTGCCGCATAGTCTAACCATGCATTCGACATTCCGCCGCAGCCTGCCACAATCACTTGATGATGCTTCATGTTCTCCCTCCTATAATCATAAATAAGTAATTACAGGGATTATATGTTTTAAATCTAAAAAAAACCAGCCCTCTCTCAACATGCCGAGATAGCTGGTTTTTTTCGTTATTTATACGGGAGGAAATGCCTTGTTTTCTTTCGGCATCATTAGCCTTTAATACCTGAGTTGAGGTTGATAGATTGAACAAAATACTTCTGTGCAAATAAGAACAACAACAACGTTGGGATAATGGCAAGAATGGCAGAACCCATCAATTGTCCGATCATACGGTAGTTACCATAAATATCTTGTAATAACAGTAGACCCGCGGTAACCGGCATTTTTTCAACATCTGTATATACGATTACCGGCCAGAGGAAGTCGTTCCATGATCCGGTGAAAGAGAAGAGCGCACATACAATTAAAATTGGTTTAACTAGCGGAACGATAATAGATAAATAGATTCTAAAATCAGATGCACCATCAACACGAGCCGATTCGTCTAGATCTTTGGGAAGTCCATTCATGAACTGTCTAACAAGGAATATATTACCCATCCCTGCTAAACCGGGAATGATCATAGCCCAGGCTGTATTTACCCAACCGAATGCATCAATAATTTTGTAGGAAGGAATTAGATTAACGACACCTGGAAAGAAAGAAATCCCTAGTAATGTAAAAAACAAAGTGTCTCTTCCTTTAAATTTCATACGGGAATACCCATAACCTGTTAATGAAATAACGACAACGACGAGAAGCGTATGTGTCGTTGCGATAAACAGGGAGTTCCACAACCACCGCAAAATAGGGGCAGTAGAAGTATTCGTTAAAGTCGCAATATAATTATCAATCGTCCAATCTTTAGGCAACAATCTAAAACCGGAAGATACGACTTCAGATTGCGATCTAAAGGAGGTGGAAATCCCGAAGATGACAGGGACTATCCAAATAACACAAAGCAATCCTAAGAAAATATAAGCTGCGTATTTAGATACACTATTATCAGAAGGTTTCTTTTTCCCTCGAGTATTTCTGTTCAGGGGCTGATCAATCTCATTTACTAACGGATTTGACATAGCGGTCCATCTACCTTTCCATTTCCATTGTAAGCAAAATATTATTCTCTATGAACTTAAGCAGTGTTTCTGTTCATCACATAATATTGCAGGGCAGAGATGACTAAGATAACGATTCCGAGCAGTACGGCCATAGCAGATGCCATACCCGCAATGGATTCACCATTACCAAAGGCCAATTGACGGATATACATCATGAGCACATGCGTGCTTTGTCGCGGTCCGCCATCTGTCATCATTAACGGTTGTCCAAATACGTTAAAGGCACCACCGGTAGTCATAACAAAGGTATAAATTAACGGGAAACGGATGGAAGGCAAGGTAATGCTGGTAAATCTCCGGATAGGTCCTGCTCCATCAAGTTCTGCAGATTCATACAAATCTTGCGATACTCCACTGATCGAAGCACGGTAGATAATCATATTACCGCCAACACCGCCCCAGATCGTAATAACAATGATAATGATCCAGGCGTAAGGCTGAGTAGCTGGCCACGCAACATCGGAACCAAGCAAGTTCCCTGTAATACCTAACTGTTTATTAAAGATCAGTAGCCAGATCAGAGCTGCTGCTGATATAGAAATCAATCCCGGAATATAGATAATGGACTGGATCAAGTTTTTCATTTTCACTTGTTTATGCTCTAAAGCAACGGCAATCATCAAAGGAATAATAATGAGAAGCGGGACACTGATCCCCACAAAGATAAAGGTGTTTTTCATACCGTTAAAAAATTGGGTATGAAACGTAGAATCTTGATTAAACAAAATCGTTTTATAGTTATCTAGTCCTACCCACACTGGTTCATTCATCAAGTTCCATTTTGTAAATGAAGCATAAATACCATAGATCGTTGGAAGCAGTACAAAGATAGCGAATAATATAATATGAGGGCCTACAAAGAACGCGGGAGCCCAATTAATCTTCTTTTTCATAGGAAATCATTTCTCCTTCTGAATAAAGCAATGTGCCAAAGAATGGCACATCACCTTATACAATCTATTCAGTTCAAATTATTATTGTCCGCTTGTACCTTCTGCAATTTTATCTTCTACAAATTTTTGCATGGTGTTCAGTGTTTCATCTAGGTCTACATTACCGCGAACCAGTTCGAGAGCGTAAGTATCTACTGCTTCTGCAATATATGCATAATATTCATACGTGTAGATGTACAAAGATTCAATCTCTTTCTCATTAGAAGTAAAGAAAGACTGCATATATTCTTGGTACTCAGGACTTTCGTTAACTTGCTTACTTGCTACATTCTGTCCTGCTTTTGCCCATTCAAGAGAATTCGCACGAACGAACTCAAGGAACTTAGCAATCCCAGCTTCTTTCTCGTCTGTTCTCTCTTCATTAGTCAGCATAGCGAACAAGTGAGAAGAGGATCTGTTTGTGAACTTATCTTTAGTTGGAGTGTACACATTCGTTACGCCAAAGTTTAATCCTTCAACATCACCGTGTGCATTGGAACTCCAAGTTCCGTCTGTGGAGAATAGAACGTTACCAGATTGGAACATCAGATAGCCATCTTCACCATATGGTGTCATCAAGCCAGCATCGGAAATTTTCTTCACTTCTTCAAAAGCTTGTTTCATAACCGGTGTATTAACCGCAGGTTTTCCATCCTCTTGAATGTCTCCACCCAAATTCTGAATTTGAGAGAGAATAACCCAGCCCAGCAAAGCATCATTTACTACGAAGTCGTTTTCATCGAGTTTACCTTGCAAGGAAAGCATTTCATCAATGGTTACTACGTTATCATCAAGGAAAGATTCTGCATTATATTTTTTCAGCAAGTCTTTATTGTAATACATAACAACACTATGAATGTCCAAAGGAACAGAATACTGTTTATCATCAATTGTTCCTGTTGACCAAGCTTGTGGAAGATAATTTTCTTGTTTCAGTTCAGGCTCAGCAGCCATCACATTTGTCATATCTTCTAAGGCACCTTGTTTAACATATCCAGGTACACGATCGGCATGGATAATGGACAGATCTGGAACCCCTTTACCGGAGTTTAGTACGGTAGAGTTTTTTGTATACATATCTGACGTAACTACATGCTTCACCTTTATTTCAGGATCAGTTGCATTGTAATCTTTAACGAGTTGATCCATGTATGCACCATCGTCACCCGTTAGTGGTGTCCAGAATACAATTGTGTTTTTATCACTTCCACCACAACCTGACAAAACAGTAATTAAGACAACAGCAAGAAGCAAAGACGTAAGACCCCGCATTTTTTTCAAGACGTTTTCCTCCCGATTTTCTGTATATTGGAAACTGTTCCAATTCGCAATCATCATACATCCATACTGAAAGCGGTGTCAATAACTTTTATGTAAATTTAATTCTTTTTTTCTATGTAAAGTTAACTAATATGTTTATCAAAAGCACATATAAACTACCAATATTTACTTTGATTATCTTTCGTGTTACTTTGGTACTGGCTAATATATGTTAAGATTAATTATTTTGGAAAGAAGTGGATAACATGCAGCTGGAAATCGATAAGTCCTCGCTCGTTGTTTACGAAGCCTTGGCAAGTGAAGTGAGAATCAGAATTATTCAGTTACTGTCTAAGAATAAAATGAACATCAAAGACCTAGCAGAAGAGTTGCAGATTAGCAGCCCAATTGTTATTAAACATATCAAGAAGCTGGAAGATGCCGGAATTATCAAAACAGAAAAAGTCCCCGGAAAGTCCGGCCTTCAGAAAATTTCCACACTTAGAGTCGACCACATTGAGATTAATTTTCCCAAGAAAATCTTTCATTCTTTTGCCTCTTATGAAACCTCTGTTCCGATCGGACATTACAACGATTTCGATCTTAAGCCTACCTGTGGTCTTGCTACGGATAAAGAGTTTATAGGAAGAGTGGATGAACCGAAGTATTTTATGGATTCAAAGCGAGTAGATGCAGAAATATTGTGGTTTACTGAAGGGTTTGTCCAATACAATATCGCTAATTTCTTAAAAAAAGAGGAAGAGTTGCAACAGTTCGAAATCAGCTTAGAGATTGCCTCTGAATTTCCTTTCTCCAATGATGTATGGCCTTCTGACATTACCTTTTCGTTAAATGGATTAGAACTCGGAACATGGACAAGTCCTGGTGATTTTGGCGATGCAAGAGGAAAATTCACACCCAAATGGTGGCCGCATAATATTAACCAGTATGGTTTGTTAAAAACCATACGCATTACAAGCCATGGCACTTATATTGACGGGGATCCAATCTCATCGGTATCCGTAAATGATCTAGATACAACCTGCACACGCTGGACCTTCCGGATTGAAGTAAAAGAAGATGCCGAACACATTGGCGGCGCAACCCTATTCGGCAAGAAATTTGGAAATCATGATCAAGATATCATGTTTAAATTATATTATCTTTAAACAAACAAAATGAAATTGTATTTGCTTTTCCCTTACCATTGCTCCCGCATTCGAACCGATACTACAACATCAATATCTTCCATAAGTGAATCTATAACGAGGGTGAGGTTATCACCATCTTCAAGATCCAACATCACACCCTCTCCCATTAGACGAACAGAGGTATTGGTAAAGGCTCCTGCTATACCCGTCATGGTTCCTTGGGTAACAACTCGTCCATTCGTAACGACCGTACACGTTGTATTTACTTCTAGGGCTGTTTCTTCTGCAGGAATCTGCGTTGTCGGCGTCGGATAGCGATTAAAACTCCCGTTAATTGTCCCACCCTTGACCAAAGTATATCTAACAGGGTTCCTTGTCAGGATATCCAAACCTTCTACATAGACGGAAGCTGCTACTCCGTTCGGATTCGTAAAAGATAGGTTTTTTCTGAAACTCATGACAGCATAATTATCAATTTGTGTAATAGAATTGACAGATCTGATCTCAGAAGTAATCCTGCTGATATTTACCTCCTCTGTTTCAAACGGGATATATAGACCATCTACACCTACTCCATAAATTGCAACATCAATCCCCGATGTCGAGTAAACCGCATTAATCTGAAAATGATCGTATCCCACCTCGTATGTGCGGCTGATTACTTCCTCTCCATTCAGAAAAAAGAGATCTTCTGCAAAAGCAGTTTGCTGATTACCATTATTTACAAGTCCCTTCAAGTAACAAAGTCCTGGAGAGGTATTATTATTAACGACTTTGACAATGACTTGGACGTATGGCCTAATCCCCTCAATCGGTATATTTATAAGATTTCGTGTTGTAATTGTTGGCATACGGATTCCCCTTTCCCCTTCCTTGTACACCTGATATTATATGCTCCGATGATTATAAAAAGTTCGGGTGTTATGATATAGTAGATTAGGCTAGGGCTTCCTTTTGGCCCATAAAACTCATTATAAATACCTCTCATTCTACTCTAGAGTGATAATAATTCTCATCATTACTGCTGGAAATAGGAGTCATGAAAATTGAATAGTTCATTTTCTAAGGATCATCATTCATTAAAATCAAAAATACATGTTAGACCTGTCAGAGCTTTTGTAACCCTCGTTATAGGTCTGATTGCTGTCGTTCTATTCATGGGTGTATCCATTGCTGTGGGTGCAGCTGATATTCAGCTTTCTACTGTCTATGAGGCTCTTGTCCGCTTTAATCCAGACATCACCCAGCATACGATTATTCATGAGCTCAGAATTCCGCGTTCCATCGCTGACGTACTGATTGGTGCGGCTTTTGCAGTAGCTGGGGCAGTTATGCAAGGAATGACAAGAAATCCTCTTGCTGACTCTGGTCTGCTTGGTATTAATTCAGGGGCGATCTTCATGATTGCAGTAGCACTGGCATTCTTTCCTGAATTGTCCTATAACGGCATGATGATCTTTGCCTTTATTGGTGCCTTTATTGCAACTGTGCTTGTATATGGTACGAGCTCCCTAGGCAAAGTCAGAGTCACTCCGATTCGGCTTGTACTTGCAGGTGCTGCTGTATCCGCACTGCTTACTGCACTCAGCCAAGGAATTGCGATTCATTTCAGACTGAGCCAAGATCTTTCTTTTTGGGTCGCAGGTGGGGTAGCAGGTATCAAAATGCCTCAGGTGTTATCTATTCTTCCATGGATCGCCTTAGCGCTGATTGCCGCTATACTGATTTCACGATCGATTACGCTGATTAGTCTGGGTGATGAAGTGGCATCGGGACTTGGACAAAAAACAGGTCTTATCAAGATCATTGGCGGAATAATTGTGCTCGTGTTGGCTGGTGCAGCTGTGTCGGTTGCTGGTCCTATTGGTTTTGTAGGACTTGTTGTTCCTCACCTTGTCCGTTACATCGTTGGTGTAGATTACCGCTATATTATTCCCTGCTCAGCTGTTGTCGGAAGCCTTCTGATGCTTCTTGCCGATATTGGTGCGAGGATGATTAATCCGCCTTATGAAACACCCATTAGTGCACTTTTTGCGCTTGTCGGTGTTCCCTTTTTCCTGTATATCTCACGGAAATCAGGGAGGGGTCTCTAATGAACAAATCACTTGCTGAACAAATGCAGGAGAGTACACAAAAACGTCGTAAACGCCAATGGGCAGTCATGATCACTTTTGCTGTCTTCATGGTTGTCTTCCTATTCATTAGTATGAACACTGGTTTTTCGAAGCTGGCACCTGCTGAAGTACTAAACACACTTCTTGGCAAAGGTACCTCTCGGCAAAGCCTTATTTTATTCGAGTTTCGACTGCCGCGTATTGTCATATCGATGCTTGTAGGTACGGGACTTGCTGTATCCGGATGCATTCTGCAAGGGGTATCGAGAAATGCACTGGCGGACCCCGGGATCCTAGGAATTACTTCAGGCTCCGGGCTCATCGTTGTGCTCTACCTGTCCTTCTACAGCAGTGCTGCTAAAGCACCTACGTTGCTATTGCCTTTTCTCGCACTAGCTGGAGGTCTCATGATCGCAGCTATTATTTATATACTCTCTTATAGCAAGAGAGATGGGCTGAATCCCAATCGGATGGTGCTGACGGGAATCGCCGTTACTGCAGCTGTGAATGGGCTAATGATCGTGCTTATGCTCAGGCTTAACCCGAATAAATACGACATGGTAGCCAGCTGGCTTGCCGGGAGCATTTGGGGATCGACCTGGAAACAGGTCCTTACTCTCCTGCCGTGGGTATTGCTGCTTATCGTCTTCGCCTTTTTGAAATCTCGAATGCTCGACGCTTTATCACTAAATGAGAATGTAGCCTCCTCGCTTGGAGTAAACCTCAATCGTGAGCGGCTGTATTTACTGCTGATTGCGGTAGGATTAGCTGCTGCCTGCGTTGCCTTTACGGGTGGAATTGGATTCGTTGGTCTGATTGCTCCCCATCTTGCACGCCGTCTTGTTGGTCCAGGGCACCGAATGTTACTGCCCGCATCCGCACTGGGCGGTGCACTGCTGTTGCTCATGGCAGACACACTTGGCCGGTTAGTGTTTCCTGCTACGGAAATTCATGCCGGAATTATGGTGGCCATTATCGGGGCTCCGTACTTCCTTTATTTGTTGTCTAGATCGAAAATGTAAATAGACTTCACGCTATTAGAATTAAGCTGTCAAGCCTGTGCTTGGCAGCTTTTTTTCGTCATTTATTAGATTCCATATCTTGTCTGTTCAGCTTGCGCAAGAGATGATACAATTCCATTTCAATAACCTTTATATCTGTCACGGATCTATCATGATTGAGTGTGATATTTTTCACTGAGTTATAAATAAGGCCTATGATAATTTATCCCGTATCTAACCCTTTTTATTTTCTACCCATCACATATTTACGTGTGTCTACACACTTTACCCGATTAGCGTGTCAGTGTGGTGTCCTTATCCGTTTATCATTTTTTGTTAAAAGAGAGGCATGCTGGGTATAAATAAAGGAGTAAATTTGTGAGTTATATATAGGTTGTTAAAAGAAATGTGGAGTTCCTGAATTTACATGTCCCATATCTTTTGACAGTCCAAAACATATAAGGTTATTATATCTATCAAATCAGGGAGGTTATGTAATGGCAGACATCACGAAAAAAGAAATTGCAGAAAGTGTCCCCCAGAAAGGTTTTTTTGGGCACCCTAAAGGACTATTCACCCTCTTCTTTACAGAGTTCTGGGAACGGTTCTCTTACTACGGAATGCGGGCAATCCTTGTTTACTATATGTACTATGAAGTATCCCAGGGCGGACTTGGTCTAGATAAGTCGTTGGCTCTATCGATCATGTCGATCTACGGTTCCCTTGTATACATGTCAGGTATTATCGGTGGTTGGTTAGCAGACCGTGTCTTCGGAACATCAAGAGCCGTATTCTACGGCGGCGTTCTCATCATGCTCGGACACATCGCACTTGCTATTCCCGGCAGTGTTTCTTTATTCTTTGCTTCCATGGTTCTCATTGTCCTTGGGACAGGCTTACTCAAACCGAACGTATCCAGCGTAGTCGGGGATATTTACAGCCCTGAAGATAACCGCCGTGATGCTGGTTTCAGTATTTTCTACATGGGAATTAATCTTGGCGGATTCTTGGCACCGCTTGTAGTAGGATCTGTTGCAATGGATAACGGATCAAACGATTTCCATCTTGGCTTCAGCTTAGCAGCTATTGGTATGTTGATCGGTTTGATTGTTTTCGTTGCTACGAAGAAGAAAAATCTTGGACTTGCTGGTACGATTGTAAATAACCCGCTTGCACCACATGAAAAGAAAAAGATCTTTACGATTTTTGCTATAGCTATTGTTGTTATCGCCCTAATCGCGGTTCTCGGAATTCAAACGGGGTTACTTACATTCCCGGTATTTGTAAATATTGTCGCATTCCTCGGAATACTGATTCCGGTTAGTTACTTTATTGTCATGTACCGCAGTCCAAAAACAACTGATGTGGAGCGCTCCAATCTAGTTGCTTACATTCCATTGTTCATCGCGGCTGTTATGTTCTGGGCAATTCAAGAGCAAGGTTCAACGATTCTTGCTAGCTATGCAGATACGAGAACTCAACTGGAATTCTTCGGGTTTAGTATTTCCCCGGCTTTCTTCCAGTCTCTGAATCCGTTATTCGTTATCTTGCTTGCACCTGTTTTTGCTGGACTCTGGGTGAAACTTGGCGGCCGCCAGCCGTCTGTTCCTAAAAAGTTTGCCTTTGGTCTGCTGTTTGCAGGTCTATCTTTCTTGGTTATTCTTCTGCCTTCTTACTTCGGAGGAGAAAACAGCCTGGTAAGCCCACTGTGGCTAGTACTGAGTTACTTCATTGTCGTGCTTGGTGAGCTTTGCTTGTCGCCGGTTGGTCTATCTGCAACTACAAAACTTGCACCTGCAGCGTTCTCAGCTCAAACGATGAGCTTGTGGTTCCTAACCAACGCAGCTGCTCAAGCAATCAACGCTCTAATTGCACCTCTGTATTCCGAAGAAACAGAGATGATTTATTTCGGAGTGATTGGTGGAACGTCGATCGTCCTTGGTATTATCCTGTTTATCATCGCTCCAAAAATTTCTTCCTACATGAAGGGAATTAAATAATATAGAATGTAAAAAACCTCTGGATCCACGATGAACTTTACTTCATCTTGGATCAGAGGTTTTTTTATTTATCAAGATTAGGATGATACTTTCTCTAGACTTCCATCTTGATCTTTCCGAATTTGCTTACTGCGAAGCTGACCGCAAGCTGCATCGATATCCGCACCGTGTTCAAGTCTCACACTAACACTAATGTTCTGTTTCTTCAGTACATCATAGAAAGCAGTAATGGAGTCTTTCTCGCTCCGCTGATACTGGCTATGCTCATCTACTGGATTGTATGGGATCAAGTTAACGATAGCCAAATTCCGGCGATCTTTCAGCAGTTCTGCAAGCTCAAGAGCATGTTCCGGCTGATCATTCACCCCTTGGAGGAGAATATATTCAATCGTAATCCGCCGATTTGTAGTATCCCAGTAGTATTCAATAGCTTCCATAAGCTTCTCTATCGGAATAGCCTTATTGATCTTCATAATCCGTGTGCGCAGTTCATTATTCGGTGCATGCAGGGAGACAGCGAGATTAACGTTCAGATCAGAATCCGCAAACTCTTTAATTTTACCCGCTAGTCCGCTGGTGGATACCGTAATATGTCTTGCACCAATCGCCAGTCCCTTGTGATCCTTCACGACACGAATAAAGTCAGATACATTGTCATAGTTATCAAACGGTTCACCAATACCCATTACCACGATATGACTCACCCGCTCACCTTTACCAACCTCATCAAGGTGGAACTGAACTTTCATGATCTGCTCCACAATTTCCCCTGCAGAAAGGTCACGGCTCTTCTTGAGCAGTCCACTTGCACAGAAGCTACAGCCGATATTACAACCTACCTGCGTTGTTACACAGACAGAGAGTCCAAACTTATGGCGCATCAGCACAGTCTCAATGAGATTACCGTCTTCCAGACGAAATAGGAATTTGATCGTTCCATCTGAAGACTCCTGCCTTGTATGCTCAGTTAATGTCTCTATTACAAAATGCTCGGATAACAGCTGAACACAGCTCTTGTTCACTTCGGTCATCTCCGCAAAATCCTTCACACGTCTCCGGTACAGCCACTCCCACACGTGGGATGCCCGAGATTTCTTATGGCCGCGCTCTTCCAGCCACGCTCCCATATGTTCCTGAGTTAATCCATAAATGGATGGTTTATTCATGACAAAACGGCCCTCTTTTCAAAACTTTAAAATATAATCTATTCAAAACTTATACCTTCTTGTCTCATTTACAAAATAGGTTTGCTTTCGTAATCCGTTTATTATTGTCCCAAACTTTTCAGGTTTAAACAAGGTCTAATCACGAATAACACGGACAAAATAGCAAAAGGAGACTTCCGTCTATGCGAAAGTCTCCTTAACTGCTTTAAGTAACTCTTTGAATAATAAGGAAATGTAAACCCATCTACACCCTCGTTTTAAAGAGCAAGTATACAAAGTATGGAACTCCAATGATAGAAATCACGATGCCTACGGGAAGCTCTGCTGGGGCAAAGATTGTTTTCCCGATGAGATCACCCACAACAACCATCGCCATTCCTACGAGCCCAGATACGGGAATCATATGACGATGATGAAGACCGACAAGCCTCCGCGCAATGTGAGGTGCAATAAGCCCCACAAAACCTACACTTCCCGCTACCGCTACACAGGCGCTCACAATCCCAACGCTATAGAGCAGCAGTAAAATACGCTCCCGATTTACCGATACGCCTGCTCCCATCACGCTCCCTTCCTCAAGTTGCATCACATCCAAGATAAGCGACTTCCGCCAAATGAGTGGGATAAAAATGACAAGCCAAGGCAGCATAGCCACAATAAATTGCCAGTTGGCATTATAGATACTTCCCGCAAGCCACACGGTAGCCATCTCAAAATCCTTAGGATTCATCTTTAGGGATACGAAGAGCGTTATAGCCCCAAATCCTGAGGACACAGCGATACCGACTAGAATAAGCCTTTGGGAGTCCAGCTTTCCGCGCTCTAGGGCAAAGATGAGAATAAGCGCAGCAGCAGCGAGTCCGCCTACGAGACCAAATAAAGGCATTGTCATAATGGAGAAAAAATTAGCCCCTGTAATGCTTCCCTGAAAGAGAAACATAAAAAGGACAATTGCTGTACCTGCTCCCGCATTGATACCAAGCATGCCAGGATCCGCAAGGGGATTACGTACGATGCCCTGAACGACAGCACCTGCAATACCAAGACCTAATCCGAGGAGTAACGCAATCATGATTCGCGGCAAGCGAAAATCAAAAATAACGAGATGGTGTTCCCGTGAAGTATCCATTCCTAAGAGCGTCTTTACTACATCGGTCACCGTCATATCAAACGTACCATTCGTTATACTGATATAAGAAGCCAGAAGAATGATAGCTGACGTAACAAGGACTACCGTTCCTTTTTTTCTTCGATTCGTATTATACATTTGCCTTTCCTCCTCTGGTTTTGATCAGATACAGGAAGAAAGGAACCCCGAACAGTGCTGTGATCACACCGATGGGCGTCTCAAAAGGAGCATTAATGAATCGGCTCAGCACATCACACCAAGCGAGAAAAAGCCCGCCAAGAATACCTGAGCAAGGAATAACCCATTTGTAATCCACACCTACAAAAAAACGAGTAATGTGCGGAATCAAAAGCCCGACAAATGCAATTTTTCCGGCAAGTGCCACTGAAATTCCCGTTAAAATAACAACACTGAGAATGGATAATGCTTTTACCCATTTGGTACGTTGCCCAAGTCCAGTAGCCATCTCATCTCCCAGAGACAAGATCGTTATAGATTTGGATAAGCTCATGGCAAGAGCAAGTCCAACGATAGCAAAAGGAATGATCAGTTTTATAAGATCAGGATCCATTTGATGCAATCTTGCGTTATACCAGAAACTTATATTTTGAGACACCTGAAAATACGTCGCTGCCGCTTCCGATAATCCACTCAGAAACGTACCGATGATTGTCCCCAGAATAGCCAGACGGACCGGCGTCATTCCTCTCGGTAATAGCCAAGCAAGTGAAAAAACAATCCCTGCGCCGATCGCTGATCCAAGTAATGAGAAAGCAATGTAACCTAAAGACGATGTACCCGGCAGCAGGATCATACAAAAGGTAATGACAAAAACAGAACCGTCAGAGACGCCCATAATAGAGGGAGATGCTAAATAATTGCGAGTCATTCCCTGCATGAGTGCACCCGAGATTGCAAGAAATGCCCCAATAAGCAGAGCCCCCACGACTCTTGGGAGCCGTGAGGTCATAATGATCTGATGATCGATACTGTCTGTGTCAAAGTGGAATATTGCATTCCACACTTCCACAGGTTCGATATTTTTTGCTCCATAATGAATGGAGAATAGAATGGTGAGAGCCACAAGAATAGGAGCCGTCACCAGAATAAGGGCCGGATTTATTTTTCCTTTAGGTATCATAAGTTTCTATGGTCGCCGCGGTCTACTTCGTCAGTTGCTCTACAGCAGCCTTTAGGAAATTCGTTCTGCTCCAAGCCGGTCCACCCTCGGAGAGAGGATCAATGACATTAATAAATACATGGTCATCTTTAAAAGCGGTCGTCTTTTGGATAATCGGATTGTTCTGCACATCCGCTAATGCGGCAGGATTGTCTTTGTTTGACTGCTCTTCAAACTGAATAAATACATAGTCTGGATTCATCTCTGCAAACTGCTCGACAGATATCATCTCCTGGGCTTTTGCTGCGAGAACTTCAGCTGGCGGTGTAAGTCCCAGATCTTCATATAAAACTGGATTTACAAATACGTTCGCCGGATAGATATACATCTCTCCTCCGCGGATACGAACTGCGACAACTTCTTTATCGTTCAAGGTATCTCCCAATTGCGATTTTGCAGTCCCTACTTGAGCCTCGTGTTCATCAATGATTTGTTTCGCTTGATCTTGCTTTCCAGTGAGCTCCGCCATCAAATTCAAGTTATCTTTCCAGTCCGAAGCGATATGTGAAACTTGAATGAGTGGAGCAATTTTCTTTAGTTGTTCTACGACTTCCGGTTTGAACTTCGTCGTACCGAGAATCACATCTGGCTGCAGAGAGAGAATGGTCTCGAAGTTAGGCTCCGCCTTTTCTCCAATGGACTGCGCTTGATCTGTAATTGCTGCGAAACGTTCCGGAAATTCACCACCTACAGTAATGGCACCTGCTGGATGCACATCAAGTACGAGCGCATCTTCCATTGCTTCCATTGCACCTGTGATGATGATTTTTTCTGCATTTACCGGAATGGTATATTCTTGTCCCAAGTATGTAATGCTACGAGTATCGCTAGCTGTCTCATTTGTTTCCGTTTTTGTTGATGTAGCCGGTGTCTGCTCGCCTGTACCCGTAGCCTCTTTATCTCCGCCGCTATTTCCGCACGCTGCAAGCATCACAAGCAGGAGGACTAGCATCCCCATGAAAGCTATTTTCTTCATTTCTATGAACCCCTTCCGTTCCAACAATAATTGATAATGATTATCATTATTGAATAATACTGGAGAAAAGGAGGGTTATCCATGGACTTTTTCCTGATGGACCTGTAATAATTACCGATCACCTTAATAGTCAGTGCTGAATTAATGAGAACCCGCTCGATAAGCAGAAGGGGAAACCCCCATCATCTTCTTAAACTTTCGGCTAAAATAGAACTCATCCGGATATCCGACGAGATGTGCAATCTCCCTCAGCTTCAGTTCTGGGTCCATCATGAATCGTTTGGCGTGCTCCATGCGGACCGTGGCTATGTATTCAGTTACACTAACTCCATAATGTTTTTTGAACAGCTCGCTATAGTATTTCAAACTTAGTCCTGCCATTCGGCAAAGTTTATCCAGCGCTAAGCTTTCATTATAGTGCCGATCAATGTAATCTTTAGTCAACTGTAATGCAGAATCCGTGTCTACCCGGGCCTGATCGCTGCTTTTCGCTATCCAGTAAAGGGTCTCCTGAAAAAGAAGCTGACCGCGATATCTCCCAAGTCCTTCCCCGCTATGCCAGTGACCATAGATGGAATTACATATATCGGTAAACCAGTTGATTTCATGATGCGCTAGATCCAATAAGTGCCCTACAGGTGGCACCTCAGATACAAGGAGCTGCTGCTTTCGATCATCTTGTTGATACACATCATAGCCAATTACAGTAAGGTTCACTTCGTCACCACCCTTACAGTCCATCACCAGCTTCTCCTCATTCATACACGAGTAGATACAAGTACCGTCAACGGGAAGAGAACAATCCCTCCATGTTAAACATCCCTGTCCCTTTGCAACCATCAGCAGATGAGAAGATTGATGATTCATATCAGAAGGATTCCACTTTTTACTTGTGCTCACCTTAAGAACGTCTTTCAGCTTAACAACAGAGGAATCCAGGAGTTGCTGACCTTGTTTGTTACCTAATTTTGAGGTCGTTATCTCAAGCATGAAAAATAATCACCGCCTTATTAATGATAATGATTATCAATATCATAAACAGAGTTTACCATACTTTTCTGTTTAGCAGTGATTTAATTCGCACTTTTTCAGATTAGTCCGATTCTACTAGTGCCCACCCATTAAATCGCAAAGCTCTATTAATGAGTACAGGCACAATAGACATATGATTCTCCGCCTCAAACGCTTGATAAGCTACATGCACTCCGAACTCTTCCAGTTGGTTTAATCTCTCTGCCTGCTCCTCTGCGTTTCTGACCATCGGTACTTTCAGATTTCCCTCTAGTTCCCCTACTGCAATCAGCACTCGCGCATTCAGTTTATGCTTACCCTCGTTAACTTCCTCCAGCCACTTCTGTTCCTGCTGACGTAAATACATCTCATTCCAGTGAATCGATGGACTGCCTGCGATGTACGTGTGGAAAGAATGGGGTCTAACAAAAAGCATATGCAGTACAAAAAGTCCGCTAAGCGAGTGTCCCACAATCATCTGTCTGCTCGAATCAACCGGATACCGGCTCTCCACCAACGGCTTTAGTTGATCTTCTACAAATGACATAAAGTCCAGCGCTCCTCCCTGCTCGGGAAGCGGCCTTCCAAACGGAACCTTTGGTAAATCCTTCTCCAGTGCAGGCATCGTAAAATCATAGTGGCGTTTAGGTGGAAAAGGTGCTTCCGCATTGTACCCAATGCTAACCACAATAGCAGGTACTACACCGGTCTTTTCCGGCCTTAATGACTGAATACGGACCATCTCCGCAGTCATCGCAAAGGTGCTGTTTCCATCAAGTGTATAGATGATGGGAAATCCGGAGGCGGGTACTTTTCCGCTCGGTTGATAAACTTGTACTCGATATTCCTGTCCATTAATGCTTGAAGTGACAGACCATTCATCAGTTCCTGCTAAAGTCACCTTTTTTGTTGAAATATTCTTCACTCTATATCTCCCCTTCCGCATTAAACTTACCTTGTTTTCCGCATTATATTGCACTGATTATAGGAGGGACATGGATATTCTCCGGAAAAATATCGGCAATATCGAAAAAGGACCCCACTAATCGTAGTGGAGTCCTTTCCCTAGATATACCTGCGGTGTAATTAAAGACTAGTTACGATGAACGGAATAACCATCCTCTTCCACAGTTACACTAGCTCCCAGTGCATCAGCAATCGAACGCAGCGGTACATAAATTGTTCCTTGAGCTGTGTAAGGTGCTTGCGGCAACGTAACTGCCTTCCCATTGATTGTGGCTTTCTTCGAGCCTAAGGTATATGTCGATTGCTCAAGAGTAAGATCATTAATTATAGTAAGTTGTTTAGAGCCTTTTGACCACTTCACTTCTGCATCAAAATGTTCAGCAAAGGAACGGAGAGGAACAAATGCAGTCCCTTTTACATTTTCTGCTCCGTAGACTGGATCATTTGACTCTAGGTAAAGATAAGATGTTGTCATACCTGATTGCAAAAGCAGATCATGTACCGGCTTCGTTCCTTCAAAGTTACGAAGCATTTGACCTGTTGTCACCTCTCCAAAGAGTGGATCAAGGTATCCTTTCGAAAGGTCAACTTTATCAGCTGTTACTTTTCCGCCAAAGTTCCATGATTCGGAATCACTGATGACTTTCACCTCTGATACGGGAATGTCTTTAGCAACAGGGAGTGCTACCGTTAGTTCCATATTGCTCTTCCGCGCATTTAGATCCTTATCGAAATAATAATTCACTATAAGACTACTCTTGTCACTAAAGACGGTTTTCATTTCCGGAGTTTCATTGAGCATTTTGTCAATCTCTGTATCGATCGTCTTCACATACTCATCAAGAAGACCCTTGATCATTCCATAATAAACCGTTATTGCTTCTTCTTTGGTAGCAGGCAAGATTCCCTCTGCTAATCCTTCTGCTCCTTCTATCTCTTGGTAAGAGGAGAACAGCCCGTTAGCCGCATCATAAATATCTCCAATCAGCTTCTTCAAGCCGTTCTCATCCTGGGCAATACTGCTGAGGAAAGGACGTACCATCTTCAATACTTCTGCTCCGCTAATCTCAGCATGAAGTTTTGTAAGATTCAATTTCTCTCCATTTACGGTTGCTTCTTCTTGACCTACCGAGATTTTATTCGGATTAGGAAGGTGCTTGACGACAAAGCTGGCTAGATTCCATATGGCATCTTCCATCTGCTCATTGTATTCGGTCATATCCGGCAGAGACGGATCTTGCGCATAGGAAAGATAAATCGGCTGCTTAGCACCTTCTATTTGTAGTGCCACTCCTTCTTCATCTAAACTCAAGAGGAAGGGAATTTCCGCTTTCTGATAACGGACCTTTCCCTTGATGGAGGCTTTCTCCTTATCTTCTACTTTTGCACTGTCAATATATAGAGAAAACGAATTGATAAGTTCAATGATGGCGAGATCTTCTTCCGATGCATTTGCTGAAGGTGTAACCTTTACCTGCAACGTTTCTTTTGTCTCACTGGATTGATACATACGATCTTTACTTCCAAGTAGAGCTGAGCTTACATCCAGCCCACCGACGGCCTGACATCCGGTAAGGATAACAAGCAAAAGAGCTAGTGGTGCCGCGAACCATTTTAACTGCTTACGAATTCGAATCATATTCTCCTCCTCGATCTTGGTATTGAAGTTTACATCCAGATCTTATCTTACAGATAAAGGTAATATATGTAAACCCTTGATTATTTTTGAATAGGCGATGTCATGACATTCGACAGATTGGGACAACATTGAATGGCAAACCTAGGCTGAATATATAAATATGACGAATACATATGAAAATAAATGATTTTTGTAGTTTCTATAAAAAGAGAATGCACCGAGGGAAAACCTTGTTTCCTGTTCTAAAAAATTAATAATTATTAGTTATCTTTTATCAATCTACGTATAGAAAGAGAAGAACCCCCGTACATAGACGGGGGGGGGGGGGAAGTTTATTTATCTGCAAAGATAAGTGTTGTTTTGGAGCTATTTATATAGCCGACTTTTATTCCGAGCTGTTCGGATACAAAACGGAGGGGGATACAGGTTACTCCACCCTTTAGCATCAGCGGAGCATCATAGAGTACAATCTTGTCATTTACCTTCACTTGTCTATTACCAGCAGTCCACTGGATGAAAGTATCATTCTTCTGAATCGTTACCTGTTTCTTCGTTTGATCCCATGTAACACCGGCTCCAAGCTGTTCTGATATAAAACGAAGGGGGACATAAGTACGTCCTTTTTCAATAAAAGGGGCCACTCGGAGTGAATAGGGTTTATCTCCGACATATGCTATTTTCGAACCTTCCTGAAGACGCTGGTATTTCCCCTGCGGAGTCACATCTTCCGGGTTCCCTCCAAGTTCAGTGAACAAACTCCATGTATTCGAGCCATAGGTTAGATCGAGATAGTTATCTTTTAGATTAAGCCCGTAATAAGGAGGTTCTCCCGATGATTCTTGCCGAACATAGGTAAACTGTTGATTCTGGATCGGCTTCAGATCCCACACCAGATTACTAGCTAGATCCAAGCTCTGAATATGGTTCAATTCCTGCAAAGGCGCAAGATTAAAAATCAGATTCTTGGAAACATCAAGATTGGTTAGTGACTTCAAATCTTTCAGAGGATCTAGGCTTGTTATCTGATTATCTGAAACGTTTAGATTCGTGAGCTGCTGCAGATCTTGAAGAGGATTAAGACTGCTGAGCTTTAGACCTGACAGGTCTAGAACCTCAAGATTCGTAAGATGGCTTATATTTTGCAGCTGGTTTATATGGGACAATGGATTATATGCAAGCTTCAGACTGACTATGGACTTAGGTAACTTATTTATGTATGTTGCATCTGTTATCTGGTTTTGATTAAGATCGAGAATTTGTAGATTGGGAAGTTGGGTAAGAACCGATATATTTTTAATTTGGTTAGAGGAAGCCAGCAGTTCCTTTAATGATGTCATGTTTACTAAAGGTTCTACACTTTCAATTTTGTTAAAATTGATGTCCAGCGTACGTAAGGATGCTGCTCCTGACAAACCATCTAAACTTGTGATCTGATTTCCTCCAGCATAGAGAGTATGTAACCTTGGAAAGTTACCGGTCACACCTAGTGAAGTAATTGCATTATTGCTTACAATAAGTCGTTCCATTTCTGTATTTTTCTCAAGTGGTTCTATAGAACTGACATAGTTATTCGTCACATCGACTTCCCGCAGGGTTGTTATCTCTTGGAGCGGGGACAAATCTTCTACCTGGTTATATGGAATCCGCAGATGGGTAAGGTGAGCTGCATGCTCCAGTCCGGAAAGACTTCGAATTCCAGCAGAAGGAAGGTCAATCACCGTTAATTTTTCCAAATCACTTACCGTGAGTTCCTCATCTTGTGCTTTATTTAGGATCATCTTGAGACCATTGTCCAAGTAAGGGTCTTTTACTAGACCTTGCTCCGCAGCATATAGATACGAGCCTTGTCCCCCCCAGCCCATCGCAAATAAAAACATAAGCACTATGGTTATTACCCTCTTCATTACCCGTATCCTCCCCTTTATAGCTGTACTTTCTACTCACATACGTATTCAAATTCCTATATAGGAGACTAATATCCTTAGGTTTAAGCCATAATTTAATAATAATGACGAGAAGTAGATCCGCTATGTTTCACACACATCCCCATACCCTTTACCCATATCTAGATGAAAGGAATACATTATGAGAAAAATATTCAATAAATTTCTATATATATGTTCTGCTTCCCTGCTATTAGCTTTGTTGCTTCTTCCTGTGGTGAGCCCTTTATTACATAAGCAAGCCGAGGCGATTCCATCTTCTGCTGCTGCAGATCCCGGGCAGAAGGATGATCTACCTGCTGTTAAACAATTTCAACTCTATGCAACGGATGGTACTCTTGCCTTGCCGGACGGAACTTCCGTGTATGTATGGGGTTATAGTGAGAAAAATGAGAAAGGATCGGCGAATTATCCTGCCCCTACCTTGACTGTTAACGAAGGCGACCAAGTAGAAGTAACTCTTACTAATATCGGCACTGCCAAGAAAGGAATAAAGAGGGTAGGTCATACGATTCATTTTCATGGTTTAGATACGGATCAGGCGAACGATGGTGTACCTCATACTTCAAAAGATCTGCTCGTAGGTGAAAGCTTCACCTATCAATTTCAGGCTAAGCATGCGGGGACTTATTTCTATCACTGCCATGTCGATACGGTAGAACACTTACAAATGGGGATGACAGGTGCCTTCATTGTTCAAGCAAAAGATGGGGCGAACACAGCTTGGACAAGCGGACCCGTTTTCACAAAAGAGTATACCTTTATGCTGAACGAGATTGACCCTGTGTGGCACAAAGCAGTGGAAGAAGGTAAAAAATATGATCGAACCACCTTCCACCCCACCTATTTCACTATCAATGGAAAAGCCTATCCTGACACAGAGAAAGATCCATCGACCATGATTGACGGAAAACTCGGAGACAAGGTGCTCGTACGTCTCATTAATACGGGATATCAAGCTCATGCGATGCACTTGCATGGATTTCATTTTGAAGTCATTGCTTCCGATGGAAGACCGCTGGCTTCGCCACTCATCAAAGACACCGTTAACGTTGGGCCCGGAGAGCGATACGATCTGCTAATTACTTTCGATCAAGATGGCTCATATCCTTTCCATAGCCACAACATTCTCGACAATACGAATAATGGTATTTACCCTGGCGGAATGCATACGATGGTCCAAGTTACTAAGGATGGAAAAACACCGCAAGGTACAAGCCACCATCAGCATACAGATACGATTCCTGAAGAAATCAGAGAGGGCATTACCGTTGTTATAAGCGACATGCGTTATTCCATTCCAGAACTCAAAGTGAAGCAAGGATCGACCGTCACTTGGATTAACAATGATCCCATGTTTCATACCGTGACTTCCATAGATGATACTTTTGATTCTCGTCATATCGAACCCGGCAAGCAGTACTCGTATACTTTTCAGAAAAAGGGAACCTTCCCCTATTACTGTGCCACGCATCCTAGTATGGAGGCAAGTGTTATTGTGGAATAACAAAAAATCGCCTGCCCATCAACTTGTGGGAGCAGGCGATTGTTCTATTTAGTTACTTATTTGCCTTCCGTTTCAAATGAATCGGGCTCATCATCTCGGATCGCCTTATCTTCTTCATTCTCGTTCGGATCTGTATTTTTCATTAGCTTTACCATCGAAATCCCTCTTTTCAAAGATAAATTTCTAGTGACTTGTCTTCTTTATATATAACCTCATTTTTCGTTTTCTTAAACATACGACCCAGCTGCTCTTCTTCTTAACATATCGTCACAATCACTTTGCTCTCTTTTAAGAAAGAGGCTTTTTCGGTTACACTTGCCATAGGAGATCTAACTTGTCAGAAAGCGCGGTGACACTCTTTGTTTACAATTATGCTTATTGAAGATGATGCGACCCTTTTTAATGAAATCAAGGAACGACTTGCTCAGTGGTCATATAACGTATATGGAGTACAGGATTTTGATCAGGTATTTCAAGAGTTCACAGCAATCAAGCCAGACCTTGTCATCATTGATATCCAGCTTCCGAAATTTGATGGTTTTCACTGGTGCCGGATTATCCGGTCACACTCGAATGTGCCCATCATTTTCCTCTCATCCAGGGACCACCCAACGGATATGGTTATGTCTATGCAGCTCGGTGCCGATGACTTTGTACAGAAACCTTTTCACTTTGATGTGCTGATCGCTAAAATACAGGCTACCCTTAGACGGGTTTACAATTATAATACCGAACGTATTGAACTCCGGACCTGGCGCGGAGCCACCATCGAATACGTAAAAAATACAATCTCCAATGAGCATGGATCGGTAGACCTCACTAAAAATGAAATGTTCATTCTAAAAATATTAACCGAGCATAAAAACCAGATTGTCAGCAGAGAAAAACTCATTCAAAACTTATGGGATCATGAACACTTTGTCAGCGATAATACCTTGACGGTAAATGTTAATCGGCTGCGTAAGAAGCTCGAGAATATTGGTCTTGATCCCTATATTGAAACAAAAGTGGGACAAGGATATATGGCTACGGAAGAGGTCAGCGCATGATCTGGGTGTTTCTTAAGGAACGCAGAACCTGGCTTCTTCTTCTACTATCTATACAGCTGATCATTCTGTTCATTTCCTATATTGATAATTCAATTCCATTTATGTCGATGCTGTACATTGTCCTTCTTCTTACTCTCTTGTGCACCTGCTTTGTCGTACTACGGTATACGAAGGAGACAAAATTCTATTCTCATATGAAGAACTGGGATCACACCTATGATCTTGCTGAACTAAGCAGTGCGGACAGCCCTTTTGAGCAGATTGTTCTGGATGCTGTCACTTTACAGACGGAACGTTACAAAAGGGAAACAACCCATAACTATATGCTTCTTGAGCAAGAAAAAGATGAACTGCTCTCCTGGATCCATGAAGTGAAAACACCGCTGACCGCGATGCAACTAATGATTGACCGATTGCCTGATGAGACACTGCAAAGACAACTGATGTATGAGTGGCTGCGAATTCATCACCTACTCGACCAGCAGCTTCACCAGAAACGGATTCCTTTTATTCAAAATGATCTATATATCGAGGTTTCTGAGCTGGAGCCGATAATTTATCAAGAAATTCGCGCCCTGAAATCCTGGTGTATTCAAAAAGGAATCGGGTTTGATGTTTCTCTAACAGAAACCAGGGTGCTGACTGATGCCAAATGGCTTGGTTTTATCCTCAGACAACTGATTACCAACGCGGTAAAATACAGTGCATCCTCCGATATTCTTATTGAGAGTAATTGGCTGGATAATCATGTTGTACTCACGATTCAAGATGCAGGCAGAGGCATTGATCCCAAAGATCTGCCTCGTATTTATGATCGAGGGTTTACTTCCACTACGCATCACGAGGACGGTGCTTCGACTGGTATGGGTTTATATCTGGCAAAACAAGTGGCCGATTCGCTGCACATTCAGTTGAACGTTTCTTCTGTACTTGGAGAAGGTACGACTTTTACTTTGACCTTCCCGCGAAAAAATGAATTTGTTCGTATTACGGGCATGTGACAACATCGTCACATGCTTTTCTATATTGTTCGCTGAATCGAAGGAAAGCCAGCTCCGCTTTTATTATGATAGGTACATAACAAAGGAGTGAGTGAATTGATAATTCTTGAAGCGAGTAAAATTCATAAAACATACGGCAATAAATTTAACAAACAGGAAGTTCTTAAAGGCATTGATCTTCGAGTAAACAAAGGGGAATTCGTGAGCATCATGGGGGCTTCGGGTTCGGGTAAAACGACCCTCTTAAACGTTCTTTCCTCTATTGATCGGGTAAGTCAAGGAACGATCCAGATCGAGGGGAAAGAATTCACCGCGATGAAGGAAAAACAACTGGCAGAGTTCCGTAAACATCATCTCGGATTTATTTTTCAGGAGTATAACTTACTCGACACACTGACAGTTCGTGAAAATGTACTGCTGCCGCTGTCGATCAAGAAGGTATCCAAAAAAGAAGCGAATGAGAAGTTTCAGGACATTGCTTCCGAGCTTGGAATCTATGAGCTGAAGGATAAATATCCAAGTGAAATCTCAGGTGGACAAAAGCAGCGTACCTCTGCAGCAAGAGCCTTCATCCATGATCCGAGCATTATTTTTGCTGATGAACCAACGGGCGCTCTCGATTCCAAGTCCGCTTCGGATCTGCTCAATAAACTGAGTGACATGAATGAGAAACACCAAGCAACGATTATTATGGTAACGCACGATCCGGTAGCAGCTAGTTACTGCAGCCGAGTTGTTTTTATCAAGGACGGTCTGATCTATACTCAGCTTAATAAAGGGGAAGAATCAAGACAATCCTTCTTTAATGACATCATTAAGACCCAAGGCGTGCTGGGCGGTGTTCAAGAGTGAACCTTACCTACTTGATCTTCCGAAACTTAAAGAAAAACATTAAAAATTATTATTTATATGTCTTTGCTCTTATTTTTAGCGTTGCCCTATATTTCTCGTTTGTTACGCTTCAGTATGATCCGGCACTTGATGAAGCTTCTGGTTCCGTAAAAGGTGCCGCGGCCATCGGTGCTGCGTCTGTTCTGCTCGTTGCTATTGTTGCTATATTCTTGCTCTACGCCAATACGATCTTTATTAAACGGCGCAGTAAAGAAATCGGATTATTTCAGCTCATCGGACTTACCAAAGGAAAGATATTTCAAATACTCAGTGCCGAAAATTTAATTCTATATTTTGGCTCCATGCTAATTGGCATTGCATCCGGTTTTGCTGTTTCGCGGTTGGTACTGATGATTCTATTCAAAATCCTTCAAGTAGAGGAAATCGCAAAACTGCGTTTTTCTACTGAAGCACTGTTCCAAACGATCATTGTTTTTGCGGTAATCTATCTGCTCATTATGATCATGAACTATCTGTTTATTAAGCGTCAAAGTATTCTCACTCTATTCCGGGTTTCCTCTTCTACGCAGCAGCGTGTACAGAAGATGTCCATATGGGAAATGATGATGGGACTGCTTGGTCTTCTTCTTATTTTGGGTGGTTATTATGTATCATCTCAGCTCTTCGGAGGTAATTTTGCTGATGAGATGAATGCGCTTATGATGGCGATGCTTTTTATTTTGGCTAGTGTCATTATCGGAACATACTTGTTTTACAAAGGATCCGTAAGCTTTATTTTCAATATGATTCGTAAGAATCGTAAAGGCTACTTGTCGATTGGTGAAGTTCTCTCTCTGTCGTCAATTATGTTCCGGATGAAGTCGAACGCGCTCCTTCTGACGATTATCACCACGGTATCTGCACTTGCCATTGGTTTGTTGTCACTTAGCTACATCTCCTATTATTCAGCAGGCTCAGTAGCCAAAGGAAATGTTCCAAACGACTTCTCGTTCTCTAGTGTGGAGGTCAAGGACACTTTTGTTGCAGAACTGGATAAAGAGCAGATTGCCTATCAAGAAACATATAGAGAACCGATTATGCTTAAGTTTGATATCTCTCAAATTCTAGAAAGTGAAGGCACTATAGCAGATGATATGAAAGACAATTTTATTATCCCCGTGCTCTCAGAGAAACAAGTAGAAATAGAAGATATTAAGCCAGGAGAAGTGAGGTTCAAAGGTTACTCTGGGACGCTCAGTTCATTCATGCCGCTGAAAGATACAGGAGAGGTTACACTGGTTGGAACGGATAAGTCTTTATCGCTGCATCTGACAGGAATGGAGGAGGAATCTCTTCTCACAGTCTTTTACAGTGGAGGATTGCCTGTTGCTGTTGTAGATGATACCGTCTATGAAGATTTCCGAAACCAGTATGATGCAGACACTCAGACAGAGTATAATTCCGCCTACTATGGGATTGATATCATAGAACGATCTGAGGTTACCGCTGCAAATGACATTTTCTATGCTCAAGGTTTGGATTTCTCAAGTTACTCACAGCTGGATTTGAGACTTTCGCAGATCGAAAATATGGGACTGATCATGTTTATTGTCGGGTTCCTGGGACTTACTTTCCTGATCACTTCCGGGTGTATCCTATACTTTAAACAGATGGATGAAAGCGAAGAAGAGCGACCAAACTATACGATCTTACGGAAACTTGGGTTCACACAAGGGAATCTGCTTCGCGGCATTCAGTTTAAACAGTTATTTAACTTTGGAATTCCGCTGGTGGTCGGACTGTGTCACAGCTATTTTGCCGTAAAATCAGGATGGTTCTTCTTCGGAACAGAGCTGCTTACGCCTATGATTCTGGTTATGGTGGTTTACACCGTTCTTTATTCTATCTTTGGTATTCTGTCGGTACTGTATTATAAAAAAGTAATTAAGGAGTCACTGTAGTAAGTATTTAAGCTACTTTTCTCTTTTGCATCAATACGCTTCATAAAAAATCCGCAAGCTCATGATGATCAGAGCTTGCGGATTTTTGTGTTTTTATAAAACTAATTTAGAACTTTTAATGTGTGATCCTGAGCTTCGGCCTTCTCTTTTCTGCCTACCATTATGTAGTACACAAAGAAAGAAACGACAAGAAGTCCCGCCATCACCATGTACATTCCTCTATATCCAATGAGTGGAGTCAGGAAGCCGAGTAAGAACGGACCTACACCGATTCCGAGGTCTAAGAAGATATAAAATGTAGAGGTAGCAAGTCCCATACGGTGTACAGGAGATTTTTTCACTGCATATGCCTGTGCGCTGGCCTGCGTTGTGCCGTATCCAAGGCCTACAAATACCGCAGACAGCAACAGTATAATTCCTGAATGAACCTGACTTAACAGGATGAGTGCAATAATAAAACAGATTATAGCCGGATACATTACAAAATTAACGCCATGTTTATCAAACCATTTACCCGTGAAAGGTCTTGTCAGGATAACGACAACGGCGTACACAATGAAGAAGAAACTGACGACTTCGGTCAAATGGATCTGTCCAGCGTACAGCTTTAGGTAAGAAAGAATACTAGAATAGGCAAGCCCCATGAATAGAATCGTAATCGAAATCGGTATTGCTTTTGGCTCGAAAAAATTAGAGATCTTAAAGCCTTTCATTTCATTCTTTTGTTCTGCAGTCAAAGTAAACGTAGGTACGTTCAAAAATAAGCCTGCAATCAGTGAGAACACCGCGAGTATAGCACATAAAATAAAGTTTCCCGTGACAGAGCTGTTGTTACTGATCAGTACACCGAGGAAGGGTCCAATTGCAGAGGCAACGATAATACTTACTCCATAGTAGCCCGTTCCTTCCCCTCTTCTGCTGTGTGGAATAAGGCTAGCAGAGATGGTACCAGTGGCCGTCGAAGCCAAAGCAAAAGCCAAACCATGAAAGAAACGGATAAGGAGCAAAGTAGCTATGCTGCTGATAAAAAAGTAACACAAGCTCAGGATTGTAAAGAAAATAAGTCCTGTAAATAACATACGTCTACGGCCTACATTCTCCATTAATCTTCCCGCTGCAATACGACCAATAAGAGCACCGATCACAAAAATACTTGATCCTAACGCTGCGATGCCATCATTTACATGAAATTCATCGATAGCATAGGAAGGAATAATAACGACAAGCAAATAAAAACATAAAAACAATAAAAAGTTCACACCAAAAACGATCAGGAAGTCTTTCGTCCATAATCGTTCTTTTGTATCTGCAGTTTCCAATTCAATCACCTTTTTTCGATAATTTTGTTTCGGACAAGATCCATCACCTGAATGACCAGATTCTGTTCCTCCGGCGAAACACCCTCCATAATGCTCTTCTCATACTCATCAAGCAGAAGACGGATTTCGGACGCTACTTCCTTGCCTTTCTGCGATAGCTGAATCCTTTTCTCCCGCTTGTCACTGACCGGAATCTGCTCCACATATCCAAGACTTAGAAGAGTCATTACCGTTCTTGTAATCGTAGGTTTCTCCACATACAAATGTTTGGATAGCTCCACGAGCGAAAAACTAGACTGATACATATCAAGGTAATACATGATAGACCACTGGGCGTTATGAAGCTTATAGTCAGCAAGTATACGATTGAGTTCACTTACAAACGGACGATAAAGCAAAAAATATTTATGAAAAAAAGTTCTATGGTCGTTCATTTTGAACCTCCGAAATTTAGTTACTCTAGGTAACTACTTTCTAAAGTATAATGAAATTTTTTACATATGTAAAGTTGTTTCTGAAAATTATTGTAATAACCAGTTCGTTTTCAGGATATTTCATTAAGGTTTTAGGAAGTTAAAGATTACTTCGCGTTCTTTCATTAGAACAAAAAAGCAACCTCCCTCTGGTTGTGTTACCAGTGGTGATTGCTTATCGTCCCGCCAGTGACGGAATTAGTTTATTTTCGCTTTTTTGAAAATCAAATGATCAAGAGACCAGCGTGTCGTTTCTGCAACTACCAGATAGAGAGCAATGAGCATGAACGAGAGATCGAGTTCGTATCCATTCAGCAGCCCCGCAGAGAGCTTAGCAGTAAGTACTGCTCCAAGGAGAATAACGAACAAAATAGCGGACACATAACGAGTAAACAAGCCGAGAATCAGCAGAATTCCTCCAATAAGTTCTACAGGCCCAACGATATATGCCAAAAATCCAGGAATATTAATACTGTCAAACCATCCGGCTACATTACCAAGTCCCGTATTAAACTTGTCCATCCCATGAGCAAGGAATAAAATACCGAACACAACCCTCATAATGGTAGTAACTATATTCATTTTCAACATGCTTCCCCCTAAATACGTCCTGAATATTAGTAATACAGAACTTTTATTTATATATAAAATACAGGGGTGCTTATAATATTGTCAACAAAAATATGGTTAATATATATTTTATATTTATATTGCTAATATTTTAGACTGCTTAATGATCCCAAAACTGTGCGATCCTCCCCACAAAGTGATAAACTATAAAGAATGATAAGGTTGGGATGAAAGGATGAATAACCGTTGGATATTGGCTCTACCATTCGTTCTATACGTAAACGAAAAAATATTACCATTGCTCAAATTTGTGAAATGACAGGATTATCTCAAGGTTTCATGAGTCAGGTAGAGACGAACAAGACCTCTCCCTCTATCGCTACACTTGAACATATTGCTGGCGCACTGGAAGTTCCTTTAGCCTATTTACTTCTCAAAAAAGAAGAACGAATGCAGATCATTCGCAAGGAAGAGCGGAAGCAGACCTCAAGCGGGCCTGATGAGCTGAAAGTATCTCATCTTGCCACCACCAAGCACGTCCGAATGGTGATTGTTGAAATGCCGCCCGGCTCTTCTACCGGAGAGAAGCCGCACGCTCATGAAGGCGAGGAAGTTCATCTCGTTATGAAGGGGAAAATCTTAGCTGAACAAGGGGAAGAAGGAGTAGTGCTAACCGAAGGTGATTCTTTTAGCTGGAATGCCTGCACTCCGCACAAAGTAAAGAATATCGGTGAGGAAACAGCGCTCATCATGATCTCGGTATATACCGACGAGCCAAAAGATTGGACTTCGCTATAGCCACCTTATAAGAGTGGAGCAACAACACAAAAAGCCTGCACTGACAAGAGTCAGAGCAGGCTTTACTATTTATTCAGCCGATGTGCTCAGATGAGCAGCTGGGCTATGCTTTATTTTTCCTAAATCGAAAAGGGAGTCTTTCATCTCTTCTTGTTTGATTTCCTTATTGCAAAGCACACTGCACTCACGGAAAGCGGTATGCTGACAGCCATAACATGTACCATACTTTATGCTGGTTAACGCTTCATTAATCGCATCTCCTGTATGATCATAGAAGTGAGATTCCCCGATCTTCTCGTATAGACCTGTCCGCTGTAACAAGGATAACGGCTGTGGCTGAATACCTGAGATAAGCAGCTTGCCTCCAGCAGAGTGCACTTTCTCGACAAGTGTTTCTAACATGAGTTCGGCCGTTGTATCCATAAAAGGAACTTTGCCCATCCGAAGCAAGATGACCTTCTTCTCTTCTGCAGCAGACATCGGAATGGTGTCATCAAACCGATAGGCTGCACCAAAAAATAACGGTCCTTCCATTGTATAAATGCCAATTTGCGGACAATCATGATGTTCGCTCACCATATGAGGTTTTACTTTGACTGTCTTCGGATCAGGCAGCACCTTGGAAACGTTATGCGTGTCACCCATTTGTTTCACAAACAAAATGGCTGCGAGCACAAGACCTACCTCAACCGCAAGCGTCAAATCAGCAAACACGGTAAGCAAAAAGGTAATGACGAGCACGAGGGAATCTCCCGTTTTTGTCTTGAACAGACGAGCAAACTCTTTTCGCTCACTCATATTCCACGCAACTACCATCAAAACAGGCGCCATGGCTGCTAATGGTATATTCGAAGCGTAGGGTGCAAACAGTAATAGGATTAAGAATACAACAATCCCGTGAATGATCCCTGATATTGGCGATACGGCACCGCTTTTAATATTGGTAGCTGTTCTTGCTATCGCACCTGTTGCGGCAATCCCTCCAAACATCGGGGCTGCAATATTCGCAATCCCTTGACCAATCAGCTCCCTATTACTGTCATGCTTATCTCCGGTCATTCCATCGGCGACGACCGCGGATAGCAAGGACTCAATGGCTCCGAGCATTGCAATCACAAAGGCGGGCTGTATGAGCTGGGTTACTCGTTCCCAAGTAATATGAGGAAACTGGAACTTAGGAAGTTCACTCGGAATAGCCCCATAGGCTGAACCAATCGTAGCCACTTCTCCCTTAAAGAACAGGCTTGCTACCACGGTAGCTAGCACCAGACCCACTAGGGAACCAGGCACTTTGGGAGCATATTTTTTCAGCACTAAAATAGCCACCAACGAAACGACGGCTGTGATGATACTATATATATTTATTGTAGAGATGTGAGCGCCGATCTCTTTCATATTATCGATAAAAGCTTCATGACGCTCCATCCCAGTGAGACCTAGGAAATTTCCAATCTGACCTGTAAAAATAATAACAGCAATCCCTGCTGTGAACCCGATGGTAACCGGTCTTGGAATAAACTTAATGAGTACTCCAAGCTTAAAAACTCCCATCAGTACCAGCAAGACACCCGCCATCATCCCTGCAATGAGCAGGTTTTCATACCCATACTGCATCCCAATCGCAAAAAGAATCGGGATAAAGGCGCCCGTAGGACCGCCAATCTGAAATTTCGACCCTCCAAACAAGGAGATCAGAATCCCGGCAATAATCGTCGTATAAATCCCATACTCCGGTTTCACACCGGATGCAATAGCAAAAGCCATCCCTAAAGGAATGGCAATAATTCCAACGATTGTACCTGACACGATATCCTTACGCAAAGAAGCCATATTATAGCCTTTGAATCGGCCCCATCCTGTCATATCCGATAACCTTCTTTTCTTTAAATATTTGATTATTTGAATATATGAAGTATAATACGACGCCCTGCTAAAAAAATCAACGTCAAAAATCACAACACCATCGTTTTCGCGTCTTGTTAATTTTTGCGTATATCTTCGAGCATGGAAATCGCACTGACTAGTTGTTTATTAAAGATTTGTTTGGCTACAGACAACAACTCTTTAATAAGAGGATCCCGAAGGGAGTAAATAACAGAAGTTCCTTCTTTCACGCTAGATACCACATTTTTAGAGCGGAGTACCGCAAGTTGCTGAGAAACGGCAGAGCCTTCCGATCCAAGAATGGTTTGAATTTCGTTGACTGTCTTTTCTCCTTCGCTGAGCACCTCCAGTATTCGGATACGCATAGGATGAGCCAGCGCCTTAAAAAATTCAGCTTTAAATTGTTGGACTTCATTATTCATAGGTAGTAAACTCCTTGGATTCTTCCTGAAAATATATTGTTATCATAGCACAGGACCTGCTGTGCTGAAACCTCTAGTCAAAAGTTGACTATTCAATGGGCTTATCTGCTGGGTAATGGATAGAAGGTACTAAATTGCAAATAAACTTAAAATAGAGGAGACCATGGATTATGAAGCAAGCCATGATTATTATCAATCCTTCCTCCGGAAAAGAAGAGGCGCTGGAGTATGTCCGCCAAGTGGAAGATATTTTGCGTGACAAAGGATATGAAGTAAGTGTAAGTGAGACCGCCAAACCACTCGACGCAACCAAATTCTGTCTAAAAGCCTGCAAGGATTATTTTGATCTTGTGGTCTCTATTGGCGGTGACGGTACCCTTCATGAGACGATTAATGGGCTCATCGATCAAGATCACCGACCTACACTAGGCGTTGTCCCTCTCGGTACAGTGAATGATTTTGCCCGTGCTCTGAACATTCCCCTTGATCCGGAAAAAGCCATTCATACCCTGACATCATCCATTGTCAAAACCGTCGATATTGGGAAAATGAATGACCGCTTGTTTGCTAATGTGATTGCGGTAGGTTCTTTAGCAGAATCATTATCTTCCGTAACTTCAGAGGAAAAGACGAAGCTTGGTGCTTTTGCCTATATAAAAGAAGGATTCAAAGAATTAATAAAACCATCCGCACACCCTCTTACCATTATGCATGATGGAGAGACATGGATCGGCGAGTCGCCTTTATTTCTAGTTGCACTCACAAACTCTGTAGGCGGCTTTGAAAAAATGGTTCCCGAAGCATCTGTTGATGACGGCCTCCTCCACTGCTTTATCATTAAAGATATCAACGTATTTAACACGATTACAGTAGGTACATCTTTGTTATTTGGAAGCCTGAAAGAACATAAGGATGTCGTCTATTTTACTGCTAAACAGGTTCATGTAACTTCCGCAGAGCAGCTTCATACTAACGTCGATGGCGAGGATGGACCCCCTCTTCCGCTCGAACTCAGCATCTTGCCTTCGCATATTGAGGTTATTGTGCCGGAAGAGTAGTAAATCACTTTATTAGGAAGCCTTGCTGTAAGGGTGGACACAATTCCGCCCTTTTTCCTTGGCCATATAGAGAGCCTCATCGGCCTGTCTCATAAGTGTAATCAGAGGAAGGGATTCTCCCTCCTCAATACAGACATGAGTTACTCCAAAACTGGACGTGACTCGGACCTCCTTGCCATTCACAAGCATAAATTTCTCGGCAATATGAGCTCTTATCGAATCGGCCACCTCATAAGCCTCGTTCAGTGAAGTCTCGGGCAGACATAATATGAATTCATCGCCTCCATACCTGCCTGCCATATGTACTGGCTGTAAATTGGATCTAATTGCTTCTGCTACATGGGTTAGAACAATATCGCCTGCTTCGTGTCCAATCTTATCATTCACTTGTTTAAAATAATCAACGTCAAACATAATCATGGAGAAGGACCCTCCTGATTGAGTGAGCATATTCAGGTAGTTTTCCGATTCCCGCATCAGTGCCCTTTTATTGAACAATCCTGTCAAACTGTCGGTATCAGCCAGTTCTTTCAGCTTTACTTCCATAAGTACTCGCTCCGTTATATTTGCAAAGGATACGATCGTTCCGATTCTCTCTTTTTGTTTATTCCGAATAGGTGCAAAATGAATATGATAATAACGAGTTACTCCATTATGTAAAAACTGCTGATCTTGCTCTCTTCCTGCTTCGATAATGGGAATCAGTTCAGGATAACCGCTAAATACCTCACTAATCTGCATTCCGATTGTTTTTTTATGAAGTGTAGATACGATTTCTAACATTGCCTGGTTGTAATCAATAACTCTCTCTTTATCGTTAAGCACCACAATTCCATCTTCCATATTCCTAAATACGATATCTCTTGCAATGGGGATGACATCAAACATTTGGTATCGCAAAAGCGCAATGCCATGAAATATAAACGAGATACTTGTAAAAACGGGTCCGAGGTCGATTCCATATGGACTCAGCTCCATCAAATAAAGGAAACCACCTATTAACGGAACAAGTAGACCAAAGACCATGACCAGGATTTGAATCCGAAACTGAGGCCGATGCGCCCCGCGAAGCCCTCGAAGTAAAACCGTAACCCCTGCAATCATACATCCATATAAAAAAGCGGAATGAACACCAAACCATAACCCGTACTCTAGTTCAGCCATAGGAAAAGGACTGTCACTGCGCAGCTTCATAGAGGTGTAATATAAATGGTGAGAGTCATTTGTCGCTTGCAATAATAGGGTAATGGCAGGGATAAGAAAAAGACTATAAAAAACAGGTCGTTTCAATTGAATTCCTACATAATCAATGCACATGAGTAAAGTAAATACCGGAATCAGTACCAGAGGAATATACTCAATTCTAATCCAGAACATAATCCGATCTATAGAGGTACTCACCAGTTCAAAAATATACGCAAAAGAAAAAATAGAGGCTAATAGAGATAAAATAATGTAATAACGGCCTCCTGGAGAACTCTTGAATGTTAGCCTTCCATAAATGCATAAAAAGACACTAAGTGTCCCTCCAAATAGAATCATTATAATGGGAACTAGCAACTCTTCTGTCATACTCATACTCTCATCTTCACCAGCCCGGGTATTAAATCTAATGCCTTATTATATAGCAAAAACTTCCATAAAAACAGCAGTAAATTACAAAAATCGACAAATTCCAAAAACCTCGAAGTTCTCCATTATAGAGAAATCGAGGTTTAACCGTATTATAAAAGCTTAGATGCCGCCTGCGGCTTCCCATTTTGCAATTTCTTCATGGACAATAGGGGCAACCTGGGTACCCAGCAGTTCAATCGCCCGCATCACATCTGTATGCGGCATGGTACCAAGGGGAACATGTAGCATAAACCGGGTAATGCCCACATTTTTACGTAGATAAATGATTTTTTCAGCCACCGTTTGCGGGTCGCCCACATAAAGTGCACCTTCCAGACTGCGAGCCGCATCATAACTTGATCGAGTATAAGCAGGCCATCCGCGTTCCTTACCGATCACGTTCATACTCTGCTGTGTCGGCAGGAAGAACGTATCCACTGCAGACTGCAAATCATCCCCTACAAACCCATGAGAATGAGAGGCAACCGGAAGCTTGGAAGCGTCATGACCAGCATGGGCAGCTGCTTTTTTATATAGCTGAACCAGCGGCGCAAACTGAGCAGGCCTGCCCCCGATGATCGCCAGTACAAGCGGCAAACCGAGTAGTCCTGCACGAATGACGGACTCCTGATTCCCGCCGCTCCCAATCCATACGGGCAGCGGATCTTGGACCGGACGCGGATATACGCCAAGATTGTTAATCGCTGGACGATGCGTGCCGCTCCAGGTTACTTTTTCGGATTCACGTAACTTTAATAGCAAATCGAGTTTCTCATCAAACAACGTATCATAATCGTTCAGATCATATCCAAACAAGGGAAAGGATTCAATAAAAGAACCTCGTCCGGCCATAATCTCAGCCCGGCCATTTGAAATTCCATCTAATGTAGCAAAATCCTGAAATACGCGTACCGGATCGGCCGAAGATAATACCGTTACCGCACTTGTTAAGCGAATGCGGTTCGTTTGAGCCGCGGCTGCAGCGAGTACCATAGCAGGACTTGAAGCCGCATAATCTTTTCGATGATGCTCTCCTACTCCGTATACATCAAGACCCACCCCATCTGCAAGCACAATCTCCTCAACTACTTCACGTAAACGCTGCGCGTGACTGATGACTTCACCTGTATGTACATCCGGAGAAGTTTCTGCAAATGTACTAATGCCGATCTCCATCCTAATCCCTCCAAGTATATATTTAATTTCGTAAGTAAATAACTTTATTATAATAACTATATATAAGGGTTTACTTTTGTTTTGGCAAGGGATTTCTTTTTTTATTCAATGGTTTGCGTGTCTACATAGTAAAAGAGCCCTTCCTTTAAGGAATGACTCTTTTCTCTTGTTACTCTTATTTATTTTCCGATGCTTGTTATACCTTTTTAACAAACTCTGACTTTAATTTCATCGCTCCAAATCCATCAATCTTACAATCAATATCGTGATCTCCGTCGATCAAGCGGATATTTTTCACTTTCGTACCGATCTTGATAACAGACGAGCTTCCTTTTACTTTCAGATCTTTAATGACGGTTACCGTATCTCCATCGTTTAGCACGTTACCGTTTGAGTCTTTAATTACTCTTGTATCTTCATTGCTTTCCATATCAGCTGGGTTCCACTCATGAAAACACTCCGGACATACTAGCGAAGTCCCATCTTCATACGTATATTCAGAATTACATTTAGGACAGTTAGGCAAATCAGACATCTTCATTCCTCAATTCATTAGATATTTGTTTGTCGTAGACAGACCTTTCGGTCCTTGGTCCGTTATATAATATCATAACTTTCAGATATTAAGAAATATGAAAATAGATTCCGTCTTGAAAACGATACCAATTGTATGTCAAAATCAAGCTAGAGCATAGATTGTCTACATAAAAAGGAGGAACATGAATGAGAACGATGAAACTTGGAAGCAGTTCACTTGAAGTACCCGTTATAGCAGTAGGCTGTATGCGTATAAACTCTCTGGATAAAGCAGGTGCTGAACATTTTGTTCAAACCGCTCTTGAAGAGGGAGCAAACTTCTTTGATCACGCAGATATTTACGGGGGTGGAGAATGCGAAGAAATCTTTGCAGACGCCATTCATATGAATGATGACATCCGAGAAAAGATCATCCTCCAATCCAAATGCGGCATTCGAAATGGCATGTTTGATTTCTCCAAAGAGCATATTTTGGATTCAGTTGACCGTATTTTGTTACGTCTCAAAACCGATTATTTAGATACATTGCTGCTTCATCGTCCAGATGCTCTGGTTGAACCAGAAGAGGTAGCTGAAGCTTTTGATCTTCTAGAGAGCTCAGGTAAAGTTCGTCACTTTGGTGTGTCCAACCAAAATCCGATGCAAATTGAACTGCTGAAGAAATATGTGAAGCAGCCTTTAATTGCGAATCAACTGCAGCTTAGTATCACAAACACAACAATGATTTCAAGCGGCATAAACGTAAATATGAATAATGAAGCTGCAGTCAATCGGGACGGAAGTATACTTGATTATTGCAGACTGCACGATATCACCATTCAGCCGTGGTCTCCATTTCAATATGGATTCTTCGAAGGAGTGTTCCTCGGAAGCGATAAATTCCCTGAACTAAATCAAACGATTGACGAGATTGCAGAGAAATATTCCGTAAGTAACACGACAATGGCAATTGCCTGGTTACTTCGTCATCCTGCACAAATGCAGCCTGTCATTGGAACCATGAACCTGGATCGTTTAAAAGATTGCTGTAAAGCAGCCGATATTCGCATCACTCGTGAGGAATGGTATGAAATCTATCGCGCAGCCGGAAATATACTTCCATAAGACACTATAGTAACAACTCTAGTAATAACAAGGCAGCCTCTGATTTGGTTCAGGGCTGCTTATTTTGTTAAGGACGTAATTCAGGACATTTCACATAGAATGATTCAGTACCATTGGGTTACTATTTACATTGGAAGATCGTATAGGGGGAAGGAGATAAAGAGTATTTGTGAGTGAATCAACAGGTCGAAAGATCATTGGTTTTAAATATCCACAGTACTGTAGCCTAATCTTCTCTGTCTCCAAGTTACGTAAAATCTCATTAACAAGCTTACTATTTAAAGATATCTGAAAATCACTACCTGTTTTCTTAAGAACTGATAATTCATCCTTCATATCTCCAATTTCGGATGTTTTAGAATAGATCTCTACTTTTTTATCCTTTACTGATATATGAATCATATGCTCACTTGCGAGTACAGAAGCTCGCTGAGAGGATTGTACAAGGTGTGCCGTACAGAGAATAACCTCTGATTCTAAAATTTGGGGGATTAGATTTTGAATATAGGGGTACTCCCCCTGAAGCAAAACAGATTGAAGTCTTATTTGACTAGTTATAAAGTTGATGTTGTTTGAATTAATTTCAATTTCCGTTACATCATCTGTAGCTCTTATTACTTTTAGCAGTTCATTAAGACTTTTGTGAGGAATAACCACTCGCTGGCTAGCATTCTGCTTTGTCTCCACAAATACATTTACAGTCGATGTTGCGAGTATTATGCTATCCGTTGCTGTAAATGTAAGCATCTTGTCGTTATATTCAAATAATACACCCGTTAAGAGGGGACGTGTTAAACCATCTGATGTAGCAGTCATCATCTGTCTTATTGCCAATATGAGAGTTTTATTACTAATAAAGAACCTGGTTCTGTTAGGACTTTCATTATTCAGGAGCAAAGGAAATTCTTCTGACAAGTTCACTCCACTTAGACGAAAATGTGCTTTATTAGCAGAGATAAAAAGAGTAGATTTTTCACGTGCTTGCAAAATAACTTTTCCTGAATCTAATTTACGTATAATCTCATAGAAATATTTAGCTGGCACGATAATACTGCCTATTTGTTGTATTGAACATTTACGCTCCCCTTCTCCAGCAAAAACAGTATACTCAATCGATAAACTCAAATTGCTTGCTGTAAAAATGAGACCTTTTTTAGTTGCATCAAGGTGTATACCTGAGAGTATCGGCATGGCATGATGAGATACAGCTTTTAAGACATGTTGAAGTGCCTGGTACAATTCATCTCTTCCTATTTCTAGGAGCACACTCTTCACCTATACCTCTCTAACCAAATTATTTTTTTGATAAAAAATATTGTTCCATCATTGTGCGAATTGCTTCGGATCGAGACATTTTATTGTCTGTACAATGTTTTTCAAACTGCTCCCACATTTCCTCAGTTAAAGTCAGCGATACCTTCTTCGTCACTCCTATACTTTTTCTACCTGCGCCTTCACGAAGTCCGCCTTTAGTAAATAAAAATCCTAATTGTCCCTCTTTGTTTGAGACGCCTACTTTAATATTGTTGTTACTCATATATAGCCTCTTTTAAATTGAATTAGGTTACTTAAATCATACTGCTTCATTTAATTTTAACACTCTATTTATACATTTACAATATTTTCAATATAAGGAGAAAAAACGTTATGGGAGAGAATGGGTAACCAGTCAATCCAGCCCCCCTATGATGTTTGCGATCCCACTGATTTCTTCGTAATTAGTACACGCCAAGATAAACACTTCGGTCAATTTGTATTTCCAAAAACAAATTTAGGCGAGCACCTACTATCGCATAAAGCGCTTAAGAAAAAGCTATCTAAGCAGGGTTGATAGCTTAACCTATACCTCACCGGTCTTATTTCACTTCATTCGATATTTCTATGACTTTATGTAAGTTCATCTTCAATTACGTTATTCTCAAGGCCACTTGCTGTAACGTGATAGAATGAAGCACATAGAATAGAAACCAAGAGAGGACAAGAACGGTGGAACAAATGAAAGATTGGAAAAACGGCGCAGCAGGTCGCCCCTTTATTGCCTCATTTAGCGGTGGTAAAGACAGCGTTCTAGCTCTATATAAAGGGATGCAGACAGGTAGAGCAGTTGGGCTGATTGTCATGTTAGAAGAGGAAGGAAAAAGATCTCGATCCCACGGCATGCCTCCCGAGCTTATTCAAGCGCAAGCTGACTCGATCGGACTGCCGGTATTTACAGCTGCTGCAAGCTGGGAAGAGTACGAAGCTGTATTTATGGGACTCCTTACACAAGCGAAGAATCAAGGAGCAGAAGTACTAGTCACGGGAGATTTAGATGTGCCCGCTCATGGTTGTTGGCATGAAAAGGTGTCGCAAAACGCAGGTTTAGGGCTTGGAATGCCACTATGGGAAATGGATCACCGGGAAGCAGTAAAAGAATTTATTGACCTTGGCTTTACTACGATTGTAGTCACCGTCAATTTATCTTTAGGCATGCGGGAAGAGGATTTAGGAAGAACCTTAACCCATGACTACATAAAAGAACTGGAGGCCCGCGGTATTGATCCGTGTGGGGAAGGTGGAGAATTTCATACCACGGTAATAGACGGCCCTATATTCAAGCGATCTATTCCTGTACGAAAATGTATGATTCGCAAAGAAGGAGTATATGCCTTCTTGCCATTAGAACTAGATCAAACTGCCGAAATCAAACCACTTGCGTAAATACGGCAAAAACAAGAGCATCCGGCAGGATGCTCTTGTTTTTAAATCACCTAATTACGATGATCAATAATATAAATTAATTGTACCAGGCTGCCTTCAACGTTGTAGCCCATTACCAACGTATAGTAACCCTTCTCTTCATTCGTTAGATCAAAGGTGAATTTATCAGGGGTTCCCGCCCATTCATTGATATCAAGCACCGTCTCTTTAAACGTTCTATTGTTCCGAATCGCCGCTGTGTCAGGTATCACTTTATTGCCATCTGTACCTGTAACAAGGTTGTCTACCTCGACAATAGGTCCTTTTAATTGTGATACCTCTACATATTGAGGATCTGCAATGAAGTTATTCAACTTTGTTAACCCACCAAGTGGTGAGAAATCTGTGACTTCATTTCCACTGATCGTAAGGGTCTCTAGATTTACGGCATACTCTAACCCTTCAAGAGAACGAACTCGGTCTCTTCCCCCAGGCTCACAGATTAATGAAGTAAGATTATACATATCTCCTAGTGTTAATTCCCCGGTAACACCCAATGTTTGCTTAATCGTGTCACTTAAATAGCTGTCTTTTACAAGAATCACTTGAGTAAGATCTATTTTTGTTAATCCTTCTTTTGCACTCTTCAAAGCTGCTACTGCTGCTTCAACTTCATTTTGAGTAACCTCCGGATTAGCGAGAACTTCTTCTGCTCTTGCTACGCTGGATGTGATTATCTCTAGACTTTCCGAAGTGTATCCATCTAAAACCATTGCTTTTGCTTCTTGAATTGCTTCTTCAAGCTCAACCGTAAACAAACGACCAGCATTAGCAAAATAAAGTTTCGTATCTCCCCACGTAGCGTGGTCAGACCCATTTCCATTCCCACCATCGGTAACAACTAACTTAAGTTCTTTTGCTCCGTTGATATCAACTTGGGCAAATTTTTGCGGATCTTTTGAATTCATCAGCCCGCTATCAAATTTCTTCTCTCCATCTACAATCACCTCGAAGCTGACAGAACCTACAGAACCGTACATCTGACGATCCACCCCGACAAAAGAGGTGAAATAATCGAAATTCTTGTCCGTTAGATCATACACAATAGTAGAATTAGAGTGTGCACCAATCCCTCTTACGTAGGAAACTTCGCGATTGTTCTCATCCGTCAATCTTAACGTCTTCGCACTAATCGAGATATCTTTCAGCGGTGCCGTATAACTATTCTGCGTGGAACTCCATTCATCATCCGTTAAATACGTATAATCTTCCATGTCCACAACTGCTATCGTTCTTGTCTTCGTGGTCATATTGCCATCACGATCTGTTACCGTGTATGTAATGAGGTATTCTCCCGCTCTACTAAAATTAACTTTATCTTCTCCCGTAACGATGACCTCGGAAGTTATATCGCCATCTTCTGCATCAACAGCCGAATAATCTGCACGAATCACCATTTCTTGGCCTACTTTGGTAGATACGGATTTAGGTATTGAAAGTTCAGGTGCACTGGAAGCTGTCGTGAATTTAGCATCAGCCCATACGGTATGATCCTGTGTATTGTTATCACCTGCATCGGTTGTCACAAATGTAACTTTTTTCGCCCCTGTAACCGGCACTTTTATGAATTCATGTTCCGAGTTCACTTTGATGACATCACTAGAATATTTCTTCTCACCATCTACATAAACTTCAAATGAAGCCGAAGCCCTAGTTCTATCTGTAGCGTAATCAATACCAATGTAACTTTCGAAAAAGTCATACCCTTTGCCTTCAATATCGTATATCACTTCAGAGTTAGCATGTATCCCAATCCCTTTTGTGTATGTCGCTGCAAGCCCTTGTCTAAGAAGAGTTATTGGGCTACCATCAGGTGCGGTATCCTTCTTAAACGGACCAAAGCCCACTTTTGCCGAAGCAGCAGTCAGATCAGAAGCATACTCGAAGTTACTCGTTACGATGACATTTGCTGTTTTCGTCAAAGTCGTTCCTTCGCTTTGAACTTCGTACACAACTTTATAGCTTCCTTTATTCGTAACATCGACATCGCTCGATTTAACAACGACTTCACTTGTTATCTCTTTTCCTTGATAGTTTGCTGCTATTACATAATCCATAGGATCAAAAGTTTGGTTTAATTTCAAGGTTACTTGATCTTCTACCGAGAGTGAAGGTTTGAACGCTTTTACCTCAACCGGGTTTAATGGGTTCAATTTTTTATCATATACAATAATCTGATAGGTATGGTTGACGCTTGTATCTACACTTGAATCAACAAATTGACTTGTGCTTGTGAAACCAACCAGGATATCATCTCTATAAATTTCATAACCTAAAATATCATTCTGATATCTCTCATCTATGCGCATGTGTAATGTATTCGTCTTTGCTGTAGCATTACCAGCAATATTGACCTCTACTGACCCGGATACCTCTTTATCTTCAATTCCTATACCTTCATAATAAAGAACGGAATTATTTAAGTACCAAAGTTTCTTAGGTTCTGGATATTTCGCTGTTTTTTCTCTAGTCTCATCTGTTACCGTGAAGCCATGTCTAGCAAAATAACTGCTTAAGTCATAGCCCAGGAGTTCAGAAGAAAATTCTACATAATACTGTTGTTTCGAAATATCTCCGTTTATAAGAGAAACCTTCCGTTCCCGGTACATCTTGGACAGTTGGGTCCAGTATCCTGGATGAGCAAGCTCCAATTGCCAGTAAGCGCCGAGCTGTGCAGCAAGTCCTTGTTCATTCATCACAACTTTATTTTCTTCAATAACATATTTGTAAATGGTTTCAAACGGAATGCGATTATCAATTGCATTGCTGTTGTTCATATTGTGAGCTTCAACTGACATCAACATGGATACCATATTGTTCGTAACTTCCCCGTACTCCCGTTCTCCAATCGCAAGACGGTGTCCGATTTCATGGTTAAGTCCCCATCCTGGAGCAACCTTACTAAAATCAGCCAGCATCGTTGCAACGGTACCATTTTGAATTCCCGTATGATCCCCTGCTGCGTACATCGCACCATACGGCTGCATCAGACGGATATTTTCACGCATCCGTATTGGATCGTTCGTCTCACTGCTTCCATCTAGCCCGTAATGTTTGAAAATCTGTTTCATCCATACGTCATAGCCAGTAACTGTATCCATTGGATTTTTGCCTTTAGTAATAAACTGGTTATAAGCCTCAGAAGCTGTCCCTGTAAAAATCACATGGTCGCTGACCATTTCCACAACATCGACTACTTCGCGTTCAGCCACATTAGAATGAGCTGCTACATCCTCATCTATTTTCTTTTTATATGCGATCAACTCTTCTTTAAACTGTTCCGGTTTTGTATCCAAAGTCATCATCGGAATCTTTTTTACACCTTCGAAACGAAGTACCGGAGCTTCTCCCTGCTCTTCAGGTGTATATGGGTTTTGAAGATAAATAGTACCGCCTTTAACAACTCCATGATTATAGCTATCTTGTGAAATGGTTGGCACCGTAATTACGTTCTTTCCAGGTTTAAGCGATATGCTGCTCGACCATCTATTCCATGAACCTTCTTGTTGTGTAAAGGTTAGAGAAGGAACTTTACCGCTTGGCGCGTCTACATAAACAGTAATTGTACTGCCTGGCTTAGCAACAAAACCTGTAGGCTGATTGTTCGTTCCGAAATTCATACGCAGGTTTTGCTGTGCATGCTTTCTCATATCTCCGCGCTGTTCGGCTTTTATCAATGTCCCTTGCAAATCCACTTCACCGCTAACCAGCTTTTTAGCCAGGTCCAGCTGATCTTTATAAGTAGCATACAACGGATGCCCTTTTGCTTCTTGTTCCAGCGCAATCAGTTTGTCTATTTGGTTATACTCTGGTATAACCCCACTCATCGTTCCATCGGTGAAAATATTATGCATGATATCTCTGACCTGATCTTCTTTGTAAAAAGAAAATTCAGCCGCACTTGCCCAATTTTGATTTGCTTTTTTGAATACAAATTTGATTCTCTTAAACGAAGTTGGGGCCAATTTAATTTCTACAACATTTCCTGTCGAACCTATGTATTCCCCTGTAGTTACTAATGTGAAATTGCTGCCTTCGTTTGTAGTCGATCCATAAATCTCAAACTCTTGTGCAAATCCTTTACCTTTCGCGCTATCCTGTCTAGCTGCATACACGATCCGATTTAACGTAGTCATTTCATCTAGCTGAAATACAACCTCATTCGTAAACGTTGTACTGTTCGGCTTTCCGGTTTCCCATTGAGTACTCATATCTCCATCAATGGCTTTATTAATTTGAGAACCAGGGTAGTTACCGCCATTACTTGTGATCGATGTAATATTTGCATTATCCATTTTATAAACACTGTTGTACGTAGGTAAGACCTCTTGTCCATATAAATCAAAAGGAATTACGGCTGCTTTGCTTACCAAACCAACCTCATTTTGTGCTACAATTTTTGCTAGTTTGGAATTTTTCATTTCACTTGCCATAACATAACTGGTTTCACTTAACACACTGAGAAGCATTGCCGCTGATGTAGCGATTACTATTATTTTCTTCATACTCTTCCTCCTGATGTGATATATGTACTTCTCCAACCCACAAAATTCGCACAAAAAAAGCTACCCTTAAAGAGCAACTTGTACGCATCCAAAAAAGTATAAGAAATTAATTCTGTATTCATATACAATCTTATATCAAAAAGCGAAATACACTCTTTGGCAGCTGGCTGACAGTAGTTTCCTAACCGTAGTCCCTATGGCTTTGCGTCCCCATGTTTCCATAGGTTTGCTGTTCTCTTTTATTATCGGAACGGATCGTATGATTTACATATAGGTAATTAACATTAAATTTGATTGAAAATAGGCAAGTAATTTCTTTTTCGTCCCCGTATCTTTAATTCGTAAGGACTACACCTATCAAAAGTTTATATGACTCTAGATCTGTTTCTTGTATAGGAGGAAATGTGGCGATGAATTAGAGAGAAATCAAACAATAGAGTATACTATATAAATACACGTTAGATTAGAAACGAAATTCTAGATGTATGCGAAATGAAATATAGTGCAGAAGAGGTTGAGAATGAGTCAGAAGCAATTTACAGATTACCCTTTAAGTGAAGAGATTATAAGAGCACTTCATAGCTTAGGTTATGAAACGCCAACAGAGGTTCAATCGGAAGTAATTCCTGTCGTACTTCAAAATAAAGATTTGGTAGCCAAATCACAAACAGGCAGCGGTAAAACCGCATCATACGGCATTCCCCTTTGCGAGCAAGTAGAATGGAACGAAAATAAGCCGCAGGCTCTCATTCTGACACCAACTCGCGAACTTGCCCTACAGGTAACGGAAGATATCACGAATATTGGTCGCTTCAAACGGATCAAAGCTACCCCGCTTTATGGGAAACATCCGTTTCATATGCAAAAGGCCGAATTAAAGCAACGTACTCACATGGTGGTAGGTACGCCTGGACGCGTACTCGATCATATTGAACGAGGTACACTTGCGCTAGACCGAATTGCTTATCTCGTCATTGATGAAGCCGATGAAATGCTGAACATGGGCTTTATTGAACAAGTTCAGTCCATCATTCAGGCATTGCCGAAGGATCGAGTTACGATGTTATTCTCTGCTACTTTCCCAGAAGATGTAGCCAAGTTATCTCGTAAGTATATGAACAGTCCTACCGAAATTGAAATTAAAGCAACTGGGATTACTACATCAACGATCGAACATACCCTTATTCAGGTACAAGAGGGAGACAAACTTGCTCTTCTAGAAAATGTACTTGTAGTTGAGAATCCGGACAGCTGTATTATTTTCTGCCGTACTCAGGAGCATGTCGATTCCTTGTTCAGAGAACTTGCAGAGCTCGAATATCCATGCGACCGGATTCACGGCGGTATGGAACAAGAAGAACGTTTTGAAGTTATGAATGCTTTCAGAAGAGGTCAATTCCGTTACCTGATTGCTACTGATGTAGCAGCTAGAGGGATTGATATCACGAATATCACGCATGTTATTAACTACGACATCCCCCTGGAAAAAGAAAGTTATGTGCATCGTACAGGACGTACGGGGCGTGCAGGCAAGACAGGAAAAGCGATTACCTTCGTTACTCCTAGAGACGGAAGACGATTAGCGGATATTGAAGCCTATATTGGGTTTGAGATTCCTAAGATCAAAGCTCCTTCCGAAGAAGCCGTTGACCTTCGCAGAGAAGAATTCGAACAGAAATTACGTGTTCGTACAGAACTTAAGAAGAATAAACGTGAGCTGTTAAATGATCAGATCATGAAGCTCAACTTCAATGGCGGCAAGAAGAAAAAGTTCAGAGCTGTAGACTTTGTAGGAACCATTGCGAAACTCGATGGAATCACTGCAGACGATATTGGTATTATTACCATTCACGATCATGTAACCGATGTGGAAATTCTGAATGGCAAAGGACCGCTGGTGCTTGAGATGATGAAGGATACAACCATAAAAGGCAAGCAGTTGAAAGTCCGTAAAGGAAATAAATAGAGCCTTAGCCATATAAAAAAGACGAGAGAAACGCGTCGCTGTATGCGTTCCTTTCGTCTTTTTCTATTTCTTATCCATATCAAATGTTTCAGATGTTGATGCGGGTATCGTTAATAGAAATGTAGTTCCCTTCCCCTTTTCACTATATACCTCGATGTTACCCTTCACTTTATTGAGTGTACTGTAAACCATCAGCATACCCAGGCCAGTTCCTTCTTCTTTCGTAGAATAATATGGCTTATACAGGCCCGTAATTTCTTCTTGGGTCATTCCAATCCCTGTGTCCTCAATTCGGACCATAATATTCTGCTTCTTTTCCGATATGTCGATGGAAAGTGTTCCACCGCCCTTTTCTGTCATGGATTCAATCCCATTTTTATATAGATTAATAAGGCACTGAGTGATCTGATTTCGATCATAATAGGCCTTTAATGTGTTATTAAATGTAAGCTTTACATCCACCTTATGTAACAAGGCATACGGCATAATAATTTCGTGAGTGTAATCTACCTCTTCTTTCATATTGGAATAAACCATATTTTCCGATTGAGGTTTAGCAAAAGAAAGATGGTCACTTACAATTTTCTCTGCCCGTTTCAGTTCCAGCAAAGATAGATTAACATATCTTTTTTCTTGGTCTGTCATCGTTTTAGATCTCGCTAATAATTGCAAGAACCCACTGGTTACCGTAAGCGGATTTCTTATCTCATGAGACACGCTAGCCGCCAGCTCACTGGCGACATTTAATTTTTCCGAGTAAAGGATTCGGTCGCGCCCCTTAATGTTCATTATTATTTTCTCGATAAGAATCATAAGGATTAGCATCACCACAATATGTGTCCCCAATGCATTTACAACAAGCATCCAGAACTTGTAATCTAAATCCTTAATAACCCAAGCTAAAGAGATAAGATAACATCCCATCGTCATGAAAGAGAAGAACGTTGCAGCGATTATGCGGCCCTTTGATTCTAATCTCGTAAACCTCTTACTGAACAACGGAACCAGAACCAGCACCGCCGTTGAGAGAAGAAAGGAATGGATTGTACCTTCTCCCCCCACATAGAAACGAAGAATATTCAGCAGTATATATAAAGGGAAAACACTCCTGTACCCTCCAAACAAAGCAACAATAATAAAAGGAATATAACGTAAATCAAAAATAAACCCGGCTTCTAAGCGAATCGGCATGATCATACAAAGGCACATGGTTACTGCCGAGAGAACTACAAAAACGTTTCGGCTGTTACAAAAAGGCCTATTCTCAAAAAAGATCAAAAATAAGAGGACTGGAAAGAGTAAAAACAAGAAATTAAGCAGCAAAATCTGAAACAAACGGTACCTCTCTTTCTAACTTTTACTATAAAAGATAGCAGTTGTAAGGTTTTTGGATTTAATTAGCACAATACGCTAATTTACTATTATAAGTAAAGCCGAACCTGCTGACTATAATTTGCGTACCATTTTGGACATCCAATTTATTACAATCAAAAAAAGCATCTGCGCGGATGCTTTTTAATCTGGCTCTTTTATAAAAGATCTCGAATATAAGCGGATAACTCTTCAGCCGCTTTTTCATGGGCTGCTGCCCCTGGATGGCTTCGAGCACCCGTTGTTTGTTCTGTCATATTTGGCAGTTGGAATACAGAAACGCTCTTATCTCCTGTTTTCTGCTTGTATGCATCAACCGCTCGGTATATGGATGGCATCATGGGTATTCCTAACATCCCGTAAGCCCAGACGATCTTTGCCTGTTTGTTATGTTTTCTAATCTTCATGAGAAAACGCACGACTGCATCCTCAAAGGTTTGTAGATCTTTCTCGTGATAAGAACCATCCTCATGCAATCGTTGTTTATAGATTTCCCCTGTTCCTTCATCCTTCCATTCTGGAGAGTAAAAGGCTCCTCCATCGTTCGTCCCGAGATTCACCACCACAACATCCGGCTGCCATGACTCAAAATCATTTTCCTCAAATGCCCCTAAAGCTTCATTTTTCTTTCCTGTGAGAATACCGCATACTTTCTCATAATAATCGGGCATATTTGCACGGGGATTGTTATCCCAACTTGTAAGAACGCCCCAACCGCTTTGAGAGAGAATTCGGTAATCCGCATGTAACCTACTAGCGGTCATCGTGCTGTAATTGTGAATTGCACTGCACCACATAGGGATCCAATCCTCTTCGGTTTTCGCACCAATAGCTCCTTCTCCAGATGTAATACTGTCCCCAATAAATTCTATTTTGTACGGTTTCTCTTCCACAGGAAGAAAATCCCCGTCCGACTTCACGGCGTGAATCTGCAATGAATTACCGGGATCTCCACTCATTGCTTGCATGTCTCTCACTATGCGCACATTTTTAATAACATCTTTATTCATTCCTCTAAACACACAAATAAAGCTTCTTCCCGCCGTTATCATTTGCCTGCTTACAGGAACCGAGTTAATCAAGATGCTGATCCAAGGCTCATATGTATCGTAATCTGCTTCTACTTCCACCCATAGCTCAGAACCTTTTACATTGAATTCAACTGCACTTCCTGTCCAGAATAATGGGAGTGGAGAGAGCCGTCCTGTCGTTCTACCGTGTATTTTCAAATTTTTGATCTCAGATAAGGGATGTAATTCTAGTTTGCCTAGCGTTTCCATGTATATATCCTCCTAAACTTTCCTCTTTATTTATATACATTTCGCCGGATGTAAAATATACCCTTTTAAATAGCAAAAGACAGATCCAAAAAGGACCTGTCTTTTGAAAAATCTATTGTTCAAACCCTTGCAATAAGGCTAAAGCTTCTTCATGATCGGGTTCAAGTTCTAACAGTTTTCTCAGGTAATGAAGTGCTTCCTCAATCATTTCTAACTCAAAGCAGCAAATGGCTAAACAATAGAAGACGGTGGATACGATCTCATCCTCATCTTCGCTTAATTGAATCGATATTTCTAAGTAATGTTTAGACTCTTCATACATCTCCATCTCAAACAATACTAATCCTGCATCCAGCGCTAAGTCATAGCGCTGTTCCATCACATAGTACGATGACCACATGATCTCAATACCTCTATTGATGTCTAACAGTTCTTCATCTCTTGCCTCAGGCAGCAGACTGCTGATCTGTTTTGCGCTCTGAATGAAGAATTCTGCATCATATCCGCCGAGACGCCAGAAACTTAAAATTTGCTGCAATCCCATGCTGTCTATTCTTTGATCGACCCATTCTTTCATGCTATAAAATTCATCTGGACCAAACCGCTCAATAAATCGGCGATAAGCCAGTCTTGTACTCGGATATCCCTTTGGATTATCCAGCTGGAGGATACAGCCCACATTTATATTACGATAGTGGTGTGGAGAGAATAATGCCTCGGCTCCTCTTTGTTCAAAAACTTGCTGAAGTGCATGATAATTAGCCGTTAGTGAAAAACTTCCGTGCATAATGAGTTCTGGCGGTTCTGAGAACCTCCAGTAGTCGAGTAAATGCTCCCCTTTATCGGCCGTAATTAATACAAATCCTTCCTGTGACAACTGATTCAAACGTTCTAAACAAGTGAGCCCCGCAGCAGGAAATAAGATATGCGATCCTTCTAATTCCTCTTGATAAACGGCAATGACTTCACGATATGGGTAAGCTTCCTGCTCATACTCAGGTGCTCTCCTATGTTCATAACGCAAAGATATTTGATCTAGTACTTCAGACGGTTTCAGTGAATCCATATGTTCAGGATATTCCACAAAAACATCAGCTTCATATATTTTTCCGTCTTGAATATAAAGTAATTCCTGAGGGATTCCGCAGAAGAAGTAGTTGGCCACAACCAATATCGGTTGTTTTACATCTCCTTTACTGATGGTGATGCCTGCCATCACTAGGTCTAATTCCGTGTCCTGAACGGCATCAAATTTTGCAAAATCAAGTACACCCTCCTGAATAAAAGATAGCAGAGCCGGATGCTCCTTCCATGCAAGCACATTACTCATCGCAAGATCCGTCATCACATAGCGGAATGGCGGCAGCGATATTCCCGCATAATCCCTGAGTTTATACAACTCAAGAAGTACATGGTAAGCAAGGCGACCTGCTCCTGCCCCCAGCTCAACGATCGTAACCGGCTCTGTGCTATGCCCTTGACCGGCCCGATCTTGGAGAAAACCAAATATCATTTCTGCATAAGCTGTAGCGATCATTGGATTACTCGTTATATATTGAGGAACTTGGTCATTATTCCATGCCTTCATTCCCTTTTCTTCATAGTAAGCTCGCGACAAGTCCCATATTGGTGCTTCGCTAAAGCGGTAACGTTGTTTTTTGTTCTCTATCATTTCCATTTTATCCTGCTCTCTACCCGTAATTTATTGCTTTGTGTCATGCATCTTTCTTCTTACTTTATCATACTCTTTTTTTCCTTCTCTCACGAATTCTACAGCAAAACAGGATACATTCCCAAATAACATGCGGGTCACATATCCTGTCCTTCCTTAATTTTTATATGATGATCGTACTGTCTTCCTGTTTATCGTTAAGTCCCGCAATAGGTTCGGTAAGGAACGGCTGATTTTGGCGGAAGTGCAGCAAATTCAGCTTGTTCAGCTGTATATGCATAAGGCTCTTTAAGAACATCTAGCAGCTGCTCCATCACGCTATAGTCTGCCTGATTTACTGCTGCCTCTAGAGCAGCTTCAACCCGGTGGTTACGAGGGATCACGGCAGGGTTACTGCGGCGCATCAGCTCATACGCTTCACTCTTCTCTTCGGGCTGTCTGCCTAGTCTTGCCTGCCACTGCTCAAACCAAGAATTAAATTCGTCACTTCCGTACATTGCCACATCTTCTGGCTGCTGCAAAGTTAGGGAACGGAATGTGTTGGTGTAATCGGCATCTTGCTTGTACATCATCGTAAGCAGATCTTCGATCAGAGTTTCATCCTCCTGCTCTTCCGTATACATCCCTAGTTTTGCTCTCATTCCTGCCAGCCAGTGACGACGATATAACTTAGGAAACTCAGCGATTACATCCTGCGCTAAACTCACCGCCTGCTCCGTGTCCTCATGAAGCAGAGGGATTAAAGTTTCTGCTAATCTTGCAAGATTCCACCCCGCGATACTTGGTTGATTCCCATATGCATACCGTCCTTCTCGATCAATGGAACTAAATACCGTTGCCGGGTCATAATCATCCAAGAATGCACAAGGGCCATAATCAATGGTCTCTCCGCTGATTGTCATATTATCGGTATTCATCACTCCATGAATAAAGCCAACTAACTGCCATTTACTTATAAGAAGGGCCTGTCGTTGAATTACTTCCTGAAGCAGACGGAGATACGGGTTCTCTGCATCAGCGGCATCTGGGAAATGTCTTTGTAACGTGTAGTCGGCCAAGGCTTTTACATCTTCTTTTGTCCCCCAATGGGCAGCATACTGAAATGTTCCTACACGCAGATGGCTTACTGCTACTCTGGTCAGAATAGCACCCGGAAGATAGGTTTCACGAATAATCAGCTCGCCTGTCTTCACTACGGCAAGACTACGGGTTGTTGGGATTCCAAGACCATGCATCGCTTCGCTAATGATATACTCACGCAGCATAGGTCCAAGCGATGCGCGCCCGTCTCCCTGCCTTGAATAAGGCGTTCTGCCTGAGCCCTTCAGCTGGATATCAAACCTCTCCCCCGATGGCGTAACCTGTTCACCGATGAGCACAGCTCGTCCATCACCAAGCATATTGAAATACCCAAACTGATGACCTGCATAAGCTTGGGCGAGCGGGTAAGCTCCCTCTGGGATTTCATTACCTGCGAGTATTTTTGCACCTTGGTCACTATTCAGCACTTGTCCACTTAGTCCAAGTGACTTTGCTAATTCCTCATTAAATACAACCACATGTGGTGAACGTACTGGTTCAGGATCTTGCTGGGTATAGAAAACTTGTGGCAGACGAGAGTAACTGTTGTCATAATTCCAGCCTGCATCTGAGGTTTCTTTTTTATTCATGATTTTCATCTCCCTCTTTTGGCCTTTAGAACACTTCTTGTTTTGTAGTATACCCTTTCCATCCATTCTTTGCTTACCACTCAAATAATCTACTGTTCTTTACCCACCGGCTTTAAAGCTCCAATGAACTGGTACGGGAGCTTCAAAATTTTCAGTTCCTGCCATGTTCCAATCCCCTCGCTTTCATACACTTCTTCCTATTTGCCAATTCACCAAAGAATTCGAAAGGACATATATCCCTTATCATCCTACCGAAACCGTAACAATATGGTAAAAAAACAAAAGGGAACCTTCTATCAATAGCTTTCAATTGACAGAAAGGTTCCCCTTATAATCTATGGTCTATCTTCTATTTTTACCCTTTATTATTGAACAGTATAACCACCATCAATAACTACTGCTTGACCTGTAACACTCTTCGCCTTATCACTTGCCAAGAACAAAGCATAATCTGCAATTTCACTAACATCCAGTAGACGTTTTTGCGGAACTAGAGGAAGGAGCACTTCTGCTAGTACATCCTCAAGAGGTACATTACGCGTTTTAGCTAGATCAGCCATCTGTCCACGAACAAGTGGAGTATCGACATATCCTGGTGCAATTGCGTTGACGGTAATACCATGCTCAGCACCTTCCAATGCTGCCACTTTTGTCAAACCAATAACCCCGTGCTTGGCACTGTTATAAGCTGCTTTACCTGCAAATCCAATGAGACCATTAATCGAAGCGATGTTGATAATACGTCCAAAACCTTGTTCTTTCATAATAGGGAAGACGTTTTTCGTCAAAATAAATGGAGCGGTGAGCATGATTTTTTGCATCAATTCAAACTTCGCTGTTGGGAATTCCTCGATCGGTGCTACATGCTGTAGACCAGCATTGTTAATCACGATATCCACACGACCATACGTGTTTTTTGTTTCAGTGATTAGATTTTGAAGTTCTTCTTCATTCGTTACATCTGCTTTGATGCCGATTACTTCATAGCCTAGTTGTCTTAAGGACTCAGCTGATTCTTGCAGCACCTCGTTATTAATGTCTGAGAGTACAACTTTCGCTCCATCTGCAGCAAAGTATTTCCCGATTTCAAATCCAATTCCTCGAGCAGAACCTGTAATAATAGCAACTTTATTCTTAACCATAATAAAAAACCTCCATGTAATTTTAATAGTATTTTTGGTGTCCTTCTTAAATGAGCATTTTCCATAAATCCAATTAGCGACTAACAATCAACAATATATTGATCAGCGGTAGGAAAATGTTAAACAATTCCCATTCCGCCAAGGATAATTCCGACGATGACTGCAATAGTAGGTATTAATACAGCTACCATAAATACGTCTTTGTATGTTTCTTTATGAGACAAGCCTGTAACCGCAACAAGTGTTAGTAGAGCCCCGTTATTAGGTAGTATGGACGCCCCTGAAGCAACGGCAGCCATTCTATGGAATACATCCGGGCTAATACCTGTTATTTGCGAAAGATTATAAAACGTATCGCCCATTGTACCTAGTGCAATGCCCATCCCGCCAGAAGCAGAACCTGTGATAATAGACATAATTTGAACAGCGAGAGATTGAGCAATCAATGGATTGTCTGAAACATTAAGGAGCCAATTCGTAATGCTGTCAAATGCAGGTACGATTGCAATAACTGCTCCAAAACCAACAGCTGCACTTGTGTTTAAAATAGCCATTACAGAGCCTTTTGCGCCCTCATTAATGGAGAACACAAACTTTTTATAATCCTTTATATTAATAAGCATGATGCTTAGGACACCCAGTATTAAAGCATATACAGGCTCCAATTTAACAACGTTCAGTAGTATAACAACTACAAAAAGAGGAACCAACGATAACAGCCAATTTGGCGTCTTTTCATTTTCTTTCTTCTCGTTTGATACAGCTACACTAGGTTCAGTGAACCCTTCACCCTTAGCGGAAAGTTTTTTTTCTCGGAATGCCAGCCAGGAATATCCGCCACCGGCCATGATTAATGTAGTGACTATACCAATGATCGGCCCTGCGGTAGGCGTCGTATGAAAATAATCCATAGGGATCAAGTTTTGAATTTGTGGTGTTCCCGGCATGGATGTCATTGTGAAGGTAAAAGCTCCAAGAGCAAAAGTCGGAACAAGTAACCTTCTCGTCACATTCGCTTCACGGAACAGTTCAAGAGCAATCGGGTAGACTGCAAAAACAACGACGAACAAGCTAACTCCACCATAGGTTAATAAAGCGGAAGCGATGAGTACACCAAGAATGGCTCTCTTTTTCCCAATTAATTGGGTTACTTTTTGAGCAACCGCTTTAGCAGCCCCTGTTTCCTCCATCAACTTCCCGAAGATTGCCCCCAATAGGAAAATCGGGAACCAACTTTGTACGAATCCAACCAATCCACCCATATAGGTTCCTGTATATGCATCTAATACATCTAACCCACTCATTAATGCTACGACTCCGGCAGCTATGGGAGCTACCCAAATAATGGACCATCCTAGATAGGCTAAAGCCATCAACAGGATTAAACCAACAACAATACTTAACATTTGAATTCACCTTTTTTTCAATTGGAATATAAACCTTTATTTGTTACCCGATTTTATGTGTTATGTACTATACTGTAACCATCTTATTAAATGTAACCAGGTAACTTAAAGTAAGTTTACATCCAGAACTATCATTTGTAAAATGAATAAATTGAATAAAAAGTATTCCAATATCGAATAAATAGGAGTTACTACAACATGGAATTAAGAGATCTAAAATCATTTATGGAAGTTGCTAAATATAAAAGCTTTACGAGTGCCGCCGAGCACTCATACTTAACCCAGCCTTCTTTAAGTAAAGCGGTCAAAAAACTTGAAAAAGAACTCGGTGTGGGACTTTTTGACCGTTCGACTAGACACTTATATCTGACAGATGCAGGACAAATTGTATACCAGCAAAGTCAGAAGGCGTTTTCTGCATTATCTGAGTTAAATGTCCTTCTAGACGATCTTAGAAATATTGCTGTCGGTGATATCAAGATCGGGGTACCGCCGCTGATTGGCACCTTATTTTTTCCGGAAATTGCAAAGATTTTTACGAAGCGTTACCCAAATGTTTCTCTAGAGTTATTTGAACATGGAGCAAAGCTTATAGAGCGACTTATCGAAGATGCGCAGATTGATGTGGGGATTATTGTATTGCCGGCGAATGAAGAGAAATTTCATATCTATCCGTTTATTCAAGATGAATTCTATGTATTTCTCCATAAGGATCACAAACTATCTCATAGAACATCCATTTCTTTGAATGAGTTAGCTGAAGAGAAATTCATTTTATTCAAAAAAGACTTTACTTTACACGATTACATTATTCAGGCCTGTCAAAAGGAAGGATTCACTCCTAAAGTCTCATACCGAAGTTCACAGTGGGACTTAATTATTGAACTTGTATCTTCTCAGCTAGGCATCACCCTGCTTCCTAAATCGATTTATGATAAACAAAGTAACGATAATATCAAGATCGTACGATTAGAAAATCCAACGCTTTACTGGAATCTTGGAGTAATCACAAAAAAAGACGCCTACCATTCCTATGCATTAAAGAAACTCATAAATATGTTAGTAGAAGGATACTAAAGGGAAGCGTTGTCATTTTATTGTTCTCTGAAATATTTTTCAGGGGAAAGTGAAATACAAGGAATTACAAGAGGTTACAATTTATTACTGAGGGAAAATTGAGGTTATAGCATTACTCTTCGCTATTTAGCTTTCGATATAGACTCATTAATTGATCCCGTTCTTGTTCTGTTAACTTTTCGAATAGATTCATGCGCAGTTTCTCACCGGCTTGTGTTGCTCTATTCAAGACATCTACACCTTCGTCTGTAATATCCAAATAAATCACTCGACGATCGCCCTCGTGTGTCAATCTGGTGGCGAACTTTCTCTTTACTAGTTTATCCGATAAATAACTTAGTGTAGGAGGTGTAAGTCCTAATGTTTTTGCAATATCAGATGGCCGACTTTTTCCATTCATTTTCAAATGCCCGAGCACAATAATCTGTGAAATACCGAGGTCTTCGTTAAATGTTTTATTCCATTGGATAATCAGTTGATTCGTAACCTTATCCATATTATGAATAAGTTCAAAAAAGGGTTGTCTTTCCATAAAAGCCTCCTCGGATATATCATGACAGCTCTTAAATAAGAATTTAAGAGCTGTCACACTGGTTACTATATTATTGAGCAGAGAATCCACCGTCAATAACGATTTCAGATCCTGTAATGTAGGAGGAATCATCAGAAGCCAAGAACAGAGCCGCTTGTGCAATGTCGCTAGGTTGTCCTAAACGTTGCAACGGAGTTGCTTGTACCAAACGATCGAGCAAATCTTTTGAAGTACTCAAGTTTTTCGTCATTGGTGTTTCAATGATTCCTGGGAACAGCGCGTTTACGCGAATTCCTTGACGTCCGAAAGTCGTAGCTGCTGCTTTAGATAGAGCCCGTACTGAACCTTTGGATGCGGAATAATGGTTAAATCCTTGACCGATGAGTGCCGTGTAAGAAGAAATGTTAATAATTGAACCTTTCTTTTGAGCAGCCATGTAAGGAGTTACATGTTTCATACCTGCGAATGGTCCAAAGCCATTAATGGAAAGCATTTTTTGCCAGTCTTCTTCGTTGATTTCGGAGAAAGGTTTCTCAGAAGAGATCCCCGCATTATTAACAAGGATATCAATTTTGCCAAAGCGTTCATTTACTTCTTTAGCTAGTTCTTTCCAACTTTCATCAGAAGCAACATTTAATTTCAATCCATATACATTTTCTTTTTGGCTTGCTTTTTCCAGCGCTGCCTCATTGATATCTGCAGCAATGACGATTGCACCTTCTTGTACGAAAAGATCCACCATGGACTCTCCAATACCAGAAGCACCACCCGTGATAATCGCTACTTTATTATCTAATTTTCCCATTTTAAAAGCCTCCCATAACTGAAAAAATATCTTTACACTTAATAATTAGATGTCTAAATATTAACTATCTAAACTTTAACAGAGAATCTAAGAGAAAGCAATGAAGAAATGTAAGGGGATGCAATGCAAAATATCACTATAATTAATTAAACTTATTTATTAATTTTTAATATTTTGCTATAATTCAACCCAAACATTAAAAAATTAATAATTTTTCTCTCATATAATCGCAGGGATATGGCCTGCAAGTTTCTACCGAGCCCCATAAAGGTTTCGACTATGAGCAGTGATATGTATTGGTGTTTCATTCTCTTACGTATATGTGTTAAGAGTCTGACTTTGTGCAGAAACCCAGGAACTATTATCTACTCACGGAAGAGGATAGTAGTTTTTGGGTTTCTTTGTTTTATTAGACAAATGTAGCTAATATCAGGTATGTATTCTTCCCTTTTATTTTTTGAGAAAAGTATTTTAATGTTACTCATCCTAGATAATCAGAAGGAGCAAAACCAAAATGTATTTTTTGATAAACCTCGTTGGAATCATTGTCTTATTAGGGCTAAGCTATCTTTTGTCATTCAATAAAAGGGAAATCACTTTAAAACCCATCGTCATCTTGTTCATTCTGCAATTAGCCACAACCTGGTTTATGTTATCGACTGACATTGGCGGACAAGTGATAACCTGGATCTCCGACTTTTTCTTATGGTTAATTGATAGTTCCATGTCAGGTGTGAATTTTGTGTTTGGGGATTTTGCTCCTCTTGATGGTTCTGCTTATACGTTCTTTATGAATGTACTTATGCCGATTATCTTTGTTGTTGTATTCTTTGATATCCTAACCCATTTTGGTATTTTGCCAGCTCTGATCAATGCGGTCGGTTGGGCATTCTCCAAAATAGCAAAAACACCACGTTTCGAAAGTTTCTATTCGATACAAGTTATGTTTCTTGGGAATAATGAGGCTTTGGCCGTAACACGTACTCAGCTCAATAAAATGAGCGACAAACGCCTATTAACCGTTTCGATGATAAGTATGTCCTGTGTTAGTGCACCGATGCTAAGTTCCTATTTACAGCTCCTAGACGCTAAATATGTACTGACAGCCATTCCTTTGAATGCAATTGGAGCACTTATTATCACCTCTATCATTAATCCGTATCGTGTTACGGAAGAAGAGGATATTGTTTACACTCCGTCCAAAGAGGAAAAGGGTAACTTCTTCGATATGATCTCAAAAAGTATGATGACTGGTGGTAAACTCGCATTAATTATCGCAGTTATGCTGATTGGTTTTGTCTCTCTGATTACCGCAATTAACACGATTTTAGGATTGTTTAATGATCAGCTCACGCTTCAAAATATCTTTGGTGTCATCTTCTCACCAATCAGCTTTTTAATGGGTGTAGACTTCTCACAGATTTTCACGGTCGGTCAGTTAATGGGTGAGAAAATCGTTTTGAATGAATTTGTTGCCATGACAAGTCTAAGTGAGATCATGTCAGGCTTAACTCCACATACAGAAGCCGTTATCTCTACGTTCCTTGTATCTTTCTGTAACTTTACAACCATCGGTATTATTCTTGGGAGTATGCAGGCTCTATTTGGAGATAAAAGAGCGAATTTCATTTCAAAATATACTTGGTTACTGTTAGCGAGCGGTCTGCTGGTATCCAGTTTAACAGCAATGGTTGTAGGACTGTTTGTTTGGTAAAATGGAAAGATAGTACAGATCATATAGGAGGTATACAGCTATGCAAGGACAAGACGCGCAATATTATGTATCCAAGCTAGGTCTCGAACCACATCCAGAGGGCGGATATTATAAAAGAACTTTCGAATCTCAGGAGCAGACCTCAGATCAGGAACTGAGTGTAGAATTCGAAGGTACCAGAAAGCTTTATACAAGTATCTACTTTCTCTTAGGTTCGAATGACATCTCTCACTTTCATCGTTTAAAGTCAGATGAGCTTTGGTACTATCATGCAGGAAGTCCGCTTACGATTCATGTCATTGATGAGAACGGCGAATATAACGCGCACAAATTAGGAATTAATTTGGAGCAAGGCGAAGTTCCTCAAGTTCTCGTTCCTAAAAACTCAATTTTTGGTTCCTCTGTGATGGACGAAGATACCTTCTCCCTCGTTGGATGCATGGTTTCACCTGGATTTGAATTCAGAGATTTTGAAATGTTTACACAAGATGAGCTCTTGGCTACATACCCTGAGCATAAAGAGATTATCATGAAGTTGGCATATGAGGTAATCCCAGAGTAGTCATACTTAATAATTGTTTCATAATAAACACCTTTAGTTAAAAGATGGGCATCATGCCGACCCTTTAGCAAAAGGTGTTTTTTCTTAGAAATATTTATATGAAGCTTATTCTATCTAGAACTGCGCATGTCGATTTTATCCTCCAGGTATAATCCTAATTTGTGTTATTGTGGAAATAATCTATGCGGATTATCAAACAAAAATTTTGATGAGGTGATTGAAATCGACGCAGACGCCGCAAAACAAGATCCCGCTAATCGCTCATGCCGCAACGTGAATCGGAATTCAGGTCTAAGTACGATCTCCTGGTCTGAAATACACCAAACCAAATTAAACACGGAAGGAATGGTTCTTCTTGGCGGAGGATCATTTCTCATGGGAACGAATGATTCGGAAGGATTTCCTGCCGACGGAGAAGGTCCTGTCAGAGAAGTTACGCTCGATCCCTTCTATATCGACCCTTATGCTGTATCAAATGATGAGTTCACTAGCTTTGTCCAAGAAACCGGCTATGTTACGGAAGCAGAAAAGTACGGATGGTCCTTTGTATTCCATTCTTTCGTCTCTCCATCTGTAGGGCTGGAGGAGAGAATGAATGTCCCCGGAACACCCTGGTGGAAGGGCGTATTTGGTGCCTATTGGTATCAGCCCGAAGGGCTTGGTTCAACAATTAAGGGACGCGGAAACCATCCGGTTATACACGTATCCTGGAATGATGCCGTTAATTACTGCCACTGGGCAGGGAAACGTCTTCCTAGCGAAGCAGAGTGGGAGTATCTGCTCGAGGAGGACTGGTTCAGAAGCGCTATCCTTGGGGTGACTCACTAAAGCCAAGTGGACAGCATATGTGCAATATATGGCAAGGAAAATTCCCTGAAAAGAATCATGTGAGCGATGGGTACGCGGGTACTGCGCCTGTTCACTCCTTCGAATCAAATGGATATGGACTCTATAATGTAGTGGGGAATGTATGGGAATGGTGCTCAGACTGGTTTAGCTCAGAGGCGGCGACCCGCGGTAATAGTGCTAATCCTCAAGGACCGAAACATGGAACACACAAAGTCATGCGAGGGGTTCTTACTTGTGTCACAGCTCCTACTGTAATCGATATCGGGTGGTCGCTCGCAGTTCCAATACACCGGACAGCTCAACTGGAAATATCGGATTTCGCTGTGTGGCCGACTATAAGTAGAGACCCGCTGACGGAGATAAGATCATATATATAAAAATAGGCATCGTCCTCCGCTTCTTAGCAGGGACGATGCCTATATGCATTAGTCGATCGAACCGATTTATTTACTCTATAAAGTTTTAACCATGACAGAGACTACTTGATTGATGATTGTAATTCACCGTTGTTTAGACCAAGTGTCCGTGCAGTCGAAGTATGAATCTGATGGATGAGATCAGGATTTTTCACTAAAGACATTCCGTAAGAGGGAATCATCTCTTTTAACTTCGGTTTCCAATTGTTCAAATGCTCAGGGAAGCATTTCTCAATAACTTCAAGCATAACAGGAACTGCCGTTGAAGCTCCTGGGGATGCACCCAGTAATGCTGCAATCGAGCCATCGGAGGCACTTACCACTTCTGTACCAAATTGTAGTGTTCCTTTACCGCCAGTCGCGGTATCTTTAATGACTTGGACACGCTGTCCAGAGACAAGCAAATCCCAATCTTCACTTTTGGCATTAGGAATAAATTCTCGCAACTCTTCCATCCGTTTTTCTTTCGATAACATCACTTGTTGAATGAGGTATTTTGTTAAAGACATATTTTTAGCTCCAGCAGCAAGCATCGTGAGTACATTATTTGGTTTTACTGAACCGATCAAATCGAACATAGATCCGGTTTTTAAGAATTTTGGCGAGAAGCCGGCAAACGGCCCAAAAAGTAAGGATTTTTTATTATCAATAAATCTTGTATCCAGATGCGGAACTGACATGGGTGGTGCACCCACTTTAGCTTTGCCATACACTTTAGCGTGATGTTTTGCGATCACTTCTGGGTTATTACATACCATGAATAGACCGCTGATTGGGAAGCCGCCAATATGTTTTCCTTCGGGAATCCCTGACTTTTGCAGCAATGGAAGACTGCCACCGCCGCCGCCAACAAACACAAATTTAGCTATATGACGTTCGACCTGACCGCTGCCATTTCGTACTTTTAGTTCCCAAGATCCGTTACTGTTTCGCTTTATATCTTCGACACTATGTTTATATTTGATATCAACGTTTTTGTTCTTTAAGTGGTCAAATAGCATGCGCGTTAAAGCGCCAAAGTTTACATCCGTACCCGCATCCATCTTTGTTGCGGCAATAGGCTCACTTGATTTACGTTCTTTCATAATAAGCGGAATCCATTCTTTCAGTTTCTTCGGATCACTGGAAAATTCCAAGCCTTGAAACAAAGGATTGCCTGTCATCGTTTCATAACGTTTTTTCAAAAATGCTACATCTTTTGCGCCGTGTACTAGACTAATATGGGGTAATGGCATAATGAAATCATGCGGATTGCGAATCAAATTGCTCTTTACTAGATAAGACCAAAACTGCATAGAGACTTGAAACTGTTCATTTACATTTACTGCTTTACTAATATCTATGGAGCCGTCCGCTTTTTCAGTTGTGTAGTTAAGCTCGCAGAGTGCGGCATGACCCGTTCCTGCATTGTTCCACTCGTTAGAGCTTTCCTCACCTGCACTTGCTAACTTTTCAAATACTTTAATGTTCCAGTTCGGTACTAATTCTTTTAGCAATGTCCCTAAAGTCGCACTCATGATTCCAGCACCAATTAAGATTACGTCTGTTTCGGTTTGTCTGTTGCTCATAATTACCGTCCTTATACGCTAGTATTTGAAGAAAAGATGTATGCGCTATCATGCAAGCAATAATACAGCCTTTTGCACACCTTTTCTAGATGAATTGAACCTGTACCTAGCATATCACTATTTTATCTACTTTTAAATAATAGAAAACTCTGTAAATTTTACTGGTTGTTAGGATTGCATTCCTTACAAGGATAAAGACAATGCGGCACAAGGATTTCATCCCTGTGCCGCATTCTTAACGTACACAGAAGGTGAACGTTTTACATCTATTCTTTTACTTCTTTGCCGTCGTCGTGATTAGAATTATGACTTACAGTGGCTTCTTCAATATCTTGCGAAGCCCAATGATTCAGTGACACGTCAGCCCATGATGAAGTGGAGCTGCCAAGCAGCGGTCCCCTTTTTAACACTCTATTGATTAGAGTTACCGCCTCTGCTCGGCTTAAGTTTTGGTCGGGTCCAAAACTTCCATTAGGCATTCCTTTCATATAACCTGCCTTCTGAACCAAGGCTATATTTTCTGCTGACCAATGACCTTTCGTATCCGTGAATGGTGAAGAGGAATCTCCACTCAAATCCATCCAACGTACGACAACTGCCGCCATCTCTGCTCTCGTTATCATCTTATTCGGTCCAAAGGTTCCGTCCCTATACCCTGTCATCAAACCCGCTGAAGTTACTTCCCGTATCTCATTTCCTGCCCAACCCAAATCATCCGTATAGTTTACCGTCTGAGCGGTTCCCTCTTGTCCTGCTTGAAGTCGTGATAGTACTGCTGCCATCTCCGCTCTGGTCATCGCTTGATCAGGTTTAAAGGTTCCATCGGAATATCCTTTCATATACGGTTGATGAACATTTGGCTGAGCCTGCCCTCCTCCAGGACTTTCCGGCGTTGTTCCCATCCCTGAGTCAGGAACGGATTCCACCTCTTTTACATAACCCAGATAGAAATCATCAATAGTACCCCAAGCACCGCCGCTTGCTTTGATACTCGCTCCGATGGTAAGGGTTCCATCGGTAACTAGAATGTTCTGGAGCTCTGGATTTCTCCACTGCGCCCATCCACCTACATCTGTGCTCACTTTCACTTCCTTACCACCGGATACAGCATAAAGATTCATATCAGAACTAGATGCATCGCCCCCTTGAATAAACATAGAGAGATTATAGTAGCCCGCCTTCAGTCCCGAGATCGTCTGCTGCACATGAAAGTCCACTGCTTCTGCTGAGTAGAAATGGAGAGAATAGTTGCCTGTTTTCGCATCTGTCACTTTATCCTGATAGTTCGTATGCGGCTCGCTTCCCTCTCCATAAGTAATTTTCCACATACTCCGGTTATCACTCTCAAACCCTGCATTGCTGGCGTAATTCTCTTTCTTAATTTCAAGAATAGCCTCTACCGTTTCGCCTTCTGCCATTCCACTGATTACATAACTTCCTGCACCTTTACTTTCGGCTTGTTCAAGCTCACCTTGATTCCACACCACAGATAACGTTCCTGTACTTCCATCATTGTAAGTAACATTAACTACGGTCGGTAAAGTGATCTTCTCTCCTGCAATCGCCGTCACGGATACATTCTTAACTTCATCAATAGCAACGGGAGCAACAGCTCCTGTATCCACATATTTGAACACGTTCAGTGAAGGAAGCGGGTGTCCGTCAAAATCAAATAGAGCCTGATTATCAACGGCACTTCCGCCGTACCATTTTCCTGCATCATCAGGATCATATTCTTTTGAATAGCTGGATGCCCAGCCCGATCCATATTGTTCCCATTTGATTTTATTCTGCTCCAAGCTATCGCTCGGACCTACCGGAAGCCACGCAGGTTCCCAGTAGAAGACACCGATTCCTGCCTCGCCGACATTTACCACTGCTTGAATGACATCTCTAACGGAATTAGCCTGCCCTTGTGCAGTAATGGAGTAGTTTAACGTTTGACTAGGGCCCGGCGCCGTATTTCCATGTCCATCACCGTCTTCTTCTGTATAAGCATATGATGTTTCTGCTACCATTACTTTCTTTCCATAGGTATCGGCAACTTGTTTTAAAACCGAAGTTAAATTACTCAGTGTACCGTGCCAGAATGGATAGTAAGAGCTTGCAAAAACGTCATAGTCTACCTCGTTTTTCTTTAAATGTTGTGCATATGAATCATATCTGCCTGATGCCTCAGGATTCGCAAAATGCAAAGCGACCAGAATACTCTCATCGATCTCTCGAACTGCACGGCTTCCCGCATTAAACAACTGACTCATCTTTGCCCAATCCGATTCACCAACAAATTGTCCATTGGTTTCATTACCGATCTGCACCATGCCAATATCAATGCCTTCATCGATCATGTCTTGCAGGCTACCTTTTGTATATTCATACAATTCTTTCTTTTTGTTTTCAAAACTTAAATTTCCCCATGCCTTGGGAGTGTGCTGTTTAGCTGGATCCGCCCAAAAGTCAGAATAATGGAAGTCTACCAGTAGCTTCATTCCATTTGCCGTAGCTCTTTTGCCGATCGCTATCGCAGTTTCCAGGTCATTATTACCACCACCATAACCTTTACCTGCTGAATCAAAAGGATTATTCCATACACGTACCCGAATATAATTGACTCCAGCTTCTTTTAACGTTGTAAATATATCCTGTTCATCGCCTTCCTCACTATAGAACTTCACTCCGCTATTTTCTAAAGAAATAATGCTCGAGTTATCGACACCCTTAATAAAGTCAGGTGAGAGTCCTTCTATCTTCTTCACAAAAATATCTGACTCTACCGGCCGAGTTGTATCGGTACTGACTTGTTTCAGTTCAAAACGATCTATATATCCCCATGCACCTGGTCCGCCGCTTATATTAGCACCAATAACAAGATTTGATGCGTCTTCTTCTAGGACAAGTTTCAGGCTGGCTTCTCCCCATTTATTATAGCCAGTGGTAGCAGCCGCTGCTGCCTTCTCATTTCCGGCAAACAGTTCAACGCTCCCTGCCTCATTATCAGCTCCGCCCATCAACTTCACTGACAACTCATAAGTTCCTGCCGGAAGGGACTCGATTGACTGTTTTAACATAACATGTTGGGTATTAGGAGCCTCTGCTTTAATCCAATATTTAAATGCATGACCTTCTTCTTCAGCTGTAATCGAGGAATCATCGGCATACGCGAAACGGTTGATATCCACATGATCCCATACTTCCGTTTCCACCGTCCATGACTTGTCTGCCCAAAAATCGGATTCGAATCCGCCATTCTTGATATATGAACTGTTTACATCTGCCGCCTTCGCTGTCCCTATGTTGAACGAAAACGAACTTAACGCCAAGATCAATACCATGAACAAAGATATCTCTTTTTCTTTTTTTCTCATGTTCCGACCACCCTTTAGCCCTTTTTTCACTACAAAAGCTATTTCTACCTCTTGTAAGCACTTACATCTAAATATACAAGAGATAAAATAACGGGTAACGTATGTAAATGAAACATTTTGTATCCTTATGCAAGCACTTGTCTCACATGAATCTTTCCCTAACAACGTAAAAAAGCCGTTTCCCATTTAAGGAAACGACTACGGTGATTTATCACTGATTTCATTCAATCCAGCGTCTTTGATATGACAATGCGCACGGTTGTCCCGTAATGATCGGAATGGATATTTACTCCATACTTCTGCCCGTAATATAACTGAATACGCTCATCTACGTTTTTAATCCCGACACCACCAAGTTTCGTCGTTTGATTTGTTGTATTTTGCAGCACAGCGTCTTTATCAAATCCATCTCCGTTATCTTTAACTGTAAAAATAACCTGGTCTTCATCCATCTCTGCACGGACCTCGATTACACCTTGACGATCCAGCCCCCGTATCCCGTGATACAGTGCATTTTCAACAATCGGTTGAAGGATAATCTTAGGCATCTGTACTCGTGATATGGATGGGTCACAGTCAATGGTATATACAAGCCCATCGCCGTAACGTTCCTTTTGAATAAATAGATACTGCCTTACATGATCGAGTTCATTCTCCACCGTGGTCAGCTCATTTCCTCCGCTTAAAGATAACCGGAAAAATTGAGCCAACGCTTTCGTCATTTCAATAACTTTCTCACTATCATTAAACTCCGCCATCCACACAATGGTATCCAGCGTATTATAGAGAAAATGAGGATTGATCTGACTATGCAGTGTGCTGATTTCGGAACGGCGTAAATCCTTTTCTTTGTCCGTAATTTCTTGCATAAGTTTTCTGATCTCCATCATCATCCCGTTAAAGTGACGAGAAAGACTTTGAGCTTCATAACATCCTCTGTTATCGATCGGTATCTCCGTAAGACCCTGTTCAATATCTTGCATGGCTCGCTCTAATTTACGAAAAGGCGTAGTAATCCTTCCTGTAAAGAGAACGACACTAACCGTTGCGATAACGAGAAATACGAAGCCAAAGAGGATGAAAATGTTAAACAGTTTATTTTTAATTGCGGTCAGTTCATCTTGGGATGATACCCCTGCAAAAATCCAGTCTGCATTTCGTAAAGAATACAGATGTGTGAAGGTCTGCTCTGTCTGATCATATGCTGCTGGATTTAAAGCAATTTCGTACAATTCCTGCTGTTTGATTTCATTTTGAAAATAAGCCGGGTCTTCATGATACACGACCTCATGATTCGCATTTAAAATAAACGAAAAACCCGTATGTCCTAAATCTAAATTTTCTAGATAGTCTTCTATTACTTTGTACTGAACATCAATGAGGAGAACACCGATATTTCTGCCCTTTTCATTTTTAATTTCGCGGCTGAGCGAGATGACCCAATTATCTTTATTCATGCTAAAATCTTGCATACGCGCCGAAGTTAGAACAGGAACGTCCCCATTATTAATGGCCGATACATACCAAGCTTCTTTCATCATATTGCTGGACATGCTCATCGATAAACCCGACTCATTAGAAATGATTTGCCCGTCCTTACTGACAATGACAATCGACTCAATGAACGGATCTGTCGCTATGGAAGTATCAATCATGCTAAGAATCATTTCTTTGTCTGCTTGCTGCCGATCTGTACTCGAAAAATAATCGACGAGCTGCGGATTTTCCGCAAGCAACCACGATAGTGCTTTTAGCCGGTCAATATACAAATCTATATACATTCCGCTCTGTTCCACTGCATTTTCGGTGTTCGTTGTTGCTTCTTTCTGAACAATAGAAGCAATGCTAAAGTATAAGATAATTCCGATAAAAAGAAGGGTCAGCACACTTGAAACAATATAGTGAAGAGCGATTTGCACACGCAGTTTTTTAAATACGAAGAAGTGCGGCATCCTCATTCCCGCGCCTTTTCTCGAAATTGATTAGGGGAGAGCATAAACTTTCGTTTGAATGAGGCGCTTAAGTAGTTCGGATCTTCAAAACCAACCGCATCGGCAATCTCATATACTCGCATATGTGTGCTCAGCAGCAGAATCTTGGCACGTTCCAAGCGTAGCGTTACCATATACTCTTGAAAAGTTTGACCGTACAGACGTTTAAAAAGACTGCTGAGGTACGATGTGCTGAGAGCCAGCTGTTTTGCTAGATATGTTAAAGAAAAATCCTTATTCGCAATGTTTTCTTCGATCTCTTTTTGTATCTTCACTTTATAACCTGTGTCATCTGCTGTATCTGTATTCTTTTTCAAATCTTGTACAAGTCGTGACACCTCTATGTAATTGTCCGCTTGCTGTCTTTTTTCAATGAGTTTCTTTAGCATTTGCTCAATATCTTTTTTAGAAACTGGCTTTAATACATAATCATCCACACCTGCTTTTAATGCAGAAACTGCGTAATCAAAATAATCATAGCCTGTCACCAAGGCAATTTTTACGTCTGGCTTTAAACTCTTAACAGCAATGGCAAAATCAAGTCCATTCATTTTCGGCATATTAATATCAGCTAAAATAAAATCAGGTTCATGTTGTTTGAAAATTTCTAACGCAGCTTCCCCGTTTGAGGCTTCATATACCTCAGAGATGGACAATGCTTCAAAATTAACAAAGGAACGAATTCCTCGAATGATGATGGGTTCATCATCAACTAGAAGTAGTTTATACATTGTCTCCTCCTTCTTAAAGCTAGGATCATTTGTCCATCACAAAGAAGATGGCTTGCACCATCTCCTTTGTTTCACTTATATATATTGTACAATAATGTATCTATTTTGTAAGATGTTCCAGATATCCATAACCGGCCGCTTCCATCTCTGCTTGCGGGATAAAGGTAACAGAAGCACTGTTAATACAATAACGTAAGCCCCCACGGTCCTCTGGTCCGTCTTCAAATACATGGCCTAAATGACTGTTCCCTGTACGACTTCTTACTTCGGTACGAACCATGTTATAGCTGGAATCTACATACTCGAGCACCACTGCTGGGTCGATTGGCTTGGTAAAGCTGGGCCATCCGCACATCGAGTCATACTTATCGGCAGATGAGAATAAAGGCTCACCGGTTACTACATCCACGTAAATCCCTGGTTCGTAATTATCCCAATATTCATTAGAAAATGCTCTTTCTGTGCCTTTACCTTGAGTCACTTCATATTGTTCGTCAGTTAATTTTGCTTTAATCTCTTCCTCACTTGGCTTTGGATATAGAGCCGGGTCGATCAGAGAAGGAATCTCCTGATTTTCTAATGAATCAAATTCAACGTGGCAGTATCCGTCTGGATTTTTCTCCAGATAATCTTGATGATATTCTTCTGCCAGTGTGTAACTGGTCAGGGGCTCAGCTTCCGTAACAATCGGATCATCATAACGTTCTTGTTCCGCTGCAATGACTTTATCTATAACTTTTTTATCTTCCTCATTTGTATAATAAATACCTGTACGGTATTGTTCTCCGCGATCATTTCCTTGCTGATTTAGAATCGTTGGATCAATGATTTTAAAATAATAGGTTAGCAGCTTCTCTAAATCAACGCGCTCTGGATCGTAGGTAACATGAACGGTTTCTGCATATCCTGTATTACCGCGAATCACTTGCTCATAAGTGGGGTTCTCCGTATCTCCATTTGCATAACCAGATGTCACATCATAAACGCCGTACACACGGGCCATATATGCCTCCACACCCCAGAAGCAGCCACCAGCCAGCCAAATTTCCTCAAGATTATTCTCATCAAAAGCTAAATTCACGTTTGGGTTCTCCGGGTACTTTGACTCTGCCTTCAGAGATAATCCCGATCCATTCGTTGCTTTTACTGTTCCACATCCTGCTATGACAATAACCAGTCCCAGAAGTAGAAACCATCCCATCTTCTTCATTCGTGTTCACAGCCTTTCCTTTACTTTATTGATGCGAATTTTTCGATGATTTGTTCGTTAGCTGCATGACCAGGCAGGGTTTGAATGAGTTTTCCATTCGAGTCAATGTACGCAGAGGTTGGATATCCACGAACCCCAAATTCATCAGCAATCGTACCGCCTTCATCTAGCAACACCGTTGTATTCGCTACTTCTTCCACACCAGTGATCCATTTTTTAAAAGCTCCGGTTTCCTTTTCATTTTTATAGCCTGGAGAAACAATGGTTAAGACAATAAAATCTTCATCGTTCTTCGCAAGTTCATCTACTTCTTCAAGACCTGCTAAGCAGATGGAACACCAGGAAGCCCAGAACTTCACGTACACTTTTTTTCCTGCATAGTCGGATAAGCTGTGTGTCTTGCCATCAATGTCTGTTAATGTGAAATTGGGTGCTTCTGCACTTGCAGTACTCCCTCCTTCTGTTGCCTTCGTTCCGGATGAACAAGCAGCCAGCAAGGAGATCATCGTTACTGCGAGCAAAATCAACATCATTTTTTTCATTGTTTTCACTCCTTTACTGTGGAATCAGTGTAGTAAACCAGTTTAAATTGTTGGTCATAAGGAACAGCCCCATAATAATAATGATGACACCACCAGCAATCTTCATTTTGTTCATATGCTTATTCAGTTTTTTCACCTTCCGCAGCAAAACATCGGAGAATAGAGCTAGCATTAAAAACGGAATAAGTAAGCCAAGTGCATAGATGAACATAAGGAATGCTCCGTATAATGCCTGACCTTCATTTGCGGATAAACCTAGCACGGCACCTAAAATCGGTCCAATACATGGAGTCCAGCCGATACTAAACGTAAAGCCTAATAAATAAGTTCCAACCAGATCCCGCTTTTCACTTCGATTGATCTGCACTTTCTTCTCACGATTTAGAATAGAAACCTGAAACAAACCAACTTGATGTAATCCAAGCAATACCACAAAGGCACCACAGACGATGATAAACCAGCTTGTATTCAGTACAGCACCTAAGAATCCCGCCCCAAAGCCGAGTATAATAAAACTTGTTGATAAACCAGCTACAAAAATGAAAGTCTTCAGCAACAAATGAAAGTTAAGCTTTCCCTTAGACAGCGAGCTCGTTTCTTTTGTTGTTTGTCCCTGTTCATTCGTAGATAAAATGGAGATGTATACAGGAAGTAACGGCAATATACACGGAGAGAAAAAGGACAATAAACCTGCAATGAAGACGGAGCTTAAAACCAGCTGATCGATAGCCAACAGGAACACCTCCTTTTTACTTGCTCCATTCATATTACAAGTATTTTCCTGTTTATGACATAGAATGAGATGTTGTAAATCTTTAAAATGATCATGTATATATCCTTAAAAACGCGAAAAACGCCAGTTACGGAGAAACCGTATTCCTGGCGCTTATCATTTACACTTTGAATTTTCCTACTAGTTCTTGCAAGTCTTCAGCCATCGTAGACAGCGACGAAGCAGATGATGTTATTTCTTCCATGGAAGCTAACTGTTCTTCCGTGGATGCCGCAAGATTCTGTGATTCAGCAGCGACCGTCTTGGAGCCATCTGATATAAGTCCTATAGAATGAACGACCTGCTCTGTACTTACTGAAATTTGCTGAGAAGCGGCCGAGATCTCCTGAACCTGGTTAGAGACTTCTTCTATATTTCTCTTAATGACCTCAAATAAATCGCCCGTCTTATGAACAACCCCAATTCCATCACTGACTTCCTTCACGCCGGCTTCTGTTGTTTCCACTACATGATGCGTTCGTTCTTTAATCGTGGTTACGAGCTCAGTTATTTGTCCTGCCGACTGCGATGATTGTTCCGCTAGCTTTCTTACTTCATCAGCAACCACTGCAAAGCCTCGCCCATGTTCACCTGCTCTAGCCGCTTCAATCGCTGCGTTTAAAGCTAACAGATTCGTCTGAGCAGCAATTTCTGATATCACTTCAACGATCATTTCTATTTTCTCTGACTGTTCTTCCATATCCGTCACTGCACTCACTAAATTATTCATTGTAAGCTCAATTGACTCCATCTGCGATACGGTCAATTTTATGGACTGGTTACCTTCAATAGCTCTGCTTGCCGTCTCCATAGTGAGAGAGGAGGTCATTTGTGCATTAGAAGCTATTTGCTGGACACCGGATGACATTTCATGAATTGCTTGGAGACTCTCATCTACACTTCTCGATTGCATTTGAGCACTGTTGGATACTTCTTGAATCGTGATTGTGATCGTTTCAGATGCTTGACTCGATTGTTCTGAACTTGCGGTTAACTCTTCAGACGATGACGCTACATGCTCTGAACTAATGCTGATTTGACGAACTAAATCCTGAAGATTATCTCTCATCTGATGGAATGAATCCGCCAAAGTTCGGATCTCATCTTTACTTTTCACTTTGACATCTTCGATTGCTAGATTTCCAAGCGCAATTTGCTCAGCAGCTGAGGTGATTGCCACTACCGGTTTTGAAATGGAACGTGAACAGAGATAGCCAATGAGCACTGCCAAAATAAATGCAAAAATACTAATTACCATAACCGTGATGATCGCATTTTTAACAATTGCCGAGCTTTCTCTACTTGCTTCATTCATCGATTGCATTTGATCGATTGCCAGTTGTTCTGATACAGGATCTAGATTAGTTCCTAATGGAAAAACTTCACTCATGAAGTACTCCGTAATTTGTTCTGAAGGAGCATTCTCCTCAATCATCTGAATTAATTGCTCATATTTTTGTTTGAATTCACTATTTCCTTCTTGGAGTTCCTGCAATCTTTCATCAAACTCAGGGATGTGAGACAACACCTGCGTCTCTGCAATCAGTTTGGTAGCTGTTTCATACTCCACTGCCAATTTGTCTAAAAACTCAGCATCCTTAGTCACAATATAACCACGAATTAAACTATTTTCTTTCGCAATTCCTACTTGGATTTTTAACATGTTAGATAATATGACTGCTCTTCTATCTATTAAATCGGTGTATGTACTATCTACTTTAGTTAAATATACAGTTGCTATCGATCCGATCATCCCGAGTAATAGGGAAACAATGATAAAAGAACCGATTAACTTTCTGCCGATTGTCATTTTAAATGTAACTTTATTTCTCAGCTTGCTTCCAAATCCCATATCATTACACTCCTTTATGAATTTATCCTATCTTTTTAACAGCAAAAAAAGCCACTCATTCAAAAACACGAGATGGTTGAACTCGATGATGTTCACTCTTCAGCTGAATTTATTACTATTTAGAATATAAAGCCCTCCTACTTGTCTAATTTGTTCTAAACATTTCAATTTCTCATAAATATTATATCGGCATCCTATGCCCATGGATGAATAGGTGACATACCTTTGTTAGTTTGTAAAGCAGCTGATATTATCCGTACCTTCTATAGAATATGAATTGCTGTATGAGGCAACTTTGATCTGGTGATAATACATCTGTTAAGATACTTATTTACTATCATATAAGTCAGAAAGGAACTACGATGCGGGAAATGCGTGATACTTCTAGAAATCATAGGTTTAATTACATTTTTGAAATGGTGTTGTTCGTTATATGTGGAGTATCAGTTATCTATTTTGCTATCACTGGAGCTTATGACAAGACTTTTCAAGCGGGTCTTATTATTTTCGTTCTGTTGCTTTTAAGAGGAATAATGGCGTGGACCAAAACTGAGTTGCCTCCTGCACTGTACTTGTCCGTGCTGATCTTTATCACAATTACGATGATGCTTGCCAATCTATTTGGTATGTATGGTGTCATTCCCTATCTGGATAAAATTGAACATCTGCTGTCTGGCGTTATTTTATTCTTCGTAGGCCAGTTCATACTAAATAAGATGATAAAACGTAAAGGGATAGATAGTCTGCCCTCCAACATTATGATTTGGTTCTCTTTATTCTTTGCTGTAGCCATGGCTGGAATGTGGGAGGTCTATGAGTTTTCGGTGGATCATCTATTCAGCCTCAATTCACAAAATGGCAGTTTGAAAGATACGATGCTGGATATCATTTGTGGAACGATTGGAGCAACTGTAACCTCCCTCGTTGTAATGACTAAACACGCAAAGACAGACAAGATAGATTAACATCACACAATAAGCTTATAAAAAAGACCTCTTTTCTATGATTGGGTCAGGCATTACGCCGACTTCATTCAACTAGAAAAAAGGTCTTACTATTTACATTTTTTCAGTTTACACCCACCTGTATATCTTAATATCAACCCCGATTTCGGTTGGAAAACCCTCTGCCACAAATAGTTCATCATTGAGATAAGACAATGCTTTACTATTCGTTATTAATTTCGGATAGGTTCGAAATAAAGCTTCCTTCTCATTTTTTTGAAAGTTCCCATTATTCTCAATATATATCTGGCAGGTTTCTCCCGTATAATCCTTGCCGTGGAGCATGTATCTAGCAGATAGACTGTGGCTGCCAGACTTACCGATGATCTGAGTATCTACTCCACCGTCAAGTACTTCCCCTTGAAACAGATCCCCTTTAACTTGGCCTGTAAAAGAAATCATGATTACTGTATCCCCATCATGATTCTGTAGCTCAGCAGATTTATCAATGTTAACTTGTACGGTGAATATCTCTTCCCATGTCAGCATATTAGTCCACTATCTCCTTCTTTTTTAAAGAGTACAGGATATATAACAGAACAAACCATAGAGGAGTTAACAGTAACGCTGGACGTGTTTCATCAGCAAACAGCATAATAACAAGAATAAAGGAAAACAGTGCTAAGACAACGTAATTTACAAAAGGTGTGAATGGTGCTTTAAACTTCGATTTGGCATGTAAATGCGGCTGTGTTTTCTTATACTTAATATGACATATGAGAAGTACACCCCAAACCCAAATAAAACAAATGGCACTAATGGTGGTGACGACTCCAAAAGCTTGTTCCGGAATCAATTTGCTCAGTAAAGCGCCCACGGATAAGACAAGCGTCGATACCAGTAACCCGTTTCTGGGTACATGATGTTTATTTAATCTGGAGAAAAAGGAAGGTGCCTGCTTATTACTTCCTAAACTATATAATATTCGACTGGTTGAGAACATCCCACTATTACAAGCAGAAGCAGCGGAAGTTAATACGACAAAGTTAATCACTCCTGCGGCAATGGGAACCCCAACTAAACTAAATGTTTTAACAAAAGGACTTTCGGTAGCACTAAGTTGCGTCCAAGGACTAATGCATAATAGAGCAATAATGGCACCAACGTAGAAAAACAAAATTCGTAAAGGAATTTTATTAATGGCTGACGGAATATTTTTTTCTGGATTCGATGTTTCCGCAGCCGATACACCGACTAGCTCCACGCCGACAAAGGCAAACACCACCATTTGAAACGAAAGTAAGAACCCAGATATTCCGTGTGGAAAGATTCCTCCATGCTCCCAAATATTTTTTACCGTAACGATCCCTGTATCTGTTTTAAATCCAATCACGAGCAAGATAACACCAATACCAATTAATGCGAGAATCGTGGCTACCTTAATCAGTGCAAACCAAAATTCAAGTTCCCCAAAGTTCTTTACCGTTAACAAATTGAGTCCTAATAAGATAATTACACAGATCACTTCGGGTACCCACTGCGGAATATCAAACCAGTATTGTACATACACTCCAACCGCAATTACATCCGCCATAGCAGTCATGATCCAGCAGAACCAATAAGTCCATCCCGTTACAAATGCTGCCCGTGGACCAAGATAATCTTCGGCAATATCCGTAAAAGACTGATAACCTGCTTTAGATAACAACAGTTCCCCTAGTGCCCTCATTACAAAAAAAATGGCGATACCTATGATTAAATAAGCAATGATGATGGAGGGGCCTGCCAGTTGTATCGCTTTACCAGATCCTAAAAATAATCCAGTACCAATCGTTCCGCCGATTGCAATGAGCTGTACATGACGATTCTCTAAACCCCTCTGTAATTCTTGTTGTGCCATACGTATCTCTCCCTTACCATCCTAAAATTCTTCTTCTTTAAACTAAACAGCAAAATGAAAATAAAAAAAGAGATTGGATATTCTCCAATCTCTCAAGGTCATTAAAAGTAATAAATAAGATTCGTTAATATACATAAATATGTATACCAAATAGATTATTTAGTACTCTTCTGTCCTTTTGCCTGAGATTGTGAACCCTTCGGCGCCATGAAATATTTCATGGTCTCTCCAGAAGCTGCTCCTGCTATAGTGTGATCCATAGCAATCATAGCCTGCTAGTTATTCAGTTTTTGAGTGTGTTCACTCTTTTAAATATGTTCACAATATTAATCACATTGAAATATTTTGTCAATGACATTCACACAACTGTAAAACCCGTACATCTATACTTACTGCCCGGTTCTCAGTTCACCATTACGAATCTAAATACCGATAACAAAAAAAAGAAGCAAGGAATTTAACCTTGCCTCTTACTTCGAACAACTAGACTGCTTTTAAATGCCAAACCAAGCTTTGGAAATCCCCTTTTACTTCAACAGGAATACTTAAACCAGCATACATTAATTCATCTCCGCCGAATACTTGATCCGCTCCAGCTACTTCATATTGCTTCGTAGGATCAATCCCTTTTAGTTTTAAGAAACTGCTAGGTGCAGCTGCCTCATCTAAAACACGGAAATAGAATACAATAACTTCTGACTTATCTTTATTGGTGAACAGCCAAGACGTAATGTTGCCTTCAAAAGGACTTTCCAGTCGATAGAAGTCTCCAAACTGTATTAATCCGCGAATTTCTTTGTAGTTGGAAACTTGCTCTTTAACAATTTCCTTCTCCTCATCCGTCATCTGCGTCAAATCAAGCTCATATCCCAAATTACCTGATATCGCTACATCTCCTCGCATCTGCAAAGATGTGACTCGATGGACTTGGTGATTGGGAACAGCGGAAACATGAGAACCCATGGAAATAATCGGATAAACAAGACTTGTACCATATTGTATTTTCAAACGTGATACTGCATCTGTATTATCAGAAGTCCATGTTTGCGGCATATAATACAGGATTCCTGGATCGAATCTTCCACCGCCGCCAGAACAGCTTTCGAATAAAACGTCTGGGAAAGAAGAGGTAATGGCATCCATTACTTTATATAGACCCAGCATATAACGGTGTGCGGTCTCTCTTTGCCGATCTGCCGGAAGAAGAGCGGAACCGATCTCCGTCATATGACGGTTCATATCCCACTTTACATACGAAATGGGAGCACTCGCCAAAATATTGCAAACCCGTCTCGTAATTTCTTCACACACATCATCCCGTGAAAAATCAAGTACGAGCTGTCTGCGGCTTTCCGAACGGCTGCGATTCGGTACATGAAGACACCAATCAGGGTGGTCACGATACAGGTCACTCTCAACAGAGATCATCTCTGGCTCAAACCATAATCCAAACTGCATTCCTATATTGTTTACACTCTGTGCAAGATGATCAAGACCCTCAGGGAGTTTATTCCGATCAACAAACCAGTCTCCCAGCGAGGTAGTATCATCATCGCGCTTGCCAAACCAGCCGTCATCAAGAACGAATAATTCAATTCCTAAGTCTTGACCTACTTTAGCAATATCCATAATCTTCTCTGCATTGAAATCAAAATAAGTAGCTTCCCAGTTATTTACTAATATCGGACGTTCTTTGTCCCGGTAAGTTCCCCTTACTAGACGGGTACGATATAACTCATGGAATGTCCGAGACATCCCGCCAAGCCCTTCGGATGAATACACCATAACCACTTCAGGTGCTTGGAAACTCTCACCGTTCTCCAATTTCCAACTAAAATCAAATGGATTAATCCCCATCGTTACTCGTGTATTTCTAAATTGATCTACTTCTGCCTGGGCTAAGAAATTCCCACTGTAGACTAAGTTAAATCCATATACCTCACCATGATCTTCTGTCGCATCTTTTCTGAGAAGTGCCATAAATGGATTATGTTGATGACTGCTTGCCCCTCTTGTACTTTCCACAGACTGGATTCCATGACGCAGCGGCTGACGTGCAATATGTCTTTCTTTCACGTGGGCGCCATGCAGATGTAAAAAGTCGAATTCAGCATCACGAAAATCAACGGATGAGCTTAGTGCACTTAGTAGTTTTATAGACTGAGCACCTTCATTCACAAAACGGACAGACCGAGTAATCACATTATATTGTTCAAAGACAGTATAAGTTAAATATACCTTCAGACCAATTAGCGAATCCTCCATCATGATCTCAAGGGTTTCTGCTTCATCCTCTTTTTCAACATAGGTGGAAGGAAGTCCCTGCAGCGGGGTTTTTCCTTTTGTAATTTTATGATCAACATACCGCAAGTCTGTGATGGTTGAGCCATTGTCCAGTTGAACTTGATAAGCTGGCTTTCTAAAATCCGTATTCCCATACTGTGGGTATTCTTGCGGCAATGTATCTAGAGAAAACGTACGATCGTGTCTGTGATCATAAGGATTTCCCGAGAATCCCCGGTCTACATATTGAATAGCATTAGAATGCCGATAGTCACTAACACCTCTGCCCCAGTAATAATGCACAAGGTATCCATCACGTAGTACACCCATTACATAGCTGGTATCTTTAGCCCTCAAATGGAAGGTCTTATTTTCAGAATTATAATGAATTCCCATTTCAATAAAACAACTCCTATCTCGATTTGATTGCTCCTTTATAACCGTGCCTATAACAGGTCAATTGATCTTTCTAGCATGTTTTTGGTTTAACACTATCTCGAATGACCAACTCCGCAGGAAGAATAACCTTTAATGGAATGGTTCTCCCTTTCAAACGATCATAAAGAAGTTTCACTGCTGTTTTTCCCATTTCATCCCCATATACTCTTACAGTAGATAACGGAGGATTCATATAAGCCGCAGCTTCGATATCGTCATAACTAAATATAGATACATCCTCAGGAACCTTGATATCTGCTTCATGGAGTGCCCGAAGTACCCCCATCGCAGTTGGATCACTACCGACAACAATCGCACTTGGCAGCTCATTCATTTCAATTAACTGTTTGGTTAATGTGTATCCACTTGTAGTTCCCCAATCTCCTAACAAGACTTTATCCTGGTTATATAAGCCTTTTTCCTTCATTCGTTTCTCGAATGTGCTTTTTCTTGTGTCTTCTTTATCGCTTGTTTTGAACTTACTGACCCCAAAAATTTCACCTTTTCCGCCTATATAAGCGATATCGGTATGCCCGTTATCAAATAAATACTCAAGTACCAGCTCCGTCGCACCCTCAAAATCTGATATAACAACGTCAACATTCGCGTCTTTGGGTAGGTAATCGACAGCCACTATATTATCGTTCTCCGTATAAAGCTCCTTCAGATCAGCGATATCAACATCACCCATCACAATTAAGCCATCTAACCCACTTAAACTTTCAGCAGAAATTTGACTTTTTCCCACAATCATCGTGGAAACAATATTCAATGGATATTGATTACAGGCATCTTCAGCCCCTAATCGAATCGACTGAAAATAGGGGTCAATCGTTTCATCATTTAATATAACGAGACCAATATTGAAGACCTCTTCTTGTTTTTTGACCTTTACATTTTTTCTTCTAAGCGGCTTATAATCCAGCTCTTTAACGACGGACAGTACCCTTTTCCTTGTTTCTTCAGATACAGAAAGTGACGGATCGTTATTCAATAATCTTGAAACCGTTGCAGTCGAAACATTCGATTGTCTTGCTATATCCTTAATGGTTACCATGGTATCACCTATACTTTTTAAGTTAATTTTACTTAAATATCATACCATGAATCTAACTTAAGGTGCTTAAGCAAGGCTTATGTCGCCTATTACCTTCTTTTTTTCACGAGTCAGTGTAAAGATCGATACGATGGTAAAGGTAAGTGCAACAAGACCTAAGAATAGGTAAGCGCTTTTAAATCCAATTGTATCGTACATATTCCCAGCGATTGTAGATAAAAAGATGGATCCTACTTGCTTCGAGAACTGGAATCCTATTAAATAAATTGTCGCCGATAATCTCATATCAAAATTAGCTGAAATGTACTTAAATACCCCTACAAGTAAAATGGGCACTTCAGCTGCGTGCATTAATTTTAGTATGCTAATGGAAACAGGCCCGTCCGCAATACTGGAACCAAGTATTCTAAATGACATAATAAACCCAGCATAGATTAGAGCATTTTTGGCACCAAACTTATTAATGATAAACGGAGCTAGAATCATGACAATGGCTTCAAGGAAGATTTGGAGTGTGACAAGATTCCCAAACACTTCGGTTCCCTGACTTTCTGATGCAAAAAAATGAGTGAAATAAACCGGGAATTGCTGATCGTAAACATCATAGACACAGCCAACTCCTAGAACATAAATCACGAAGAACCAAAATTTCTTGTTCTTGAATAAAGACATCGTTGAACTTTTTGGAGCTGATGATTCTAATGTAGTAATCGTTTGTTCAGCATCTTTACCACTCATTTTCGCAAAGCCTAATACGACGGCTAACAGAATCGCTACAATACTACTGATCCAGAAGATAATATTTGGATTCGTAGCAAATAAGTGACCGGTTACAAAAGTACTGATTGCTGCACCAATATTACCAAACACTCTGACACGTCCGTACTCAAAGTTATTTACATGGCTCACTTTTTCAATATAGGCTTCAATGACTCCTACACCACCATTGAAAACCGCACCGAGGTAAGCGCCTCCAACAATGGCAGCAAGAATGATATTGGTTTTGAGCAAAGCAGGGAATACATAGACAAAGAAAGGACCAATTAGAACTAGCAGCCCTACGAAAACCCATAATAAATTTTTCTTTAATCCTAATTTATCCGAGATAATTCCAAAAAACGGCTGATAGCAAATGGCTGCGATCGAGATTGCAGAAAAGACGATCCCTGTGCTTGTAGAGCTTAATCCTCCTACTTGTGACAGCCACAAAGATAGAAACATATTACATGCGGCCCAAACAAAGAAATACAGTAAAAAGAAACATCCAAAAAGCCAATAGTTTTTATTAAGCGTCTTCATTTCAATCCTTCTTTCAATTTTTTTCAAGAAAGCAGTAAAACGATTACATAAAGCGATTCCATAAAATAACTAGTTAACTTGTTATTATTTTAGTAAACTAAGTGTAGCAAAAAATATTGGAAACTACAATACTAGTCACTATTTTGTTTAAAATATTGTAAAAAAGCAATTCCTAATGATTTAATTCATATAATTTTAGTAAAACAAGTTATAATAACGATTAATTTTACTAAATTAATCATGTTGTGTCCGGCAAGAAAACCAAGTGATTTTCACAAAACAAATAGGGATACACAAAAAAAGGCCTTTCTTTACGTCTCTTTCATTACGCAAAGAAAGACCTCATGTAATTTGTTCATCCCGTTCATTTTTACATACTTATGACATATAACTTTCAAAGAAGCTTCGAGATACACTATATTTACTAACCGATTGTTGCTTCACATCACAACTTCCTAAAATATCACTAAGCCATCGATATAAAAATTGATCATACTTCACTTCTAATATTTTCGTATCAAAATCAAATGATGGATAGAGAACGGTATCTTGGTTAAAGAAATCCAACTGAATCTCATTGCTGCGGATATCTGAATCCAGCGTTATTCGAATATTGTTGGTCGAATGAATAAATGCTTTTCTCCGATATTCAATCATGACAACAGGACGATAATGATCAACCTTCATGATGTTATAAATGGTATTGGCTGCTTTATTGGTATACTTTAATAAAACATCATAATCACATTCCATTAGTCTTTGCGCATCCTTGCGATCAATAATTACACTATCTTTTCTTTGTGAACTACCATATTTACGCTTAATTTCTAACTTCACCTTCGGATGATTTACATCATAGGTTCTTATCCTGATTTTTTTGCGGTTTTCTACTCCATCTACTTTTTCATAGAAATCCTTATTAAAAGGGGTATCAAAGTATAAAGAACGAACCATGTAACCAAAGGCTGTATTGTTGTTATCAGGGATAAGAACATCTTGGAGCACGCTTGATAACTGCGCATATTGAAAAGAATTAATCAGATATTTCATTTCTTTTCTTGATACATTCAATGTTGTTTCACTCATTAGTAGAAAGCCTCTCTTTATTTAACTCAAACGTCATACTATGTTGGTAGACTGCCACTTAGGCTATATATCTTCCTTGAATACACCATTCTCTTACAAGTTATCTTCGTTCAATCTGTATAAGTTGGCTGTATTCTGGTCCATCCAGTCAGCTCGCTTCGCTATATAATCTTTTATTTGCTCAATTTCGTCTTGATCATCTTCCGCATGCGAGGTAGCAACGTTCCATTTCGCGTTATTACGTGCCACGGCAACTCCCAACTCCTCAACCGCATCATCGATCAGTTCATATAAGTAATCTTCTGATAATACATTTTTTCGAAGACACTGATATCTTTTTATATAGGTGTCAACAAAAAAAGGATCCTTAAAAAGCTGATCAAACCAGGTGGTGTTGACCATTTTAAATCCTTCTACACTTGAGTCTGAAGAATCTTCAGGTAATCCTAATATCTGATCGAAATCCCAAACTGGCCCTGCATTAAGACGACCCCCTATATCTCTATAAAAGTAGGCGTTATCTTCACCACCATCAACATGATTAAAAAAGTCATTAATGATTGCATAATCTACAAATGACTTCACATCGATATATTTTCGATATCCGTCTTTTTTATCGGTGAAGTTCTGGGAATACAAAGCCGCTTCAAAATCCCTAATATAGTTATCTATGATTTCTTTTTGGTTGTCCGTAATTCGTGTCTTACCCGGATACACATAGGTAAGTGCGCTACTTTCCTTCATGGTATCCTCTGCTATTACCATTTGATCTAAGACTTTATTCGATATACGATCAAAAACAGGCTCTCCATCTTTATTCTTATTCCTTTCAATAATGAAGCTGGTGTCTGTGTAACGCTCATCTGCCTTTGTTATAGCTACCCGCTCAGAGCTACGTGTTATTTTCTCCATGAGTATATACACGCCACGGTAGCTTACCTCATCTACCTCACTCGTTTGGTCATCAAGGATATAGAGTTCAACAAACTGGGTATCTGGAGCAAATGACATAATTTCACCTGAAACCTGGTAAGCTACATAACTTCGAATCAAAGAAGGGTCCGCTGAAATACCATGCAATACCCACTCATGATCTGTGGACATATTTAATAGGGAAACATCTTTTTCTCCGCCGGTATCATCAATAAATTGTAGTGAGAATGGCTTTTTGGGGTTATTGCGGGAAGAATGTCCTCTTACATCGATCTGCACCTTTTCTTTTATGGCTGGTTTTGATTCCTCATCCACATCGGTAGTGCCATCAGAATGAACCTCATATAAAGAAAAATCTGCCTCATACGGCAGCGTTCTCTGATTGGTTGACGAATCGGATACAGATTCAATATGTTGTCCATTGGCATCAATGATCACTACCGGTAAATGATGATCTTCTTCATATGAATAGGGATCAAAAATGGAGGCTTCCCTTTCCCCGGAGTGTTCTATGCCATAGATAGAAGAGTGTGTATACCGAGGTATGAAGACAATAAAACTAGCAATTAGTAACACGACTATAATAAAAAACGATGTTTTTCTTCCATTATTTCTTTTGTTCATATATCATACGACCTATTCTAGTGTTTCTCCATTTTGAGATACGACATTAATGGAAGTAACACCCTTCATCTGTTTCATATATTCATATTCCTTTGTGGACGCATTGCCTTTTAGCTTGATTTGATACACCAGTTCAGCAAATTGATCATTTACCGTTTCTGAACGTAATTTATATCCACTGCACACTTTCATCATATGGTTTCGAATGTTCTCTAACGTTTCCTCTACATTTTCAGAGCGAATAATAATTAAATATCGTTCATCATTTCCAATCCCATAGTTAAAAATAAAGCAAACCACTGAAATGATCACGGTCCCTATAACCGTAATTACTAAACTGCCTGAACCTGCTCCTAACCCAATCGCAATCGTCCAAAAGATATATGCGGTATCACGAGGATCTTTAATCGCAGTACGAAAGCGAACAATAGAAAGAGCACCCACCATCCCTAACGATAGAGCGATATTCCCACCAATAATATTCATGATCACCGTCGTTATTAACGTTAGCATAATCAGTGAAACATTGAACTTCTTACTATACAGAATACTTCCATAAGTAAAGCGGTATGTAATAAATACGATTATACTTAATGCTAATGCGACCAACATATTCCCTAGTAAACCTAACGTTGTAACATTAGCCGAACTTCCATACAAAAGCTCGTATAAAGCATCTTTCATAAAACACAACTCCAAACGTTTCAAATTATTAATTACAGACAGGTTTAATTTACCAATCCAAAACTAATAGAAACGATAGCACCAAGATTCGGAGCCGTCAAGAAATAGATATAAAAATAGTTACATATAGAACATTGAATATTATCTCAGCAAAAAACACTACAGACCAAAGGGTGCCCACTGTGTTTTATAACCTTTATAACATATCTGGTATTACTCTAGATCGACATCTATTTTTTTGATTGCTTTTGCTGGAACTCCTGCAACAACCGTGTTCGCAGGCACATCCTTAGTGACAACGGCTCCCGCAGCAACTACAGCGTTGTCCCCAACCGTTACCCCCGGCAGAATCGTTGCGCTCGAACCGATCCATACATTTTCTCCAATCACGACGGGAGAGGAATACGTTACATTTCTTGTTTCTATGGATAATCCATGATTCAGGGTAGCAATGGTGACATTCATACCAATCAGCGAACCGTCCCCTATTCTAATTCCGCCTCTATCTTGAAACGAACATCCTGTATTAAAAAATACGTTTTTTCCAACGGTAATATTTTTACCGAAGTCTGTATAAAACGGTGGAAAACACATAAAAGATGAATCTACTTCCGTACCTGTCAGTTCACGAAAAATGTCTACAATTTCTTCTTTGGAGTGATAGGACGTATTTAGTTTCATGGTTACCCTTTGAGCTTCGTAACTGCACTCTGTTAATAGCCCATGTAATTCTTCATCACTGCCTGAAATAGGGTTACCTTCCTTACAAAACTCGATAAAAGCTTTCATATCCATAGCTAAACCCACCTGACTCCCTCATTAATTAAACTGCTATTAATAAAATCATAGAATGATAAGAGCCAAATATCCAATGCCTATATAAAATACACTCCTATGCTTTTTGGGCATATCAAACCGAAGAACGGTTGATCCCAATATTGAAATCCGTTATTTGATGACTTCAAATTGTCTACAATTCACTTCTATTGCTCTCACAATATTTGACATACCGTAAGCGCGGCGTTATTGTTGTCACATAAACAACTTTATAAAAGTAAGTGTGTTTAGAGTGAAATTCATATTTCTATTAAAGGGAGACGACAACGATGAGTAAACTAGAAGGAAAAATCGCTATAATTACAGGTGCAGCCGGTGGTATTGGTAAAGGTATAGCAACCGCTTACGTTAAAGAAGGGGCAACTGTAGCCATTATCGATTTGAACGCTGAAGCTGGGGAGCAAACAATTAAAGAACTACAAGAATATGCACCTGAATCTATCTTCATTCAAGCCAATCTAACAGAACATGATAAACTAGCTGATATCGTTAAAACGATCGCTGACAAGTACGGAAAAATTGATATCTTGGTCAATAATGCGCATGCATCCCGAATGAACTCGATTGCAGATACAACACAGCAAGATTTCGATTTATCTTTTGGAACCGGTTTCTACCCAACATTCTACTTGATGCAAGCTGCACTTCCTTATTTAAAAGAAACGCAAGGTAATATCATCAACTTCGCTTCCGGTGCTGGAATTAATGGGGACGTTAATCAAGTATCATATGCTGTTGCAAAAGAAGCCATTCGTGCAGCTACTCGCGTAGCGGCAAATGAATTTGGTCCATTTGGTATCAATGTGAACATCATTGCACCTATCGCAAAATCTCCTGGACTGATCGAGTGGGCTGAAGAGAACCCAGAGTACTATCAAGGCATGCTTGCTAAGATCCCTATGAGAAGACTCGGTGAACTAGAGAATGATATCGGACGTGTAGCGGTATTCCTAGCAAGTGAGGATTCTGCTTATATTACAGGTCAGACTATTATGGTGGACGGCGGATCTATTAAATTGCGTTAATTGTTGCGGCAGATACTTTGCCAAATAAGAAGATGATGATAGCCCTCAACCTGAATGAGGGCTATCTTTTTTTCAACTCTAGCATCTTACATATTTTCGTTTGAAACCGAGTCGCCCTTTATCTATCGCCTTTTGAAGATGAATAGAAGCATTCAAAAACTTGGTTTTATTGTTATTACTACTGACCTCTGCCGGTCCTACTTCCTTCGCGATTGCCACCGCCTTATCGTGGAGAGGCAGATAGGATACTCCCACAGTGTAAATGAAATTGTTCATCGCATATTTCGTGCGTTCAGGTGCGTTATGAATGGTACTTGCTACAAGATCCAACATAGCGGCTATTTTCTTTTCCAAAAACTCACCATCTGGACGATTGCCGAGCAGCCAACAGTAGCAACTCCACCCCGCCGACATTTTTAACTCTATACCGCTCGCAATCCATTTATCAGCAACTTCTTGTGCAATATTTGTTTCCGCCAAAGTTACTGCGACTACATAATCCGATAGCATATAAAAATAAGCTTGATCTATCCAGCGGTCAAAGTCATCCACCGTCATCAATTTAGGATCAGCAATCATCCCTGCAAAATACATTGCATCGTAATTCCCTGTAGCATAAAGTTCCTCAGCCAAAGGCTGATTACGTTTTATTATTCTGAAGAGCGGCTTCATCGCTCCTGTTGCGACACCAAAAAGCGGTTCATGCGCGCCATTCGACTGATATATTTTCTTCGTTCGTTCCTTGCCGAGAGCTTCAAGTTCTTGCATGACCATTTCTAGATCCATTGTTAGCACTTCCTCTTTAAAGGTTCATATGATCTCATTATATTATCGTTAATAGGTGCCTTTACGAAACAACGATCTAGATCACTTAAGTTATTCATAAATGATATAGGACCCCTATGCTCATTCCCCTGTTGTGTCCTGCCTCGTTTTCCTCTTGGACCTTTAAATGAATTGTTCCACTCAGACTTTGTCCGTTGGCTGCTTCGCAAAATAATGCTTCACCGCATATTTGAATGCGTTGATGTAAAAGGAGTGGGCATCCCTGCTCACTTGTGCTTTTGGATTAATAATATCGAAGCCGTGATAACAACCTTGGAACATTTTAAATTCGACCGGTACGCCAGCACTTCGTAGGTTTTCTACATATTGAACAGTCTCATCCCTGAACGGCTCAATGTCTCCAACAAAAGTGACGGTTGGCGGCAAATTGCTGTAATCCGTTGCCCTTGCGGCAGCTGCATATGAAGGAACATTTCCACCGTATAACTCTCCAAGGTACAGCTTCCATGCCCACAGATTATAATCGGAATTCCAGATGGGTGCATAATTAGCTTTGGCTGATTCGCTAACCATTCGGTCATCGATCATTGGATAGATTGGCATTTGAAAAGCGATGTTGACCTCTGCCTGATCTCTTGCGTACAACGTAAGAGCAGCCGTAAGTCCACCTCCTGCACTTTCTCCTCCAACCATCAGCTGGTCTTCTCTTATACCAAGCTCCTCGGCATGACTTTTCATCCACATAAGCGTGTCGTAACAGTCATCCAACGCAGCAGGATAGGGTGCTTCGATGGATAGGCGGTAATCGGGTGCAACGACAACACACGGGCTGGCATGGATTAATCTTTTGTACGCTTCACCAAACATCTCCGGGATACCCATCGCATAGCCGCCGCCGTGAATCCAAAGAACGCCAGGTACTTGGTTGGCTTCTCCAAGCGGTTTATAGATCCGAATCCGCAGCTTCGAGCCGTCTCTTCGCGGTATCCACTCTTCGCTGCAATCAAGACCTTCAATGTTCTTCCCAGCTGATCGATCCGATCGCTTCTTTAATTTATACATTGTCTTCTGCCATTTCTGTTCATTCTTCGATTTCATCAGAGAATCGAACAGCTTTCCTCTGAATCGCAGTTGCTTATCGATCATGTCGGTCGTCACTTTCATCTCTTCACCTCTTTATTTCGATACATGTCATCATTATAAAATTCTAATGAAAGGTTATATTTCTTCCTACTTATGATACAGCTCACCGCCCTGTATGTAACGTCAAGGTTTAATACTTCACCTGATTGAAGAAACTAAAAAGCGATAGTTCCATATGTACAAATGCTAAATATATCGTTCCATCACATCAAAACCAGGGTAATAACTTAAAAAATATTCATCTGTAAAGGAGATTGCAATGTTTTTTAATACTTGGAACGATTTATTTCGAATTGTTATTATTGGGATTATCAGTTATATCTCACTTATTCTTATGGTCCGACTATCCGGCAAACGAGCACTTTCTCAAATGAATGCTTTTGATTTTACCGTTTCGGTTGCCCTCGGTTCCATTCTCTCTACGGTTATTTTAGATAAACAAATCTCCTTGATTGAAGGTTTAACTGCGTTGGCCCTGCTGATTGGAATGCAGTTTCTTTTATCAAAGATTTCCTTAAGCAAGCCATGGTTTCGGGAAATGCTGACTTCTGACCCCCAATTGCTGTATTACAAAGGCGTTTATATCAAAAGCGCCATGAAAAAAACAAGAATCAACAAAGAAGATATTTACCAATCTGCCAGGAACCAAGGTGTTCAAACTATGGATGAGGTAAGCTTTGTTGTCCTCGAAAGTAACGGGAAGCTATCCATTATTTCTTCATCAAACGAATCCCGAGCAAATTTGCTAGATGATCTGGAGGAATCTTAAGGTGTCATATCGGTCGTTATCCCAAAAACAGAAAATAAAAAAACAGACCCTGACTCCAAATCTTTGGAGTCAGGGTCTTATTCCGTTTGCATAAATAGTATGGATTATTGAACCTCTTTAAACGTACCAGCAGCATTGATGAACATGTCACGTTTTTCATCCATGCGATTTTGAAGAGTCCAGAATAACAATTGAGTAAAGTTACCGTCTGTCTCTACAAGTGTGATCAGGTAGCTAATTTTAACTTTGTCGATTTCCCCGTTTAGCTCAAATTGCACAGCTGGCTGTCCATTGACCTCAATTTCCTTGGGTTCTGTTATCGTGGTATTCGATAATGTTTGAGACATAGAGTCCGTAACCGCTGTATAATAATCGTTCAAAGTGAAGTTATCGGCAAAAACATCTTTACCCTCACGTAGAACCATCAAATATTCTTCTTGCTGCATACGGGAGGCTTGAATGTCAGCATCAGGAGACAACTCAAGTTCGTATGTCATATAAGCCGGAATCGTAATTTCTGTCTTTTTATCATCGCTCGTTATGGTGGTTACTTCTGTATTCTCATCGTCTTTGTTGTTAGGATCTGTAGATTCGGAGGGAGAAGTAGAGGCTGGAGTTGTTGGTGTTTCCTTTAATACTTTAAACGATTCAATCGCCTGTAATAGCTCTTGTTTATTTTCTTCAAATTTAGATTGTGTAGACCATGTAATAATTTGATAGAAAGAGCCTCCCTTTTCAAGTAAAGCCACTAAATAATGCACTTTCACCTTCTGTGCCTCACCGGTAATTTCAAATAGCTGAGCTTCAGTAGAAGCCACATTTATTGTTTTGTTGTTAGATTCCTCCACATTTGTTATAGACAAGTTCATGTTATTAGTAAATATAACTTTGAAATCATCCAAAGTAGCATCGTCCGCCAAACTAGATTTTAGAAAGGCATTTACTATGACATACTTTTCATTTTTTCTCTCCGAGACTGCCAGAATGGCCTGGTCATTAAGAGCTGGGTCCTCTACCCAACCATTATCCAAAGTTAACTGGACCTGCCAGTCTTTAGAAGTAAATATTTTCTCCTCTTTGTCACCACCCGATGCGTTATTTCCGTTGTTACTTGCACTACAGCCTGAAATAAAAAGAACAGTCAACATCAAAATAATTAGTGCCTTGCCGGTACCACGTTTACTTTGTTTTTTCAATTTGTTTTCTCCTCTTTCTTATGTATAATAAGTTACTCTTAAACCTCTTATTGATGTAAGAATCACAAATATGTGTTTTTCTAAAAAATATGTAAGTTTCTGACTTAATAGCAGACCTACCAACTGTCTAAAAGCGAGTATAATTTCGACAACAAATCGGTTCGACTAGACCATTATATTAACTGCAACACGTATTTATACAGAATAAATTTTCCGTTTACTTAGATGCGGTTCACCGCGGCGTAACCGACTTACCAATGGCGATCAGTATTTGCAGTCAGCTCTGGGTGTCCCAGCAGGACCTTTTCGTCCTGAGCCGTGCGGGTCTTCCGGCACTTCTCGACGTCAGTAGAATTTTGTTGCTTTCTAAGTAGCAATTCCAATCGATGTATTTTCATATTCTGCATTATCTAATGCTTTTAGAATAAAGTGTGCAACGTCAGCACGTGGTATGGATCTTGCGTTCTTTGGTACACTCGTCGTAGATTCTCTGTACTTTCCTGAAAAGGGACGATTGGTTAATCCCAAGGGTTTAACAATGGTGTAGTTCAGTCCATGTGCTTCAATATAATCTGTAGCAGCTCTGTGATCTGCTAGAGTATTCTTAAGCATTCTCATGACCAGTTTCCCACTTATACCTGGTAGTTCTTTATGAATTCCCGCAGATGCGGTGTAGACGATTCGTTTCACATCATGCTCCTGCATGCCAGTGACCATATTTTTCGCCATCTCTTGGAGCTCCGTTGATTTTTTCATTCCTTGACTAGAACCTAAGCATGACACGACCGCATCATGACCGGCAATTGCTGCTGCGACTTCTGCTTGATTGAAGGCATCTCCTTTTATAATTTTCAAATTATCGTGTGTAACTTCTAGCTTTGTTGGTGTCCGTACAAATGCGGTTACCTCGAACCCATTCTCTACTGCCTGCTTCACGACAGATTGGCCTACACCGCCTGTTGCGCCAAAAACAATAATTTTCATAGCACTTCACCTTTCTTTCCCATCATTCCTTACCCTCTTGATATTATCTTATTAATAAAAGAAATGTTACTATGACTCGACAAGCTGAGCCTCAAGCAAAAAATATTGCCGTTAAATATAAATCATCTTTCGTCTCTAAATATAATTTGCTCTCCTCTGATATTTTCCACATACCGCCGTCTTTAAATACTAAACCAATTGGCCTTAACCAAGTACATAAATGATCTAAAGTCGATTCACTGCAACTGCCTTCAAACTTCATTTTTGTATTTTAAGGTACATTATCCACTATAGCTTTCAATATTTCTCTCAAAACGATAGGTTGACCCATTTTCCCCCTAGGGACTTTAGGAAGAAAAAATACCTTTACATTCCATTCTCTATGTAAAGGATAAAATTCTAGGTTTACTTGAACCATATTTGATACCTCTAAAAGTTTCTATAATATAACACAAAGAAAAAATCCACTTTAAATTAATATAATAGATTTCAAAACCACACTTATTTATGGTTCGGCTCCCCGCGCTTAATCTTCACTGTACGGTATATCTGCTCCACAAGCACCAATCCATGAAATTCCTTTTATCAACTATCCAGAATCAAGGAGCGCTTTTATAAAGGAGGGGCTTAAAAAATACAAAAAGAAGAGCCTGTTTTGAACCAGACTCTTCTTTACTATTCTTCTATTCTCATTAAACGTCATGAAGGTCATATTCCCTCTTCCAATTTAGCTCGAACTTCTTCTTTCCGACACAACTCCTTAATTCTCTGGTCAATACGCTCTATTTCATTTGTAGGATTCTTCGACCAATTCCTGCTCCATATTCGTTCAATGATCCAACCTCTTGATTCTAAGTATCGTTGCCGATAAACATCTCGTTCTCTAGCGTTCGGAGAGCTATGATACATAGCCCCATCACATCCTATTCCAAGAATAAATCTAGAACTATCGTTTGGATGGGTAACTGCCATGTCGATACGATAGCCAGACATTCCTACTTGTGTGGTAACTTCATAACCTAAATTACGGAGTTGCTGATATACCTGTTCTTCAAATGGAGAATCGAAGTGAAGAGATTGTTCTACAACGTGTGTGTTGACTGCTTCGTTGATCTCTTGAATTACAGATTGGATCTCTTCAATCTTCCCTGCTGAGACAGCCCTGGCATATTTCAAGAAAGACTTTAATAGCTTTGGTCCACGCTCAGATGTGTTGGTTACATTCAGTTCTTCGGGTTCTATACTAGAAATAACAATAAGTATAAGCAGGTGTTATCTTTTTGATATCTAAAAGTTTCAATATATTCAGTCGCTCTTTCTGCTTTCTCGATTAATGTCTTCAACTTTTCAATCACTTCTAACTTCATTTTCATATCAAAGGAAGCAAAACTCTTTCTATGACGTAATGGATAGGTATCTGGTCCGAACTGTTGATACCACTCTCCATATGTATATAATGCCTCTTTCACATCTTGTAGAGATTCTCTTGTTAATCGGTCAGCCACACCTTTTAAATAAATAGTCTTATTTGAATCTGTTATTGGTTTAGATTTCCCATAGAGATGGGGATGGCTTATCCGGAAGCTATAAGTGTTTCAAACCTCAGTTCAAAATCCTATGAAGCTAAGGAAGAGAGGCGCCTTGTATGATAAGGACTTTCTCTTCTTCTTTTAATCTTATTTTTCTACACACTATAGAATCACATAGACTTCATTCATAAAAAAAAGAGGGTCAAGGAGATTAGATAGGTTGATACATCTTTAACAATTGGTGAATGTGATTTTCAGGCTGTCAATCGGCTTCATAGGAGTAGTTTAGTCAGGTTCGTGCTATAATAGTGTTCACATAAATAACATTCATCATTCTGCCGAGATGGCGATGATTAAGGAGATTAAATTTTGACGAACAACCATGATATTGGAGCAGTTAACGAACTACCGGAAAACTTTGAAGAGCTCAAACGAGCGGCTAATCGGACGGCAAGCTGGAGAGACAGGCTAAATGCGGTGAACGAATTGGGGAACTGGGATACAGCACCTACCATTAAGTTGCTGCAGCATGTTTTGACAAATGATCAAGTGTTCCAGGTGCGTGAAGCCGCATATCACAAGCTCAAGCAGTTGGATGAAGATGTACAAATGCCTGACAAAAACAAAGGTGAGCTGTTTAAAGGTCTTAACAAAATTTTGCTACGGATTAAAAAAAGCCTTCCTGAAGGTCACACATTTGAGCAATTTAAGGAAAAACTGCAAAAGACACGTCTGGATATTTATGATACTTACGAGGGCGACAAAGATGCTGAGTTCGACTCCTGGCTCCATGGAATTTGGGAGACACTAGGTAGAAGATAGCCGCCGTTCACCGTATAATAGCGAGTACAAAGCCACTCCAAAATAATGGAGTGGCTTTCTTATTTCTTCAGGGTCACCTCCATCAGATATGGGTTGTTTTTTTCTGAAAAGTTGCTGCGCTCAAACTTATCTGACAAAAAAACGCCCTGTCTACTGATTCTTAAAGATCAGTAAACAAGGCGAAAAGTTAGAGCCTACTTCCATTTCACATGTAAATTTCCTGTACGATGTCGAAGTTGTATGCTATAAAATTTATTCTGGTATATAAGGAAGATCCAGTGTCTTCGGAACGTTGATGACATGCTTTTCTGTATAAGTGCGGATACCTTCCACGCCGTATTCACGGCCAATACCAGACTGCTTGAAGCCACCGAAAGGGAACCGAACGTCGAGCCCCTGCACAGCAGCTGTATTGATCATCGTCGTTCCAGCTTCGAGTTTACGTGCGACGGAGATGGCATCCTTTTCTTTCCCCCACACAGAACTCGTCAATCCATATATACTTTCATTGTGTAGATGAATAACCTGCTCTTCATCGTCAAATGGCAGAATCGGCACCGTAGGTCCAAACTGTTCCTCCACCACAATCGGATCATGAACATCGCAACCTAAAACAAGCGTAGGTTGTAGGTAGTAACCTTGGTCAAACAGCTTCTGATCAAGAATTTGACCGAGAGGAATGACCTTAGCCCCGCGCTTTTGCGCATCTTCAACCAAACCAAGCACGTAATTTTTCTGCTTCAGGTTATTAACCGGGCCTACCGTCGTATTTGAATCAAATGGATCACCAATTCGAATCCAGCGATTTGCCGCCTCTATATATTTTTCCACAAACTCATCATATATAGAACGGTGTACATACACACGTTTGGCAATCATACAGATCTGGCCTGCTGTCAAGAAATTAGAAATGACAATCCGGCGCATTGCTCGCTCATCATGAACATCAAAGCTTTCCAAGAAGATAGCCGCATCATTACCACCAAGCTCAAGCGTCATATCCTTAATCGTTTCCGAAGCAGCTTTGATAATATGCTTAGCTGTTGCTGTTCCACCTGTAAAGGCGATTTTAGTAACATAAGGATTACTAGTCAGTTCAACGCCTACATCCGTATCACCATGAACGACATTGATTACACCAGCCGGGAACTCACTCGCAATAATTTCTGCCACTTTAGCTGCCGCCAGTGGCGCAAATGGGCTTGGTTTAAGCACAATGGTGTTGCCCGCAAGTAAGGCAGGAGCGATCTTAATCGTAGATAGAGCAATGGGATAGTTCCATGGACTAATCGCTGCCACCACACCAATTGAATCATAGGAAAGAATCGTTTTGCCATTCTCATGCTCTTTGATCTCTTCCTGTAGAGCCGATTTAGCTTCATTACAAGCAAACTCCATCCATATTAACGAAACATAAATTTCACCGTGTGCATCATACAGGGGCTTGCCATGCTCTCTAGACAGCAAATGCACAATTTCATTCTCAGCTGCTCTAATCTTCTCGATCGCCTTGCGCATCATAATAATGCGTTCATCAATGGAGGTCTGCTTCCATGTTTTAAAAGCCCCTGCCGCCGCTTCAATCGCTTCAACCGCTTGTTCTTTCGTAGTGACAGGGAAATAGCCTACGATCTCAGTTGGGTTTGTCGGATTCTCTTTTGCTAACTGCGAAAGGGATTTTACATTTTGACCATTAATTAACGCTTCAACTATAATTGTCTCTTGGCCTGCTTGTATCGTCATTTTACATCCCCTCCGTATTTAGATGGATTAATTCCAAACTTCTTCTGCGATTTCCTTAACATAACGAAGTTTACGCCATTGTTGTTCTTCCGTTAAAATATTGCCTTCTTCTGTAGACGAAAAGCCACATTGTGGGCTCAAACAAAGTTGCTCAAGTGGTACATAGGTTGCCGCCTCTGCAATCCGAGCTTTAATTTGTTCTTTATCCTCTAATTCGCCTGTTTTCGATGTGAGTAAACCAAGCACGATTTTCAAATCTTTTCGATTCACATACTTTAATGGCTCGAAACCACCTGAGCGCTCATCATCAAATTCTAAAAATAATCCATCTACGTTTAAGCCTCCAAAGATAACTTCAGAAGCGTAATCATAACTACCCGTTGAGAAATAGTTCGATTTATAGTTACCACGACAAATATGCATAGTCACAACTAAATCTGCCGGTTTATGAGACAAGGATTCATTAATCATTCGCTGCATCGTTTTCAATTCTTCTGCCGGTTCTAGACCTTTAGCACGTAGCTTATCGTGACCAGCTTCTGAGAATAGGTCTGCCCAAGCTGTATCATCTAATTGCAGGTACCGACATCCGGCATCATAGAAGGCTTGAATGGCTTTTTGATACGCCGCAATAGTATCCTGAAGGAATTGCTCTCTGTCCTTATATATATTGACGTCATTCTCCAATCGATATAGAAGCATGTTTGGACTTGGAATGGTCTGTTTCGCCACTGCGTCACCTGCATGCTTTCTCAAAAACTCAAAATCCTGAACAAAGGGATGACTCGAGAAATCAACTTTACCAACAACACGAATCCCACCCTTGCGAGTTTGCATATTATGAAATTTCGGTCCGTCTATTTGCTCATACAACTCTACGCCATCCAAGCCGCCCAGAAAGTCAAAATGCCACCAGCTTCTGCGGAATTCACCATCAGTAACTGCCAATACGCCATTTTCTTTTTGCTTTTCAATAATTCGAATAATCTCTTTATCTTCCACAGCTCTTAATTCCTCATATGTGATGTTGCCTAATTTATATTGTTCACGTGCCTGACTTAAATCTGCAGGGCGTAGAAAGCTACCTACATGATCATTACGAAATGGTATCATAACTATTTCTCCTTCTAACTTTTTAGTCTAATGAGTATAGCATGATGAAAAGGAATGCTTGTTATATGAAAAAAGCATAGCTAGTCATAGCTTTTAACAATAGCTAAAAGACTTTAATACGCAAAAATCCACAACCTCCTATGGTAGGGATTTAGGGTGGAGCGAGGAGCAGGGGTCATAATGATAACTTCATTATGTTTATGCTCATCCTTGGATCTCTCAAAGTATTTTATATCATAAATATTACTACTATTTATGGTACGGTTTACCGCGCTGCCTGTAACGGCAAGTAAAAAGCCGCCCAAGCACTGGACGGCTCCATTGTGTTTGTTTAATTGTTTTAGCTGAAAAAGGGTGATACCAAAGTCATACCGTCTAAACCCATTTCACTTAAATTACCAAAGTTAAAAACAAAATAGATTAAGCAAAGCGGCTTTGCTTAATCTATTGGAACCAAGAATTCAATGACATACGCTTACCATTTAAACTGAAACTGATATTCTCCACTAACATAAAAAACTCCCAATGTCCTCTTGTGTAAACATATCCTCGTTTTCATATAAAATGATAAAATGTGTTACTCATAAGTTCTGCTAAATGCTTTCGATCTTTAGGTTTGATTGTGGTGACAGTACCTGGGGATTACTCCTGCCGCGAACTTCGCCCTACTTGTGATATGGTTCCCCCCGGTTAATCTTCACTGCACGGTAAATCTGCTCCACGAGCACCAGACGCATGAGCTGATGCGGCAAAGTCATTCGCCCGAAGCTCAGACGCTGCTGTGCACGCCGAAGCACCGCATTCGACAACCCATTACTACCGCCAATCACAAAGACGATATGACTTGTCCCATAAGTACCGAGCTTATCGATCTCCGCAGCTAAATCTTCCGAACTCCACAGATGACCATCAAGTGCTAACGCAATCACGTGGGCATCGCCTTTAATATGACCAAGGATCTTCTCCCCTTCACGGTCCTTCACATTCTGAATCTCCGCATCACTCATGTTTTCAGGAGCTTTTTCATCCGGCACTTCAATCACCTGGAACTTGATATATGGTGCAAGGCGTTTTGCATACTCCTGGATTCCCTGTACTAAATATTTCTCTTTTAATTTCCCTACACTAATAATTTGAATGAACATATTCTGCATACCTCCTATATAACACGGCTATTTACCGTTATGTAATGACACCACTGCTTTTTTACACCCTTACTCATCTTCTTATCTCACTGAACCATCTAAGTTATATACAAGCAAAAAGAGCGTAAACTTCACGCTCTCCCCATGTTTACTATTCAACTATATCCGTGCGAAGTATGAACCTCTTACACCACTAGGAACTCCGCGTTGTTATCACATTCTGAGCACTTTACCGGCGGGTCCCAGTCGGAGAATTCGGTTTCTTTCAAATCTACAATATCGGGTGCATCCTCGAATTCATCAACAAACTGGTCAATGGCATGCTCCACATGATCTTTACATACGGTGTACATTCACTCAAGCATCCTTTCTGTCTTTACCCTTCTTACGGCTGTCCTTATGCTTCGAGACAAATGCCCTCACATATGGACATGCTCCTTCTCTTGTTCTACCATACCTGCGCGTGAAAAGAAACCCTTTATCCTTTTTATCCCCTAACAATTGAGTAGAATAGGACTTTTCATCGTTATCCTTACTTCTGCCTGTGTTTATCCTTCCCAGATCGAGTAACTTGCCATGCATCATAAGCAAATAAAAAACGGCTTTCACCTACCCGGGGAAAACCGTTTTTCGCTCTGCTGCTATTCTTCAGGTTTATCTGTAAGCTTCGTGGAAACTTCCGTCAGTTTCCCATCACGATAAAAGTTTATTTTGAGTTCATCGCCAATTTTCTTCTTCTCATACAGGTGCTTACGCAGTTCGAGGGTTGATTTAATTTTCTTTCCATCGAACTCTATGATTACGTCATTCATCTTAAGCCCTGCTTCTTCCGCTGGACCGGATGATTCGAGCACGATTACGCCTTCCTCAACAGAATCCGGCAGTTTCATCTCTTCCCGCTGTTCTTTATCAAGCGGAGCGTAAGGACTGGTTAAATCTACGGTGTAGACGCCGAGATAAGGACGAGATACTTTTCCATCCACCATCAGATCATCGACAATTGTCATCACATCATGCGTTGGAATCGCAAACCCAAGCCCTTCTACACCAGTATCCGCAATCTTCATTGTATTAATACCAACTAAATTCCCTTCTAAATCAACCAGGGCACCACCGCTGTTCCCTTCATTAATGGCAGCATCCGTCTGTATGACGGACTGTTCCCAGTCATACACTCCGTCTTGGTTAATGGAGACCGGAATCTCACGGTCAATATAGCTTACAATCCCTCTTGTCATCGTACCGCCAAGTCCCAATGGATTTCCGATGGCGAGTACAGTTTGACCTCTGCGTAGATTGGTAGAATCTCCAAGCTCTACTGCTGTATTAATTCCGCTGCTATCGATGGCTAGCACAGCAATATCACTGATTCGGTCCTTACCGATCAGTTCTGCTTTTTTGGATACACCATCTACGGTTACTGCTTCTAGATTTTCACCACTATCGACAACATGATGATTGGTCATGATATATGCTTTTTTACCTTCAATTTTAAAAATAACGCCCGACCCTAAAGCCGAATCCGAAATTTTAGAACCTTCAACCTCTTTATGACTCACAATACTTACTACAGCCGGACGAACTTTATCTCCCGCTTGCATGATTTGTGTCTCGTAAGAGTCAGTTCCTCCGCTTGCATAAGAACTTTGTCCGGCAAAAGCCATCTGTGTATTTCCTGGATATACAATCCACGCAAATAAAGTCACAGATACAATGGCGCTGATCACCGAGCTGATTACAACAACCTGAATCATTGAAAAAGTGGAAGTTTCGGCATTCTTTACGGTTTTCGGCCACCATCTTTTGCGGCTGACTCTAATTCGGTTTGGAAGATTTCCGGTCCGTTTTGATACTTTGGTGGAATAAAACTCATCGTCAAACAATCCCATTGGATTCTCTCCCCTCGTATCACTTGCATCAAGACCGTTTACTGCCTTAATACGTGCTTATTTCTCTATTCACATGAATGGTTATCTATAAAAATGCCTACAGGTCTCATATCTTCTCTACTATAGTTAACACATATGAAACGAAAAAGTTTCGAAAAAGGGTGAGAAATCAGTCCCTATTACATATATCACCATCATTTTACCGCTTTAAGCGCGGCAACGTAAATGGATTAGAAACCCCATTTTTTGTTCCGTACAAGCCGGTTAAACAAGGTCTTTATTCCCAAATTTATACCAAGATAAAACTCCACAAAAAAGCTTTTTTAGCATAGCATGACCTTTACTTCTCAAGAAACAAGAAAAAACAGGAATGTTTTTGCCCCTGTCTGACTACAATACAATTAAGAGCTTACTAGACTCACATGAAAGATTCATATGATTGGCTGCTCAAATCAGAAGGAGGTATCACTATGAATCGTGTATACAGTGCTATGGAAGAGGTTGGTCTCGCGGCCAAATTAGCGGATCTCAAAGAAGAGCATTACCGCAACACGCTTGCTTTAAGTACGATCATTGAGCTGCTCATCGAAAAAAACATCCTTACCCGGGAAGAGGTAGAAAAAAAAGCTGCCGAGCTCGACAGCTTTATGGAGAGCTCACCTTATCCCACGGTGTAGGCCGGTCATAATACGTCTCACAAAGTTGGAATTCGCTATCCTTATAGAAGCATCCTCGTTCTTCCATGGCATTTCGTACCGTAAGTTTGGCGAGTTCCATCATATTATGATCACGGCTCAAATGAGCCAAATATACACGTTTCGTAATTCCGTTCATCAGTTCACTAAGGGCAGCACCTGCTGCTTCATTAGATAGGTGACCAAGGTCGCCCATAATCCGTCTTTTGGTATTCCATGGGTATCGTCCCATTCGCAGCATATCAATATCATGATTTGCTTCTAGAACCATAACATCTGCATCTGAGATCGCATCGCGAACTTTATCACTCATGTAGCCAAGGTCGGTCGCCACACTAAGTTTCTCTTTACCATCATAGAAAGAGTAGCCTACAGGCTCTGCTGCATCATGAGAGATCCCAAACGACTCCACGCGAAGTGACTTAAACTCTTTTACCTCTCCGCTCTCCATAATTCGAATGTTTTCCTCGGCGATCTTACCAATCGATTTTTGCATCGCTTTCCACGTATTCGTGTTCGCATAAATCGGTAAATTATATTTCCTTGCCACCGCACCAAGACCCCGAATATGGTCTGAATGTTCATGTGTAACTAAAATTCCGTCAAGTTGTGAACCCAGCATGTCCCGTTCTAGCATTAATTCATCGATTCGCTTCGCACTGAGTCCTGCATCTATTAATAAAGCCGTATCATCATTACGAACGACTGTCGCATTCCCCGTCGAACCACTCGACAACACGGTAAAACGTATCCCCATAACTCATTACTCCTCCGGTTTTTCTGTCTTCGGACTAATCACCTCTCCGCTGATGCCCTGAACATAATAGGTCTGCCCGCCTTCGAGCACAAATCTCCACGCAGGGGCTGCCACTTGGCTGTCCGAGTTAAACTCCTCACCATAATATCCAAGCGTGATATCCTGTACGACCGCTTCATTCGGTAAAAAGAGCTCGACCAGCGTGCCAAGGGCCTTGGAAGCCGGAAGCACTTGCTGTTCTTCTTCGAATGTTGACATCTCAATCGGTGATTGCCGGTAAGCTGTTATTTTCTGATTCGAATAATATAACTCTAGATTCACATGAAATAGAGGCCATTTTTGTTCCGCAAGCGGATGTAAAATAAATCGGTCTGAAGCATCCAGATTCGCAAGCGGGTCAAGTTTATACTGATCGATATCTGGAATTTCCTTTTTCAGCGCAGCCACCATTTCTTTTTCAGAAAACACAAGTTTACTATCAATAGGCTGATCAAGCTGCACGATTCCCGCTGCCTTGTCCCCCTTAAGATAGCGGTAGGTCAGCTTTGGCATAACAGGTGTGTCGCTTGGAATGGGCGCAAGAATCTGAATTCCCTTCTCTTCCATCAGTCGCTGTGTACTGTCACCAAGAGAAGTATAGTCAAGACTTGAGCCGGCCGATTCCCGTGCATCAACCCACAACTGATAACCCAGAACCAGGTTCAGCAGCAGAAAAGCATATATTAATACATTCTTGGCACGGCCAAAGTCCATCTTTTCACCTCATTTCATTATAGACCACCTGCACAGGCCAGTCCAAGGGTTAACCACTTTTTACTTTGTCTCAAGCATCTTTACTTCCCCTGTACTCAGTTTAATAGTCCACACAGGAACCAGTTTCATTCCTGCCTCCGTTGGCAGTGGATGATAAGCTGGGTATACACTAACCACCTCAGTATCTCCAGCGGCTTCTTTAATCTGCTGTTCAAGCTCTTCCCCATAAGGAAGCTCTACCATCTGCTTATCGGTCTCTTCTCCCTCTCTTAAATAGAGCAGGGAACGCTCATAAGTAGCAACAGACTCCTTCTGCACATCAAGATACATATGCTCAAATCCATATTGCGGCAGATCCAAGATCTGATAGCTCTCATAATAGGGAAGCAAATTAATCTCGGTACTTTGATCCTCCGTATCGATTGTAAGCCGGTAGGTCCCGTTAAAACCGCCATATTGATTCACAAAATCAACCGCTGCAAGAACGTCCTTTGTCCGGTCTACTTCACTCGTCAGCACAGCCGCAGGGTCATTATAGCTGATCCAGCGCTGGTTATATTTCACTTGTAAACTTCGCTTGCTATCTGTATAAATTTCCGATCCATCTTTCTCTTGAATATTTCGCGTCATACTCGGGTCGAAGAATAGACTTCGCTGCATCTGTTCCACTGTATACTGACCTGTTGGAATCTCTACTTGGAGTACTTCGAGTGGTTCCTCTGGAATATAGTATCCAGCCTCTGTCAGCCGATAAGGAGTCCAACCTGTCCCAAAATCAACATGTTGCAACACATCCTGCACCGTTAAATCGACATCCGACGCTTCATAAACGACATCCCCCCGTGCGCTGAAGAACAGCGCATGTACCTTCGGGTCTTTATCAGTAGTATAGATCCAAATCTTATGAATCGTTTCCGCCTGAAAAAGAGAATCCGCATCAAGCTGCATAACCCGCTGTAATAGAGATACGGGTATACCGCCATCAAATGACAACTCAATGCCCGGATGCTTCTTCTTCAGTTCCTCCCAATCGGCAGAATCTACGCTCTGTCTTTCAAAGTTACCGAAATTACGGCCTTGGAGCCGTGAATAGATGAGTTGATAAAAGGTAGATTCGGGATAAAAAAGCGTATGTTTATCTTTTCCCATATGAATAATCATCTGATCAGGAAATAATAGATTCTCCACTCGCTGTTCCTGACCCATATTCTCGGTCTTAATGTAGTTTGATTCACTATTCACGATGGAATAACTTCCAGGCAGACGGTAAATAAGAAAATAGCTCTGAACAAGACTGGCTGTGATCAGCAGTACTAATACCGTGTTTTTCAGTCCTTCCTTCATGAATAGCCCCCCTCTTCCTGTACAAGAGGCAGAATGAACGTAACTCTTGTTCCTTTTCCAAACTCAGACTCAAGTTCAATATCCCCGCCATGTGCTTTGACGATTTCCCGGGCAATCGATAAACCTAGACCGGTACCACCCATACTGCGGGCTCTTCCCTTTTCAACACGATAGAATCTTTCGAAGATGCGTTCAATATCTTTTTTAGGAATGCCGATCCCGGTATCCTCAACCGATATGGCCACCCCTTTTTCGGCAAGGGAAGCAGACAAGGTGACACTTCCTCCCTCATTCGAGTATTTGAGGGCATTGGATACTAGATTATCGAGAAGCTGATCTATTTGATCCCGATCAATCGGTACTTCTGGAACTCCCCGCTCTACAATGACCGCAATACTCATCTGTTTCTGCTGCATTTGGAATGAGAAGCGATCAGCTACCTCTTCCAGTACATCAATGATCGGAGTAAGCTGCTTACGGAGCGGGGCTTCATTGGAATCAAGCCGTGACAGATGGAGGAGATCCGTAACCAGTCTAATCATCCGCTCCGTTTCATTCTGGATTACCCCAACAAAACGTCCTCCTAGTTCAGGATCTTCAATTGCCCCATCATCGAGTGCTTCTGCATAACTTTTAATCGTTGTCAGCGGAGTTCTCAGCTCATGAGACACATTAGCCACAAACTCACGCCGCGATGCTTCCAGCTCTTCCTGCTCTGTCACATCCTGCAGCACAATAATGGTACCTGTTCCGCCATGTCCTCGCCGATGGACGGGGGTAAATGTCACTCGAATCACGAGTGATCCATCCTGACCATGCGGGTGGATTTGCAAAAGCGTAGAAGCTGTAATGCCGCTCAGCATCGTTTCAGCTTCCTCCACATCAAGACCGAGCAGAACAGCAAAGTGTCTTCCGGTCATCGCAGATTCTTCAACACCCAGCATGAGACTCGCACGCTTATTCACGAGAATAATACGTCCAAGTTCATCGGTAGCGACAACCCCGTCACTCATATTAGCAAGAATAGAGGACAGCTTTTCTTTTTCCTCTTCGTTCTCAGATAGTGCCGTTCGTAAGCGGCTTGTCATATAATTAAAAGCTTTACTGAGCTGACCAATCTCATCTGTACCATGTACTGGCATTTTGGTGCGGAAATCTCCTTCCGCTACGGCATTCGCTTTTCGTGTTAGTTCCTTAATCGGGGCTGTAATGGTATGTGATAGAATGACACCAAGCACAGCGGTCAGACCAAGTGCGATCATAACTCCTGATATAAAAATATTATTGATCCGCTCCATGGTTGTATATAATTCGTTCATCGAAGCTGCAATATAGACAGCACCGACGATTTTCCCTCCGGAGGAGACAGGCTTGGCTACTACTTTTTTACGTACATTATCTTCATCAATCACATTTTCTTCATTATCCCGAATCCCTTGCAGTGCACGGCTGACCACGGTTTGTGTATTTTTACGACCTATGTAATTGTTGTGCGAGCTAAGGGTTGTCGTCAGCACCCGACCACTTGCATCAAGCACCTGAATCTCTGCCCCGCTAATATTAAAAAGATTGTTTACCAGTGTTCCTAGACTTTCCGTTCGTTCTTCACCGGCATCACCGTCTCCTGTTACGAGGGTCTCCGCTACAAGTACAGACAGCATTTCTGCACGTGCGTGCAAATCTTCTGTAAAGTTGCTGGTCAGCGACGTCTTCATCGCACTAACAAAGTAGACACCAATCAGCTGCATTGCTACCAGAATGAGAAGTACGTATACAATAATCAGTTTGGCTTGGACCGTACGAAAAAAAGAAGTCCACTTCATCTACAAAACTCCGCTCTTTGAACCTCGTATCAAATAACCGAGTCCCCTGCGTGTCACAATCGTTTCCGGCTTGCTTGGATTTTCTTCAATCTTCTCTCTCAGGCGCCGAATCGTTACATCTACTGTCCGCACATCGCCAAAATACTCAAACCCCCATACCGCCTGCAGCAAATGTTCTCTCGTCATCACTTTGCCTGCATTTTTGGCCATATAATAGAGCAGTTCATATTCGCGGTGAGTCAGATCAAGCGGTGCTCCGCCCTTATAAGCCGTGTACATATCGGTATCAAAATAAAGGTCATGTAGCTTCAGTCCCTGCTGTTCCTCTGCAGAAGAAGAATCGGCCTTAATCTGTGGTTTCTGCTGTCTGCGCATCTGTGCTTTTACTCGGGCCAGCAGTTCTCTTGTGCTAAATGGTTTCGTAACATAATCGTCCGCTCCCAGTTCAAGCCCTAACACTTTATCGATCTCCGAATCTTTAGCAGTGAGCATAATAATGCGGGTCTCAAGCTGTGCCCTTACTTCCCGGCACACATCCATTCCGTCCTTACCTGGGAGCATCAAATCCAGCAAAATTAGATCCGGTTGTTCAGACAATGCAAGTTCCACAGCCTGTATGCCGTCAAAGGCACAAGTAACCTGATATCCCTCTTTCTCAAGGTTGAATTTAAGGATATCTGCGATTGGTTGTTCATCATCCACTACGAGAATCTTTCCTTGCATACAATCGCTCCGCTCCAACGTTTATTTTGTGAAAAAGACCTCGGTCTCATATATCAGCTTAATACGATCTATTTTAACACACCTAAACCGGCAGATTCACTAGGTGAAAAGGTCTCCTTTCCCATGAAAAAAAGCATGATCTGTCTCTATACAGACCATGCTTTCCTATTTTACGGCAGATATTTCAATGGATTCTGAGCAACGCTGTCTTTTTTAATCTCAAAATGAAGGTGTGTACCTGTCGAGCGTCCGGTATTTCCCATCACACCGATGATTTCACCCTTCTCAATAATCTGGCCTACCTTCACATCGATGCTGTCTAGGTGTCCATACAACGTTTCGTAGCCATTACGGTGATTAATAATCACGACGTTTCCGTATCCGCTCTGCTGCCCGGCAAAAGTAACGACTCCTTCGTCCGATGCTTTAATAGAACGTTCCCCAATAAGGTCGATTCCTTTATGTTGTCTGCCCCAGCGCTGTCCAAAACTGCTGCTTATGACAGCATTCGATACAGGCCAGGTAAACACACCAGTGCCTTCCCCTGTAACTTTCGTTCCCTGTATTACTATCTCCGTTACCGAAGCTTCCAACACTTCTTGTCCAAGCCACTCTTCTTTAACGACTTCCCCATTTTCTTTGGTGATTCGGTAGCTGACTTGTTTTCGCCCTGTTTTTCCTTCACGAACGACTTTGGTCACTCCTGATTTAAGTTCGTCGCTTTTGCGAACCTCTACCTCTGGTTCGGTAATGACTTCTTCAACAACATGTTCTACCGTTGTTACCGTAAGTGCTGGTCTCAGTGCAAGAAGAGTAATCTGCTGTCCGACCTTGATGAAGTCATTTTTAATGTCTGGGTTAAGGGATCGAATCTCAGCTAGTGTCATTTGGTAACTCTTCGCTATGGAGGACAAGGTGTCTCCTTCTTTAACTTGATAAGAAAACTCTTCTTCCATTCCTTCGGTTAGAAGCTTTATCGCTTCCTCATCCGTTAACACTTTATTCGGGTCAACTGCCACTTCTTTGACTGCTACTTCTTCCTTAAGCTGTATAGAAGCGAGTCTAACCTGCTCTTCTTTGGTCTCCGCCGTCTCTTCTTCTTCAGATGAAGTAAAAGCAGCCACCGATCTCACTTTTAACCCAGTATCCGAAGAATCAGCCTTTGCCTCGGCCGGAATATACATCTCTTTTACGCGCTCCAGAATCTGATCTGCTGTTTCTTGATCTTTTACAATCGCGATCACTTTGTCTCCTACTTTAAGTTCAGCGCCTTCTGCATAAGCAGTAATCATCCCACTTAGCTTAGCCAGCGTTTCTTCTGCAGTAATGCTTACCGGCTTACTCGTACGTATCTTCTTGAGCGAGATCGCCTCTGTATTCAGTTTCATATCAACATCAGGATATTTCTTCTCATATTCCTGTTTCTTCTGATCGTATAAAGTGAGCAGCTCTTCTTCATTAGATAGGGTACCAATTAGCTCATCCTTCACATATACGTTGTAATACGGAGTCGTGAGTAACTGATGACCTGCAAATCCTACAGATATCATCATAAAAAAACCTGCTGCCGTAAGTAAAAACCATTTGCGCGGTTTCATAAAAAACTTCTTAGCTAGGGAAGCTGGTGTATTCGTGTTGTCTTTCGAACTGCTCATGATTCTCTCCTTTATTGTTACACGCCTTAGGTATGATGGTTATCGTCACCGGTGTATTATTAGTTATTTATGACATACTTATGAGTCATTTCATTTAATTTCATAGCTGAACTTCATATTTGTGTAAAAGTGTCAAAATTTTAACCTTTTATACACTTGTATACTCTACCATAGGTTTTCCTCCCCTAGCAACACGGGAAAACATGCCAAAAACCCGCGACAAGCGCGGGTTTCCTGAACTTTACTCTATTGTTCTGGCGTCAATATGGCCATAAGCTGCTTATATTCATCTTCTGTGAGGTACTTCGCTATTACCTGTTCCATATCTTGCAATTCTTGTTCTGTGATGCCGTTTTCCATATTACTCGCTATCACTTGCATCTCATCTGTTGGTATTTTATTCATTAGCAGATCAAAGACCTCTGTCTTTTCTTCATTTGGAATGGTGTCCTTATATTCTGCCATATCATCAGGTGACATAATCACAGGGTCTTCTGGTTCCTTTGGAATTTCAGTACCTTCATCGGGGTTTTCCACCAAGTTAGGAGCTGAATCCTTCTCACCACTCGAATTTTCAGGTGAATTATTATCGATCTGCTTTTCTGCTACCCTATCAGGCGTTTTTTTCTGCTCATCTGTACTTTTACTCGTATTGCTAGAGTTCATCCCTATAACATCCTGAAAAATAGAAGTTAGGCCTGTCGGCTGTCCCTCCCATGCGATATTAAAACTAGTTAGCAGAGATTTTACATAAGATTGCACAATAAGACCTGTTGTCAGCAAAGTAAGTGTACTTACCAGCATGACCGTTATCACTATTTTTCCGCACCATTTCAGCCATCTCATGATTAAATGCCTCCTACTGATTAATCCACTCCTCCGATCTACTCTTAGTAGAAATAGGAATTATAGAAGTGTATAGAATCAGTATTGACGCATGTGGCTCTATTCTATCCTTATTTTTTTATTTTTTACTAGGATCCAAGAATAACCATACTTCTGAACAAAAAAAGCCCTCCACTTCATCTGCCCTATTGAAAGGTAGATGGAAGCCGAGAGCTTCTATTCAGATTACCCACTCGCCCTATTTCTAGGCAAAGCAAGTGTTCTATTTTATACTATTCGTAAATTGGCAGAATCTGATTGGTTTGTTCACGGTTACGACCAACGGAGAAAATGGCAATTGGAATTCCTGTCAGTTCAGACACACGGGTTACATAATTGCGTGTCGTTTCGGGAAGGTCCTCTAATGTCTTAGCTGACGTAATATCTTCACTCCAGCCTGGCATCTCTTCATATACGGCTTCACATTCAGCCAGCATTTTCAGGCTAGCCGGATAATGAGTAATGAATTCACCACGATATTTATATCCTACGCAGATTTTCACAGTATCAAGGCCTGTAAGTACATCTAAAGAGTTCAAGGATAATCCAGTGATTCCGCTGACACGGCGCGCATGACGTACAACAACCGTATCAAACCAACCCACACGGCGTGCACGGCCTGTTACCGTACCATACTCATGACCTTTTTCACGAATATAGTCGCCGACTTCGTTGTTAAGTTCCGTTGGGAAAGGTCCATCACCAACACGAGTCGTATACGATTTCGCTACACCAATAACCTCATTGATCTTAGAAGGTCCTACACCTGAACCAATACATACACCGCCAGCAGACGGGTTAGAAGAGGTTACATATGGATATGTGCCTTGGTCAATATCCAGCATTACCCCTTGTGCTCCTTCAAACAATACCCGTTTGTTCTCATCAATTGCATTGTTAAGAACAACAGATGTATCTGTTACATAAGGACGAATAAATTCAGCGTATTCTAGGTACTGCTTCAGAATTTCTTCTACATCAAGCGGATCTCCACCGTACACTTGCTGAATTACTTGGTTTTTCTCCTTAACCATGTGACGAAGTTTCAGTTCGAAATCCTCAGCATCCATCAAGTCTGCAATTCGGATTCCGGTACGAGCTGCTTTGTCCATATAAGCCGGACCAATACCTTTACGTGTGGTACCAATTTTATTTGGACCTTTGCGATCTTCCTCAAGTTCATCGAGAACCATATGATAGGGCAAGATGACATGAGCACGATCACTAATCACTAAGTTCTTCGTAGAGAATCCATTATCATGAATGTACGTTATTTCTTTTATAAGCGCCTCCGGGTTTACAACCATACCATTCCCAATGACACACGTTTTATCTTCATAAAAAACACCGGATGGAATCAAGCTAAGCTTATATTTCTTATCGTCAATCAGGATCGTATGACCTGCATTATTACCTCCTTGGTAGCGAGCTACAACGTCTGCGCTTTCTGCCAAATAATCGGTAATCTTGCCTTTGCCTTCGTCTCCCCATTGTGTTCCCACAACGACTACTGTTGACATATTCATTCCCCCGTAAATGTAAATTACAAACCTGTTTATTATATTCACTTGGCATTGTTGTCTTCATTCATATCTGTCCATGAACAATTCATAAAACGATAGCGTAATAAAAAACTACGTTACTTCATTCTCACCATGTACAGATCATTAAAACTGTAAGTTTGCTGCCAAAAGCAGCAATTCAAGTTTACCAGTCACTCAAAACAAAGTCAAACATAAAAACGAACGATTATACATAACATAAAAATATTGTTCGGGAATAGAAGTAGTTGTCCAAAAAAAATCCACTGTCCAGTGTAAAATAACACTAGTCAGTGGATCTCTTATCAATCTATCTTAAAATCCATATGGATTACCCAGCAAATGCATCCGCATGAACTCGCTCATAGTTTACGAACTTATTAAAGTTTTTCAAGAATACGAGTTCAACGGTCCCGACCGGACCATTACGCTGTTTAGCAATAATGATCTCGATAATATTTTTCTTCTCTGTATCCTGATTATAATAATCATCACGATACAAAAAGGCAACAATATCCGCATCTTGCTCGATGGAACCCGATTCACGAAGGTCACTCATCATTGGACGTTTATCTTGTCGCTGCTCTACACCACGGCTTAGCTGCGAGAGCGCGATAACAGGAACGTCTAGTTCACGGGCAATTTGCTTCAATGTACGAGAGATTTCGGATACTTCCTGCTGACGGTTCTCGCCGCTCTTGCCGCGTCCCTGAATCAGCTGGAGGTAATCGATCACAATCATACCGAGGCCCTTTTCCTTTTTCAGACGGCGACACTTAGCCCGAATATCCGCAACGGTGATTCCTGGTGTATCATCAATATATATCTCTGCTTCTGATAGAGCAGCAATCCCCATTGTCAGCTTGGACCAATCGTCGTCACCTTTAAACTCCCCGTTACGCATGACATTCGCATCGAGGTTGGCTTCTGCACAGATCATCCGCTGTACCAGCTGAGCGGCTGACATCTCGAGACTAAAGATAGCTACCGTCTCGTTTGCTCTTACCGCTACGTTCTGTGCAATGTTGAGGGCAAATGCCGTCTTCCCTACAGAAGGACGTGCCGCAACGATGATGAGGTCATTTCGCTGAAAACCACTCGTCATTTTGTCCAAATCCACAAAGCCGGAAGGAATCCCTGTTGTATTCCCCTTGTTCTGATAAAGGGTCTCTACTTTATCAAACACTTCCATGAGCACATCTCTGATGGCAATAAAGCCACTGCTGGAACGGCGATTGGAAATCTCAAGGATTTTCCGCTCGGCATCACTAAGCATTCCTGACACATCTTCTCCGCCAGCATACCCTTCACTTACAATGGTAGTCGCTGTTCGAATAAGTCTGCGGAGCATCGATTTTTCTTCAATAATCTGCGCATAATAATCCACGTTAGCCGCTGTTGGAACAGCCTGAGCCAATTTGGCAAGGTAACTTACCCCGCCGATGTCCTCAAGCTGCCCTTTATCCTGCATAAGCGAGGTAAGCGTAATAAGGTCAATTGGCTGGTTATCTTCACTAAGCTGAATCATGGATTCATAGATTAACTGATGAGACTTGTCGTAGAAATCTTCAGTCGATACCCGCTCCATAGCGGTAATCAAAGCCTCTGCTTGTAAAAGAATAGCACCTAGAACGGCCTGCTCTGCTTCAAGGTTTTGCGGTGGAACCCGGTCGAAATAAATCTCGCCGCCCATCTTATTCCTCCGTCACTTGGACCTTGAGCGTGGCTTTGACATCCGGATGGAGTTTAACACTCATCTTTGTAACCCCGAGAGAACGAATCGGTTCATCCAGCTCGATTTTCCGTTTATCGATCTTATGTCCTTGCTTGCCGAGTGCTTCCGCGATCTGTTTGCTTGTAATTGCACCAAACAATTTACCGCCTTCACCCGCTTTTGCTTTCAGTTCCACCGTTAAGGATTCCAGCTTTTTACCAAGTGCTACAGCTTCTTCTTTTTCTTGCTGTTTACGTTTCTCTTCCGCAGCATTTTGGTTTTCCAAAACTTTTACGTTACCTTCTGTTGCAGGACGTGCAAGTCCTCTTGGCAGCAAGAAGTTTGATGCGTAACCTTCAGACACCTCTTTAACTTGACCTTTTTTCCCTTGACCTTTTACATCTTTTATAAAAATGACTTTCATTCGAACAACCCCTCTTCCTTCTCGATTTCAGAAAGTACATCTAACAAACGTGATTCTGCCTCTTTAATGGGCATGTCTAGCTGAACAGCTGCATTCGTTAAATGACCGCCGCCTCCAAGTCGTTCCATAACAACTTGAACATTCATTTTACCAAGAGAACGGGCACTGATGCCAATTAATCCATCCGGACGTTCACTAACAACGAAAGAAGCAACGACATCGGTCATATTAAGTAATGAATCTGCCACCTGTGCAATGAGCAGCTGTGAAATAATCTGTCCTTCTTCGGTAACAGCTACTGCAATATGCCCATGAATCATTTTAGCATGTTTTATGATTTCTGCTTTCGCAATATATTCCTGAAGATCCTCTTTGAGCAAACGTTGCACCAAAATGGAATCCGCACCAGATCGTCTTAAATAACCTGCCGCTTCAAACGTTCTTGAACCGGTATGCATAGCAAAATGCTTCGTATCCACCGTTATACCTGCAAGCAGTGCAGTGGCTTCAAGTGGTCTAAGCTGCAATTTATCATGAATATACTGTAGTAGCTCTGTGACGAGTTCAGCTGCTGAGGAGGCATATGGCTCCAAATAGATCAGCACTGCGTCGTTTATAAATTCTTCTCCTCTGCGGTGATGGTCGACCACCACTACACGAGAAGCTTCTTGTACGAGTCTTGGTTCGATTGTCATGGATGCTTTATGTGTATCGACGATAACTAGCAAACTGTGCTCTGTGATCATCTGCTGTGCTTCTTCCGGTGTAATAAACGAAGCGCCAAGCTGCTCGTCTTTATACACCTGTTCCATTAATCTTTCAATCGAAGGATTAGATTCATCCAGCACAATGTATGCATCCACATGATATAGATTAGCAGCTTTCCATATCCCAATGGAAGCCCCGATCGCATCCATATCTGGAATTTTGTGCCCCATGATAAAGACTTGGTCACTCTCTTGCATGAGATCACGCAGAGCATGAGCAATAACCCTTGCTCTTACACGAGTTCTTTTTTCAACGGCATTGGTTTTACCGCCATAAAAAGAAAGTCGCTGACCCGCTTTTACTGCAGCCTGATCCCCGCCCCGTCCAAGTGCCATATCTAGACTCGATTGCGCGAGCTCGCCGAGCTCACGAATACTGTCTGAACCGTAGGCAAGACCAATACTGAGCGTCATTGGAACCTTCAAATCGGCTGTCATCTCACGAATATCATCGAGGATAATAAAGCGACTCATTTCGAGATCCTGCAAGGAGTTATGATTGAGAATCATTAGATACCGTTCTGAAGACAATCGTCTCAGATAGATATTGAAATCCTTAGCCCAGGAAGTAATCTCACTTGCTGCACGAGCAGTCAAGGCAGTGCGCTGCTGGTCATCCATTCCTTGGGATGCTTCATCCAGATTATCCAACATGATAATACCAAGCGCTATTTTTTCCTTCTCATATTTATCCCGAAGTGTTGCAAGCTCGGTTGTCTCATAAATGTAGATCAGCCGCTCTTCCGGATAATGTCTTAGATCATATACTTGTTCATTCATCCGATACTCAAATTGAATATCATGAGGTTGATCCTTATGATGATCTTTTTTGTCTTTCACCTTAAAGGGCAGCTGTGGAAAAAGGGTCATCAGATCATTGCCGATCAGTGTTTTCTCACCGAACATACGGGAGACAAAGCGATTATTCCACTCTATGGAGCGGTCCTCGCTGTAAAGCACAATCCCAAGCGGCAAGTTACTGACGACTTCTCCTTCTACCCTTTTAATACGTAGATTTAGTCCGCCTATATACTGATTCAGCTCTCTCCTGAAATCAAGTTCGGCTTTGACCATTACGAAACCAAGAATCGCCACGAGGACAAGACAGACAAGACCAAGCGGCCAATTATAGGCAACGAGAAATGCATCCAGAATGAGTAATAGAGCAAACGCCCAGACGGTCTGGTATCCGTGCCAGCGTTTTAAAAGAAATTTAGGCATTAAAATTCATCCTATCGTTTTGGTCTCGAAATGGCTTCACGGAGTGGGAAAGCAAGGTCAATAATTCCGATAATCCGCATGGGTCCAATCAGAACCGTCGCTACTGCAAGCAAGAAGGGCAGTATAGGATGCCATTTTTTTGCGTGAGCTACATAGAAGAAGAAACCGACGGCTTGAATCATAAAACAGAAACTAATCAGCGGAACGAAATTAAGAGCAATCATCGTCATAAAGCTAGATCCCGAGCCATCTGCAACCAGTTGTAGAATAATACCTATAAAATAATACCAAATTAAAGCTTTTGGTAATCTCCACTCTCGTACAGGCTTTAGTCTTGGAACATGAACGCCCAATCGACTAAGCACCGGACGAGCAATAGCATGTGTTATTGAAGCCATAATAAACGAAGTGACAATCAGAGCAAAAGGAATCATCTGTACGGTTGTCGTTTCAATACGCTTTGCCATTTCTTCATCTAACACCAAACCATTGGTAAGCGCATTGTTACCACCAGCTTCCGTCACCGGAGTGAGTGTGAGTGAAACTACATCCTTCATATATCCTTGAAAATCAAACTGAAAAATAGTAGTGCTGATCAGCAGCAACAACAAAAATTCAGCAAGTATCGTGCCTGTACCGGCCATAAGTGTATTTAGTGCCGGCTTTTTGTTTTTGTAGAAATGACCCATTACAATAGCTGGTATCAAAAAGAAGATAGATAACAGCAAATAAAAAGGCTCTACAATGAAAGCAATCAGAGCCACGGGGATAATATGCAGGCAGAAGGCTTTTAAGCTCAGCGAGCTATACAGAATCACCCCGGGCAAAATAATTAAAAATACACTAATAGCTGTCAGCGGTGGAGTCAGTAATGATAACAAAAGTAATAGATAAACTATACTCCATACAGCTGTTGACCAGCGAAATTTCAAATGGTTTCACCTCTTACGCATATGATCTTCGAGAGCAGAAATGTCTTTATACCAGTCTTCAAGCTGGTGACCTTCCTGTTTGTGTTTCCTCAGCTTCTCGATGAGCAGATCATCCATATCTTTGAAAGTAATCCCAAGCCTTCGTCCCAGGATGTAACTGCTCATGATGAGACTTGCAAGACTATCGCTGATTCGCGCTGTACTTCCTTCCCATAGCGCTTTAAACAAACGTGACACTTGATCCAGCATTTCAGTTTTAAGCCATTCAATTACTTTTGCGCGTTTAGCTACATCCAGTTCTTTTGGCATGCTCATGATCGTCACACTCCCGTGAAAAGCTTTATTCTCCATTATAGCATAAAAGGGAATATCCATAAAAAGGACTGCTCGGAATCTCCTGTATCAATAACGAGACCTTTTCCTCTATTTTAACCTCAATTCGTATTAAGCGATTCTTTCTCCACCATATTTTCACAATATTCAATAATTTGACTGCGACGTACAATCCCGATAAACCGATCCATATCATCGACTACTGGTACAAAATTTTGCGCTTTTGCCAGATTAATTAAGTCACCCATATTCGCATTAATGGAAACGGGTTTAATATTTACTCGAAGGGGGACATCTTTGAGGTAAAACTTTGAAGCGTTTTCAAATGTAATCTCTCCCTTAGAATTCTTCATATGCCATAGAAGATCTCCCTCTGTTACCGTACCTTTATACTTTCCATCTTTGGTTAAAATGGGGACTGCAGTAAAGCGGTGATATTCCATCCGTTCAAGGGTCTGTCTAAGCGTTGCATCCGAGGTAACCGTTGCAACCTCCTGTTTGGGCAGCAAGAAAAAAGCAATATTCATAACTAAACACTTCCTCCTTATGTTAAGGCAATAGTTAAGTATTTGTATCTCTTACATATTGCGGGTTTACTTCTTACTTAATACCATTATATTCTCATAAGACAACAAAATCAGCACCAGACTTAAAGAAATAATCGTCCAGTGCTGATCTTCTGTCCATCTATTCTGTATCTTCACTCTTTATATCGTCCGTGTTCGGTTTCATTAACGTCTCTGCAGTCGTATTTGGATCGAGCCAGTTAGTAATCAGCTCTTTAGCATACGCCAGGTAATCTTCATCTACATCATCATAGAAGATACCATTCTTTCTTACCCCTTCACCCATAATAGTGAAACTAGAAATTTCAGGGTTACTCTGAGTAAGAACTTGTTTAGCTAAGTCGATAATAAATGAAGGCTGCATATTGGTTTGGAAGTTATCTCCCATGATATCAAACAATTTAGGTATATTCGAAATTTGACTAAGACTCAGCATTTTATTAGCAACTGCATTCAAAAAGATCTGCTGACGTTTTGTTCGATTAAAGTCACTATCTTCCCGATAACGAATGTAATAAAGTGCTTCTTCTCCACTATATAGCGGCTTACCGCCTTCAATCGTAAACTGTACGTGATTTGGATTTTTGTTTACAATATCTTCTTCAATCGGCAGTTCAATACCGCCAATCGCATCGACAACTTCCTGAATGGCAGTAAAGTTAACCGTTGCATAGTAATTAATTTCCTTCTCAAGGAAATTTTCTACAGTGTTAATTGACATTTCTTCTTCCCCAAAGGCAAAAGCATGAGTGAGTTTATCATAGTCATCTTCACCATCTTTATCTGAATCGTGTCCTATAATTTGTACATACGTATCACGGGGAATCGACACGAGCAGGACTTTTGAATCTTTAGGACGAACAACCGAATAAATTACGGTATCAGAACGCCCCCGCGTTTTTTCGTAGGGTCTTGCATCCGTTCCTAGTAATAGAACAGAGAAAGGTTTCTCTTGATATACGATAGGATCTGCATTAGCTTCCCCTCTATATGATCTTTCAAGCTGATTTTTAATTGTATCTGATAAGAACAAATCAAATGCTGCAAGAGCAATTTTTTGTCTAAAAGGATAGGCTACCGCGACTAATACGACAAGGGTTACAAGCGTGATGAGTAAACCCTTTTTTTTATTGCGTTGCTTTCTTCTTGATCTAGATCTCATTGGTTCATTCCTTCTCTTAGTATGGGGTCAACAAATCCTATTTCTATTTTAGTAGGCATTGGAGGTCACAGGAGACGGTAATTCGTAATGACTACTTCTCAACGAAAACGCCTCACTTTATAATGTCCTATTATTTTTCATCATGCAACTTGTACATTTTGCTATAGTACCATAATAATCTGTAAGACGGCACCATGCAAATTGTCATATTTCTCCGGATTTTGTAACCTTTTTGGTTTATTTCTAGAAAATAGAGAAGGTATGAAGACTACGTTGATTAAATAGAGGGTCTATGAATGACTTGAAGCCACGTGGAAGCCCAGTTTTGTTTCCACTCTTTTGCACTATAGGAGTGAGCAAACCCATAGTCAAATAATTCTCTGGCTTCTCCAAAACGCTGTTCTTTGGTTTCTGCTCCCATTACAACAGTAATGAATCGTTGGCCGTTCTTTTTTGCCGTACCCGATAAGCAATATCCTGCTTCTTCCGTATATCCTGTTTTAAGACCGTCGGCCCCGCTGTAAGCATATGGACCCTTTACATTGTCCAGCATCCAGTTTGTGTTGCTCATATATAACCCTTTGTTTCTTAATTCAACTTGAGTCTGGCTTGAAAGTTTTAAAATTTCAGGATGTTGTTTAATGAGGTGAGCGGACAGTTTTGCGACATCTTTTGCCGTCATATAGTTCTCAGATGGACCGCCAGATAAAGGAGAAGAACCCGTCGCGTTATTATACTTTGTATGTACAGACAGTCCAATCGACTTTGCTTTTATATTCATTTCTTCTACAAAACGTTCCTCGGAGCCAAACGCATGCTCTGCAAGAGCAATCGTTGCATCATTTGCCGAATAAACGGATATTACTTTGAATAGTTCATTGACTGTAAATTGATCATTTTCATTTAGAGATACGTTAATCCCTGCTGATTCAGCAGCATGTTTACTGATCTTTACGGTGTCATTCCCAGAAATATGTCCTGCATCTATTTCGTCCAGAATGATAAGCTGTGTCATTAATTTAGATAAGCTTGCTGCAGGCAAAGGATGATCTCCATTAGAACTAACAATAACTTCACCTGAAGAGGCGTCCATGAGCAGGGCGGCACTAGATTGAATCGATGGTTTTCCTACTAAGCTTTCTGGCCTTATACCTATAAATATGACAGCGATGAGAACAACCAGTGTACTGCTTCGTAGGATCCATTTCTTCATCTCTATTCCCCCATTCTTCAAATTTGATAAAAAATTCGTATCTATTATATGTAATTTAAATTTACTTACAGGCTAAAATAAAAGTCTCTATTCTCTATTAAACCAATCTATATATATAGACGTAAGAAATGTTCATTTTGTCTGCATTTCCTTTAAATTTTTTTAAAAAAATATTTTTTAATTCGTAAATATGTCTTTAGCCAGCATTCATAACAACAAAAGCACAGTTTTTCACACTGCATTAGTGTAAAAACTGTGCTCAACATTCATTTATAAACAATCATTGCTAAACACTGTTTATGAGCGTAGGACTCCAATCTATACTCCACTCGTATTTTAAAGTCACTTATGCATAGTGACATGCAACATAGTGATCTGAACCTACATTACGGTACTCCGGAATCTCTTGCTTACAACGATCGGAAGCAATAGGACAGCGGGTATGAAATTTGCACCCTGAAGGTGGATTGGCCGGACTTGGGATATCCCCCTTCAGCACAATGCGTTCTCTTTTCAGCGTTGGATCTGGAATAGGTACAGCTGATAATAGAGCCTTCGTATAGGGGTGAAGCGGATTACGGAACAATTCATCCTTACTCGCCATTTCTACCATGGAACCAAGATACATAACACCAATTCTTGTACAGAGATGCTCTACTACGCTGAGGTCATGAGAGATAAACAGATACGTCAGCTGTTTTTCAGCTTGCAAATCACTAAGCAAGTTGATGATCTGAGCCTGAATGGATACATCAAGTGCCGAGACTGGTTCATCTGCCACAATAAAGTCGGGGTTTAGAATCAGCGCACGTGCGATTCCAATCCGCTGACGTTGCCCACCTGAAAATTCATGCGGATAACGATCATAATGATACGCAGAGAGACCACAAATACGTAAAGTTTCTTCTACTGTAGCTCGTACCATCTTTCTAGGAATCAGCTTATGATCTAGCAGTGCTTCACCAATCGCATCGCCTACTTTGATCCGAGGATTCAGTGAACTGAAAGGATCTTGAAATACAATCTGCATTTCCGGCCGAATGGAGCGCAGCTTCTCTTTGGATAACTTGTGAAGATCCTGCCCTTTAAAAATAACCTTGCCAGACGTTTTATCATTCAATCTAAGAATAGTTCGGCCAATGGTACTTTTACCACAGCCAGACTCTCCTACAAGCCCGAATGATTCCCCTTTATAGATGGTGAACGATACATCATCTACTGCTTTGACATCGCCGACACGATGCTGGAACACCCCGCCCGTGATCGGAAAGTATTTCTTTAAATTCTGTACTTGAATCAGCGCTTCTGTCATCGTACCATTGCCTCCTCCTCATAGAGCCAACATGCGACTTTATGTCCTTCTTCATCTTTACGCAGTGGAGGCTCTTTCTCACGGCATATGCTCATGCAAGACTCACAGCGATCGTGGAAATGACAATTCTGCCCGAGTTCAACTGGGTTCGGCACTTGACCTGGAATCGAATACAGTCGTTCCTGTCTTTGATTAATAATGGGCTTGGCCTTAAGCAGACCTTTCGTATATGGGTGCTTCGGTGCTTTGAACAATTCAAATACAGAGGCTTCTTCAATCACTTTACCTGCATACATGACTACCACATAATCAGCCATTTCCGCAACAACACCCAGATCATGGGTAATGAGCATGATAGAAGTATTGAACTTTTCTTTGATATCACGCATGAGATCAAGGATCTGTGCCTGTATGGTTACATCAAGTGCAGTCGTCGGCTCATCAGCAATGAGCAGCTTTGGATTACAGCTTAGTGCAATCGCAATCATGATCCGCTGACGCATCCCACCGCTAAGTTCATGTGGAAAAGAGTCTACGATTTTTTCTGGACGAGAAATTCCAACCAGACTAATCAGTTCAATCGCTCTCTTACGAGCTTTCTTTCTATCCAGCAGCAGGTGAATCATTAGTGGTTCACTGATCTGCTCTCCAATGGTAAGTACAGGGTTTAAGGAAGACATCGGTTCTTGAAAAATAATGGAGATGTCATTACCCCGGATTCGGCCCATATCTCTTTTATTCAGCTTAAGAAGATCTTTGCCTTCAAATAAAATTTCTCCCCCGGTGGGGTCTACCTCTAATAAACGCATCAGTGACATTGCCGTTACGCTTTTTCCGCATCCAGATTCACCAACGACACATACGGTTTCGCCTTCGCGAATCGTAAAACTCACGTCATCAACCGCCTTCACGACCCCTGCGGATGTATGAAAATGCGTTTTTAAGTTGCGGAATTCTACTAAGTCTTTTGCCATCTTCGCATCTCCTACTTTTTCATTTTAGGATCGAGCGCATCGCGTAGCCCGTCACCAATCAAGTTAATCGATACCACGGTAATCAGAATACACATACCTGGTGGAATCCAGATCCAAGGTCTCTTTCGGAACTCAATCAGTCCATTCGCTTCAGAGATCATATTGCCCCAAGATGGGGTTGGTGGAACAACACCAAGTCCTAGATAACTAAGGGTAGACTCAGATATAATGGCGCCTGCGACTCCAAGCGTTGCTGATACGATAATAATTGGAATGGTATTAGGCAGTAGATGTTTGAAAATTTTGCGACGATCACGAAGCCCAAGTGCTTCAGTAGCCTGCATAAATTCCTGCTCTCGCAGCGTCAGAATCTGACCACGGACCAAGCGAGCCAGATACGGCCATGCAAGAATCCCCATAATAAGCATTAGATAATAAATTCGATCCTTAGGTTCAACTTTCATATCAGACAGAACTGCTCCTAAGATAATAAGAAGCGGCAAAGACGGCAAAGACATAAAAATCTCACAAACACGCATAATAATCGTATCTACGAAATTTCTATAAAAACCAGCCAATGCACCCATGATAGAACCTAAAATTACAGTGATTGCAGTAGCAATAATACCAACCATAATAGATACACGTCCTGCTAACATTACACGAAGCAAAATGTCTCTTCCGAGCTTGTCAGTCCCTAACCAGTGCTCCGCATAGGGAGCTTTATTTTTGTCGATTACCTTATAATCATTTAGACTATATGGTGAAATCATGGGACCAAATATACAAATAATGATCATTAGTACTAGAATAAAAAGTCCACCTACAGCAAGCCGATTACGGGTAAAACGACGTACTGCTACACGCCATGGGGAATCTGGCTGCTTAACTGGAGCTTGAACATTCGTATTTAATGGTGCAGCCTCTATTGACAATGAAATCTCCTCCTACTTTAAACGTATTCTAGGATCAGCAACCCCATAGAGAACATCGGATAGCAAAGTTCCGAGTAATGTAAGAACCGCTAAGAATATAGTGAATCCAAGCATAAATGGATAATCCCTCATCGTAATCGATTCCAGATAAACTTGTCCTACACCAGGCCAAACGAAAATCTTCTCTAATATGATTGCTCCTCCAAATAATCCTGGAAGTTCTAGACCCATTAACGTAATCGCAGGAAGCATTGCATTTCGAAGTGCATGTTTGAAAATTACCGTTCTTTCCTTTAGACCTTTTGCACGGGCTGTACGAATATAATCCTGACGTATCACCTCGAGCATACTCGTTCTGAAATAACGCGTTAAAGATCCTGTACTAAGCATGGTAAGCACAAGAACCGGCATAAACATGTGATTAGCTACATCTAAAATATAATCCCATGTAGAACCAGGTTGGCCTGCCGTTGTCATTCCTCCTACTGGGAATAGTTTTAAATCAACAGCTAGGAATTTAATTAAAACGAGTCCTAAGAAAAAAGAAGGTAGTGACATACATAAGAATACAAAGAGCGTAACAATCTTATCGAAGAATGAATATTGAAATTTTGCTGATAAAACTCCTGTAAAAATAGCTATAATCCAACTAAACATGAGACTGAAAAATGCAATGATAAATGAATTCCACACATAATCTCCGATTACATCAGTAACAGGTCTTTTATGTTGAAGTGAGTCCCCCATATTACCGGTAATCATGTGTCCTACCCATGTGAAATACCTATCAACGACACCTTTATCGAGACCATATATTTCTCGTAATTGCTCCGCTTTTTCCGCAGTCATATTCGGGTTTTGCTGAGCTGTAATATAGTCTCCTGGAATGAGTGCTGTAATTGCAAAAACAATTATGCTGATACCGATCATCGTCGGAATCATCTGCAGCAGCCTCCGGATAATGTACTGCTTCATAATATTCCTCCCGGATTATAAGTGGATAAGCTCAGCTCTTTAATGAGCTGAGCTTATCATAATCATGCAGTTAAATTATTGTGCGAGTTCCGCTTGATAAAGAGAATATGTGAAGTCTTTATAAGGAGTAATCTCAAGTCCAGTTACACGACCATTAACAGCCCAAGCATCTCTTCTTTGGTACATTAAAATATCAGGAATTCCTTTGTTAAGTTCTTGATAAGCCTGAGCATAGATTACTTTACGTTTCTCTTGATCAAGCTCTTTTTTACCTTGTTTCATTAACTCATCATAAGCTTCGTTAGAGTATTTCACGCGGTTTTGTGCTCCGCCCGTTGTGTATACTGTTCCATCTGGATCTGGAGTAAGGCCCCAAGCCATGAAGAACATATCGAAGTCACCCTTATCTGTTTTATCAAGGATTGCATTGAAATCAAGTTTTTCTGCATTTAGCTTAATTCCAAGATCTTGATAGTTAGCAGTCATAATTGGCAAGATAGCATCAACTACTGGGTTATCAGCCGTACCAGAGAAATCAATTTCAAATTTCTCTCCATCTTTTTCACGAATACCGTCTGCACCTACTGTCCATCCAGCTTCATCTAATAATGATTTTGCTTTTTCTGTATCAAATGCATAAGCTTCAATTCCTTCGTCTGTATAAGCCCAAGATTGTTTGGACTGTGGAATATTAATGACATCTGCAAATTTACCGTAGACAGCTTCCACAATCTCAGCACGGTTCAAACCATATACCAATGCTTGACGAACTGCAGGGTCTTTAAATTTTTCCTTTTCATGGTTAATACCTACATATCCATAGCCGTTGGTAGGGAAGACATTAATGTTCAAGAAACCATAGGATTGAAGTTCCTCAATGTTATCTTCATTTACAGTTACCATGTCCATATCAATCTCACCTGTGTTAAGCATAGCAAGTTTGGTTTCATCTGTAGTTGATTTGTAGATTACATTTTTGATTTTTGGTGCACCAGCAAAGTAGTTTTCATTAGCCTCAAATATAACTTGTTGTCCTGGTTGGAAGGATTTCATAATATACTGACCTGAGCCTAGCGGCTTGTCGTTCAATGCTTTTACAGGTTCAACGTTACCTTGTTTGTAGTCTTTACCGTAGTAAGCTTCTGGGAGGAAAGGAACTGAGCCTAGGAAGTCCTTAGTAAGAGCTGTAACTTCAGTAACTTCTACCTCTACGGTATTGGCATCTACGATCTTCACGCCAGAGATTTCACTCGCCTTACCATCGTAATAGTCTTGTCCGCCTTTAATCTTGTAAGACAATGCATCGGATGGTCCATCATAACTCTTGTCATGAAGAACTTTTAGAGAGAAGTAGAAATCATTAACCGTCACTGGTGTTCCATCTGTATAAGTCACACCTGGTTTTAGTTTGAAAGTATATTTCAAACCATCTTCACTAACATCAATGCTGTCTGCCAAATGGAGAGAATATGTTCCATCACCATTCATGGTTTGGAAGAAATCAAATAGGATAATGTTAACCATATCATCATAAGCAGAATCTTGGAAAAGTGGGTTAAATACACCCTTAGGAGAAGTGACCCCTACAATCAACGTATCCTTACGTTCTGTTGCTGTTGGTGGATTTTGTGACATGTCCAATGCCTCAAACAAACCATCGTTCTTTGTAGCATCTTCAGCAGGTGTTTCTGGTGTCTCTGCTGGTGTTTCAGTGTTTGGTGTATCCCCCGGAGTTTGTTCTGCCGTTTGTCCGCCAGTGCATGCTGCAAGTACCGTTACCAGCATAAGCATGATCACTAGCATTAGCGAAAATCTCTTTCTCATGTAAATCCTCCTTATAAAATCATAATGTTTATAAATTATCAGGATAAAATATATGAAAATTATCCATGAATAATTACAGAGTTACTAAGAAAGACTGACCATGATGATAGGGAAACAACGTGAGTAGATTTGAAATAATGAGTGGTAGATATACATGTATATGAATCTATATAGGTAGAGTATTCTTGATGTGAGGTTAAAAATATAGATAGAATTAGCGGAAACGTAGTACTAGAGAAGCATACTTTTAGACCATCGGTCAATAAATGTAATATCATCCTATTTATTGGTATTAAATAATTTATTGTAATGATACGTGTAAATTTTACTAACGTCAATCTTTTTTTACATTTAACTGATATTTAGCGTTTATTTTTATTTATTAGGGGTAGGAGTTAATTTTCTGGAATATGTGTATTATTTAATAGATGACAGGATATTGTTATATTTCATGAAAGCGTAGCATATATATAACATATATATTACACATTAAATAAGATAGGAATATTAGTGTGAGTAAACGTAACGCAAACAAAATATAGAATCATGTATATTTTATCGTTATTGTTTAGAAGAGGAACTTTTTGTTGGTATAAACGTATCGCGGCTAAACAACTTTTTTAGAACTTTTTTCCTATTATACAATTCTACTTTGTTATTTCAAGTGAAATCTACTATGAATTGTAAACATCTTGTGAAAGATTTCAGAAAATAAAAAAGGCCCTGCTTTGGCAGGACCAGATATAAGAGAAAATAAGTTTATAATATCTATTTTTGATACTTTTCTTACATTTAATCTTCACTGGATTCTAGATCTTTAGCGTTTAGTTCATATCCCGGTGGCCTTTTGCCGCGCTGCAGCTCAGCTATACTATAGCCAAAATCATACTGTAGATGAGGATAGTCAGGAAAACTAATCCAATCGCCTCCCCATTCAAACCCGAGTTCTTTAGCGATATCTACAATCTCCATCCAATCAGACTTTCCATTTCCATTTCCATCATATTCTATATCCCATATCACTTTGTCTGCTGAGACCCTAATCGCAAAATCAATCGCCAGTCCATAATTATGATAGGATTCCCCGCCTCTAGCAGAAGTTACAATTTGTCCTGCTGTCGATCGTCCTTGTTCAAAGAGTTCATCTTGTCTCTCTTCACTTCGGTATCCTTCTGTAATGACAATCTTTATTCCGCTCTTTCTTGCGCGTTCTACTAATTGATTTTGCTTTTCAGCAACAACCGGGTGTAATCCAGTTACTTCAAACTGTTCTTCTTCTGCCTCTCTAAAAAAAGGTAGGCTCCAATTAATACGGAAAGTGTCCGACTGCGAAATATAATATACAAGTCCCAAGAGCAACAGCATTAAAAATAAACGTCCTGAAGTCCCGCGTCTTTGATGTGTTTGCCTTCTCATAACCACTCCTATATTTTATCTATCCTATCATTATATTTTGTATAATAGGACGATCACAACGTCATACCAATATTTCCATAGTTAACAATCGCTTTATATAAATAGAATAGAGTTTTGTATGTAATTATTAAACAAAAAAAACAACCTGCTGTAAACAGCAGGTTGTTCTCGATCACTGAACCTGAAACTATTCAGTTGTGTACGGAAGCAATGCGATTTGACGGGAGCGTTTGATTGCAATCGTCAGCATGCGTTGGTATTTTGCACTCGTGCCAGTAACACGACGTGGCAAAATTTTTCCGCGTTCACTGATAAATTTACGAAGCAGGTCCGTATCTTTATAGTCAATGTGAGTAATTTTGTTAACAGTGAAGAAACAAACTTTACGACGTTTATTACGGCCGCCACGACGTGCCGGTCTTTTATCGTCTCCGCCTTCTCTTTGTTTGAAGCCCATGCTATTCAGTCCTTCCTAATTAAAATGGCAAATCATCATCCGAAATATCAATCGGTTTACCGTCATCCGAAAAAGGATCCTGATTGTTCCGTGAGAAATTATTGTTCCCTCGGTTACCGTTGCCGCCGCCTCCGAATGAAGGCTCTTCACGCACAGTTCCACCGCTATTTGTGTTACCACCATCACGGCTAGATTCCAAGAAACGAACGTTATCAGCAATAACTTCAGTAACGTATACACGTTTACCTTCGCTATTCTCATAATTACGTACTTGAATGCGTCCCTCGACGGCTGTTAGACGGCCTTTACGCAAATAATTTGCACAAGTTTCCGCTAGCTGTCTCCAGGTAACGACCGGTATAAAATCAGCTTCCCGTTCTCCACCTTGACTTGTAAACGGTCGGTCTACAGCAAGCGTGAATTGAGTCACGGCTACTCCAGCAGGAGTATAACGTAATTCAGGGTCACGGGTTAACCGGCCAATCAGAATGACTCGGTTCAACAATCTAATCCCCTCCTTCTGAGCGTAATTATTACAAAAATCATGTTTTACGGATTAAGCAACATCGTTCGTAATGAGATAACGAATTACTTCGTCAGAAATTTTCATGAGACGTTCCAACTCGGAAACGACAGCTGGTTCAGCGTTGAAGTTAACCAACACATAGTGACCATCACGGAATTTCTTAATCTCATACGCAAGACGGCGTTTACCCAAAACATCATGTTTTGTAATTTCCCCGCCATTGGAGATGATGCCTTGGAATTTTTCGACTGCAGCTTGAACAGCTTCTTGTTCAATATCAGGACGAATAATGTACATCACTTCGTATTTGCGCATAACTATACACCTCCTTATGGACATAAGGCCCTCTAGCTTAGCTGAGAGCAAGGAACGAGAATAAAAACTCGCACCACTTCAATATAACATTTTCATGATATGAGTGCAAGCACATGTTCTCTTTTACCATCAGATTCCCGAACATGATTGGAATGCAATTTGCACACAATAATTAGGCACTACAATATAAGGAGGGATACGAATGGGTGAAAGAACAGAATTCGAACCAGGAGATAAAGCACCAAATGACGGAGAATACACCGAGGTTGGCGAGGCCAGTTTTCACACAGAGATCAACAACCCCAAACGAGTTAAGCTAAAAAAAGGCGATGCGTTCCCGGAAACAACAAATAAAGATCGTAAATGGAAGAAGCTTACCAAAGCCCGGGTCCATTAATTATTACTAAATAATTTCATTTGCTGCTTACGTTTATTTTTCTTATTACCGGATATAATACAGTTAAGGCAGTGCTCAAGGAGAGGTGTGGTTCCGTTGGATGATTTGAAGACCGAGCCGGACATTCGTTTAAAGGAGGGTCTTGATCGTGGCAAATAGAAGCGGAAGGTAATGTGCGGAAGATGAAATAAATGGATTCAGATGCACTGGTATTGCTTGGCAGTACACCGAGTTTCTTACGATTTGTTACGTGAAGATGTTTTCTTTACCAATACGCACTGCCTTCCGAGAAGGACCCTTTAGGGTCCTTTTTTGGTTTCTATAAAAGACAAATACTCTATAATGAATGGCTGAAAAAATCCATATACACGAAAAAACCTCTTACGTTGTAAACGTAAGAGGTGCGTCCGTATTTTTAGGTTTAGGTTCATTCATTTAGTTAAATGGCGGAAAGAGAGGGATTCGAACCCTCGCACGCCGTGAGGCGCCTAACTGATTTCGAGTCAGTCCCCTTATAACCTCTTGGGTACCTTTCCGCAGCAAGATTCATTATATCAAAAAAGTCTTCTATTAGCAAGAAAAGATTGCCCCAATCTGTTACCTATTCTGACTGAGGCTCTTCAGATGAGCGAAGTACTTTTTTGAAGTTTTTCTCGAATTTTGCTCTAGGAACAAGTACACTATGCTTACATCCAACACACTTAATACGGATATCCATTCCCATGCGTATAATCTCCATCTCATTGCTTCCACATGGATGTGGTTTTTTCATCTGAACGATGTCACCAAGACCATAAATTTTACGCTCCACCTGATCCATCTCCTGTCTCATCATCTTCCCTTGAAGCCGCACTCTCTAACTCAGCCATACGAACGGTTTCTTGATATTCGAGAGCTTCCTTCACATCCATTTGGATGTCACGCTGCACTGCATTATTCATATTCGGCAGACACTCGGCTACAACACGGATCACATACTCAGATGTTGTCATAGACTGAATTCCAACAACCTCAGGAACAGTCAGTACATTGGTATTACGTTCTGGCAGGTCGCGTACAGCCTCTTTTACAAGCCGCATTGCTTCACCCAGTCGTTCTTCACCTTTCATCGGAATATCTACCACAGCTCTTGAGTTAGCCATTGAGAAGTTAGTAACTGTGGTGATTCCTCCGTTAGGGATGATATGAACCTCTCCAGTGAAACTAACAATCTTCGTTGTTCTTAAACCAATCATCTCCACTGTGCCTTTTAAGATGCCCGTTTGGATGACATCACCAACAGCAAATTGGTCTTCAAATATAATAAAAAAACCGGTTATTACGTCTTTGACTAAACTTTGTGCACCAAAACCAATAGCTAATCCAAGTACACCAGCACTAGCTAACACGGGTGCTAGATCTACACCTAATTGACTAAGAATAAGGAGTACCAGAATGAAGTTACATACCATGGAAACCACATTTTTCACAAGTTCTCCAACGGTGTTAACTCTACGAGTATTAAGTCTAATTCTTCTGTCCGAATTATTATTAAGTAAGGACTTATCGATGATTCCATGCAGTACTTTGATAACAATCCGCGTTAGAATAAATACAATAAGAATCTGTAACAGAACACCTGTGTAGCGAATCCACATGTCAGCATCGGTGAACCAATTCCATATACCATCTGTAATTTTCTGAACCCAGCTCACAGCTTCCTCAACTGTTTCTTCCACTTTTCCACTATCTGATTCTTCCGGTAAATTTGTTGCACCGGTCAATAACATTAACGGCCAATCCACTCTTTATTCACCTCTTAAGTAACAATCTTTACTTTATCTCTATATACCCTGTGCCTTCTTTTCGAAAGATACCGCGAATTTCAACCTTCTCTGTCATGATAACATACTTTACTTTGTCCAGAAATTGCTCAGGAAACTGAATAGATAAGGCACAGCCTGCCGTAATTTCTTTAGGGGTAGGATAGGTATCGATCTCAACCTCCGCATACTCTAGCAGCATTTCTGCATAGATAGCTTGCTGTGTTGAGTCAAAAGCAATCGTAATCCACGTATCCATTGGAATACTCCTTATCTATGATGGTCTAGTAAGTATAAAATCCACCATTCTTCCATATACTAGTACTACTATTCCAAGCACGAAAGGAAGATAGTGCGACTATGAATCGTATTCCAAAAGCTTTATCTTCACAGGACATGCCTGGCCTGAAAATATCCCATACGGATCCAGGCATCGCATCAGCCATTGTTCATCGCTTACTATTCTATCTATTTCAGGCACCTGCCCATAAAGAAATCGTCATCGTCTGCATCGGAACGGATCGCTCAACAGGCGATTGTCTTGGTCCTCTTGTCGGTACATCTCTATCCAAGTTAAAGAGTCCCATCTACCACCTATACGGTACACTAGAGGAACCCGTTCATGCAATGAATCTGCAAGATACACTGGATGAAATTTATTCCACACATGCTGACCCTTATGTCATTGGTATCGATGCCTGTCTTGGACAATCTTCTAGTGTAGGCTGCATTCAGGTAGCTGCAGGACCACTCCGCCCAGGAGCAGGTGTAAATAAAGAATTACCGCCGGTCGGCGATATCCATTTGACTGGTATCGTTAACGTCGGCGGCTTTATGGAGTATTTCGTACTGCAGAATACTCGGCTTAGTCTTGTCGTCCGCATGGCAGAAGTTATCTCCCACAGTTTATATGATGCACTTACAGAATGGCATAAACGTGTTACGCTTCTTGCTGTGCAAGAACAATAGCTTCTTTTTCCTCGTTGGATAAGGAATACGTTGATTCTCCCCCTTTTAGGGGCTTAGCATATACATACGAACCATCGCGATTATATAACCCGGTTAACAAGAGTCCATCGCTCTGTTCATTCAGCATGGCAACAGAGAAACTTAGATCTGTCCCCCGCTCTCCATATGCATTATAACGTTTTACTCCTATTTTCCCTTGGACTTGATTCAACTTCGTAATCGCCTTTGTAATATCATCTTTGTTCTCAGCTTGCATATCCTCAATGGAATCCATCTGAACTTTAAGCTGAAAAAGTAAGGATTCTAAATCTTCCACTCCTGTACTAGACATTAAGTTATCATAGTTTTTACGAAGCCTACGCATCTTTGTAGCTTGGACAATCATCATGATTAAAAGAACAAGAACAATTAACAAAATACCGAAAATAATCATAGGTAATTGTTCCAGGATCAGCTCATTCATATCTGTCATTTATTGTTCCTACTCCTCTATTAATTAAGATCTACCGGCAAGATGGTGGACAGCTGCGAGCAGCGCCGACACTTCTGCCTCCGTTGAGTTTACACCAAAACTAGCTCTTACTGCTCCTCGATCTAAAGTTCCTGCGCTTTCATGTGCTAACGGGGTACAGTGGTAACCCGAACGTACTGCGATGCTGTATTCCCGATCAAGCCGGAAAGCTAACTCGGCAGAATCCATACCTTCTATATTAAAAGATACAAGTCCGCTTCTCGGCCACCCTTTTCTTGGTCCAAGAATATGCGATCTCGGAATCTTTTCTAATTCCTCTATTAAATATTGGGAGAGTGCCCACTCATGTTCATAGATTTGATCTACCGTCAAGGATAGTACTTGTTCTATTCCTGCCCTTAGACCAGCATAACCTACCACGTTTGGTGTACCAGATTCATAACGATCCGGCCTAACTGTAGGTTGACCTATTGCTTCTGATTGACTACCTGTCCCTCCGTAAAGCAGTGGCTTCACATCAAGATTAGGATGAATGTAAAGTCCACCTGTTCCCTGTGGCCCAAGCAAACCTTTATGCCCTGGAAAAGCTAACATATCAATGCCCATCTTCTCCACATCAATATGCAGAACTCCCGCACTTTGAGCTGCATCTACGAGCAAAGGTATCCCATATTTCCGAGTAACAGCACTAATGTCTTGAACTGGAAGGATACTTCCTAGCAGATTAGAACTATGAGTTACTGCTACTAATTTGGTATGGGGACGGATCTGGCCCTCAAGCATATCGACAGATATTTGGCCTTCATTTGTAAGCGGTAGATAATCCACTTCAATCTGCCCGAGCGATTTTAAGTATTCTAAAGGTCTTCTTACCGAATTATGTTCCATCATTGTTGTAATGACATGATCGCCTGGTTTCAAAATCCCTTTTATAGCTAGATTTAAACTCATTGTAGTATTAGAAGTAAGTACAATATCATTTGGATTATGAATCCCAAACAGCTTTGCAATAACACGGCGAGTATTAAATAATACCCGACTTGCGTTAACAGACATTTGATGACTTCCTCTGCCAGGATTTGCACCTGCTGTTTCCATTGCCTGAAGCATGGCTTCTTTTACTACTTCCGGCTTCGGCCATGAGGTAGCAGCGTGATCCAAATATATGATTTCTTTCATTTCCCTACTCCTCTACAAAAGAAAATGACATATCTTTTCTTCCTACCTGAGGTAAGAGGACGATATGTCATTACACTAAAGACTTACTTACCCATTACCCTCATATTCATGTGTATTGATGATAGGTTAGACATGTAGATCATTCGAGAAGTCCATCTATTGAAGTAATTCTAAAAGTCTCTCTAAATCTTGTTTGCTGTAATAGTTTAGTTCAATCTTTCCTTTTTCCTTGTTAGCTTTAATCTTTACCGTAGTCTTAAAACGATCACGCAGACTTTCCTCAACTGTTTCGATATAAGGATCTCTTCTCTTCTGCTTAGATTTAGATTTACTTTCGTTTCCCTTACGATCCAGTTGTTGAACGGCTTCTTCAAGTTCTCTAACGCTCCATTGCTTCTGGATACATTCCTCTGCCAGTTCCTTTATTACCTTTTGGTCCTTGAGACCAACAATAGCCCTTGCATGCCCCATGGATAATGTTCCACGTGAAACATAATCCTTTACTTCTTCCGGTAAGGATAACAACCGCAGAAAGTTAGCAATATGAGATCTTGATTTACCAACTTTTATAGACAGCTCTTCTTGAGTTAGAGAGAACTGATCCATAAGACCTTGATAAGCTACAGCCACTTCCATTGCATTTAGATTTTCACGTTGCAGATTTTCAATAAGTGCAATTTCCATAACTTGCTGTTCGGAAAAATTGCGTACTACTGCTGGAACTGTTGATTTACCGCAATATTGAGATGCACGAAAACGCCTCTCACCAGCTATAATTTCAAACCCTTTAAGCACACTGCGTACAATAATCGGCTGAATGACTCCATGCTGACGAATAGATTCGGCCAGTTCTTTTATGGATTCTTCATCAAATGTTTTTCTAGGCTGATAAGGATTTGCACGAAGCTGGCTGAGTGGTATCTCCACAACTTTGTCATCGTCGTTGATCGAAAGCGAAGGTAGAAGTGCATCCAAGCCTTTACCTAAACGCTTACTCATATGAAATCACTTCCTTTGCCAACTCTAGATAAACCTCAGCTCCCCTTGAGCGAGGATCATACGTAATAATAGACTGTCCATGTGATGGTGCTTCACTAAGCCTAACATTACGTGGAATAATCGTTCTATAAACCTTTTGTTGAAAATACTTCTTCACTTCTTCTATAACTTGAATCCCAAGGTTAGTACGAGCATCAAACATCGTAAGAAGAACGCCTTCAATTTGAAGAGAAGTATTCAGATGTTTCTGTACAAGTCTAACGGTATTTAGGAGTTGACTTAAACCTTCCAGGGCGTAATATTCACACTGAATTGGAATAATAACAGAATCGGATGCAGTCAGTGAGTTAATTGTAAGCATCCCAAGTGAAGGAGGACAATCAATCAAGATATAGTCATACTCATGTTTGATCATCTGCAGAGATTTCTTCAGACGAACTTCACGAGAGATGGTAGATACAAGTTCAATTTCAGCACCAGCGAGCTGAATTGTTGCGGGAATCAGATGGAGTCCCGGGATATTCGTTTCGACAATTGCTTCTCTAGGATGTATTTCTTCAATGAGAACATCGTAAATACAGTAAGCAACATCTGCTTTATTAACACCCACACCGCTAGTTGTGTTGCCTTGGGGATCTATATCTACAAGAAGCACACGCTTGCCAAGTGAAGCCAATCCTGCACCCAGATTAACAGAGGACGTTGTTTTTCCTACTCCGCCCTTCTGGTTTGCTACGGCAATAATCTTTGACACTTTGTTCACCTCAGTATAGGAGTCATTCCTTAGGGGTACGAGATAATAGATAGTCGGCGCAAAAGCTAGAATGAACTAGATAGAAAAAGCGGCACTTGAGCCGCTGTATGTTCATTATTTACGTTTCGGAATTTGTATTAATATTTCATAATGATCTTCATGATCAGATTCTTTTGTTTTAATGTCCAAACCCGAGTCTGACACCATATCAATGGATTGTCTAATTGTGTTCAAAGCAAGTCTAACATCTTTTGTAAAAGAAACCCGTTTCGACTTCTTGATCTTGGAAGATTCCTTATAAAAAGCAACCCTGGCTTCCGTTTGTTTTACGTTCAATTCTTTAGTGATGATTTCTTCGAGTATTTTTAATTGAATCTCCAGACTATCTAAGGAAAGTAATGCCCTCGCATGTCGCTCTGATATTTTCCGTTCCATAAGAGCCATTTTCACTTCTTCAGGTAAATGCAGCAAGCGAATTTTATTTGCTATTGTGGATTGGCTTTTGCCAAGGCGCTGTGCCAGACTTTCTTGTGTTAATTGGTGCAGATCAATCAGCTTTTGATATGCCACAGCTTCTTCAATCGCTGTAAGCCCTTCGCGCTGTAGATTTTCGATAAGCGCTATTGAGGCGGCTTGGGAATCATTAAATTCACGAACAATTGCAGGGATATGTGCCATGCCAAGTTTCTTAACAGCACGCCAGCGTCTCTCTCCAGCAATGAGTTCATATTGGCCGTTTCGAACGCGGACTACAATCGGCTGAATAACGCCATGTGTTTTAATCGTTTGGCATAACTCTTCAATCTTCTCGTCATCAAAAATCGTACGGGGCTGATACGGGCTGCTCACAATTTCGTCGATTGGAATTTGTTTTACTTCTTCCCCGTTACTGCGTTCCGTCAAACCAAACAACTTCGAAAATTGTTCTTTCATTCCGTAGATTACCACCTAAATTCAAAATAGTGCCGCTTTAGGCACTTCATTGACTGTTCTCTCTTCGATTCCGTGTTGCACCTAGGCTAAGCCGTCTTCTTTATGTATGGGATTATGTTCTATGACGTTTAGACTCATTTTGTACGAAGAAACTACTTTCTCTATTCTATCACTTTTTCTTCCATAATCCTATTGTTTGGTAGTGAATTTTATCTCATTTTAAGGAAAATAGGCTTCTACTAATTTCATCATATTTATTGATTTTCAACTGAGAATTTGTAGAGATAGATTCGACATTTTTTTCTCTTTGGAGATGGGTAGATTGCTTGAGAAAAAACAAAAAAGGGAATGTTTCACGTGAAACATTCCCTTTTTATTATTTAACAAGCGGGGTCTTTAGTGGTGTTCCAGGTTTTCTAGGATACATCTTTGGAGTGTTTGCCGTTTTACGGATTAGAATCATATGCCTTGCTGACTCTTCCACCGGTAGTTGGAAAGCGTGAGTCTCTATAAGTTTACCTTTTAACTCTTTTAAACTATATGCCGCTTCTGTCAATTCTGCAGAAGGGTCGCTACCCTTCATAGCTGCGAACATTCCGTCTTTACGAACAAATGGTAAACAAAATTCATTAAGTACCGCGAGCCTTGCAACAGCACGTGCGGTAACGAGATCATAATGATCCCGGTAACCTGCGCGTCTTCCCATTTCTTCAGCTCTGCCATGAATAAGCTCTACACCTTCAAGTCCAAGAGCATCCACAAGATGCTGTAAAAAATTAATTCGTTTATTCAAAGAATCAATAATCGTCAGCTTCAAATGAGGGAAACAAATCTTCAGTGGAATACCAGGGAAACCAGCTCCAGAGCCAATATCCGCAATCGTATTCACTTCGTCCATTCCTACATAGAAAGCAAGTGAGACAGAATCATAAAAATGTTTTGTATATACTTGCTCTCTTTCCGTGATACCGGTTAGATTCATTTTCTCATTCCAAGATACAAGCTCTTTATAATAAATCTCAAATTGATCTAACTGCTTCTCGTTTAGCTCAATTTGGTGTTTTGCTAAGCGTTCTTGCAATTCCTTCTGTATATGATCCATTGTTACCCCCTAGACGCAGTAACCCGATTATAGTGTTCCAAATAAACGAGCAATATCGAAATATCTGCTGGTGTTACACCCGAGATTCGGGAAGCTTGACCAATAGAAATTGGACGAATTTTTTCTAGCTTTTGTTTCGCTTCCATTGCCAGACCATGAATCTCATTGTAGTTGATGGTATCTGGAATTTTCTTTTTCTCCATTTTTAGCAGACGCTCTACATGAGTCAGTTGCTTCTCAATATAGCCGGCATACTTAATCTGGATTTCAACCTGTTCCTTCATCTCTTCATTTAGGTCATAAGGAGAAGGGGAGATTCTTTCGATAAATGAATAATTGACTTCAGGACGTCTCATTAACGTAAGAAGGGCAATTCCGTCTTGCAAAGGAGTCGACTCTATACTTGCTAGAAGTTCATTCACTTCTGATGGGCGAGTACGAGTGGTGCGCAGACGTTCAATCTCCTGTTCTACTTTTTCCTTTTTATTAAGGAATTTAGCATAACGTTCATCTGATACAAGACCAATCTCGTGTCCAAGTGGAGTAAGTCTCATGTCTGCATTGTCATGACGCAGAAGCAGTCGATACTCTGCCCGTGAAGTAAGTAGACGGTATGGCTCATTCGTACCTTTCGTCACCAGATCATCAATAAGAACACCGATGTACCCTTGCGAACGATCTAGAACAACCGCTTCTTTTCCTTGTGCTTTACGAGCTGCATTAATCCCAGCCATAATTCCTTGGCCAGCTGCTTCTTCATAACCAGAAGTTCCGTTAATCTGTCCTGCAGTGAACAGACCTGGAAGACGCTTGGTCTCTAAAGAGGGAAGAAGTTGCGTAGGTACCATTGCATCATATTCGATTGCATAGCCGTTACGCATCATTTGTACATTTTCAAGCCCCGGAACTGAGCGCAATACTTCTAATTGCACATCTTCAGGTAAGCTGGTAGACAATCCTTGAACATAATATTCTTTTGTGTTTTTTCCTTCTGGTTCTAGGAAAATTTGATGTTTTGGTTTATCACTAAAACGAACAATCTTGTCTTCAATGGAAGGACAATAACGTGGTCCTGTTCCTTCAATCACACCCGAGAACATTGGAGCACGATGCAGATTATCCGAAATAATCTGATGTGTTTCAGCGGAAGTATACGTTAACCAGCATGGCAATTGTTCATTGTCTGAGCTTTCTGTCTCATAGGAGAAAAACTTAGGAATATCGTCTCCTGGTTGAATTTCTGTTTTACTGAAATCGATTGTATCCTTATGCACCCGAGGTGGAGTCCCTGTCTTGAAACGTACAAGTTCAAAACCAAGCTCTTTTAGATGGTCAGACAATTTAATCGAAGGTTGTTGATTGTTCGGTCCACTCTCATACATCAGTTCACCCATAATTACTTTACCGCGTAAATAGGTTCCTGTTGTAAGTACAACGGATTTAGCACGATATTCTGTTCCTGTCTGTGTAAGGACACCGACACATGTGCCATTTTCCACGATTAAACGCTCTACCATGCCTTGGCGCATCGTAAGATTCGGTTCCATTTCCATCGTTTCTTTCATCGTGTGCTGGTAAGAGAATTTATCTGCCTGTGCTCGAAGCGCATGTACCGCTGGACCTTTACCTGTATTAAGCATTCTCATCTGAATGAAAGTCCGGTCTGTATTACGGCCCATTTCTCCACCTAATGCATCAATTTCACGAACTACATGACCTTTTGCTGGTCCCCCGATCGATGGATTACATGGCATAAATGCGACCATATCCAGATTAATGGTAACCATCAGCGTTTTGCAGCCCATACGAGCTGCGGCAAGAGCTGATTCAACACCAGCATGACCTGCACCAACGACAATAACATCGAATGTACCGCCATCAAATCCCATCGTATCTTCCTCCTTGTTTCAGGGATCACTCCCCGTAATTTGTACTGCTGTATTGAAACGAAATCAGAACCTTACTGTTCTAGATTTCTCATCAAGTTCATTTCAGTGTGCTTATATAAAGCACTAAACTTCATTATATCAAAAAACATAGCGATTCCATAAGAGTGGATTCAAATTGCTTAGAAGTAAAGAGCCAAGAATAGATCCCATGGATCTAAAATATCATCCTTATTTCCCTAAACAGAACTGGGAGAAAATCTGATCGATTAGAGCATCATGCGCAGTATCCCCAACGATTTCACCGAGCTGCTCCCAAGCTAATCTCACATCAATTTGGATCATATCAATTGGAATAAACTGTTCAGCAGCCTCATAAGCATCCTGTAGAGATTGCTTCGCTTTTTTCAGAAGAGAGATATGGCGTACATTACTTACATAAGTTAAATCTGCCGATTCTAATTGCCCGCTAAAGAATAATTTCGATATTGCTTCTTCAAGCAGGTCAATACCTTCTTCCGCTTTTACAGACATCGGTACAATTAATTCTGGATCAATATATCGTTCTAATATGTCGCGATCAATTTTGGTTGGTAAGTCCATTTTATTCAAAATAACAATGGCCTGTCTGCCTTTAATCTGCTCCAGCAGTTCAAGTTCATCCTCATGAAGCGGTTCTCCCGCATTCACTACCATTAAAATCAGATCTGCTTCCGTAAAAGCAGTTCGAGAACGCTCCACACCAATCTTCTCGACAACATCCATAGTTTCCCGAATACCAGCAGTGTCCAACAGTTTTAATGGAATATTATTAATGGTTACAAACTCTTCGATGACATCCCGAGTTGTCCCTGGAATATCTGTGACAATCGCACGGTTATCTTGAGCCAGTGTATTAAGGAGAGAAGATTTACCTACATTGGGTCTTCCAACGATGGCTGTTGTAATTCCTTCTCTTAATATTTTCCCTTGTTCTGCTGTTTTTAACAGCTTATCAATTTCATTCATAACATGAGACGATTTTTCTTTGATGAATTCAGAAGTAAGTGATTCTACGTCATGCTCTGGATAATCAATATTCACTTCAATATGTGCCATTGTTTCCACAAGTGTATAACGAAGATCACGTATCTTTGTAGAGAGAGCTCCCCCCACTTGTTTCAAAGCAACAGAAAAAGCACGATCTGACTTCGAACGAATGAGATCCATAACACCTTCGGCTTGAGATAAATCAATTCTCCCGTTCAGAAATGCTCTTTTGGTAAACTCCCCTGGTTCAGCCACTCGGATATCGAGCATAAGCAGTAAATCCATAATCCGTTTTACTGAAATAACACCACCGTGCGAGCTTATCTCTACAACATCTTCTGTTGTGAAGGATCTTGGGGCTCTCATCACGGTAACAAGTACCTCTTCCACCTTTTCTTCTGTCTGTGGATTGATAATATGTCCATAATGAACAGTATGAGATTCCGCTTGTTCAAGTGGTGTTTTACTTTTTACAATCTTACCTACCTCTTTTATTGCATCTGGACCACTTACTCGAATGACAGCAATCCCCGCTTCACCTACAGCTGTAGAAATGGCTGCTATTGTATCACTAATCATCTATGTTCACCTTCCCTTATCCATGCTTACGATCTATATTCAAGTTATCAAGACTGTTATATTCATTATTAACTAGATTTAGGCTGCGTACCCTGATTATGAAAAAAGCAATGGCTTCTGCACGGGGCAGGAAGCCATTGCGTAATCGCATGAAATCACATGAAGCTTATTTAAGTGTAATAACCACTCTACGGTTAGGCTCTTCGCCCTTGCTAATTGTATTCACCTGACGATGATTCTGAAGTTTTGCATGAATCACTTTGCGCTCCTGGGAAGGCATGGGTTCAAGCACCACTTCTTTTCCTGTTCGAATCACCTGTGAAGCCAACCGGTCTGCAAGTTCTTCTAATGTCTTTCGGCGTCTTAATCTGAAATTCTCCGCATCAAGAATAATCCGTACAAAACTGCTTGAGTGTTTGTTTGCCACAATATTCGTTAAATATTGCAAAGCATCTAAAGTCTGGCCTCTACGTCCAATAATAAGACCAAGGTCTTCTCCGGTAATATTAAAAATCTTACCATCCCTGCTTTTTTTTATCTCAATCTCAACATCAAGACCCATACCCGCAGCTGCTTCTTTCACGAAATTACTCGCTTCAACATATGGATCTACATCATTAGATATATTAGTATCTAGCTCAGTCGATATTGAAGATGTTAGCTCAGAAGTACGGATCAGAGCAGAATCGGGCTCGTTTTGAAAAGATTCTTCTGCCTGTTTTGGCTTAAGTGTCAATTCTACTTTGGCTGGCTTAACACCAATGAGACCTAAAAAACCTCTGGATGGCTGTTCTAAGACGTTTAACGTAACCAAATCTCGACTGACACCAAGTTGTGTCAGACCTTGATCTACAGCATCTTCTATCGTTTTACCTGTCACAATGACGGTGGTCATATGGAACGCCGTGCCTCCTTCGCCACTTACTGATCTGATAAACCGGACAATAATTATTTATTTATATTATTTTCTCTTCTTTTTCTTTTTCTTCTTCGCTTGAGAACCTACACCATTCGTAGTTACAACTCCAGCTTGTCCTTTTTTGGAAGAGCCTTTTGTTCCCTCAACATTCGCAGCAGCTACAAGCTTGTCGTTGTTGCGATAGAGGAAGAAGTTTTGAATGATGGTATAGATGTTTGAGTAGAACCAGTAGAGCGGCAATGCCGAAGCAAACTGGTAGGACATAATAAACATCAAGATTGGGTATACCCAAAGCATAAACTGCATAGGACCTTGCTGTTGTGATGGATTTTGTTTCATCATGTACCATGTTTGGAAGAACATCGATACGGCAACAAGCACAGGAAGTATAAACAACTTATCTGGGGAACCAAGTTCCATCCACAAGAAAGTATGCTGGCTAATATTTGAGTTATAGAGAATCGAGTTATAAAGAGCGATATAAATAGGCATCTGGATAATCAGAGGCAAACAACCCGCCATCGGATTGACTTTATGCTCTTGGAATAGCTTCATCGTTTCCGCTTGAATTTTTTCAGGGGTATCCTTATACTTCGTTTGGATTTCCTTAATAAGCGGTTGAATCTTTTGCATGTTTCTTGAACTTTTAACTTGTTTAATAGTTAGTGGAAGGATTAACGTACGTACGATAATAACCAGTACGAGAATTGCTAGTCCATATTCTCCACCAAACAGCTTAGCAAATGTGTCTAAAGATAATGAGAACCAATAAACAACGTTACTTTTCCAAAAAGATTCACTGTTTTTAAGGTCTTCTGTAGTAACATGAGTTGTATTAGCAGATGTACAACCCGATAGTACAGCAACTAAAGCAATAACAGCGATCAGGAGAATCCACTTTTTCCCCTTCAATGACTTGAGTCGAGACACTTGATAACCCCTCTCTTAACCTATCCATTCCACCGTAAATAATACCATAAGTAGAAGAACAAAGAAACGCTAATTCGAGCGTCTTTCTGCCTTGAGCAGCGAAGCTTTACGCAAGACATGAAGCAAGCTTTTCTCCATCTCTCGGTAGCTCATCGAAACTGCTCCCTTTCTTACGATAAATATGAGATCCATATTCTCAACAATTTCGGCTTCATGATGACGAATAATTTCTTTAATCATTCTTCGCATGCGATTGCGGACAACCGCATTCCCTATTTTTTTGCTGCAAGATACGCCGACACGAAACTGCTCGACATCCTTGCGACGCAATCCATATACCACAAACTGATAGTTTGCTTGAGACTTACCATAACGGTATACGCGACTAAAGTCGGCACGGTTTCGTAAACGTAATCTTTTATGCAATGATCTCTTCTCCTTGCTAAGCGCGTCTCCTACATAATAAACGCATTGTTACATCCTAAAATTAAGTATGGACGATCGTAGGAAGCTATAAACGCTCCCTTATTTAAATTAGAAATTTCTTGTTTAAGAAAAAAAGACCACCGTAGTGGTCTTCATGCACGCATTACGCACTGAGTACTTTTCTGCCTTTAAGACGGCGGGCTGCCAGAACTTTACGGCCGTTTTTCGTGCTCATTCTTTTCCGGAAACCATGGTTCTTCTTACGTTTGCTAACATTCGGTCTAAATGTTGGTCTCATGTATTGCACCCCCTTAAAAGGAATCCTGTACAGATTGAACTACCTAGTAGTACATATAAACTGTTTATTTGCATAGCGCAATCCATAACGATATCTTAATTTTAATCATTTTCATCAACACAGAAAATGCCTTTATATATTTAACCATGTACAAGTCAAAAAGTCAACTGAACTACATTATATCCCATATTCATATCTTTTGATTCGTTTGTCCACATTTTTAATAAATTATTGATCTTCTGCAAGTTATACACATGTGGATAGACAATTAAATTCTTTTTATATTTTCTCTTCTACTATATAACTGAATTTAACACCCAGTAAAAATTCAATTCTTCTATTTTAAAAAAATGATTCAATTTGCTCCTTATGTTTATATGTATAAAATACAGGACATCCGCTAGAAGTATTTCTCTATTTAACCGTTTACAAAATGTTCACAGTTGAGGTAGGATAGTTGTATCAATAACTTGTATACAAGTATACATGGATGAAGTTGTCCTCATTTATTGCCGACTAACACTACCATTCGTTATCATGATGATAAAAGAGTGTAGTGTATGAATAGGAGAGTTATATGATGCGTTATCCTTCTGCTTGGCTGCAAGGCAATTCTTTAGGAGAGTTAATTGTAAGCGATTTACGGTTGCAAATTATTGATGGTACGATACCAAAAGGAGAAATTTTATCCGAGAATAAAATAGCTGCTCAGTTTAACAGCAGTCGTTCCCCCGTAAGAGAGGCGTTTAAAGCGCTTTCAAATGAAGGTTTGATTTGCTTAGAGCGGATGGGTGCCGTTGTTCTTGGACTCAGTTCAAAAGATAAGGACGAGCTTTATGATGTAAGGTATCTAATTGAAAGTTTCGTTCAGGAGAATTTGGCGAAGCAACTGCCTTATGATCTGTTAACAAAACTACAGCAAATCATCGATAAGATGGAACTTTCAATGAGACATTCGGACTTTATTGAATTTGCTTATCTCGATTTCCAGTTTCATGAGACGATTATTATCGAAGCAAATCATACTCGAATTCTACATCTTTGGAAAAGTATTCGGCAGATTATTATGACGTTACTTTTACTTACAACTGAAGAGATTTTCTCCCATGGCGAAGAACGTATCCAAGCTGTCATTGAAAAGCACCATAAGTTAATGAGAGGTCTGGCATCTAAGGATCCCGAGATCGTAGCGAATGAGGTAAGAATCTACTTTTCAGATTCACGACAAACATTGCATAAAACTTTTTAACTAATGCGTTTTTTATGTAGCTTAAATCGAAGAGATAGGTGCAAAATATGTACTTTTTCTCTCCTACAAGTTGTCGACAAGTATACAAATTGGTGATTTACCGAAAGACAGATGTTGTTGTAAGCGTATTTATTTCCTAAATAGAGGTTTCCCCCTCTACATATATCCCATCAAAAAGGAGAACATTCATCATGGAAAGTATCTTTGGCCTTAGTCATACAGCAACAATGCTGGTTTGGACTCTTCTCACTATCGTATTTTTAGTTATACTTATTTCCAAATACAGATGGAATCCGTTTGTATCGCTCCTGATCGCCGCTTTAATTTTGGGTCTCCTCACAGGCATGAATACAGAAGATGTTGTAACATCTATTACAAGCGGGGTTGGCGGAACACTCGGCACGATTGCAATCGTTATCGGGCTGGGTACGATGCTAGGTAAAATGATGGCAGAGTCTGGCGGGGCAGAACGAATCGCCACTACTCTCGTTGACCGTTTTGGATTAAAACGGGTCCACTGGGCCATGATGATTGTTGGTTTTATTGTGGGTATTCCTGTATTTTTTGAAGTTGGTCTGATTCTTCTTATCCCGATTGTGTTCACCGTTGCAAGAAAAACAGGTTTATCTATTCTGAAGATCGGAATCCCAATTTTGGCGGGTCTTTCTACGGTACATGGACTTGTTCCTCCTCATCCTGCACCTATGATTGCTATTGAGGCATTCGGTGCTAACTTAGGTCAAACCATTATGTATTCAATCTTAGTGGGACTGCCAACTGCAGCTATTGCTGGTCCTGTATTTGCTAACTTTATTAGCAAAAGAGTGGATGTAGCGCCGCCAACTGAACTTGCAGAACAATTTTCATTAAAAAGTGAACGTGAACTTCCTGGTTTCGGTATTACATTGCTTACTATTTTACTGCCTGTTATCCTTATGCTGGCTGGATCGATCGCACTGATTGTAGACCCGGAAGGTGTTAATGGTTTTTCTCATTTTCTAGAGTTTATTGGTAATGAGGTTATTGCTCTTCTTATTTCTGTCGTATTTGCTCTCTTTTCTCTTGGATTTGCTCGGGGATTCAACAAAAGTGAAATTTCCAAGTTTACAAGTGAATGTCTTGCCCCAACTGCAAGCATTATTTTGATCATCGGTGCTGGCGGTGCTTTTAAACAAGTACTTATTAATAGTGGTGTTGGTGCAGCCATTGCAGAACTCGCTACGAGTATGAATATCAATATTATATTATTTGCTTGGCTCGTTGCCGCTCTAATTCGTGTAGCAACAGGATCAGCTACTGTCGCAATGACAACCGCTGCTGGTATTGTTGCCCCAGTTCTCGCACTTTCACCAGGTGCAAGTGTAGAACTTGTGGTTCTTGCAACCGGAGCAGGATCTGTTTTCCTTTCCCATGTGAATGACGCGGGCTTCTGGATGATTAAAGAATTTTTCAATATGACAGTGCCTCAAACCCTAAAGACATGGTCTGTAATGGAAAGTTTACTTTCTGTCGTCGCGCTTGTCCTGATTTTATTGCTAAGTATCGTTATTTAATTGCTACACTTACCCTTATCAAAGGTAACAGCTTATAGAAAGAAGGCTTCCAAATATGAAATCCTATATGATCGGCATTGATATTGGAACGACAAGTACAAAAGCAGTACTTTTTGAGAAAAATGGAATGGTCGTAGCAAAGGCGAGTGAAGAGTACCCTCTTCTCACGCCTGTTCCTGATTCGGCTGTTCAGAATCCAAATGAAATCATGTCTGCTGTAATCCATACGGTCAAAGCGGTGATGTCAGAAAGCGGGATCTTACCAGAGCAGGTTTTATTCGCCTCTTTTAGCTCTGCTATGCACAGTCTGATCGCTATGGATGCGAGCGGCCTTCCTCTGACACCATGTATTACATGGGCGGATAATCGCAGTAATGTTTGGGCACGGAAATTAAAAGAAGAACTGAACGGACATGAAATATATCGCAGAACAGGAACACCGATTCATCCCATGTCTCCTTTATCTAAGCTCCTTTGGCTAAAAAACGAACAAAAAAATATTTTTGATCAAGCAGCCAAATTCATATCCATTCGGGAATATGTCACTTTTAGACTGTTCAGTCAATATGTTGTAGACCATTCCATTGCTTCCGCTACCGGACTGTTTAATCTGGAACAGCTGAATTGGGACCAAGAAGCACTTGAAGTAGCAGGCATAACTCCAGAACAATTATCTCAGCTTGTCCCTACTACACATGTGCTTACAGGCCTAGATCCTTATTATGCAAAAGAGATGGGGTTAAACCCTTCTACCGCATTTGTTGTAGGAGCAAGTGATGGAGTACTTTCCAATCTAGGTGTAGGGGCAATCCACCCGGGAGAAGTTGCTGCTACGATTGGTACAAGCGGTGCGATCCGTACGGTTGTAGATAAGCCGGTCACCGATGTAAAAGGCCGCACCTTTTGCTATGCCTTAACGGAGAATCACTGGGTTGTTGGAGGACCTGTGAATAACGGGGGAATGATCTTCCGTTGGGTACGTGATGAGATGGCCGCGTCAGAAGTAGAAACAGCGAAAAGACTCGGAATCAGCTCCTATGATGTACTCACCCGTATTGCTGAGCGAGTAGCTCCAGGAGCAGATGGACTCCTTTTCCACCCTTTCTTGTCAGGTGAAAGAGCTCCCCTATGGAACCCAGATGCAAAAGGATCGTTCTTCGGTCTCACGCTGCAACATAAAAAAGAACACATGATCCGCGCTGTGTTAGAAGGCGTTATTTTTAATCTGTATACCGTTCTGCTTGCTATGAAAGAACAAATGGGACAACCAAGCCGAATTTTAGCCACTGGCGGATTCGCTCGTTCTCCGCTTTGGCGGCAAATGATGGCCGATATTTTTGATCAGGAAGTGGTTGTACCAGAAAGCTTCGAAAGCTCTTGTCTGGGCGCGGTGGTACTTGGACTATATGCAACAGGGCATGCAGATTCCCTTGAAGTCGTTTCGAGCATGGTTGGAACAACACATGCTCACTCTCCTAATCAAGATCAGGTCGACATTTATCAAGAGCTGCTCCCGATTTTTATCCGTATCTCTCGTAAGCTTACAGAAGAGTATGAAGATCTGGCCAAGTTTCAGCGAAAATACATCTCTACTACCAGCTAAGTTCTGCTTTATTTATAGAAAAATCGACGAGCCGGTCATTTTGACCGGCTCTCTTTTGTCTGTTTATAAATAAATCAGCTCGACGATTATTGTTGCTAATCAAGATCAACTTTTCCCCCATTTACAATATCATTTATGCCGTTTTTCAGTTATCCACAGAAAAAAGAAGCCACACGAGATTCTCAATCTACCCTCTTATCCAACATCAACTGATCATTTATAAGTATAACCTGTGAATAAATGATTTCAGATTTTTAGTGATCTTGTCGAAAACTAAACAATTTATAAACAATATGTAGTGTTGTGATTAAAAATTATACACAAGTTATTGAATTTGTGGATAAAATCCTGAGATACGTTGAAATATAAGACTTCTTTTGCTATGATTATATTGCTTTTGGATGTGAATAGATGTTTCAATCCATAATATTATCAACAGCCTGTGGATAAAGTTGTGAACAATTTTCCGTTGTTCCTTCTTTTTTTGTTTAGCGTCCTATGGACATTGGGGATAAATTCTACAATATAAATTTTTTTTCGACATTCCACTCATGGCACTGGGCCACATTTGGAAGATTAAAAGGAGTGACAGTCTGTGGACAGCCATACTTCCGAATTATGGCAGCAAATACTATCGATCATACAAACGAAGCTAAGCAAGCCTAGCTACGACACTTGGTTTAAAGCAACGAAGGCGACGAAACTGACTGACCGAACGATTGTTATTTCAGCGCCAACCACCTTTGCCGTAGAATGGCTGGAAAGCCGCTATACGAAACTTGTCGGTTCGACTGTATACGAACTGCTCGGAAAGCAAGTGGACGTAAAATTTGTTATAGAAGAAGACAAGACGGCTGAGCCGGATCCGCAGCAAGTATTCACTCCTCCTCCTGTAACTCATGAGGAAGCTGTGTCTCACATGCTTAATCCGAAGTACACTTTTGACACGTTTGTCATTGGCCCTGGCAATAGGTTTGCACATGCAGCCTCACTTGCTGTAGCAGAAGCACCGGCCAAAGCGTACAATCCTCTCTTCCTATACGGCGGAGTTGGACTCGGCAAGACACACCTCATGCATGCCATTGGGCACTACATTTTGGAGCACAACCCCAGTAGTAAGGTTGTTTACCTCTCCTCGGAGAAATTCACGAATGAATTCATTAATTCCATCCGGGATAACCGTGGTGAGAATTTTCGGAATAAATACCGTAACGTAGACATATTGCTGATCGATGACATTCAGTTTTTAGCTGGGAAAGAATCAACACAAGAAGAGTTTTTCCATACGTTCAACGCACTGCATGAAGAACGTAAGCAAATCATTATTTCAAGTGACCGGCCTCCAAAAGAGATCCCAACACTCGAAGAACGATTGCGTTCAAGATTTGAATGGGGACTTATTACGGATATTCAGCCTCCGGATTTGGAGACAAGAATCGCCATTTTACGCAAAAAGGCGAGAGCAGAGAACCTGGATATTCCAAACGAAGCAATGATGTATATTGCGAATCAAATTGATACAAATATTAGAGAACTTGAAGGAGCACTAATACGTGTGGTAGCCTACTCTTCTCTAACGAATCAAGATGTCACAACCCATTTAGCTGCAGAAGCTCTAAAGGACATCATTCCGTCAAGTCGGCCTAAAATTATTACGATTCAAGATATTCAGCAGAAAGTTGGAGAATACTACAACTTGAAGATGGAGGATTTTAAGGCGAGAAAACGGACAAAGGCGGTTGCTTATCCAAGGCAGATTGCCATGTACCTCTCAAGAGAACTGACAGATTATTCTTTACCGAAGATCGGGGAGGCATTTGGAGGAAGAGACCATACTACGGTCATCCATGCTCACGAGAAGATTTCTCAGCTCATTAAAACGGATCAAGAACTCTTTAAAGTTATCAACAGCATTATCGAAAAAGTAAAAAACCCAACTTGAACAAGTACAAAGCCTATGCACAATCTGTACACATGTGGATAGGCTTAATTTTATGTCGTTTAAGGCACTTATCCACATATTCAGTGCCCCTATTACTATTACTACTCTTTTTTTAAAGATTACTACACCAATAAACTAAGCTTTCAGCTCAACAAATTGAACTGCAAAAAAGCTTAGTTTCAATGTCTCTATTTTGTAAAAACGGATTAATTAATTTATGAGGGTATAAATTTTTTTATAACCAACTTTTTAAATTTGAATCATTTAATCACAATTTCCAGGACTTCAAACCTCTCTGCAAAAAGAGAATTCATTTTTCCAAGGAGTGTAACTATGAAAATCACCATAATGAAAAGTTATCTGAATGATGCCATTCAGCAAGTGTCTAAAGCGATCTCTAGCAGAACAACAATTCCGATCCTCAGCGGTATTAAGTTTGACGTTAACTATCAAGGCGTTACACTTACGGCAAGTGATACTGATATTTCAATTCAATCCTTTATCCCTCTTGAGGAAGATGGAAAAAACGTAGTTTCTGTCGAACAAGCAGGAAGTGTTGTTTTACCTGCTAAGTTTTTTGTCGAAATTATCAAGAAGCTGCCTTCTCAAGAAGTCAAAATGGAAGTGAAAGAGAACTTCAACACCTATATCTCTGCTGGAGCAACAGAAATTCAGCTGGTCGGCCTTGATCCAGAAGAATTCCCAGTACTGCCGAGCATTGAAGAGAACCAAACGGTCTCTATTCCTGGAGATTTGCTTAAAAATATGATTAAACAAACGGTATTTTCTATCTCGACTCACGAAACTACGCCTATTTTGACAGGGGTTCTTTGGAGTCTTGCTGATAATGAATTCAAATTTGTGGCAACAGATCGTCACCGTCTTGCTACACGCTCCGCTCACATCGAAGGAGCTGACGAGATTAAATTCCACAACGTGGTCATCTCGGGCAAAACGCTGAATGAACTTAGTAAAATCGTCCCTGATCAAAATACACTTGTTGATATTGTCGTAGCTGATAACCAAGTGTTGTTCAAAATTGACCGTGTATTATTCTATACTCGTATTCTGGATGGAACTTATCCTGATACTTCTAGAATTATTCCAACTACGTTTAAAACAGAACTGGTTTTGAATACAAAAAAATTAAGCGAATCGATTGACCGGGCTTATTTGCTGTCTCGTGAGGAAAAAACGAATATTGTCCGCATGCAGACACTTGAAAGCGGGGATATTGAGATTTCATCCAGTTCATCTGAACTAGGTAAGGTACGTGAGGAACTAGAGCTTAAAGAATTTAACGGGGAACCTCTGAAAATTTCTTTCAACTCCAAATATATGCTGGATGTTCTCAAGGTCGTTGAAAGTGAAGAACTGATGATTTCCTTTACAGGAGTTATGAGTCCGATTATTCTGAAACCTATAGACAACAGCAATAGTCTTTATGTTATTTTGCCTTACCGTACAACGAATTAAGGCAAAAGTTATGCACATGAGAGGAAGTTTATCGTGAAAAAAATAGTTATCCACAGTGAATATATTAAGCTCGACCAGTTTCTTAAATTGTCTGAATGTGTACCCACAGGCGGAATGGCAAAAGCACTTCTTCAAGATCAAGCGATCAAAGTGAATGGTGAAGTAGAAGAACGTCGCGGCCGCAAACTTTACGCTGGAGATCAGATTGAGGTTGAAGGGTCAGGCTCATTCGTAGTAGAAGCAAAGGCATAGGCAGCAGTAGGATGTGAACACCCGCTACTTCCTCAAAGGGGCGAGGGGCAAGGGAGGAAATAGAGCGTGTTTGTGACTGATATCGAACTAAAACAATTCCGTAACTATGAGTATTTGAAACTAGACTCTTTTGGTCCAGTCAATCTCATCATAGGACAAAACGCGCAGGGGAAGACAAATCTTGTTGAAGCCATTTATGCACTGGCTCTTACGAAAAGTCACCGTACATCGAAAGATAAGGAATTAATTCGCTTTGAGTCTGGCAGTGCAAACATCCGTGCACATGTGGATAAAAAATATGGCAAGATTCAGCTTGAACTTGCTCTTTCTCAACAAGGGAAGAAAGCGAAGATTAACGGACTAGAGCAGCGAAAGCTAAGTGATTTTGTTGGAAGTTTGAATGTGGTTATGTTTGCACCAGAAGATCTCGAGATTGTAAAAGGGACACCGGGGGTTCGCCGCCGGTTCCTTGACATGGAAATAGGTCAGGTTGCTCCCGGATACATTTATCATCTTCAGCAGTATCAGAAAATTCTTGTTCAGCGTAATAATTTGCTCAAGCAGTTATATGGCGCTGGTGAGTCACAGCAAGTAATGCTGACCGTATGGAATGATCAGCTTGCAGAACACGGTGTTAAAATCGTCAAAAAAAGGAAACAATTCATAAAGAAGCTGCAAAAGTGGGCGGAAACGATTCACGAGGGGATTACGGGGGGAAAGGAAAAGCTTGAACTTGCCTATGTCCCTTCCTTTGCAGACCCTATGGAAGAAGATGAAGCTGTCTTATTAGATCGGTTTATGATAAAATTATCACAAACGAAGGATCAGGAGATTCGGCGGGGGATGTCCCTTACCGGACCACACCGGGATGACTTATCCTTCTTCATCAACGGACGTGAGGTACAAACCTATGGCTCACAGGGACAGCAGCGAACAACTGCATTATCCCTGAAGCTTGCAGAGATTGAACTGATCCGGGAAGAAATAGGGGAGTATCCTGTTTTGCTTCTGGATGATGTGCTTTCTGAACTGGATCCGTATCGTCAGACCCAGCTCATCGAAACATTTCAGAGCAAGGTGCAGACCTTCATTACCGCAACAGGCATAGAGACACTCAACACCAGCAAACTGAAGGATGCATACATCTATCAAGTTGACGCTGGTCATGTGGAACGTTAAGGAGAGGATCGGACAATGTATATTCACCTGGGCGGTGACAAGATTATTCGCTCTTCTGAACTCGTAGCCATTTTTGATATCTCTATCGAGAAATCTTCGAAGATTTCCAAACAGTATGTTACGTACGCCAAACAGGAGAAGAACATCGAACAGATTGGTGAAGAGGAAGCCAAATCGATTGTTGTAACTAAAAGCACGGTTTACTATTCTCCAATATCCTCTGCTACACTCAAAAAAAGAGCGAACGTATTATCTGAAATATAAAAGCAATTATTCACGAGTATCGTCACCTTGCTAACGGTTAGTAAGGAGGCGGTACTTTTATATCGCAGTCAGGATTTTTTTATTTTATACACTCATATAGCATCACTTGGATACACTCTAATCTTGAGAAGTAGGTGAAAGGCATGTCTATGAATCAACCGGCATACGATGCAGATGAGATTCAGGTCCTTGAGGGACTTGAAGCTGTCAGAAAACGTCCAGGGATGTATATCGGCTCTACCAGCGCAAGAGGCTTGCATCACCTCGTGTGGGAAGTCGTGGACAATAGTATCGACGAAGCACTAGCGGGTTATTGCGATCAGATTGATGTTACTATTCATGAAGATAACAGCATTACCGTTGTTGATAATGGGCGGGGAATTCCCGTAAGCGAACAGGCCAAAATGAAAAAGTCAGCGCTTGAGGTTGTAATGACCGTACTTCATGCTGGCGGTAAATTTGGCGGCGGAGGATACAAAGTATCGGGCGGTCTTCACGGGGTAGGTATTTCTGTCGTGAACGCATTGTCGAGTAAAGTAGTGGTTACCGTAAAAAGAGATGGGCACGTCTACAGACAAGAATATCAACGAGGTGTTCCTCAGTATGACGTTAAGGTAATCGGAGATACAGAAGAAACAGGAACGACGACAACCTTCTATCCTGACAGTGAAATTTTTACTGAAACAACGGAATATGATTACAATACGCTGCTTACTCGGATTCGTGAACTTGCATTTCTTAACAAAGGAATCGGTCTTCGAATTACCGATGAACGTACAGGAGTTTCTAACTCTTTTCATTACGAGGGCGGAATCAAAGAATATGTTCAATACCTGAATAGTAAAAGAGAAGTACTCCATGAGCAGCCGATTTATGTAGAAGGACAGAGAGATAGTATCCAGGTGGAAGTTGCATTGCAGTACAATGACAGCTACGCCGAGAATATCTACTCTTTTGCCAATAACATTAATACACATGAAGGCGGTACTCATGAATCTGGTTTTAAGAGCGCCCTGACACGTGTAGTTAACGATTATGCTCGGAAGACAGGTATTATTAAGGACAACAACAGCAATCTTACGGGTGATGATGTACGTGAGGGACTCACAGCAATCATCTCGGTGAAGATTCCTGAACCTCAGTTTGAAGGACAGACCAAAACGAAACTTGGTAATAGTGAAGTTCGCGGTATAGTCGAATCCTTGTTTGCAGAAAAACTGCAGGAGTTCCTGATTGAGAATCCTTCCACTTCCCGCCGCATTCTAGATAAGGCGCTCCAAGCATCCCGAGCACGTGAAGCGGCCCGGAAAGCAAGAGAGATGACTCGCCGTAAAAGCGTACTAGAAGTAAGCTCTTTGCCAGGTAAACTGGCTGACTGCTCCTCCAAAGATGCTTCTATCAGCGAACTCTATATTGTAGAGGGTGACTCTGCAGGGGGATCAGCCAAACAAGGACGTGATCGTCACTTCCAGGCGATTTTGCCACTGCGTGGTAAGATTCTAAACGTAGAGAAAGCAAGACTTGATCGTATTTTGTCTAATGCAGAGATTCGCGCTATGATCACTGCTCTTGGAACAGGGATTGGCGACGATTTTGATATTGAAAAAGCACGTTATCACAAAGTCATTATTATGACAGATGCTGATGTGGATGGTGCACATATTCGTACGCTCTTGCTGACTTTCTTTTACCGCTATATGCGTAAAATTATCGAAGCAGGATACGTATATATCGCTCAGCCGCCACTTTTCAAAGTGGAGCGTAATAAAACGATTCGTTATGCAGGATCAGAAGCAGAACGCGATGCCATTATTCGTGAGTTCGGCGAAAATGCGAAAGTTAACGTGCAGCGTTATAAAGGTCTTGGTGAGATGAATGCAACACAGCTTTGGGAAACGACAATGGACCCAGAAAGCCGTTCGATGTTACAGGTTTCCATTGGCGATGCTATGTTAGCTGATACGATGTTTGACACCCTCATGGGGGATAATGTTGAACCGCGTCGTGAATTTATCCAAGAAAATGCGAGATACGTTAAAAACCTTGATGTATAGCATTAAATAAAAAGAGGCCAGTTTGGCCTCTTTTTTAATATCTATTGTGTTGTTTTTGATTTGGATGCAGGCTTAAGTCTGCCATAGGCAATGGCGTATTTTTTAATTTTACGATAAATGCTTTTGTCCGGCAGATAACCAAACACATATAGACCTGGAGAAGTATTCACTTCAAGAATCCATGGTTTAACTTGACCATCAAGTGCAATATCTAGTCCGATTTCTTTAATGCGAGGGTAGGTCTTTTCCATACATTTTGCTGTTCGTACCCCTAGCACAAAAAGTTCTTTTTTCAAATTAGCAGTCTGAACTTTGGTAAGATAGGGCTTCATTAGCTGCTCAAAAGATACGATGCGTCCCCCGCCATTGATGTTGGTTATAATTTTTCCTTTTGCTGCTACTTTACCTATTATTCCTGTAGCTTCCCAATTTCCGCTCAAATTACGCTGGATCATTACTCGTAAGTCAAAGGGGCGCTGCTGAAATTTCAGGAGAGAGATTCCTCTTTGAACAAGATAAGATTTTCCCTTGGTGCGTTTAAGTATTGCTTTATGCAGGTCAGCAATAGAGTAGTAGTGCTCTTTCTTTTTTACATAATGAAGTTTATACGATGACTTAGTCACATCTTCACTACTTGGCTCATCCGAGTTGTCTGTAGCTGTAAATGTAGATGACGAAGTATGTTCAATCCTCATAATTCCTTTTCCATGGGTACCCTGTTCTGGCTTAACATAAACTGTTCGGTAGATTTGGCACATTTGCTCTAATGCAGTAAGACTATATTTTCTAGTTTCAGGATTGAAGGGGGCAATGTATTTATCTTTCAGAAGGACCTTCATCTTTTTCCACTTACTTGAGACTTTCTGTATACTCACAAAAACACTCCTCTACTGTGAACACTTTATTCTTTTTCGCATTCACATAAAATTGATTTACACGTTAGAGAACTGAGGGAAATCCATAGGACAACGACTGAAAACAGTGGTATAATAGAGGAATATGACGATTCCTGTGGACTCAGGTGAAAACCTGTAGTAAATGGTGGCATCTGCATTAATACAATGTATTCCTAAGCTGTGAAATAGGAAGGGCACTTCCCTAGGAACGGCATGGATATATAGAAATAGAGCAGGTTTAATAATGCTCTTTTTGTAAAGGCTTATGTAATAGGATAGATGTCGATTTAGGAGTACTACAGTCGTGTTAGGCTATAGTTATATAAAGATTAAACGCAAGACAGCTTAACAATGTGGTTTTGATAGACTAGAAGGAGGTCCAGCATGGCGGATCAAAATAACTCGCAAATTAAAGACCGTGATATAGGCGTAGAGATGCGTGAGTCCTTTATGGACTATGCGATGAGTATCATCGTCAGCCGTGCTTTGCCTGACGTTAGGGACGGGCTAAAACCTGTTCACAGACGTATTTTGTTTGCAATGTCAGAGCTAGGCATGGCACCGGATAAACCTTATAAGAAATCTGCAAGAATCGTCGGTGAGGTTATCGGTAAGTACCATCCTCATGGTGACTCTGCTGTATATGAAACAATGGTACGGATGGCTCAAGACTTTTCACTGCGTTATATGCTCGTTGATGGACACGGTAACTTCGGTTCCATTGATGGAGATATGGCGGCAGCTATGCGTTACACGGAAGCACGTCTTTCCAAGATTGCTATGGAGATGCTCCGTGATATCAATAAAGATACCATTGATTTTCAGCCGAACTATGATGGCGAGGAACATGAACCTATCGTACTTCCGGCCAGATATCCGAACCTGCTTGTAAACGGGGTAGGTGGTATAGCCGTAGGTATGGCTACCAATATTCCTCCGCATAATTTGGGAGAGGTCATTGATGGGGTACAAGCAATGATCAAAAATCCAGAGATTACATCTCTGGAACTGATGGATTATATTCATGGACCTGACTTCCCGACCGCAGGATATATCCTAGGTAGATCGGGTATCAGACAGGCTTATCAGACAGGCCGTGGTTCTGTCACAATGCGGGCCAAAACAACAATTGAAGAAGTGAATAATAAAGCACGAATTATTGTGCATGAAATTCCCTATCAAGTGAATAAAGCACGACTTGTAGAAAAAATTGCAGAACTCGTTCGTGACAAAAGAATCGAAGGTATTACAGATCTTCGAGATGAATCAGATCGCAGCGGGATGCGGATTGTTATTGAACTTCGCCGTGATGTAAATCCGAATGTAGTACTGAACAATTTATACAAGCATACTTCCATGCAATCTAATTTCGGTATCAATATGCTGGCTATCGTAAATAACGAGCCGAAAATTCTGAATTTGCGCGAAGTGTTGTATCACTACTTGCAGCATCAGATTGTCGTTATTCGTCGCCGTACAGAGTTTGAACTGCGTAAAGCAGAGGCTCGTGCTCATATTCTCGAAGGTCTACGGATCGCTCTGGATCATATCGATGAGATTATTGCACTTATTCGTGCTTCGGCAACGACGGATGCAGCAAGAGAAAGCTTGATTAATCGTTTCGAGTTAAGCCATGATCAAGCGCAGGCAATTTTGGATATGCGTCTGCAACGACTCACTGGACTGGAACGCGAGAAGATTGAGAATGAATATAATGAGCTTCTAGCTAAGATCACGGAGTTTAAAGAGATTTTGGCGAATGAGCATCTTGTTCTTCAAATCATCAGTGATGAGCTGCAAGAGATTAAGGATCGATTTGCTGATGAGCGTCGTACCGAGATTACCGTTGGTGAGGAGAGCATTCTTGATGAGGACCTTATTCCTCGTGAAGATGTGATCGTTACAATCACCCATACAGGTTACATTAAACGATTGCCGGTATCGACTTATCGATCTCAGAGACGAGGAGGACGCGGCGTTGTTGGTATGGATACGAAGGATCAGGATTTTGTTGAGCATCTTTTCGTATCGAACACCCATAACTATCTGATGTTCTTTACGGACAAGGGGAAAGTATACCGACTCAAAGCTTACGAAATCCCTGAATTAGGACGTACAGCAAGAGGAACCCCAATTATTAACCTGATTCAGATCGAACAGGGAGAAACGGTGAATGCCGTTATTGAGGTTGAAGAGTTCGAGAGCGATAAATACCTATTCTTTGCTACGAAGCAAGGAGTAGTGAAAAAGACACCGCTTGAGGATTATATAAATATACGTAAGGGCGGCTTAATTGCTATTCATCTTCGTGAAGATGACTCGCTTATTGAGGTAAAACTTACAGATGGAAAACAAGAAATGATCTTGGGTACAGCACAAGGGATGTCTATTCATTTCTCTGAGAGCGATGTGCGCTCCATGGGCAGAAGTGCTACTGGCGTGAAGGGGATTACTCTTGATTCTGACGACATGGTTATCGGTATGGATATCATTGATCCAGATCAGGAAGTGCTTATTGTTACAGCTAATGGTTACGGTAAGCGTACACCAGTTGCTGACTATCGTATTCAGACCCGTGGTGGTAAAGGGATCAAGACGATCAATGTTACGGAGAAAAATGGTCCTGTTGTGAGCCTTAAAGTTGTAAAAACAGAAGAGGATCTCATGATTATTACAACCAGCGGTACATTGATTCGAATGAGTATGGAAGGTGTCTCTACAATGGGACGTTATACTCAAGGGGTTAAGCTCATTCATACTCGTGATAATGATTCTGTAGCGACCGTTTGTCGAACAGATAAATCTGAAGAGAATGATGAAGAAGATGGTGAATTCGACGATGAGGGTAACATTGCTGGAGCAGGTGAAATGTCTGATACAGATACGGATGCAGAAGAGACTGTAACGGATCAAACGGACTTAGACACGAGCAATGAATCTGAAGACGAATCCGAAGAAGAATAATGGATAAAGAGTCTCCTACTATAGGAGGCTCTTTTTTTATATAGAGAATGTAAGAAAGCGATAACCATATTTGTATTACCAATATACACACCAATATAAAAGGTATATAATGTAAAAATATTAAAATTTCAAAGTAATAAGAACGGAGCGTTAGTAAAATGGCGTTGATGTCTATCATTGAATTAAAACCAGGAGCTAAATTATTTAAAGATGTTCATACTCCTTTAGGGGGATTACTGCTTCCCAAAGGAAAAGTAATACTTCCACGTGATCTAGATATATTGCGTGCTTTTCTTATTCAGACGGTAGATATCGATAGTAATCAGACTATACAAAACAATTCTTCACCACCCCAAGATTATAAGAAACAAGAGCTGGAACAAAAAAAAGAAGAAGACGAGCAGTATGAACAAATTGTACGTTCTGCTGAACTTTCTTCATTTGATGAAGAGTACGATAGGATGATAATACTTATTAAGAAAGCCTTTAGTGAGGCAGGAACATTTGATATACCGATATTTGAGCTTCGTACCCAGTTAGAAATTTTGATTTTACATATTAAGAAATACCAAGTTCTTTATTTTGTACCTTCTTCTATTAAGAAAGAAGAATATATGTTTCACAATGGAGTACTCACCGCTTTAACATCTTACTTATTAGCCCAGTGGTGTAAGTTGCCATCAAAAGATTGGGTCCAAGTAGCTCTTGCGGGATTGCTGCACAACATAGGTAATAGCAAGATTGATCAATCATTAATAATCAGTCCTAATCTCTTATCTGATTTAGAGGAAGAAGAAGTACGTAAACATACAACATATGGATACAATATTCTCAAACAAGTAAAAGCAATTAATGATGGAGTAAAACTAACTGCATTACAGCATCATGAGAAAATAGACGGATCTGGCTATCCACTTAAACTGGTAGGTGAGCAAATTCATATTTATGCTAGGATCGTAGCTGTGGCTGATATTTTCCATGCTATGACTTTGAATAAGCCATATAAAGAGTCACAGTCACCTTATTTGGTATTAGAACAGATCTTACTCGAGTCATTTGGTAAGCTTGACCCCAAAATCGTACAGATCTTCATTCGAAGAGCTACACAGTTTCATCAAGGGACAATCGTACGATTAAGTGATGACAGATTAGGTGAAATCATTTTTACAGATCGAGATCATCCAACTCGTCCTATGGTTTTTGTAGAAGGGGCTATTGTTAATCTAGTAGCGCAAAGACAGCTATACATTAAAGAGTTAATACAAACATAAATCATATAGATAAACCCTGCTTTATGTTTAGTTGATAGCAGGGTTTTCTGAACTAATTTAGAAGTCTATTTAGAAGTCTATTTAGAAGTCTAATAGAAATGAAAGTTTTTAAAAAAAACACTTGCATAATATTTATCAGCATGGTATATTCTAATTCCGGCCAAGAAGTTAGCCAGTAAGCAACACACTGAATAACCTGCTTCGTAAAACGAAGTTGAAAAAACTTCGAAAAAAAGCTTGCAATTCTGAACCGGACATGATATGATATAAAAGTTGTTGACGACGAAAGTTGTTAACGAGATTGATCTTTGAAAACTGAACAACGAGGAGTTTTACGTAAGTAAAACTCGTGAGTGAATTGATACAAATTCAATTTGTTGGTCATAACAAATTAAATAGAGAACTTTTAGTTCTCGTCAGCATTTTCTAAATGAGCATATCGCTCTTTTCAATAACTTTATTGGAGAGTTTGATCCTGGCTCAGGACGAACGCTGGCGGCGTGCCTAATACATGCAAGTCGAGCGGAGTCAATGAGAAGCTTGCTTCTCTGAGACTTAGCGGCGGACGGGTGAGTAACACGTAGGCAACCTGCCCATAAGACTGGGATAACTACCGGAAACGGTAGCTAATACCGGATAGGTTCTTCTCTCGCATGAGAGAAGAAAGAAAGACGGAGCAATCTGTCACTTATGGATGGGCCTGCGGCGCATTAGCTAGTTGGTGGGGTAAAGGCCTACCAAGGCGACGATGCGTAGCCGACCTGAGAGGGTGATCGGCCACACTGGGACTGAGACACGGCCCAGACTCCTACGGGAGGCGACAGTAGGGAATCTTCCGCAATGGACGAAAGTCTGACGGAGCAACGCCGCGTGAGTGATGAAGGTTTTCGGATCGTAAAGCTCTGTTGCCAGGGAAGAACGTCCTTGAGAGTAACTGCTCAAGGAGTGACGGTACCTGAGAAGAGCCCCGGCTAACTACGTGCCAGCGACCGCGGTAATACGTAGGGGGCAAGCGTTGTCCGGAATTATTGGGCGTAAAGCGCGCGCAGGCGGTTATTTAAGTTGGGTGTTTAATCCCGGGGCTCAACCTCGGGTCGCACCCAAAACTGGGTAACTTGAGTACAGAAGAGGAAAGTGGAATTCCACGTGTAGCGGTGAAATGCGTAGAGATGTGGAGGAACACCAGTGGCGAAGGCGACTTTCTGGGCTGTAACTGACGCTGAGGCGCGAAAGCGTGGGGAGCAAACAGGATTAGATACCCTGGTAGTCCACGCCGTAAACGATGAATGCTAGGTGTTAGGGGTTTCGATACCCTTGGTGCCGAAGTTAACACATTAAGCATTCCGCCTGGGGAGTACGGTCGCAAGACTGAAACTCAAAGGAATTGACGGGGACCCGCACAAGCAGTGGAGTATGTGGTTTAATTCGAAGCAACGCGAAGAACCTTACCAGGTCTTGACATCCCTCTGATCGGTCTAGAGATAGACCTTTCCTTCGGGACAGAGGAGACAGGTGGTGCATGGTTGTCGTCAGCTCGTGTCGTGAGATGTTGGGTTAAGTCCCGCAACGAGCGCAACCCTTGATCTTAGTTGCCAGCAGGTAAAGCTGGGCACTCTAAGGTGACTGCCGGTGACAAACCGGAGGAAGGTGGGGATGACGTCAAATCATCATGCCCCTTATGACCTGGGCTACACACGTACTACAATGGCCGGTACAACGGGCGACAAAGCCGCGAGGTGGAGCAAATCCTTAAAAGCCGGTCTCAGTTCGGATTGCAGGCGCAACTCGCCTGCATGAAGTCGGAATTGCTAGTAATCGCGGATCAGCATGCCGCGGTGAATACGTTCCCGGGTCTTGTACACACCGCCCGTCACACCACGAGAGTTTACAACACCCGAAGCCGGTGGGGTAACCGCAAGGAGCCAGCCGTCGAAGGTGGGGTAGATGATTGGGGTGAAGTCGTAACAAGCCGTATCGGAAGGTGCGGCTGGATCACCTCCTTTCTATGGAGAATCGTTTCCTGCGATGGAAACATTCAAATCGGAAGCTAAGCTTCCAAACACACTCACTCGTTGTTCAGTTTTGAGAGTTTAATCTCTCAAAATCAAGTCATGTAATTTTATCTACACGGTTTGTGTTGGACCAAAATTCCATGATCGCTGTTTCAGTGAAACAGCTTTGCTCATTGAAAACTAGATAACGAAACAATTTTGCGATTTTAGAAATATCCTTTAAGCTGAACTTGTGTTAAACAAGTGAAGATTAATAGATTGCATAGCGAAATTTTTGAATGATGAACGACTTTTGGCGAATGCCAACCGGAGTGAATCAGTCAAAAATGAGCATATGGTTAAGCTATTAAGAGCACACGGAGGATGCCTAGGCGCTAGGAGCCGATGAAGGACGTGGCGAACAACGATACTGCCTCGGGGAGCTGTACGCAAGCTTTGATCCGGGGATGTCCGAATGGAAACCCAGCTATCGTAATGGATAGTTATCTCTACCTGAATACATAGGGTAGTTGAAGGCAGACCAGGGGAACTGAAACATCTAAGTACCCTGAGGAAGAGAAAACAATAGTGATTCCGTCAGTAGCGGCGAGCGAACGCGGATTAGCCCAAACCAATCAGCTTGCTGGTTGGGGTTGTGGGACGTCTCACATGGAGTTACAAAGGAACCGATTAGTTGAAGAGGTCTGGAAAGGCCCGCCAGAGAAGGTAAAAGCCCTGTAGTCAAAAGTCTGTTCCCTCCGAGACGGATCCCGAGTAGTGCGAGGCACGTGAAACCTCGTATGAATCCGGCAGGACCATCTGCCAAGGCTAAATACTCCCTAGCGACCGATAGTGAAGCAGTACCGTGAGGGAAAGGTGAAAAGCACCCCGGAAGGGGAGTGAAATAGAACCTGAAACCGTGTGCTTACAAAAAGTCAGAGCCCGTTTTATGGGTGATGGCGTGCCTTTTGTAGAATGAACGGCGAGTTACGTTCCCGTGCAAGGTTAAGGTGAAAAGCCGTAGCCGCGCGACGAAAGCGAGTCTGAATAGGGCGACATAGTACGTGGACGTAGACCCGAAACCGTGTGATCTACCCCTGTCCAGGGTGAAGGTGCGGTAACACGCACTGGAGGCCCGAACCCACGCACGTTGAAAAGTGCGGGGATGAGGTGGGGGTAGCGGAGAAATTCCAATCGAACTCGGAGATAGCTGGTTCTCCCCGAAATAGCTTTAGGGCTAGCCTCGGAACAAGTAAGTCGTGGAGGTAGAGCACTGATTGGGTGCGGGGCCCGCAAGGGTTACCAAGCTCAGTCAAACTCCGAATGCCATAGAGACCACCATTTAAAGAGTGCGTAATAGCTCACTGGTCGAGTGACTCTGCGCCGAAAATGTAACGGGGCTAAACACACCACCGAAGCTATGGCTTGATACGAATGTATCAGGGGTAGGGGAGCGTTGTATACCGGGTTGAAGGTAGACCGGAAGGACTGCTGGACTGTATACAAGTGAGAATGCCGGTATGAGTAACGAAAAGATCAGTGAGAATCTGATCCGCCGAAAACCTAAGGGTTCCTGAGGAAGGCTCGTCCGCTCAGGGTAAGTCGGGACCTAAGGCGAGGCCGAAAGGCGTAGTCGAAGGACAACAGGTCGAAATTCCTGTACCACCGTAAATCGTTACGAGCGATGGGGGGACGCAGTAGGGTAGTGACGCAGACTGATGGATGTCTGTCCAAGCAGTGAGGCTGATGTGTAGGCAAATCCGCACATCATTAAGGCTGGGCTGTGATGGGGAGTGAAAATTACAGTAGCGAAGGTCATGATCTCAGACTGCAAGAAAAGCCTCTAGCCAGATGAAGGTGCCCGTACCGTAAACCGACACAGGTAGGTGAGAAGAGAATTCTAAGGCGCGCGGAAGAACTCTCGTTAAGGAACTCGGCAAAATGACCCCGTAACTTCGGGAGAAGGGGTACCCCGGTAGTGTGAATAGCACGAGGGGGTCGCAGTGAAAAGGCCCAAGCGACTGTTTAGCAAAAACACAGGTCTGTGCGAAGCCGCAAGGCGAAGTATACGGGCTGACGCCTGCCCGGTGCTGGAAGGTTAAGGGGAGTGGTTAGGAGTAATCCGAAGCTATGAACCGAAGCCCCAGTAAACGGCGGCCGTAACTATAACGGTCCTAAGGTAGCGAAATTCCTTGTCAGGTAAATTCTGACCCGCACGAATGGCGTAACGACTTGGGCGCTGTCTCAACGAGAGATCCGGTGAAATTTTAATACCTGTGAAGATGCAGGTTACCCGCGACAAGACGGAAAGACCCCATGGAGCTTTACTGCGACTTGATATTGGATTTGGGTACGATCTGTACAGGATAGGTGGGAGCCTAAGAAGCATGAGCGCCAGCTTGTGTGGAGGCAACGTTGGGATACCACCCTGATCGTATCTAGGTTCTAACTTGGTACCGTGATCCGGTGCGAGGACAGTGTCAGGTGGGCAGTTTGACTGGGGCGGTCGCCTCCTAAAGAGTAACGGAGGCGCCCAAAGGTTCCCTCAGAATGGTTGGAAATCATTCGCAGAGTGTAAAGGCACAAGGGAGCTTGACTGCGAGACCTACAAGTCGAGCAGGGACGAAAGTCGGGCTTAGTGATCCGGTGGTACCGCATGGAAGGGCCATCGCTCAACGGATAAAAGCTACCCTGGGGATAACAGGCTTATCTCCCCCAAGAGTCCACATCGACGGGGAGGTTTGGCACCTCGATGTCGGCTCATCGCATCCTGGGGCTGAAGTAGGTCCCAAGGGTTGGGCTGTTCGCCCATTAAAGCGGTACGCGAGCTGGGTTCAGAACGTCGTGAGACAGTTCGGTCCCTATCTGTCGTGGGCGTAGGAAATTTGAGAGGAGCTGTCCTTAGTACGAGAGGACCGGGATGGACATACCGCTGGTGTACCAGTTGTTCCGCCAGGAGCATCGCTGGGTAGCTATGTATGGAAGGGATAAGCGCTGAAAGCATCTAAGCGCGAAGCCCACCTCAAGATGAGATTTCCCAATTAGTAAGACCCCTTGAAGACGACGAGGTAGATAGGCTGGGGGTGGAAGTGCAAAGAATGCATGGAGCTGACCAGTACTAATCGGTCGAGGGCTTATCCTAAAAATAAAAATCGCAAAGATTGTTTCGTATCTAGTTTTCAGGGAGCAAAACCTTGAATACGCTATTGGTTTTATACACACGTTATAGTGATGTACCAAACCAACGCGGATCGCATTTGTTACACAAATGCTCGTTTGGTGGCGATAGCGGAGGGGTTCCACACGTACCCATCCCGAACACGACCGTTAAGCCCTCCAGCGCCGATGGTACTTGGACCGCAGGGTCCTGGGAGAGTAGGACGTCGCCAAGCAATAGAAAAAGACACTACCATTTGGTAGTGTCTTTTTGTTATGTCGTTTTTCATAGTTAAACACCAAATTTACTAAGGTGACATTTAGAATGCTTTTTAACACTGTAATGACTATAGCGTTCAACAAATGTTCCTTCTCTGATTATCTGATGATGAAGCAAAGCCACACGGAGCGGACATGATGCGGCCATGCCATCGCTGATTTCGCATCAAGGCGCCCTTGTACTTAGCTCTGTCCAGGCTGTAAAGCGAGGGACAGGAATGTTGAGCATCCCGGTTAGGCACTCTAGTTATCGGCAATTAACCCTTAGCGGTGTTTAACAGCTCTTAGGGGCCGATATTGCCGCCATACATAGAGTTGCTAGCATCAGCACTAGCGTCTTTTCTCTGTATAAACACCCATCTGTAACCCGATCGATTCCCTCCCTGCACAAGCTAAAATTTAGAAAAAGGTGCACCTATCGTTCAGGTGCACCCGAGTTTTAAAACTAATATATCTTGAATCGTATTAACACTCCTCCTATTATCCATTTTTACACCCACAAAACAAAAGAATTAAAGACTAGAGAGTATTGTTCAACTTTTAGACATGAAAACGAAGCACTTCGCTTATCTAAAATTTAAAGTTTTTGGGTATATTGACAAATTCAACCTCAATATACCCCTCATACTTAATGCGGCCCAACTAGAAACCCTTTATGAATATATCTCAAAACTTTATAACAATTACCTAAAACAAAGATATTGAAACTCAATTCTACAAAGTAAGAGGTATGAATCAATCGTCACTTGACTCATACCTCTTGCTCTCCTCAGCAAAAACAGATAACTATTTGGTTCGATAAACCGAATCAAATAAATTTATGTGTTTTTTTATATATTTAAAATCCCTAAATTATATTAGTCTTTGATTTTATTAATAGCCAACATAAGATCCTGCCCTATATTGGTAGGGTGAAGTCTTGAAATATGTGTATCAATTCTTCTGGACTTTCTTTCATTCTCGACGTAGCCCATTGATTAAATATCCCGAAATATAAACCTGTTGTCATGGAAAGTCTATATGCCTCTGACTTATTCTCCGTTTTTTTCTCGTGTGTAACATACATTAAGAATTGATAGAAGAGAAGAGACAGGTTTGATTTGTGTAGAAGTACTGCTGTTGGTTTTAGCACTTCGAATAAGGAAAAGGTGAGTTGCCAAACATCTGATTTCTTATTAACTTGTTGATATTTCCACCAATCATCCGCTAAATGTTGTAAGTGTTTCAAAATTACATCTTCTTTAGATGTGAAATTACGATAAAAAGAAGCTCTTCCAACACCAGCTTTATTTACAATGTCCGTTATTTTGATTTTAGAAAACTCTTTCTTCTTCATCAATTGAAAAAGTGCTTCTGTAATACATTCACGTACCAATTGACTAAGCTCTTGCATACTATTCATGCGATACATTTTTCTCCTTCTGTCTCAAGTATATTGCTTACTATAGCTTCTTATCGCTATTATAGCTTATGCGATAATTTGTAACCGATAATATAAAAAAGTATATAAACGAATATATTATGTCAACAGATTTGGTCCAATCGCTAGACACAAAACAGGTGTCACTGAATTTTTCCGCACCCATCTAGAACTGGATATGTCACTTGTTAGAAAAAGAGTTAACAACTTTTAGATTAAGAAAAGTATGACCGTGTGGTGTGAATTCAGGTAATTCTGCGCAGATCTATATCTTAGTTACCGCGAGATCGAAGGAGAGTTCAAACAGCAGAGTTATAGCGCCGTACAAGCGTTCCAATAATACGCTTGTATCGAATTCTTCACGTTCATATGTTGCAAAAGATCATAACGCTTAGAGAATGCTGAAATTCTTGAAAAAATGAAGTCAATAGAAGCCTTCATGAAGCGCACGCTATCAAAAAGCTATGGTTCGTCTATTTTGGAGGGTTTCAACATCCTGTGAAGAGATATGCCAAGTGCAAAAGAGCAATTCCGCATGAAGAAGCGCTTGAAAAATTCTTAGTGTCACAGTTTGAAAGTTATAACCAAAATTTCGCTACCTGTTGTCATATTGACTTTGTATAGGTACGGGCTGAACTGTAAGCCATGTTACACTCGGTATTCCACAAGATTTTGATAAGATTTTTTCTTTTACACAAAATTCTTGAAGCTACCGAATACGCTTTAAACAAATAAATATAGAAGATAAGATTAGGAGAAGATTTATGAAGAAATTTAATGTCAAAGGAATCAAAATGGGATTTGTAGCTATGGGGTCTATTTACTTAATAATAGGTATATTACAGCAATTTTTTGTTAATTACCTTTTTGAAACATCTATTATAGCAGTAGCCGCTTCTATATTCTTTACTTTACTAAACAAGGATAATAAGAGGTTGATAGCAACCTTTTTAACCATGGCGGTTTTGAACATATTAGGACTATTATTTAGCGACTACTTTACTTTACTATCATTTCTTGGCTTAACAGCATCGTTATTGGGGCTAGTATTAGTTATTTTAGGCTTAGTTGAATATTACAAAGAAAAAGGGAAAATAATCAAAAAAATTCTATTAACTCTATCTAGTTTTATACTTATTTTCTTAGGAAGTACTCTTAGTTTGACTACAGTTAGACCTGATATTACCATGGGCTGGCTAAAAACAGGTGTAACTAAATTAGAAAACAAAGGAATACCGGAACAGCAAGAAAGTATTTTAGATAACGGTACACTTTTACTTTCAGATGTTCAATATGATACAGAAGTGGAAAACGGTTTTCTAGATATTTATTACACTACAGAATCTACATCTGAAAAGAAGCCAACATTAATTTTTATTCATGGTGGAGGTTATATATGGGGTGATAAAGCTAGTGGTGACCCAAATGCTGGTAATTCTTCTTTTGACAATTCAACAACAGCAAACTTCTTAGCTCAAGGCTATAATGTTGTCAAATGAATTATGCATTATCCCTAGAATATCCGTTTCCAATTGCTATTAAACAATTAAATAGAGGTTTAGCTTATTTAGTTAACCATGGAGAGGAATATGACTTAGATATGACAAACATAGTTATCGGAGGAGGCTCAGCAGGAGGAAATTTGGCAGGTCTATTAGTTAATATTCAAACTAACCCGGAATATGCTGATGTTATAGATGAAAGTGCTGTAATTAATCCAGAATATATTAAAGCGACTATTTTTGAAGGTGCACTTTTTGATAATTCTAAATATGGTGTAACTGGCTCTGCTATAATAGATTGGTGTTTTACACACTTAGGTAGAATCTACTTAGAAACTAATGAACTTAAAACAGATAATAAAACTGTTACACCATCAAATGTAACAGATCATGTTACAGAAAATTTCCCACCAAGCTTTATTTCCGATGGGAACACAGGAACATTTGATAAGCAAGCTTTTGCTATAAATGAAAGTTAACTAACTTAGGCGTAGATACTAAGTTTAAATATTTTTCAAAAGAAGATGCAATTCTGTATCATGGATTTGAAGAATCAGGTTTAGAGCAATCTAAAGAAACATTTCAAAATATGTTTGACTTCTTAAGTAACTATGTTGAAAAGTAAAATTGAATAATTGCGATCAGTGTTATGATATAAGTGAACAAACAAAGGATGTCTAAATAGACATCCTTTGTTTGTTTAGGTAGCGTCATTAACAAATGATCTTCCATATCCACCTTTGCTACTTTTTCATTTTTTGAATAGGTTGATTCTATAAGTAGAAATATATTATTGATCAATCTTCCCAAACATCGTCCATAAGCTTCTTGATTTGCTTCTCTCTCTCGCTTTGTTTCCGTCAGATTTAGCTTCCATAACTCCCTCCACCAAAGTAACGAATTTCCCCACTTTGAAAGAAGCGTCAACGGTGGACTTAGAAACATCATGTATCTGTCCATCTATCTCAATTAACACTTAATCCCCTTCAAATCGATCAACGATTCCTTTTATTCAAAAACCTCCTATTTATTTCTCACACGATACACCGTCTTTATCCCTATGGAGTTTCGTACTATACCCTCGCTCACCTTCATTTAGTGATTTCCCTGCTTCTCTTACAGCGGTGCAAGTCTTATATTAGACATCCGTATTGGTTTCCGTTTTGTCTCAGTCTATTATAGGGAGATATATTCTAGGCAATAGAAGATACGATCGCACATCGAGGAACTGAGGAAGCTACACAACTTTACAAGATATTAGCTAAGAGGGAGTAGAGATCCAGTTACTACATTGTCGATCAACGGCCTAAACCATAGCTAAAAAATAGTGCTAGATTCTAAATCATAAGTCCAAATAAAACATGAGACCTATTACATGAAGTGAAAGTTGAATTAAAGCAGTAATAAGATTAGTATAATATTCCAAATCAGAAGTCTATAAATGTTGTCAAAGATATTAACTTATCTAATAGAATGATGTATCGTACTTGTGCATCTAAGTACGTAATTTAGTGTCGCCTTATGGGGGGGGCGTACGGAGCTTTCTTAATCACTATTTGTCTCTAAACACGTATAGAGTAGTAGTATTTTAAAACTAAAAAATTACATACTGTGCCTACAAAAAACTATATTAGAAAGGGCTAGATTATATAAAAGAGTAGAGAGATTCAAATTAAAATAATTAAATCTAATAATTTCAAAAAACACTTGCATAATATTTATCAGCATGGTATATTCTAATTCCGGCCAAGAAGTTAGCCAGTAAGCAACACACTGAATAACCTGCTTCGTAAAACGAAGTTGAAAAAACTTCGAAAAAAAGCTTGCAATTCTGAACCGGACATGATATGATATAAAAGTTGTTGACAGCGAAAGTTGTTAACGAGATTGATCTTTGAAAACTGAACAACGAGGAGTTTTACGTAAGTGAAACTCGTGAGTGAATTGATACAAAATTCAATTTGTTGGTCATAACAATGAATAGAGAACTTTTAGTTCTCGTCAGCATTTTCTAAATGAGCATATCGCTCTTTTCAATAACTTTATTGGAGAGTTTGATCCTGGCTCAGGACGAACGCTGGCGGCGTGCCTAATACATGCAAGTCGAGCGGAGTTAATGAGAAGCTTGCTTCTCTGAGACTTAGCGGCGGACGGGTGAGTAACACGTAGGCAACCTGCCCATAAGACTGGGATAACTACCGGAAACGGTAGCTAATACCGGATAGGTTCTTCTCTCGCATGAGAGAAGAAAGAAAGACGGAGCAATCTGTCACTTATGGATGGGCCTGCGGCGCATTAGCTAGTTGGTGGGGTAAAGGCCTACCAAGGCGACGATGCGTAGCCGACCTGAGAGGGTGATCGGCCACACTGGGACTGAGACACGGCCCAGACTCCTACGGGAGGCGCGAGTAGGGAATCTTCCGCAATGGACGAAAGTCTGACGGAGCAACGCCGCGTGAGTGATGAAGGTTTTCGGATCGTAAAGCTCTGTTGCCAGGGAAGAACGTCCTTGAGAGTAACTGCTCAAGGAGTGACGGTACCTGAGAAGAAAGCCCCGGCTAACTACGTGCCAGCAACCGCGGTAATACGTAGGGGGCAAGCGTTGTCCGGAATTATTGGGCGTAAAGCGCGCGCAGGCGGTTATTTAAGTTGGGTGTTTAATCCCGGGGCTCAACCTCGGGTCGCACCCAAAACTGGGTAACTTGAGTACAGAAGAGGAAAGTGGAATTCCACGTGTAGCGGTGAAATGCGTAGAGATGTGGAGGAACACCAGTGGCGAAGGCTTTCTGGGCTGTAACTGACGCTGAGGCGCGAAAGCGTGGGGAGCAAACAGGATTAGATACCCTGGTAGTCCACGCCGTAAACGATGAATGCTAGGTGTTAGGGGTTTCGATACCCTTGGTGCCGAAGTTAACACATTAAGCATTCCGCCTGGGGAGTACGGTCGCAAGACTGAAACTCAAAGGAATTGACGGGGACCCGCACAAGCAGTGGAGTATGTGGTTTAATTCGAAGCAACGCGAAGAACCTTACCAGGTCTTGACATCCCTCTGACCGGTCTAGAGATAGATCTTTCCTTCGGGACAGAGGAGACAGGTGGTGCATGGTTGTCGTCAGCTCGTGTCGTGAGATGTTGGGTTAAGTCCCGCAACGAGCGCAACCCTTGATCTTAGTTGCCAGCAGGTAAAGCTGGGCACTCTAAGGTGACTGCCGGTGACAAACCGGAGGAAGGTGGGGATGACGTCAAATCATCATGCCCCTTATGACCTGGGCTACACACGTACTACAATGGCCGGTACAACGGGCAAACAAAGCCGCGAGGTGGAGCAAATCCTTAAAAGCCGGTCTCAGTTCGGATTGCAGGGCCGCAACTCGCCTGCATGAAGTCGGAATTGCTAGTAATCGCGGATCAGCATGCCGCGGTGAATACGTTCCCGGGTCTTGTACACACCGCCCGTCACACCACGAGAGTTTACAACACCCGAAGCCGGTGGGGTAACCGCAAGGAGCCAGCCGTCGAAGGTGGGGTAGATGATTGGGGTGAAGTCGTAACAAGGTAGCCGTATCGGAAGGTGCGGCTGGATCACCTCCTTTCTATGGAGAATCGTTTCCTGCAATGGAAACATTCAAATCGGAAGCTAAGCTTCCAAACACACTCACTCGTTGTTCAGTTTTGAGAGTTTAATCTCTCAAAACGTGGTCATAAAATTTCATCCGCACTTTTCGTGATGGACCGATAATTTTATGTTCGCAATAAATTTGCTCATTGAAAACTAGATAACGAAACAATTTTGCGATTTTAGAAATATCCTTTAAGCTGAACTTGTGTTAAACAAGTGAAGATTAATAGATTGCTGAGTGAGGTTTTTGGATCGTGAGCGACTTTTGGCTTTGCGCAAGCAAAACAAGGGGAGCGAAGGAGACAAAATACCGAACAATATGGTTAAGCTATTAAGAGCACACGGAGGATGCCTAGGCGCTAGGAGCCGATGAAGGACGTGGCGAACAACGATACTGCCTCGGGGAGCTGTACGCAAGCTTTGATCCGGGGATGTCCGAATGGGGAAACCCAACTATCGTAATGGATAGTTATCTCTACCTGAACACATAGGGTAGTTGAAGGCATACCAGGGGAACTGAAACATCTAAGTACCCTGAGGAAGAGAAAACAATAGTGATTCCGTCAGTAGCGGCGAGCGAACGCGGATTAGCCCAAACCAATCAGCTTGCTGGTTGGGGTTGTGGGACGTCTCACATGGAGTTACAAAGGAACCGATTAGTTGAAGAGGTCTGGAAAGGCCCGCCAGAGAAGGTAAAAGCCCTGTAGTCAAAAGTCTGTTCCCTCCGAGACGGATCCCGAGTAGTGCGAGGCACGTGAAACCTCGTATGAATCCGGCAGGACCATCTGCCAAGGCTAAATACTCCCTAGCGACCGATAGTGAAGCAGTACCGTGAGGGAAAGGTGAAAAGCACCCCGGAAGGGGAGTGAAATAGAACCTGAAACCGTGTGCTTACAAAAAGTCAGAGCCCGTTTTATGGGTGATGGCGTGCCTTTTGTAGAATGAACCGGCGAGTTACGTTCCCGTGCAAGGTTAAGGTGAAAAGCCGTAGCCGCGCCGAAAGCGAGTCTGAATAGGGCGACATAGTACGTGGACGTAGACCCGAAACCGTGTGATCTACCCCTGTCCAGGGTGAAGGTGCGGTAACACGCACTGGAGGCCCGAACCCACGCACGTTGAAAAGTGCGGGGATGAGGTGGGGGTAGCGGAGAAATTCCAATCGAACTCGGAGATAGCTGGTTCTCCCCGAAATAGCTTTAGGGCTAGCCTCGGAACAAGTAAGTCGTGGAGGTAGAGCACTGATTGGGTGCGGGGCCCGCAAGGGTTACCAAGCTCAGTCAAACTCCGAATGCCATAGACTTGTATTCCGGGAGTCAGACAGTGAGTGCTAAGATCCATTGTCAAGAGGGAAACAGCCCAGACCATCAGCTAAGGTCCCCAAGTGTGTGTTAAGTGGGAAAGGATGTGGAGTTGCACAGACAACCAGGATGTTGGCTTAGAAGCGACCACCATTTAAAGAGTGCGTAATAGCTCACTGGTCGAGTGACTCTGCGCCGAAAATGTAACGGGGCTAAACACACCACCGAAGCTATGGCTTGATACTATGTATCAGGGGTAGGGGAGCGTTGTATGCCGGGTTGAAGGTAGACCGGAAGGACTGCTGGACTGCATACAAGTGAGAATGCCGGTATGAGTAACGAAAAGATCAGTGAGAATCTGATCCGCCGAAAACCTAAGGGTTCCTGAGGAAGGCTCGTCCGCTCAGGGTAAGTCGGGACCTAAGGCGAGGCCGAAAGGCGTAGTCGAAGGACAACAGGTCGAAATTCCTGTACCACCGTAAATCGTTACGAGCGATGGGGGGACGCAGTAGGGTAGTGACGCAGACTGATGGATGTCTGTCCAAGCAGTGAGGCTGATGTGTAGGCAAATCCGCACATCATTAAGGCTGGGCTGTGATGGGGAGTGAAAATTACAGTAGCGAAGGTCATGATCTCAGACTGCCAAGAAAAGCCTCTAGCCAGATGAAGGTGCCCGTACCGTAAACCGACACAGGTAGGTGAGAAGAGAATTCTAAGGCGCGCGGAAGAACTCTCGTTAAGGAACTCGGCAAAATGACCCCGTAACTTCGGGAGAAGGGGTACCCCGGTAGTGTGAATAGCACGAGGGGGTCGCAGTGAAAAGGCCCAAGCGACTGTTTAGCAAAAACACAGGTCTGTGCGAAGCCGCAAGGCGAAGTATACGGGCTGACGCCTGCCCGGTGCTGGAAGGTTAAGGGGAGTGGTTAGGAGTAATCCGAAGCTATGAACCGAAGCCCCAGTAAACGGCGGCCGTAACTATAACGGTCCTAAGGTAGCGAAATTCCTTGTCAGGTAAATTCTGACCCGCACGAATGGCGTAACGACTTGGGCGCTGTCTCAACGAGAGATCCGGTGAAATTTTAATACCTGTGAAGATGCAGGTTACCCGCGACAAGACGGAAAGACCCCATGGAGCTTTACTGCGACTTGATATTGGATTTGGGTACGATCTGTACAGGATAGGTGGGAGCCTAAGAAGCATGAGCGCCAGCTTGTGTGGAGGCAACGTTGGGATACCACCCTGATCGTATCTAGGTTCTAACTTGGTACCGTGATCCGGTGCGAGGACAGTGTCAGGTGGGCAGTTTGACTGGGGCGGTCGCCTCCTAAAGAGTAACGGAGGCGCCCAAAGGTTCCCTCAGAATGGTTGGAAATCATTCGCAGAGTGTAAAGGCACAAGGGAGCTTGACTGCGAGACCTACAAGTCGAGCAGGGACGAAAGTCGGGCTTAGTGATCCGGTGGTACCGCATGGAAGGGCCATCGCTCAACGGATAAAAGCTACCCTGGGGATAACAGGCTTATCTCCCCCAAGAGTCCACATCGACGGGGAGGTTTGGCACCTCGATGTCGGCTCATCGCATCCTGGGGCTGAAGTAGGTCCCAAGGGTTGGGCTGTTCGCCCATTAAAGCGGTACGCGAGCTGGGTTCAGAACGTCGTGAGACAGTTCGGTCCCTATCTGTCGTGGGCGTAGGAAATTTGAGAGGAGCTGTCCTTAGTACGAGAGGACCGGGATGGACATACCGCTGGTGTACCAGTTGTTCCGCCAGGAGCATCGCTGGGTAGCTATGTATGGAAGGGATAAGCGCTGAAAGCATCTAAGCGCGAAGCCCACCTCAAGATGAGATTTCCCAATTAGTAAGACCCCTTGAAGACGACGAGGTAGATAGGCTGGGGGTGGAAGTGCGGCAAAGAATGCATGGAGCTGACCAGTACTAATCGGTCGAGGGCTTATCCTAAAAAGTAAATCGCAAAGATTGTTTCGTATCTAGTTTTCAGGAGGAAAACCTTGAATACGCTATTGGTTTTATACACACGTTATAGTGATGTACCAAAACCAATGCGGATCGCATTTGTTTCACAAATGCTCGTTTGGTGGCGATAGCGGAGGGGTTCCACACGTACCCATCCGAACACGACCGTTAAGCCCTCCAGCGCCGATGGTACTTGGACCGCAGGGTCCTGGGAGAGTAGGACGTCGCCAAGCAAAGAACCACTGTCGATCAATCGATGGTGGTTTTTATTTTTTAAAAGACTGTATTGAAAGAAGGTAGTAACATTTTTGTTACGGAATTACCCTTTTAAAAAGTTATAATAGCTACGGGTTATAAAATAAAAGGGGTGGTATCATTTTCGCAACAAAGGGAGAATATCGGCTGCGATACAAAAAACTTTGTCTCTACTGTCTGCTGTGCCTGAGTTTGTTGATGACAATGGGATGCAGCCAGAAAACTTCTTGGGAGTCATATGAGGAAGCAGCTAATGTTAAAAGTTTTCCTGTCCCAGAAGAAGCTAATCGAATGGATCGTGCAACAACTAATCCGGAAATGGATTACATACAATATTCGCTGCCAGGCGTGAGTAAAAACGATCAATTACCGGATGAATATATAAATGAAATTATAGAGTGGGGTTGGACTGAGGACGTAGCTAGTGAACAATCTAACACCTCCGAGCCAGCACCCCGTATTTTTGTAAAAGATACAACCAGAGTGCATCTATCTTTGCATAATGGTTATTTAACGGTTCTTGTGCCTACACAAGATGCATCACTAATTAAACCCAAAATTGTAGATACAAATAATTAAGACCTTTCCTAAGCGAAAGGTCCTTTTTTATTCTTTTTATTTATTATGTATCTATCAGGCAGTGATTGTTACTTTAATAGGGTATATGTTTTGTTACCGCGAAGCCCTTACTGTATGTAGTATGAGATATCTTGATTTGTTATTTTAATAAGACCGTCTTTTCTTTCACGGATTAACCAGGTTATGCAGTAGAGCCTCGGGAGTAGCAACCAGAAGTGCCAGAATAATAAGTTAATGGAAAAAGCAATTGGGGCAGCTATGACAAAGATGAAGATGAGGATCAGGCTGATCCAAGTAATATGTAGGTGTATTTTTGAAAAAAAACGATAATTCACATATTGTTCTGGGATCATTCCCATCCAAGGCAGCTTCCATGCGAACCTCCACTTTTGTAGGTATCTTTTACTAAGAAGAAGAACAGACCGGGATATAACGTAATGAGTCCAAACGATCGTAATGAATGATAATACATAGCAAAGTACTCCGAACCATGTGAAGAAGAGAAGACTAATGAATAGCATAATGATGGCCAAGCTAGCATAACTCCAGATGACTGGGCGTAGTATATAGCTTTTGCGTAGAAGACGATAGTGATAGTATGTAGCTTCTTCTCCGATGACTTCGGACATTCTATTAAATCCTCCCTTACCTATGAACTGATTGACTAATTTTTATATTCTAGAGAATTGATGAAACCTCTTTCATATATTGTATATCGGACAATGATATGGATAAATTTAAATGTTGTAAAGAAATAGGTACAGACACCCATTCTATATAGGATGAATAGCATAAACTATGATAAAGAAATGGTGTTTGACTATGAAAAGGTTTAAAATAGTAGAAACTGTACCATACTAATAGGAAAAGAAACAAAGGTGGGATAGTTATGGATGCACAGCAAATTCAGCCTAAGCACAAATGTATTGTCTGTGAGCAGTCTAAAGAAGAAGGTATTTTTATTGTTTCTGAATTTATTTGTACAGATTGTGAGACCGAAATCGTGCATACGGACGCTCAAGATGCCAAATATCCTTTTTTTATTCATCAATTAAAGCAAATTTGGTTACAACAAAATAATGCATAATATATAATGCTCTTTTCCTTCAACTTTAGTAAAGGCCTGAGAAGGCCTTTTTTATTTATTTTTTTGGTTATGTATTATCTATTTCATATTTCACTTATTAACTTTTTCATCTGAGACCGATGCTATTTTAATTTGAATACAATACAATATAGTTGTATCTATAAAAAGATCGGAAGGATTAATGAAATGGACAATCATCAATTAAATAAAGATAAAGCACCCTTATATGAGGCTTTGATTCAATATAAAAATTCAAAAAAACATACATACCATGTACCTGGTCATAAAAATGGGCAGGTTTATTCAAATCTTGCACAGGACATATTGCTCCAAGAAGTAATGAAAATAGATGCTACGGAGATTACAGGTCTAGATGATCTGCATCATCCGGAATCTGTTATTGAGGAAGCACAACAGTTAGCAGCGGATTGTTTTGGCGCAGAGGAAAGCTTCTTTCTTGTAGGAGGAAGCACTTCAGGTAATATAGCTCTACTTCTTACGGTATGCACTGAACCAGGAGATCTTATACTTGTGCAGCGTAATGTTCATAAGTCCGTAATTCATGGTCTCATGCTCGCTGGTGCACACGCTGTGTTTCTAGCTCCTGAAGTAGATCCATTAAGTGGACTTGCTACGGCTCCAGTACAATCAACGATAGAGGAAGCATTGCAGGCTTATCCGAATGCAAAAGGCGTATTTATTACCATGCCTAATTATTATGGGATGGGGTTTGATCTATCTAATATTGCAGCAACTTGCCATAAGTCCGGTATACCGCTTCTCGTGGACGAAGCACATGGTGCACATTATGGACAACATCCTGTGCTGCCTGGGACTGCCTTAACCGCAGGAGCCGATGGAGTGGTGCAATCCACTCATAAGATGCTGTCAGCCATGACAATGGGTGCTATGCTTCATGTACAGGGAAACCTGCTGGATCGTGAGCTGTTGAAGCAGCGTTTATCTATGATTCAGAGTTCGAGTCCATCGTATCCCATTATGGCCTCTCTTGATCTTGCGCGTTTACATCTGCACCAGCATGGTGCGAAAGCCTTCTCTACTGGTCTAGCAGCTGTAAGCATGGTGAGAAGAGGAATTGAAGACATACCGCGTTTTAGCTTATTGGATCCTTTAGGAGATAGCGAAGCATATACGGTTCAAGATCCTTTTAAACTCGTCATATATGATAAAGAGAAGCTGTTAAAAGGATATGATTTGCAGGATAAGTTGGAAGAACAGGGCTGTGTGCCTGAAATGAGTGACGATACTTACGTTGTACTTCTCTTTAGTCTAGGTTCCTCGGAGGAGGATGCAAGGCACCTTTTGAAGGCCTTAGTGCATATATCATTAGAAGAGGGCCCTAACCAAATAAAACGACATCATAAACTAGAAAATACAGCTCCACATCATGTTTCCACGTGGAACATTTTGCATTCTTCTGTATATTCTTGTCCTGTTCCTTTTCATTTAGGTAAAATAAAGAAAGAACGGAAAGAAAAAATTAGTATTACAAAGGCATCTAACCGAATTAGTGCCGAGATGGTTATTCCCTATCCTCCCGGTATTCCTATATTGTATCCTGGAGAAGAAATTAGTGAGAATATGAAAAATCATCTGATACAACTGAGGGATTCGGGAGCAAAAATTCAGGGCACTGCAGATCCAAGCTTAGAAACCATCACGGTTATGGTGGAAGATTAATTTTCTAACGGTATACTAGTCCAAATCGCCATTTGTAAATGATCGTATGGACATAACCTATTCGTATTGTTATTATGAATGGTTCTCAACCATCTATGAACTAAAAATCACGTATTTTTTGATAAAAAATAAAGCCTAGGGGAGAGAAACATTGTCTAAAGGAATATTTATAACGCTTGAGGGTGGCGAAGGATCAGGTAAAACTACAATGATTGTACGTCTATCTAATTATTTAGAAGAAAGAAACATCCCATATCTAGTAACTCGGGAGCCAGGAGGTATTGAAATAGCCGAAAAAATCAGGTCTATTATTTTAGATCCTGAACATACGGCTATGGATGCGAGAACAGAAGCTCTTCTATATGCAGCAGCACGCAGACAACATCTTGTCGAAAAAGTAATTCCAGCACTTGAAGAAGGGCTTATTGTATTATGTGATCGGTTTGTCGATAGTAGTCTGGCATACCAGGGATACGCAAGAGGAATTGGGGTAGAGGAGATCCGTTCCATTAATCTTTTTGCGACGGAAGAGATTACTCCGAATGTTACAATTTACTTTGATGTTGATCCAGAGATTGGATTTGCACGCATAGCAGCTAACCAAGAAAGAGAAGTTAATCGTTTGGATTTGGAAAACCGTTTATTTCACGATAAGGTGAGAGCAGGTTATCTGAAATTAGTAGAGAATGAGCCGGAGCGAATAAAAATGATCGATGCTTCGTTGTCACCTGATGAAGTATTTTGTAGTTTAATTGCAAACCTTGATTGCGTATTAAAGGATATTTAGGGGTATATGTCTAATAAAGACTTTAAACAGAGTAAGTTTGGTCTCTGGCGGTAAGGAAAGCTGTTCAAGCTAGTGGAGTAATAGGTTAGTTATGAAATAACAAATTACATTTTAGGTATTATTTATTTCTACTTAGGAGGCGTTTCCGATGAAACTTATCGTAGCCATTATTCAAGATAAAGATAGTAACCGTCTTTCCAGTGGTCTAGTAAAAGCTAACTTTCGCGCAACGAAACTTGCCAGTACAGGTGGGTTTCTAAAAGCGGGAAATACAACATTTATGATCGGGGTAGACGATGGTCAGGTGGAAGCCGTGATGAATGTAATTCGCAGCAGCTGTAAAGTAAGAGAACAACTCGTGACTCCTGTGACCCCTATGAGTGGAACAACGGATTCATACTTACCTCTTCCTGTGGAAGTGCAAGTGGGCGGAGCTACCGTATTTGTGTTACCAGTTGATCGTTTTGAACATTTCTAATAAGAGAAATAAATACCCTAAGTTTGTTTTAAGATGAAAGCAGGGATACGTGTGAAAATCAACCCAGGATTTCGGCCGCTGCAGAATGGAATAAGCTCATCTGAATCAGGTGCGAAACCTGTACAGAATAAGGAATTTACCGGCATGATGCAGCAACAGGGAGAGAGAGCATCGAATGAGGAGCTAACTCGCCGGTTGAACGAAATTCAACTTCAGGGGGACCGGCTTGCACGTTCCATGACGATTCGTGAGTTAAAAGCGTATAAGCAACTCGTTAAACGATTTCTAGAGGATACGGTAAGGCAAGGCGTAAGCATGAAAGAATCTAGAGGTTGGGATCGTAGAGGACGCGGGAAGCGTTATCTACTTCTAGATGAGGTAGATGAGGTTTTGCTCAAAATGGCTGAAGAGATGCTTCAAACAGAGCAAGGGAAGATGGAACTCCTTCAAAAAATTGGCGAGATTCGCGGAATGCTTATTAATCTCAGCTTTTAGATAAACTTAGCGAAAGACAAGTGCACTCTAACTTGTCTTTTTTTATATATATAGCTCCTTTTTAACTGGTAATTAATTTTATTATCATCCTAAAATTTATATTACCAGTTAACATGATATAATAGATAAAGATGATGATTTGTAATTCTTTTTGATGAAGAATTGAATATATAGAATTGTCATACAAACATAATTCATGCGGCAATATAGCATGGGGAGGATCATCTCATGTCTTTTCGTGATATTATGGGCCAGGAAACAGCAAAACAAATGCTGCAAAGCGGACTTCGGCAACAATCAACCAGTCATGCCTACTTATTCAGTGGTCCTGCGGGCAGCGGGCAGCGACAAATGGCTACTGCATTAGCCCAAGCGATCTATTGTACTCGTCAGCAGGATGATGCGTGTGGAGAATGTCTGGAATGTCGTAAGGTGGAACACGGGAACCATCCGGATCTACATTATATAGAGCCTGAAGGGGCCAGCCTTAAGATTGATCAGATTCGTGAGCTGCAGAAAATTTTTAATTACCGGTCCGAGAACAACAATCGTAAAATTTACATTATAGATCAGGCAGATAAGATGACGACACAGGCTGCAAACAGCTTGTTAAAGTTTCTTGAAGAACCTCAGGTACCCGCTGTAGGGATCTTAATAACAAGTAACAAAGGCGCTATGATTCCCACTATTCTATCCAGGACACAAGAGGTTCCCTTTAAGGCACTTAGTCCAGAGCGAATCGAAGAGGTGTTTGTGAAAGAAGGATATTCACCTGCACTTGTGAGAACGGCCGCTTTTTTAACCTCAGGGTTAGAGTCATGTAAGAGTCTGCTTGACCAGAATTGGTTTGCAGAAATTAGAAATGTAATGTTACAATTAGGAGGAGAGTCACTGACGAGAGGCAGTATGTCGCTGGTTTCTGCACAACAGAAACTTTTCAAGACAGGACTTTCTGAACATCTTGAACTGATGTTTGATATGTTCCATTTGTGGTTCAAGGACATGCTTTATGTAACTTACGGCAAGCAAGAGAACGTTATTTTTATAGATCAACTTAGCGCCATTTCTACGATAGCAAGAAGTCGTTCGACAGAGCAGTGGGTATCTTATATGGATTTAGCTGCAGAATGCAGAAAAAAATTGCGTTCGAATATGAATGGACAACTATGTGTGGAGCAATTTTTGATTGGACTTGCATCGTAACTTTTTTAAAAGGGTCTAGTCAGCAATAAATATATTGTTTTTTTATTCTTTACCCTAGCAATGTCTTAACATATTACGCTTTGATTGCGGTCTTTTATTTAAAGACTTCAATAGAGGTTTTATTGGTATACAAGGGGGTTAATTTTTTGTATAGTGTAGTCGGTGTCCGTTTCAAAAAAGCGGGCAAAATTTATTACTTTGATCCCCTCGATCTTCCTATTGAAAAGGATTCTAGCGTTATTGTAGAGACCGCTCGCGGGATTGAGTACGGCAAAGTAGTTATAGGTAAGAAGGAAGTCGGGGAATCTGACGTCGTATTGCCTCTCAAAAAGGTCATTCGTATTGCAGGAGAAGCGGATGCCAAAGTGGTGGAAGAGAATAAGCTCGCAGCAAAGGACGCATTTGGAACCTGTTTAAATAAAATCAGAGACCATGGCCTCAAAATGAAGCTGGTTGATGTAGAATTTACTTTCGATCGTAATAAGATCATATTTTACTTTACGGCAGAAGGCCGTGTAGATTTTAGAGAACTGGTGAAAGATTTGGCAAGTATTTTCCGTACTCGTATTGAATTACGCCAGATTGGTGTGCGTGATGAGGCGAAAATGCTTGGAGGAATAGGTCCATGTGGACGAGTACTATGCTGTTCCTCATGGCTTGGGGATTTTGAACCCGTATCCATCAAAATGGCGAAGGATCAGAGCCTCTCGCTCAATCCAACCAAAATATCAGGACTTTGCGGAAGACTTATGTGTTGCTTGAAATTTGAGCATGATAACTATGAGAGTGTTAAAGAAGAGATGCCAGCAGTAGGAAAACTTGTGGTTACCTCACTTGGTGAAGGTAAGGTCGTTGGAATACATGCAGGTAATCGAACCATTCATGTTCAGTTGTTTGAGATAAATAAAGTGAAAGAACTTTCAATGGATGACGTTGTCATCAAGTAAACCATTATGTTTGCTTTCGGGGTGGGATTTTGGAGAAGAAAACAGTTTTTGCACACATTCTTGAAATGGAAACACAAATGGGACAAATGAGCAGTGATCTGGGAGAGCTGAAAATGATCGTAAAGGAATTGCTCGAAGAGAACCAGCGTATCACACTAGAGAACGAGCAACTTCGTAAGGTGTTAAAGCGTGGAGCTTCTGCCGAGAAGGCTACTCCTACACCCAAGACTCCTGTACCTCAGACTCATGTCCTTGAGCCAGAAGAAGATGTTGTTGGTGAAGGTCATGACAACTTGGCTCGATTGTATTATGAAGGTTTTCATATTTGTAATGTCTATTATGGTCATTTACGAACGGAAGGCGATTGTCTGTTCTGTCTGTCATTTTTGAATAAGTAATGAGCCGTAGGGGTTCCCTACGGTTTTTTTTTAGGGATTAGGAACGATATTAAGGGTAAGGCAGGGAAGAGATAAAAATGAAAAGTAACGAAGTCTTTTTACACCCTTCTGAACGATTAGATGATCTTCTTACGCATGATCTACAGATCATTCAGAGCGATGAAGTTTTTAGTTTTTCCATGGATGCAGTCCTCTTAGCAAGGTTTGCAGGGATTCCGAAAAGAGGGAAAATTCTAGATATATGCACGGGTAACGGAGTCATTCCTATTCTGTTAACCACTCGGACAAAAGCTTCTATTGATGCAGTTGAGATTCAACCCAGATTAGCAGAAATGGCAAGACGAAGTGTGCAATTAAATCAGCTGGATCAGCAGATCAAAATTTACGAGGGGGATGTGCGGAATTTTGCTGAACAGATTGGGTATGGAAAGTATGATGCAATCACAGTGAATCCACCTTATATGCCTCTGAATGGAAGTGACATTAAACTGAGTATACATCAAGCTACAGCGAGGCATGAACTGAACGGAACGCTGGAAGACATTATAAAAGCTTGTATGCACCTTGTGCGTACAGGAGGAAAAGTCTCTATGGTTCATAAACCACAGCGTATCGGAGAAATCATTACGCTGATGCGTAAATACCGATTGGAGCCTAAACGTATTCGTATGGTTCACCCTCGGATTGATAAAGAGGCAAACATGGTGCTAATTGAAGCTTTACGTGATGGAAAACCGGATGTAAGAATGCTCCCGCCTCTGATTGTCTATAACGAAGAGGGACAATACTGTGAGGAGATTATGAACATCTATTATGGTGAGCACAATCTAGAGGGGGAGAATAAATGAAATTCCAGATACAGAAAAGTTTTGATAGTGAGATACAGACAGGAACACTCTATTTAGTTGCTACACCCATAGGTAATTTAAATGATATGACTTATCGTGCAGTACAGACGCTGAAAGACTGCGACATTATTGCTGCTGAGGATACAAGGATGACAAGAAAATTACTTAGTCATTTTGAGATAAGTCCTGAGCTTTTATTTAGCTATCATGAACATAATAAAGCTGCAAGTGGACCTGAGTTAATACGTTATATAATAGAAGGAAAAAATTTGGCCCTCGTTAGTGATGCAGGAATGCCGGCTATTTCAGACCCTGGTTCTGACCTAGTTACGCTGGCCATTGAAGCAGGTATTCCCGTGGTTACTGTACCCGGTGCTAATGCCGCTTTATCTGCTCTCATTGCGTCAGGTTTACCTACAGAAAGATTTACGTTCATTGGCTTCTTACCGCGAGATAAAAAGGATATGCAAAAGGTTTTAGAAGCAGTAGGTTACTCCCAAGGGACATTAATCTTCTATGAATCACCACATCGCGTACTGAAAACATTAACAATCATACTTGAGAGTTATGGCAATCGAAATGTGGTTCTCGCTAGAGAGTTGACAAAAAGACATGAAGAATATGTAAGAGGGAGCGTACAGGATTGTATCGATTGGCTTGAGGAGAATCCACCGATTGGAGAGTACTGTGTCATTGTGGAGGGAATGAGCGCCGAGGAAGAACATACGCTGCAGAATGAATGGTGGCAAAACTTAGAGTTAGGTCAGCATGTAGAGCATTATGAAAATGAAGGATTATCCCGAAAGGATGCAATGAAAAAAACAGCGTCTGATCGCGGATTATCGAAAAGAGATATCTACAATGCCTTATTAAAAGAAGAGTAAATAATGCCGAAAATCAAAAAATGCCTTCGCCAGTTACCAAGTAACGGGCGAAGGCATTAAGGAGTATAAAAAGGCTAGAGATAACCGTAGTTAAGACTAAAATCAAAAAAGAAAGCTATATATAAAATGGTGAAGAAATCTATAATTAATTTAAAATGATAGCTTTTCTATAGTATCTTTTATAACCTATATTCCTTAGTTAGTCACAGGTGCAGGGATTTCAGAAATACATTCGTGACAAACAATTTTTCCTTTGAAGTATGTTACGTTCTCTGCATTACCGCAGAAGATACAAGCTGGCTCGTATTTTTTGAGCATGATGCGCTCTCCGTCAACATAAATTTCCAGAGCATCTTTTTCTCCGATGCCCAATGTACGACGTAGTTCGATCGGGATAACCACCCGTCCTAGTTCATCAACTTTTCTTACAATACCTGTAGATTTCATCATAAATTTGTTGCTCCTCTCGCCATCACTTATAATTGCATTATTCGACATTATTTTATCTTTTATGCTAATCATCATACCAACCATTCCCAAATCAGTCAACATTAAAAATGACTTATTAGATTAATATTTAATGAGCATCTATTAAAAGGACTGGTTTATCTATGATTTTCACTGTCGCTTTTATTATTATAACGCTTGTCGATTTGGAAATCAAAACTATAGCCTAATTCGACACAAAATGTCGTAAAATGTCGAAAAAAATAATAAATAGTTGACTAAAAGTCGAAATTGATGTAAGGATTGCGCGCAATTGAATTTTAATTCATTATCTTGAGGAGGATTGAGACATATGCAACTAAAACTAACTGAAGAAAAGGTTTTTAAAGATCCAGTTCATAATTATGTGCATGTTAAAGATCCAATTATCTGGCAGCTGATCAATACCCCTGAATTTCAACGTCTTCGTCGAATTAGACAGCTGGGAACTTCCTATCTAACTTTTCATGGAGCTGAACATAGTCGTTTCTCTCATTCGCTCGGTGTTTATGAAATCACAAGAAAAATTATTTCGCAATTTGAGCGAAGTGGTTATACTGACTGGCCGACAGAAGAGAAACTTGTCGCACTTTGTGCGGCTCTGTTGCATGATGTGGGCCATGGACCTTTTTCACATTCTATAGAAGAAGCATTTGATATGAATCATGAAGAGTGGACATGTAAAATTATTATGGGAGATACGGAGATCGGGGCAATTCTAAGAACGGTTTCGCCTGATTTTCCCGAGAAGATCGCTTCTGTCATTGAAAAGACCTACGATAAACCAATTGTAGTAAACCTTGTGTCGAGTCCACTGGATGCGGATCGTATGGATTATTTATTACGAGATGCTTATTATACTGGGGTAAACTATGGCACGATTGATCTCGATCGAATTCTACGAATGCTGCGTCCGTATCATGGCAGGGTTGTCGTAAAGGATTCAGGAATGCATGCTGTAGAAGATTATCTTATGGCTCGTTATCAAATGTATTGGCAAGTATATTTCCACCCTGTAACCCGCAGTTCAGAAATTATTCTTCGTCAAATCTTTAGAAGAGCAAAAGAGCTTGTTCAAAGCGAATATTCATTCGGATTTATGTTACCCTCACTCCTTTCCCTCATTAAAGGGAATATTACGGTACAAGAATATCTTCGTATTGATGAGTCCATTATACAAACTGCATTTAACCAGTGGACGGAAGAAAAGGATGAATTGCTGCGGGAATTATGTACGCGATTCTTGGATCGAAAACTGTATAAATATGTAGAAGTAGATCTTAAGTCAGCTGATGAAATCACAGAAATGACAAATGCTTTTCAAGAAGCGGGACTTAATCCAGAGTATGACCTGGAAATTGATTTTCCATCAGATCTGCCGTATGATGTGTTTCGTCCGGATGATGAGGATAGCCAAAAGCAAATCATTATCATCGATAAACAGGAACGACTGCGCGATATCTCAGAAGTATCTGAAATCGTTCGGTCCATTAGTGGAATTCAGCGAGGCAATTATCATTTATATTTTCCACAAGAAAAAGTGAGAGCCGTTCTAGAACAACTTCCACCTCAAATTGCAAAAATATTTTCATAAGCATGTAATCTTTTTTTAGAATAGATACTTTTCATTCATAGCAAGAGAGGGGCACAAAACGATGTTATTTGACACACATACCCATTTAGATGCAGCAGAATTTGACAACGATCGAGAAGAAGTGATCCAGCGTGCTCTCGATGCGGGAGTAACTCGGATGGTAAATATCGGTTTTAATCGCGAAACGATACCGACGACCATGGAACTTGTCGAAAAGTACGATTTCATCTACGGAGCTGTTGGCTGGCATCCGGTTGATGCCATTACGATGAAAGATGGAGACCTGGAATGGATTGCTTCTTTGTGTGAGCATGAGAAAGTGGTAGCGATCGGGGAGATTGGGCTAGACTACCACTGGGATACTTCTCCGAAAGAAATTCAGCATACGGTTTTACGGCGTCAGATTGGACTTGCTAGAGAAATCGGCATGCCGATTGTTATTCATAACCGAGACGCTCATGAGGATATAGTTAAAATCCTGCGTGAAGAAAAAGCACATGAAGTCGGCGGAATCATGCACTCTTTTTCAGGAAGCTGGGAAACGGCACAAATGTGTCTTGATATGGGATTCCATCTTTCGTTCGGAGGCCCTATTACTTTTAAGAATGCGAAACAGCCGAAAGAGGTACTTGCCAAGGTACCTATGGATCGATTATTGATTGAGACGGACTCTCCATACCTTACACCACATCCGTATCGCGGAAAGCGAAATGAAACGGCACATGTAGCGCTCGTGGCAGAAGCTGCAGCAGCATTAAAGGGGGTATCTGTAGAGGAAATCGGGCAGATTACGACCCGAAATGCACTGGAACTATTTGGAATATAGTTCATATATGGAGCAAAATAGATGAAATAGTGAGTAAACAAGAGCGATTCACCTTTTTGGAAGGTTTTTCACGTGTTTATTACAAACTTTTAACCATTTATTTAGAAAAACGTAGTTGAATACGGCTTTACAACATGCATATAAACAGGATATCATCGTTTCAGTGAAATGTTGAAAAATTCACTTCGTGTGTTATTCTCGCTGAATTCTTCGAAAACCGAAGAACGGGGGAACCAATAAGGTGGTCTTACAAGCATATCGCTATACACTTTAGACCATCATATTTGATTCATTTTGAGTCTTGGGGTGAAGGAAAAGGCACTAGCCATGAGCTAATGACCTGATCCAGGGCGACTCTTGCGTCCCAATCCGACAGCTAACTCCGTAAGCGTATAAAGAGGTAAACTCGCGTATGATGTTTCCGGTTATTCTTGTGAACTTACCCGGAAGCCATGAGAGAGCTCCTCAAAAACTCTCTACTGGCTTTTTTGTTTTAGAAGAATAAAAGTTACAACCTCGTCATACTGTTGGTTAACAGGAGGAAACATCATGCCGCGAAGAGTGGCACATGGTGCAGAAACAGAGTGATCTGATTCTGTATACAAATGTAATAGTCGCGTCAAAATACTATCATGCATTACTCTTGACGGCGGGGCTACGAAGGAGGACGGAGTAAGTGGGAAATTTCCAACCAGAGGAGACCCATGAGTCACCATCATCCAGCAAGTCTTACGCGTTGCGATGGAAGCATGAGAATCTGCGTCAAATGATACTAGTCGCAATCTTCTCAATCGCACTGTTAGTTATGGTCTCTCTTATTGTTTACAGTCAGGGAGGTAAAGAAATTTCACTAGTCGTGGATGGCAAGGTCCAAACGCTGGAAACTCGTGAGGGTATGCTTAATGAAATGCTGGATGAGCATGCAATCACAGTAAGCCCCCATGATGAGATTTCGATGCCGCTGAATGGAGCAATCAAAGATGGAGATCAAGTTACCATTAAACGAGCTGTTGCAGTGAACGTAACAGCGGATGGAAAAACGGAACAAATTTATACGACAAAGGATACAGTCCAAGAAGCGCTTGCAAATGAGGGCGTGAAGGTATCAGAAGATGATAAAGTATATCCTTCTGTGGACACCGCGGTGAAAGCAGATCTTAATATTAAAATTGTCCGGGTAGCAAAACAAACGGCAAAACAAGAAGTTGCGATTCCTTATAAAGTAATCAAAACTGCTGACCCTAGCTTGTACAAAGGGGATAACCGCGTAATACAAAATGGGCAAGAAGGTGTGATGGTTCAAACCATCGAGAAAGTGTTCCAGGACGGCGAGTTGGTATCCAAGAAAATGACGGATAAGACAGTTGCGAAGAACCGAGTCGATAAAGTCATTGCTGTCGGATCCAAGAAAAAGCCAGAGCCTAAACCTGAACCTGAACCTGAACCCGAGACACTTGTGGCGGCAGCAAGTACACCTAATACAAGTAACAAATCTTTATCGGATAAAGTGAAGAAGGTATCTTCCTCTTCTTCAACCAGTGATACAATAACGAAAGACGGTGTGTCTTTCAAAGCAAAAAAAGTACTTAATAATGTGTCTATGACAGCCTATTCTTCGGAAGAAGAAGGTATAGGAACGAAAACAGCGTCCGGTACTCGTGTACAGGAAGGACGTACAATTGCTGTAGATCCAAATGTGATTCCACTTGGATGGTGGGTATACATTGAAGGCGTCGGCTTCCGCCGTGCTGAAGATACGGGCGGAGCTATTAAAGGAAATAAAATAGACGTGTATTATGACAGTCTGGATCAAGCCTTGACTTTTGGCCGTAAAAAGGGAAAAACCGTGTATGTTATCGGTCCTGTGAAGCCGGAACTGAACTAAAATATAATTTACAATGCATCGCTAATGCTATAGTATTAACAACATGATTCGGTGATGCTATATAAGGTAAACGAAAGTTTAGACCACAGGTCTATCGTTTGCCTCTTACATGCAGAAGAGGAAATTTTCCTCTTCTCTTTTTGTTTAGAAAGGAAGTCAAGCGGTCATGATTAAAGAAATTATTGTTGTTGAAGGCAGAGATGATACAGTTGCCATTAAACGTGCTGTAGATGCGGATACCATTGAAACTGGGGGCTCTGCTATTAATGCTCAAATTTTGAGAAAAATCGAACTTGCCCAGCAGAGAAGGGGCGTAATTGTATTTACAGATCCTGATCATGCAGGAGAACGTATTCGTAAAATAATAGCGAATAAAGTTCCCGGGGTAAGTCATGCTTTTATAAAAGAAAAAGATGCGACTCGTAAAGGTGATATTGGTGTTGAGAATGCTTCACCGGAAGCGATTCGTGAGGCATTATCACGAGCTCATACGGCGTATGAGACAGCTAAGCCGCTTATTGACTGGCAGGACTTGATCGAAGCAGGACTTATTGTGCACCCAAATGCCGCTTCTCGGCGTATGGAGCTTGGTAATATCTTAGGAATTGGTTATTGTAATGGAAAACAGCTATATAAAAGATTGACAATGTTTCAGATTAGTCGTGAAGAGTTTGTAAATGCACTTGAGCAAATTGAACAAAAAGGATTGTGAGAACGTGAAGGGTATGGATGAAATTGCAACACCAAGGCGGACAAAAGAGATTATTGCAAGACACGGATTTTCTTTCAAGAAAAGCTTGGGACAAAACTTTCTTATTGATCAGAACATCCTCCACAAAATTGTAGATGCTGCAAATCTGGATGAAAACAAAGGTGCGTTGGAGATTGGACCAGGTATTGGGGCACTGACTGAAAAACTGGCTCAGGCAGCTAAGAAGGTAACTGCAGTAGAGATTGACCAACGCCTGATCCCGATTTTGCGAGAAGTACTTGAACCTTATCCTAATATATATTTACATCATGGCGATGTTCTTAAAACAGATTTACCTGCATTATTTAAAGAAAATTTTAGTGATGTCGATAAAGTCAGCGTCGTGGCTAACCTTCCTTATTATGTGACAACTCCTATTCTGATGAAGCTGCTCGAAGAGAAGCTGCCGATCGACAACATTGTGGTCATGATTCAGAAAGAGGTAGCAGAGAGAATGGCTGCATCTCCAGGCACAAAAGAGTACGGCACCCTTAGTATTGCTGTGCAATATTACAGTGATCCAAAGCTAGTATGCATCGTACCGCATACGGTCTTTATACCTCAGCCTAATGTAGAGTCTGCCGTTATTCGATTGAAGGTAAGGGAAAAGCCGCCTGTTGAGGTGGTAAGCGAAAAACACTTCTTCGAAGTGGTCCATGCTTCTTTTGCTCAACGACGGAAGACGATAGCAAACAACTTAAAAAGCCGTTTCTTTACCAAAGAAAACAAAGATGAATTAGAACCGCTTCTGCTTAAGGCAGGTATTGAACCGACTAGACGCGGGGAAACACTCAGTATCGAGGAGTACGCTCGTTTGAGTGCTGTTTTACTGGAAGCAGGCATAGGTACGGAGTAAACTAATATTACAGTCCAAGGATCTAAGAATTCATATTTTTTATCACCTACGAACCAAAGCAGGGGGACGCCCATACCATAGGGTTAGAGGTGATAATGTTGATGAATTTAGGAGACTTGGTCATTCGGAAGTCGTACGGTGGTGACGTTACTTTCCGAGTAGAGGCTCTCCAGGAGGATAAAGCGGTGATTAAAGGAACCGAATTCAGGCTTCTTGCCGATTCCCCCCTGGATGATTTGGTGAAAGTGCCATACGAACCAGAAACAAAAAAAACAAGATTGGCTCATATTAAAGCCAATGAGTCGTATTCGCTGCTTCAGCAGCATCGCAAAGAACAGGCACAACGAAATCAGGCAGGACTTATTGATGATTGGAACCATACAGCAGCAAAGACAGAAACCCCTTCTTATTTTGAAATGCCTGGTAAGGTGTTGCATTTGGATGGGGATCCTAATTACTTAAAGAAAAGCATGGCGTTATACGAAAGGTTACGTGTACCTGCTGAAGGTCACTTCGTGCATGAAGGGTCTATGGCAGATACCCTTTACCGATTACTGCCGCGTTCCCGTCCAGACATTGTTGTTATTACAGGGCATGATGGAGTTTTGAAGAGTAGACAGCCGTATGATCTTTACAACATCAATCATTATAAAAACTCAGCTAATTTCATTGCTGCCATACAAGTTGCAAGACAATATGAGTGGCATCTTGATGCACTCACTATTGTGGCGGGGGCATGTCAGTCTCATTTTGAGGCGCTGATCCGTGCGGGTGCTAATTTTGCGAGTTCACCTAGCCGGGTACTTATTCATGCACTTGATCCGGTATACGTGGCGGCTAAAGCTGCTTTTACTTCTGTCAAAGATACAATGAATATGAATGACATCGTCCATCATACAATTACGGGTAGTGAAGGAATAGGCGGGCTTGAATCCAAAGGGAGTTACCGAATCGGCCTGCCTCCATTACAAGATTTAACGACTTTAAAGGTTACGCCGGCTGCAATCTAAAAATCGGCGAATATATTTTTAAAACTTTCTTGAGAACAGATTCCTTTAATGGATTCTGTTTTTTTATTTCACATAACAACATACTAATGAACTAGGTTTGGATACTTCATAAAAATGATTTAAAAAAATATAGAATCCGCCAAAAAATTCGTTGACAACTTATTTTTGATACTGATATAATGATTTATTTGATTTGACAATAAATAAGAAACGTTGTATAATGGACAAGAGGAAAGAGGTGGTCGTTACACGATGGCTAAAAATACGCTATTGGATATTAAACGAAGTCTCGACGCTCACGTTGGTCAGAAGATCTTGCTTCGTGCGAACGGCGGACGCCGTAAGACAATTGAGCGGACCGGTGTACTCGAAGAAACGTACCCTTCTGTTTTTATTGTCAAGCTAGATCAAGAACAACAAACGTTTAAACGAGTGTCTTACAGTTACGCCGATATATTAACTGAATCTGTACAAGTTTCAATTTTTGATCCTGAGCAGGTTGCAAGTGAAATATCGTATACCGAAGTGTAAGCATGATTTTTGTAAGGTGGTCTTATCCTGGTTGCAGGGTGAGGCCATTTTTTTGTATATGGGTTGCTTTTAGGAGTTTGTCTCATTTTTTATAGCTAAATCGTTTAATTTGTTTGGCGGTATACATACCCTGACTCTTCGTTTAAACCTTATCCAATACCAAAACATAGCGATAAGTCTTGATGCATATTGTTTCTTTTCTAAAGAGATACTAATGGTGCAGGAAATTATCAGTCCCCTTATAAGGAGGAACCACCATGAGTCGCAGAAGACGCAGTGTAATGTCAGAGGAACTTAAGAATGAGCTTGCAAAAGACTTAGGCTTTTATGATACCGTTCAGCAGGAAGGCTGGGGAGGCATCAAGGCTAAGGATGCAGGCAATATGGTAAAGCGGGCAATTCAGCTCGCTGAACAGGCTGCGAGAAAGTCCTAGAAGGAACATAGCATTAGACTCCCTGAATGTAGGGGGTCTTTTCTCTCTATTTTTAACCCTATTGTTTACTAAGCAGGTATAAGTTGGTCTATGATCGGCAGAATGACTTGACAGCGTCATTTTGATATAATATGTTAAGTTGTCTTGAGGGAAAAGCTAAGGGTGGGTGAACGCCTTGAAAATTTACGAAAAAGCTCCTGCAAAAATTAATTTGATGCTGGATGTATTACATAAAAGAAACGATGGGTATCATGAAGTTGAGATGATCATGACAATGGTCGATCTTGCTGACCGAATCGAGATGGCAGAAATGCCTCGCGACACCATCATGATTTCCAGCCAGGCGGGATATATTCCCCTTGATGAGAAGAATTTAGCCTTTCAGGCTGCCAGGCTAGTAAAAGAGCGATATAACGTCAAGAAAGGCGTCTATATTCATTTAGATAAAAAAATCCCGGTCGCTGCAGGACTAGCAGGGGGAAGCAGTGATGCTGCTGCAACCCTGCGAGGACTAAATAAACTTTGGGGTCTCGGTATTTCTAATGAAGAACTTAGACTTCTAGGTGCAGAGCTTGGGTCTGATGTCCCTTTCTGTATAACAGGAGGTACGGCCCTTGCAACAGGAAGAGGAGAGAAGCTCTCGATGATGCCAAATCCTCCTCAATGCTGGGTAATCCTTGCGAAACCGCCCATCAATGTATCAACGGCTGAGGTCTATGGTCGTGTACGAAGTGATCGTATTACACATCATCCTTCGGCCAAAAGAATGGAAGAGGCAATTCGCAATCAGTCCTTTGCAGGGGTTTGCCAGGAACTTGGTAATGTTTTAGAAGATGTTACCCTAAAACTTCATCCTGAAGTAGGTCAATTGAAGGAGGCCATGCTGCGTCTTGGCGCCGATGGTGTATTGATGTCAGGGAGCGGACCTACTGTATTTGGACTGGTCTCCAAAGAATCAAAAGTACCAAGAATTTACAATGGACTGCGTGGTTTCTGCAAAGAAGTTTATGCGGTGAGATTACTAACTTAGAATAATTTTTCCAAATATAGTGCTATTTTGATTTGTCGCATTGTACATATACGTACAAAATGATATATTTATTAGCAAATATTCGGATTTGGAAGTAGATCGTGAGGAATCGTCTGTGAAGAAATTAAAACGTAGTGCACGTTTGGTTGAAATGACACAATACTTGCTCTCTAGACCACATACCTTAATCCCGCTTACTACTTTTGCAGAACGATATGGAGCTGCGAAGTCATCCATAAGCGAAGATTTAGCTATTATTAAGGAAGTATTTGAAGAAGAAGGCATGGGGGATTTGCAGACTCTTGCAGGTGCTGCCGGCGGTGTGAAATTTATGCCGAAAATGTCTCAAGAACGGGCTTTCACTTTTATTAAGCAATTGTGCGGAAAGTTAGAACAGCCTGATCGGATTTTACCGGGCGGATATTTATATATGTCTGATTTGCTGGGACAACCCTCTATTGTTAACGAGATTGGGAAGATTTTAGCTACTGCTTTCTCGGGACGCGAAATCGATGCAGTCATGACAGTAGAAACAAAGGGAATTCCTTTGGCTTATGCGGTAGGCTCCCAGTTGAATCTTCCAGTTGTTCTTGTTAGACGAGATCATCAGGTGACTGAGGGCTCAGCTGTAAGCATTAACTATGTATCCGGTTCTCATAAAAGCCTTCATACGATGTCACTCTCAAGAAGAGCACTGCCTGAAAAATCTCGTGTGCTTATTGTAGATGACTTTATGAAAGCAGGGGGAACTGTCCAGGGGATGATTGATCTCCTAGGGGAGTTTAATGCGGAAGTCGCAGGTGTAGGTGTATTGGTTGAATCGGGAACAGTGGATTCGGAGGAGCGTCTGCTCCATGACTATATTTCCTTAGCGACATTAACTGCTGTTGATGCGAAAACGAAGCAGATCACAGTGAAGCCTGGAAATTATTTTGATTCTCTTTTATAGTGTGCTGATTTTTGGTGAGTTTACACTATTTTTGTCGAAAATGTACTAAATCGGGTCAATAACAAAAAAATTCCTAAAATTAGGACATTTTGTAGCAGTAAAAAGAAGGAAATCTTGCATGTTGTGTGGAATTATACACCAAGTTCCGATGGAAAAAGGTGGTGAACACACATGCAGATCACAGATGTCAGACTCCGCCGCGTTAATTCTGAGGGGAGAATGAAGGCAATAGCTTCCATTACTATTGATAATGAATTTGTCGTTCATGACATTCGAGTTATTGACGGCAACAATGGAATGTTCGTTGCTATGCCAAGTAAGCGGACTCCAGATGGAGAATTCCGTGACATCGCCCATCCGATTTCTTCAGGGACTCGTGAGAAGATTCAGGCTGCTGTATTGGCCGAATACGAACGCGCTGCAACTGAAGAAGAGGTTATTGAAGAAGGCGCATAATAACATTATTGGGGTTCGAAAGAAAAGAGAGTCATTCTATGGCTCTCTTTTCTTTTTTTCAATAATGAAGTATATTCTTTAATGAGTAAGATTGAGCGTAGTTACATCCCTTCCTGAAGTTAAGGATTAGGGTATAATTGTTTGCGCCCAATTCACTGTTGAATAGTCCTGAGATCCTTTTTTGGAATTAGAGTGGATAACATTACAATTACAGCGTAGGAGGTCGGGATTGTTGAAAAGAATGGCTATTATTCTTGCCGCAGGGCAAGGAAAACGTATGAAGTCGAAGTTATATAAAGTACTCCATCCAGTATGTGGAAAACCAATGGTTGGTCATGTTTTGGATACAGTAGGACAAGCAGGAGTAACACGTAACATTGTTGTTGTAGGTCATGGTGCTGAAGCTGTAAAATCATATCTTGGTTCAGCAGCTGATTATGTACTGCAGGAACAACAGCTCGGTACAGGGCATGCGGTTAAGATGGCTAAGGATATGCTTGGCAAAGAAGAGGGAACCACAATTGTAATCTGTGGAGATACTCCTTTGGTAACAAAAGAAACACTTGAAGGCTTGATGGAGCTTCATGAGTCCCGTGGGGCTGCGGCAACGGTGTTAACAGCACATATGGACAATCCAGCTGGATATGGTCGTGTGATTCGCAGCAGCGAAGGATCTGTAACTAAAATTGTAGAACAAAAAGATTGCAATCCAGAAGAAGATGCTGTACAAGAAATTAATACAGGCACGTATTGTTTCGATAATGCTAAGCTGTTTGCAGCTTTGGATAAAGTAACAAATAAAAATGCACAACAAGAATATTACCTTACTGATGTTATTGGTATTTTCCGTGAAGCAGGAGAAACCATTGAAGCATACATGACATATGATGCTGCAGAATCCATTGGTGTAAATGATCGTGTAGCTCTATCTGAGGCAGAAGGCTTTATGAGACAGCGTCTCGTGCGTAAGCATATGCTGAACGGAGTAACCATTATCGATCCTTCATCTACGTATATTGGCGCTGATGTTACGATTGGTTCTGATACTGTGCTTTATCCAGGTACCATGCTTAAAGGCAATACGATAATTGGTGAGAGTTCCGTAATTGGGCCAAATACCGATATTGAAGACAGTACAATCGGCGATAACGTCACCGTTAAACATTCTGTACTTAGTAAAGCAGAAGTGGGGAACGGTTCTTCCGTGGGTCCATTCGCTTATTTACGCCCAGGATCTAAACTTGGTGAAGATGTTAAGATTGGTGACTTTGTAGAGATCAAAAATGCTACTATTGATAATGGCTCAAAAGTATCACATTTGAGTTACATTGGAGATGCTGCCGTCGGCAAAAATGTAAATATCGGCTGCGGAGCAATAACTGTGAACTACGATGGTTATAATAAGTCTGTTACAGAAATTGAAGACGATGCTTTTGTAGGAAGTAATGTGAATTTAATTGCACCTGTTAAAGTAGGCAAAGGCGCTTATGTCGTTGCAGGGTCAACGATTACGCACTCTGTATCAGATAATGATCTTGCTATTGCGAGAGTTCGTCAAGAAAACAAGCCGGGATACGCTGATAAAATTCGTGCCCGTGCCAAAGCTAAGAAAAATAACAAAAATTCATAATGAAATGCTGTTCTATACGAATAGCGCCGACTTTTATGAGCAGAACTAAAATCGATTCCAATGAACCAGCACGGAGGTTTTTTATTTTATGACTTATTTTGATTCCAAACTAAAAATATTTACTTGTAACTCAAACCCGAAACTTGCACATCAGATTGCCGACTACATCGGTATTCCAATGGGTGAGTCTCATACAACAAGTTTTAGCGATGGTGAGATTCAAGTAAAACTGTCAGAGAGTGTACGTGGCAGCCATGTGTATATCGTACAATCCACTTGCTTGCCGGTTAACGACAACTTGATGGAAATGCTTGTTATGATTGATGCACTGAAGCGCGCTTCTGCTAAAACAATTAACGTAGTTATCCCGTATTATGGATATGCAAGACAAGACCGTAAAGCACGTTCGAGAGATCCAATTACGGCTAAACTCGTAGCAAACTTGATTGAAAAAGCAGGAGCAACACGTGTTATAGCTATGGACTTGCATGCAATGCAGATTCAAGGATTTTTTGATATCCCTGTAGATCATATGCTTGCAGTTCCGATTATTGCACAGTACTTCCGCTCGAAGCAGATTGAGAACCCGGTGGTTGTATCTCCGGACCATGGCGGCGTTGTACGTGCAAGGAAATTGGCTGACTTCCTGAATGCGCCACTTGCTATTATTGACAAACGCAGACCTGAACCAAATGTAAGTGAAGTAATGAATATCATCGGTAACATTGAAGGTAAAACAGCAATTCTGATCGATGATATTATCGATACGGCAGGTACGATCGTTCTTGGTGCGAATGCATTGATGGAAGGCGGAGCTAAGGAAGTATACGCTTGCTGTACCCATCCAGTTCTTTCTGGACCTGCAATGGAACGGTTGGAGAACTCACCGCTTAAGGAAGTAGTAGTGACGGATACCATTCCGATTACTCATCCAAATCCAACAAATAAGCTGAATGTGCTTTCTGTAGCACCGCTACTGGGCGAAGCTATTATTCGGGTTCATGAGGAATTGTCGATTAGTAAATTGTTTGAAATTGAATAGTTCTGCATAGTTAACATGAAAAAGGGGTTACACTGTCTTGGATAAGACAATGTAACCCCTGTCGGCGTATGAACTGATTTTAGTACCCTGGCCTTGAAATAAAATGGTGGCAAGTACGGTTAAATAAAGCACCACCAACTTCTACAAAATGTTCATCGTAATGAGTGATGTAACCAATATCAATGTGTCTGTCTCGGTCATACACTTGTACCGGTATGGCCTGTTCCATATGGTGCTGAAACTGGGACAGCTGCGTTAAACGTTCTATATCGTGGCGCATAACCGGGTCACCCTTTCATCGGTTGCTATTACTTGCTTCCCGCTGTATACAATTGTTTTTATTGTAAAGTGAAAAAGAACGTAAGTCCATATCAGCGAACTGAGCGATGTCTTTTTTAGTATTTTGTTTGTTACTCATCTGAAAAGAAAGGAGGAGCATATCATGAAATGGATTGTAGGACTTGGGAATCCAGGTTCTGAATATGCTAAGACAAGACATAATGTTGGGTTTATGGCGCTCGATGCCTTAGCAGACCGTCATCAAATATCTATTAATCAGAGCAAGTGTAAAGCGCTTATTGGAGAAGGAATGATTCAGGGAGAAAAAGCTGTCCTGATCAAACCCATGACCTTTATGAATCTATCTGGAGAAACGGTCCGAGCTTATATGGATTATTATAAAGTTGCGCTGGATGATTTAATCGTGGTCTACGATGACATGGATACAGAGGTTGGGAAAATAAGACTTCGATATCAAGGAAGCGCAGGCGGACATAATGGTATTAAATCCATCATCCAGCATACAGGGACGCAGCAGTTCAATCGAATTCGCATGGGTGTCTCAAGACCTGAGCCGGGGCATGCAATTGTTGATTATGTCCTTTCCAACTTTCCGAAGAAGGAAAAAGAGGCGCTTTCTTCAATGATTGAATCTACTTGCGATGCGCTAGAATATGCAATGAAGGATACGTTTGAGAGAACGATGGCTAAATTTAATGGCTAATTTTCAAATTCACTCCGGCTGATGGGCTAAACTGGCAGTCTCCTGGGAAGACTAAAGATATTAATCTTCTTCAGGAGGCATATCTATGCAAATCCATTATGTTTGTCGTCACTGCCGTTCGACTATAGGAAGTATTGAAGCCGATCATGCGACAGAGGTTCGGTTAGGCCTACATTTCTTGACCCCCTCAGAGCGGCAAGATATAATAGCCTATAATTCAAAAGGTGAGATGATTGTCAGTATCACCTGCAGCTATTGTACGGAAGCAATTATGGACCATCCAGAGCTTAGCTTGATTGCAAGTCCCTTGCAGTAAGCTTCGTTATCTAACATAAGATTCATTGAGCTTTATGGGATGATTGGCTTCATACCCTCTAGCCTTGGCTGTAAGTGCTGAGGCTTTTTTTTCAGTTACAGAGCAGTAGATAAGCCGCATGTTCTGACTTTACCTATGGTAAGGGCAGTTAAAAAGGATTATGATGAGATAACCAGTATCCAAATGTTTACATTTAAAAATACTGACTATCGTTTATAAATAGCAGATAGATTAGAAAGTGATAAGAGAGGTGCCCCTTTTGCTACAAGCACTTATTGATGCCTATTCCAAAGATTCTGATTTTGAATCAATTGCTTCCGGCGTTAAGTCGGGAATGAAGGAGCAGTTGATCTCCGGTTTGACGGGGTCGGCTCGTCAAATAATGATAGCTGCCCTACACAAGCAACTAGATCGACCAATGCTCGTCGTGACACATAATATGTTTGCGGCCCAAAAAGTGGCGGATGATTTGCAGGAAGCGCTTTCTGCTGATCAAGTCCTTTTATACCCTGCAAACGAATTAATTGCTGCTGAGGCAGCTATATCTAGTCCAGAAACCCTCGCACAGCGTATAGATGTACTGCTTAAGTGTGCAAAAGGATTTCGTGGTATTGTCGTTATTCCTTTATCAGGTGCTCGGCGCTATTTACCTTCTCCTGAGATTATGGCAAATACGGAAATTACATTACAGCAGGGAGGGACGCTTGAGCTAGAATCCTTCCTTCGAGGTATGGTAGAGCTAGGATATGAACGTGTAGAGCGCGTAGAAACACAAGGAGAGATGAGTGTCCGTGGAGGTATCATCGACTTCTTCCCTGTGACTTCTGGGCTTGCTTATCGTGTGGAATTATTCGACGATGAGATTGATTCGATTCGTACCTTTGATCCGATAGATCAACGTTCTATAGATAAGACCGATCAGGTTGTCATTACTCCCTGCAAGGAATTAATTGCAAATGAAGCTAAAATGAAACAAGCCGCAGATCGAGCGGCCATTTTGCTTGAGGAACAAATAGAGAAGACAACAGACCGGCAAGCAAAACTTCGACTGCGCGATGAGATACATCGTGAAATTGAACTGCTGCGCGAGCATATGTATTTCCCGGAAATATATAAATATGTAACCGAGTTATACCCTGAGAAACAAACCATTTATGAATATATGCCGCAGGATACGGTCCTGATTTTTGATGAGCCGGCAAGGCTTCTAGAGACGGGAAAACAACTTGAGCGGGATGAGTCTGAGTGGAGCATGCATTTGCTTCAAAATGGGAAAACGTTGCCACAGCTTACTCTTTCCCTTGATCATGAAGAAGTTTTATATCAACGTCCATTCCAGACGTTATTTATTTCTGTTTTCCTAAGACAGGTTCCACATACATTACCACAGAACATTCTGAACATGGTCAGCCGCAGTATGCAGGACTTCCATGGTCAGATGAATGTGCTTAAGGCGGAAATGGAACGCTGGCAAAAAGCAGGTGTACAGGTTCTTATGCTGGCAAGCAGCGAAGAGCGACTGGATCGAATGCGCCGCGTATTACAGGATTATGATATACATGAACCGACCATGATGATTGGTAATTTACAGAGTGGTTTTGAGATGCCTTCTATTAATTTAGCAGTGATTACCGAAGGTGAGATGTTCTCCCAGAAACAACGTAAAGTACGTAAACCTATTCGCAATGTAGATAATGCAGAACGAATTAAGAGTTATAGCGAACTTAAAGTTGGGGATTATGTTGTCCATCAGAACCACGGTATCGGTAAATATATGGGAATCGGCACATTAGAGGTAGCTGGGATCCATAAGGATTACATGCATATCCTATATGCTGGCGGTGATAAGCTGTCTGTTCCTATTGAACAGATTGACCTCATTCAGAAGTATGTTGGATCAGAAGAGAAAGAGCCGAAGATTTATAAACTCGGCGGAAATGACTGGACACGGGTTAAGAATAAGGTTCGAAGTTCCGTTCAGGATATAGCAGATGATTTAATTAAACTGTATGCAGCTCGTCAATCTTCGCCTGGCTATGCTTTTGAGAAAGATACGGCGGAACAGCAGGAATTTGAAGACTTATTTCCATATGACGAGACACGGGATCAGGAAAGAGCAATTGAAGAAATTAAGAGAGACATGGAACAAAGTCGCCCAATGGATCGGTTACTCTGCGGGGATGTGGGATACGGCAAAACCGAGGTAGCGATTCGAGCCGCTTTCAAAGCAGCAATCGAAGGGAAACAAGTCGCAGTACTTGTTCCTACAACGATTCTAGCACAGCAACATTATGAAACATTCCGTGAGCGTTTTTCTGGATATCCGTTTAACGTGAGCGTTCTGAGCCGTTTCCGTTCTCGCAAGGAGCAGAATGAAACGACGAAGGGAATCAAGCAAGGGACGATTGATATTGTAATTGGTACGCATCGTTTATTATCTCAGGATCTTGTCTTTAAAGATCTAGGACTGCTGATTGTCGATGAGGAACAACGTTTTGGGGTTACCCATAAGGAAAAGCTGAAGAAGCTGAAGACGAATGTCGACGTGTTAACACTGACTGCAACGCCAATTCCTCGGACCCTTCATATGTCTATGCTCGGTGTACGTGATTTGTCGGTTATTGAAACACCTCCGGAAAATCGGTTCCCCGTACAGACCTACGTGGTGGAGCACAGTCAGACGCTAGTTCGGGAAGCAATAGAGCGTGAACTGGCGAGAGGTGGTCAAGTGTACTACCTGTATAACCGTGTTCAGGGAATTCAGGAGATGGCTGCAGAAATTTCTGAACTTGTTCCTGGGGCAAGAGTTGGTGTTGGGCATGGTCAAATGACAGAGTCTGAACTTGAGAAGACCATCCTTGATTTTCTGGATGGGGAGTTTGACGTGCTTGTCAGCACCAGTATTATAGAAACTGGGGTTGATATCCCGAACGTAAATACTTTGATTGTACATGATGCAGATAAGATGGGGCTTTCCCAGCTGTATCAGCTGCGTGGACGAGTTGGACGTTCCAACCGAATTGCGTATGCCTATTTTACGTATCAAAGGGATAAAGTGCTGACAGAAGTAGCAGAGAAAAGGCTTCAATCCATTAAGGAATTTACAGAGCTTGGCTCCGGTTTCAAAATTGCGATGAGAGATCTAACGATCCGGGGTGCTGGAAACTTGCTTGGAGCAGAGCAGCACGGGTTTATCGCCTCTGTCGGTTTTGATCTCTACTCACAGATGCTTGCAGAAGAAATTAATAAACGTAAAGTAACGATGCTTGGTGAGGAAGCACCACAAGAGCCAGGCTGGACAACCGCGATTGATCTAGGGATCGATGCTTACTTGCCGTCAGATTATATCTATGATAGCATTCAAAAAATTGAGATTTATAAAAAAGTCGCTGTTCTTGCTTCCTTTGATGATACGATGGAATTGGAAGATGAATTGGTGGATCGTTTTGGCGATTTACCTGAGGCAGTTACGAACTTGCTCACTGTAGCAAGACTTAAAATTTATGGTAAAACCTACGGTATTGAGTCGATCGTACAGCGTGGCGATGACATAACCCTGAAGTTCTATGAGGGTCAAGAAAAAGCTGTAAATGGAGCGAAACTTGTCCAGATTGGAAATCAGTTTGAAAGACGTGTACAATTTGAACAAGGACAAAGTATGTCTATTCATGTAAAAGGTAAAGGACTCAGCGATTTGGAGCTACTTCAATTGCTAGAGAAATTCCTTGCAGCCATGAAGGATGCTTTTAAATCAAAGGGGGAACTTCAAGATGTTGCGAAGTAATAAAAAATCCTGGAAGACGATTGCGGTGACAATGGTCGGCGTATTATCGATATCTCTTCTGGCTGCTTGTGGAAATGGCGATGATCAAAATGCGGCAAGCGATGATAAAAGCGCGATTATCGTTAAATATGATGGTGGTGAAATTACAGAAAATGAATTTAACACCGAGATGAAAATTATGAAGTTCATGAGTCCTCAGTATGCACAGCTCATGGAAATGGATGAGTTCCGTGAATACCTAGTAGAGCAACAAGTGACTTATGAGTATTTGAGTAATCAAGCTTCTGACGAATCCAAGAAACAAGGAGAAGAAGAAGCCGGTAATCAGCTTACTCAGATGAAGACACAAGTTGGAGATGAGCAGTGGAAAGTAATGCTCGAAGAATATGATCTCACAGAAGCGGATATCAAAAACTATATGGCACGTGTTTTGACCATTGTTAAGGATAAATCACCAAAAGTAACGGAAGAAGAATTGAAAGCACAATATGATGCTAGCCCGGAACAGTTTATTACAGCTACTGTTCGTCACGTTCTGATCAGCTTCCAAGATCCTGAGACACAAGAGGATCGTCCTGAAGGTGAAGCACTAAAAATTGCAAAAGAAGCAAAAGCAAAATTGGATAAAGGGGAAGACTTTGCTGCTGTAGTGAAAGAATACTCCGAGGATCCAGGTTCTGTTGAAAATGGCGGTTTGTATGAAGATACTCCTATAGTATCTTGGGTTGAAGCTTTCAAAGAAGCAGCTAAAACTTTAGAAATCAACAAGATCAGTGATCCTGTTGAAACAGATTATGGATATCACATTATCAAAGTAGAGAAACGTACAGAACCAACCTTTGAAGAATTAACACAAGAACAAAAAGATACGCTTGCCAATACCATTGTAAACACACAAATACAAACCTTCATGGAAAAAGAGCTTGATGGAATTATGGAAGGTGAAATAAAACTTCCTGCAAATCCTGCAGCTGAAACAGAAGGAACGGATACCGAGGGAACGGGTACCGAAGGTACAGAGACGGCACCTACAGAAGGAACTGAAGGTACGGACAAAGGAACAACAGATACGGAAGGAACCGATGCAGGTACTGAAAGTACAGATAAAACAACGGATAGTAAATAATAAGATCAGACAAGCAGGATAGCATAGAGTCTAATCCATTAGACGCGGGTAACCGCGTCTTTTTGTTATAACAAAACCTTCTGAGAAGGTTATTTCTTTTTATACAGGCAAATTTTTAAGTAAGTTTATTGAACGATATTAAAAGGTCCATGTATAAGGAAATGGGAACAGATGAATACTATGGTCTAGATATCACACTAAACTAACTACCTTAATCCCTCCGTTATAAAAAGGACAGTAGTTGAAAAATCTTCTCGAGAAAGTGGGGCAACATGTAAATGAAAGCTACTGGTATCGTCCGCCGTATTGATGACCTCGGTCGTGTCGTAATTCCTAAAGAAATTCGTCGTACATTACGAATCCGTGAAGGTGATCCACTTGAAATTTTTGTGGATCGAGATGGCGAGGTTATTCTGAAAAAGTATTCACCTATCGGTGAATTGGGTGATTTTGCAAAGGAATATGCGGAATCTTTGTTTGAAGGTACAGGACATGTAACGCTCATCACTGACCGTGATACGATTATTACGGTAGCTGGCGGATCTAAAAAGGAATACCTGGAGAAACAAATCGGAAATTTGGTTGAGAACTCCATGGATAACCGCAAAACTTTGCTTGAAAACAGCAGTGGATCTTATGAAATAGCTAAAGATCATATAGAAACTTTATCATCCTTTGTTGTAGCACCGATTATATCTGGAGGAGATCCTATCGGTTCCGTGATATTGTACAGCAAGGATGAATCTACAAAAATGTCTCAACTTGAAGTGAAAATGTCTGAAACCGCAGCTGCGTTCCTTGGCAAGCAAATGGAGCAGTAAAGAACAAAAACTCCCGCCTGTAAGAGGGCAGGAGTTTTTTGCTTTTACATAAAGAGGTATAATAGGGTTCGTATTGCAAAGGAACATAGCGTCCTACCCTAAAGAAGAAGTAGGTAAGTCTAAATGAAATCAATGGAAACCAGTACAAAGATGCTTCAGGGAGCATTTATACTCAGCGTAGCTGCACTATTATCAAAATTGATTGGAACACTGCAGAAGATTCCGCTACAAAATATAGCGGGTGACAGTGTATTTGGTATTTATAATACGGTTTATCCTTTTTATATGATGTTCATTACACTCGCAACAGCTGGCTTCCCTATAGCCGTATCTAAGCTGGTTGCTGAAGCAAACGCTAGGGGAGACCAAACTGAAGGAGAGCGGGTTCTTAAAGTTACTTCTCTGCTCTTAGCTCTACTTGGAGGACTGCTTAGCCTGCTTATGTATCAATTTGCCCCTCAGATTAGCCGTTTCATTGATAATAAAGAGGTGATTCTCTCCATTCGTACTGCTTCTTTGGCATTTTTATTTGTGCCCGTCATGACAGGTCTTAGGGGATATTTTCAGGGTCTGCAGGATATGTTGCCTACGGCTGTTTCTCAAATTACAGAGCAGACGGTCCGTGTAACCGTCATGCTTATATTGTTATTTATACTGATTGAGCGTGGTGCAGCAGCAGAAACGATTGCAGCAGGAGCGATGTTAGGGTCTGCCATGGGTGGAGCCGCTGCACTGCTCTGCATGTGGTTTTTCTGGTTAAGAAGGGGAAAGAGGAGAACTGTCCATGCTGAACAGCTGCTTCCTAAAGAAAATATGCTTATTAGTGAGAAGGGTCTGAAGTCAGAACGAAAGTCTACATCTACTCTTCTGATTAGTGTGCTTCGTTATGCTATTCCTGTTGCGCTGGGTTCGGTTGTCGTCCCATTGATGAATATGGTTGATACTTTCACTGTTCCGCGTCTGCTAAAGCAGGAAGGGATGGCTGATATAGAAACGATGAGACTTTTCGGCGTCTATAATCGGGGGATTCCGCTTGTACAGCTAGTGACCATGCTAGCAACGACTTTGTCCGTGTTATTCATCCCTGCTATTGCTGAGGCGAAGGTGCGAAGTGATCAAAAGACAATTCATAGGCAAAGTAGCCTTGCCCTTAAGTGGTTCTGGCTCATTGGTCTCGCTGCTGCTGCTGGCATGGCGGTGCTGGCTGGACCCATCAACCAGATGCTTTATATCACGACCGAAGGGACAAATACGATGCGTATATTGGCACTTACTGCTGCCGGGAGCGCAGTCAGCGTAATTGCTGCAGCCTTACTTCAAGGATATGGTGCAGTTAAAGCACCGGCCCTTATCATGCTGACTGCTGCGGTTGTCAAAACACTGTTAAATGAGTTACTAGTGCCGTATTTCGGTATTAGCGGAGCAGCATGGTCCTCGGCAGCAGCTTATGCACTGGCTGCTTTGTTGAACGTATTGTTGCTCGCTCGGATGCTGAGGCTACGCGTATCCTTAGCTGCTGTTTTACTAAAACCATTCTTTATTATCGCTGCTATGTCGCTGACGGCAGCCGGGATGGCATGGAGTATCGAGGTTATAATTGGGGCTTTAGAAATTGGCTTAGGCAACCGAATTACTGCGCTTGTACAAAGTCTGCTCGGCATTACTGCGGGCGTCATCATATTTATGATTGGTGCAATCCGCACGAAGTGGATAACAGCAGAAGAAATCGCTATGCTTCCCAAGGGAGAGAAGCTATTGAAGCTGCTGCGCAAACTAAGATTACTATAAGCTTGAGCAATGAGTACTCTGTTTTTTTGGCATAAGATAAAAGCATGATATAGTTACAGTTAACAAGGTTTATTTAAAAGCCATTTTATTTGGAGGGTTAACATGAGCGCAGCAATCACAGTTGTTGGTCTAGGTTCAGGCGGGGAAGATCAACTGACTTTAGGCATTTTAAAAAGGTTACAAAAAGCAAGTACGATCTATGTTCGAACGCTTGATCATCCGGTATGCAAAGATTTAGAAAATCTTCATTTATCTTTGACTTCGTTCGATCGTATATATGAAGCAAAAAGTTCTTTCCCAGAAGTATATGATAGTATTGCAAACGAGCTCATTCAACTTGCTAAGCAAGGGGCTGTAGGAGAAGAAATCGTGTATGCTGTACCCGGACATCCTATGGTAGCAGAAGCAACGGTAGGGCTGTTAAAAGAGCGCTGCTCAGAACAGGGGATCGATCTCTCTATACTTGGAGGAGAAAGCTTCCTGGATGAGGCATTTATAAGACTTGGATTTGATCCGATCGAAGGATTCCAATTGCTTGATGCGGGTATTATTGATGGTTCGATGCTTCAACCTAAACTACATACATTAATTGGACAAGTGTATGATGTGTTCACTGCATCTGATGTTAAGCTTAGTCTGATGGAGGTGTATCCAGATGATACTAAGGTTATTGTTGGACACGCGCTCGGTATTGAAGGACAGGAAGTTATTCAGGAAGTCGAGCTATATGAACTGGATCGTGTAGAAGGATACGGAAATTTATCACTTATCTATGTACCAAAGAGTGACAATGAGCAGCTCACGAGACGCACCTTTGGTCGTCTTCATGAAATTGTAGAAATTTTGCGAAGCCCAGAAGGATGCCCTTGGGATCGCGAGCAGACTCATGCTTCCATCCGCAAGAATCTGATTGAGGAAACTTATGAAGTCCTGGAGACGATCGATGATGATGACCCAGATCATATGAAAGAAGAACTCGGCGACTTGCTGCTTCAAATCATGCTACACGCTCAGATGGAAGAAGAGCTGGGTACATTTGACGTCTATGACGTCATTCAAGGTCTGAATGACAAGCTCATTTTCAGACACCCGCATGTTTTCGGAGACAATAAAGCAGAAGATGCTGGAGAAGCGCTAGCCAACTGGGAAGCGATGAAAGCAGAAGAGAAGAAACTCAAAGGACAAGTGAGCGAGGCAACTTCTATACTTGATGGTATTCCTAGAGATCTTCCAGCCTTAATGAAAGCTTACAAACTTCAAAAGAAAGCATCAAAGGTCGGTTTTGACTGGGATCAAGTAGAAGATGTGTTTGTTAAGGTAGAGGAAGAACTCGGTGAGCTAAAAGAGGCAATTAAATTGAATTATGCCGCAGAAGAACAGATGCTGGAGCTTGGTGATGTATTATTCGCTACTGCTAACATTTCTAGATTTATTGGGGTCGATCCAGAGGAAGCACTTGCTGCTACAAACCGTAAATTCACTCGTAGATTCAAGTACATCGAAGCTCGTCTTGCGGAGCAAGGGAAAACGGTCGAAGACAGCACACTTGAAGAGATGGAAGCTTGCTGGCAGGAAGCGAAGCAGGAACTGAAAGATTACTAACATTAGAATTCGGATTGAAAGTCATAAATAGCGGGTATTTGAGTAGTAGGAGCACTATAGCCGCGATTAGTTAGACTTGGTTTGACAACGACACCTAAAATGTCGTATTCTTTACCAAACTTGAAACCACTGCGTGTCCCACATTAAAAAAAGAGGCATTGCGGCAGGATTTTCAAGGACTGAGCAAGAATAGAAGTGTAGTAACGGCACGTGATAATAAGAAGCGTTTTTACGCAGGGAGTCACGTCGTATTTTCTTTAATTTGGGAGGCCTTTAACAATGAATAAAACAGACTTGGTAAACAATATCTCAGAAAAAAGTGGACTTACAAAAAAAGATGTAGAAGCGGTTCTTAACGGTTTCCTAGGTGAAATTACAGATGCCCTTGCAAATGGCGACAAAGTACAACTCATTGGCTTCGGTACTTTCGAAACTCGCAGACGTTCTGGACGTACAGGACGTAACCCGCAAACAGGAAACACAATTGAAATTCCAGAATCTAATGTTCCTGCATTTAAGGCAGGAAATAAACTTAAAGAAGCTGTAAAATAATGAGAGTAGATAAATTCCTTAAAGTTTCGAGACTGATTAAACGCCGTACGGTGGCTAAGGATGTCTCCGAACAGGGGAGAGTCCTAATCAATGGACGAGAGGCAAAGCCAAGTAGTACTGTCAAAGTCGGTGATGAAATTACCGTACAGTTCGGTCAGAAACTTGTAACCGTTCGAGTGGAACGTTTGGCAGAAAGCACGCGTAAAGAAGAGGCTTCGAGTCTGTTCACCGTGGTGAAAGAAGAGCCTATTGCCAGAGATAACGGGTTGGACTTTTTAAGTTAACCTTTGTTTTTACAGTAACAAGCGTGCTAATCCTGATTACGAGGGAGAAGCACGCTTTTTTATTTCCTTCTGCTGCTGTTCTAATCCTTCTTAACCTCCCATAAGCTAGGTGTAAGAAGGGAGGGGTACATGCCATGATCGACCATGTGAAACCGAAACAGCACAGTCTTACCATGCAGAACCGGAAACAACTTGATATTACAGGTGTTTTGAATGTGGAGAGCTTCGATAACGAGGAATTTCTACTCAAGACAGAGCTCGGTCACCTAACCATTAGAGGGCAGAATTTACATATTAAAAACCTCAGTCTCGAAGAGGGACTCTTATCGATTGAAGGTCATGTAAGTTTCCTTGCCTATTTAGATCCCGGTTCAGGTTCCAAATCCGGAAAAGGAATCCTCGGCAAGTTGTTCAAATGAATCCGGAAATTCAGTGGATCACATTAGGATGGATGCTCTTCTCGGGAGCGGCACTAGGAATAGTCTACGACAGTTACCGGGTGCTGTCTCTCTCGTTCCGTTTTCCGAGATGGAGTATTCATACAATCGACTTGGTATATTGGATCGCAGCAGCCGTGTTTGTATTTAACATGCTGTATGCCAGTAACCATGGTGAGTTACGATTTTATGTCTTTTTGGGGCTTTTTTTAGGGGTTTGGGTCTATTTTTTGGTTTTAAGTATTTTGACTCAAAAATTTGTGGTAATGTTAATTGGAATTATAAAGAAGTTCTGTTATATACTTTACCGTGCGCTTTACGTCATCTTAGTCATTCCTATAAAAGGTATACTTCGGCTATTACGGATTTTGTTTGGTTTTGTTATGGCGCTTCTCCTTTTTCTGATCAGAATGGTTTATTACATAATTAGACCGTTTCTTAAACTTCTTTATTTGCCGATAAGACCCTTGATCAGTAAATGGCAGACTCCAAGCTGGATGGCACGTATATTCAATCGGGTTAAAGAATGGTGGAACTACTGGTTCTGATCTTATTCACAAAACGAGCTGGTTAGGTCAAATTCCTACCTATCATGAAGGAGGTACGCGTATGAAATCATCGTCTGGGCGCATTGTTCAAAATTCAACACAAGCTGGACCTCAGAAAACCAAAGTAACAGGAGCTCGGAGGCGAATCATGCTATGGCTTGCCTTTATGATCTGTTTCACAGGATGGGCAGGATACACATTCTTTAATCAGTCTACTCAAATGGCGGACAAGAGTGCCAAGCTGCAGGAGATAAAGGCGACACAGACAGAAACAGATCAAGCACTTGAAGAGCTTAAGCTGGAAGTAAGCCGACTTCAAGATCCTGAATATATTGGGCAAATTGCACGAAAAAAATATGGAATGTATTTACCTGGGGAGACACCAATCTACCCAGTTGATGAATAATATAGCAACAGAACTTGAATTCTGTTTTTTATCTGGAATTATGTTCAACTTTAACCGAAATTAGGCGCGTTAACAGGCGTTCGTTCAGTTGACCTTGGTTTAATCCATAAGGTATAATTAATTTACCGCAACAGATTTAAAAATCGGGTTGTATATTTTTAAGGGAGGATCATTTTATTCTATGGCAATTGAAGTGGGCACCAAATTAGAGGGCAAAGTGACAGGCATCACGCATTTCGGAGCATTCGTGGATCTGTCTGGAGGTGTCACGGGTCTCGTTCACATCTCGGAAATCGCTGACAATTATGTCAAAGACGTCAACGATCATTTGAAAGTTAATGATACGGTAACTGTTAAGGTTATCAATGTTGACAAGGACGGAAAAATTGGACTTTCAATCAAGCAGGCGGTTGACCGTCCAGCAGGTGAAGTACAACAGCAGGCTCGTCCACCAAGAACACCAAGACCGGAACGTACCGGAGGAGATAGAGAACGATTTAGCGGCGGCACTGGTGGTAACAGTGGCGGCGGTAGCTATAACAATCGTGAACGGGGAGGGCGTCCTTACAAACCTTCTGCCGGCAAGCCTTCGTTTGGCAAGCCTTCATTTGAGGATAAAGTGTCACGCTTTCTGAAAGACAGTGAAGAGCGGATTTCGTCGTTGAAGAAGAACACCGAAGGTAAACGCGGAGGTCGCGGCGCAAAACGCGTGTAAGTCACCAACCTGATCTTGCATATATAAGTACGTGAATAGAGAGAACCGCAGACTTTAGAGTCTGCGGTTTTTTTGTCGCATCTCAAGAATCGTCCGACATCTTTCAAGCTAGTTCCAGTATTCTCATTCCATATCGCTAGACTTTTGTGGTTAAGATAGGGATGCCTTGGTAAGTGCTGAAATTGTCATAACTCTCCTTGAGCCTATATAGGCTGTCCTTTTTATTCATAACTCTGTTCTTTCGCAGACCCCCTGTTTTTGTCGGAAATTTCTTTTTGTGACATCTTAGTTTCTGACAAACTTTCACAGAACAAGCTGACTATAATGGGAAACATCAAATCAAACGTTGGGGAGCGAAGCGAAATATGGACAAATGGAATGTGATTCCTTTTCCAGGGATCAAGGCTGGTAAACGGGGAAAAGAGCTGCGTGCCGATGTAAGCATGAGAATGAAGACGTGGATAGGATCCTTACGGGCCGTACAAGTCATATCCGAGAAAAAATGGATGATACTGCTGACGGTGATGGGTTTTTTGCTAGGAAAGGCTATGATATTAGACGAACTCTCACCTTTTGCCATAGCCTATTTCGCCGTTATTTTATTCTTGAGAAGAGATTTCTTGATTCCCGTGGGAGCCGCAATTCTGGCCGGCAGTTTTTTCTCGCCTTATCCAACATTCTTTATCATCGCTGCCGAACTAGGTATCTTCTATCTGCTGTACAAAGGACTATCCTCTTTTGGAAAAACCGAATTATCTTATGCACCAGTCATGGTTTTTACCTCGGCTTTTATGGTGAATTTGTTTACCGTCCTGATCGGACCCTCATTCACATGGTACGCGGTCCTAATGATGACAATCGACGCGGTGTTAAGCTTCGTACTCACCATGGTGTTCATACAGGCGATACCGATCTTTACTTACCGGAAAAAGAATGTAAACCTCCGCAGCGAGGAGATCCTGTGTCTTATTATTTTACTCGCATCCGTTATGACAGGAGCCGTTGGATTTACGGTCTATCATTTATCAGCTGAAAATGTACTATCGAGATATCTGTTACTTCTCTTCGCCATTGTAGGCGGGGCACCGCTGGGTGCATCAGTAGGTGTAATTACGGGTCTGATCTTAAGTCTGGCGAATATGTCAGCCATTTACCAGATGAGCTTGCTTGCTTTTGCAGGGATGCTGGCCGGAATGATGAAGGAAGGAAAGAAGCTGGGTGTATCTCTGGGGATGCTGCTTGGGTCATCCATCTTAGCCATCTATTTAGGTGGAACAGGTGATGTAATCACATCGACGTATGAAAGCTGTGCTGCGATTCTTCTCTTTTTGCTGACACCTAAAAGCATGTTACAAGTTATTTCTAAATATGTACCTGGGACACAGGATCATAGCTATTCTCAGCATGAATACGCTAAGCGAATCAGGGACCTGACTGCGGAGCGGGTAAACCGTTTCTCACAAGTGTTTAAGCAGTTATCTAAGAGTTTTGATCAGATGTCCGGTGTTAATGAGATGGGACAAGGACAGCAAGATATGGAACATTTCATGAATGCTGTCGCGGAAGGAACTTGTACATCTTGTTTCAAACAAGAGCAGTGTTGGGACGGAAAGTTCTATCAGACCTATAAGTATATGACAAAAATGATGACTGCGATTGAAGAAAATCCGGATTTTCAGGCAAAGGACATTCCAGCATCCTGGACAAAAAGTTGTGCGAAGACGGGGGCTGTACTTGATGTGATGAAGCGTCAGTACGGGCTATACCAAGATAATATGCAATGGAAACGCCAAATATACGACAGTAGAATGCTTGTAGCAGAACAATTATCCGGCGTGTCTCAGGTAATGGAGGACCTGGCACGGGAAATACAGCGGGAAACAAAGGTAATGCACAAGCAAGAGGAACAGATTAGATCAGCGTTGGAGCAGCTTGGTCTATCCATTCATAGTATCGACATTATTAACCTGGACGCAGGTAAAGTCGAGATTGAGATTGTTCATGCCTATACGAAAGGATTTGATGAATGCCGAAAAATTATTGCCCCGCTTTTATCTGATATTATCGGTGAGCATATTGCGGTTGTTGAAGAAACGATGACTCTTCCAAAACAGGGGCTTGCCACTGTAACTTTCGGATCAGCCAAGACATATGAAGTCACAACAGGCGTAGCTGGAGCAGCCAAGGGTGGAGGCCTTCTTTCGGGCGATAGCTTCAGCACAGTTGAGCTTGGCAATGGTACCTTTGTCGTCGCACTCAGTGATGGGATGGGAAATGGAGAACGAGCAAGGCTTGAGAGCAGTACCGCTTTAGGTATCCTAGAACAGCTGCTACAATCAGGGATGGATGCAAAACTTGCCATCAAATCAGTCAATTCTATACTGATGCTCCGATCTACAGAAGAATTTTTTGCAACCGTGGATATGGCGTTGATTGATCAGTATTCAGCGCAGACCACATTTATGAAGATTGGATCTACTCCCAGCTTTATTAAAAGAGGAGAAGAGGTAATCCCGATATCAGCAAGCAATCTTCCCGTTGGCATTATTAAAGATATTGAGGTGGATCTCGTCACTACGCAGCTGCTCCCAGGTGATATCGTCATTATGATGACAGACGGTATATATGATGCACCAGGGTACGCCGTGAATAAAGAAATATGGATGAAACGAATGATTCAGGAGATGGATAGTGAAGATCCACAAGAAATTGCCGATATCTTATTAGAGCGAGTCATTCGTTATCAGCAAAATAAGATTCATGATGACATGACGGTTGTCGTTGGCAAAGTGGATCACTTTAGCCCTGAATGGGCGACACTGCGTATCCCGGGAATTGATCGAATGGAGCGGCCTAGGACAGTCAGCTGACGGTGAATATTTATTATAGAAGTAAAGTCCTCGTTTGAACCCAATCTATTATGGAAATAATAGGAATAAGTTCAAAGCCAAAGGGGATGAGAAAGATGAGACAAATTTTACTCATAACAGACGGATGCTCTAATGTTGGTTCAAATCCAGTACTTGCTGCTGCAAATGCCTTGGAGGAAGGCATTACAGTGAATGTAGTGGGTGTGGTCGATTATGGAACCATTGGTGATCTTGGGGGACAAGAGATTGAAGCAATTGCCAAAGCAGGAGGTGGAATAAGCCGGATTGTAGGTACACCTGTATTAGCCAAAACCATGCAGATGATGACGCGAAAAACGGTGGTTCAGACCATTGAACTAGCGGTTAATAAAGAGCTTAAACAAATTCTGGGCAAAAGTACGGGCAGTATAGCTGAACTTCCTTTGCATCAGCGCGCAGAGGTGGTTCAAGTACTGGATCATTTGACAGAAACCACACCGCTTCAAGTAGCTGTACTTATTGATGCAAGTGCTAGTATGAAGCCAAAACTGGCTGCTGTAGAAGAAGGAATTCGAGATTTGATGCTCAGCCTTCAAGCGCGTGAAGGTAGAAGTCAGATTTCTGTATTTCATTTTCCCGGGAGACAAGGTAGTGAAAATGCAGTACTGGATATCAACTGGACAAGCGACATAAACGCACTTCGATCGGTTTTTACTAAGCTGGATATGAGAGGTGCAACACCTACCGGACCCGCAATATTAAAGGTGATTGATTATTATCGTTATGGTACACTAAACGAGAATGACCTGTATTATAGCGATTACGGAGCAAAAGAAGGGATGCATGGTGACTATGCCGCTGGATCCTGATCTTACTCCTGGAACTGTAGTTACCGGCAAATGGAAGAATAATAAATATATTATTCAGAGGGTGCTGGGTAAGGGAGCAAATGGGATCGTTTATTTGGTTCAGCGTGAACCGGGTGGAGGCCGGTATGCGCTCAAGATGGGTTTTAATCCGCTTGATTTGCAGTCGGAGATTAATGTTCTTACTTCCTTAGCGAAGAAGGATGACCTTGCTGGTGGAAATGGATTCTCTTCCTACTTAAAAGAAGTGGATAATTACCAGGCTGGCGGTAGTGAGATTTCTTTTTATGTCATGACCTATGTCAGAGGTGAGCCGCTTCATTTATTTATCCGTAAAAATGGACCGGACTGGACGATGCTTGTCGGGCTTAGGATTTTAAAAAAGCTCGCTGAGCTGCACCGGTTAGGATATATATTCTGTGATTTGAAGCCACAAAATGTACTTGTTTCTTCATATGGTGAGGTGGAGCTCATTGATTATGGAGGAGCGAGTCCTGTAGGACGCAGCGTAAAGCAGTTCACAGAATGGTATGATAGAGGGTACTGGAATGCAGGCAGCCGTGTCGCAGATCAGAAATATGATGTGTTTTCCTTTGCTCTTCTTCTAATTCATCTTCTGGAGGGAGAAGAACTGAGAAGAATCACAGGGGACAGTCTTCCTCAACTAAGGGGAATACCCTCACTTTTAACTATCATTCAAAAGAGCGAACGGCTAGCGCCATATAGAAGTTGGCTTCTAAAGGCAATACAGGGTTATTATGACGATGCAGAGGATGCTTTTTTTTCGTGGAAAAAGCATGTCTACAGAGTAAAGAGCGGACCTAAGAACGCTTCATCAGAAACAAACCCAGGATGGTTAATTCCATCTTTTGCGTTATCAGCTCTAATTATGGCTGGGGCAGTGATGCTGATGCTTCGCTAAAATTAGAGGGTACATACCTGGAATATCTGAGTTAGAAAAGAGGAACATCATGGAAGGACCGAAACTTGAACCTACGGTAATGCAGATTGCTGCTACAGCAGAGGAGTATCATTTGTGGAAACCGGGTCACCGGATTGTAGTCGCAGTATCCGGTGGGGCGGATTCTGTGGCTCTTTTACATATTCTTCATCAAATATCTCTCTATCGTACACCGCTCACACTGATCTGTGCCCATGTACATCATGGCTTTCGTGCAGAGTCGGATGCTGAAGCTGAGCTGGTACAAAAATACGCAGAATCGCTGCACATTCCTTTTGAAATGGTTCATCTAAATATGCCGAAGTATTTAGAGGAGACTGGGCGGAATTCACAGGATGCTGCCCGTGAAAGAAGGTATGCTTTTCTTCACGAAGTTGCAGTGAAGTACAAGGCAAATAGCATAGCTCTGGCACATCATGCCGACGATCAGGCTGAGACGGTTATGTTACATATGCTGCGCGGAAGTGGTGCTTCGGGACTTTCGGGTATGAAAATCAAGCGAACTGAAAAAAACGTGGAACTTATTAGGCCATGTTTACGTATTACCAAGACGGACTTGGAAAAGCTCTGTGAAAAAGAGGGGCTTCCTTATCTTATTGATAGTAGTAATATGAATCGTAAATATCTTAGAAATGCGATCCGACTGGATGTGCTTCCTTTTTTGGGGCAATATAATGGGCAGCTAAAGGAATCCCTATATCGGATGGCCGAAGTTATAAGCACAGAAGATGACTATATGGAAGCTGTAGCAGAGCAAACCTTTGCCGATATAGTTTTGAAGTCAGGTGATCGACTAACCTTTTCTGTGCCTGCGTTTAAGGGGCTACATGTCGCTTTACAACGAAGGCTCATTAAATTAATATTAAATTATCTGCCTTCAAACGATGATTTTGCTACTTTTTCAAGAATTGAATCCATACGTAAGGGAGTGGTTCAGACCGAACCAACGACATGGATTCTTGATATAGGTCAAGGGATCGTTTGTATGCGGGAATATAACAGTATCATTTTTACTGCCCGGAAGTCTGAATCTGAACATTACAGTTATCAGTTGCCTTCTCCAGAGGGAGATACGTTTCTCTACCTTAAGGAGATTGAAAGAACCATCCATATGGTTCATTTAAAGGGGATGCATAGGCCGATAACTGCTAATGAAGCGCAGTTTGATTTGAGCAAACTTCACTGGCCGCTTACCGTAAGAGCACGATTACCTGGAGATACCATGAAAGTGATGGGATTAAACGGAAGTAAAAAGGTAAAAGATATTTTTATCGATGCCAAAATTCCGCCGTCACTGCGTTCTCGTATTCCCTTGGTGTGTGATGTTGAAGGAAACATCATCTGGATTCCGGGCGTAAGACGCTCCATTCATGCTCCCGTAACCGATCAATCTGCACAGGTCATTCAAATGTGGATCGAGTAGCTTTAACGCGCAGGTGGTTGACAGTAATGGTGCAGATAAGACTTTCATAGTATAACTTTAGGGGGTTCACTAACGTTGCAGAACGATATTCAAGAAATTTTAATTAGTGAAGAAGAAATTCAAGGTAAAATCAAGGAACTAGGCGAAGTATTAAGCAAGGAATTCGCTGATCGTAACCCTTTAGTCATTTGTGTACTTAAAGGTGCGTTTATATTTATGGCTGATTTGGTTAAAAACATAACAGTGCCTCTTGAAATGGACTTTATGGCTGTATCAAGTTATGGTGCTTCTACCAAGTCTTCCGGTGTAGTCAAGATCATCAAGGATTTAGACCAAACGGTTGAGGGACGCGATGTTCTTATTGTAGAAGATATCATCGATAGCGGGCTTACGCTCAGTCATTTGATTGAACTTCTGCAAAATAGAGGTGCTAAATCAACAACGGTGGTTACCTTGTTTGACAAACCATCTGGCCGTTCTGTTAATCTTGAAGCAGATTACACAGGATTTGTTCTGCCGGATGCATTTGTAGTTGGCTACGGTTTGGATTATGCTGAACATTACCGGAACCTGCCTTATATCGGAATTCTGAAACCGGAGATTTACACTAGCTAAAATCCCGGCAGAAAAATGATAGAATCGCGTTTGCCCATTTGTTGAGAAGGGCAGAATGGCTATGGTAAAATAACTAAAGTGTCTCGAGAGGAGGTAGGGGATGAATCGGTTCATCCGGAATTCTGGTTTTTATCTAATTTTATTTTTAGTTGTAGTCGGCATCTACCAGGTTATTAATGGTGGAAGTGAAGCGGCTGATACCCCTAAATACAACGAGTTTCGTCAGGAATTATCTGCAAATAACGTAGAGAATTTAAGTATTCAGTTTGATGGATATGCCTACCAGGTGACGGGAGAGTATGTGACCCCACCTGCTGAAAAAGCCAAAAACTTTATTACCTACATTCCTGCTACTGATGCTGCAGTCCAAGAAATTGCGGATGCAAGTGAAGCGAACGGAATAGCAATGGAAGCGAAACCGATGAAGGGTGACAGTATTTGGCTGACACTACTAACGTCGTTTATACCTCTTATTTTGATGTTTGTCCTCTTCTTCTTCCTGTTTAATCAGGCGCAAGGCGGCGGCGGCAAAGTGATGAACTTTGGTAAGAGCCGTGCACGTTTATATAACGAAGAGAAGAAAAAGATTACTTTCGAAGATGTTGCAGGAGCAGACGAAGAGAAGCAAGAGCTTATCGAAGTGGTTGAGTTCCTAAAAGATCCTCGTAAATTCGCTGCAGTGGGTGCTAGAATTCCAAAAGGGGTTCTACTGAATGGTCCTCCGGGAACAGGTAAAACACTCCTTGCACGAGCTGTCGCTGGGGAAGCGGGTGTACCATTCTTCAGTATCTCGGGTTCTGACTTCGTCGAAATGTTTGTCGGTGTCGGTGCATCCCGTGTGCGTGACTTGTTCGAAAATGCGAAGAAAAATGCTCCATGTATCATCTTTATTGATGAGATTGATGCGGTTGGTCGTCAGCGTGGTGCTGGACTCGGCGGTGGACATGACGAGCGTGAGCAGACACTAAACCAATTGCTCGTAGAGATGGATGGATTCGGAGCAAACGAAGGTATTATTATCATTGCTGCAACGAACCGTCAAGATATTCTTGACCCTGCACTTCTTCGTCCAGGACGTTTTGACCGTCAAATTACAGTTGACCGTCCTGATGTAAGAGGCCGTGAAGCTGTTCTTAAAGTACATGCTCGTAACAAACCTCTTACTAAAGATGTGAAGATGGATGTCATTGCGAAACGTACAACCGGCTTTACTGGTGCAGATCTTGAGAACTTACTCAATGAAGCAGCCCTTCTTGCTGCCAGACGTAATCGTAAAGATATCTCGATGCGTGAGATGGATGAAGCGATTGACCGTGTAATTGTTGGTACAGAGAAGAAAAGCCGCGTAGTTAGCGACCGTGAAAAACGGATCGTTGCTTTCCATGAAGCTGGTCACACGATTGTGGGTTACTTCTTGGAGCATGCTGATATGGTTCACAAAGTTACGATCGTACCTCGTGGTCGTGCAGGCGGATACGTAATTATGATGCCAAAAGAAGATCGTATGCTCGCTACGAAGCAAGAATTGCTTGATAAAGTAACAGGATTATTAGGTGGACGTGTATCTGAGGAGCTGTTTATCGGTGAAATTGGTACAGGTGCCTATAGTGACTTCCAACAAGCAACAAGTATCGTTCGAAGCATGGTAATGGAATATGGTATGAGTGAAAAACTCGGACCATTGCAGTTTGGTAATGCTCAAGGGCAAGTCTTCTTGGGTCGTGACTTCGGACATGAACCGAACTACAGTGATTCCATTGCATATGAGATTGATAAAGAAATGCACCGTATGGTTACAGAATGCTACGAGAAAGCAAAAGATTTGCTGACCAAGTATTCTAAAGAAGTTCACCTTATTGCGGAAACACTACTCGAAAGAGAGACACTTGATCTTGAAGATATCAAGCAGTTGATCGAAAACGGAGTGATTACCGAAAAAGAAGAAGGAACTACGGGAGAATCTTCTGAAAGCGGAGAGCCAATCATCGACAATGTCGGTGATGTTAGAGTTCGCATTCAAGGAAAAGATAACAACGGCGGAACACCAGCAGAAGAAATTCCAAACAATGTTCCTAATCAGCCGGATTCGGAATCTACCCCTCCAATTGATCCAGATAAGAATAAACCAACTTCATAAGGTTGCTATAACGAAAAACCGGAGAACAGCTTATGTTCTCCGGTTTTTTTGTTGTATTACGATGTTTAGCTTTAAATTGCGTCTATTTTGTGAATTGACAGGTCACGATGCGCCGTGTAAATTAGTTGTAAACAAAAGGAAGTTCTGTATTAGACTTTGTGAATCGATTAACAAGCGCCATCATACACTGCAAAGTGAACGTATGATTCGCTATTCCATAAAAGGAGAGGGTCAACAGTGGAGGTTCAGGCACTAGAACGTAAGGCCGAGATGAATCGTGAGTTGAAAGAGCGACTAAAGGTACTAAAGAAGGAACGGAATGCGATTATACTTGCTCATTATTATCAGCGAGATGAAATTCAGGAAGTAGCAGACTTTCGTGGAGACTCTTTTCTTTTAGCTCAGAAGGCAGCAGAAACCGATGCCGAAGTCATAGTTTTTTGCGGTGTTCATTTTATGGGGGAAAGTGCTAAAATTTTAGCTCCAAACAAAAAAGTAATCATTCCCGATGAACGTGCGGGCTGTCCCATGGCGGATATGGTCAACGTAGAAGGACTTCGCAAGTTAAAAGAGCAGCATCCGAATGCAAAGGTCGTTACATACATTAACTCTTCTGCTGAGATTAAAGCCGAGACAGATATATGCTGTACTTCTGCTAACGCGGTAAAAGTGATTCAATCACTTGATGCAGAAGAAATTATATGGGTTCCTGATAAAAATCTTGGACATTATGTTCAGCAGCATACCGATAAGAAAATGATCATATGGGAAGGGTACTGCAATACACATGACATGCTAACGATAAAAGATGTGGTGGAAATGCGTGCTAAATATCCTGATGCAGAATTCGTTGTTCATCCGGAATGCCGCCCAGAAGTGGTTGAGATGGGCGATTTTGTAGGCAGTACTACAGCGATTCTCGAATACTGTAAAAAGTCCGACCGCAAACAGTTTATCGTCGGTACAGAAGATGGTACAGGTTATCAACTGCGAGTAGACAGCCCCGACAAAACCTTTCACTTTGCGACCAAATTTCTTGTTTGCCCAAATATGAAAGTGAATAACCTCAAGAAACTAGTAAAAGCGCTGGAGACAATGAAGCCGGAAATTTATGTACCTCCTGCTGTTGCCGATCGTGCACGTTTATCCCTAGAGCGCATGTTACAAGTAAAATAGGATCAAGGGGAGGCTTTCAGATGAAAGTTGGCCCCCTTTTCTATATATGCATGATTACGTGAGCTACTTTATATGAGACAGGTGAGTATGCCCCATGATTCCTTCTTACTTAATTGATTTGGATATAGCGGCTTTACCTCAGATGGAGACAGATCTGCTTGTTATCGGTACAGGTATAGCAGGATTGTTTACAGCAATCGAGGCAAGTGAGGATCGGCAGATTCTTTTGATCACGAAAAGAACGTTGCTAGAGAGCAACACGAGATATGCCCAGGGTGGAATTGCAGCAGTTACCGCAGAGGATGATTCACCTGCCTATCATATGCAGGATACGCTCACTGCAGGAGCAGGACTGTGCCGGGAAGAGGCTGTGAACGTGCTTGTTAGCGAGGGGCCTCAAAGAGTCAAAGAATTAATTGGTTTAGGAACTGCTTTTGATATAGAGAATGGGGAACTAGCATTAACACAGGAAGGGGCTCACAGTCATCGCCGGATTTTGCATGCAAATGGAGATGCAACGGGGTACGAGATTGTAAGAGCATTAGCGAAACACGTTGCTTCTCACACATCTATTAAGGTATGGGATAAGCATTTTGTGATTGATCTTGTAACACAGTCCGGTGAGTGCAGGGGTGCTATTGTACAGGATGCTGATGGAGGACGAATCTATGTAAAAGCAAATGCTGTTGTACTCTGCTCTGGAGGAGCCGGCCAACTATATCGATATACCACAAACCCGGAAGTGGCTACTGCGGACGGTATAGCTATGGCTTACCGGGCAGGGGCGGAAATACGTGACATGGAATTCATTCAATTTCATCCAACGTCCCTTTGTTATCCAGGAGCTCCTCGTTTTCTAATATCTGAGGCCGTACGCGGAGAAGGAGCAGTGCTTCGTAATATCCGGGGTGAACGGTTTATGCATAAATACCATCCACAGCTCGAGCTGGCTCCGCGTGACATTGTAGCAAGAGCGATTGTTAGTGAGATGGAACTTACGAATGCAACCCAGGTATATCTAGATATCACCCATGAGACCCTTGACCGGATCAAGTTTCGTTTTCCGACAATTTATGAGACCTGTATGAACTACGGCCTGGATATGGCTTCGGATTGGATTCCTGTAGCACCTGCTGCTCACTATATGATGGGCGGAGTGAAGACAGATCTACAAGGAGAAAGCAGTGTTCAGCGTCTTTTTGCCTGCGGAGAGGTGTCATCTACCGGTGTCCATGGAGCAAATCGGCTGGCCAGCAATTCTTTATCGGAAGCTATTGTTTTCGGAAAGAGAATTGTAGATCGCATACGCGAGCTCACTCCTCTAGAGGAATTTGTTCCTTTCGTTCCTTCCCTTACAAGAAAGGAAGCTTCCGTAGCAGCCAGTTCGATTCATGCTAGAAGACTTGCCCTGCAGAAAGCAATGGTACGGGGAGTAGGACTTCGACGCTCCGAACAAGGTTTATTACAAGCAAGATCGGTACTCGACAAGGAATTAGTTCTATTTAATACAAGCCTTACTACACAAGAAGAATATGAGTATGCCAATCTACTTACGTGCGCCATACTGGTTACCGAGGGAGCACTTCACCGCAAAGAGAGCCGAGGAGCTCATTATCGGGAGGATTATCCTGATTGTAACGATCTTTTGTGGCGGAAACACACGGTACAGCAGCGTGAACGTAAAATTGCGGAGGAAGTTAGCCATGCTACTTAATGTATATAATGAGGTATTAACCCAATCAATTAAAAGTTGGCTTGGGGAAGATGTTGGTTCCGGAGATGTTACAACCTTAGCTACGATCCCCGAAGGTCATCAGTCCAAAGCTGTAATTCATGCAAAAGAAGGCGGAATTATTGCTGGAATCTCTATTGCAGCACTTGTTTTTCATATCGTTGATCCTTCGCTTGAATTTCGTGCAGAAGTAAAGGATGGAGACCTGGCAGTAAAGGGGACAATACTCTGTGTAGTAGAGGGAAGTACACATAGCATACTGACAGGCGAGAGGCTGGCCTTAAATTTATTGCAGCGGCTCTCAGGAATTGCATCCAGAACTCGTACTTATGTAGATGTGATTGCCGATCTTCCGGTGCGGTTAGTTGATACACGAAAGACAACACCAGGTCATCGCCAACTTGAAAAATATGCAGTACGGGTCGGTGGAGGATATAATCATCGGTTCGGACTGTATGATGCAGTTATGATCAAAGATAATCACATCAAGGGTTCTGGAGGAATAACACAAGCTATTGAACGAGCAAGAGCAGGTATCCCGCACACCATGACAATTGAAGTGGAGACAGAGAACCTATTCCAAGTAAAAGAGGCCATTGAGGCAGGAGCAGATATCATTATGCTCGACAATATGAGTGAAGAGATGATGCGTGAGGCAGTTAGGCATATCCGTGAGGCAGCCCCTCGTGTTAAAATAGAAGCTTCGGGTAATGTTTCTCTTGCCACAATCCGTGGTATAGCTGAGACCGGAGTGGATATTATCTCCGTAGGAAGACTCACTTACTCCTTTGAAAGCCTAGATATCAGTCTTGATTTAAACGAAAAGAAAGGAGGATAATCCTCTTTGATCCTTGTAGTAGATGTAGGTAATAGTAATATTGTGCTTGGTATATACAAGCACCGTGAGCTTCTTCATCATTTTCGTATCAGCACCTCCAGACAGTCAACTGTAGATGAGTACGGTATTCTCACTCATAGCTTTTTTCAGATGTCTGGTATATCAACTTCAGAAATCGAAGGAATTATCATCTCTTCTGTTGTACCGCCGCTGGTGAATGTGCTGGAGGAAATGTGTATTAAATATGTTGGGAAGAAACCGCTGATCGTTGGTCCTGGCATCAAAACAGGGTTGAATCTTCGTTATGAGAATCCTCGTGAGGTAGGTGCGGACCGGATTGTGAATGCAGTAGCTGCAATTGAGCAGTTTAACTGCCCTCTAGTAGTGGTTGATTTCGGTACCGCAACGACCTTTGATTGTATAGATGGAGAGGGTAACTACCTGGGCGGAGCCATTGTACCGGGCATTGGGATTTCTACTGAAGCATTGTATCAACGAGCTTCCAAATTGCCGCGTATTGAACTCGAAAAACCGAAGAAAGTAATCGGGCGCAATACCATACACGCCATGCAAGCAGGTATTATTTTCGGTTATGCAGGACAGGTTGATGGAATCGTGGAGCGAATTAAGGAAGAAATGCAAGCTACACCAAAAGTAATCGCTACGGGCGGGCTGGCAGAACTGATTGCAAGCGAGACAAGAACCATCGAAGTGGTAAGTCCAATGTTGACCCTTGAGGGTCTGCGGATTATATATGAACGCAATAAGGGATAACCTTACTGAATAAAAGATAATGGAAAAAGGGACAGGCAGTCACCTTTATTCCATTATCTTTTTCGATTACAATAAAGAGAGTGCCGACTTAGACGAAATTTGAATTTGCACAATCTTCATAAGGAAGCAGTCTAGCTTGCCTTATGAATTACAAATAGGACGACACAGAAGGAGCATAACAGAATGGAAAAGATGAAAGACAGATTGGTTCGTGGTACAGCTTTAGGTGGACGTGTTCGCGCATTTTCGATCCGTACAACGAATTTGGTAGAAGAATTGAGAAGAAGACATGATACATTTCCTACGACAACAGCTGCAATGGGGCGGACGGTTACGGCTACTGCCATTATGGGTGCGATGTTAAAAGGGGAAGAAAAACTGACGATTCAAGTAAACGGGGATGGACCTGTTGGTCAGATTGTAGCCGATGCGAATGCGAAAGGTGAAGTGAGAGGATACGTTAAGAATCCGCATGTCCACTTACCAAGTAATAGCAAGGGCAAACTTGATGTAGCTGGAGCTGTAGGTACCTCCGGGTTTATTCATATAACCAAGGATCTTGGCCTCAAAGAACCGTACCGTGGAAGTACTCCAATCATTTCAGGTGAATTGGGCGAAGACTTTACCTATTATTTTGCTAAATCAGAACAAACACCTTCTGCAGTAGGTCTTGGTGTCTTAGTTGATACAGATAATTCTGTTCTTGTAGCTGGAGGATTTATTATTCAGCTCTTGCCTGGACTGAATGATAAGGAAATTTCGGCGATTGAGGATGCAATTAGTAATATGCCGCCGGTAACGACTCTACTGGATCAGGGGCTTGATGTGGAAGAGATGCTCCGCAAGATTTTACCGGATGTTGTAATCCATGATAGCATGGATATCGTCTTCCAGTGTCAGTGTAATCGTAAACGTGTAGAGCAAACACTGATCTCGCTTGGAGAAGCAGAGCTTACTGATTTAATTGAAGAAGAAGGCCGAGCTGAAGTCGTGTGTCAGTTCTGTAATGAAGCATATGAATTTACGAAAAGTGACCTGGAAACCATTCTTGAGCAAGCGAGAAGCTAAAACCGTTATGGGGTAGATGAGATGGGATGACGAAACAAGAAAAAGGACTTTGGGTGACTGTCGTCGTGCTGAGCGTAGGTGTTATTTTTATGGGGGCGTTTATTCTTAACAGGATGAACGATTCGAGTACAGATATAGACCTAAGTGCTTCAGATTTGAAAGAGCCGGTGGCAAGTATTGCAGGGCAGATGATTTCGGAGAAGCAATGGGTAGATGCGCTTAAGACACGTTATGGCAACAAAGTTTTAATGGAAATGCTTAATCGTCAGGCTGTTCTCGCTGAAGCTAAGTTACAAGGGCTGACTGTAACCGAGTCTCAAGTTGACAAAGAACTGCAATCTTCAATGGAGGGCTATTCCTCAGAACAAGCTTTTTATGATGAGATGTGGAATCAGTTTGGGATGAGCTTAGAAGAATTGAGAGCAGAGGCAACCTATCAAGTTTTGCTTGAAGAAATTGCAACAAAAGACATTACAGTCAGTGAAGAAGCAGTTCAAGAGTACTATGAGGAACATGAAGCAGATTATAAACCTATACGTCTGTTTGATATTTCTATGATCCAAGTGGATGATCTTGATTCAGCACATCACGTCCTTGAACGGATTGAAGCGGGTGAATCATTTGGAGAAGTTGCAGAGAGCGAATCAACGGATGAATACAGCCGTGAATCCAAAGGGAGACTTGGGCTTATTGAAGAGAATGATCCTTTTCAGCCTGAGGAAATGATGACGCTCGCGGAAGAAATCCAAATCGGCGATGTTGCTGGTCCTGTTCAAGTGGATGAACACTATATTATTGTTCGGTTAAATGATATCGAAGAAAAACAAGGGATGACATATGAAGAGGCAATGGAAGATATTCGAATGATGCTTGCTTTGAATGATTCCATTCCATTGTCAGAATTAGAAAAGCAGCTTCGCAGTAAGTATGGAGCTGATATAAGAGTAGAAATGGAGAGACCTGCTTCCTAAGGGAACAGGTCTCTTTTTCTATTCTATTTTTTTCTAACAATATTGACAATATGGAACAAGGTTGATAATATTAAAGTTATAAATACCCACTGATTTAGTCGGAAATACAATACAACTAGAATACACAATGTCATATGAAATAGAAAAAGCAATCATTCATTCAACTTCATTCAATCCAAGGAGGGCAATTATCATGGCTAAGGTTGTCAATAATGTTACAGAACTTATCGGTGGAACGCCGCTTGTTCGCTTGAATCGTGTTGTACCTAAAGGTAGTGCGGAAGTATATGTGAAACTTGAATACCAAAACCCTGGATCTAGTGTGAAAGATCGGATCGCGATCAGTATCATAGAGGATGCAGAACAGTCTGGGCGTATTAAACCAGGTGACACAATTGTAGAAGCAACCAGTGGTAATACAGGGATTGGGCTAGCTATGGTAGCAGCAGCTAAAGGATATCGTTCGATTATTGTTATGCCTGAGACGATGAGCTTAGAGCGCCGTAATTTGCTTCGTGCATATGGTGCAGAGCTTGTACTTACTCCTGGATCAGAGGGAATGAATGGTGCGGTAAAGAAAGCAGAAGCGATCGTAGAAGAAAATTCAGGTTACTTCATGGCAGAACAATTTAAGAACCAATCTAATGTTAAAATCCACCGTGAAACTACGGGTCCTGAGATTGTAGAAGCAATTCAGTCCGTGGGCGGTTCTTTAGATGCATTTGTAGCTGGAATTGGTACAGGTGGTACGATTACAGGTGCTGGTGAAGTACTTAAAGAATCTTTCCCAGACATTAAAATTTATGCTGTGGAACCGGCAGCTTCACCAATTTTAGCAGGCGGGGCTCCAGGACCTCATAAAATTCAAGGAATTGGTGCAAACTTTGTTCCTGAGATTTTAAATCAGGACGTTTATGATGAAATCATTCATATTGAGAATGAGGATGCATTTGAAACAGCTCGCCAAGTGGCCAAAGAAGAGGGAATCCTTGCTGGTATCTCTTCTGGAGCAGCCATTCGTGCTGCGCTGAAAGTGGCAAAAGAGCTGGGTGAAGGTAAACGTGTCGTTGCGATCGTGCCAAGTAATGGGGAACGTTACCTTAGCACACCTCTTTATAATTTTGAAGGTTAAGACAGGCGAGTAAAACACTCGAATTCAATCGTTACTTCTACATTAATAACAAATTATATAACCCTGTGCCGCAACTCATTTGTAGGCACGGGGTTTTTTATCATGTGCTTTTAAAATGAAGAATGCTTTAGTATACTAACAGACAATAGACAAGGTCAGCCTGGAGGAAAGAAGCATACATGAATAAGGTAACTACAACCTATGATGATTGGAAAGCATGGAGCAAAGAGGATTGGACGGTGCTTCCCTATGTAACAAAAATGAAAATCAAGAAGTCACCGGCTCTCCGTTCCTGGAAACCTGCATGGGAACAGGCTTCTCCCTATGCTTTTGTACTGGAAAGCGGAAAGGACGGGAAATATACCTATCTTGGCCTATGCCCGGTCGCCATCATTACAGGGAAGGGTAAACAGGCAGAGGTGAAAATTCTCGATGATGCTGAAGGAGCCACCCAAAAGCATAGTTTCCATTCACAAGGGACGATGACAGGAGCCCCTCTGCAAATAATTGAAGAGTGGACCCAACCCTACTGTGCTCCTCGAATTCAAGGAATGCCGCCTTTTTCCGGTGGAGTTGTAGGTTACTTAAGTTATGATGTGGCCCGTTCCCTCGAGAATCTGCCTGAACTCGCTAAAGACGACCCGAGTCTCCCTGATTACATGTGGATGCGGTTTGAGGAAGTGTGGACAATAGATCATGAAGAGAATGAGGTCTATTGTTCGGTTTCTACGGTCTTAAACAAAGAGGAGTCACTAGAGAAGCAGTTCAAGCAAGCCGCTTTTAGGGCGGAGGTTATGCTTCGCAGCTGGGAGCATATGATGGAGATTGCAGAAACGCCTTATTATATTCGCGAGCAAGCACAGCGGATTCAGCGGCTGGAGCAGGCTAGTATTGAGGGCGATGCACATATGGATGTGGCTCAGGGCTGGGAATCTCCTTTTGATAAGGAGGCCTTTGAACTAGCCGTGCAGAAGGTACAGAATTATATCGGGCAGGGCGATGTCTTTCAGGTTAATCTTTCATTAAGACAAGATAAGGAGCTTCATACTTCTCCTGATGATGTGTATGAGTGGCTTCGTGTAATTAACCCTTCCCCTTATATGGGATACGTACAGACACCGGAATTTCAACTGGTAAGCGGCTCTCCAGAGCTGCTAATTAAACTCACGCAAGGCAAAGTCATCGCAAGACCCATTGCTGGAACAAGACGCAGGGGAGCCACTCCAGAAGAGGACAAGCGCATGGCGGAAGAGCTGCTCCACACGGAAAAAGAGCGGGCTGAGCATATTATGCTCGTCGATCTGGAGCGCAATGATATTGGTAGAGTAGCCAGATACGGGTCAGTGCGTGTACCCGAGCTTATGACCATCGAATACTATTCGCATGTAATGCATCTAGTTTCACAAGTAGAAGGTATTTTAGCTGAAGGTAAAAATGCCTTTGATGTGATTGCTGCTGCATTTCCAGGCGGGACCATTACAGGTGCTCCTAAGGTAAGAACGATGGAGATCATCGAGGAACTGGAGCCAGTGAGACGGGGGCCCTACACAGGATCAATTGGCTGGATTTCCTACCAAGGGGATATGGAATTGAATATTATTATTCGTACTCTCGCCGTAAAAGATAACATCGGTTATATTCAGGCAGGAGCAGGAATTGTAATTGATTCAGATCCTTACCGGGAATATAGAGAGTCAAAGAACAAGGCAAGGGCAGTTATGAAGGCTGTACAGTATAGTGAAGAAGCTGCTAGGCAGCAAAGTAGAGATGAGAACTAGAGGAGGTTTTTTATATGATTTTGGTTATTGATAACTATGATTCTTTTACGTATAACCTCGTGCAGTATCTAGGTGAGCTAGGTGAGGAAGTAGAGGTACGCCGGAATGATGAAATCGATATTTCAGGGATTGAAGCACTTGCCCCGGATCATATCTTGATTTCGCCAGGCCCATGTACACCAAATGAAGCAGGGATCAGTCTTGAGTTACTGCATCATTTCAAAGGTAAAATTCCAATGTTTGGGGTCTGCCTTGGGCATCAAGCGATTGGTCAGGCTTTTGGAGGAAACGTCATTAGGGCAGAACGTTTGATGCATGGTAAAACATCGCCTATTCATCATGGGGGTGCATCTGTATTTGAAGACATTCCATCTCCCTTTACAGCTACGAGATATCATTCTTTACTCGTGGAGAGAGAGAGTCTTCCTGACTGCCTGGAGATTACGGCAGAGACGGAAGAAGGAGAGATTATGGGACTCCGACATAAAGAATATGCTATTGAAGGCGTACAATTTCATCCAGAATCTATAGTTACCGATTACGGTCATCATATGCTCCGCAACTTTCTACGTCAGAAAGCACATGTATAAGATGAAGTACGTCATGATGAATGGGCAATTGACTGAGACAACGAAAGCCGCGATTCCTGTGATGGATCACGGCTTCTTGTACGGGATCGGTTTATTTGAGACTTTTCGAACCTATGGGGGTAAACCTTCTCTGCTGTCACATCATCTTCAAAGGCTTTCTCAAGGCTGTGCGGAATTAGGGATTCCCTTTCCTGCGGAAGAACTTAAACTAAAGATGCTTATCCGCGAGCTATTGAAAGCCAACGGGCTTAGTGACGGCTATATTCGATACACGGTTTCCGCAGGCGTAGATATTCTAGGTTTGCCTTCAGCTGACTATCGTGATCCTAATCATCTTATTTTTGCTAAAGAACTGCCTGTTCTAGATGAAGCTTGGTACATCAAAGGGAAACCCCTCCAGCTACTGAAGACAATGAGGAATACACCTGAGGGTGAACTTCGATATAAATCTTTGCACTACATGAATAACATTCTTGCGAAGAGAGAACTTATGCAGTATAAGCGGGCAGTACAGTCTCAAGCGGAAGGTTTAATGTTGACCCAAGAGGGGTATCTTGCTGAAGGGATTGTCAGTAATCTTTTTTTTATAACAAAAGGTGTCCTTTATACCCCTGATTTGAGTACAGGTATCTTACCTGGCATTACAAGAGGGGTTGTCCTTGAAGCTGCGGGTGACCTTGGTATCCCTGTAGTAAAAGGATTATTTACAACTCAGCACCTATCTCAGGCGGATGAGATTTTTATGACCAGTTCCATACAAGAGCTGATCCCAATAACAGCGCTGCTTGGTTTTCCGGAAGGAGAAGTGATTCAGGTTCAGGACGGAGAAATAGGACCGAACACACGCAGACTGCTGGATTTATACCGGAAGAAAGCAGGTAGAGAAGATGTTGAAACCTAAACTATATCAACGTACATATCAGCGCGGCGAAATGACGCTAAGGCTGGGTGACAGGACACTAATCATGGGGATTGTTAATGTAACTCCGGATTCATTCTCCGATGGGGGACAATACAATTCGGTAGATCGTGCAGTTACTCATGCTATGGAACTCTACGAACAAGGAGCAGATATCATTGATATTGGCGGTGAATCTACCCGCCCAGGACATACTGTAATTTCGAGTGAAGAAGAAATTGCAAGAGTAGTTCCTGTGATTAAATCTCTACATAAAGTAGCACCGCATATTCCAATCTCTATTGATACTTATAAAGCAGATGTAGCGAGGGCTGCTATAGATGCAGGAGCTCATATTATTAACGATGTTTGGGGTCTCAAAGCAGATCAGAATATGGCATCACTCGTGTACGAGAAGAGCTGTCCTGTTATCCTGATGCACAATCGTGAGAACACCGATTACGATAATTTTATTACCGACGCAGTCGCTGATCTAAAAGAAAGTATCGAGATTGCTTTGCAAGCTGACATTCATCAAGATCATATTATTCTTGACCCAGGTATCGGATTTGCAAAAAGCTATGAGCAAAACTTACAAATGATGATATCATTAGGTGCACTAGTCGAGCTTGGCTACCCTGTTCTGCTCGCTACCTCTCGCAAGCGGTTTATTCGGAATACGTTGCAATTACCAGTGAATGATTTAGTCGAGGGAACGGCAGCGACTGTGGCTTTTGGAATTGCTCAAGGAGCGCAAATTGTACGAGTTCATGATGTAGCTCAAATCAAGCGTACAGTAGACATGTGTGACGCTATGCTGTACCAAGGAAGAGAGGAATTATAATAATGGATAAAATGAAACTTCACCGTATGGAGTACTTTGGATATCACGGGGTTTTTGAGGAAGAACGTAAACTTGGACAGCGATTCTATATTGATCTAGAGCTTGATATGGACTTACAGGAAGCTGGAATTCATGATGATCTCACCAAAACGATAAATTACGCAGAAATTCACGAACATGTGAAAAATATCGTTGAAAATAAGTCGTTCCAATTAATTGAAGCTTTAGGTGAATATATTGCATCTTCCCTACTTGAGACTTATACTAGTGTGGATGCGCTTGTAGTCAAGGTAACGAAACCGCATCCTCCTTTCGATATTCATTTTCAAGGAGTTACAGTAGAACTTCATCGTACTAGGAAAGTAGGATAACGACTCATGAATGCACAGTCAACCTCTGATACGTCAGAGGCTTATATTGCTTTAGGGGCTAATTTAGGCGATCGGGAGCAGACCCTTATGTCTGCAATAGGGATGCTGGACAAACAAGAAGATATTAAGGTTACTGCTTGTTCTGATTTATACGAAACTGATCCAGTAGGGTATACTGATCAGCCTGCATTTATTAATATGGCGATTTCCGTGAATACAACACTATCCCCTCAGGAATTGCTGGGTCGTATGCTTGAGATCGAGAACCAGCTAGGGCGTGTACGTCATATCAGATGGGGTCCAAGAACCGTGGATCTCGACTTGTTATGGTATGAAGGAGTAGAGATGAATACGGAAACACTCATTCTTCCGCATCCAAGAATGCAGGAGAGAGCGTTCGTGTTAGTTCCATTATCTGATGTTGTCCGTGAGAAAACAGACAACATTTCTTATTTTGTACAAACAGCTTTAGAAAGCCTGGATGAAAGGGATGGAATACGGCGGTGGAAAACATGCAACTGGCCAGACGAATCCGCGCTTTCCGGAAATTGAAAGGTTTGACTCAGCAGTCTCTAGCAGAGCAAACAGGCATTTCTCTTGCTATGCTCGGCATGATTGAACGGGGAACTCGTGTTCCAACCGAGGAGCAGCTTGTTAGAATCGCAGATGTTCTTGCTATCTCTCTGTCGGAGTTTAAATAGGAGACGCAGTGGGTTGTTTTTTGGAAAAGTACCTTAGACGTTTAAATGCGATAAATATATATGATCTAAAAATTAAAAGGAGTGATACGAGATCCTATGCTTAAGATCGCTGATATTGAAATGAAGAATCAGGTCGTTGTTGCTCCTATGGCAGGAGTAAGTAATCCGGCTTTTCGCCTCATTGCTAAAGAGTTTGGCGCTGGGTTAGTCTGCGCTGAAATGGTCAGCGATAAAGGAATTTTAAATGGTAATAAACGTACGCGAGAAATGCTCTTTGTAGATGAACGTGAGAAGCCGCTTAGTCTGCAAATTGTTGGTGGCAACAGAGAAACTTTGGTTGGTGCTGCGAAGGTTGTTGACCAAGAAACGAATGCAGATATTATTGATATTAACATGGGCTGTCCTGCCCCTAAAATCAACAAGAGTGATGCGGGAGCTCGTTGGCTCTTAGATCCGAACAAAATATATGAGATGGTATCTGCTGTAGTAGATGCTGTGTCCAAACCAGTTACTGTAAAAATGCGTATCGGCTGGGATCATGATCATATCTATGCTGTCGAAAACGCACGCGCAGTGGAACGTGCTGGAGGAAAAGCAATTGCTCTGCACGGTAGAACAAGAGAGCAATTGTATACCGGGCGTGCAGACTGGGATATTATAAAGGAAGTTAAGGATTCGGTTTCCATCCCGATTATTGGGAACGGCGATATTTCTTCACCAGAAGAAGCAAAACGCAGACTCGAAGAATCCGGAGTAGACGGAGTTATGATCGGCCGCGCTGCACTTGGTAATCCATGGATGCTATATAGAACCATTGAGTACCTTGAGAAGGGTGTGTTGCCGCCAGACCCGACGCCAGAAGAGAAAATGCGAATTGCCATACTGCACATGGATCGATTAATTGACCTAAAAGGTGAAGATGTAGCAGTACGTGAAATGCGTAAACATCTATCTTGGTATCTGAAAGGACTCAAAGGTTCTGCACGGATTAAAGATGCCATTATGGAAGGAACCAAACGTGACGAGATGGTTGATATACTGACGAATTATATGGAAAACTTGCCTCGAAACGAGTCGGATACAGAAACAGACAGTAAAGAAATCGATCAAGAGCCAATAAATACCGACTGTGCTTGCTAAGGCTATAGGAGAGAACATTGACTTTTCAATATCGTTAACCTATAATTTTTTGGTATAAATTCGGCAAGATGGTTTTATGTTCAAGAGACACCCAAGAGAACGAATTGTTCTGTTTTTTTAAGATTAGCATATCGTTTTTTACATGAATTTTTGAATTAGTTTCATATTATTCCCATGACAGGAGAATCGGTTAACATGAGCGATAAAGAAGTCATTCTTACCCAAGAGGGGCTCAAGAAGCTTGAGGACGAACTCGAGAACTTGAAGTCTGTAAAACGCCGTGAAGTAGCAGAACGGATTAAGGTAGCCATTGGTTATGGTGATATTAGTGAAAACTCGGAGTATGAAGATGCCAAGAATGAGCAAGCTTTTATTGAAGGGCGTGTACTTACTCTCGAGAAAATGCTTCGCAACGCACGTATCATCAACAGCGACGAGGTCGGCACAGACATCGTAGGAATTGGTGCAACGGTTACAGTTGAGGATATGGAGTTCGGCGATGTGGTTGAATACACGATCGTTGGATCTGCAGAATCTAATCCGCTTCAAAATAAAATTTCAAATGAAAGCCCTGTGGGCAAAGCCATTATTGGCAAAGCCAAAGGAACTGTTGTTGATGTAAGTGTTCCTGCAGGTGTTATCCAGTACAAAATTGTAGATATCAAGAAGTAATCATACAAAAGGATCGGGATATGAAGAGAGCTTCCCTAGGGGAAGCTTTTTTTCAATCATCCTTATTTCTTGAAGACATCGTAGTTTAGTCCTGTACGAGCGTCTTATATCAGTATGGCATGTCTTGTATCTTTTAAGATGCTGCATTGTATGGATATCTGCATTTGAAGATACATAATAATTAAGGAGTTGAAGAAGGCAAATGACGGATGAAGTAGTAGGTACAGAACAGGAGCTTAGTGAGCTTTTACAGATCAGACGGGCAAAATTAGACGAGCTTCGAGCTCTTGGTATTGATCCTTTCGGTAAAAAGTACGAACGTACGGATGAAGCCGGTAATATTTTGAAACAATATAATGACCTGACTAAAGAAGAGATTGAAGAAAAAAATATCGAAGTAAGCATTGCTGGGCGTATTATGGCTAAGCGTGGTATGGGTAAAGCAAGTTTTGCTCATATTCAGGATCTAAGCGGACGTATTCAAATTTATGTTCGTAAAGATACAGTTGCTGAAGCGCAGTACGATGCATTTACCTTGCTTGATCTCGGAGATATCATCGGTGTGAAGGGTACGGTCTTCAAAACGAAAACAGGAGAGACTTCAATTAAAGTCACTGAGCTTGAAGTGCTTTCAAAATCGTTATACCCATTGCCTGATAAATATCAAGGTCTAAAAGACGTAGAACTGCGTTACCGTCAGCGGTATGTGGATCTGATTATGAGTTCTGAAGTACAACAAACGTTTATTTCTCGCTCTAAAATTATTCAATCCATGCGTCGTTACCTCGATAACTTAGGCTACTTAGAAGTAGAGACACCAACACTGCATTCCATTGCAGGCGGTGCAGCAGCACGTCCATTTATTACGCATCATAATGCGCTGGATATGGAACTATATATGCGTATCGCTATTGAATTGCACTTGAAACGTCTGATTGTAGGCGGCCTGGAGAAAGTATATGAAATTGGCCGTGTATATCGGAATGAAGGAATCTCAACTCGTCATAACCCTGAATTCACTATGATTGAATTGTATGAAGCTTACGCAGACTATAAAGATATCATGGAACTCACAGAGAACATGGTTGCTCACATCGCGCAAGAAGTTCTTGGTAAAACAAAGATTGATTATCAAGGACATGAAGTTGACCTTACTCCTTCTTGGCGCCGTGTATCCATGGTGGATGCAGTTAAAGAAGTGAAAGGTGTAGATTTCGGCATAGAGATGACAAATGAAGAAGCGCACCGTTTGGCTAAAGAACATAATGTACCTGTTGAAAAACATATGACATTTGGACATATTCTTAATGCATTCTTCGAAGAGTTTGTTGAAGAAACTCTAATTCAACCTACTTTCGTATATGGTCATCCTGTGGAAATTTCTCCGCTTGCGAAGAAAAATGAAGAAGATCCAAGATTTACGGATCGTTTTGAACTTTTCATCGTAGGACGCGAACATGCCAATGCATTTAGTGAGCTGAATGATCCAATCGATCAACGTCAGCGTTTTGAAGCACAGTTACTTGAAAAAGAACATGGTAACGATGAAGCGCATGATATGGATGATGATTTCATTCGTGCACTTGAATATGGTATGCCGCCTACAGGTGGTCTTGGAATTGGTATAGACCGTCTCGTAATGCTGCTTACCAATGCTCCTTCGATTCGTGATGTGCTTCTTTTCCCACATATGCGTCACCGTGCATTGGACTAAGAAGGACAAGCACTTCGCATAAATAAGTTTAAAATAGAATCTAGACATACAGAGGAACAGCTGAGCAGATGATGCTTGAGGTTGTTCCTCTTTTAAAGTGTACCGGTTGGTAAGGAGTACGAAGAAAGGCGAGATGTAATGAAGAGACGTATAGGTTTCACCAAAAAGCTGGCCACTCCGCCATTTATATTAGTCGCAGGTATTTTGCTGATCATCGCGATAGGTACAGTGTTGTTAATGCTGCCTATCTCCAACCACAGCGGGCACTCTCTTCGTTTTATGGATGCATTATTTACGGCAACTTCCGCGGCTTGTGTTACAGGTCTAATCGTGGTGGATGTAGAAACTACGTTTACCCTTTTTGGTGAAATCGTGATTATGATCCTCATGCAGCTAGGCGGTCTTGGTTTCATGACGATTGCGACCTTGATCGCGCTATTGTTCGGGAGAAAACTATCCCTGAAAGACCGGCTTATCTTAAAAGAGGCGATTAATTCCGATACTATGGAAGGAGTCGTTCGGATCATTCGAAAGGTTCTTATCTTTTCTTTCACCATTGAAGGAATCGCAGCCATTATCTTTACAGCTAGATGGTCAGTGGATATGCCTTTCCTTAAGGCGCTGTACTATGGCATTTTTCACTCTGTGTCTTTATTTAACAATGGGGGCTTTGATCTGTTCGGCAATAGCTTTCAGAATTATACTGGTGATTGGTTGTTCAATACGATCTCGAGCATACTGGTTATATCGGGCGGGTTAGGGTTTGTCGTGCTCAATGACTTATTCGAATTTCCTAAGAAGCGAAGACTATCCCTTCATTCAAAAATGGTGCTGTCCGTATCCGGCGTATTAATCGCCTTAGGTGCAATTGTACTGTTCGTTTTTGAATTTACGAACACGAAAACGTTAGGCTCGCTTGATTTGTCGCATAAGCTTTATGCGTCCTTCTTCCAGTCTGTGTCTACCCGTTCATCAGGGACAAGTACAATTGATGTAACGGAACTGCGTTCTGCGACACAATTCTTTTTCATCTTGCTTATGTTTATCGGAGCCTCTCCTGGTTCAACAGGCGGGGGTATCAAAACAACAACCTTTCTCATTATGATAGGAGCTTTGTTTGCGATGATTAGAGGACAGAAAGATATCGTGTTCTTTCGGCACCGTGTACCACAAGGGCTGCTCATGCGGGCGATGACTATTATCATTATTACGTTAGGCATATTCATGGTTATTAATATGCTGCTACTTACGACAGAGGATGCCCCTTTTCTAACCATCATGTTTGAGACGGCATCAGCTGTAGGAACAGTTGGGCTTTCGGTGGGACTAACACCGGAACTTACCGAGTGGGGAAAACTGATTATTACAATTACGATGTTTATCGGTCGTATTGGTCCGCTTACCATTGCTTATGCGATCAGACCAAAACAAACAAAGAATCTATATCGCCATCCAGAGGGACGAATCATCATCGGATAAAGGGTATGTAAAAGAGAGTATATAGAAGAGGGGCTCTGGTTTAATTAGCAGGGCCTCTTTTTTATTATTAATTGAGGACTTAAATTCTTTTCAAAAAAGACTTGCATTATTTTTATCAGCATGGTATATTCTAATTCCGGCCAAGAAGTTAGCCAGTAAGCAACACACTGAATAACAAGCTTCGTAAAACGAAGTTAAAAAAACTTCGAAAAAAAGCTTGCAATTCTGAACCGGACATGTTATGATATAAGAGTTGCTGATGACGAAAATTGTTAGCGAGATTGATCTTTGAAAACTGAACAACGAGGAGTTTTGCGAAAGTGAAACTCATGAGTGAATGAAATACAAATTCAATTTGTTGGTCATAACAAATTGAATAGAGAACTTTTAAGTTCTCGTCAGCATTTTCTAAATGAGCATATCGCTCTTTTCAATAAATTTATTGGAGAGTTTGATCCTGGCTCAGGACGAACGCTGGCGGCGTGCCTAATACATGCAAGTCGAGCGGAGTCGATGAGAAGCTTGCTTCTCTGAAACTTAGCGGCGGACGGGTGAGTAACACGTAGGCAACCTGCCCATAAGACTGGGATAACTACCGGAAACGGTAGCTAATACCGGATAGGTTCTTCTCTCGCATGAGAGAAGAAAGAAAGACGGAGCAATCTGTCGCTTGTGGATGGGCCTGCGGCGCATTAGCTAGTTGGTGGGGTAAAGGCCTACCAAGGCGACGATGCGTAGCCGACCTGAGAGGGTGATCGGCCACACTGGGACTGAGACACGGCCCAGACTCCTACGGGAGGCGACAGTAGGGAATCTTCCGCAATGGACGAAAGTCTGACGGAGCAACGCCGCGTGAGTGATGAAGGTTTTCGGATCGTAAAGCTCTGTTGCCAGGGAAGAACGTCCTTGAGAGTAACTGCTCAAGGAGTGACGGTACCTGAGAAGAAAGCCCCGGCTAACTACGTGCCAGCGACCGCGGTAATACGTAGGGGGCAAGCGTTGTCCGGAATTATTGGGCGTAAAGCGCGCGCAGGCGGTTATTTAAGTTGGGTGTTTAATCCCGGGGCTCAACCTCGGGTCGCACCCAAAACTGGGTAACTTGAGTACAGAAGAGGAAAGTGGAATTCCACGTGTAGCGGTGAAATGCGTAGAGATGTGGAGGAACACCAGTGGCGAAGGCGACTTTCTGGGCTGTAACTGACGCTGAGGCGCGAAAGCGTGGGGAGCAAACAGGATTAGATACCCTGGTAGTCCACGCCGTAAACGATGAATGCTAGGTGTTAGGGGTTTCGATACCCTTGGTGCCGAAGTTAACACATTAAGCATTCCGCCTGGGGAGTACGGTCGCAAGACTGAAACTCAAAGGAATTGACGGGGACCCGCACAAGCAGTGGAGTATGTGGTTTAATTCGAAGCAACGCGAAGAACCTTACCAGGTCTTGACATCCCTCTGACCGGTCTAGAGATAGACCTTTCCTTCGGGACAGAGGAGACAGGTGGTGCATGGTTGTCGTCAGCTCGTGTCGTGAGATGTTGGGTTAAGTCCCGCAACGCAACCCTTGATCTTAGTTGCCAGCAGGTAAAGCTGGGCACTCTAAGGTGACTGCCGGTGACAAACCGGAGGAAGGTGGGGATGACGTCAAATCATCATGCCCCTTATGACCTGGGCTACACACGTACTACAATGGCCGGTACAACGGGCGCAAAGCCGCGAGGTGGAGCAAATCCTTAAAAGCCGGTCTCAGTTCGGATTGCAGGCCGCAACTCGCCTGCATGAAGTCGGAATTGCTAGTAATCGCGGATCAGCATGCCGCGGTGAATACGTTCCCGGGTCTTGTACACACCGCCCGTCACACCACGAGAGTTTACAACACCCGAAGCCGGTGGGGTAACCGCAAGGAGCCAGCCGTCGAAGGTGGGGTAGATGATTGGGGTGAAGTCGTAACAAGGTAGCCGTATCGGAAGGTGCGGCTGGATCACCTCCTTTCTATGGAGAATTGTTTCCTGCGATGGAAACATTCAAATATACGTACGATGAAAGTCGACGGACCACTTTGCGAAAGCAAAGTAAACACTCACTCGTTGTTCAGTTTTGAGAGTTTAATCTCTCAAAATCAAGTCATGTAATTTTATCTACACAGTTTGTGTTAGACCAAGATTCCATGATCGCTGTTTCAGTGAAACAGCTTTGCTCATTGAAAACTAGATAACGAAACAATTTTGCGATTTTAGAAATATCCTTTAAGCTGAACTTGTGTTAAACAAGTGAAGATTAATAGATTGCTGAGTGAGGTTTTTGGATCATGAGCGACTTTTGGCTTTGCGCAAGCAAAACAAGGGGAGCGAAGGAGGCAAAACACCGAACAATATGGTTAAGCTATTAAGAGCACACACGGAGGATGCCTAGGCGCTAGGAGCCGATGAAGGACGTGGCGAACAACGATACTGCCTCGGGGAGCTGTACGCAAGCTTTGATCCGGGGATGTCCGAATGGGGAAACCCAGCTATCGTAATGGATAGTTATCTCTACCTGAATACATAGGGTAGTTGAAGGCAGAGGGGAACTGAAACATCTAAGTACCCTGAGGAAGAGAAAACAATAGTGATTCCGTCAGTAGCGGCGAGCGAACGCGGATTAGCCCAAACCAATCAGCTTGCTGGTTGGGGTTGTGGGACGTCTCACATGGAGTTACAAAGGAACCGATTAGTTGAAGAGGTCTGGAAAGGCCCGCCAGAGAAGGTAAAAGCCCTGTAGTCAAAAGTCTGTTCCCTCCGAGACGGATCCCGAGTAGTGCGAGGCACGTGAAACCTCGTATGAATCCGGCAGGACCATCTGCCAAGGCTAAATACTCCCTAGCGACCGATAGTGAAGCAGTACCGTGAGGGAAAGGTGAAAAGCACCCCGGAAGGGGAGTGAAATAGAACCTGAAACCGTGTGCTTACAAAAAGTCAGAGCCCGTTTTATGGGTGATGGCGTGCCTTTTGTAGAATGAACCGGCGAGTTACGTTCCCGTGCAAGGTTAAGGTGAAAAGCCGTAGCCGCGGCCGAAAGCGAGTCTGAATAGGGCGACATAGTACGTGGACGTAGACCCGAAACCGTGTGATCTACCCCTGTCCAGGGTGAAGGTGCGGTAACACGCACTGGAGGCCCGAACCCACGCACGTTGAAAAGTGCGGGGATGAGGTGGGGGTAGCGGAGAAATTCCAATCGAACTCGGAGATAGCTGGTTCTCCCCGAAATAGCTTTAGGGCTAGCCTCGGAACAAGTAAGTCGTGGAGGTAGAGCACTGATTGGGTGCGGGGCCCGCAAGGGTTACCAAGCTCAGTCAAACTCCGAATGCCATAGACTTGTATTCCGGGAGTCAGACAGTGAGTGCTAAGATCCATTGTCAAGAGGGAAACAGCCCAGACCATCAGCTAAGGTCCCCAAGTGTGTGTTAAGTGGGAAAGGATGTGGAGTTGCACAGACAACCAGGATGTTGGCTTAGAAGCGACCACCATTTAAAGAGTGCGTAATAGCTCACTGGTCGAGTGACTCTGCGCCGAAAATGACGGGGCTAAACACACCACCGAAGCTATGGCTTGATACTATGTATCAGGGGTAGGGGAGCGTTGTATGCCGGGTTGAAGGTAGACCGGAAGGACTGCTGGACTGCATACAAGTGAGAATGCCGGTATGAGTAACGAAAAGATCAGTGAGAATCTGATCCGCCGAAAACCTAAGGGTTCCTGAGGAAGGCTCGTCCGCTCAGGTAAGTCGGGACCTAAGGCGAGGCCGAAAGGCGTAGTCGAAGGACAACAGGTCGAAATTCCTGTACCACCGTAAATCGTTACGAGCGATGGGGGGACGCAGTAGGGTAGTGACGCAGACTGATGGATGTCTGTCCAAGCAGTGAGGCTGATGTGTAGGCAAATCCGCACATCATTAAGGCTGGGCTGTGATGGGGAGTGAAAATTACAGTAGCGAAGGTCATGATCTCAGACTGCCAAGAAAAGCCTCTAGCCAGATGAAGGTGCCCGTACCGTAAACCGACACAGGTAGGTGAGAAGAGAATTAGGCGCGCGGAAGAACTCTCGTTAAGGAACTCGGCAAAATGACCCCGTAACTTCGGGAGAAGGGGTACCCCGGTAGTGTGAATAGCACGAGGGGGTCGCAGTGAAAAGGCCCAAGCGACTGTTTAGCAAAAACACAGGTCTGTGCGAAGCCGCAAGGCGAAGTATACGGGCTGACGCCTGCCCGGTGCTGGAAGGTTAAGGGGAGTGGTTAGGGATTAGTCCCGAAGCTATGAACCGAAGCCCCAGTAAACGGCGGCCGTAACTATAACGGTCCTAAGGTAGCGAAATTCCTTGTCAGGTAAATTCTGACCCGCACGAATGGCGTAACGACTTGGGCGCTGTCTCAACGAGAGATCCGGTGAAATTTTAATACCTGTGAAGATGCAGGTTACCCGCGACAAGACGGAAAGACCCCATGGAGCTTTACTGCGACTTGATATTGGATTTGGGTACGATCTGTACAGGATAGGTGGGAGCCTAAGAAGCATGAGCGCCAGCTTGTGTGGAGCAACGTTGGGATACCACCCTGATCGTATCTAGGTTCTAACTTGGTACCGTGATCCGGTGCGAGGACAGTGTCAGGTGGGCAGTTTGACTGGGGCGGTCGCCTCCTAAAGAGTAACGGAGGCGCCCAAAGGTTCCCTCAGAATGGTTGGAAATCATTCGCAGAGTGTAAAGGCACAAGGGAGCTTGACTGCGAGACCTACAAGTCGAGCAGGGACGAAAGTCGGGCTTAGTGATCCGGTGGTACCGCATGGAAGGGCCATCGCTCAACGGATAAAAGCTACCCTGGGGATAACAGGCTTATCTCCCCCAAGAGTCCACATCGACGGGGAGGTTTGGCACCTCGATGTCGGCTCATCGCATCCTGGGGCTGAAGTAGGTCCCAAGGGTTGGGCTGTTCGCCCATTAAAGCGGTACGCGAGCTGGGTTCAGAACGTCGTGAGACAGTTCGGTCCCTATCTGTCGTGGGCGTAGGAAATTTGAGAGGAGCTGTCCTTAGTACGAGAGGACCGGGATGGACATACCGCTGGTGTACCAGTTGTTCCGCCAGGAGCATCGCTGGGTAGCTATGTATGGAAGGGATAAGCGCTGAAAGCATCTAAGCGCGAAGCCCACCTCAAGATGAGATTTCCCAATTAGTAAGACCCCTTGAAGACGACGAGGTAGATAGGCTGGGGGTGGAAGTGCGGCAATGCATGGAGCTGACCAGTACTAATCGGTCGAGGGCTTATCCTAAAAATAAAAATCGCAAAGATTGTTTCGTATCTAGTTTTCAGGGAGCAAAACCTTGAATACGCTATTGGTTTTATACACACGTTATAGTGATGTACCAAAACCAACGCGGATCGCATTTGTTACACAAATGCTCGTTTGGTGGCGATAGCGGAGGGGTTCCACACGTACCCATCCCGAACACCGTTAAGCCCTCCAGCGCCGATGGTACTTGGACCGCAGGGTCCTGGGAGAGTAGGACGTCGCCAAGCAAATAGAAAACCGTTGTTGACAATATGTCAGCAGCGGTTTTTTTGTGTTTTAGTGAGCGAGATAGATGATGACAAACTTTATAATAACCAATATGTAGAGGATTAGGTTTATGAAAGCGATTAAAATAATCATTGACGAAAACTGTTTTCATAACTATGATGAACATGAAAACGATTATTGAGGAGTGGTCATCCAGGTGAAACAATACTTCGAGAAAGCTCAAAAGTTTGGTAAGTCTTTTATGCTCCCTATCGCAGTTCTACCTGCAGCTGGTTTGTTATTAGGTATTGGCGGTGCTTTATCTAATGCAAATACAGTAGAAACTTACCCATTCTTGCAAGTGGAATGGCTTCAGCAGATTTTTACCGTTATGAGCAGTGCAGGAAGCATTGTATTCGATAACCTCGCTCTTATATTTGCAATTGGGGTAGCGGTCGGCTTGGCTCGTGCAGACAAAGGAACTGCCGGACTTGCAGCAGGACTGGCATACTTGGTAATGAATGCTTCGATCAATGCGATGCTGATTAATACAGGTCAGTTAGCAGAAGATCAATTAGCTTCTGTCGGGCAAGGAATGGTCTTAGGGATACAAACGCTTCAGACAGGTGTATTAGGAGGGATCATAGTTGGACTGGTTACTTCTATGCTGCACAATAAATACAACAAGATTGAACTTCCTGCTTTTCTTGGTTTCTTTGGGGGTTCTCGGTTTATTCCTATTGTTTCTTCTTTCGCGGCCATCTTCGTCGGTATTATTTTATTCCTGATATGGCCAACTGTTCAGCTGGGAATTTCTCAACTTGGCAGTCTGGTAGATAAAACAGGATATGTCGGCACCTTATTTTACGGATTTTTGCTAAGAATGCTTGGACCACTGGGTCTGCATCATATATTCTATCTTCCTTTCTGGCAGACAGGACTTGGCGGTACGGTAGACGTTGCAGGTACAGTCTATGAAGGAACACAAAATATATTCTTCGCTCAGTTGGGTGACCCAGCAACAGAGAAATTTTTCTCTGGTACCTCAAGATTTATGTCCGGACGTTTTATTACGATGATGTTTGGATTACTCGGTGCTGCTTTAGCTATTTATCATACGGCACGCCCGGAACGAAAAAAAGTAGTTGGCGGATTGATGTTATCGGCTGCTTTGACATCATTTCTCACAGGAATTACAGAACCTTTAGAGTTTTCGTTCCTTTTTGTAGCTCCAGTACTGTATGTCGTTCACGCTATATTTGATGGATTTGCTTTTATGCTTTCCCATATCTTTGAGATTACAATCGGACAAACATTCTCTGGCGGTTTAATTGACTTCATTCTCTTCGGAGTACTGCAAGGTAATGCCAAGACAAACTGGATACTTGTTCCGATCATCGGGGTGGTCTGGTTCTTCCTTTACTACTTCACGTTCCGAGTTTTAATTGTTAAGTTGAAACTGAAGACTATGGGCCGGGAAGACGAGACAGACACTGATCAAGTGGAATCTTCTACTGATTCTAAGCCGAAAAAGGCAAACGCAAAAACCGGACATGAACGTTCGATCGCTATTCTTAACGGACTTGGCGGTAAGGATAATATTAAAGAAGTAGATTGCTGTGCAACAAGACTTCGCGTGTCCGTTCTGGATATGGATATAGTAGATGAGAAAATGCTTAAAGAGACGGGAGCTACTGCGGTAGTTAAAGTCGGAAATGGTGTTCAAGTTATATATGGACCTCAGGTTACGATTATTAAGAATGAAATTGAAGAATATATGGAAACGGAGTGATAAAAAAATGGAATTAAATACGTTAGGAATTCAAGGTGGACTTATTGTATCATGCCAAGCACTCGAGCATGAGCCTTTACATAGCTCTTTTATCATGGGGAGATTGGCGATCGCGGCAAAACAAGGTGGTGCAATTGGAATACGTGCGAATACAGCTGCTGACGTCAAGGAGATTAAACAGCAGGTAGATCTGCCGGTAATCGGAATTGTAAAAAGAAATTATGGAACCAACCCAGTTTTTATTACACCAACGATTCAGGAAGTGGATGAGCTTGCAGCTGTAGGCGCTGAAATCATTGCGGTTGATGCAACAGTAAGAGCCCGTCCAGATGGAAAAACATTAGAGGCATTTGTAAAGGAAATCCGTAGTAAATATCCAGATGTTTTACTTATGGCGGACATTTCTTCAACAGAAGAAGCTATAATTGCTGAAAAGCTAGGCTTTGATCTTATCTCTACTACGCTAGTAGGATACACAGAAGAAACATCCCACATGAAACTTTATGATGAGGATTTTGCAGTACTAAAAGAAATTATCGCTAGCGTTCATACTCCGGTTGTTGCAGAAGGAAATGTAATGACACCAGAGATGGCAGCTCGTTGTCTAGAAGTAGGTGTCTACTGTGTTGTTGTAGGAGGCGCGATTACTCGACCACAGCAAATTACTGAGCGATTCGCTGCTGCGATCTCTGAAGTAAGTAAAGTAGCAACTGCTACGATATAACGAACGATAATATAGTGATCAGGCCAAAGCTAAACAGCTTTGGCCTGATTTTTATTCCCCTTGATATAAAGCCTTCAGTGTATTTTGGCGAGCTTTGAATAAAGATTCATCCTCAAGTAAGAGCAGGGATATCACATCTAGGATATAGATGATGGCAAGCTGACTATTAATAAAGTGGACATCTCCTGTACGATCGATATCAGGGGTGAAAAGGCATATATCGGATATCTCGGATAGAGGAGTATGATCAAAATTAGTAATGCCAACTACTTTGGCACCGCGTTTTTTAGCAGCATCCAGTGCGTCACTGACTTCAATCGTTCTTCCAGAATTGGAAATCCCAATCACTAGATCATCTTGTCCTAATAGCGAAGCACTCATAATCATCATATGTGAATCAGTTACAGCATCAATGATAATATTCATCCGAGTTAGACGGTATTTAAACTCCAGAGCAGATAATCCAGAGCTTCCTAGACCATAGACATAGATTCGGCGTGATTTCTTTATTAATTTCACTACTTGTTCAATCTGTTCCGGATCCAGCATTTCAGCGGTAGCATTAATAATGTCATTATAGGTTTGCTGAGTTTTAGGAAAAAAGCGAGTTTCTGAACGAGGCTGCTGAATTTCACGATTGAGAAGAATTTTGAAATCAACGAAAGTTGCACAACCTACTTTTCGGCAGAATCGGGTGATGGTTGAAGTAGAGGTGTACGTATTTGCAGCCAAATCACGAATATTTATATTCATAATGGATGCCTGATTACGCATGACATAATCGGCAATTTCTTTTTCTTTTGCTGAAAAACGTTGATATTCAATTTGCAGCTTATCGATCATACTAGACGACATCGTATTTGACCTCATTCCGTTCATAATTTAGCTAGGGAAAAGATTATTATATAGTAGTCTACTGCCGTATGATGAAAAGTACAAATAGGAATGTTTCTCATTTTACCTATGAAAATTGACACATAGATGAGCATTTAAAAGGTAGAAGAGGGGACAATAGAACAAAAATAATAAATAGAAGAAATGATATGTACCAGTATAGGCTTTATATCATGAACTTTATAGCTAAGAAAGCAAGCAGTTAGCCAGAAATGTCCGTCAGGGACATACAGTTGTTTTTCTGCAGCAATACACTCTTTCACAGCAGGTTACTTTTCCTTGACAGTGCAAATGGGCCTTTGCTAAGATTGCAATAATATATTTTCAGAAAATGTTCATTAGATCCATAAATGCTTTCATTTAGGGATCTTCAGTCTATATATAATAAAAGGAGGAACATCGTAGTGTGGGGAGATAAGTTTAGTAAAGAAGGTTTAACATTTGATGATGTTTTGTTAGTACCCCGTAAGTCTGAGGTACTTCCCAAGGAAGTTGATGTTTCTGTTCGTTTAAGTGATAACGTGAAGCTTAATATTCCACTGATCAGTGCTGCGATGGATACTGTTACAGAAGCACCTTTGGCGATTGCGATCGCAAGAGAAGGCGGTATCGGTATTATTCATAAAAATATGCCGGTTGAACAGCAAGCTGAAGAAGTAGATCGTGTAAAACGTTCGGAGAGCGGCGTAATAACGAATCCTTTCTCACTGACTAAAGATCATCTAGTATCTGATGCAGAAAATGTAATGGCAAAATATCGTATCTCCGGTGTGCCTATCGTTGATGAAGCACAGAAATTGGTTGGAATTCTAACCAACCGTGATTTACGTTTTATTAAAAACTTCGACATTAAAATCTCCGAAGTGATGACAAGTGAGAATCTGGTGACAGCACCTGTAGGTACTACGCTTGTACAAGCTCAAGAGATTTTGCAAAAACATAAAATTGAGAAGCTTCCGCTTGTTGATGAGTCGAACACTTTAAAAGGTCTTATCACCATTAAAGACATTGAAAAAGCAATCCAATTCCCGAATGCTGCAAAAGACAGTCAAGGAAGATTGATTGTTGGTGCGGCTGTTGGTGTATCCAGTGACTTGTACGAGCGTACGGAAGCTTTGGTAAAAGCAGGTGTGGATCTGATCTCGATCGACTCCGCACACGGCCACAGTAAAAACATTCTTGACTCCGTTCGTAAACTTCGCGAACTATATCCAAATCTTACGATCATTGCGGGTAACGTAGCTACGGGTGAAGCAACTCGTGACTTGATTGAAGCAGGAGCATCCGTTATTAAAGTAGGTATTGGTCCTGGATCGATTTGTACAACTCGTGTTGTTGCTGGTATTGGTGTACCTCAAGTAACTGCAGTTTATGATTGTGCAAATGTAGCTCGTGAATACAATATTCCTGTCATTGCTGATGGCGGTATCAAGTATTCCGGTGAAATTACAAAAGCAATCGCAGCAGGAGCTCATGCAGTTATGCTGGGAAGTCTGCTTGCTGGTACAGAGGAAAGCCCAGGCGAATTTGAAATTTACCAAGGTCGCCGCTTTAAAGGATATCGCGGTATGGGATCCATCAGTGCAATGAAAATGGGCAGTAAAGATCGTTACTTCCAAGATGATGATAAGAAACTTGTTCCTGAAGGTATTGAAGGACGCGTTGCTTATAAAGGTCCACTTAGTGCGACTATTCATCAGCTGATTGGCGGACTTCGCTCTGGTATGGGATATTGCGGTACAGCGACGATCGATGAACTTCGTAACGACACTCAGTTTATTCGAATTACGAGTGCTGGGCTTCGCGAAAGTCACCCACATGATGTTCAAATTACAAAAGAAGCGCCAAACTATACATTGTAAGACCATAATTTTTGATCATATAGCAGGCAGGCAAGGTGAAATTCACTTTGCCTGTCTTTTTTTGCGGAATATCGTGTGTTAAAATGAAACAGGACTTGTATAAGTATACAAGCAAACATACGAACCTTATGAAAACATGAACAAAATGATCTCTATCTGTTGTAGTAGAGACATTACATATAAATCAGTTTTTCTCTGATTCAATGGGTTCTTCTTTCGGTCCTTGTTTAGCTATTTCGACTACGTTCAACATCTACAAAGTAACAGATTGCCATTATTGCCTATAGAGGCATTATGAAAGATTAGAGGAGGATTTATTCCATTGAAAAAGAAGTACAGTCATTCATTAATTCGCTCTGAACAAACCGAGAGATCAAAGTTTAAGAAACGCGTTGCTACAGTAATGGTTATGAATATGTTATGCATGTCGGTGATTCCTGCCGCAGTATCCGCTGAACAAGTGACTCAGGTAGCAACGGCTGCCACTACAAGTACTACGACAAAAGCATCTGCTTCTAAAGTACCTTCGCCAGATTCATTAGGACTGGGGGTAAAGTCAGCGGTGCTGATGGAAGCATCAACCGGTCAAATTCTTTTGTCAGTTAATGCCGATCAAGCTTATGCTCCCGCTAGTATGACGAAGATGATGACAGAGTATATTGTCTCTGAAAAAGTAAAACAAGGTGAACTATCATGGGATGATATCGTAACGGTCCAGAAGAATGCTTCATTAAGTGAAGGTTCCCGCATTTTCCTTGCCGAAGGCGATCAACATACAGTTAAGGAACTGTATATTGCTATGGCCATTGGCTCAGCGAATGACGCTACCGTAGCTCTTGCAGAACATGTGGCAGGTTCTGAAGAGGAGTTTGTAAAACTCATGAATGCAGAAGCTAAACGTATGGGGATGAACGATACTCACTTTATTAACTCAACGGGTCTCAATCGTGAAGATATGCCGGAAGGTTTCCAGCCAGAAGATGAACGTGAGACAGTGATGACGGCAAAAGATGTTGCTATTTTGACTAGATATATCGTTCAGGATCATCCTGACTTTTCTGAATTCACTTCACTTCAATCTTATGATTTCCGTGGAAAAGATAAGATTATTAACTGGAACTGGATGCTTGAAGCGAACAAAAACATTACCAACTTCAGACAGTATGCATATGAAGGACTTGACGGTATGAAGACAGGGCATACAACAGCAGCAGGTTACTGTTTTGCTGGGACTGCAGAACGTGACGGAATGCGTCTAATCAGTGTGGTAATGGGTGCTAAAACAGAGCCAGGCCGTTTCAATGAAACAAAAAAAGTGCTCGACTATGGGTACAATAACTTTGAAGTGAAGCAAGTAGTTGCAGGTAAGACAACGGTAACCGGTGCAGAAACGGCTCCTGTATCCAAAGGTAAAGAAGCAACAGTTCCGGTTGTAACCGAAGAAGCGGTTAATTTTATTGTACCTAAAGGCACAGGAGCAATTGAACCTGAGTTTACAACGAACTTTGAAGGTGAAGCGCTTGAGGCTCCAATAGAAGCAGGTACGAAAGCAGGCACGATCACATATACCTACCAGGTAGAAGGTATGGATGGAGTGCAGGAACAAACAGTGAACCTTGTTACTTCCGAGAAAGTTGAAAAGGCTGGATGGTTCCGTCTGATGTTCCGAGGAATCGGAGATTTCTTTGGTGACATGTTTGATAGTATTAAAAACCTATTCTAAATTAAAACCGGTATTTGTTTTATTCTGTGAGACTTCTTTTTAAGAACGTGTATTTAGTAAAATAGTTGTATAATCAGGATTCATACGGTAAAATATCAAGTTAGAATTCAAATTGGAAACTTTTGATAGGTACAAGTCTTTTTCTATAGGATATTACCTTTTAAAAGGGTGTTGAATTGGAGAAACTGCAGATATAATACGGGGGGCTTAAACATGGAAACGGGCACATCACGGGTTAAAAGAGGAATGGCAGAAATGCAAAAAGGCGGCGTCATCATGGACGTTATGAATGCAGAACAGGCTAAAATTGCGGAAGCAGCAGGTGCCACAGCAGTTATGGCTCTTGAACGTGTACCATCTGATATTCGTGCAGCTGGCGGCGTAGCTCGTATGGCTGACCCAACGATTGTAGAAGAAGTGATGAAAGTCGTATCAATCCCAGTTATGGCAAAGGCTCGTATCGGTCATTTTGTTGAAGCGAAAGTGCTCGAATCCTTAGGTGTTGACTACCTTGATGAAAGTGAAGTATTAACTCCAGCAGATGAAGTTTTCCATATTGATAAACATGAATTTACGGTACCGTTTGTATGCGGAGCTAAAGATTTAGGTGAAGCACTTCGCCGGATTGGTGAAGGTGCATCGATGATTCGTACTAAAGGTGAACCAGGAACAGGTAACATTGTTGAAGCGGTACGTCACATGCGTTTTATTAACAGCCAAATCCGTAAAGTTCAGAATCTGTCCAAGGACGAGCTGTATGCGGAAGCAAAAAATTTGGGCGTAGCTTATGATCTTTTGCTTGATGTACATGAGAACGGAAAACTTCCTGTTGTTAACTTTGCAGCAGGTGGTGTTGCCACTCCAGCTGATGCTGCTTTGATGATGCATCTTGGTGCAGACGGTGTATTTGTAGGCTCTGGTATTTTTAAATCGGATAGTCCTGAGAAGTTTGCTCGTGCCATTGTAGAAGCTACGACTCATTACACGGATTATAAGCTGATTGCGGAAGTCTCTAAGAATCTGGGTGCACCGATGAAAGGGATTGAAATCTCTTCATTGTCCCCTGCAGAACGTATGTCGAATCGTGGCTGGTAAGAAAGAAGGTTGTCTAGAGTGAAAATCGGGGTATTAGCACTGCAAGGTGCTGTTGCTGAACATATTCGCAGTACGGAGCTAGCTGGAGCAGAAGGCATAGCAGTGAAGAGAGTAGAGCAACTTAACGAACTGGATGGTTTAATCATTCCAGGCGGGGAGAGCACTACGATTGGGAAGCTGATGCGTAAGTATGGTTTTATCGAGGCAATTAGGGAGTTCTCTGAAGAGGGAAAACCTATCTTCGGTACTTGTGCAGGTCTTATCGTAATGGCAAAGCAAATATCTGGGCAAGATGATGCTCATCTTAGCTTAATGAATATAACGGTTTCTCGTAACGCATTTGGACGCCAGCGTGAGAGCTTTGAAACAGATTTAGAAGTGGTTGGCATTGATGAGCCTGTACGTGCAGTGTTCATTCGTGCTCCGCTTATCGAGTCTGTTGGTGAGGGTGTCGAAGTTCTTTCTACCTATCATGATGAGATTGTAACCGCTCGTGAAGGTCATCTATTAGTTTCTTCTTTTCATCCAGAGCTTACTGATGACTACCGGTTACATCAATATTTCGTAGATATGGTGGAAAGCAGCTTGAAATCCTTGAGATAAGATAACAATATAACGATCTTGACTCTCGTGATATTTGAAGACTTACCCTTATGCAGGCCGCTAAAGCTCGTATAAGGGTGGAGTCTTTTCTCTGGTCGCAGGTCAAGATTATTTTTTTAGGAGGGAAATTTACGTGTTAGATATTAAAATATTGCGTAATGATTTTGGCAGAGTAGAGGAGGCACTCAAGCGCCGCGGTAAATCCGTTGATTTAATTGCAGATTTTCCAAAGCTTGATGTACGTCGCCGTGAACTTCTTCAAGAAGTTGAAACACTGAAGAATCGGAGAAATACGGTGTCTGGTGAGGTTGCTAAACGCAAGAAAAATAAAGAAGATGCGGATGAGTTAATCGCTGAAATGCGCCAAGTATCAGATAGTATCAAGCAAATGGACGAAGAAATCCGTGAGCTTGAAGCGCAAATCAATGAACTAACGATGGCTATTCCTAATATCCCTCATGAGAGTGTGCCTGTAGGTTCCTCTGAGGATGATAATGTAGAGATCCGCCGCTGGGCTGAACCACGTGAATTTAATTTTACACCGAAAGCACACTGGGATATAGCGCAAGACCTCGGTATTCTTGATTTTGAAGCAGCAGCTAAGGTCACAGGATCGAGATTTACATTCTATAGAGGGCTTGGAGCACGTCTTGAGCGGGCGTTAATCAGCTTTATGATGGATCTGCATAGTGATCATCACGGGTATGAAGAGATTCTTCCTCCGATGATTGTTAACAAAGACAGCCTCTACGGAACAGGACAGCTTCCCAAATTTGAAGAAGACCTCTTCAAAATCAAAGACACGGAGTACTACTTGATTCCTACAGCAGAGGTTCCTGTGACGAACTATCACCGCGAAGAAATTATTGATGCCGAGCAGTTACCGCAGAAATTTGTAGCGTATAGTTCATGTTTCCGCTCTGAAGCAGGGTCAGCAGGTCGTGATACTCGTGGTCTGATTCGCCAGCATCAATTTAATAAAGTGGAGATGCTGAAATTTGCGTTGCCGGAACATTCTTATGACGAACTTGAATTGATGACTAAAAATGCAGAACGCGTTCTAGAGCTTCTAGAGCTTCCATATCGAGTTATGGCACTCTGTACTGCAGATATGGGCTTTACTTCAGCGAAGACCTATGACCTCGAAGTATGGCTGCCTGAGAGCGGGATGTACCGTGAAATATCTTCATGCTCCAATTGTGAAGATTTCCAAGCAAGACGTGCCAATATTCGTTTCCGTCGTGAAGCGAAAGCCAAACCTGAATATTTGCATACATTGAATGGTTCTGGACTTGCTGTAGGAAGAACATTTGCTGCTATTCTTGAGAATTATCAACAAGAAGACGGTAGTGTGAAGATTCCAAAAGTGCTCGTTCCTTACATGGGCGGAGTGGAAGTTATTTCCCCAAAATAATTTTTTAAATAATAGTTGCATATGTGGACAATCTATGATAAAATAATTTTTGTTGAGCGTTAAGTGTTCAAAAACGTTAATAAAATTATTTTATCCTGGAGAGGTACCGAAGCGGTCATAACGGGGCGGTCTTGAAAACCGTTAGAGTGCAAGCTCACGTGGGTTCGAATCCCACCCTCTCCGCCATAACACATAAATGACAAGCCATTTTCCTTATTTAAGGAGAATGGCTTTTTTGATTATTTTCTGAAAAGATAAGTGCGAGAAGACAAGAATGAACAGTACAGAACAGTGCATAAAAAAGCGGCGAAAATCACACGTTAAAAGGTGTGGAGGTGTTACTAATGAGTGAAATTTTTAATATCGATCAAACCCAGCTTGTTCATGCTTGGAATGAGAGTTTGCCGAATGTGCTGAATAAAGGTGACCAAGCACAAGTAAACCCTGATGAAGCAGATCAGCACACCATTCGCATTCATATCGATACCGCAGGTCACCAGATGTACTCTTTTGATTTCAAATGCGCATATGTAGATAACCGCGAAGTCAAAGTCGATTTAGTGGATGTAGAAAAAGATGGGCGGCATGTTGATGAACGTACGGATACCATTCAGCAGCTTACGCATGATTATATGCGTCATATCCACGAGTGTGCACAAGCAGTACAGCATTTAACAAACCCTTAAGGAGAGGATCTAATGAGTAAGCCAAAAACGATTCCTGTACCGGAAGCACAGCCAGCTGGTGTAAGACATAAAAAAGATCATTCCTCTGGTCCAGCGCCTCTTTCCGGGTCGAAGAAGGTCAAGAATCGTAACCACGTAGATCATAATAATCCAGAAGGTTAATGTATTTTTATATCCATCATTACGAAGGGTCTCCTCAGAAAAGGAGACCCTTTTTCTGCATACATATTAATTTTATAAATTTTTATGCCCTAAATATCACCAAAAGTGTTTATCTTATTACAGAAATGAGATATCATTCTAAAGGGGTTTAGGAAAAGGATGAATGACGAGAGGGGAACAATCATGAACAAGAGTTACACAAGAGTCTTGTTAACAATAATGCTGGCGGCAATCGTCGTACTAGCAGGTTGTGGAGCTAAGCAAGAACCTAAGGAAGCAGTGAGAGATGCTGCAGCCAAAGCAACGGAGATGACTTCGTTTGCACTTACAAGTAAAGTAGTGATTAATAACTTATCCATGAGCCAGTCTGACGAACTTCCGGAAATGGGAATGGTTCTTGCAATGCTGAAAGATGCAGAGCTAAGTGTAGACGGGGTATTTCAGAATGACCCGATGCAAAGCGAATTTACTATTGGTATTAAGCTAAAAGGGGATATGGAGGTTGCATACAACATTCCTGTAGTTATGACAACAGATATGATGTACATTAAAGTGCCGAATATCCCTATGCTTGCAATTCCAGAAACACTAGTAAATAAATACATTGAGATAGATATGAAGAAACTGGCTGAAGAAGAGGGAGTGAAATGGAGCCCAGCAACCATGGATCTAACGAAATCTCAGCAGTTCTCCAATGAAGTGACAGACGCGGTATTTGCCGAATATGATCAGGACACCTATTTTAAGAGTATTGAAAAAGAAGAGTTCTCTGTTCCTGAGGATGTCGATGCTAAGCAGCTTGTTCAGTTCGAAGTAACAAATGAGAATGCCAAAGAAGCAGTTACCATTCTATTGAACAAGGTTATGCCTAAAGTAATTGAGATTATGAGTAAAGCGGAATATAAAGAAATGCTTCAAATTACAGACGAACAAATAGCTGAAATGAAAGAAGAACTAAACAGTACGGATGAGAGCCAAATGGCTGCCGATCTTGAAGAGCTGAAAAACCACTTAACGATTAATACGTTTACTATGAATACTGCCATCAATAAAGATGGAATTCCAGCTTACCAAGAAGGAAATGTTGATGTTATCATTAATGATCCAGACACAAGTGAGACGGTGAATTTAGCCATGACCATCACACAACACTATAAAGACATTAATAAAGCTCAAGAATTCCAAATTGGCATCCCTGCGGGGAACGATGTTGTAACGATGGAGCAATTCCAGGAATTATTAAGCGCAGCGTACAGCTACTAAGTAAAGAAAAAGAAGAAAAAGAAAGGTCAAGCGAAGGATTCTGATCCCTCCTTTGACCTTTTTTTGCGAAAAATGATAGCTCGGTTGTTCCGCTCCAGATGAGTTATACCCCGTTGATCAATATTACGATTTTTTTACTCTTTAACTTTAACTACTCGTTAAGTCCTAATATCAGGGCAGTCATTTTTAAGACCCTTCTTTAGAGCTATGTTTATGCCTAAGACGTCTAAAGAAGGAAGTAAGTAAGGAAGCACAGGTTTCTTGCAGTACTCCGCTTGTAACTTCGGTTTGATGATTAAATCTAGATTCTTGCAACAAATTCATAAGCGTTCCAGCGCAGCCTGCTTTCGGATCGGTTGTTCCAAATATGACGTGAGGGACTCTAGATTGAACTATAGCACCTGCGCACATTGGACAAGGCTCGAGTGTAACATATAATTTGCAGTCAAGTAGGCGCCAAGCTTGCAAATGAGCACTTGCTTCTTTAATCGCTAAAATCTCAGCATGAGCAGTTGCATCATAATTCACTTCGCGAAGGTTGTGGCCTCTTCCAATAATTTGATTATCTTTGACGATGATAGCACCGATAGGCACTTCTCCAAGCGCTTCGGCCTTCCGTGCTTCTTTGATAGCCTCATTCATCCAATATTCATCTGTATATAAGGATTCATCCTCAGTATGAATTTTTGGTTGGTCCTGTCCCATAAACGTAGTACATCCCTTCTAACAAGCATTTATCCAACGAACAAATATTCGGGTTGTTAACATGTTGTGCATAAGTTTGTGGATAACTATCTAGTTTTACACAGACTTGTACACATATTATCCAAAGGCTTGTGGATTTGTTAACAACTTTGTGTATGACTTCTTTATTTTATTCAATACTTGTCGATATATCAATTTCGTTCTACAATTATTCCTCTGTTGCCTAACTACGTATGCAGTCGTTCCTTTTCAAATAACTTGTAAGAAGGTATGATGTTCTTATACATAAATCCCTAGAAAGTCGTACATATAGTCACTTTTCGCCAGGATACGAGCCAAGAGGTGAGCTGGAGATTGTCCATTAAAATTAAATTGTCTTTGGTGATGTCGTTCTCGTTATTAATTTTACTTGGACTTAACATCGCGCTCAGTTATTACACGACCCAGGAAAATTTGCTGCAGGATAGCGAAAAGCGAATTGTATCTGCAGCAAAACAAATAGCACTGGCCATGGAGCAGAATCAAGACAATGCAGATGTCGTTAAGAAGCAGGTAGCCAAAAATTTGTGGCTCTCTGCGAAGTATGCAGCTATAAGATTGGACCCGGATATTGATAAGATAACGAATGAGCAGTTAGAAGAACTAAGTAAAGAGATAGGGGTATCAGCTATTTCCCTAATGGTTCAAACGGAAGATGATATTATTGTAACAAAATCCTCAGATCCTAATGAACTTGGGTTATCTACAAGGAAAATGACATTTTGGTACAAAGCATTTAAACAGCTTTTTGCAGAGAATCAAGTGACGATCCCCCAAGGGATAAAATATGATCATTATTGGTCAAATGGATTTGAATATGCAACATCAGACCCCGGGAATATCAACATATGGGGTTATTATCATGATGGGGAAAGAAACTATATGATCAATCCATTCATGAATTCAGATGAGATTGAGGATTATGTTCTTTTTTTCAACCCAGAAGGGAATATTAAAAAATTCCAAGATGTGAGTCCATCGATTCTTTCCATTGCTGGAATTAATCCTGCTACGTTCGGACAACCGACTATGGCGGAGGATGGAACAGATGAGATCTATCCTAAATTTATCAATAAACCTATTTTCTTTGGAGAATATCGATATGGAGAAGTGGAAAGAGATAAAAAAGCAATTAATAAAGCAATTGAAACCGGAAATAATGTGTCATATACCGCTGTAGTGGATGGAAAAAAAGTATTGAAAAATATGATCCCCATTACGAACTCTGTAGGACAGAAATATGTGATTAGTATTGTGACTGATTATCATGAGATTGAAAGTGTAATGTCAGAGCAGCTGACGAGTCATATTGCGGTATCCCTTGTACTGATGGAAATCGTCATTTTTGGGAGTTATTTGTTTGCTTCTGCTTATACGAAGCCGATACAGACTATTCTATCTAAAGTAAATGAAGTTGGAGACGGTCATTTTAATTATGATCTGAAATTAAAGCGCAACGATGAACTTGGACAATTATCTAATGGAATCAATGCAATGATTCGGAATCTCGGACACTATACGAGCCGACTGAAGCAAATGTATGAAGAAAACAGAGCGGTAAAAGAACATTTGGAGTCTGTCATCAATCAGACAGCCGATGCAATTCATATTATGGATGAAAAAGGAAATATTATTCAGGTCAATCGTGCTTTTGAACAAATGTATGGCTGGTTAGGTAGAGAAATCATCGGACAGCCTCTTAGTAATATTCCTGAAGAATTAATGGAAGAAGAAAAGGAGCAACGCAAGAAACTGCATAGCGGGTTAACCATTCCTTCAAATGAATCTTATCGTTATGCCAAAGACGGCAGCCGTATCGAAGTTAGTGTCAGTACAGCGCCGATCAGAGATGATGAGGGGAAAATTACAGGTTATATTAGTATTTCAAGGGATATAACAGGCCGTAAGCGAATGGAGGAGCTCCTGCGTCGCTCTGAGAAGCTTACAACTGTAGGACAGCTTGCTGCCGGAGTTGCTCATGAAATTAGAAATCCGCTTACGACGTTGAGAGGTTTTATACAACTTCAACAGCAGACCCAGAAAATGAATCCTCGTCATATTGATTTGATGTTATCTGAACTGGATCGGATAAATTTAATTGTAGGAGAGTTTCTCATTTTAGCTAAGCCGCAGGCTACTAATTTTACCCCTAAGGATATTCGTTTTATTATGGGTGATGTTATCTCTCTTCTAGACAGCCAAGCACATATGCTCGGTATTGAATTCTTACTGGATGCAGATGTCCCCACCATTGTTCATTGCGGAGAGAATCAGTTGAAACAAGTATTTATTAATCTCCTTAAAAATGCGATGGAAGCGATGCCGATTGGCGGAAAAATAGAGATCCGAATTAGCGTAACCGCAGGACAGAACGCTGAGATTGTAATTCAAGACGAAGGCGAAGGGGTCCCTGAGGATCTACTGCCTAAGCTGGGCGAACCTTTCTTCACAAGTAAAGAGTCGGGTACGGGTCTTGGTCTAATGGTAAGTCAGCGGATTATTCAAGCGCATAAAGGAACAATGGAAATTGATAGTATACAAGGCCAAGGAACCAAGGTTACCATTCTGATGCCGGCTTTGAATCAAAAAAAGTTCAAGTAATGTAAAAAGAGATAAGTAATAAAATATATGAAAGTAAGGTGTGTGGTCCAATTGCGGATAAATAAATTTATAAGTGAAACGGGATATTGTTCCCGCCGGGAAGCGGATAAGCTTGTAGACAGCGGAAGGGTAACGATTAATGGGACAGTTGCAGTCTTAGGAAGCCAAGCGGAAGAGGGCGATGAGGTACTTGTTGACGGCAAGCCTTTGAAGGAAAAGAAAAATACAGTTTATATTGCCCTTAACAAACCGGTTGGAATCACAAGCACTACAGAGCAGCATATCGAAGGAAATATTGTTGATTTTGTAGGTCATAAGGAAAGAATATTCCCGATTGGCAGATTAGATAAAGACTCCGAAGGATTAATCCTGCTAACGAATGACGGAGATATTGTAAACAAGATATTACGATCGGAAGGCAGACATGAGAAAGAATACATTGTAACCGTAAATCGGCCAATAACTGAATCGTTCCTAAGAGGAATGTCTACGGGTGTTAAAATTCTCGGAGAGAAGACTCTTCCCTGTACGGTTACACGTATCTCAGAGCGTACCTTCCGAATCATACTGACAGAAGGAAAGAATCGTCAGATTCGGCGGATGTGTAGTGCTTTTGGATACGAAGTGCAGCACCTGCAAAGAATTCGAATCATGAATATTCAGCTGGGTTCAATGAAAAAAGGCTCTTGGCGGGATTTAACGCCCGAAGAGAAGACAGAACTTGGACGTCTTCTCAACTATCGACTGCTTTAAAAATATGAAAAAGAAGCAGTGCCAATGGCACTGCTTCTTTTTTGTTTCAAGTCTTATATTTATTGTACATTCGTTGTTTTTGTTTCACCGTTGTATTTACGAATGATGGAGATTTCAACTCTTCTGTTTTTTGCGCGACCTTCTACCGTGGCGTTTGACTCCACTGGATGATATTCACCATATCCACTTGGGGTAAATTTGGAAGGATCCAATTTAGAATTTTGAAGTACAATTTTCAAAAAGTTCAGCGCACGGTCACTGCTCAAATCCCAGTTGTCTGTGTACTTATAATTGCTAATAGGCATATTATCTGTATGGCCGGTAACAATGACATCATAAGAGGGAAATTGTTCAAGCATCCGGGAGATATTTTTGGCAAGCACTTTTGCCTCTGGTTTCACATCCGCAGCTCCTGATGCAAACAGGGCATTGTCAGCGATGGTAATCATAAGCTGGGATTGATTGAGTTTCGTATCAAGCTGATTAGTAAGGCCGTTTTTGCCAATATAATCATCGAGCTGCTTTTTTAATCTTTCTAGATCTTCTTGTTCCTTTTTAGCGAGTGCAGCATCTGTCGCCGTATTTGGATTGCTGGAAGGGTTCTTATTTTTACCGAGATCCGCACCGGAACCAGCATCGTAAGAGGAGGAATGTTCTAGAACCCCTGTACCTCCGTTAAGGGCACTGCTAAGTGCCTGTGACATCTCTTCGAACTTCTTAGCATCTACAGAACTCATGGAGAACAAGGTGATGAATAAGGCCAATAGGAGTGTCATGAGATCTGAATAAGGCAAGAGCCAGCTTTCGTCTGCATGTTCTTCGTGTTCTTCATGGCGTTTATTACTCTTCTTCACCTGTTCCTCCCTCCTTGTTAGCAAGTTCAGCGCGTTCGCGCGGTGTCAGGAATACAGATAATTTCTGATTAATTGCAATAGTAGAAACACCGGATTGAATGGAAAGGAGACCTTCCACCATCATCAGTTTGATTTCTGATTCCAGTTTAGACATACGCTTCAGTTTGTTAGCAATAGGGTGCCACAGCACATAACCTGAGAAAATGCCGAGCAAGGTAGCGATAAAAGCAGCTGCGATAGCATGAGACAATTTATCCATATCGCTAAGATCTGCTAGAGCTGCTATTAAACCAACTACAGCTCCAAGTACACCGAGAGTTGGAGCATACATGCCTGCTTGTGAGAAAATAAGAGCACCGACTTTATGGCGATCTTCGGTTGCATGAATATCTTCCATAAGTACGTCGCGTACAAATTCTTGATCATTGCCGTCAATAATCATTCGCATACCGCCGCGAAGGAAATCATCATCGATTTCTTCTACTTTTGATTCCAAAGCAAGTAGACCCTCGCGTCTAGTAATGGAAGCCCACTCGACAAACATACTAATGAGCGTAACTTTGTCGATAAGTTTAGGTTTTGTGAAGACAATCTTGAACAGCTTCGGTATTTTTTTGACTTCAGACATGGGAAATGCCATGAATATCGTGGCAATGGTACCGCCAAAAATAATAAGGTAAGCCGCAGGATTATTTACCAAGTTGATTATTGGTGCTCCCTTTAGGATCATACCAAATACAAGAGCAACAATTCCCAAGATTAATCCGATAAGAGTTGAAATTTCCATGATACACCTCGTCCGTGAGATTTAATCTGAATCCTTTCATTGAGACATCCGGCTCATTTATTTTATTTATCGACATGTGATTCATTTTTATGAAGGTTTATTTTCGGTATAATAGAACTACGATAGGGAAATGGAGTGAACATTCAAATGGGCGTAAAACATGGACGCGAGTATAATGAGATCTTGCAAGATTTAATTCAAGCTCTTGGAAAAATACCAGATCGGTATATCTTTTTCGAGATGGAGGAAGAAGACTGGGCGAGACTAGGGGATAAAGATCGTTTGGAAGTTGATGAAGCACTTGCGGAAGATCTGTTTTTTGCTTTGGGATCTGAGAAAATGATTAGCGTGGGCAGCGGTGTTGTTATTCATGATCAGGAACTCCACCGTCTGAATATTCTTATCGGGGATGATGAACTGGACTTTGTATCTCTGATTTAGAGAAATGGTTTACAACTGGATTTAACATTCCTTCCGTGATAAGATGGAACACGAATAAAGCCGTTCGGGAAGCGAACGGCTTCCTATTTTCCAGTGACAGGCTTGTGCAATAGGGCATACTATATAAGCCGACAAGCTAGAGTATCTACAAAGGCACCGGGCATGCTGATAATGGATACGTTTTTGATTAGGGGAGGTTAGTTTGAACGATGGTCTTTACGCAAGAGGAAGTAGAAGCTCATCTCGATAAACTCGAAGGTTGGCAGTACGAGGAAGGTCGGTGGATTGTTCGTAAATTTACATTCACCAACTTTATGAAAGGCATAGCTTTTGTGGATGAAGTAGGTTTGATCTCCGAAGCGTTTAATCATCACCCTTTCATTACGATTGACCATAAAGTAGTCACCTTACGACTTACTTCCTGGGACGACGGGGGCATCACTGCTATTGATATTAAAGAGGCTCAGCAATATAACGAAGCATACAATAGAATGATGCAAGTGTAATGAAAACACGCCTTAATTTCTCTCTGAAGGGAGAAGTTAAGGCGTGTTTTTGTTCATTCACTTTTTCTCGGACAACCAAAGAGCAAGGTTCGCAATTTCCTCATCAGAAAGTTGCCCTTCAAAAGCAGGCATTTTTCCTCCGCCTTTACCCTTACTAATCGTTTTATAAAGCTGCTCGGCATTGGATTCAGCACCAACTTTTTGCAAGGAAGGACCTACGCCTCCTTCAAGCTGGTTTCCATGACAAGAGATACAGCTTCCTTTTGCTTTTTCTTCAGCACTTGCTGCGTCCAGAGTTACCTGGGGCATAACGGGTCCGGCTTCTTCTGCCATCTCTTGTTCTCTTCCTGGCACCGTAAACATTAACACGAGGGCAAAAGCGCAAGCGAAGAAAAACAAACCGCTCATGATCCATTTCTTCATTTGTAGTGTCCTCCTACTATGTACAATCCTTATTTTATTATAATGTAACCGGCTTCAGGTTCATAGTATTTTATGGTAAATATTTAAACAAAAGTGAGAAAATGCAAACACTCCTAAATAGGGCTTGTCTTTTCATAAACCATACAATGGAATAATTGATAGCCTTCAGGAGTCAGCCGCTCATATGTGTCCTCAATAACGAACCCGGCTTTTTCATACGCTCGAATGGCCCGTGTATTCCAGGTCAGCACTTCCAAATCAATGACATGACGTGGATTTCTTTTTTGTGCCTCATGTATAACAGAAGATACAAAGGCTGGACCGTATCCGTTGCCACACAAAGAGGGTCTCATACCGAAACCGAGCCGAGTGACTCCTTCCATAGGAAAAAGTTGAGCAAAACCACATAGTGCAGGTAACTCTTGATCCCTTACTATAGATAAATATTGCTGTGCTCTTAGCACGGGGTCTCCAAACTCAATCTCTAAAGCTTTCATCTGATCCCAAGGCAGCCAGCCATATATATTATAAGGAGGTTCGTACTGCCAGGTACTAATCTCCGCCGCTTGCTCTTCGGTCATAGGCATGACTCGGAAAATAGGGTTTATCGGTGTCATAGGATCACTCCTTCACCTAGAATTTGTCTTCCCTAACACTCTACAGGCTAGGAGAGAGGCAAGGCAAGCACTTTGGAGTATGAGATAAATAAAAAAACTCGAACCTGATTACTTTTTGTGAAAAAAGTAGTCAAGGCCGAGTTCTTAGGGTAATAATATAGAAATATTAGTCAATAGTAGCTGTTTCAAACTGTTCTGTACTCATAATTCGTTTTGCGCCTACATAACGCTTTGCATAGTAATTTTCGTCAAGTTTACTGATGGTCACACCTTTAGAAGAAGAAGCATGTGCAAACTTACCATCTCCAACAAAAATACCTACGTGGGATACCCCTTTACCGCTGGTATTAAAGAATACAAGATCGCCAGTTCTAATATCAGAACGAGAGACTTCTTTACCCATGTTGAATTGTGAACCGGATTGTCTTGGCAATTCGATCCCAAGCTTCTCGAATACATACATCGTGAAACCAGAACAATCAAAACCACTAAGTGTAGTTCCACCGTATTTATAATCTGTTCCCTGAACGCTTTCAATTACCTTGTCCATCTTGGAATCAGCAAATGCACTCCCTGTTCCAATGGATAATGCGATCGCTAGGCTTAGCGCTGCAGCAGTTAATGTCTTTTTCAAAAAAAATAACTCCTTCCAATGCCTGCGAGGTTAGCTTAAGGATTCGGTAGAAGGTTCCCCTATGACCACTCTGTTGCGAGATCAATTCACCCGTAATATGGTTCCCCCGCTTCCCAGGTACCAGGAATTTGGCGTATCTGATGATATGTACCTGTGAAGACGTATGTATTCCCAATTCATAAAACAATCAAATGACTATGTAAGTTAAAAGCTTGACTAATTTAGTTACAATAGATTACAAAGTTGTCACAACATGTTCTGGGCTTATTGTAACAGAATATGTGTAAATTTGGCAATCGTTTTCAGGGAAAAACACAAAAAAGCCTGACTCATTCGATAATGAGCTAGGCTTATCTTTTTGTAGGAAGCAATATAATGCTAACTTTAAGAGTTATCAGAGCTGCTTTTTGAATACCAGAGACTGAAGTGAGAGCTGATTTTCCATACATTCATAATGGATCGAATGAGATGATAGGATTGCTGTAGAACCAGAGCTAGAAGTCCTGTCCAAATGAATGAAACGGCTGTGAATGAACCAAATATCGCAAGGGTAATGAAACCGAGCAAAAGGGAGACCAAGGCTACTGGAACGGCATACCGGATACAGATCCATATAGACACCGATCCGCTGCGTTTCCCAATAACTCCAATCTGACAGTAAAGCAGCAGCTGCTTTACTGCATAGCCGTAGATCATCCATAAGAGAAGGTAAGGAATGATTTTGGTAAGAACAGACAAATTATAAATAGCTGTAATAAGGTTCGGAAGAATAACAGGAACAATCCAGTAAGCAGGGATGAGTAATAGTATGACCTCTATAAAATAGAGGAGAGATGTTTTTTTCCAGTGTTGCTTAATGCCTTGAAAGAAAGCCAGACCTTTTGCTGCATTCGCTTGTTGATGCAGACTGTGAAGTAATCCCGCCCGAATGAGCGGGGTCATTAGCATTCGAATGAGGAACATAAGGACGAGCAGCCAGGCGTACTGATGAACGAGCGGGCTTACCGATAAACTAAGCTGACCTTCCATCCAAAACAGCACCTTACTGAGCTCGTGAGGCGGAGGATCCGGATAGCGCATCAACAGAGGCACCACAGCAGAAGAAACAATCTTATAAAGAAACATTCCCCAGACCAGTTGGTATATAAAAAGAAACAATACGACAAAATAATGCTCTCTCATAGACTTGAATCCTTCTGATATATAAACTTTCATCGACTACACCTCACCATGACAGACTTCCAAGCAGGGTCTCAATCAGTTTCGTAATACTGATATTAAACCGAGTCTGTATCTCTTCTTCTACTTCAGCGCTCATATAGTTATTTATATGTTTATTCTCAATGGCGATTGAGTAGGAAGGATCTACCATGACCCATTCTATAGGTTCCTTATACGTAAGATTGTAGATAATATTTGCATCTTTGCCGTTCCACTCTTTGCGAATCATATGACCATCTTTAAAGGCAAACACCACTGGGATTTTGGCGTAGTCTCCTGCTTTCTTCGTCAATTTTACGGTTGAGATATAGTTCGTTTCCGTTTCTGTACTCTGATCCTGAACTGAAATCGAGTCTACGGCAAAGTCAGCCATCATGTTGCTGTATACATATTGATCAAAGAAATTAGCCCATGACTTGCGGGTAACTTGTTCTACAACGGTCTGGAAATCTTTCGTTGTCGGATGTTTAAAACGATACTTGGCGGCATAGGTAGACATTACTTTGTCCATTTTTTTGATGCCGATCTGCTGTTCAATAGCACGCAAGATGAGCTTTCCGCGGGTATACACATTTTCTGCATAATGCTGTTGTGAATCATATTTCCATGCTTCCTGCGTGAGGGAGGCAGGAGAGGTAATATAACCGGACTGCAATGGAATGTTGGACGAAATACCATACTCTTGTTCCATTAAGCGGTCCTCAGCATAGGAGGTAAAGGCCTCATCAAGCCATGCTTCTTCAAACTCATTACTTGCGATCATGCCATAGAAGTACTGATGTCCAATCTCATGAATGACCGTTCGCTCCAGCTCATAACCAGGTGATGTATCATCTGCGCCAAAGGCGGTGATCAAGGTAGGATACTCCATTCCGCCGGCACCATTCCCTGCTTTGGGAGGTACTACGATGGATAATGTGGAATACGGGTACTTACCGTACCATTTGCTAAAATTAGAAAGTGCAGATTTGGCTGCATACAAGTAGCGGTCTTTAAGATCAGCATGTGCAGGGTCTAGAAAAAGCTTGATTCGGACTCCGGGCACATTTGGTGCAGAGAACGGTTCATCTACCACAACAAAGTCGGGGGAAGCGGCCCAAGCAAAGTCATGAACATCGTCAGCATAGAACTGATAAATACGCTGACCATTCTGTTTATAATAAGGTTTGGTTGGGAAACCGGTTGCTGCTACGGTATAATTAGCAGGCACCTCGATGCGTACACTATAAATCCCAAAGTCTGAGTAAAATTCGGAATTACCATGATATTGATGCAAATTCCAACCTTCAGTCTTACGGTTGCGTGTTCCGACTGGTTCATAAACACTTAGTTTGGGAAACCACTGTCCTGCCATAACGAAGTTATCTGCCGTCCCCATCCTTGCAAAGATTTGGGGCATATCGACTTCAAAAGACATGTGGAGGGTAATGGATTCGCCTCCTTTTACAGGCTTTGGCAAACGGACTTTGACCAGACTCTTATCGTGTATATTTCCGTCATCCGGCTGCACATATTGAATGCGATGGAGGAGAGAAAGACCGTCTGGTGTTTTAATTTCCGTAAGATTCATAGAACCATATCCATCTTTCGGCATCGCATCTCCTCTGAGTTTGCCTCCTGATTCTTTCATAAAGGTTGTCTCATCTGAGGAAAACGCATTGGGGTACAAATGAAAATAAAGCTCGCTCACCGTTTTTTTACCCGGATGAGTCCATGTTAAGGTAGAAGTACCTTTCAGGACGTGGTCTTCTGTTAGTTGAACATCAATGTGATATTCAACGACTCGGTCACTAAGCACCTCGGCAAACGGTGTCTGTACAATTTCCCCTGTGGGCGCAGGTACTGGGGCATTTATATTGCCCGGTATCCGCGTAAGAGCAGATTGCGTAGATGGAGCTTGGCTTAAACTGAGCAGCAGTGTGCCGCCGAGAACACAAATAGCAAGAACAGAGGATAGAACCATTTTCGCGCGAACTGGGGTCATACGTTAAATACCTCCCACTTGACAAGCATCTAAGGCATGTATATGTTTGCAAGCGGAGAATTATTAGTTAAAATATTGGTATCAACTTTTGGAGGCCATAAAAATGGAGCAAAACGGTCAAATTGGCAAGAAACAAATTGCCTTAAATATTGTAAACAGCAAGAGTAAGCATAAAGGTTTCGGTTCAGGTTCGATTGATTTGAACAATGTCTCCCCTGTTATCATTGATGGAGGCGTTGCTACCATTGATATTGGTGCGATGCATGCAAAGAGTAAGGTGGAACGTGGAATTAAATTTTCTACGGAAAAAGCAGATGTACCAAATGGGCGGCAAGTATGGTTAGTGTGGGTAGCCGTAGATCGCACTGCGGAAGGTCAGCTGTATGCGGGAGCAACGGCGTGTGAGATGTTGATTGATACGGAAGCTAAACGCGGTTGGAAGATTCTCGCTGATCATGTAAACAAGATGGATTATGCAATGAAGCGTCGTATCATGTTAGATGAGCTGGGAAATGAAGATAAGGCAGCATTAAAGCATCTGCTTATTTCTCATAATGAAGACTGGTGGAATGCAGCTCCAGATGAGCTCAAACAGGCACTAGAGACGAACTAAATGGTAAAAAAGAAGAGGGTTTCGGCATCTAGCCGAAGCCCTCTTTATATTGTAATAACTAAAAAAGGTTTGATCCTTAATTCGTCCACCAACGTTTGAAGTGATTCCACCAGGAGTCATCTCGGTCATTTTGAATTTCTTCTTCTCCGTCTGAACTCGGTTCTGCTTCATGTTCATCACAGTATTCCGTAGGCTCTGTGCCACGAACAAAAACTTCAAGTCTGCGACTTTCACAGTTTTCTCCAGCAAGTTTTCCGGTAGAAGGGTCAATATAGACACTAACAACTTCTTCAGGAACCGGGAATATTTTCGGTGGAACGTTTTTCAGCGCTTTTTCCATATACTCTGCAAAAATAGGAGCGGCTCTTCGGCTTTCAGCTGTAGTAATCTCCTGATTACTATCATATCCTACCCATACTGCTGTTGATAATTCCGGTGTATAGCCTACAAGCCAAGCATCTGAACTTGTGGTACCTGTTTTTCCGGCAACCGGTCTCTTAATCTTATCTGCTACGCGGTGAGCGGTTCCCCCTGTATCAAAGACGCTTTCAAGGAGGCTTGTCACTACATAAGCAGAAGCAGAGTCTACCACTTGTTCGGGTGTTTGTTCTGGCACTTTGTACACAATTCGGTCTGCTGCGTCCGTAATCTTCAGCACGGCGATAGGGGCATTCCGAAGTCCCTCATTAGCGAGAACTGAATAGGCTGCAGCCATCTCAAAAGGACTGACAGGCGATGTACCCAGCGCCAGCGAAGGAACGGGATTAAGTGAACTCGTAATCCCCAGTTTCTTGGCCATTTCAATAACAGGGTCGGTTCCGATTTGCATAAGAGTACTCACCGCATAAATATTATCAGAGACGGCAATCGCTTTTCTCATATCTATCGGTCCAAGGTACTTATCGCCAAAGTTTTTTGGCTCATACGTTTTACGATCATTATCGTACTTGAACACCGTCGGTTTACTATCGATTTGTGAGATAGCTGTCATCTGTTTTGAGGAAATGGCAGCCAAGTACATAATCGGTTTAAAAGAGGACGCTGGCTGCCTATTATCCGCCAGGGCATGGTTATACTGACTGGAGTTGTAGTCTGTTCCCCCGACCATGGCCTTTACATATCCATTTCTCGGATCAATGGATACTAAACCTACATCAAGATCACTTTCCTTATCCATTCCACTAGCCACTGTTTCTTCAGCAGCTTCTTGCATCTGCATATCTAGAGTGGTGTAAATGTTAAGACCGCCATGTTCCAATTTCGCTGAATCTATTCCCAGATCATTAACAACTACGTTTCGAATATAGTCGCGGAAATAGGATGCTTTTTCATTTGTCTTTGGCTGACTTTTTGGCTTGATATCAAGCATTTCATTATAAGCCTCATCAGCCTGCTCTTGCGTGATGGATCCGGTAGTGACCATTGAAGTCAGCACAACTTTCTGTCGATCTTTCGCCTTTTTCATATTGTTGTAGGGAGAGTAATATGTCGGTCCTTTTGGGATACCGGCAAGCAGTGCACTTTCCGCTAAATTTAAATCGGCTGCAGATTTGCCAAAATACATTTGTGCTGCAGATTCAATACCATAGGCGCCATGGCCATAGTAGATTTCATTAAGATACATTTGTAAAATTTCATCTTTGGTGTACTTCATTTCAAGTTGTGCCGTGTATATAGCCTCTTTAATTTTTCGAGACCATGTTTTTTCATGAGACAGATACAAGTTCCTTGCCATTTGCTGTGTGATCGTACTAGCCCCTTGGGACATGTTCATCTCTTTTATATTTACAAAAATGGCACGAGCCACTCCTTTTAAATCGAACCCAAAATGAGAATAGAACTTTCGATCTTCTACTGAAATGGTGGCTTGGGTAAGATCAGGTGAGATTTGATCTAGCTTGACCGGAATCGAATCTTTCCCTTCGGGAGAGAACGTGGCAATAACTTCACCATCTATATCAAAGAGCCTGGAGTTATGGTCATTATCTGCAAGAGGAAGACTAGTTGCATATAGATAGACAAGAAGTACAACAGCAAATATCAGACCCAGTACGGTTATTCCTGCTAACCACTTCAGAATCTTTTTGGTGCGAGAGGATTGCGTTTTTGACTGATCTGTAGATTCTGGCATCACATAGGTCTCCTTTCTAAAAAAACAGCCTTATATTTCATTATGGGAATACAATTCATCCATTATTCACGATTTGTACAGATTCTCAGCATAGGTATTTAGGGTAAAGGTTAACATAAAGTCTAGTTCATGCTAACTCGGCTCTAAGATTTTCGATTCTTTACTTTACATAGGGGGTGTATTTGTGTACTTGATTCATGCGGCCATTCTGCTCCCCATTCTTGCTGGAGTTGGGATAGCTTTTATGAAACGTTTGTCTCGTAGCTTTCACTTGGGCTGGGCAGTTCTACCCATCCCGCTTGTCTTATTTATCTACTTTCTTAGCCTGATTCCACAAATAAGTAACCGGAATTTGATTAATGAATCGATAGATTGGATGCCATCCCTTGGAATTAATTTCACCATTATACTGGATGGATTAAGCCTCATGTTAACGCTGCTTATTACAGGGATTGGCTCTTTAGTTGTACTGTATTCTATCTATTATATGAAACAGGATCAGGCTTTGCATCGTTTCTATCTATATTTGCTCTTGTTTATGGGTGCCATGCTTGGTGTCGTTCTTTCAGATAATATGATGGTTTTGTATGGATTCTGGGAACTAACAAGTATCGCTTCTTTTTTACTTATCGCTTTTCATCACAAGAAAGAAGCGTCGATCCGCGGCGCGAGTAAATCATTCCTGATTACTGTTTTTGGCGGGTTCGCCATGTTAACTGGATTTATCTTGCTATATTTGATCAGCGGATCCTACAGTATTCGGGAGACGATCGCATCTGTATCTAATATTGCGGAACATCATTTATTTGTTCCGGCTCTTATTTTAATTTTATTAGGAGCTTTTACCAAATCAGCGCAGTTTCCGTTCCATGTTTGGCTGCCTGATGCAATGGAGGCGCCAACACCCGTTAGTGCCTATTTACACTCGGCAACCATGGTCAAAGCAGGGATTTATATTGTTGCCAGGTTTACACCCGTTTTTGGCGGAGAAGCAACTTGGTTTTGGATCATCTCTTCGGTGGGGACGATATCGATGGTGTATGGTGCACTGATTGCCATAAAGAAAACAGACTTAAAGGCAATCTTGGCGTATTCCACCGTATCGCAGCTGGGGCTAATTATGTCTTTGTTTGGACTAGGCTCAGCGGCACTCTACTTTGGTTATGGCTCAGAGTCTCTGCTTTATACCACAGCTACAATGGCAGGATTACTACATTTGTTCAATCATGCGCTGTTTAAAGGCTCCCTATTTATGATGGCAGGGATTGTGGATCATGAGACGGGTACACGTGATATCCGGAAACTGGGCGGGTTAATTACGATTATGCCGCTTACATTTACCGTTGCACTGATCGGTACCTTTTCTATGGCGGGTCTGCCGCCATTTAATGGATTTGTTAGTAAGGAGATGTTCTTCAAAGCGACACTTGAAGCAGCAGATTTTTCTATATTTAACCTTGGCACATGGGGGATCATTTTTCCTGTACTTGCCTGGATCGGTAGTGTAATGACGTTTATTTATTCACTCGTTATTGTGTTTCGTACCTTCCTTGGTAAGAACAAAACAGATACTCCACTCCAAAAGCTGCATGAAGCTCCAATTGGAATGTTGGTTCCTCCCCTTATTCTTATATCTATGGTAGTAATCACCGGTATTTATCCTGACATCTTATCCTCGTCAATTATTGAACCGGCAATGGCTTCCGTATTATCTCCACTCCTCGCTGAAGGGGAAAGGTTTGACGTTCATTTGTATCTCTGGCATGGTTTTACTCCAGAATTATGGATGACGGTAGGAGTCGTTGTACTGGGTGTGATCTCTTATAAATTATTACCCCGCTGGAAAACGGTGTATGAAGAGTACATCCCTGTTTATACCATCAATAAGGGTTATCATTCTATATTTCGAGCGTTGCATCGATTTTCTAAACGCTGGACTCAAACCTATATGAATGGTTCAGTTCGGAACTATCTCATTTATATCTTTGTATTTATGATCGTGTTGATCAGCTACGGTTTCTACCATGCAACGGATATTGAATGGAATTTCAGTGGTTATGATTCCTTTATGTTGTACGAAACGATTTTACTTATCGGTCTCGTCGTTACCGCAATTTGTATACCTTTTGCTAAACATCGCTTATCGGCTGTTATTTTGACAGGAGCAGTTGGTTATCTGGTTAGTTTGTTCTTTGTGTTATTCCGTGCCCCAGATCTCGCCTTGACGCAGATGGTTGTGGAGACCGTATCCGTAGCACTTTTCCTATTGTGCTTCTATCATCTTCCTGAACTTACGCCGAAATCGAGCAAGAAATATAAATCTGTAAATCTGATCATTTCTATTGGAGTAGGTATTATTGTCATGCTGATTGCTCTTGCTGCCAGTGGGACGACACAGCTCGAAACCATATCTGAATTCTATACCGCAGAAAGTTACAACCTAGCAGGCGGAAAAAATATTGTTAATGTACTGCTGGTTGATTTTAGAGGTTTCGATACATTGCTTGAGATTATGGTCTTAGGCGTAGCAGCACTTGCTATTTATTCCATGATTAATCTGAATTTGAATGGAAAAGACTTAGGATCTTCTCATCATACACACGCAAAGGAGAAGCAGGATTCAACGGAAGAAGAGAGAAGCAACTCAAATCCAGAGAGTTGGAACAGTGTTCCACTTCGCAGTAATGATGTGTTCCTACAGATGAGTACCAAAATTATCGTGTTTATTATTCTTATCTTTGCACTCTATCTGTTCTTTGCAGGACATCATCAACCAGGCGGGGGCTTTATTAGTGGACTGGTTACCGCATCCGCTTTAGTTCTTTTAGCCATTGCGTTTAATTCAGATACTCTTCGCCGGATTCTGCCCGTAGATTATCGTACAGTTATCGCCTGGGGACTCTTGATCTCTTTGGCAACAGCAGCTGGTTCCTTTGTCTTTGACTTACCGTTTATGAGTCAGGCTTTTGGATACTTCGATATTCCTTTGCTAGGAGAAGTGGAATTAACGACAGCTACTATATTTGAGACAGGGGTGTTTATGGCTGTCTTGGGTGTCACCATGACGATCATCTTACAGATCGGGGAGGACCGTTAGTTATGGAAATTATTATGAGTGTTACCGTAGGTATCCTGTTTGCTATAGGGGTGTATTTAATTCTTTCAAGGAGTTTACTTCGTCTTGTACTAGGTCTTTCCTTGTTAACTCATGGCGTACACTTACTTCTGATGACCATGGCCCGTCTTAAGACGGGCGCACCTCCCCTTTTAGGGGAGAAGGCCGAGAACTATGTAGATCCGCTGCCACAGGCATTAATTCTAACATCCATTGTTATTAACTTTGGACTTTTGGCATTCTTTTTCGTCCTTGCGTATCGATCCTATTTGAAGTTAAAGACAGACGATATGGAAGAAGTAAGGGGGCCGAAATATGAATAATGCGGTTGTTCTACCGATCTTCTTGCCTGTACTAACCGGAATTTTGCTCATTCTCTTTATGAAATCAGTCCGGATGCAGCGCGTGATCAGCGGAATTGGTTCTATAATTACGCTCTTGGTTACCGCCTTTTTATTCTATACGGTGTCCACATCAGGACTCCAGGTTCTTAATATGGGGGGATGGGCAGCTCCATACGGCATCGTATTTGTTGCAGATACACTTGCTTCCTTATTAGTGTTGGTGTCTTCCGTTATTTCTGTAGCTTGTACTTTTTATGCGTTTCACAGCATTACAGAAGAGCGCGAGAAACATCACTTTTATGTGTTTTTTCAATTTTTAATGGCAGGTGTAAATGGATCTTTTCTAACAGGTGATCTATTTAATTTGTTTGTTTGCTTCGAGCTGATGCTGATTTCCTCCTATGCGCTTTTGGTTCTGGGGAATACGGAACGTCAGCTTAGAGAGTCATTGAAATATGTGCTTATTAATATGGTTTCGTCATCTTTACTCGTCGTAGCTATTGGATATTTGTACTCTGTAACAGGAACCATTAACATGGCGCATCTGTCTGTACGGGTAGCTGAAGTAGGTCAAGATGGGATTTTAGGTGTCATTGCTTTATTGTTCTTGCTAATTTTCAGCATTAAAGCGGGGCTGTTTCTCTTTTTCTGGCTGTCTGGATCGTACGCAGCGCCGCCGGCTCTTGTTACTGCCTTATTCGCTGGTTTGCTGACCAAAGTAGGCCTTTATGCCATCGTAAGAGTATTTACGTTAATCTTCTATCATGATCCGGAATTTACAAACGTCATTATAGGCTGGATGGCAGGAGCGACGATGTTGCTTGGGGTTATTGGAGCAATTGCTTATAAAGACGTTAACAAAATACTTGTGTACAATGTCGTAGCTGGTGTTGGATTTGTTGCTTTTGGTATGGCTGCAGGTAATAAGCTGGCACTTGAAGGTCTGATGTTTTATCTCGTACATGACATGATTATTAAATCACTGCTCTTTTTACTTGGAGGAGCACTCATTGCTGCTGCGGGTACATCTAACTTGAACAATATGGGCGGGATGATTAAGAAATATCCTGTACTCGGATGGATGTTTTTTGTTACCGCGCTTGCTCTTGCCGGAGTGCCGCCACTGAGTGGATTTCCAGGTAAACTGATGTTATTTGAAGGCGGACTTGATGCAGGTCTCTATGGACTTACAGCCATTGCTGTCATTGCAAGTTTTATTATGCTGTACTCTGTGCTGCGGGTGTTCATCTATGCATTCTGGGGCAGTGATAAGACGATCCACGGAGGGACCACACAGATTTCCGTGAATCGACTGCTTGTTCCGTCCGGGTTCCTGTTTATACTGATCATTGGTATAGGGGTATTTGCTGAAGTTCTCTATCCTGCGCTCTCTACAGCAGCACACGTACTGATAGATCCTAATCTTTATATCGATAACGTTTTGAAGGAGTGGTGATTGATGGCACGACAAATCATACTTAATTTGATCATCGCCTTCTTATGGATGCTTCTGAATCAATCCTGGACGGGAGCCGGTTTCGTAACGGGATATGTTCTAGGTCTTTTGATCATTGGAATCTTCCGGCGCTTTTTCCCTACTCCGTTCTATATTGTTCGGATCTGGGCTGTCATTAAGCTGCTGAAACTGCTTCTGGTCGAACTATTCCGTTCGTCATTTCAGGTGATTGGCGCAATACTTAAACCAAAGCTCGATATTACCCCGGGTACTTTTAAGTATCGGACGGAGCTGACTTCGGATTTTGAAATTATGCTTTTGTTTCTATTCATCTCCTTAACTCCGGGAACGCTTGCGCTGGAAATTTCAAAAAATAAACGTACGTTATATATCCATGCCTTTAATATGTCTGAAGAAGAGGAAATGGTTTCAAGCATTCGGAATTCCTTTGAAAAAGCCATAATGGAGGTGACGAGATAATGCTACAGATGATTCTAAACATTTCTTTGCTTCTATTAGGTATCTCAATACTAGGCTGTCTCTATCGGATACTAAAAGGTCCTTCTATGGCAGATCGAATTACTGCACTCGACACCATAGGGATTCAGCTCATAGGAAGTGTGGCAGTTCTCTCCATGCTGCTTCATACACAGGCTTATGTAGATATTATTTTGCTTATTGGCATCTTGGCTTTTATTAGTACCGTTGCCTTTGCAAGATTTATCGAAAGGGGGGTCGTACTCGAAAATGATGACGATCTTTAGTATACTCATCGGGCTCTTAGTTCTGTTTGGTTCTATCATCAGTGTACTGAGCGCCTTTGGACTTATTCGACTTCCTGATGTTTATCTCCGTGCTCATGCAGCGACAAAGAGTACAACACTTGGGATTCTATGTATCCTTTTTGGTAGTTTCTTGTTTTTCATTGTATTTGACGGGTATATAAGTGCAAGGCTTCTATTAGGTATTCTGTTTGTGTTTATGACAGCGCCTGTTGCTGGTCATCTTAATGCTCGGGCGGCCTATCGTACAGATGTCCCGCTCTGGAAAGGAACAGTTCACGATGCACTAGCCCCTGTCCTTCGAGGGAAGAAGCGTATTTTAACAGAGGAAGAAGAAGTATCAGTGGATGAAAAAGACGAGTCAAAAGTTACGGAGTGATATTCTTCACAATATCTTTACAGTTATTTCGGATTTAACGTATAATGCAAAAGTGCGTTTAAAGGCACAAACGTTTAGTACAATATTTAGAAGTGAAACGGAATTCATACTGGTGCGAGCCAGGAACGTCTTTTCCATATCGCTTCGTAAACGCTGTTTACGATGGAGAACTCCAGCTGAGCTGGCCTAAATCATAGGAAACCCTTGCTATATAGGGCCATTTTACGGCGATCATATGACGGCTGAACACTTATTCTATTCGAGAGAAGGTAGTTAACGATGGAATTGTGGTTTACGGAGAAACAAACTGAAAATTTTGGTATTACAATGAAGATTAAAGAGACTTATGTAAGTGAGAAAACAGATTTTCAGGATTTGGCTATGGTAAAAACCGAAGAGTTCGGCAACATGCTCTTACTTGATGGTATGGTAATGACAACAGAAAAAGACGAATTCGTATATCATGAAATGGTTGCGCATCCGGTTCTATATACACATCCAAACCCAGAACAAGTTCTTGTTGTTGGCGGCGGAGACGGTGGAGTTATTCGTGAAGTGCTGAAACACCCTCAGGTGAAAAAGGCAGTTCTGGTTGATATCGATGGAAAAGTTATTGAATATTCCAAAAAATATTTGCCAAGCATTGCGGGTGGGCTAGAAAACCCTCGTGTTGAAGTGCTTGTAAACGATGGTTTTATGCACATTCATGATCATAAGAATACTTATGATGTTATTATGGTAGATTCCACGGAACCAGTAGGTCCTGCAGCGAATCTCTTTACACGCGGTTTCTATCAAGGGATTTATGAAGCGCTGAAAGAGGATGGTATTTTTGTTGCTCAAACAGACAATCCTTGGTTTAAGGCAGATCTAATTCAAAGTGTGAACAAAGACGTGAAGGAAGTTTTCCCGATTGTTCGTGTGTACGCTGCGAATATTCCAACCTATCCAAGCGGATTGTGGACATTTACCTTGGGAAGCAAGAAATATGATCCGCTTGAAGTGGATGAGAGTTCAATTCCTGAAATTGATACAAAATACTATACACCGCGTCTTCACAAAGCAGCATTCGTACTGCCTAAATTTGTAGAAGATTTGATTAAATAGAGGAGGTCTTTTACGAATGAAGCTTGATCAAGCCTATTCAGGCAACGTGTTTATCTGCAGTTCTGAAGATTATGCGGGTGCCAAAGCTGTTATTTATGGCATGCCTATGGATTACACCGTTAGCTTCCGCCCAGGTTCCCGTTTTGGCCCGGCACATATTCGTCAGGCTTCGGTTGGACTTGAGGAGTATAGCCCTTACCTCGATAAAAGTATTGTAGATCTGAATTATTATGATGCGGGAGATTTGCTGCTTCCTTTCGGGAATGCAAGCCGCAGTCTTGATGTCATTCGTGAATATGTAGAAGGTCTGCTTGCGGATAATAAAATTCCAGTGGGTCTCGGCGGAGAGCATCTCGTGACTTGGCCGGTAATTGAAGCAACCTATAAAAAATATCCTGATCTTGCGATCATTCATATTGATGCTCATGCTGATCTTCGTGATCAGTATGAAGGAGAACCGCTCTCTCACTCTACTCCAATTCGTAAAGCTGCTGAGCTTATGGGTGGAAAGAATGTCTATCAATTTGGTATCCGTTCTGGTTCAAGAGAAGAGTTCCAGTATGCGCGCGAGCATATTAACTTCCATCCGTTCGATGTGGCCGAGCCTTTGAAAAAAGAACTTCCTTCTATGGGCAATCGACCTGTCTACGTTACCATTGATATTGATGTGCTTGATCCTTCTGCAGCACCGGGAACGGGTACAGCGGAGGCAGGCGGAATTACCTCTAAAGAGCTTCTGGAAGCAATCCATGCGATTGCTGGATCCGATGTGAATGTGGTAGGTTTCGACGTGGTAGAAGTGGCTCCAATCTATGATCCTACACAGCAGACTCCGATTGTGGCAGCGAAGCTCCTTCGTGAAATGTTGCTTGGATTTGTGAAGTAAACTTCTTACTTTCACATTTTATTTATTACGCAGATAAGAAATCTTCGTAAAGACTACACCCTTTAAACCTCCTGATTTTTTAATAGTCAGGGATTTAAGGGGTGTTTTTATGTGTGCCGGGCATAAATTCCTTGTTTCCACTAAAAAACAGGTTCTTTTTGTAGCTATAGGCAGGATTTAAATTTGAACAATATCGGTAAACTATATAGAATATATAAGAGATGAATGAAGAAAGTACGCCTATGAATAGATGGGAGAAGAAAATAATGTCAGTATGGAGTCCTGTCAAACTCCAAATTCACAGTGTCGCTGATGGTGAGAAAGTAAATCAGCAGGTTGTGGGTGAAGCTTTACGGAAAGGCAATGCCTTATATGTACGATATGTGGAAGAAGAACAGCTGCCTGGAAGTGAACCTATTCGTAATACGGTGAAGATAACAGACAACAGTGTAAAGTTGATTCGGCACGGTGGTGTAGAATCAGAGCAAACATTTGAACTGGGAAAAAGGCTGCCAGGTTTTTATCGTTCACCTTTTAGTTCCTTTGCTTTATCTACCGATACGAAAGAGCTGTCTCTATCCTTGTCGAATTTATCGGGGAAGATTTCGTTCAGCTATGATTTATATGTATTTGAGGAACAATCAGGACAATTGTCTATTAGTATAGAAATTCAGGAGGATCAATAAAATCATGACACGCAATCCACTCGATCTAATTAACGAGCAGGTAACTAAAGGAATTCAAGAAGCCATACTTTCTGCAGGGCTGGTTACATCGGAAGAAATGCCGAACATTGTACTCGAAGTACCAAAAGATAAGAATCATGGAGACCTTGCAACAAATGCGGCGATGCAGCTTACTCGTATAGCTAAGAAAAACCCTCGCATGATCGCTGAACAAATCATTGAACATCTGAATCTTTCAGAAGCAGGGATTGAATCAGCAGAAATCGCGGGACCAGGATTCATTAATTTTCGTTTAACGAAAAGTTTCTTGTATCCTATCGTTGAACTTGTTCAAGAACAAGGGGATGATTATGGCCGCGTTAATCTGGGAGAAGGACGTAAAGTTCAAGTTGAGTTTGTTAGTGCGAACCCAACAGGAAGCCTTCATCTAGGTCATGCCCGCGGTGCAGCTGTAGGCGATGCTCTTTGTAATGTGCTTGACTTTGCAGGTTATGAAGTCACTCGTGAGTACTATATTAATGACGCTGGTAACCAAGTGTTCAACCTTAGTAAGTCTATCGAAGCTCGCTATCTTCAAGAGCTGGGTCAAGAAGTTGAGATGCCGGAAGACGGATACCACGGTGCCGATATCCGTGGTTTTGCTAAGGAATTAATTGCGGAGAAAGGTCCCGCTCTCCTTGAAATGAGCCCAAGCGACCGATCCGCATTTTTTAGAGATTATGGTTTGGAGAAAGAGCTAGATAAAATCAAACGTGATCTAGGACGATTCCGTGTATCCTTCGACAATTGGTTTAGTGAGACTTCACTTTATGATAACGGTGCAGTACTTAACGCACTGGATGAACTCCGAGAACGGAATGAGATTTTCGAAGAAGAAGGAGCAACTTGGCTCGAAACTACGAAGTATGGCGATGACAAGAACCGGGTACTCATTAAGAATGATGGTACCTATACTTATCTGACTCCAGACATTGCTTATCACCGGGATAAATATGCTCGCGGATATGACACCATGATTAATATTTGGGGCGCCGATCACCATGGATATATTCCAAGAATGAAAGCAGCAATGGAAGCACTCGGTAATGATCCAGATAAATTGATTGTTTTGATTGCTCAAATGGTCAGCCTGTTCCAAGACGGTGAGAAAGTGAAGATGTCCAAGCGTACAGGTAAAGCTGTAACAATGGAAGATTTAATGGAAGAAGTGGGAGTAGACGCAATTCGCTACTTCTTTACAATGCGCAGTATGGATTCTCATCTTGATTTTGACATGGATCTGGCGATTTCTACGTCGAATGAGAATCCCGTATTCTATGTTCAGTATGCGCATGCTCGTGTATGCAGCGTGTATCGTCAGGCTGAAGAGCAAGGAATAACGATTTATCCAGTGCGTGATGTTGATATGTCCAAACTGACTTCAGAACATGAATACAACTTGCTTCGCAAGCTTGGCGAGTTTCCTGAAGAAATTGCAACCGCAGCAAAAGGACATGCACCACACCGTATCGTACGTTATGTATATGAACTGGCTTCTATGTTCCACAGTTATTATAAAGCTGAACGAGTGATTACGGATGATGCAGAACAAACACAAGCTCGTCTCGCTCTGCTCGGTGCAGTGCGAATCGTAATTAAGAATGCTCTGAAACTTGTCGGCGTAAGTGCTCCGGAGAAAATGTAAGCAGGTTTAAGTACTCTATGGAAATATGTAAAACCCTCCCTTGAACGGGAGGGTTTTTTGTGGTTTTAAGTTCCTATGAAACTATCATAGTTAGGTACGATTAAGCCGTTTATAAAATTCATAGTTTCATCCCTTCCCGAAGAAGGCGCAGTGCATGCAGTTCTCCTCCTTGATCGGCCCCTCTTGTGGCCTTACGGGAACGCAAAGGGGTTGCTGTTTTCCTAATTAGATTCTTGATCTCATCAGGAGTTAAGCCGGGTCTTTCCGCCATAAGTAACGCGATCGCTCCGCTTACATGTGAAGTTGCCATCGATGTTCCGCTCATTTCATGATATTTTCCCTGTACCCAGCAGGAATTTATATTTTTCCCAGGTGCATAAATATCAACATGTGGACCTCGATTGCTGAAATCGGCTATATGCCGATTCTCATCTGATGCTCCAACCGAAATCGTTTGAGTGTATCTTGCTGGATAATCTATGCTTCTTCGTTTGCCGTCATTTCCTGAAGAAGCGACGATAACAATACCTTGTTTGGTGGCTCTGTTAACGACATCCAGGAGTGCCTTGCTCTTGGTTCTCATACCAAAGCTCATGTTAATGATATCTACTCGATTACGGACGCACCAGTCAATCCCTAGAATGATATCCGATACATAGGCAGAGCCTTGATTGTCAAAAGCCTTAACCGGATAAATAACGGATCTTGGTGCCACACCTATAATTCCTTCCACACTGTTGGCTGCTGCGATCGTTCCTGCAATATGAGTCCCATGTCCGTTATCATCAAGCGGGAGCATGTTCCTATTCAGCAAATTGATTCCTCTGGCTAATGAATGTCTAAGATCAGGATGCTGATAATCAGCTCCAGTATCAATAACGGCAATTTTAATTTTATGTCCCGTTGAAGTAGACCATGCTTTAGGAGCTCGGATTTGTTTTACTCCCCAAGGAACGCCCAGACTGTTTTCTGGTTTTGGGATTCGAGCGGATGCGGAGTGAACCTTGATTTGGGTGTCCTGTTCAATAGTAACTTCGCTGTGAGAGTGAATTAGCCTTGCGGAGGAGGGGAGAGGGACAATGAGCGCTCTTATTAAGTGCGAGGCACGGATATACTGGAGCTTGCTGAGGGAAGGTTTCATTTTACGCAACTGATCTAGGCAATCCCAGTATTGGTGTGGTTTCATAAAACGAATAATTTGATGTCTTCCGGCTGGGCGGGAGGTGTGTTCAATTTCATTATGGATCATTTTCAAAAATGTGGAATAGTCCATTTTGGGAAGTCCCCCTCTGGATGCCATGCTTGAGGTATACTATGAGGGACACATCCAAGCCGCATGGGAAACTTGCCTGTTTTTTCTGATAAATAGGCCCTTTGGTTCGTGTCAAAATGGAAATATACTCATACTATACATGGAGAGCTTCATAGCTCTTGCGGGGACCCGTAGAAGAGGATTTCTTCAGGGCGGATACAGTCAGAAGGCGGGGGAGGGACCTCCGTCTTTTTTATCTTAGGATTCGCTTTGAGAGAAGCGGAAATATTTTTGAAGATAATCTCCTTACATAAAACTTGCATTTTAGTGCTAAATAGGTTTTACTTATGTTTGTTAATGGATATGTTAGATATAGATCCAAGTTATTGAAACGAAAAAAGTCAGTGAATTATGTGTGAGAGGAAGTGTCCGCAAGTGAGTACCTCACTCAAATTAAAATTAGATCCAGAGCAAATTCGTGAGATGCCGTTAGTTGACTTGGCATTTATGGTACTGAAAGCAGTCAATACACCTATGTACTACCGTGATCTTATGCAAGAGGTAGCTAAACAGCGTGGTTTGAATGCTACAGAAGCAAATGATGTCATCGCTCAGCTATATACCGAAATCAATATTGATGGTCGTTTTGCCTATGTAGGAACCAATCTTTGGGGTCTGAAGCGTTGGTACCCAATAGATAAGTCTGAGGACGGCGTAACAGGTACGAAACGTCCAAGAATTATCAATGACGACGATGATGATGATGAGGAATATGTTGAGGAAGAAGATACACTAGACACATTTACAAGTGAAAAAGAAGATTTCGACAGCCCAGATGAAGATGAAGACGAAGATGAAGATCTCTTTGATGACGACTCTGATGAGGAAGAAGAAATTATCGGTGATGAAGAGCTTGATGAAGAAGAAGATCTGGAAGAAGACGACGATGATTCTTCAGAAGATGAAGAAGAGTTAAAATAGTCCATAATCTGGTCTTATAAAGTCTGTGAACATCCTTGACAAAAGATCATGCAAACGAGTAAACTATTGCATGGGCTTATGATTGAACGACAATAATTACACTTGTTTTTATATAAAAAAGTGCCCCGTTTTTTCGGGTGTGCTTTTTTGTTTTTTATAGGGGAAGTTGATAGGTAAAAAAATGGACCGCCTCGATCGTGGAGGCGGGATGTTTTTTTGCAAGCAATTTTTGCATTTTCCCTTTTTTTACGATGATAACCTGAAAAATGGGTTAGGATAACATCATAATGTCGCCTGATTTTAACGGACTTTTATAGGAGGGTATTAGTAGTGACAACAAAGTATATTTTCGTGACGGGCGGGGTTGTTTCTTCCCTGGGTAAAGGGATTACGGCTGCATCTCTTGGGAGATTGCTCAAGAACAGAGGACTTAAAGTAACTATTCAAAAATTTGATCCATACATCAACGTTGACCCAGGAACAATGAGTCCTTATCAGCATGGTGAAGTGTTTGTTACAGACGATGGTGCGGAGACAGACCTTGACCTTGGACACTATGAGCGTTTTATTGATATTAATTTATCCAAGAACAGCAATGTGACGACAGGTAAGGTTTATTCATCTGTTATTAGTAAAGAACGCCGCGGAGAATATCTGGGTGGTACGGTTCAAGTTATTCCTCATATTACGAACGAAATTAAAGAACGTGTTTTACGTGCAGGTCGTGAAGCAGGGTCGGACGTTGTTATTACTGAAATTGGCGGAACTGTAGGCGATATCGAGAGTCTGCCGTATCTTGAAGCCATCCGTCAACTCAAAGGTGATGTAGGCCGTGACAATGTAATGTATATTCACGTTACTTTGATTCCTTATATTAAAGCTGCTGGCGAAATCAAAACAAAACCGACACAACACAGTGTAAAAGAACTGCGTAGCATCGGTATACAACCAAATGTTATCGTCTGCCGTACGGAGCGAGAGCTTTCTGCAGATGTTAAGGCTAAACTAGCTCTTTTCTGTGATATTGATCCTCATGCTGTGGTGGAATGCCGCGATGCAAGTACTCTTTATGATGTTCCTTTGATTTTACGTGATGAGGGTCTTGATGAGATCGTAGTAAATCATTTGAAGCTGACGACTCCTTTGCCGGATATGAGCGAGTGGGAGAAACTCGTTAGCCAAATCAAGAAGTTAGAAAGAACAGTGGAGATTGCTATTGTTGGTAAATATGTTGCCCTTCATGATGCTTATCTTAGTGTTGTTGAATCTCTTTCCCACGCGGGATTTGCTGCGAATGCAGATGTTAAACTTCGTTGGGTTAATGCAGAAGAAATTACAGATGAGAACGTGGATGAGCTTCTACACGGAATCGGCGGTATTTTGGTGCCAGGCGGCTTTGGTGATCGCGGTATCGAAGGTAAAGTATCGGCTATCCGTTATGCTCGTGAGAATAAAATTCCGTTCTTCGGCATTTGCCTTGGAATGCAAGTATCTGTAATTGAATATGCACGTTCTGTTGTAGGACTCACAGATGCAAACAGCTCTGAAATTAATCCTTCTACCGAGTTCCCTGTAATCGATCTTCTTCCTGAACAAAAGGATATTGAAGATTTGGGTGGTACGATGCGACTGGGACTATATCCTTGTAAGTTGCAAGAAGGTTCTCTTGCAGCAGCATGCTACCAAGATGAACTGGTATACGAAAGACATCGTCACCGGTACGAGTTTAACAATCAATATCGTGAAATGATTGAAAATGCAGGACTTGTTATTTCTGGTACTTCACCAGATGGCCGTCTCGTCGAAATTGTGGAACTGCCAGACCATCCTTGGTTCTTGTCTGTTCAATTCCATCCGGAATTCATTTCACGTCCAAACCGTCCGCAACCTCTTTTCCGTGAATTTGTGAAAGCATCTCTTGCTCATTCAGAGAACTTGTAGAGATCGGAACAAAGTCCCAGATCGGGCTTTGATTTATATAGATATAAAAGACCCCTGTCAGGGGTCTTTTTTGTTTGAGCAAGAGAAGCAGGATTTATCAGAGAAAGGTAGAATCTTTAAATAAACAACCTAATGGTCATTTAGGTAAGAATGATGAGCGGGTAGAATCGATAGATAAGATTGCAGGAGGTTTAGATGAATAATAAAAAGGTGCTCATTGTCGATGATCAAAATGGAATTCGAATTTTGCTCATGGAGGTATTTAACAGTGAAGGGTATACAACTTATCAGGCAGCTAACGGTAAGGTTGCTCTTGAGATCGTTGAGAAGCATACGCCTGATCTCGTCCTGTTAGATATGAAAATCCCTGGAATGGATGGTTTGGAGATTCTTAAACATATCAAAGAAATGAACCCTTCCATTAAAGTGATTATGATGACGGCATATGGAGAACTAGATATGATTAAAGAAGCTACAGAACTAGGTGCTCTTATGCATTTTACGAAACCTTTTGATATTGATGAGATGCGTGTTGCGGTTAATATGCAGCTCAGCGGGGTAAACACATAGCAAGGAAGGTGTATGAAGTCCTGTCTTCCTGGGCAGGATTTTTTGTAGTGGGTTTTTCCCGTGTGGAAAAGAGCACAGCTATTTTTATTACCTATGTTTAGTATTTGACATGGGATGTGGTATAATAAGTCCCGTATGTGAAGTCGGCTTTAAACCATAGACAAACAATCATTCTAGGAGGATTTAAACCATGCCATTAGTATCTATGACAGACATGTTGAACAAAGCTCTCGAAGGTAAATATGCAGTTGGACAATTTAACATCAATAACCTTGAGTGGACTCAAGCTATTTTGGGTGCTGCTGAACAAGAAAAATCTCCAGTAATCCTTGGTGTTTCTGAAGGTGCAGCTCGTCACATGGGCGGATTCTACACCGTTGTAAAAATGGTGGAAGGTCTTATTCACGACATGAAAATTTCCGTGCCTGTAGCGATTCACCTAGACCATGGTTCCAGCTTCGATAAATGTAAAGAAGCAATTGATGCAGGTTTCACTTCTGTTATGATTGACGGATCTCATCATCCAATCGACGAGAACGTTCAAATCACTAAACAAGTAGTTGAATATGCTCATTCCAAAGGTGTTTCTGTTGAAGCAGAAGTTGGTATCGTTGGTGGACAAGAGGATGATGTTGTTGGTGAAGTAATGTACGCGAAACTTGACGATTGCGTTCGCATCGTTAACGAAACAGGTATCGATACACTCGCTCCAGCTCTTGGTTCTGTACACGGTCCTTACAAAGGCGAACCAAACCTTGGATTTAAAGAAATGGAAGAAATCCGCAATGCAGTTCATACTCCACTAGTTCTTCATGGTGGTACAGGTATTCCTGAGCATGACATCAAAAAAGCGATCTCTTTGGGAACATCCAAAATTAATGTAAACACGGAGAACCAAATCGCATTCGCTAAAGTTGTTCGCGAAGTTCTTGCTGCTAAACCAGATGCTTACGATCCTCGTACGTTCATTCAACCAGGACGTGAAGCAATCAAAGAAACAGTTATTGGAAAAATGCGTGAGTTTGGATCCAGCAACAAAGCGTAAGATTGCTCTTTAAATTAATAATATAGCTACTAATGGAAACACACCGCTTAGTCGGTGTGTTTCCATTTTTAATACAATTTTTGTTTCATGATGAGGATATGTTATACTAACTTTGCCAATTAGAACTTTTTTTTCGGCTAGAAGTGATTTCTAGGGGGACCCTTTACCTTATGGAAAAATTAATGATTAGTGGTGGACGTCCACTACAAGGTACCGTTACGATCAGCGGTGCTAAAAACAGTGCGATTGCACTGATTCCGGCAGCGATCTTAGCCGAATCAGAAGTTATACTTGATAATTTACCTTTACTCAGTGATGTTGCCGTTTATTCCGAAATTCTTGAAGAACTTGGTGCAAACGTTTCGTGGGAAGGCAACCAGATGAGAATTGATCCGACAAATATTATCTCGCTGCCGATGCCTAATGGTCCCGTTAAGAAACTTCGCGCTTCCTACTATATGATGGGAGCAATGCTTGGTCGTTTTAAGGAAGCGGTTATTGGACTTCCTGGAGGATGTAACTTTGAGCCTCGACCAATTGACCAACATATCAAAGGATTTGAAGCTCTGGGTGCTACGGTCACTAATGAACATGGAGCTATTCATCTTCATGCCAAGGAATTAAAAGGCGCTAAGATCTATTTGGATGTTGTTAGTGTAGGAGCAACTATTAATATTATGCTTGCGGCCACTCGTGCCAAAGGCTCTACAATTATCGAAAATGCGGCTAAAGAGCCTGAGATTATAGATGTAGCAACACTTTTAAATTCTATGGGTGCTTCGATTAAGGGAGCAGGTACAGAGACAATTCGTATTGAGGGAAAATCGGAACTTCGAGGTTGCCGTCATTCTATCATCCCTGACCGTATACAGGCAGGGACCTATATGATTGCTGCAGCAGCAACGCGTGGAAACGTTCTTATTGACAATGTCATCCCTAAACATCTGGAAGCATTAACAGCGAAGCTGATTGAGATGGGTGTTGGGATTGAAGAACTTGACGAGAGCATTCGTGTTATTGGAAAAGAGAAGTATGAGAGCATTGACGTTAAGGCGCTTGTTTATCCAGGCTTCGCAACTGACTTGCAATCACCAATGACCAGTTTGCTGACGCAGGCAGATGGGGTCAGTGTACTGAGCGACTTTGTTTATAGTAACCGTTTCAAGCATGTTCCTGAATTAGCTCGAATGGGTGCAAAGATACGAGTCGAGGGACGCTCGGCAATTATAGAAGGGCATCCGCTGAATGCAGCGAAAGTAAAAGCAACAGATTTACGTGCCGGTGCTGCATTAGTTATTGCTGGACTGACTGTAAGTGAAGGAGTAACAGAAGTTACCGGAGTAGAGTTTATCGATCGAGGTTATGATCATCTAGTTACCAACCTGAGAGAGCTTGGTGCTGACGTTTGGCGACAGAATGACTAAGGAATGATCCTTATTTTCATAAGGGGTATAAAACTTAAGTAAAGAAGTATATCTTTGGTTGAATATCCCTTGTGAAAATGGGTAAACCTATTTTAATAGATTTGTTTATTACAATGTATGAAAGCGCGGAACATATCATTTGCAATATACAGGGTATTTTCCGTACAATGGAGAGTAAGAGCGTCTGAATGTAATTCATGAGCTTATTATACAAGGCTGCACCGTCAGCTGTTCTCCTTACAACGGACTTAATAATTGAATAGGTGGTTATTTTATGGATCTACAAATCTCTGATCTGGAGGTAATGAAGCTAACCGATTTGTACAAGTTAGCAAAAAAATACCAGATCCCTTATTATGGGCAGCTGAAGAAGAAGGAACTCGTTTTCGCTATTCTTCGTGCACAAGCAGAACAAAGCGGGCTTATGTTTATGGAAGGTGTTCTAGAAATTCTGCCTGAAGGTTATGGTTTTCTTCGCCCGATAAACTATTTGCCAAGTAAAGAGGATATATACATTTCTGCTTCACAAATTCGTAAATTTGATTTAAGGACAGGAGATCTTGTATCAGGTAAATGTCGGACTCCTAAAGAGAATGAGCGATATTTTGGGCTATTGCAAGTCAATGCTGTTAATGGTCAAAGTCCTGACCTTGCCGCAGAAAGACTCCATTTTCCAGCCTTAACTCCTCTATATCCACAGAAAAAGCTAACGCTTGAAACATCCCCAACGAATTTATCTACCCGAATTATGGATGTGCTTGCTCCCGTAGGTTTGGGACAGCGCGGTCTTATCGTTGCTCCACCCAAAGCGGGAAAAACGCTTCTTCTGAAAGAGATTGCAAACAGTATTTCAACTAACAATCCAGAAATTGAATTATTTGTATTACTGATTGATGAACGTCCTGAAGAAGTAACGGATATGCAGCGTTCTGTAAAAGGGGAAGTGGTAGCATCCACTTTTGATGAACTTCCGGAAAATCATATTAAAGTAGCTGAACTTGTACTCGAACGTGCTTTACGTTTAGTAGAAGCTAAAAAGGATGTCGTAATTCTTTTAGATAGCATCACCCGTCTTGCGCGTGCATACAACCTGGTGATTCCTCCTTCTGGACGAACACTCAGTGGTGGTATTGACCCAGCGGCATTCCATCGTCCTAAACGGTTCTTCGGTTCGGCCCGTAATGTAGAAGAGGGTGGAAGCTTAACTATTTTAGCGACAGCTCTGATTGATACAGGATCCCGGATGGATGATATCATTTATGAAGAGTTTAAAGGTACCGGCAATATGGAGCTTCACTTGGACCGCAAACTTGCGGAACGTCGTATTTTCCCAGCCATCGACATTCGTCGTTCTGGTACACGCCGTGAAGAAGTTCTCCTTAGCAAAGAAGAACTCGATGCGATTTGGGCTGTGCGCAAAAACATGAATGACAGCCATGATTTTGTAGAAGGCTTCCTTAAAAAACTGCGTAATACCAAGACGAATACAGAATTTTTGGCTTCGCTTGATACAGCGAGTCAAACGAGCAATGCAGGAAACGGTGCACCACGCCGATCAAACCGCACAACAACAGCTTCAGCAACAACGTAAATCTGGGCTGAAGGATTGCATTTGCAAAATGTACATGCTATAATTAATGCTGTGTTCTTAATAACTCTGGATCCGCATGAGGTTCAGGGCAAGAAGAGGTGAAAGTCATGAATGAAGCGATTCAACCAAAATATCACATAACTACAGCTACTTGCGCTTGTGGTAACACATTTGAAACGGGCTCTGTTAAAGAAGCACTACGTGTAGAGGTTTGCTCCGCATGTCACCCGTTCTTCACTGGTAAACAGAAATTCCTGGATGCTGGTGGTCGTGTTGATAGATTTAAGAAAAAATACGGTATCTAATTTTGATATGAGGCTTGCGTTTCTACGCTCGCCTCATTTTTGTTTTCTTTGGAGATAAGTAAATAATGGATGGGTCATAATCGGTTGCAATTTTGCTTGTCTTGCGATATAATTGTTTTCACCGTGCTAGATGGGGAGGTAGCGGTGCCCTGTAACTCGCAATCCGCTGTAGCGAGGTTGAATTCCTGTTAGAGGTTTTGTCGATGTGAGGTTTGGTCTCTGCATGCAATGTTGACGGCTGGGTCCTCCGCAATGAGTACTTGTGAACTTGGTCAGGTCCGGAAGGAAGCAGCCATAAGCAAGACCACTCTTGTGCCGGAGGGGTGCCTAACCCGAGTTGTTATGCAGGGGTGCCGCTTGGATCGCAATTATCGATAACAGGTGCACGGTTCTATTTTTTTAAAAATCAATAAGTAACATGTTATATAGGGAGAAACGGACATCTTTGCATATATTTGCAAGGATTTTTTTGTTTTTATGGGACAAAATGAAAGGCTAATTTATACGTAGCTGCTTTTAAAGTTTTGATTGAGCAGGGAATATAGTATAATGAAGCCACGACAAAAGGTCACGAGACATGTGGAAAGAGGGTAAAGCACAGTGGAACATATTGCGTTGTACCGTGCTTGGCGGCCTCAGTCGTTTCAAGACATGGTTGGACAACAGCATATTATTCAGACCTTACAGAATGCCATTCGTGAACAGCGGATTTCGCATGCGTATTTATTCAGTGGTCCACGAGGAACAGGGAAGACAAGTGCGGCCAAAATTTTGGCCAAAGCTGTTAACTGTGAACGTGGCCCAAGCACTGAGCCGTGCAATGAATGTGAAGCATGCCTTCGAATTACATCTGGAGCAGTAATGGATGTTCAAGAGATTGATGCGGCCTCTAACCGAGGGGTTGAGGAAATTCGTGATCTTCGCGAAAAAGTAAAGTATGCTCCAACGGAGGTTCGTCATAAAGTGTACATCATTGATGAGGTACACATGCTGACGACAGAGGCATTTAATGCACTTCTTAAAACGCTTGAAGAACCGCCGCCGCACGTGATGTTTATTTTAGCAACAACGGAGCCTCACAGACTTCCGGCAACGATTATCTCTCGCTGTCAGCGGTTTGATTTTCGCCGAGTTTCGCTGGAGGAACAGACAGAGCGTCTTGCTATGATCTGTAAAGAAGAGGGGATTACTGCCGAGGAAGAGGCACTTCAGTATATTGCCCGTCTTTCGGACGGTGGTATGCGCGATGCGCTGAGTATTCTTGATCAGGTTTCTTCCTTTACAGGAGGACAAGTGACATACAGTCAGACGCTGGATATGACCGGCGGCTTGCCAGCAGAGCAGTTTGGTAAACTTGCTCAGTTTCTTCTACAGGGAGAAGTGGGCGAGGTACTACAGACGGTAGAGCAATTCATGCAAGAAGGAAAAAGTGCAGATAAGAGTATGGAGAACCTTCTTTATTATTTCCGGGATCTTCTCCTGATCAAAATGGTTCCTAATGCGGAGCATATGACGGATCGTGTACTTGACCCATCATCTTTCAAAGGAATGGCCGAGGCATTTTCGAGGGAACAACTCTTTTATATTATTGATACACTGAATCGTTATCAAAGTGAGATGAAATATGCTGCACAGCCGCAGACATTGTTTGAAGTAGCACTTCTAAAATTGTGTAGTCTTCCTAAGGGTGCAGGTGAGTCTGCTACTGAGGCAGGAGGGGGCACTGCGGTTAGTTCTTCCGAGTTAACTGCTATGAAACGACAAATTGCAGAACTTGAGCAGAAGCTGGAGAAAGCACTGAAGAATGGCGGTGTAGCAGCTGCGAACCAAAATTCAGCAGCTCCGGCGCGATCGAATCGTCCTTCAGCTCCTAGATCCTCAGGGGTAGCCAAAATACCGCCTCATATGGATCAATATATTGCTGAGAAGGACAGTGCAGAATTCACTGAAATCAGCAAAAAATGGAGTCAAATCCTCCAGCGCGTGAAAGAAGAAAAAGTGACGGTTCACGCCTGGTTTGTAGATGGAGAGCCTGTATCTGTTCTAAATGATGCAATTCTTGTTGCTTTCAAGAACAACATTCACCGTGAAACGACAGAGAAACCAGCGAACAAACAAGTGATTGAGAATGTTTTTGAGCAGATGGTTGGAAGACCACTTCGTCTTGTTACGATGCTGCAAAAAGACTGGCTCGCTGCGATTGAAGGTTCCTCTGATCAGAAAAAAGAAGAAGAGTTCACACTCGAAATGGAACAGATGGACGGAAAAAAGGAGCCTTGGATTGACGAGGCACTTGAGCTTTTTGGTGAGAAATTGGTTATCATTAAAGAATGAAACTCTAAATCAAATATAATTCAATTAGGAGATGATGAACGATGAATAACATGAACCAGATGATGAAGCAAGTGAAGAAGATGCAGGAACAAATGCTGAAAGCTCAAGAAGAACTTGGAACAAAAACAGTAGTAGGTACTTCTGGCGGCGGTGTAGT
>NZ_CBCOOM010000002.1:0-270000 GCF_965111595.1 Paenibacillus sp. Marseille-Q7038 | reverse complement strand
ATCGAACTCGGAGATAGCTGGTTCTCCCCGAAATAGCTTTAGGGCTAGCCTCGGAACAAGTAAGTCGTGGAGGTAGAGCACTGATTGGGTGCGGGGCCCGCAAGGGTTACCAAGCTCAGTCAAACTCCGAATGCCATAGACTTGTATTCCGGGAGTCAGACAGTGAGTGCTAAGATCCATTGTCAAGAGGGAAACAGCCCAGACCATCAGCTAAGGTCCCCAAGTGTGTGTTAAGTGGGAAAGGATGTGGAGTTGCACAGACAACCAGGATGTTGGCTTAGAAGCGACCACCATTTAAAGAGTGCGTAATAGCTCACTGGTCGAGTGACTCTGCGCCGAAAATGTAACGGGGCTAAACACACCACCGAAGCTATGGCTTGATACTATGTATCAGGGGTAGGGGAGCGTTGTATGCCGGGTTGAAGGTAGACCGGAAGGACTGCTGGACTGCATACAAGTGAGAATGCCGGTATGAGTAACGAAAAGATCAGTGAGAATCTGATCCGCCGAAAACCTAAGGGTTCCTGAGGAAGGCTCGTCCGCTCAGGGTAAGTCGGGACCTAAGGCGAGGCCGAAAGGCGTAGTCGAAGGACAACAGGTCGAAATTCCTGTACCACCGTAAATCGTTACGAGCGATGGGGGGACGCAGTAGGGTAGTGACGCAGACTGATGGATGTCTGTCCAAGCAGTGAGGCTGATGTGTAGGCAAATCCGCACATCATTAAGGCTGGGCTGTGATGGGGAGTGAAAATTACAGTAGCGAAGGTCATGATCTCAGACTGCCAAGAAAAGTCTCTAGCCAGATGAAGGTGCCCGTACCGTAAACCGACACAGGTAGGTGAGAAGAGAATTCTAAGGCGCGCGGAAGAACTCTCGTTAAGGAACTCGGCAAAATGACCCCGTAACTTCGGGAGAAGGGGTACCCCGGTAGTGTGAATAGCACGAGGGGGTCGCAGTGAAAAGGCCCAAGCGACTGTTTAGCAAAAACACAGGTCTGTGCGAAGCCGCAAGGCGAAGTATACGGGCTGACGCCTGCCCGGTGCTGGAAGGTTAAGGGGAGTGGTTAGGGATTAGTCCCGAAGCTATGAACCGAAGCCCCAGTAAACGGCGGCCGTAACTATAACGGTCCTAAGGTAGCGAAATTCCTTGTCAGGTAAATTCTGACCCGCACGAATGGCGTAACGACTTGGGCGCTGTCTCAACGAGAGATCCGGTGAAATTTTAATACCTGTGAAGATGCAGGTTACCCGCGACAAGACGGAAAGACCCCATGGAGCTTTACTGCGACTTGATATTGGATTTGGGTACGATCTGTACAGGATAGGTGGGAGCCTAAGAAGCATGAGCGCCAGCTTGTGTGGAGGCAACGTTGGGATACCACCCTGATCGTATCTAGGTTCTAACTTGGTACCGTGATCCGGTGCGAGGACAGTGTCAGGGGCAGTTTGACTGGGGCGGTCGCCTCCTAAAGAGTAACGGAGGCGCCCAAAGGTTCCCTCAGAATGGTTGGAAATCATTCGCAGAGTGTAAAGGCACAAGGGAGCTTGACTGCGAGACCTACAAGTCGAGCAGGGACGAAAGTCGGGCTTAGTGATCCGGTGGTACCGCATGGAAGGGCCATCGCTCAACGGATAAAAGCTACCCTGGGGATAACAGGCTTATCTCCCCCAAGAGTCCACATCGACGGGGAGGTTTGGCACCTCGATGTCGGCTCATCGCATCCTGGGGCTGAAGTAGGTCCCAAGGGTTGGGCTGTTCGCCCATTAAAGCGGTACGCGAGCTGGGTTCAGAACGTCGTGAGACAGTTCGGTCCCTATCTGTCGTGGGCGTAGGAAATTTGAGAGGAGCTGTCCTTAGTACGAGAGGACCGGGATGGACATACCGCTGGTGTACCAGTTGTTCCGCCAGGAGCATCGCTGGGTAGCTATGTATGGAAGGGATAAGCGCTGAAAGCATCTAAGCGCGAAGCCCACCTCAAGATGAGATTTCCCAATTAGTAAGACCCCTTGAAGACGACGAGGTAGATAGGCTGGGGGTGGAAGTGCAAAGAATGCATGGAGCTGACCAGTACTAATCGGTCGAGGGCTTATCCTAAAAAGTAAATCGCAAAGATTGTTTCGTATCTAGTTTTCAGGGAGCAATTCCTTGATATTACACATCTTTTTTGGAGAGATACCCAAGTGGCTATAAGGGGACCCTCTGCTAAGGGGTTAGACTGCGTAAGCGGTGCGAGGGTTCGAATCCCTCTCTCTCCGCCACTAAATTTCTACTTGATTTCCTAAATTGAGTATGATAATATAGTACAAGTTGTGTGATAAATAATTATGGCGGTGTAGCTCAGCTGGCTAGAGCGTACGGTTCATACCCGTGAGGTCGGGGGTTCGATCCCCTCCGCCGCTACCATAATTCCCTGGAGATTTAGCTCAGCTGGGAGAGCATCTGCCTTACAAGCAGAGGGTCGGGGGTTCGATCCCCTCAATCTCCACCATATACGCCGGTGTAGCTCAACTGGTAGAGCAACTGACTTGTAATCAGTAGGTTGGGGGTTCAAGTCCTCTCGCCGGCACCATCTTTACTTAAATAGTTGTGGAACTGTGGTGTAGAGGCCTAACATGCCTGCCTGTCACGCAGGAGATCGCGGGTTCGAATCCCGTCAGTTCCGCCATTTAACTTTTTAATATAAAGATGATTGATTTAAAAAAGTGAAGTGGGAATCAGTTTTGTTTTTCACTTTATTGTTATGTAACTAAATGTATGGCTCGGTAGCTCAGTCGGTAGAGCAGAGGACTGAAAATCCTCGTGTCGGCGGTTCGATTCCGTCCCGAGCCACCTTTTATTTCGGAGGATTAGCGAAGCGGCCAAACGCATCAGACTGTAAATCTGCTCCCTTACGGGTTCGGTGGTTCGAATCCATCATCCTCCACCAGTTTTACGAGCCATTAGCTCAGTTGGTAGAGCACCTGACTTTTAATCAGGGTGTCGAAGGTTCGAGCCCTTCATGGCTCATACGAAAGTCACCAGTTCATACTGGTGGCTTTTTTTGTTGTATATATTATTTTAATCCTCTTTTAGAATAAGAAGACAAATTTATGAATTGAGTTTCTCACTTCATTAAATAGCTTTTATATTAGATGAATTTTATAAGTAAATACATAAAGAATTTGGTAGAGGTAGACTTCCTGTATTATACTATTTTTGTTGGGTTGGTATGATTGTAAGAAAACGAAGGCAATAGAGTAGACAATAAAGTCGTAAAGTGGTGGTCATTGTGGCGAATTATGAAGTACTGTTGCAAAAACTACAGGATATTCTTAACGTACCATTTCAAATAATTGAGGTTCCCATTAATAAACATACATTTATAAGAGATGATGAACCCTGTCATTCTTTTGAAGAAGGGGACTCATTATATTTTTATCTAGAAGCAAAAAAAGAAGATGGAAATCAGGTGCTATTATCTGCACCAGCCCAGCTTGTCGAAGCATCTGAAAGAGCACTCATTGAATGGATTATATCTTCACTACATCATCATGCAGATTCTACTGAAATTGCGAAAAATAGAGAGGTAAACTCATTAGAACAGCTAGGAAGCTGGATTCAAGAGAGTATAGATAAGGATAAGCCCATGCCTTATCCTGAAGATCTTACTGTGCATGAAAAACAGTTTACCAAAGGAATGATTCCTTTTTACCTGACGTATGAGGGAGCTCATGAATCTGGAATATCACTTAATGCTTTAAATAAACTACTTCAATCCTATTTTGATGGAAAGGTGCTATTAGTACCATTAGAAGAAGATAGATGGTCTATATTGGCTGAATTAGGATTAGTGTTGGATAATACCGATGAGGACATGGACCATATGGTTCTGCAGCAAAAAATGCAGCTTTCCATTGAAGAAGAGCTTGCTGCCTTTACCGATGGACTTCATGAGGTGATTGCAAATGAGTGGGTTGGAGTCTTTCATCTATCCGTAGCTAAACCTCTGTTCAATATAGTCTCCTTACCTCCTACGATCTCTTTTCTTAGAGAAATAACTGAGCTGGGCAAAAAGTTTAAAGTTGGCGAGCATGTTTATTTTCCATGGCAATTCCATTTGGAACGTTTGATCTATAGTATACCTGAGGAAGAGAGAGCGAATTACCTAAAAGGGATGAGTAACTCTTCGATCCTATTTGAGGAAGAGACGATCTCTACCTTAGAGACCTTCTTTCAAATGGACTGTAATGTTAGTGAAACGGCAAAACGTCTTTATATTCACCGCAATACTCTAATTTATCGCTTAGATAAGATAAAGCAAGAGACAGGTCTTGATGTGCGAACCTTTAAAGATGCGGTTTTGGTTAAGTTGACTCTCTTCATGTACAAAGTGACGAAAACCTCTTAATTTTTTTGTGTAAATTGTGCATAGTCACCACTGGGCTTTCCAGGTTATTATAAGAACAGGAAATGAATTCGATTACATCACGCTAATAACTTGTATGTATTCGCTTTCATTATTAAATCGAAATGATGCTGAGGAGGCAATAATCATGGCTGGAGTACGCTTAGAACATATTTACAAACAATATCCGGGTGCAGATAAAGCGACAGTTGTTGATATTAACTTAGATATTAAAGATAAAGAATTTCTCGTTCTGGTAGGTCCGTCCGGTTGTGGTAAATCTACAACACTTCGGATGATCGCTGGCCTTGAGGAAATCTCCGATGGCAAACTATATATTGGGGATCGCGTTGTAAATGACGTAGCTCCTAAAGATCGTGATATCGCGATGGTATTCCAATCTTACGCTCTTTATCCGCATATGAACGTTTATCAAAATATGGCGTTTGGTTTGAAACTTCGTAAAGTGAAAAAAGAAGAAATCGATAAGAGTGTTCGTGAAGCAGCTAGAATTCTTGATATCGAGCATTTGCTGGATCGTAAACCAAAAGCTCTTTCCGGTGGTCAACGTCAGCGTGTAGCTTTGGGACGTGCCATCGTTCGTAACCCACAAGTTTTCTTGATGGATGAGCCGCTCTCTAACTTGGATGCGAAACTTCGTGGACAAATGCGTGCGGAAATCACTAAGCTTGCTAAACGTCTTGAAACGACTGTTATCTACGTAACGCATGACCAAATCGAAGCTATGACGATGGGTGACCGTATCGTAGTAATGAAAGACGGATATATTCAACAAGCAGCTTCTCCAGAAGAATTGTACAATCATCCTACAAACTTGTTCGTAGCTGGTTTTATTGGATCACCTACAATGAACTTTATCACTGGTAAATTGACGCAACAAGGTGAAAGCCTTCGTTTTGCGGCAGCTGGTCTAGATGTGGAAATTCCACAAGGTAAAGCACAAATTCTTAAGAACAAAGGTTATGCTGGCAAAGAAGTGATTCTGGGTGTTCGTCCAGAAGATATTCATGAAGAGCCAGTATTCTTGGAAGCTTCTCCGCACACTGCTTTCACAGCTAAAGTAGATGTTAGTGAGAACCTTGGTCACGAATTGCTCCTATACCTGAGCGGTGTAGGTAATGATGTAACGATCGCACGTGTTGATGGACGTTCGAATACTCGCGATGGTAACACCGTTAAAATGGCAATTGATATGAACAAAGTTCATATCTTTGATAAAGAAACAGAAGCAAACGTACTTGTTCTAGATTAATACGAGTATAATGCATCAATAAAGGGGGTTGTCAGGCTTTTCTAAAGCCGGGCAGCCCCTTTTCACTTCATAGGAACTACCTACAAGGTAGACCATGCCGAACATTGCAATCGACTTCATTTTCCGATACGATGAGTACAATGACAATCAGGTTAATATAGATAGAGAACTGTACATAATAGTGGCAACACTTTCTCTTAGAATCCGCGTTATATTTGCCGTACCGAAAGGAAGATACAACATGGCTAAAAAAGTAAAAGTATCCCAACTTGTTAATGAATTTCAAATGGAAGTTGTCTCTGGTGAAAATGGTTTGAAAAGACCGATCACAGTAGATGATTTGAACAGACCTGGTCTGGAGATGGCAGGGTATTTTGAATATTACCCATCTGAACGGGTACAGTTGCTAGGAAGAACTGAACTTGCTTTTGTTAAGATGTTGCCCGAGAAAGAACGTCGGGAACGAATGGAAGGTTTGTGTCACGAAGAAACACCTTGTATTGTTGTTACTCGTGGACTTGATGTTCCTCAAGAATTGATTGATATCAGTAACGAGAGAGATCTCCCTGTACTGCGTAGTACGATGGCGACGACAATTCTATCAAGCCGTATTACTGGGTTCCTCGAAGGGAAATTGGCTCCAACAACTACGATTCATGGCGTTCTATGTGACGTGTATGGTATCGGTCTATTAATTACAGGAAGCAGTGGTATTGGTAAAAGTGAAGCTGCTTTGGAGCTTGTTAAGCGCGGCCACCGCCTTGTTGCCGATGATGCGGTAGAGATTAGCCAAACATCAGATAATCAATTACACGGGACAGCACCAGAACTCATTCGTCATCTGCTCGAAATCCGGGGCGTCGGGATCATTAATGTCATGACCCTATTTGGAGTAGGTGCCATCCGTAATCATAAGAGAATTACACTCGTTGTCCGCCTAGAAGCTTGGCAACAGGATAAACAATATGACCGTCTTGGTCTTGATGAAGAGACAACTCGAATTATTGATACAGATGTTCCACTCGTTACTATTCCGGTACGCCCAGGTCGTAACCTTGGGGTTATTATTGAAGTAGCAGCGATGAATTTCCGTCTGAAACGGATGGGTGTAAATGCCGCGCTGCAATTTACAAATAAGCTGACAGCTACGATTGCTGAAGATAACGATGATATGGACTAAAGCTTTAAGTTAAACTGAGGGATGTATACAGAATCTAATCTTTAAATAGAGGATGTAACAAACTAGCTTAGGCTATATTATCAACGAAACAGGGAGTGGGTAGATGAGTACCTTATTACTTGATCCGATTGCATTTTCTATCGGTTCGCTCAGTGTCCATTGGTATGGACTAATCTTGGGGTCTGCAGCCATTGTCGGACTGCTGCTCGCAATACAGGAGGGGAAACGTTTTGGAATCCCCTCTGATTTTTTCATGGATTTATTGCTTCTCGGTGTTCCTTCTGCTATTATCGGAGCACGAATTTACTATGTAGCGTTCACGTGGGATGACTACAAGGATAACTTTTGGGATGTATTTAAAATCTGGAATGGCGGTATTGCCATTTACGGAGCACTAATTGGTGCCATTATCTGTGCCTTTTTTTATTTCAGGCATAAAGGTTATAATTTCTGGCGTATTGTGGATATTTGTGCGCCCTCTCTTATTATCGGACAGGCGATTGGTCGCTGGGGAAACTTCGTCAATCAGGAAGCCTACGGCGGACCTGTAGAAGAATCTTTCCTTAGAAATACACTGCATCTTCCGGATTTTATTGTGAACCAAATGAATGTTCAGGGTACATTCCATCACCCAACATTTTTATATGAATCTCTCTGGAATATCGTAGGACTTTTTTTACTTCTCGTTTTGCGTCGTCAAAAATTCATGCGTGCAGGCGAGTTATTCCTATCCTATTTCATATGGTATTCCATCGGTCGTTTCTTTATCGAAGCACTACGTACAGATAGTCTCGGATTCCAAGGGCCAGAGTGGCTTGCTTCCATCGTAAATACTTTATGGTCCCCTATGACAGCTATGGGCTTTGAACTGGGATATTTAGATCCTGCTTATGGAAACCTTCGTATATCACAGGTTTTGTCAATCTTAATTATTATAGTCGCTATCATCCTCATTGTAGTAAGACGCATAACAGGCGCTTCAAAAGAACGTTATATGGACCCGATTGTATCCAGTAAGACTCCTACAGATGGAGGTAGTGACAACGTTTCAGAACTAGAACGAAAAAAAGATCGCCGAGATGCGTCATCTTCTATCGGTTCTGGTACTGATCAGAAAAAGGAGTAACAAAGGAGCAATAGTTAAATGATTAAAACGGTTTTATTTGATTTAGATGGCACGATTATTGACACGAATGAGCTGATTATCAGTTCATTCATCCATGTTTTGAATGAGCTCGGACCGGGTGCACTCTCTAGAGAAGAAATTATTCCTCATATGGGAGGCACACTCGAGCAGCAAATGCAGGCATTTACCGGCAAACCTGATGTAGCAGAATATGTTACAGGATACCGTGCCTACAACTCCGTTCATCATGATGATATGGTGAAGCCTTTTCCGGGTGTAATGGATGTAGTGAAGAAACTTCACGAGCAAGGGATTCGTATGGGTGTAGTTACGACAAAAATAAGACCAAGCACACTTCGGGTACTAGAACAGTTCGACCTTCTGAAATATATGGAGACCATCGTAACGGTATCCGATGTAACTCATCCAAAGCCGCACCCAGAACCGGTTCTTACTGCGGTAGAGCAGCTTAAGGTGAATCCATCGGAGACGTTAATGGTAGGAGATAGTCCAGTGGACATTCAGTCCGCCAAAGCAGCCGGCGTTAAAGCAGCGGGTGTAGCTTGGTCCCTAAAAGGGGAAGCAAAACTTAGAGAGTATGACCCTGATTATATTTTGCATGATATGCATGACATTCTTACTCTGATCACGAAGGAGTAGTTAAATACTGTGAGGAAGCTGGAACGTTATCCCGTTGAAGAGCAGAATGCACTATGGCATATATATCGAACAGTTAGTCCCTTTAAAGGGGTTCGTAACTTCGTCTGGGTGCAGCTGGCAAGATATTGTCCCATCTTACCTTTGAAAAACTGGATTTACAAAAGCCGTCTTCGCATGGAAGTAGGGGATCACACGGCATTTGCACTGATGGTGATGGTTGATGTGTTTTTCCCAGAACGAATCCATGTCGGAACGAATTCGGTGATAGGGTATAATACAACGATTCTGGCACATGAGTATCTCATTCATGAATATCGACTGGGTGATGTGTGGATTGGCGATAACGTCCTAATTGGAGCGAATACGACGATTTTGCCCGGAATAACCATTGGAGACGGGGCAGTGGTAGCCGCAGGTTCTGTTGTTCATAAGAATGTGGCTGCAGGCGCTTTTGTCGGGGGGAATCCTTTGAGAGAACTTGGTTCTCAACGAGAAAGTGGAAACAATACATTACACTAAGTATCTTCTTTATATCCAACAGAAGTAGAAATCAGGGAAGACCGCTAATAGAGCGGTCTTTTTTTTATTATATAACCCTTTTATTCAAATCAATGGCTTAAATACAGGAGTTTAGAACATGAGAAAGAATTGACGATAAAAGGGAAAGCATGGTAAGATACCGAATAATACTTTAATTTGTTAGATTGGTAGCACTTTAATGCAGTAAAGATTACGAGTGATAAATGCCGGTATAAAAGTTAGGAACTATAGATGCAGAGGTGAACAGAAATGACCAAACCAAAAGGTTTTGAAAAGCCAGCCGGTGTACGTGATTACCTTCCTCATGTTGTAGATAAGCTGAGACGGATTGAACATAAAGTGCTGGAATGTATGAGTAGTTGGGGATATCGTCAAATTATTACCCCTTCAATGGAATATTACGATACCGTAGGTGTGGCCAGCTCAACGTCTGATCAGAAACTGTTTAAGTTGTTAAACAACCGGGGAACGACACTTGTACTCCGTTCGGATATGACAGCACCGATTGCGAGAGTAGTCTCTTCTATGCTAAAAGACGAGAAGTTACCTTTACGGCTTTCCTACCATGCGAATGTATTTCGTGCAATCGAAGAAGAAGCAGGACGTGAAGCAGAGTTCTTTCAAACCGGTGTAGAGCTGGTTGGTGATGATTCTCCAGAAGCAGATGCTGAGGTCGTAGCTCTAGCTATCAGTTCGCTTCAGGCAGCCGGAGTTACGTCTTTTAAAATAGCGATGGGTCATGTGGGATTCTTGAACGGTTTACTCAGTGAGATTATTCCAGGAGAAGTAGATTTGCAAGAAGAACTAAAAGCAGTACTACTTAAGCGTGACTATGTAGGTTACCGAGAGAAAATAGATGGCTTGTCCTTATCCTCAGAGCAAAAGGAACGACTCGAATCTATTTTACGTCTGCGGGGCGGAAAAGAAATATGTGAGCGTGCTGAATCAATGATCTCAAGCGAAGAAGCACGAAATTCAGTGCAACATCTTTGCTTAGTGTGGGAAGTACTTGAAGCTTATGGAGTATCAGAACATGTACTGATCGATTTAACGATGCTTGGGGATTTTTCATACTACACAGGAATGACATTTGAGGGTTATGCATCAGAACTTGGATTTCCGGTATGCAGCGGAGGCAGGTATGACAAGTTGCTGAAACAGTTTGGTAAAGACATTCCCGCGACGGGTTTTGCCATAAAGACAAACCGCATCATTGATGGAGTGCAAGGAATTCGAGCAGAGCAGCCGCTTCCTGTACTTATTGAATATACGAAGGAACACCGAGTAGAGGCTTTGTCTCAAGCATTGCAGCTAAGAACGGAAGGCCGGACCGTCGTAACCAGACTCATGCAAAGAGTAGGGGATCGTTATCACCAGGGCGTGGATACAAATGAGCAGGGGAATCACTGTGCGGTGTCTACCCTCCAAGGAAAGTATGAAAAAGTGTACACATACAGCAGTCCAATGTAGGTTGTGCAACATCAAATAAGAAAGGAGCAAGGCATATGAGTGAGATTTTAAAAGTAGCGATGCCCAAAGGGCGAATCTATAAAAAAGCGTCTCAATTGTTCCGTGCAGCAGGCATCTACATTCCCGAGGATATTGATGATACAAGAAAACTCGTCATTCCTATTCCAGAAGCTTCTTTAGAGTTCATTATGGCTAAGCCCGTTGATGTTCCTACGTACGTAGAATACGGAGCAGCGGATATCGGAATTGTGGGAAAAGATGTGCTTCTGGAAGAAAATCGCGACGTATATGAACTGCTCGATCTTGGTATCGCCAGATGCCGTATGTCTGTCATCGGGTTACCTAATTGGGAGCCGGGAATCAGGCAGAGAGTGGCAACGAAATATCCAAATGTGGCTTCTCAATATTTTCGTGAGCAGGGACAACAAGTAGAAGTTATTAAACTAAATGGATCGATTGAACTTGCACCGCTAATAGGCCTAGCCGATCGAATTGTGGATATGGTAGAGACAGGGCAGACGTTAAAAGAGAACGGCCTTATTGAACTTGACAGCATGTTTGATATTACAAGTCGCCTGATTGCTAACCGGGTTAGCTACCGTATGAAAAATCATCAAATTCAAGAACTTTGTGATTCGTTACAACAAGTCATTAATACAGAGGCAAGGTAACGATGTAATTGCCCGAGGGCAGGAATGCAGGTCCATAGAGGCTAAAGCTAATAATGGTAGATAAATAAATTATTAGAGTCAAAGTAGTTTAGATAAAGACCATGATAACGGAATGTAATGGGGATTTTAGCATCTATGAAGGTACATTTCTACTCGTAGAAGATATTATTCAAAGATAGGGAGTGGAGTGAGATGAAAATTGTAGCAGTTCAAGATTTTCGTCTGGATCGGAAAGTGGATTATGGAACAAACGAACAGAATGAATCGGTCCGTCAAATCGTTTCCGCTGTTCGTAAAGAAGGGGATTCCGCAGTTCTTAGGTATACCGCAGAACATGACCGCGTACTCCTTACTCCAGAAGAGCTTAGAGTAACGAAGGAAGAAATGATGGCAGCCTACGATAAGGTAGATCGCGATTTTGTATCTCATATTCGTGAAGCTGCTAACAATATTCGTAGATTTCACGAAAAACAAAAACGGAATTCATGGATGGATTTTGAACCCGATGGAAGCCTGCTCGGACAAATCATTAGACCGCTTGATCGGGTCGGGGTCTATGTACCTGGAGGGAAAGCAGCTTATCCATCCTCTGTACTCATGAATGTTATTCCGGCACAAGTAGCGGGTGTGGAAGAGATAGTTATGGTTACACCGCCGGCAACAAGCGGCGGTGAAGGAATTAATCCGTACATTCTCGTGGCTGCTGCGGAAGCAGGCGTAAGCGAGATGTACCGGGTTGGCGGCGCCCAAGCTATAGCGGCGCTGGCTTACGGCACAGAAAGTATTCGCAAGGTCGACAAGATATGTGGACCGGGCAATATTTATGTGGCGCTTGCGAAGCGAGAGGTGTTCGGTGCTGTCGATATCGATAGTATAGCGGGACCAAGTGAGATAGTCGTGCTGGCGGATGAAACGGCGAGAGCCGAGTATGTAGCAGCCGACTTATTGTCTCAAGCAGAACATGATGAGATGGCTTCTGCTATTCTTGTCACTACTTCCAAGCAACTTGCGGAGGAAGTTCAAGCAGAGGTAGAAAAGCAGCTAAAGCAGCTGCCACGGGAAAAGATAGCTCGTGCTTCGATCGATAGTCACGGAAGTATTATTGTTGTTGATTCCATACTTGAAGGAATTGAAGTGGTCAACAAGCTCGCACCAGAACACCTTGAATTGATGGTTCAAGAGCCGATGACTTATGTATCTTATATCCGGCATGCCGGAGCAATTTTCCTGGGTCCATATAGCTCGGAGCCTGTGGGAGATTATTTCGCAGGTCCTAATCATATCATCCCGACGAACGGAACTGCGAGATACGCATCTCCCGTCGATGTTGATGATTTTACTAAGAAATCCAGCTTAATTTACTATAGCAAGGAAGCATTTTTAGCAAATGGTGAAGCCATTATTGGGCTTGCTCGTCATGAGGGGCTAGAAGGCCATGCTCGGGCAATTGAAGTTCGGTTAAAGCAAGAAAAACAGGAGTGAGAGCATCTAAGAAACATGATTTTTAATACAGTGATTAGCTTAGTAAAGCAACTTAACATAGAAAAGCAATCGAAGGGTGGAGAACCAGATGGGAAATGATGAACAGCAATTTCTTGTAGACGGACGCGGGGCAGAAGTCAGCCGGAGAACCAATGAAACGGATATTCAGCTTTGTTTTGGGGTAGATGGAAGCGGCCGTTCTGAAATCGAGACAGACGTTCCTTTTCTAAATCATATGCTTGATCTGTTTACGAAACATGGGCAATTCGATCTTCAAGTAAAGGCGAAAGGTGACATAGAAATTGATGATCATCATACGGTTGAGGATATCGGAATCTGTCTTGGTCAAACACTTCGTGAAGCTCTGGGCGACAAAAAAGGGATCAAACGTTATGCAAGTGTATTTGTTCCTATGGATGAAGCGTTGGCACAGGTAGTCATTGATATTAGTAACCGGCCTCACTTTGAATATCGGGCTGATTATCCGTCCCAGCAAGTAGGGAGCTTCTCGACTGAGCTTGTTCATGAGTTCTTGTGGAAATTCGCGCTGGAAGCGCGTGTAACGCTACACGTGATTGTTCACTATGGACAAAACACACATCATATGATCGAAGCTATTTTTAAGGCACTTGGCAGAGCGCTTGATGAAGCAACACTCGTTGACCCACGTGTTACGGGCGTTCCATCTACGAAGGGAGTGCTGTAGTCTATGACCATTGCCATTGTCGACTATGGGATGGGAAATCTTCATAGTGTAAGCAAGGCGATCGAACGGCTTGGCTATGAAGCACAAGTAACGAGTAAGAAAGAAGAAATTATGGGAGCATCGGGTGTGGTATTGCCGGGGGTAGGAGCTTATGGTGATGCTATGCAGCAACTTAGGGAGACCGGACTTGATAAAGTGATGAGAGAGGTTCAGGAGAAAGAAATTCCGCTCCTTGGCATATGTCTTGGAATGCAGCTCCTTTTTAGCAGCAGTGAGGAACATGGTCAGCATGAAGGACTGAATCTTTTACCTGGACGGGTGGTAAGGTTTGAGGACCGTTCCTCTTACAAAGTGCCGCATATGGGTTGGAATGAGCTTCAGTTTATACAGCGAGAGAATCCTCTGTTTCAGGATCTGACGGAAGGGCACGTGTATTTTGTGCACTCTTATCATGTCGAGCCTGAGAATGATCAGGACCTACTCGCGGTTACAGAATATGGATTTCCTGTCACAGCAATTGCCGGTAGAGGTTCTGTTTATGGAATGCAATTTCACCCAGAGAAGAGCGGAGAGCTCGGTATGCAGCTGTTGAAGAACTTTTTGAAACTAGCAGAGTCTAGTAGTTAATCTCGAACATTTATAAGGGGGCTTATGCGATGACAGCATTCATGATTTATCCGGCAATTGATATTAGAGGCGGAAAATGTGTACGTCTAGTTCAGGGAGATTACAACCAGGAAACAGTGTATCATGACAGTCCTGTGGAGGCAGCGAAAGCATGGGAAGATCAAGGCGGATCTTTCATCCATTTAGTGGATCTCGATGGAGCCAAAGCAGGATCGCCGGTTAACATAGAAGTCATCGGACAGATTGCAGCTACGGTTCAGGTACCTGTTCAGGTAGGCGGGGGAATTCGCAGGATAGAGGACGTTAAAAAGCTTCTCGATCTGGGCGTTGCAAGACTTATTTTAGGTACAGCAGCTATTGAAGATCGGCAGTTTACGGAGCAAGTGCTTGGTACATATGGTGATAAAGTAGCCATTGGTATCGATGCGAGAAATGGTTATGTGGCAACTCGTGGCTGGCTGGAGACATCAGAAGTGAAAGCAGAGGTTCTTGCAAAAGAACTTTCCCTTTATGGAGCACAGACTTTTATTTTCACAGATATCTCGAGAGACGGCATGATGCAAGGGCCTAATGTGGAAGCTATCGTTGCTCTAGCGACAGCTAGCGGACAGAAGGTGATTGCTTCTGGCGGTGTAAGCACGATGGAGGATCTGGTGAAACTGCACAGACACCGGGAAGATGGGGTAAGCGGAGCCATTATCGGTAAAGCATTATATACAGGAGCGATTGACCTTAGACAGGCTATCCAGACGATAGAGAACAGCGGTGTTTCTGATTTGAATTAATTCAAGCCATGGATAAATAAAATCTTTGCTAGAAAGCAAAGAAAATAATGCTGGAAAAGAGGTCGGATGATGCTTGCTAAACGAATTATTCCTTGCCTGGATGTAAAGGACGGCAGAGTTGTCAAAGGTGTGAATTTCGTGAATCTGCGTGATGCGGGAGATCCCGTGGAGCTGGCTGCCTTGTATGATCGCGAAGGTGCAGACGAGATTGTATTCCTCGACATATCCGCGTCTGTAGAAGGACGACAGACAATGGTAGAAGTTGTACGCCAGACGGCTGGAGAGATTGCAATTCCTTTTACGGTAGGCGGTGGCATCAAGCATGTTGATGATATGAAGACGATCCTTCGTGCAGGTGCCGATAAAATCGGAATCAATACGGCAGCAGTACTGAATCCAACTTTAATTAAAGATGGTGCGCTCAGGTTTGGCTCACAATGCATCGTGCTAGCGGTAGATGCCAAATGGAATGATGAATTTGGTGAATGGGAAGTGTACACACACGGCGGCCGTAAGCCTACCGGAATTAGGGCACTGGAGTGGGTGAAGCAGGCAGAGAAGCTGGGAGCAGGTGAACTGCTGCTTACAAGTATGGATGCTGATGGAACAAAGAATGGTTTTGATATTCGTCTTACCTCTGCTGTTAGTGATGCAGTAGGTATTCCCGTGATCGCTTCCGGAGGAGCAGGGAAAGAAGAAGATTTTGAGGAAGTGTTTACAGCAGGAAAAGCGGATGCAGGACTTGCTGCAACGATTTTTCACTATAAGGAAATTGCGATTCCTCATCTAAAACAACATTTGAAAGCCAAAGGGGTGGAGATTCGATGAGTAATCAATTAAAAGATCAGCTATCACTGGGACAGGTGACCGAATATATTAGGTGGAATGATCAGGGGTTAGTACCTGCCGTAATACAAGATGCTGATTCAAGAGCAGTTCTGATGTTGGCTTATATGAATCAGGAATCTCTGAAAAAGTCATTAACCACGGGGGAAACTTGGTTCTGGTCACGTTCAAGAAGTGAATTGTGGCATAAGGGAGCTACCTCTGGGAACGTACAATCAATTGTCTCTGTAAAATACGACTGTGATGGAGATACCTTGCTATTTTTGGTTAAACCGAAGGGTCCGGCTTGCCATACAGGAGAAACGACTTGTTTCTATCGGGAAATACACGGTGTTCAGACAGAGGAAGCGGAGAGTAAATCTTCTGTATACACAAGTAATCGCTTTGATGTGCTCGCAGAGCTTGAGTCGGTAATTGCAGAACGTGAAAGAGACCGCCCTGATGGTGCATATACCACATACCTGTTCAACAAAGGGGTAGACAAGATTTTGAAAAAAATCGGTGAAGAAGCATCCGAAACGATTATTGCTGCAAAGAACAAAGATAATGAGGAACTGAAGCTTGAGGTTAGTGACTTAATGTATCATCTGTTAGTATTGCTGCAAGAGCGTAAACTTCCCCTGGACGAAGTATTAAAAGAACTCAGTCTGCGTCACGAGCGTCCACGTCGCGATTAGTGTAAGGGAGGAATACTCATGTTAATCGATTATCATACCCATCATGCCAGATGCGGACATGCGGTAGGAGACCTGGAGTCTTATGTTAAACAGGCCGTCAAGCTCGGATACACTCAGATTGGCTTGTCCGATCATATGCCTCTGCTCCACGTTAATCCAGCTGAGTATTACTCAGAGATGGCGATGCCTATGGAAGAGCTGCCAAGATACGTCGAGGAATGTCTTTATCTAAAAGACAAGTATAAAGATGATATTGAGGTGCGTGTTGGTCTCGAAGGAGACTACATTGAAGGTTATGAAAAAGAGATCGAACAGATCATTTTGGCCTATCCTTTTGACTATGTGATTGGATCCGTTCATTTCTTAAAAGAATGGGATATTACCGATCACAGACAGGTCTACCACTGGGAAGGCAAAGATGTGCTTGAAGTATATCGCACATATTACGATGCGGTTCAAAAAGCCGCAAAAAGCGGGTTTTATGATTTTCTTGGACACATTGATGCCATTAAACGATTTACATATGAGCCTAAGCAGGAAGAGCGGGATGCTTGGTATGCGCTAGAATGTGAAACCCTAGAGGTGATTGCTGGCTGCGGGATTCCAATTGAGCTGAATGCCTCGGGCTTATCTAAGCCGTGTGCTGAAATGTTCCCTAGTGAGCGCATTTTGAAGCAAGCCTATCAGCTGGGGATTCCGGTGACTGTTGGTTCGGATGCTCATGATCCGTTGAAAGTAGGAGAAAAAGTGGATACTGCTAGAACGCTTTTAAAAGAGATTGGGTATACAGAACTTGCTACCTTTAAAGAGAGAAAGCGCTTTATGGTTTCGTTGTAATCTAAAATAAGAATAGTATAATAAAGGAAAAACATACGATTCTCTATAGAATCACTCTATGATTATTGTGAGCTGAATACTTTAAAATACTAGTGATTAAAAATAAGGTCTTCAGGAGGCATGTATGCAGCACTCTCTCCGTATTTTTTCGGGATCATCCAATCCTCAGCTGGTGCAAAACATATGCCAGAAGTTAGGGGTAGAGCAGGGTAAAATCAAGATATCCCGCTTCAAGAGCGGGGAGATTTACGTGCACTATGAGGAAACGATTCGTAATTGTGATGTTTTTCTTGTGCAATCTCTATCCAGACCTATTAATGAGTTACTAGTTGAACTGCTTGTTATGATTGATGCAGCTAAACGTGCGTCTGCTCGAACGGTTAATATCATCTTGCCTTACTACGGTTATGCGAGACAGGAGAGAAAGTCAGCTCCAAGGGAGCCGATCTCAGCGAAGTTGCTGGCTGATGTACTCACCACCGCAGGGGCAAACCGGATTGTAACCATTGATCTTCATGCAGCAGCGATTCAGGGTTTTTTTAATATCCCGGTTGACCATCTAACTGCGCTGGACTTAATTAGTGATTACCTTAAAAGTAAAAACATTGATAAACCTGTCATTGTATCACCTGATGCGGGAAGAGCATCGATGGCTGAGAAGCTGGCAAGCAGGCTTGATTCTCCCTTTGCTATCATGATTAAGAAGCGTCCAGCTCATAATGAGTCTGTCATTACTCATGTAATCGGAGATGTCGATGGCAGAACCCCTATTATTATTGAAGATTTAATTGATACAGGTACGACGATTGTTAACGTAGTGGAAGGGCTCAAAGAAAGAAATGCGTATCCTGCGATCGTCTGTGCGACACATGGACTTTTTTCGGGGTCGGCATTGGAAAAACTCTCTCATCCTCATATTGAGGAAGTGATTGTCACGGATTCTATTGAGCTTCCGCCTTCAGGACCACCTTGTTTCACCGTCTTGTCGGTTGCTCCTATGCTGGCAAGGGCAATCCGGATTATTCTAGATGGCGGTTCTATTGCTACGTTATTTAAGGATGCAGGTATTTAAGAGCGAATAGATTACTCAGCAAGGTTCTTCAGCGAAGAGCCTTGTTTGCGTTTGGTTGGACAGGTTAGCAGGCTGACCGTCAAGGGTAATGAAAAAGGAGGAGACACGAAGGAACCCGCGATTTATCTATAAAATGCGTGCAACGCTTTTATAGAATAGTGAAGTATAATTTTTCATCTGTTGTATAGTTCTGCAACACGAGAAGAGTCCTTCGGATTATGTTATACTGGAGAGTATGAAATCGTATGATAAAAGGAGGTGCCTTGGCACGTATGAAGGGCAAACCACAGCGGACTGATCGCTCTCTTGTCAATGTTGTACCGATTCAACTGGACGCTTCTTTTTTCTTTGAAAGAGCTGTCCGCTCGCTGGATCGCAATCATTATGACAAGGCATTAAAATATTTTAGTAAAGCAGCTGAATATGAACCGGAGAATCCGGTCAATCATTGTAATGTGGCAGGCATCCTATCTGAGATGGGAGATTATGCTCGTTCTAATGAAATTTTGAACCATGTGCTCACTGAGGTTGATCCCTCCATGATGGAATGTTATTTCTATATGGCAAATAACTACGCGAACATGGAGCAGTTTGAAGCCGCAGAAGAAGCGATCGTTACTTATTTGGAAGAGGATGAGCAAGGACAGTTTCTAGATGAGGCGGAAGAGATGTTAGATCTTCTGTTCTTTGAACTGGGCCGGAAGGCGCCTGTGAAGCGAATTAAAGCTAGAGAAGGGATCGCCGAGCATGATTATGCTCGCAGCTTGCTGGAAGAAGGGAAATTCGCTCAGGCAGCAGAAATGCTGGAGAGCATTACAAAAGATCAGCCTGATTTCACAGCCGCACGTAATAATCTGGCTTTAGCCTATTACTATATGGGAAGGTTCTCAAGAGCAAAGGATACCATCTTTGATTTGTTAGAAATGGAGCCGGGTAATCTGCATGGGTTATGCAATCTTGCTATTTTCTATCAGAATGAAGGGAATAAAGAGCAGGTAGAGGCACTTATTAAACAGCTACAGACTCTAGTTCCTTTTGAGCAAGAGCATGTCTTTAAACTAGGAACGACCATGGGAATTCTGGGAGAACATGAGACAGCTTATGCTCATTTCCGCAGATTACTTAAAAATAAAGAAACAGCAAGCGATCCTTCGCTTGTTCATTATGCAGCAGTGGCCGCTTGTAATACGAAGAGATATAAAGAAGCGAAGCGACTATGGGAAATGGTGCAGGCACTCGATCCTGAATCAGAGGTTCCTAAGTTTTATATTTCACGATTAGCAGCACGGAAGGAAGATCAAGATTTTGGAACGGTAAGTTATCATTATCACCTGCCGTTCGAGGAACAATTCCGATTGTGGGAAAAATACGGAGCAAGTATCCCGGAAGATATCAAAAACGATCCTCTTATCCGTTCTTCTTTCTTCTGGGCGCTTCATCATGGTGATGATACGAGTAAAGCTCAAGTGATTAGTGCACTGCGTCATATTGGTGACTATGAAGTATATCAGGCCCTTACTGATTTTCTAGAACAACCGGGCGAGACTACGGAACTCAAAGAACTCGCTCTTTCCGTACTGCGTGAAATTGGGGAACCGGAGATGCTTTTGAAGGAGAAAATACAGAATAGTACTTTGCATGCAGCGGATTCTAGTTCATTAGGCAAAGAGTTGTCCATATTGAGTAAGCAAGATAGTGAAGATGTAGAATCATCCTACTACGAGCAGCTCGATGATAAACAACAAGCGGTCCTAAATAAAGTTTTGGAGAAGATGGATCAGCACTCTGATATTTTACGTAAGGGAGTTCAGTATTTATGGGCAGACTATTTGAAGCAAGTCTCTCCTGAATTGCCATCGATTTCTCTCATTGAAGGATGGTCCGCTGCACTCGAATATCTCACTGTAAGATCAGCAGGCAAGGAAGTCACCTATAAGGAAGTAGCTGGCCATTATGGCATTTCAGCTTCGACGGTGAGCAGGTACGCTAAGCAAATTGATCTAGTATGTAATTCTACACATTTGTTAAAACCCGTATTCGGGTCTTTATCGGAAAAGCTGTAGTATCAAACAGTATTTTGTAAAAGGGAGGTAACGATGTATGACTCACTATAAATCCGTTATTATCGGTACAGGTCCTGCGGGACTTACTTCTGCCATTTATCTGGCACGGGCTAACATGAACCCGCTTGTTATTGAGGGCATGGAGCCGGGAGGCCAGCTTACAACAACAACAGAGGTTGAAAATTTCCCTGGATTTCCTGATGGGATTCTTGGGCCAGAACTGATGGACAATATGCGCAAACAAGCAGAGCGTTTTGGAGCTCAGTTCAAGAATGGCTGGGTTGACAGCATTGATCTGGCTAAGCGTCCTTTCCACATAAAAGTAGAAGGCCAAGAGGAACTCACTGCAGATTCCGTTATTATTTCTACTGGGGCTTCTGCAAAATATTTAGGAATCCCAGGCGAGAAAGAAAATGTGGGACGCGGTGTAAGTACATGCGCAACCTGTGACGGTTTCTTTTTCCGTAACAAAAAGATTGTTGTTGTTGGAGGCGGCGACTCCGCTATGGAGGAGGCAAACTTCTTGACTCGATTTGCTTCTAGCGTAACCATCGTACATCGCCGCGAGCAATTGCGGGCTTCTAAAATTATGCAGGACCGTGCGAAAGAAAACGAAAAAATAAAATGGGCTTTGAATCGTTCTCCTCTCGAAGTCGTTGCTGACGATCAGGGAGTAAAAGGTCTGAAAGTTCATAATAATGAAACAGGACAGGATGAGCTGGTGGAAGCAGACGGCGTATTTGTAGCAATCGGGCATACACCGAATACCGCTTTCTTACAAAATCAAATCACGCTGGATGCAGGTGGATATATTGCTTGTAATCCAGGAACTACAGAAACAAATATCCCTGGTGTCTTTGCTTGTGGTGATGTGCAGGATACGAAATATCGCCAAGCTATCACTGCAGCAGGATCGGGTTGTATGGCTGCTATGGACTGTGAGAAGTACCTAGAGGGCAGCATGGCTCATGACTGGAGCGAAACATTGAACAACCAACAATAAAAGGAAAAGCTGGCCGGGCACTAAAAGGTGTCCCGGACGGCTTTTTTGCTTACTTCGATTGAATGAGACTTGAGAGAAATGGAAGGGGATTCGTCTTGACCGACCCCCTTCCTTCAATTATAGTGATAACGTATGAATAAATATTACAGATGGTAAAGGTGGCTTGCTAGCAATGTCTGAAAATGTCTACGTTGGGGTGGATTTAGGCGGTACGGCAATCAAAGTTGGGATTTGCAATGAGCAAGGAACACTTCTGCATACATATGAAGGCCCGACAGAAGTGAGTAAGGGCGTTGATACTGTCATTTCGAACATCGAGAAATATATTCGTCATATTGTGGAAGAATCACCGTACAGTTGGGAGCAACTTGCAGGAGTTGGAGCAGGCGTAGCCGGATTCACTAATGTGCGAGAGGGTATAATTGTACTCGCGCCTAACGTAGGTTTTAAAGATGTGCCGATCCGTTCGATACTCGAAGATAGGCTAGGAAAGCTCGTTAAAATAGATAATGATGCAAATGTTGCGGCTCTTGGAGAAGCTTGGGCTGGTTCAGGTAACGGAGTTGAAAACTGTGTCTGCTATACTTTAGGAACAGGTGTCGGCGGCGGGATTATTATTGGCGGTAAGATTTATCAGGGTTTTTCAGGAATGGCTGGCGAGATAGGACACACGAATGTAGTACCGGATCTAGAAGCGATTCAATGCGGATGCGGGAAAATGGGTTGCCTGGAAACAGTATCCTCGGCTACAGGGATTATACGTATGGCGAATGATGCGGTAGAACGTGGAGATCATACTTCCCTGCAATCCGTAGATACCATTATGGCGAAAGATGTATTTGATGCCGCGAAAGCAGGCGATGAAGTAGCTCTTCGTATTGTTCATCGTGCAGCTTATTATCTTGGAAAATCTTTGGCATCAGTTGCCGCTGTATTAAACCCCGAGATGTTTATCATTGGCGGAGGGGTTTCTAAAGCTGGTGATATTTTGTTTGATGAAGTGCGCAGTGTGTTTGCAAGTCTTACGCCCGAGCCTCTACAAAAAGGGGTAAGCATTGTACCGGCCACGCTGGGAAATGACGCTGGTATTGTAGGGGCAGCTGGATTACTGATTCGTTCCTAAGATAGCTTTCCTAAGATAGCAAGCAACTTATATAATAATAAAAGAGTAAGTCAATAGATAGACGAACTGAAATTGATAGGGGGAAAATCATGTTTGAAGGTGAAAAATCACCAGCAGGTGTAGCAACCCTTATTATCATTACAGGGATGTCAGGTGCAGGAAAGACCATTGCGGTTCAAAGTCTGGAAGATCTAGGGTTTTTCTGTGTTGATAATTTGCCTCCCGTTCTTATTCCTAAGTTTGCAGAACTTATTGTCCAATCTAATGGTAAAATTGGTAAGGTAGCGCTTGTCATTGATTTGCGCGGGCGAGAGTTTTTCACTGCCCTGTCTGAATCTTTGAATTATATTAAGGATCAATTTACAATTCATTGTGAAATTATGTTTCTTGATGCCCAAGACAGTGTTCTTGTGCAGCGTTATAAAGAAAGCCGGCGGAGACATCCGCTTGCGCCAGAGGGAATGCCGCTTGATGGTATAAGACTGGAACGCAAAATGTTAGAAGAACTTAAGAACTCTGCTACACAGGTGCTTGATACTAGCAACATGAAGCCAGCGCAGCTGAAAGAAAAAATTATTTCAAGGTTCTCTCATTTAGAGAGCCATATGTTGTCCGTAAATGTGACTTCATTTGGTTTCAAATATGGTATTCCCATTGATGCTGATTTGGTGTTTGATGTTCGTTTTCTTCCAAATCCACATTACATTGAGCATCTACGGCCGAATACAGGGCAGAATAATGATGTGTATGAATATGTAATGAAGTGGCCGGAAACACAGGCATTTCTAACAAAACTGCTTGATATGCTTCATTTCCTTATTCCTCAGTATCGGAAAGAAGGCAAAAGCCAGGTCATCATTGGTATTGGATGTACAGGCGGTAAACACCGTTCAGTTGCGATTGCTGAGTATTTAGGTAAAATGCTTGGGGCAAGTGAGACTGAATCTGTCGTTGTAAGCCATAGAGATGCAGATCGTGATCGCGGAAATCACTAACGAAGTTAGATGGATAAAGAATATCAACATGAATTGAATGGATGTAATGATTTAGGGATGACACCTGCGTAGGATACAACATACAATGTATGGATCGCTCATACCGCATTCGTTACTCATCATTTTCAAAGGAATAACGGATTGCTTACCTTGAGCAACCTCTTATAGAAGGTGAAGTGGTAGAAGTGGCTGTAGAACAAATGAAACGTCCGCATCTTGTGGTTATGGGTGGCGGAACAGGGCTATCTGTCATGTTGCGGGGGTTAAAAAATAAGCCGCTTGATATCACGGCAATAGTTACGGTTGCTGACGATGGAGGAAGCTCAGGCATGCTGCGGGATGAATTGCAGATGCCTCCTCCAGGTGACATCCGTAATGTGCTCACAGCGCTTGCTGATGTAGAGCCGTTGATGTCAGAATTGCTTAATTATCGTTTTAGTGGAAATGGTGGATTATCCGGTCATAGCCTAGGAAACTTGATTTTGGCTGGAATGACAGATATAACAGGTGATTTTGTAACAGCGGTGAGAGAGATTAGCCGTGTTTTTGCTGTACGCGGGCAAGTGTTGCCAGCTGCGGCGGAAGCCGTCGTACTCCGCGCCGAGATGGAGGATGGTACGATCGTTACAGGCGAGTCCCAGATCCCAGAACATGGCGGACGGATAAAGAGAGTTTATCTTGAACCGGATCACGTGGAGCCGTTGCCAGAGGCTATTCAGGCAATTGAACAGGCAGACGCGATTATTATTGGTCCCGGCAGCTTATATACCAGCATTTTACCAAACCTTCTTGTGCCTAAATTGGCGGAAGCTGTCGTTTCATCTAAGGCAGTCAAGATCTTTATTGGTAATGTGATGACACAGCCTGGCGAAACCGATGGGTATTCTGTTGGTGACCATTTGAAAGCCATTGATGCCCATATTGGACATAAAATATTTGATTACGTCATTGTTAACAATGGCGATATTCCTGAACCTGTTCAGGAAATGTATGCAGAAAAAGGTGCAAAACCAGTACAGCTTGATCTTGAAGAGATTTTAAAGTACTCGAATGAATGTATCGCAGATCGACTTGTCATGTACCGGACTTACTTGCGGCATGACGCAAATAAATTAAGTCACCATATTTACACGCTAGTGCAAAACTGGATGATTCGAAAGAGGTGAGATCCTTTGTCGTTTGCGGCACAGACCAAAAAAGAATTAACCCTGATCGAAAGCGAGCCTTGTTGTGAGAAAGCAGAGTTGTCTGCCCTCATTCGTATGCTTGGCTCGGTCCAGCTGTCGAACAAGAAGGTTATTTTAGACGTCTCTACGGAGAATGCCGCGATTGCAAGGCGAATCTATTCTTTACTCAAAAAACACTTTCAGGTGCATACCGAGTTATTGGTTCGTAAAAAAATGCGGCTTAAAAAGAATAATGTATACATCGTAAGAATTCCGGTACGAGTGCAAGAAATTTTGAATGAATTGGAGATTGTATCAGAAGGGTTTATCTTTACGCCAGGAATCAATCCAAATGCTATTCATAAAAACTGCTGCAAACGGGCTTATTTACGAGGTGCGTTTATGGCGGGAGGCTCTGTTAATAACCCAGAAGGGTCTTCTTACCACTTAGAAATCGCCTCAATGTATGAAGAACATTGTCAGGCACTCGTCGATCTTGCTAATGAATTTAACCTGAATGCACGTTGTATAGAGCGGAAAAAAGGTTTTATTTTCTACATCAAAGAGGGCGAAAAAATCATTGAGATGCTCAGCATTATCGGTGCTCACCAAGCTTTATTTAAATTCGAAGATGTGCGAATTATGCGTGATATGCGGAATTCGGTGAACCGAATTGTTAACTGTGAGACAGCGAATTTGAACAAAACGATTGGTGCTGCTGTGCGTCAAATTGAGAACATTAAGCTTCTCGATAAGGAAGTAGGGCTCGAAACCCTTCCTGAAAAACTACGTGAAGTAGCAGAAGTAAGACTTGCGAATCCAGATATTAATTTGAAGGAAGTCGGGGAATTACTAAAAGGAACCGTCAGTAAATCAGGCGTGAACCATAGACTGCGCAAAATTGATGAGATGGCAGAGAAAATTAGAGTGGAAAAAGGTCAACTCATATAGTGTGAGCTATATCATAAAGAAGTCTTTTTTTCTTCTAGTTTGATTCATGCTATAATGGTATAATGTTAATAATTATGTAGTATGATGTAGAGATTTTTTAGAGGGGGTAAGTTTCCATGACAAAACACCCGGTATTAGTCCGTTTGAAGACGGGTCTTCATGCCAGACCAGCTGCTCTATTCGTTCAAGAAGCGAATAAGTATTCGTCCGAAATTTTTGTGGAAAAAGACGACAAAAAAGTGAATGCCAAAAGTATCATGGGAATTATGAGCCTTGCAATTAGCACGGGTACTGAAATTCACATTAGTGCTGAAGGCGCAGACGCTGAACAGGCAGTAAACGCATTGATTAGTCTTGTAAGCAAGGAAGAATTGGAAAACCAATAAATTCATGTTTTCATATGTGTATACCGGAAAGCCCCATTTGGGGCTTTTTTTCGTTTTATATCCTACATAAATTAAATAGTAGAAATGGAACTTTATACAAATTGATTTCGTCTAACAGTTTGTAATGTCTGAGTTAGAAGATGTTTGACTATAGAGGGAGGATCGTTAAATGAAAAAGAAATCAGTTTGGTTAAAGCCTGCAGCAGCTGTAGTAATTGCAGGTACATTACTCATTGGTGGGGGCGGAGGAGTTGTCTCCTTTGCGGGAAAAGCACAAGCGCAGGAAGCATCTGCAGTTCAGAATGTAGTATCTGTCGTAGGGAAAGGTGAAATTTCGGTAAAGCCGGACATTGCCTATCTTTATATTGGTGTTAATACAGAAGGTAAAACAGCAGTTGAAGCTCAAAAAGCAAATGCTAAAAAGATGCAAAGCTTAACCAACTTACTTAAAAAGACATGGAAGCTGGAGAGCAAAGACATACAAACGAATCAGTTTTATGTACAGCCTGATTACACATATAGTGAAAAAGAAGGACGAAAACTAAAAGGGTATTCTGCTTCACATTCTCTGAAAATCAGCTATCGTAATCTCGACAAGGTAGGAGAACTGCTGGATTCCGCTGCTAAAGCAGGTGTTAATCAGATCGACAATATTCAGTTTTCTATTGAGAACAGAGACGCTTTCGAAACAGCTGTAATCGAAAAAGCGATGGCTAATGCCAATTTGAAGGCAGGAGCCATCGCGAAAGTTGCAGGACGCAGTTTAGGAATTGTTCTGAGTGTGAGTCAAGGGAATGTGGCGGAACCGCTTCGTTACTACGAACAGTATAATATGAAAGTGGAAACAGAAGACAGTACTGCTGATCATTCATCCTCGGTTGAAACGGGGGAAATTAAACTGACTACAGAACTTACAGTCCATTATCAACTTAACTAGTTCTGAATGGAGAGAAGAGCAGTTTAGCAGTCATAAATAAAAGCCGCAGTCCCTAGAGGACTGCGGCTTTATTCATTTCTATATTTAGATCCCTTGCGGTGGAGTTGAGGAAATAACTTTATCAACAAGTCCGTAAGCTTGAGCTTCTTCTGCACTCATGAAGTTATCGCGATCTGTGTCTTTCTCAATACGTTCAATCGGTTGACCTGTACGTTCAGCCAAGATTTTGTTGAGTTTATCACGCATTTTGAGAATGCGGCGAGCACGAATTTCAATATCTGTCGCTTGACCTTGCGCACCACCCAAAGGTTGGTGAATCATGATTTCGCTGTTTGGAAGTGCAAAACGTTTCCCTTTTGCACCGGCATTGAGCAAGAATGCACCCATAGAAGCTGCCATACCCATGCAAATTGTCGATACATCTGGTTTGATGAATTGCATGGTGTCATATATCGCCATACCCGCTGTAATAGAACCGCCTGGGCTGTTAATGTATAGGTGAATGTCTTTTTCTGGATCTTCCGCAGTGAGGAACAACATTTGAGCGATGATAGAATTGGCTACTACATCGTTTACGTCGCTTCCCAGAAAAATAATCCGATCTTTCAATAGTCTGGAGTAAATGTCATAAGCGCGTTCACCGCGATTGGTTTGTTCTACGACCATAGGAATGTAACTCACGTGAAAAACCTCCTTAGGAATTTAGGTTTAGAGTTTATATTTAGACGTTTAACAGCATCTATATCTACGTTTCCGTATTAACCACATCATAAACAAATCAAAACAAAAAGTCAAAGAAAGTCAAACTATTTCGATAAAAAAAGAAACCTATTCGGTTTCATCGGTTAAGTGTATAACAAGCTGTTAAAAATAATGGCGCGCCCGCGAGGAATCGAACCTCGATCTCAGGCTCCGGAGGCCTACGTCATATCCGTTGGACCACGGGCGCACAAGTGTGACAGCAATATTGATTATATCTGATCGCCATTAAAAATGCAAGAAAGTTTAGTGGAGGTGTTTGATGTTCCATAAGAATGTGCAGACTACATTAATAGTGCGTTCAAAAGTAATATTTTATTTATAGGTAAGCAGGGTGCATAAATGAACGCTCCTTTGCGAAATATACTTCTGACCACTTGCATACCAGGGTAGATTTAGGTAAAATAAACGTGGGACTTAAAAAGTTAACCCCGGGACAATTTTAGTCCATATTAGAGGCCGGAATGAAGGAGTTTGCGGAAGTGGAAAGTATGCGAACGATTTTAGAAGTGCAGAAGCAACTTCTACCTGATCTCATGGACGTAATGAAGAAGAGATATACCATTCTGCGCCAAATCATGATTTCGGATGTAATCGGACGAAGAACGCTTGCCCACTCTCTGGATATGACGGAGCGTGTACTTAGATCGGAGACAGACTTGCTTAAATCCCAAGGACTGATTGAGATCGAGAGTATGGGCATGAGAATAAGCGAGTCCGGCGAGCAGTTGCTTGCAATGTTAGAACCTATGGCCAATGAATTATTTGGGCTGTCGGAGATGGAAGAGTTAATCGAGAAAACGTATGGACTTCAAAAGGTTATCGTGGTTCCTGGTGATTCTGAAAACTCCGAATATGCCAAGCGTTCACTTGGACGTGCAGGAGCTAGAGCCCTGCTGAGTGTTATGAATGATGGAGATGTTGTTGCAGTTACAGGGGGATCGACTACGGCTTCGGTCGCTGAACACTTAACCCCATCGTCTGCTATGCGCGGAGTATGGTTTGTACCCGCTAGAGGTGGACTTGGTGAAAGTGTAGAATTCCAAGCGAACACGATCGCGTCGACCATGGCGAAGAAGCTTGGGGCTGAATACAGATTGCTCCATGTGCCTGATCTGTTAAGTAACCATGCCTATGAATCATTAGTTCAAGACTCTAACATTCAAGAAATTCTAGGTATGATTCGAAAAGCTCGAATTGTAATTCATGGAATCGGCGGAGCAATGGAGATGGCTAAACGGCGTAAGCTTGCACCTCAGACGATCGAAGAGATTAGAGATGAAGGTGCTGTAGCAGAATCCTTTGGTTATTACTTCAATAATAAAGGAAAAGTAGTTCATACCATGCTCACGCTCGGTATGCGTCTCGAGGATATTACTCGAACGGATGTCGTCATCGCCATTGCAGGCGGTAAATACAAGGCAGATTCGATAAAGGCCGTGCTTCGTTTTGGCCAAGAAGATATACTTGTCATTGATGAGGCGGCAGCTACTGAAATTGTTAAGGATTTATAATGAAGTAAGACAGATTTGAAACTTGTTGTCTTGATGAATCTAATTTAGATTTGTCTTGAATATATAAAAATTTAGCAAAACTTGGGAGGAACTTACTCATGGTTAAAGTAGGTATTAACGGTTTTGGACGTATTGGACGTAACGTGTTCCGCGCAGCACTAAACAACAGCGAAGTGGAAATCGTAGCAATCAACGATTTGACTGACGTAAGCACTTTGGCTCACTTGCTTAAATACGACACAACTCATGGTCGTCTGGATGCAACTGTTGAACATAAAGAAGGCGCACTTATCGTTAACGGCAAAGAAGTAAAAGTATTTGCTGAGCGTAATCCAGAAAACTTGCCTTGGGGACAACACGGCGTTGAAATCGTTGTTGAATCCACTGGTATCTTCACTGCAAAAGAAAAAGCAGAAGCTCACCTTAAAGGCGGAGCTAAAAAAGTTATCATTTCTGCACCAGCTACAAACGAAGATATTACAATCGTTATGGGTGTTAACGAAGAGCAATATGACCCAGCTAACCACACTGTAATCTCTAACGCTTCTTGTACTACAAACTGCTTGGCGCCTTTCGCTAAAGTTCTTGACGAGTCCTTCGGTATCGTTAAAGGTATGATGACAACTGTCCACTCTTACACTAATGACCAACAAGTACTTGACCTGCCGCACAAAGACCTTCGTCGTGCTCGTGCAGCTGCTGAGAACATCATTCCTTCTACAACGGGTGCAGCAAAAGCAGTTAGCCTTGTATTGCCACAACTGAAAGGTAAACTGAACGGTATGGCTATGCGCGTTCCTACTAAGAACGTATCCGTAACAGACCTGGTTGTTGAACTTGGTAAAAACGTAACTGTTGATGATGTAAACGCAGCTTTGAAAGAAGCAGCTAATGGCCCACTTAAAGGAATCATGAACTTCTCTGAAGAGCCGCTTGTATCTAGCGACTACAACAGCGATCCAGCTTCTTCCACTATCGACAGCCTATCCACTATGGTAGTTGGCGATAACATGGTTAAAGTTGTATCTTGGTACGACAACGAGTGGGGTTACTCCAACCGTGTAGTTGACCTTGCTGCTTTCATCGCTAAAAAAGGTCTGTAAGTATAACACAAGGGCTTTAATAAGCCTGATGTGAATCCAGGTGAAGAGGAGAACATTTATGTCTCTCCTCTTCATCATGGTTTTTATCTTTAATGCCAGAGAACCGGAGAAACCGGTCTATATAAAATAGAGAGATATAAAGCACTATATTGCTGTTTGAATGAATGGACTATTGGGTTTCGCCTAATGGTTACTACACATAAGATATCAGCTATCTTTTTTAGATAGCACTTAGGAGGAACGTGGAGATGAACAAAAAAAGTGTACGTGATGTAGAAGTAACAGGAAAACGTGTGTTTGTTCGTGTCGATTTTAATGTACCGCTCGAAGATGGAAAGATTACTGATGATACTCGTATCCGTGAAACACTTCCAACTATCAAATATTTGGTGGAAAAAGGTGCAAAAGTAATTCTTGCAAGTCACATGGGTCGTCCTAAAGGTGAATTTGTTGATTCCCTTCGCTTGACACCTGCGGCTAACCGTCTATCTGAGATGCTTGGCAAACCGGTTGCTAAAGCAGACGAAGCTATTGGGGACGCAGTAAAAGCAGAGATCGAAAAAATGAACAACGGCGATGTTCTTGTACTTGAAAACGTCCGTTTCTACCCTGGAGAAGAGAAAAATGATCCAGAACTAGCAAAACAATTTGCTGATCTGGCTGACCTTTTCGTAAATGATGCATTTGGTGCTGCTCACCGTGCTCATGCATCGACAGAAGGTATTGCTCATCATCTTCCAGCCGTTTCGGGTCTTTTGATGGAGAAAGAACTTGATGTTCTTGGTAAAGCATTAACTACACCAGAACGTCCTTTCACTGCAATCATTGGCGGATCTAAAGTTAAAGACAAAATCGATGTTATCGATAACTTGCTTAACCTTGCTGACAATGTACTCATCGGTGGAGGTCTCACTTATACGTTCTTCAAAGCACAAGGTCACGAAATCGGTAAGTCTTTGCTTGATGATTCCAAACTGGATGTAGCTCTTGGATTTATCGAAAAAGCGAAGAAACTAGGTAAAAACTTCCTTCTTCCTGAAGATATCGTAATCACGAAGGAATTTAGTGCGGATGCTGAAACGAGAACAGTTAGTATTGATCAAATTCCTGCGGATTGGGAAGGTATTGATATTGGACCGAAAACTCGTGCGAAATATGCTGAAGTTATTAAAAATTCCAAACTGGTTGTATGGAACGGACCAATGGGTGTTTTCGAAATCGAGCCATTCTCTCACGGTACTCGTGAAGTAGCAGAAGCTTGTGCATCAACAGAAGGATACACAATCATTGGTGGAGGAGATTCTGCAGCAGCAGCTGAGAAATTCCATCTTGCTGAAAAAATGAACCACATCTCAACTGGTGGCGGTGCTTCCCTCGAATTTATGGAAGGTAAAGAGCTTCCTGGTGTTGTGGCATTGAACGATAAATAAAAAAAATTGGATATAAGAGGAGGAGCGTACGATATGAGTAGAACTCCGATCATCGCAGGTAACTGGAAGATGTTCAAAACCGTACCTGAATCCACTTCGTTTATTGAAGCGGTAAAAGGGCAAGCTGAGGTAGAGGGTGTAGAAAGCGTAATTTGCGCTCCATTCACCAATCTTCCAGCTTTGGTTGAAGCAGTAAAAGGAACAAACATTAAAATTGGTGCTCAAAACCTTCATTTCGAAGACAATGGTGCATTCACTGGTGAAATCAGCGGCGTTATGCTGAAAGATCTGGGTGTAGATTACGTTGTAATTGGACACTCTGAGCGTCGTCAGTACTTTAATGAAACTGATGAAACAGTAAACAAAAAAGTTCATGCTGCATTCCGTCATGGTCTTACTCCAATCGTATGTGTGGGTGAGAAACTGGAAGAGCGTGAAGCGGACCAAACTAAAGATGTATGTAAAGTGCAAACGGAAGCTGCATTTGCTGGACTAGCTGCTGACCAAGCAGCAAAAGTAGTAGTAGCTTATGAGCCAATCTGGGCAATTGGAACAGGTAAATCTTCCACATCCCAAGATGCAAACGAAGTTATTGCATACATTCGTGGCGTGATTAAAGATCTATACAATGAAGAGGTTGCAAACGCAGTTCGTATTCAATACGGCGGCAGTGTGAAACCTGAGAACGTAACCGAATATCTCGGTCAAAGCGATATCGATGGGGCACTTGTTGGCGGAGCAAGCCTTCAACCTGAATCCTACATCGCGCTCGTTCAGGGGGCGAAGTAAGATGACTGCACCAAAACCAGTAGCACTGATCATTATGGACGGTTTCGGACTTCGAAACACCGATGTAGGTAACGCGGTAGCTCAAGCCAAAAAACCAAACTACGATCGCTATATGGCAAAATATCCGCATACTACACTTACGGCAAGTGGAGAAGCGGTTGGATTGCCTGAAGGACAAATGGGGAACTCGGAAGTAGGACACTTGAATATCGGTGCAGGACGTATCGTATATCAAGATCTTACTCGGATTTCGAAATCCATTCGTGATGGTGAGTTTTTTGACAATGAAACACTTGTAAATGCGGTACGTGCAGCGAAGCAAACAGGCAAAAAACTTCACTTGTATGGTCTTTTGTCTGACGGTGGAGTACACAGTCACATTAAGCATATGTTTGCCATGCTGGATCTGGCTAAGAAGGAAGAAATGGACGAAGTTTATATCCATGCTTTCCTCGATGGCCGTGACGTTTCCCCGAATAGCGGTATTAAATTCCTTGAGGAGTTGAATGCCAAAATCGAGGAAGTGGGCATTGGTAAAATTGCGACTGTTCAAGGTCGTTATTATGCAATGGACCGTGACAAACGCTGGGAACGTGTTGAGAAATCTTACCGTGCAATCGTGTACGGAGATGGACCTAAATACACGGATCCAATGCTTGCGGTTAAGGAATCTTACGAAAAATCAGTTTATGATGAGTTCGTAGAACCAACGGTAATTGTAAAAGAGGATGGAAATCCAGTTGGGCTTGTAGAAAGCGGCGACTCGGTTATCTTCTTAAACTTCCGTCCTGACCGTGCTATTCAATTGTCTCAAGTATTCACAAACCAAGACTTCCGCGGTTTCGATCGTGGTGATAAATGGCCTCAAGGGCTGCACTTCGTATGTTTGACACTGTTCAGTGAAACAGTTGATGGATACGTTGCTTACACACCTAAGAACCTTGATAATACTCTTGGTGAAGTACTGGTTCAGAACAACAAGAAACAATTGCGTATTGCTGAAACGGAGAAGTATCCGCATGTAACGTTCTTCTTTAGTGGCGGACGTGATGTAGAACTTCCAGGTGAAACTCGTATTCTGATCAATTCTCCTAAAGTTGCAACTTATGACCTCAAACCAGAAATGAGTGCATATGAAGTAGCCGACGCTTGCGTTAAAGAGATTGAAGCAGATAAACACGACGCAATCATTTTGAACTTTGCAAACCCTGATATGGTAGGACACTCCGGTATGCTGGAACCAACCATTCGTGCGGTAGAAGTTACTGATGAGTGCATGGGACGTGTTGTTGAAGCTGTACTCGCAAAAGGCGGCGTGGTTCTAATCACTGCTGACCATGGTAATGCGGATATGGTGTTTGACGAAAACGGAAATCCGTTTACGGCACATACAACAAACCCAGTTCCTCTCATTGTTACTTCTGAAAATGTAGAGCTTCGTGATGGTGGAATTCTTGCAGACATCGCACCTACAATTCTTGACTTGATGGAACTACCGCAACCAGCGGAAATGACCGGAAAATCCGTTATTTCAAGACGCAAATAGGTTGTTAACAGAACTTATTTGCAATTGTATGCCTGACTTTGTTTTAATAAGAGATATAAGGCCTAGCTAGCCAAACAATAGATTCGAAACAAAAGGAGATTATTACACATGACTATTATTTCTGATGTATATGCACGCGAAGTCCTTGACTCCCGTGGTAACCCAACAGTAGAAGTTGAGGTTTATCTTGAATCCGGCGCAATCGGCCGCGCAATCGTTCCATCCGGTGCTTCCACTGGAGCTCACGAAGCAGTTGAACTTCGTGATGGCGACAAAGATCGTTACCTTGGTAAAGGTGTTTTGAACGCTGTTAAAAACGTAAACGAAAAAATCGCTCCAGAAGTAATCGGTATGGACGCTCTTGATCAGCTCGGTATCGACAAACTGATGATTTCTTTGGATGGTACTCCAAACAAAGCTAAATTCGGTGCAAACGCAATTCTTGCAGTATCTATGGCTGTAGCTCGTGCAGCTGCTGACGCTCTTGACCTGCCACTGTATGTTTACCTTGGTGGATTCAACGCGAAACAACTTCCAGTTCCTATGATGAACATTGTTAACGGTGGCGAACATGCCGACAATAACGTTGACGTACAAGAATTCATGATCCTGCCTGTTGGCGCTCCTTCTTTCAAAGAAGCTCTTCGTACAGGTGCTGAAATCTTCCACAGCTTGAAATCCGTTCTGAAAGCTAAAGGACTGAACACAGCTGTAGGTGATGAAGGTGGTTTCGCTCCTAACTTTACTTCCAACGAAGACGCTCTTGGCGCAATCATGGAAGCTATCGAAAAAGCAGGATACAAAGCAGGAGAAGACGTTCTTCTTGGTATGGACGTTGCATCTACTGAATTCTACAAAGATGGTAAATACACACTTGCTGGCGAAGGCAAATCCTTCACTTCTGCTGAGTTCGTAGACCTTCTTGCTTCTTGGGTTGATAAATATCCAATCGTTACAATCGAAGATGGTTGCTCCGAGGATGACTGGGAAGGTTGGAAACTCCTCACTGAAAAATTGGGAGACAAAATCCAACTTGTTGGTGACGACTTGTTCGTTACAAACACTGAGCGCCTGAAAAAAGGTATCGATGAAAAAATCGGTAACTCCATTCTTATCAAAGTTAACCAAATCGGTACGCTTACTGAAACTTTCGATGCAATCGAAATGGCTAAACGTGCAGGTTACACAGCTGTTATCTCCCACCGTTCCGGTGAGTCTGAAGACAGCACAATTGCGGACATCGCAGTTGCAACAAATGCAGGACAAATCAAAACGGGCGCACCTTCCCGTACAGACCGTATCGCAAAATACAACCAATTGCTTCGTATCGAAGACCAACTGGGTGAACTTGCTCAATACAACGGCCTGAACTCTTTCTACAACTTGAAAAAATAATAAGCATATTGCTTATTTCTCAAAGAGCCGATCCTAATGGATCGGCTCTTTTTATTTCAGCAATGACCGATATATAGATAAAGAAGGAAAGGAGGGAAATTATAATGGATATTGCAGCATTATCTATGGCTATGTCTCAAGCGTCTGTTCAACAGGCTGCTTCTTTGCAAGTGATGGGAATGGCGAAGAATCAAACGGAAATGAACGGTCAGCAAATGGTGCAAATGTTAAATTCAGCTGCACCTGCACCCCACCCAACATCAGGGAGTATGATTGATATCAAGGTTTAATGATTGCTTATTCCATCTCCTGTATGATACAATAGGAATACTGTTTATCAGCGTGTGATGTATACGCACAATTTTTTTAGGAGGTGGAAGTTATGGAACTCGTTTTGAAATTGCTTCTCGTTATTTTTGCCATCGGTGTTATTGTCGTTGTCCTTCTTCAACAAGGAAAAAGCGCAGGTCTTTCCGGTGCCATCTCCGGCGGTGCGGAACATCTATTTGGCAAGTCCAAAGCACGCGGTATGGAACTCGTTCTTGAGCGGATTACGGTAGGTTTTGCCATCGGATTTATGGTTCTTGCAATTGCAGTTGCTGTAGTCCAGTAAGATTCTAAAATAACTAACTCAGCCTTCGTTCCGTGAGGAACGGAGGTTTTTTAATATACAGATTTTGTTGTGATTGCCCTTTAGGGGGCTTGTTTTACGGTAATGAGATAGTTTAGATTAATTTGGTGTATACTAGGGTAAGATTTTACTAATGCTTAGTGATGGCAGTGACCCTGGAAAATGGAAGTTATGAAGCCATCTTGACCTGACTTGTTATTTTCGATTTTGAATTAAATTTTATACATAAAAACCTACTTTTATGTTTCCTAGAGGTGAAGCTAATGATAACAGAACAGCAATTACTCGATTTCATGCATGAAACGGCCTACAAGCCGATGACTTATCAGGAACTGGAACAGCATTTTAACATTGAAGATGCTGCTGAGTTCAAAGAATTTCTTAAACTGCTCAATCATCTTGAAGATGAAGGGAAGATTGTGCTTACCAGTGCAAACCGCTATGGCGTACCTGGACGGATGCAAATGGTTCGTGGACGACTGCAAGCGCATGCCAAAGGGTTCGCATTCCTTATTCCTGAAGATCGCGAGCATCCGGATGTTTATATCCATGCCAATGATTTAAAAAGTTCCATGAACGGAGACACCGTTCTTGTTCGTGTAACTTCCAAAGGACCAGAGGGCGGCCGACTTGAAGGAGAAGTTGTTCGCATCGTTAAACGTGCGATTACCCAAGTTGTGGGTGTATTCCAAAGCCATGAAGTATACGGCTTTGTGATTCCAGATGACAAGCGGATCAATCGGGATATCTTTATTCCTCGCGGAAGTTTTCTAGGCGCAGTAGATGGCCAGAAAGTGGTAGTGAAGATTGTGAATTATCCGGAAGGCCGTGCAGCGGCAGAGGGCGAAGTGATTGAGGTCCTCGGTCACAAGGATGATCCAGGTATTGATATTCTATCCGTTATCCGTAAGCATCAACTTCCAGAGGGATTCCCTGAAGAAGTGATGGCAGAAGCAGAGCAAGTGCCTGAGTCAATTACAGAAGAGGAAATTGCTCGTCAGGGACGCCGTGACCTGCGTGGTCTGAACATTGTTACCATTGATGGTGAGGATGCAAAAGACTTGGATGATGCAGTAAACGTAGAACGTCTTCCGAACGGACATTACCGGCTTGGCGTTCATATTGCAGACGTAGGGTACTATGTACCTGAAAATTCGAAGCTTGATCAGGAAGCTTATAATCGTGGATGCAGTGTTTACTTGGTAGACCGAGTTATTCCGATGCTTCCTAAACGTTTGTCGAACGGTATCTGTAGTTTGAACCCGCAGGTGGATCGTCTGACCATGTCTTGTGTCATGGAGTTTAATGAGCAGATGAAGGTCGTTAAACATGATGTGTTTACAAGTGTGATCAAGACCAAAGAGCGGATGACCTACAAGAATGTATATAAAATTCTGGAGGAAGAAGATCCAGAACTGATTGAACGTTATAGCGACTTGGTAGATGACTTCAAACTGATGAAGGAAATCGCCATGAAGCTTCGTAATATGCGGATGCGCCGCGGCGCAGTTGATTTTGACTTTGAAGAAAGCAAAATTATCGTTGACGAAGAAGGTAAACCGGTAGATATCGTGAAGAGAGAGCGGACGGTAGCTGAACAGATTATCGAAGAATTCATGCTTGCTGCCAATGAGACAGTTGCAGAACATTTCCACTGGCTAAAAGTGCCGTTCATCTATCGTGTCCATGAAGACCCGGATCCGGAGAAATTGCAAAACTTCCTCGCCTTTGCTTCCAATTTTGGATATCAGGTCAAAGGACGCGGCAATGCAATTCATCCGAGAGCACTGCAATCGCTTCTTGAAGATATTCAAGGAACCAAAGAGCAGACGGTAATTAGCACAATGATGCTGCGGTCTATGAAACAAGCGAAGTACGATTCGGAGATGTCTGGACACTTTGGCCTTGCGGCTGAATTCTACAGTCACTTTACATCGCCAATTCGTCGTTATCCAGATCTAGTCATTCACCGTGTCATGCGTGAAGTATTCGAGAACAACGGTGCGCTTAGTGAACAGCGTCAGGAATACTTGGCTAGCCGTATGCAGGATATTGCTCAGCAGTCTTCCGAACGTGAACGTGTTGCGGTAGAGGCAGAGCGTGACACAGAGAAAATGAAAAAAGCGGAGTTCATGCTTGATAAGGTCGGCGAAGTATTCGAAGGTATGATCAGCAGCGTAACCAGCTTTGGAATGTTTATTGAACTGGAGAATACAGTAGAAGGTTTGATCAGACTGAGCATGCTTACCGATGATTATTATCATTTTGATGACCAGCATATGGCTCTTATTGGAGAGCGCACGTCGAAGGTATTCCGTATCGGCGATGAGATCGAAATCCGTGTGGCTCGCGTAAATATGGATGATTACACGATCGACTTTGAGATGCTGGACATGAAACCACGTCAAGGACGTCCTAATGGTGGCCAGGGCGGTCCGCGCGGTGGTCGTGGGGGTCAACGTAGCGATGGACGCAGCGGAGGCGGTAGCGGCAACCGGGAAGGTCAGCGTGGACGGAGTACAGAGACAGGAAGCAAGGATGAGAAACGCGGTACCAAAAATCTCACTGCAAATGCAGGCGGTAATGCGAATCGTGGTAAAGAAAGTGGACGCAGTGGACGTGACAATAAAACGAACCCTCGTTCATCGGATCGTCCAAGCTTTGGATTTGGATCTGGCAAAGGTGGATACAGTTCGGGAGGATCATCCTCGAGCCCAAGTTCATCCCTCTCTGAAAGCCGCGGCAGTTATAAACAAGGGAAAGGCCGCAAAAAGAAAACAACCCAAAGTGGAATTTTTATCGGCAATCCGAATTCCACTGATCAAGCAGTGAATCCACCGGCAGCAGAGGGTGAATCAGCCGCGGGTAAACGGAAACGAAATAAAAGCAAAGGCGGCAACAAGAACGGAATGGCCGCATTTGTACGTAAGAAGAAAAAATAGTCCCTCTTCCTAATAATAGAGCTGCTTACACTAAGCTGATATTTCTATAAGAATGGGGTAAAAAAGAAGCTGGCACAGAAGTCCTTCAAACAGGATCTTCGTGTCAGCTTTTTTATGTGAATAAGCCCTGCAATTGGACAGCGAGCTAAATGCTTCGATGCAGTTTACTATAATCAGCTGGGGCAATGCCATAGATTTTCTTAAATGTTTTACTGAAATGAGGGTAGTCTGTGTAACCTACTCGTTCACAGATTTCGGAGGCACTGTGAAGCTGCCCGTCAAGCAGTATCTTCGCTTTTTCCATGCGTAGCCGAGTAAGGTACTGTACATAACTAGTCCCGGTTTCTTCTTTAAATAAACGACTGAAATAGGTGACCGACATACTTGCCATATCAGCTGCAACCTGAACAGATAGGGTATTGTCAGATAGGTTTTCTTTTGTATATCTAATTGCTTTGGAGATGTGAGTCCGTGAGCCGAAATTTCGTGATGACTTCACCGCATGGAGCAAGACTTGAGTATAAGATCTACACTGGGACAGAACAGAGGAAGTATTTTTACTTATGTCTTCTGTATCAGCAATTAACTCTTTATAGATTGGAGGATCGGGAAAAGGAAGCCCCCGATTCTTGAGTTCCTTCGTGAGTTTTTCTTGCAATATGTTATCTAAAGTGGGAAGAGGAATCTCATCCGCGGCTTCTTCTTCGTAATGATGAACGAGTTTGAGAAGCAATTCGTCTACAGCTTTTTCATCCAAACGCCAGATCGCATCGGCTAATTCTAGCAGGAGCTTTTCATGACTTAGAAACCACTCTCTATAATCCATTACTTTCCGTTTTTGTTTCTCTAAACGGTGGTAGATGGCTGTAAGTGTCTGCTGAAACTTTACAGGGCTTACGGGCTTCAGCAAGTAGTCTTCTACCCCTAATCGCAGTGCACGCTGTGCATACTCAAATTCTCCATATCCAGAGATGACTAGAAAGAGAACATCGGGCCTTACTTGTTTTGCTTCCTCAATAAAAGCAAGACCATCCAGACCTGGCATACAGATGTCGGTAATGATGAGGTCTGGTTTCTCTTTCAGCAGTAAAAGTGCTTCCGCTCCATCTTCGGCTTCGCCTACGACACGGAAAGGATGTTCCGAGAATTCCACCAGCTTCGCCAAACTGCGATGAATCATGTACTCATCATCAGCAATGATTACTTTATACATGAAAACTCCTCCTAAGTGTAAAGGTGGGATAGGCAGTGAGCATCTCGTCATTCATTTTGATGAACCTAAAGAGCTATGATCATTTCAATTGACGTGGTAGTCTAACTTCGATATGCGTTCCTTCATGGTTAGATGAGGCGATATACAGCCCGTAATGATCTCCAAAAGACAGACGTATTCGCTCATGTACACTTGCGAGGCCAATACCACTTGATGTAATAGCCTGAGATGCGGGTGCTTGCTGAAAATAGGCATTTAACTGCTTCCGCTTTTCTTCACTCATTCCATGCCCAGTATCTTTCAAGTGGAGAACATACCGATCTTCCTCTGTGCTCAGGGTAAGTCCTATATAGGCAGGCGGAAGGCGATGATTCTGATATCCATGAATAAAAGCATTTTCGGCCAGTGGCTGCAGCGTCAGGCGAATCAGAAATACGTGATGGAGTATCGATTCATCCAGGTCTATATCGATCCTCAGTTTGCGGTACCGGGCTGTCTGAATATCCAAATACGCTCTAAGATGATCAATCTCCTCTCGAAGAGTAACGATTTGGTGTGCATTCTTTAAATTGTAGCGGAAAAGATCCGCAAGAGAGGTCGTCATTTTGCTAATAACCTCATTGTTCTCGATGATCGCATGACTATTAATGACCTCTAGTGTGTTGTATAGAAAATGAGGATTAATCTGTGATTGCATGGCCTGCAGAGCAGATTCTTTCTGAGCCAGTTCATGTTCCCGCTCCTTCAGCTTGGCAGACTGTACCTCCTTCACAAGTCGTTTCAACTCCCCGACCATATGAGCATGACTTCGAAAAAGCTTTCCAATCTCATCGCGCCGCTCCGTCATTGTGGTAATCGGCAGCGAGAAGTCCCCCGTCTGGACCCGCTTCATTAACCTTTCTAGCAATGATAAAGCACGGCTAATTTGGAGTGAAAATCCCCCTAGGATAAAGACAGTAACGATCATAATGCATGCAAAAAAATAAATTGCCGTAGCACGAAGGTCTAATAGTTCGCCAATCACGGCATCCTTAGGCTGTTCTAGAGCAACAACCCAGTCGGTCTGAGAAGAGTGTTCATACATTAAAATATTTTGAAGATCCGTTTCATATTCATGTAATAAACCTGTCTTGCTGGATGTAAGTTCATGAACAAGGGGCGGCGCAAGAGAAGTACCAATTCTCGTCTGCTCTGGATGATAAATGACCTGTCCACTGGTTGCATCGGTAATCCATATTTCAAGTTCATGGTGAGAGACATTTTTGCATATGCCTGCAATCTGGCTGAGATGGAGATCAACAATTAGCAAACCTTCAAATAAATAGCTCTGATTGCTCGGAATCTTTCGTGTCACGGTTAGGACGGGCTCAGAACCTACATAACGAATCCCCTCAATATGAAAATCGTCCATTTGCTCCATTTTTCCTAGTAGGAGCCGATTCCGGTGCGTAATTTGGTCCATATTCAGAAGTTCTGGAGCACGAGTGTAGTCACTGACAACAAAGCCGTTCTTCGCTACAAGGGACATGCCCACTACATCATCCCTGCCGTAAAGCATTTGGGCAAAGATCCCCTTTTCAATTGATTCAGATAATTTCAGATAGGCGTAAGGAGACAGGCTGCGACTATTGATTAGATTTTGAATGCTTGCGCCTGATAGAGAAGGATAGGTGGAGGTTTCAAGACCGGCAATATATAAGTTTAAGTACTCTGTGGTCTGGGACACGATCCGCTGGTTCGAAGCAATAGTTGATTCTTCAATGGTTTCCGTGGAGGCATTGTACCAATAGGTGCCGAGCAGAAGAACAGGCAGACAGACGAACAACAGGCTAATGGCAATGAGTTTTTTGTTGATGGTTAGATTCTTCAGCATGGACTGCTTGATCACTCCCTTGCCAAACTTCAGTGTAGGAAAAGACAACCGGAATACGAAAAACCATTCCACTTAGTCTTACAATATTTACAATATAAGGTGTGAGATGGATCTAATATAACGGGGGGCGGTTTCATGGTCAAGCGTAAAGGCATGTCTGTACTCGTATGTATGCTGCTTGTGCTGACAGTATTCGCAGCAGGTTGCAGCAAGGGCGGGAGTGGTACTGCAGATTCACCGGGGGGAGTAACAGAACCTAAGCCAGGCACAGATACACCAGCGCAGGAGCAAACCGAGATTACCCTTGGTTATTATTCAGATGGGAAAAGCGACGCCAAGATGAAAGAACTCATCACTACATTTACGGATAAGCATCCTAACATTACTGTAAAAACGCAAAGTGCACCGTATGGCCAGTTCTATCAAAAACTCGATACCCAGATTGCGGCGGGTAAAGCCCCGGATGTGTGGTTATCAGATGGAGCACTTGTCATGAAGTATGCAGAGCGTGGAACGCTGAAAGATGTGACGGAGTGGATCAACAAGGATCTGAATACAGATGATTATTACGGCTTAGAGTTCAATAAAGATGCCGAAGGCCACTACTGGGGAATTCCCCAAGGAATTCAGATTGGTGTGCTGTATTACAACAAAGATCTTTTTGATAAAGCAGAAGTGAGTTATCCGGAGGATAGCTGGACTTGGGAAGATTTGAAGAAAGCGGCGGAAAAACTAACGGTCGATGCAAGTGGAAAGTCAGCTGTAGATGCAAGTTTTGATGCAAACAACGTAAGTCAGTTCGGTTTAACCTTTTTTAGCATTACCGAAGGTTGGTTCTCTGTACTGAAATCGTATGGCGGAGGCATTCTGGATGAGACAAATACAAAATCCATCGTAGATTCCTCCGAAAATAAACAGGCAATGGACTGGATCGTAGACGGTATGAACAGAGGAATCTTTACGGATCCGGTTGATCTGAAAAGTTTCCAAAGCTCTATGGCGGTATTCCCAAGCGGCTCTGCGGCGATGCGGATCGGAATTTATGCCCGTGTTCAGGCAGCCAATGAAGCAGGACTTAATTATGATGTAGCGTTACTGCCGACAGGTCCAGATGGCAAGCGTTTTTCTCCCGTTATTGCAAATTCATGGGTGATCAGTGCAAAGGCAGATGAAGCTAAGGCACAAGCGGCTTGGGAATGGATGAAATTCTGGGCAACGGAAGATGAAGTGCAAAAAGAGTGGGCAGCACTTGGCGAAGCCGTTCCGGTGAAAAAGTCGGTAGCAAATTCCGACGTATTCCTTACCTCAGGAGCAAACCCTGCGAACCGTCAGGCTTTCCTTGATAGCTTTGAGTTTGCCGGTACCCTCGATACGAATGCGGTATGGGAAGAATGGGTATCGAAGTTTAACGAAAATGCAGAGCGTGCTTTCCTTGGCGATACACCTGTAGAAGAAACACTGAAAAAAGCGAATGAAGATATACAGAAAGTGCTGGATGGTTTTTATCAGTAATATGTAGACAAAGGAGAGCCGCCCATGATCCCAAGTGAAACTCCTCAAGAAGTACAGAAAAAAAAGCGGAGGTTTCAGGCGGCGGGACGAAGCAGGTTATTGCGATCAGAAGGCAGGTGGGGACTCCTCATGGTGTCCCCCTATCTGATTCATTTTCTCGTCTTCGTGGCAGGACCGCTGGCTGTCTCCCTCTATTTCAGCTTCACCAAGTATGACATGTTAACTCCACCGAAGTGGATTGGACTGGGGAATTATCAGCAGTTATTTCAGGAACCTTTATTCTGGAAATCCCTGTGGAACACCCTTTACTTTGCTATCCTTTTCGTGCCGATCCAGACGGTGCTTGCGCTCATTCTTGCTGTGATGCTGAATCAGAAGCTGAAGGGGCTGAAATTGTTCCGAATGGCTCACTTTATTCCGGTGATCTCTTCCTGGACGGTTATTCTTTATGTGGCTGATTCGATCTTTAATCCCCGTTTTGGGATTGCGAACTCGCTTCTCATAAAATGGGGTCTTGATCCGCAGCAGTGGCTGAACAGCGAAAAATGGGTGATTCCCTTGCTCGTTATCATTGCCGTATGGAAAGGAATCGGGTACATCATGATTCTATTTCTGGCAGGGCTCCAAAGTGTTCCCGGCGAGCTGTACCAAGCGGCAGAAATGGATGGAGCAGGTGCTTTTCGTAAATTCCGTGCCATTACGGTACCGCTTATATCGCCTACCACGTTTCTTGTCATCATCCTAAGTACAATCTCTACGTTTCAGGCATTCGAACAAGTCTACGTCATGACAGGGGCCGGGGATATCTCTTCCGCAGGCGGTCCTCGAAATGCGAGTCTTGTGCTCATGTTGTATTTGTATAGAGAAGGATTCTCCTTCATGCATATGGGTTATGCCTCGGCGATTGCTTGGGTGCTGTTTATGATCTTGTTCAGCCTCACGCTCGTACAGATGAAAATGCAGAACCGGTGGGTGCACTACAATTGACGGCGGCTTGCCCTGTTTTTCTGTAAGAAAGGAAGTGGATACGGATGCCCGGTAAAAACCTGCGTAAAGCAGCTGCATATCTGGCTATTATGATCAGTTCGCTCGTTATGCTTGTCCCATTTGCCAAGGCTGTACTCAATTCTCTAAAGACCTATAAAGAATATACAGCCGTTCCGCCTACCTGGTTCCCGGACATCTTCCAGTGGTCAAACTATGCTGAAGTGCTGAAGCTGGGGGATTTCGGAACCCAAACGATGAACAGCTTTATTGTATCCATACTCTCGGTGATTGGGACGCTGTTATCCTGCTCTTTAGTCGGTTATGCGTTCGCGAGACTTCGGTTTCCGATGAAAAATATACTCTTTCTATTTGTACTCGGTACGATGATGATTCCGCCTGTGGTTATTATTATCCCGCACTTTATGATCTTCAACTCCATGAACATGCTAGATACACTAACCCCGCTGTGGGTCATTGAATGGCTTGCTCAGCCGTTTGGCATCTTCTTAATGCGGCAGGCGTTTCTCGCGATCCCGGGGGAGTATGAGGAATCAGCCAAAATGGAAGGGTGCAACCCGCTGCGGATTTACTGGCGTATCTACATGCCGATGAGCTTACCTTCGCTTGCTACCCTCGCAATCTTTACGTTTATGAGTAAGTGGAATGAGATTTTGGCTCCTTCCATTTACCTGAGTTCCAGTGAGAAGTTTACCCTTCCGATTGGGATCTTGGGGCTGAAAGGACAATGGGTAGGGAATGAGCAATTGATGGTTGCTGCGGCACTGATGAGTTTGCTTCCGATCCTGCTTGTCTTCTTGTTTGCTGAGAAATATTTTGTGCAAAATCATTCTGCGTCAGGAATTAAGTAAGGGCAGGGTTATCCCAGTCAGACTAAGAAGAAGGCTTGAAATCATATGTCGCTTCACACTAAGGAAGAAGAGGAGTGAGCGTGCTGATGAGTAGTGGGCTTGAGTTTACAAAGAAGATACCCCTGGCTGCTTTTAGTGGATCACTGATAGATTACCCTCTGCGAGAAGCAATGGAAATTACGGCTGGGCTTGGATTCGATGGGATGGAAATTGCTTGCCGCTCTCCTCACCTTGGGCTGGATACACCCCTGGAAGAGGTGAGAGAGTTAGGCGATTATGCAGCGAGGCTTGGACTTTGCATTCCGGCACTAGCAGGATACACGGGTCACTTCTCTACTTTAAATGATGAAGAATGTGAAGCTGCACTGAAGGAATTTCGGAAGTTGCTTCAGATTGCCAAGGTATTATCCGTTCCTTACATTCGGGTTTTTCCGGGAGGGCCTAATTCGTTCTTGGCAGAGGATCAGCATTATGAGAGAGCGGCTCACTATCTACAGAAATGTATCGCAGAAGCCGAAGAGTCCGGAATTCTGCTGCTACTTGAGATTCACAATCAGACCTTAGTGGAAGATGCAGACAGTGCGCTGCGGCTGTTAGAGCTAACAGGAGGATCAGGGCTTGGTTTTATCCATGATGCAGGCAATATGTATATTTCGGGCGTGGACTATGGAGAAACTTCGGTGCATAAACTTGGAAGTCATCTGAGTCACATCCATATAAAAGATGAGAAACGAATTGCGATAGAAGGAGCAGAAGGATCTTTTAGCAATCGGACTCGGCATGGCATAGAGGCATTTATGCAGTGCAGGCTAGGGGAAGGGGCCGTAGATCACCGGCCTATGTTAGCTGCTGTTCTGGAGAGCGGGTATACCGGCTGGATCACACTGGAGTGCGCAGCTCCTTTTCCACCGAAAGAGCGGCTTGCTTACGATCTAGCTGAGATCGAAAGTCAGCTTGAAGCTTTGAAAGAGGGGAAGAGAAGCAGTTCACTTGAATAACTGGAGTCAGCTGATGGTGGCCCCATGCAGATGCAAGTAGAAGGAGGTAATGGTCCCATGACGTTTCGTAGCAAACGAACAGAAACGGATGGAAAGGGTGATTACGTTGCTTTTGCTATAGCGGGTTGTCAGCATCCCCATATTTCTATCTTTATAGAGGAAATGCAGGCACTCGGGCACGAGTGTGCTGGGATATATGATGAAGGCGATCAAACGCTGGCAAGGAAGATAGCCGAGCAGTACCAGCTTCCTTTTGCGAATCGTATGGAAGAACTGCTGGCAAATGAAAAGGTACAGTATATCGGCAGTTCTGCTATTAATAACGAGAAGATTCAGATCGCTGCTGCCTGTGAGCGGTACGGAAAACATCTGATGCTGGATAAGCCTGCTGTGGTAGACCAGGCAGGACTGGATCAGCTGGAACAGATCATTCGCAGGGGAAAGATTCAGATCGGCATGCTGTTAACGGAGCGATACCGGCCGGCTGTATATACGCTGTATGATCTCATTCGTAAGGATGAACTAGGACAATTGATTAGTATTACGATGCGAAAACCACATCGATTACGACCTGATACCAGGCCCGATTGGCATTTTAGCAAGGAACAGTCCGGCGGGATTATTGTTGACTTGCTCATACATGATTTTGATCTCCTCAGATGGCTTACAGGGCAGGAAGTAAGCGAAGTGAGCGGCAGAATGGGGAAACAGATGTTGCCGGAGTACCCCGAGTTCTATGATACGGCAGCAGTACAAGTAGAAATGGATCAAGGAATTATAGCACAGCTGTATGCTGACTGGCATGCACCCGAGAAATGCTGGACATGGGGAGATGGCCGTATTTTTGTAACGGGGACAAAAGGAAGTGCGGAGATTCGGCTTGCGGGTGACCCTGCTGTTTCGGCTGAGGAAGAGCTGCTGCTTATGATGACGCATGAACAAGGACTTGTGGAAGTTCCACTAAGAGCACCCATAGCATCGGTTACAGAGGATTTTTTGAGACGTGTCCGAGGAGAATCACATGATTTCACCCACCAAGATTTACTTGAATCGACCAAAGCAACGTTGCTTGCCGATGAGCAGGCAAAACGCGTGGAGTTCGTAAGACCAATCTCACAGTCATAAATCTTGAAACCCAGATCTAGCTAAAGGTGAGAGCATAATGAATGGGGCAGGGGGAAAATAAAAATGGGATCTAAGGTGGAACCGCTAAGGTATGGAATTGTCGGTTGCGGGATTATCGCAGAAGTTCATGCAGTGGAGATGGTCAAAATACCAGAAGCTGAGCTGATCGCCGTATGTGATAGCAAGCCCGATCAGGCAGCTAGGTTCTCAGCACAATACGGGGCGGCTGCATACAGCGATCTCGATCAGTTGCTTGCACGGACGGATATTGAAGCAGTATGTATCTGTACCCCTAGCGGGCTGCATGTCGAGCAAGTGATTCGTGCCGCTAAGGCAGGGAAGCATGTACTTTGCGAGAAGCCGATGGCCATTGAAATAAAAGGAATGGACCGGATGATTAAGGCTTGCCATGAGGCGGGTGTCAAGCTGGCTACTATTTTTCCAAGAAGGATGTCTCCCCAAGCACAATATGCCAAGCAGCTCATTGAAGAGGGTGCTCTGGGCAAGCTGAGCTTATGTTCTGCTTACGTCAAAATTTATCGCAGTCAGGATTATTATGACAGTGCCGGCTGGCGTGGAACCTGGGAGATGGATGGCGGGGGAGCCATGATGAATCAGGGAATTCATACGGTCGATATGCTGCAGTGGCTTGCTGGGAGTGTCGTCTCATTACAGGGAAAAGCCAGGAATGTACTCAGAAACATCGAGGTAGAGGATACGGCCATCACCATGCTTGAGTATGAGAGTGGAGCAATGGGTGTGCTGGAGATTACTACAACTGCTTTCAAAGGCAAAGGAATGCGAATAGAAATCTACGGTGAGAAAGGTTCGCTGATCATCGAAGAAGAAGATATTGTACAGCTGGAGATTGAAGGGCAGCAGGTTCAGCTTCCTGAATTTCCGCCATTTCAAGTGATTCCTGATGGACATAGGGAGCAGATCCGAGATCTCTGTTATGCCGTGCGTGAGCAAAGAGAGCCGGTGATAACCGGAGAAGAGGGAAGACATTCGCTGGAGATCATCCTTGGAACATATGCTTCTTCTCGTCAGCAAGAAGAAATACGGCTGAAAGAGTATTTCGCTGTGAGATAGGCGTAACATGTAGGAGCGACTGGAAGAGGAAAGATGGGCCGGCAGGATAAATTCTCTGCGGGCCTTGGTTTATTTTTATGAGGATTTACAGGGGGAGGAATGAAGTCTAATGTAGAGGTAATATTAATAATTCCTAATGCTTCAAAAAAGCTTGTTTGGGGTACAATGCATATAGAGGTTTGTTACCTTGATTTTGGGTCTGTATATTTGTTACAATAAAGACCGGAATGGAGTTAGCTAGCAATACCGTCCAGTGAATAAATGATCCTGAGAAGAGGTGAGAACATGGCGAAGAATACGGACAGTAAAGTGCTTGCGCAGAATAAAAAAGCTTCCCATGACTACTTTATCGAGGATACGTATGAAGCAGGGATGGTGTTGACCGGTACGGAGATTAAATCTTTGCGGAATGGTCGTGCGAATATTGGAGATGCCTTTGCGACGATTCGTAATGGTGAGATTCATATTCACAACATGCACATTAGTCCATTTGAGCAAGGGAACCGTAACAATCCGGATGACCCGACAAGAACGCGTAAGCTGCTGATGCATAAATCGCAGATCCATAAACTCCTTGGATTATCCAAGCAGGATGGATACTCGATTGTACCACTCAAGATTTATATTAAGAATGGGTACGCGAAGCTGCTTCTTGGACTTGGTAAAGGTAAGAAGCAATATGATAAGCGAGATACTGCTGCGAAGCGGGATGCACAACGTGATATTCAGCGTGCACTGCGCGAGAAGCAGAAGATTGCTCGTTAAGATGTAAGGTTTAGGGTATGAAGCTTCATATGGTAACGGTCTCCTTGTTTACCTGCAAGATGTAGGCTGCCATCTGTCGCATTATATATATTTTTGTGATATACTAAGTTTCGTACGAGAGAGGAACATACGATCTCGTGAAGACAAGTTTTTACTGCTTCTGATCATCCTTTTACCATGGAGGAAAAGGATGCGGAATAGATCTACTTTTTGCTCAGGATCATGATCCGATCTATCCAAGAAGCCCTTTTTATTAAGGGGGCGTTTATGGATTCGACGGGGATAGTTCGAGCATGGGTAGCGGGTAGTGGGGACGCGTCCGCTTCATCAACGCTAAAGCCTATTAAACGGCAAACAACAAAACAACTACGCTTTCGCAGCTTAATAACCTGTGAGCGTGCTCTTACTCTGTATCGCCCATGTACCGGGATAAGGGCTCAACTTTAGTGGGATACGCTGTCTAGTCTCCGCCTGCGGCTAGCTGAAGAAGACAACCAGGCTGACCTGAAGGGAATCCGGTAACGGGGAGTCTCTAGGGTGACATTAAATCTGTTACTACACCCGTAGAAGCCTATGTGGCGTTATCTTCGGACAGGGGTTCGACTCCCCTCGCCTCCATTTTAAAAAACCCGCTCATTGAGCGGGTTTTTGCATTTCTTATGGTTGAATTGTAGTCCAAATGTAGCCCAAACTTTTTACTCTCTATATTTTCGGGGAATTCCGTAGTCCATTGGGCGCTACAACACCGTTACGTTACCCAAAAAGGAACGTTTTACAGGACAATCCTATAACAAGGAACAGTTAAATATTTTACTTGAAAATTTGAAAATACGAAACTGGAACTGCCGATTTATTTAGCAGGTTACTTAGGGTTAAGACGTGAGGAAATCGTAGGGTTGCGTTGGAAATATGTTGATTTTGAGGTTCGTACAAGTGTCGGGAGTCAGGAGGTTGTGAAGACTCCAAAGACGGATAAAAGCAGGAGAGTGCTCTTTATAACGGATGAACTGTTGGAGGTCTCCTGTTGAAGGCAAAAAGCAAGCAAGAGGAATTAAAACTCATGCTTGGAGATGAGTATATAGATAGCGGTTATGTATACGTTCATGATAATGGAAAGCCTAACCGGGTGAAATCTGTAACTGAGCAGTTTAAAAAGTTTTTGGAGAAGAATAACCTGCCGAAGATCAGACTTCATGATCTGAGACATACCTTTGCAAGTATTCTCTATGAGGAGGGTGTCGATTTGAAGGTCATTTCTGAGGCGATGGGTCATTCTGATCTCGGGACGACTAATAAGATTTACACACATCGATTTGATAAGACGCATAAAAAAGATTGTAACAGCGATGAGCCAGGCTTTGAAAAAATAGGAGTAATAAATTGTTTTAATGAAGTGTTTAAAGGCAAGCGAAGCTAATAATCTGATAAAGTCAAAGTAACCGAAGAATGATGACAAATTTCAAAAATCAAAATCAAGACCAGAATTAGAGGGATAATGGTCTATAGAGAAGTCAAAGCAACTAGTGAGATTAACTCACTGGTTGCTTTCGTGAGCATGTTTACGTAAATGTAAACATGAAAATCAGGCTGACCCCCAACTAATTTGGATAGGATATTTCTTTAATATATCAAAATAGATTTATTCATTCTCGTTGTCATCCTGCCTCCGGACCGAAATCGCCCCACAGACCAAGCTGTAATTCATTTGGATTGATACTGTTGTAATCATGGGTATCCCCCTTTTAAAATCCTAATCGTGAAAAGCGCTCTTCAGATCATTCAAGGAAACGGTCACTTTGCCGACGATCTTTCGATCTGCCAAGAAGCGATATAACCTTATAACTTAATAGTTATAAGCAAGCAATATAGAACTTAGATCAATGTATGGAAGAAAGGAGTGAAAATAGGTAAAAAGCAGTAGGAATTTAGGTTTAATTATATTAAAATTATGAGGTTATGCGAATACTCTTGAAGGTGGGACACTACATTGGTTTGCAACAATTGCGGGAATGAAATGGTTCAGGGGAGCCACTATTGTCATAACTGTGGAGAAAAAGTTGAGTCTTTGGAGAAAGTAAAAGTTGATCTTATAAAAGACCAAGAAGTAAATATAGCAGCGACTGATGATGTGGAAATTAATTATGCAGGTACATCAATAAATGAAAGTGTTGAAATGAGTAATCATAGCAACGAGGCACTAGATTATAAAGATAACAGGAAGCGAACTGTTAAGAAAAAGATTATTAAGCTGGCCACTTCGATAATAGTTATTTCGGTATTAGCAATTGGTTGTTTTTATGGTTTACCTTATATGAAATATAAGCACGCTAAATCTTTGATGGCAGAAAAAAAGTATGGGAAAGCAATTTCCGCATTTATAGAGTTCGAGGATTACAATAATTCTAAAGAATTGGTAGTGGAAAGTAAGTACTTATATACGAAACAATTAATTGAAAGTAAGGATTATAATCAGGCAAGAGAAGTAATTGATACATTACATTATACATATAAAGACAGTAATACAGTAAGGCTTGAAATAGACTATCTTAGGGGCAAGCAATGCTTACGGTCAAAAGAGTATCTGAAAGCTATAAACTTTTTTAACGCTAGTATAAGTTTTAAAGATAGTAAGCAGCTTAGTATTAAATCGAGATATCTCTATGGAAAAGAGCTAGCTGATCAGAAAAACTATCCGGAAGCAATTTCTTATTTTGAAGGTATAAAGGGTTATGAAGATACTAATACCCTACTAGCCGAAACCAGGTATTTAGGGGGAATAGCAAAATACGAGAGTGGCAATTTTGATGATGCTGAGGCATTGTTCCTTGCTAATAAAGAAGATTATAAAGATACAGAAACCTATTTAAGTAATATGGCTGTGTTAAAACAATTTAATGGAACGTGGGAATCTGAATATGGATCTAGTCAATTGATCTTTTCAGGGATAAATGTTACTATAGTTTATTTTCCAAATTCACCTAAGACTAAAACCTATACTAGTGAGATAGAAGTTGAATATGCTTATACAGTGAAGGATAGTTATGGAACAACGTACTCTCTTACAAAAAATCATTTATATGAGGAATATGATGATAATTACAACTGGGAAGCGGAAGAATACAGTAAGGTGAGTGACCATACTTTTATCCCTGAAGAAAAACAACCACCACGAATAGGAATGACCGCTAGTGAGGTAAGATCTTCTAACTGGGGGTCCCCGAAAGATATTAATAAAACCACAAATGCCTATGGTGTGAGTGAGCAATGGGTTTATGACGATTACAAATATATATACTTAGATGATGGTGTTGTCACGTCCATTCAAGAGTAAACATAAGTAATTATATAAAGTAAGAGCAATCAGTTTAGATCTGATTGCTCTTTTTACTAAATTAAAGTACCCCTGTAGCGCTTGATTTAGTGGATAGTCACAGCTAACGATTTTTGAAAAAACTCCAGGTCAAGAAGTTCGCTGTATCTATGTTTATTACCTTACTTGTGGTCATATGATAGTAGAATTACTGTCTAACGATACAAACATACATAAGCCCGATCTATCACAACAACCTAAGGCAGCCGATTTCTTAATTTTGGTCTTTGAATTACTTTTCTTTTTGATTCAAGGAACCGATCCTCAGCTATCTTTTCAAAATCTCTATCAAATAACACTTCAAACTTAAGCGTTCCTCTTGCTCCCGAGGGTAAACTTAAATTTATATGAATTTTATCTTTTTCAAAACTACCCAATGGACTATTGTGATTTTCCCACTCGTGTATTTCATGATGAATTCCTCAATAAACTCTCGAAGCGGCGTGTAGACTTCTTGTTGGAATTGGTAATTGATTTCTTTTATATATTCTATATAGGTTGAGTAGTTGCAGAGATGAGTTGCTGATAATAAAAAGAGCGATTGTTAAGTCTAAGGGAGATAATAGGTTTACAATTAAGGAAGCAATTGAGCATATGAAGTTAAATAATTCTGTATATGCAGAATCGACGATGAGGACGCATATCACATCCAAATGTTGTAATAATGCCAAGCGCCATCATGTGGTTACCTATAATGATTATGAAGCTCTTGGCAATGGTGAATACAAGGTTATCAATTTATAGGAGTGAACAATCGATGAAAGTTATTCTGAGCAGGAAAGGTTTTGACTCATCCGCTGGGAAATATCCAAGCCCGCATCTCATTGACTCAAGAAGGTTAATCTCATTTCCTATACCTGAAGATGAAAAAGTGAATACAAGTGTAAGATATTCTGATTTAAGAGTTGACCAGAACCATACTTATCTTGGTCTGATGGAACAGCTTGGAATTAAGAAATACAGTAATGGCACATTTGTACATCTCGATCCCGATATCAATGCTACAGTAATTGAAAGGAACCATCCTGAATGGAGAGGAGTATTTGGTCAATCTAGCGCGGCACAGTCGCATTTAGCTAGAAAGAACGTGCAGGTAGGGGATTTGTTTCTGTTTTTTGGTTGGTTCAAGGACGTTGTTAGGGATGCATCTGGTTATAGGTACGTTAATGGGACAGATAGGCATATCATATGGGGTTACATGCAGGTTGGAGAGATAGAGCTTATTGATAAAGCAGGGCATTATGACAGTTGGAAGTTATCTCATCCTCATTACAAATGTCGTGATAGGGATATGAATACAGCCTATATAGCTGCCCCTACTTTGTCATTTAATAATGCTCTTCATGGAAGTGGAACGTTTAATTACTCGGATTCACTGGTACTAACCAAAGACGGACAACGGAAACGATCAGTATGGAAATTACCTAACTCTTTTCATCCTAGCACGGGCACAAAGATGAGTTACCATGAAAATATATTTAGTAAGTCGGGGAAAAGAGTCTGGGAAAGTGGAAATAACCATTGCATATTGAACTCGGTAGGTAGAGGGCAAGAGTTTATAGTAGAAGGCAATAAAGAAGTAGAGAATTGGGCAAAAGAATTGGTCCAAGGGCAGTTTACATAAGGAATTGTTGATTTTGGATGTAATATAGTATTCTAGTGAAATATTAATGTAAAATGAATTGAATCGCTGACTACTTCGAACGCTCTTATAAGAGATACATTTAATTCTGTAACAAAGAGGTTTGAAAAGGGGTTATTATAGGCAGAAGTTATTGCAATTATTATGATTATAGTTCTATACTGTTTGTAATTTTGGAATTCTTATTCCGGTAATGTTCGATGTACTATCATCTCTCCTTGATTTCTCTTATGGTGTAGGTTCTTTTTATTATAGAGACGATATTTTTGACCTTTTTTCCATTCTAGGATAAAGGGTCTTTTTAATTTGTTTAACATAGTCTAAAAAATATGTATTGAGTATATTCTATACTTGAACTGTTTTTATAGTATATTTGTAATTAATGGTAGTGATTCAATCCATTCTTATTTTTGAGGTTTTTAGTTTAGGTTCTTGTTTAGTCATCATAAGTGATTATAGAGAGGTTGATTTATATTATGACAAAGGAAGTTTCGATCTTACCCATTCAATCCGTCTATTCTATTGATAATCACATGATTACTGCCACCGTTTTACATGAAGAACCTTTAGTAATGAAATTTGATGATGTATTAAGTGAAGAGGAATGTCAGATGTTTATTGATTCTCTTGCATTACGTCTTAAAAAATCCAAACTGGTGAATAAAGAGGAGAGTCAGATTCGGACTAGCAGTGGTATGTTTTTTAAAGAAAATGAAAGCCCTTTAATAACGGAAATTGAAAATCGCATATCAAATCTAATGCATGTACCCATGTCCCATGCGGAAGGACTGCAAGTATTACATTATGAACCGGGGCAAGAGTTTAAAGAACATTATGATTATTTTGGGGCCAGTAGTCCTTCTAGTCATAACAATCGAATTAGTACCTTAATTATATATTTAAATGAGGTAGAAGAAGGTGGAGAAACAACCCTTCCGAGGTTAGGTATTACCTTGAAACCAGTGAAAGGTTCTGCGATTTACTTCGAATATTTCTATAACAACCAGGAGTTAAACGAATTAACTCTGCATAGTGGAAAGCCAGTTATCCGCGGTGAAAAATGGGTAGCGACTCAGTGGATGCGAAAACAACGAATACGAGAAGGATACTAAAATTTAAGAAGACCACTACGTATGAACTGCACCCCAAATGTTAGACATTAACTAACATTGGAGGTGCAGTTTTTATATGGCTAAGTTTAGTTCAGATAAAAAATTACAAGCAGTTATGCGTTATCAAAATGGATCGGAAGGAATAAAATCGATTGCGAAATCGATAGGAATCCATCATTCTGTCTTATTAAATTGGATTAAGCAATATGAGCACCATGGTGAAGAAGTTTTTAAAAAGCGCTATACACCGTATTCCATACAGGATAAACTAGACGTACTTAATTATATGAACGAATTCGGGACGTCTGCTAGAGAAACGGCCGCAATATTTAATATTGCAAGTCATAGCACCATTTTAAGCTGGCAAGAGAGCTTAAAATCACATGGAATGGACGCCCTAAGACCAAAGAAAAAGGGGCGTCCATCCGTGAAAAAAGAATCGATCAAACGAAAGAATCAAACGTTAGTAGAAGGGTCCGTAGAGGCCTTACAGGCAGAAGTGGAACGTTTACGAATGGAAAATGAGTATTTAAAAAAGTTAAATGCCTTAGTTCAAAACAAGAAAAAATCACCAAGGAAGACAAAGTAAAGGTCATCTATGAATTAAGGCATAAATACTCGGTGAAGGCGCTTGTGGCATTTGTCGCTATTCCACGAAGCACATATTACGATGTAGTGAAGAAGCTAGATCGTCCAGATCCAGATGCTGACTTGAAGGCTGAAATCAAAGCGATTTACGAGGAACATGAAGGTCGATATGGCTATCGTCGCATTCGAGATGAACTAGCCAATCGTGAGCAAAAGGTGAACCATAAGAAAGTGCGCTGTATCATGAAAGAATTAGGCTTAAAAAGCGTAGTTCGCATGAAAAAATATAAATCGTACAAAGGAACGGTGGGCAAAATTGCGCCAAATATTCTAAACCGTAACTTTACGGCAGAAGCTCCGAATGAAAAGTGGGTTACGGATATTACAGAATTTAAATTATTTGGTGAGAAGCTCTATTTATCAACTGTGTTAGACTTGTTTAACGGAGAAGTTATTACCTATACAATCGGCTCTAGACCAACGTATTCACTTGTTTCAGAGATGTTAGAAAAGGCTTTAGAACGTCTCCCGAAAAAACATAAACTATTGATACATTCAGATCAGGGATGGCACTATCAAATGAAGCAATATCGTCATGCCCTTGAATCAAGAAGAATTATTCAAAGTATGTCACGTAAAGGAAACTGTTACGACAACTCTGTAATGGAGAACTTCTTTGGCATTATGAAGTCAGAGTTCCTCTATTTAAAGGAATTTGAAAGTATAGAACATTTTAAATCAGAATTAGAAAAATATATCAATTACTATAATATGAAACGGATCAAGGCAAAATTCAAAATGAGTCCAGTGCAATACCGAACTCATTTTGAAAAAGTTGCCTAATGAAATAACCGTGTCTAACTTTAAGGGGTCACTTCAGTAGAGGTGGTCTTTGTTATTGTTTCTATACTCATTCACAGAATTAACCAATGGTGGTAAAATCAAATGATTAGTAATTTAACTTAGATCGAACTAAAGTTTTAATACATAGCTACGCATGAAGGAGAATTATAGAATGAACACCATTGAATCCTTGGACAGTCTGATTACCATGATTCCCATCTTAAAGGCAGCAGTTCCTGCTGAACTATCGATTGCTATTTGTGATACAGAGAAATTTATTGCCTATTGGCCTGGAGAAGATATTAATTTGGAGATCCATGTCGGCCAACCTTTGCACCACGAAGAACCGTTAACGCAGGCAATTCGAGATAATATCGCACTAAAAGCTCAGGTACCTGCCTCATTTTATGGTTTTGAATTTATAGGGACGGCTACACCGCTCCATAATTCAAGTGGCCATGTCATTGGCGGTATAGCCATTCAGTTACGTAAACAAAGTGAGTTAATAGCCATAGCGGATCAAATTTCGCTCTCATTAACACAAGCCAACAAACAAATCTCAGAAGTCGCAGAAGATTCATCCAAATTAGCGGATTCTGCTCAGCAGTTGCTAACATTTGCCCATCAGACGGTAGAACAGGTGAAAGAAACGGATAAAGTTGTAACGATTGTCAAAAGAGTAGCAGATCAAACGAATTTATTAGGAATTAACGCAGCAATTGAAGCAGCTCATGCAGGAGATCTAGGAAGAGGATTCGGTGTGGTAGCGAGTGAGATACGGAAATTATCCAAGGAGTCGCTTAACTCTACGAATGTGATTCAAACTACTCTGAAAACATTTGAAGAGGCAATTAATGAAATGCAGGCATCCATTGAACAAATGACGGTAATTGTTGAACGACAGGCAACATCGTCCCGCCAGGTATCCGATTTTATAGAAGAAGTTGATCGGATGTCAGAACGGCTAAATGAATTTGCAAAGAAATTATAAATTAGTTCTAATTAGCGTCTAACTATTGGGAGATCAGCGACTCTAAAAGACGACTAAGAATCAATTTTGATGCTTAGTAAACAAAAGAACCAAGCGGTTGCTTTGTCCTTTTGTTTGTATTCACTCATAGGTTCTGAACTAGTGATAACTTTCCTTATTCTTACCGTTGTCATCATGTTGCGCTTGTTTCCGGCGATCATTACGGGCCTGCTGTTGTTGCTGAGCATCCAGGCTGTTTACAGGTGTTGATTTCAAATCGTTTACTTCGTTGATCAGGTTTTTATCAGGTTGGTTTGGACTCAATTGATTGATCCTCCTCATGAATTGGATTAGTTATTAAGATTATAATGTGTTGGATACTATGTAACTATTCGCTAAGAAAAAAGTAACAACCGTTCACCGGTTAATACCCAGGAAACGGTTACTGCTTAAAACTTATTTTGTTTTTAACAGGTATATGACCAATGATTGTTTTTATTTCCCGATTGTATACAAAACCATCGTAGTTAGTTGAGCAACGGTATTCGTATGTATTGGTCTTTTAATTTCGTATATATCAATATTGCCGGCTAAGCGGGCTGTCGTTAATAGGAGTCTACTTTTTGAACCATAATTTAGAGTGCCCTTTTACTGACTCCTCCAAGAAGCACGATAAGGACCAACGCTCTATAGAGAGAAATTCCCCCAAAGCCTAATTCATATATATTTAACATATTCGTCAAGGAGTCTTTCCTTCTTTTATGATGAGCATAAGCAATAGAACATTCGAGTACAACTTCAATATATTTTTTTCTGAGTTTCTTGATCTGACTTTTAGATAAAAGGTTCTTATAGTCATTGTAGAGCCAGTGAATAGCTTCTACTTTACTAATTGTGTTTTCTAGTCTCTTTGCTGTTTGTTGACCCTCGTGTATACGACAATATCCTAAATAATTTGTTAGAAAATATGCTTTATGGTTTAGAGCTCCTAAAGATAGCATTAAGGTGTAATCAGGAACCATACCACCATAATTTCTAAAGAATCCGACCTCTTCTAAAATTTTTCTCTTGAATAAAGTAACATGAATAGTAAATATACATGCCCTATTTGTGAGAGTTCTCATAAATACATCATTATATTCACCTGAGTCCATGTTAGAACGTCCGCAATAGTCAGCAAACATTAATGATTTTTCCTCTAAAAAGTTCTTATTGTCATCCATAAAATAATGATTTGAAGAACAAAATGAACTCTCCTCATGTTTTGACAGTGCACTATAAGTTGAATTCAAGAAATCGTTGTGCCATATATCGTCATCATCCAACATGGCAACATATTCTCCAGTTGTTAATCTAAAAGCTTGTTGTCGATTTGCTAATTGTCCTAGTGGTATTTCATTTACTATGTGTTTAACTATGATGTCGGGATATGTACATATAAACTGGTCAATTACTTTTTTAGTATCAACATCACTACCATCTTCACTTATTACAACTTCTACTGGCAAAAGTGTTTGATTAAAAATTGATGTTAAACAATCTTTTAAATAATCCGCTCTCTTGTGTGTTGGAACAGCAACACTGATTCTAGGCTTATTCATTCTTCCTGCATCTCCTCTACAAAACTAAAATATATTAAATAATCTTAAATCAATACAAAGTTAGACTGATACATATTGTATCAAAAACATTGACCGCCTTCAAATAATTGGTTATATGTTAAAATTGATTTTTTATAATAAACTAGAATGCGACGAATTGAAAAGTTAGCTATATTCTAGTAAATCAAAAAAAATTAATAGAACAAAAATAAATGGTTTTACGGATACACCGCCCCATGATATAGTCAGGTTGGTTTTGACTCAATTCATAAGTCCTGGTCATGAATTGAGTTAGTTATAAAGATAATAGTTTGCTGGATACTATGTAACTATTCGCTCAAAAAAATGTAACAACCGTTATCCGGTGGATACCCAGAAAACGGTTGTTGCATGACGAATAATTGGTTTTTATTTCCTAATGGTATCTAAAACCATCGTAGTTAGTTGATCAACGGTATTCTTATGTATTGGTCTTTGAATTTCGTATATATCAATATTGCCGGCTAAGCGGGCTGTAGTGTCAAAATGCCATTTTGTTAACCCACTGTCTTGTATAAGGGATTTACGGTATGTATGACGATATAGAAGCGGTAACCGTTCTAACTTCTGAATCGCTCGAATCTGGAGATGAGCGCAATCTGTTTTAATGAGTTCGAATATACCGGCTAGTGAGATGGTATCGGAGGAGAAATGAGATTCCACAGGAACGGCGTATTTGTTTTCACGTTCGAATAGGGGGCGATATTGATTTGAATTCATGCCCAAAGTATCTAAGCTTTCCTGCCATAGTTTCTGTTGTGGGTAGGCCGGTGTTACATAAGGAATATTCTGATGTTCCAGCGTAACTGCTATGACATCATCTGTTAATAGTTGATATCCTTGTTGGATAAGAGCCGAAGCAAGCGTAGATTTACCGTGTCCGGAATGTCCAACGAATGCGTAAGCTTTGCCATTAATCACAATAGCACTGCCATGTAAGGGAAGGATTTTTCGCTGCATTAAAATAGCACCCATGCATGTTCCAAGTATATACAAACGAATTTTATCTTCATCCGCACCATGATCAGGGGAAATAGAGATGGTCGTTCCGTCTTCTATGGCGAAGACAGCAAGATTAGGGACCCTGAACATTACCATGTTCTCCATACATACGGATGTTTTCGATGTGATTGAGAGCTTTGACCATTGTTCTGTTAAGTCAGCGTAGCGAATGGCAATATCAACACTATGATTAGGGGAATCCAGTTGTTGTACCTCAGGCAAGGCAATATCGCTATGTATGGAATACCCGAAGGCCGTATATAGGTTTTTGTTAAGGATTTGAGTCACTGTCCTCACTCCATTGCTCGAAATACGAATATAAAAAAAGATAGCCCGTATACCCAGTAGGCGTATAAGGGCTGAGTCTTGTGGGATATAATAGCTGCTTAGCTGTAGTGAACGTTTTCATCTGGATCCGATTGAAACGAGTCTGCTCTTGCATCGCCAGGGCCAGCCATCGTCATATTCATATCAAGCACTTCCAAAGTAGGAATGTTCCATTCTTTTTTCATATGTATTTTTCACCTCCTTTCAAAAGTTTTTTTGGAGAAAACGATACAAGATTAGGCTTCGCATTAACAGCTTAATGGTAGAATTGTATGCCTGATTTGGTTCAAGACCATGACGGGCTTCTGTTAACGCATTATGGAAGACTGGCATGTTGATGAATTGTTGCATTCTAGGATCATGGCTCAAATGTTCAAGTTCCTCAATAAAATCAGGCCAGTCATTAGACATTCTATGGATTGAATCAGCTGCTTGAGTCCCTCTAGTACGTTGATTCAGCCGAATAGAATCAGGAAGCATTCCTTCTGTAGCTCGTCTTATAAGTGCCCGATCCACTCCATTGTGAACGAATTGTTCTATTGGAGTCGACAGGCAATATCGAATCACTCGTAGATCATTGGTAGGATCATGGCTCCATACAGAATAATGGAGAGAGAGCTTACTGTTACTTGTTCCTGTCGTACTCCACATATTTACACGGTCGAAATGTTGCCTTCTCGCTTCCATTGGATCTGATGGAAGATCTGCTGTTGAACCTATACCGACAAATGTAGGATCACTAAGCTTATCATAGATTCCGTTCAGTCTGGCATACTCAGAATTTATGAGCTGAGGATAGGTATATGCTGAGAGGCGTGGTCTAATTCGCTCTAGAATTGGGTATGCTTTACGGCTAACTATGGAATAGATACGCTTGCGTCCCACTCCCACATTCTTACTAAATAGATTGACCTCTCGAGATAAGCGAATCCATTCAAACTTCTTCATAAGTTTGGTGTAATATTCGATTGCTGGGCCCCAGGAAATGCTGTAATTTCCACGGGCACCGGTGAGTAATATACCGATTCCGCGTTGCTGTGCCTGTTCATAAATTCCTCTTAACCAAAAAGTATTATCGAAGAACTTATATGGAGATTCTAAGATCTCTAGCCAGTCATCAATTTCTGAAATGGAGTTTCTTCCTTTGAAATCTAAGTAATTGTCATCAATGTTACCTACATAATTTACGGTCTGTTGTATGTGACGACTTTCGTTTGCTAGCCTATGCTTGGGTGTCCAGTCTTTGAACCCGTCATCTGGCACATAACTGAAGGTATGGAGTATTCGGTTATCCTTCTGTAATGCTCTCGCAGCGAAGCTGACAACAGAGCCAGAGTCTAATCCTCCGCTAAGATGTGCACCGACATTCTGGTTTGTCCTCCCAATCCTGGCTGTGACGGCCTTACTAAATACTTCTTGAAATCCTTCCACATATTCTTGCGATGAGCTAAGCTTCAAAGGTACTGCGTTCGAAAGGCTATTGTACCGGGTAATGGATACTCGGTCCTTCTTAATTGTTATCGTATGAGATGGCGGTAGCTGCTCAATATGCTTATAAATCGTAGTAGATACATCTGGCGGTTCGAAAACACCGCTGATCGTAAGAAACTCAGCTAGCCATAGATCATTCAGTTCTTTATGTACATAAGGTAAGGATAACAAAGGCTTAATAACTGTGCAGAAAGAGAAGAACTCATCATTACGGTGATAATAAAGCGTTCGCGCACCGGAGAAATCTCTTGCTCCAAAAAGTGTCTGTTTACGTTCATCCCAAATGACGAAGGCAAAATCACCGACGAGTCTTTCCGTCATTTGTTCAGACCAACGTTCATAAGCCAGCAGTAAAATTTCGCTATCTGTCATATGGGGGCGGAGGTTTCGAGCAACTTGCAACTGCTCCATCAATTCTTCCCGGTTGTCGATCATAGCATCTGCAGTTATGGCAAGCCCACGGAGAGGATCATAAGCAGGCAAGATTTCATGAGTGGATTGCTCTGTAATCCACTGAGCGTGACAGCCCAACATGACGTGATCCTTATTCCAAGTCGCGCTTTGATTAGCCGGGTATTTGCTTAAAGATTGCATTACAAGACGGCCGTGCTCCATGTAAACGGGTACTCCATTAAAACCATAAATACCGGCAATTGCACTCATTTTATTTCCTCCGATATACCTATTGCAGTTAGATGAGGTGTTCATGAATTAGTTCTATAGTCATTATATCATGTATACAATTTGTATCAATAGTTTTCAAGGCTATATCCAAAATAAATAAATATTCTCAGTTTTCTCAGTTTATATATTTTATGTTTTCTTTAAACGATTTGCTTCTTCTATGAAGGAAAAATAAAACACTATTGATAAAAAAATAGAGTGCCTAAAGAAATATAGAGCCGGTAGCTACGAAAAAGACCTATATAACTGTATATATAATGATCATAAATAATTCTTAAGTGAGAGTAACTTTGTTATATATTCATTCATGATACATTAGGTATCTATTTAGCTGATGCAGTATAGCTAAATATGTTTCCAAGACCTAATTAACTTTAATTCAATAATCGGGCAAAGATTGATTCATTAAGATAGGCATCTCCATCAAGCATTTATGACATAGAATCACTACTATATTAGAAGGAGGAGATGAGCATGGCAAAACGGCTAACGAAATATATGAAAATGAATAAATGGTCATCTACAGATATGATGCTTCCACAAGATGTTAGTGCCAATTTCGAAGTTCTTGATGAGGAAATGAAGAGTCATGGTATTAATGTGAAGTGGTTCGGCGCTATTGGTGATGGTAAGACAGATGATACTGCAGCATTTCAGGCGGCGATGTTAATGTGTGATAAACGTTATAAGTTGTTTGTACCTGCAGGGAGTTATCGAATAAGACAAACCATTGAAAATAACAGTCGTGGGATCTATGGAATTGGAACTTTTGTAGATAGTGGACAAATGGGTACCAAGATTATCTGGGATCCCCTCGACACGAAAACAGATTTGCTCCCATGTATAAGAATTCAAAACTCTGGAATAAAAGCTGTGTTTGAAGATTTCACTGTTTCAGGTAATTCACAATATAGCTCAAGAAATCTCTCCACTTGGATTAATAAAGATTTTTTTGATCAAAGCTCATATGACATGTTTGTAGCAGGGGCATCGGCAATCGAAATATCAGGAGGAGCAACGCCGATTTTCAGGAATATCTCTACTACCGGAGTGAAAGTGGGACAACTTCTTAATAGTACTCATGGACATGTATCCTCTTATGATTGTAGCTGGGGAGGTTTGATTGGTGTATATTGCCGTATTAATTCAGGAGATTACTTCTACCAAGGAGGTGGTATATCCGGAGCATTCTGTGGGATTATGCTCGGTACAATCCTATCAGCAGGACATCGGGGAGGCTTCAGTGCCCTTATTCACAGAACACATCTCGGATTCTCACCATATGCCATTTATCAATGTATTAATAGTGGAATTAATGATTACAACAGCGCTCCAAATGTTAGTGGATTAAGTGGTATATACACGAGTGCTCAATTTGAGCAATGTGGAGAAGCAGCTATAAAATTGCTACCGAAATCTTCAACTAGCAATTTTAGAATATTTGGTTTTGGATTTTCTTGGTCAGTTACAAAGTATTCAGCTAATTTATCTGGCTGGGAGTATCCGTTGCCAGATGATTTAAAAAAAGCCAGTGAAAAACAACAGTATGCAGCATGGTTTGGAACTATTACTGCTCCTACTATATTTTCTGATGAGCTTGGAACACTAAGAAAATCAACGGCTCAGGGAGCATTGGGAACGGCTTATATCGACACCTTAACTGGTGACAAAGAATCGGATCTAACCGGATTGGGACCAGAATATACGGTGATTCGCAGAAAAATAACTCCATTGTATAGAAACGCTGACTTACAATCACGAATGCAGGAAAGAGAGCATAGGGCGCTAATGCCGGTTTCGGCTCCAAATCTGCTTAGAAATCCAGAAGTATTATCGAATTGGGTTATAGTAAACGGTACTATCAGTATTGTCGCAGTGGATCAACTGCCAATGCCTATTAGTAATGAGATGAAGCAGGTTATAGGGAATAATCCTGTGATTTTGAAAATAACTCCCGATGGAGTCGATTCACCAGTTATTAGAATAAAATTCAATGCGCAGAGTTTGCCGTATAAGGGAGATGCTAATCGAAACTTAGCCATGCAATATTTTATATTTGAAACAGAATATGATAATTCTAATTTTTATAGATCCATTGGACGTATTACAGCTCAGAATGCTGAGCATATTTTCAACGACGCATTTACCTGGAAGACAGAAGGATGGACACATTTACGGGGAAGGGACTTGGCTAGCAAAACAGGTCTATTGCATGAATTTAGCATCGGTGCTTTACCAAAATCAGGTGAGATCTATATATCGCCGGAGTGATGGTAACATGGGATCATATTGGCTCGTATTCTCCATACACGCACAGCTACATGACAGATTCATTAGAAATCGGCGGGTCGTGCACTGGACTTATATTAACTGATTCCGCTACAGGCAGTCGTTATAAGTTATCTGTTTTAAATGGGAATTTACAAATCAATCTAATGAATAAATAGATTGATTTGTAAATTGTGACTGTGGATGGGTTTTTTGATCAATTAATCAAAAAACCCATCCATTTTTTAATTTTTTATTTAATTTTAGTCCAGAAAATAAACCTGAAATAAGTAATGGATATTATAAAAACTCATTTATGTATTGCAAAAAAAATTAGATTGGCAACACAACGTATCCTTGACACGATACATAATGTATCGTAAATTATGGGATGTGATTAATACACAATGTATCGTCAGGAATTCATATTTGAGAATGTTACTCAAATACACGGAAAATAAAGCGCAAAAAAATTGCTTTAGAATAAGCGGGGGGTTCAAGACGAATGGAACTTAAACAGTATTTTAGAGTTTTGCAAAAGAAGTGGTGGTTGATAGTGGCAATTGTAATCATTGCAATCACAGCATCAGGAATAAAAAGCTACTTATTTACAACACCAATTTATGCTGCAAATGCAAAGCTTATCGTTAATCAGTCTTCCGACGAAGGAGGGGCAACCCTCAATGCAAGCACAATACAGACTAGTATTGTTCTTATTAATACTTACAAAGAGATTATCAAATCATCAGCCATTATGAATAAGGTTGTAGAAGAATATCCTAATTTGGGGGAGAGCGCATGGGAATTATCTGCAAAAATATCCGTCACATCTGCTAATAACTCGCAAGTTATGAACCTAGTTTATGAGGATACTTCCTACGCCAAAGCTGCTGAGATTGTAAATGTAGTCTCAGCGGTATTCAAAGAACAAATTCCTCGCATTATGAACGTTGATAACATCACCATCTTGAGTGAAGCAGATGCAACAGCGTCACCTACACCAATCAATTTTAATCCTGTCATGAACATATTAATTAGTTTTGTTGTTTCACTGATGTTAGCAGTTGGATTTGTATTTCTGCTAGATTATTTGGACGATACTCTGAAGACAGAAGCTGATATCACCGAGATTTTGGAAGCTCCTATACTTGCTGTTGTAGGAAATCTAAGCAAGACTGATATGAAGAAATCATCAAGAATGAAAGCAAAGAAGAAATCAAAAGCAGGCGTGAGCCAGTATGCGATGATCAATCAGCGATAACAGTTTAATTGTATCTATGAACCCTAAATCACCTATATCGGAAGTATATCGTCTGCTTCCAACAAAAATACATTTTACTTCTAGAGATCAGGAATTGAAAATTATTATGATTACATCGACTCAAGCAGGAGAAGGAAAAACTACAACGATTAGCAATTTGGCGGTTACTTATGCACAGGAAGGAAAAAGAGTGCTTCTTATTGATGCAGATATGCGAAAGCCTTCGCTTCACCTTGTATTCTCCCAGTCTAACCTCAAAGGTCTCAGTACAATCCTAACAGGAGAAACGAATACGCTAGATTCAATTCAAGAAACGAATGTGGGTCATTTATCCTTACTTCCTTCGGGACCGATACCTGCGAATCCGTCAGAGCTTATGGATTCAGAAGTAATGCGAGAGTTATTGGATCAACTCAGACTGCAATATGATGTGATTCTCCTTGATACACCTTCTGTGCTCTCAGTATCCGATAGTGTTATCGTTAGCACATTATGCGATGGTGTTGTAATGATCGTCGCTTTAGGAAAAGTAAGGAAAGATCATCTGAAGAAAGCTAAGGAACAACTGAAACATGTGAATGCACGAATGTTAGGCATTGTAATTAACAGCTAAACATATGTCGAAACAAAGGTATTGTCTACTGCACCTTTTTCACTGTGGGCACTCGGTCACGCTGTGGGTCCTAAGGACCTTAGACATTATTGTCAAGGGTGTGGTGTGAGGACGGGTTGAATGCCCTTATAAAATAATGTTCTTTTTCAGAGAATATAAGACAATTCTTAGGTTAATATCTATAAAGTTTATTTTATTTCCAAATTTAGCATATTAAATATGGAGTGTTTAGAGAATGAATATGACCATAAGCGTAATTGTTCCGACGTATAATAGAGTTGAAGCTCTATTGAACTGTATCCAAGGAATAAAAAGACACACTAGATATCTTGATGACATTATAGTTGTTGTAAGAAAAACTGATGAGTATACATTAAAGTGTTTATCAATAAATTCTATAAAAAATTTAAAAGTTGTTCTAATAGAACAGATTGGTGTTATAGCCGCTTTGAACTTTGGGATAGAGCAAAGCATGGGTTCTATTGTGGTTCTTACTGATGATGATACAGTTCCTTATGTAGACTGGCTTGAAAAAATTGAAAATTACTATCTCACGCAAAAAAACATCGGCGGAGTTGGCGGAAGAGATATTGTACATTCCCGGGGAAAACCGATTCCGGCTGTCAAAAAAAAAGTTGGGATTATTAAGGCGTACGGTCGGGTCATTGGTAATCACCATATTGGTATAGGTAATGCCCGAGAGGTAGATATTCTAAAAGGTGCGAATATGAGCTTTCGAAAAGATGCAATTCTAGGGCTGAAGTTTGATGAGAAACTAAAAGGTACAGGTGCACAAGTATACAACGAAATGGAGATCAGTCTTTCTGTAAAGAAAAAAGGTTGGAAGCTGATCTATGATCCACAATTGTGCGTAAATCATTTTCCCGCAGAAAGATTTGATGAGGACAAGAGGAATGAATTTAATGAGACTGCCCTTTTTAATACTGCTCATAATGAGACATACACTTTACTAAAGCATTTGAATTGGAACAGAAGACTGTTATTTATATTATGGATTATTCTTGTTGGAAGTAAGGCTTCACCAGGGATCATTCAATTTGTCAGGATGCTTCCTAGAGAAAAATATAAAAGTTTTAAAAAAATATATATTTCATATAAAGGAAGAGTCGAAGGGTGGAAAACATGGAGGCTCAGCAAAAAGGTTCTATTGAAAACATGAAAAAATTACGAATTGCCGTAGTTGCATTTGAATTGATTGTGCCTAATCAACGAACAGGTGGTGTCAGTCATTTCAATCATAGATTATGTACGAAACTTTCTGATATGGGGCATGAAGTTACGGCCATAACAATGAATTCTTCGTTAGAAGGTACTAATTATACTATTAAGTCACTATCACAATCTGTAGATTTTAACAATCGGTTCCACCGTTACTACCTAGCTCCGTTAAATGGAAGAAAGGTTAAATTTAACGAGTACGACCTTGTTATTTCCAATGGGGATGATTGGGCGATGCGTAAGTCTGGAACAACTTGGGTGCGTATTATGCATGGAAGTGCTATAAGAGAGCTTCAACATAATCGTAGATTACTTAGAAAATTAAATTTGTCTGTACTGTATCTTCTAGAAAGGTACTCTTCAATGCGTTCTACAGTTACTTTATTTAATTCAAAAGATACACAGACTTTATATAAGAAAAGGAAGCAAGATGAAGTTGTATATCTTCCAGTAGATAAAAGTTTGTTTTATCCAGCAAAGAAGGAGGAGGAACCAACGATACTATTTGTGGGGGCTCTAGATACTAGAAAAAGAGGACGTATGGTCCGTGATCTATATCTATCTAAAATCAAAAAACAGATCCCAAATTGTAAGCTCTGGATGGTATGTAATCCTGATGAAAAAATCGATGGAGTGACATATTTCAACAAGTTATCTAATCAAGAGTTAGCTGAATTGTATAGTCGAGCTCACGTGTTCTGTATGCCCTCCACTTATGAGGGGTTTGGGCTTCCTTATCTTGAGTCACTTGCTAGTGGAACGTTAGTTATCACAACTCCAAATCCGGGAGCTAATGAAATATTGGCAAATGGAGAATACGGAATAATTGTTGATGACAATGCATTGGCCTCGTCCATAATAGACGCAATACAAAATTTAGGGGAATACGAATCCATGGTTCAGAAAGGACTCGATTTTGCTAATAATCAATCTTGGGAGTCAGTTACTAGGAAGTATTTATCATATATAACCTAATTATATAGATTATGAGAGGGAAATCATGGGTGATAATCTGTTTCAATTCGTAAAATCGAGAAATAAACTTTCATTGATTTGTGGTTTAACACTTGCTGCAGCACTTATTGGGTTCATTACTCCTAGCCATAATGAACTTATGATTCAAATTGGAAGTTTGCTATTAGTATTTATTCCTGCTTTTATTATGTCTCTGAGAGATCATAAACTGCTTCTACCGTATATCGTGGGTTGCTGGGTTTTTTCCCCTGCATTAAGGCGACTTATAGATTGGTCACTAGGAGAATTTCATTCGTTCTCGTTAATTCTAATACTACCTCATTTGGTTACGTTAACTCTTATCTTTAGCATAATCAAGAATAATAAGAACAGGAGTCTACGCCAAGAATTACATGACAATAAATTTTATGTATACATACTATTTGCTTATTCTTATGCTGCAATATTAGGTATTGTTTTTAATAAAATAGCTGGAATATATGAGTTGGTTGGTTACATCTCTCCGGCTTTAATATTTTTATACTTATTCTTCAAACCTATTAATCAAGTTGATCTGAATAAAATGATAAACATATTAGTAGGAATTGCATTAATTGTATCAATATATGGCTGGATTCAGTATCTTATCCTCCCTCCTTGGGATAAATTTTGGCTTGAGAATGCAAATATGAATTCAATAGGGAGACCAGAGCCATTAGGCTTTCGTATGTTTTCTACCATGAATTCTCAAGGGCCAGTTGCAGTGTTTCTAGGAGTGATATTGGTATTGATGATTGTTAACAAAAAGTGGAGGCAACCTTTTAGTTGGATTGGAATAATAATTATCTCAACCGCCATGATGATAACTTTAGTTCGTTCTGCATGGGTTACTTTAGTTATTGGATTGATTTTTTATATTATGTTTATGGAAAGAGGGAAAAAAATAGGGAAAATTATTACCATCTTTCTAGTAGGGTGGTGTTTATTCTTTATTATGAGTAAATTGCCAGGTGCCGAGAACGTCTTCTTAAGATTTCAAACATTTCAAAATATACAGGAGGATCATTCTTTCCAAGAAAGGATCCAGCTTGTTATTTCTGCAACGCCACAAATATTAAGCAATCCTATAGGTGGAGGGTTTGGAAGTATTGGAAGAAGCACACTACTTGGCGATGGTGAAGCCTTTGCTGGGTTAAACAGTGTAGACAATGGATATTTAGGTGTGTTTGCTACATTCGGCGTTATTGGAGGGGGAGCTTTTTTTATCGGAATGTTCCTGTTATTCATAAAAGTCTATAAACAGAAAGGAAATGAATACAGGCCTTTGGCCGTTTCGACTATTGCTCAGCTTTTAGTTTCTTATATGTTTGGAGGTAGCTTACAAGGCTATCAAGCAGTTCTATTTTGGCTTTTTGTTTCATTGGTTTTGACTAAGCAAAGTGGTAAATATATCGATTCTAGTAGTGGCACATATTTGGAGGGAAAGCCTTGAAGAGGAATTTGGTAATTATAAATCACGTAGCTGAGTCTGGTGGAGCTGAGAATGTTATGATCTCCACTTTACAGAATTTGAATAAGAATCACTTTAATGTTCAGGTAATTTTATTTCAACAAGGGCAACTTGTAGATATTATTCGTTCTCTAGGTTATGAAGTTACAGTTATTGAATCTGGAAGAATACGAAACATAGTTCAATACTTTAAGACAGTAAGTAAAATTATTCATAGCATTCGTCTATATAAAGCAGATATAGTTGTCGGTTGGGCTTCAAAACCATTTATCTATGCAGGTGTAGCAGCGTGGTTTATAAAAAAACCTGTTATTTGGTGGCAACATGGATATCCATCCACAAGCTCTATGTTTGATCTTCTTATTAGTCGAATTCCCGCCGCTTGTATATTGTGTCCATCAGCTTCTGTCGCCAGTGCTCAATCTGAAATCTATAAAAATAGTAATATTAAGGTGAATAATCCTGGTATTGACACTGAACATTATAGTTTTAATCAGATTGATAGGGAACAAATTAGAGAACAATTTAATATCCCGCTCGATGCTCAGGTCATTACTTATGTAGGTCGACTTCAACGTTGGAAGAGACCAGATGATGTTATAAAAGCATTTAGTCAGATTACAAATAAGGAATGTTACTTAATGATAGTAGGAGGAGCCTTATTTGGGGTTGATAATGATTTTGAGGAAGAGTTGGTTGAATTAACAAATCAAATGGGAATCAATCATAAAGTTATTTTTGTTGGTCACCAAAAGGAAACATCTAAGTTCCTATCGGCTAGTGATATTGTCATTAATTCATCGATTAAGGAACCCTTTGGGCTTGTTGTTGTGGAGGCAATGTCAAATGGACGTGTTGTTATTGCAGTTAATAGCGGTGGTCCTTCAGAGATTATTGATCATAATCAAACAGGATTTCATTATGATGGATCAATTGAAGATTTATATTCCACAATACAACGGGTATTAGATGACAAAGATAATCTAGAGTACATCGGTTTAAATGCCAAGATGAAAGCTAAACAGGAATATTCATCAGAAGAAATGGCAAAACGATTTGAGCACTACTTAACGGAAACTATTGAAGGAGCTGTCTAATTTCATTTAGCGATTAACTTCTCCTATTCTTATTCAAATTGGGGCACTTATTTTCTAAATTGTATTGTCAGTAAATATTGGATGTATGGTACGAATGAAGAAGATATTTCTTTTTTTGATTATATTTTTTATGGAGTTGGATCATGCAGAATAACATTATGAATAAAGATGTTAGATTCAAAGGTTTTATACAAACATTCGGAAGTCAAATAATAATAATGTGTGTAACATTAATGTCTGGTGTATTGCTAGCTCGAGGACTTGGCACTGAAGGCAGAGGACAGTACATTGCAATAACAATGTGGTCTAATATATTATACTGGGCATTGAGTTTTGGTATATATCAAACTGTTCTGTATTATTGGAAGTCGTATAATAGTTCAAGAAAAGTGATTTTCACTACCTTCTTAGTATACGCTTTATTTTTTTGTGCTTTAGCTATACTTATTGCGGAGTTGGTAATAGTCCCTTTGGTAATGACCGAGTACAGTAAAGAAGTTGTGATAGCAGCAAGGATTTATTTTTTAGGGATTATTTATGCTGCTTTTTCTGACGTACTTATGTCTTCTATGGCGGGTGATGAAAAATTCGGGTATTCTAATATGCTCCGTGTAGCTGTTCCAAGCCTCACAACTTGCTCCATGTTAGTTTTGTTTTTAATGGGGCAGTTGAACAGCGTGTCAGGATTGTATAGTTACTTTATTATCTCCACCTGTTTGTTTATTATAAATCTATTAAAAATAAAGAAAAGTAAATTATTGGGGCGTAATATTGATTGGAAATTAATGTGGAGTGCATTTAAATACGGTTCTAAATCACATGGTGGTAATGTAGCGGGGCTCGCCTCGGTCAATTCTACTCAGATGATATTGTCAGTGTTTCTCCATCCTTCAGCACTTGGTATATATTCAACAGCACAAAGTTCCATATCTCCATTAAACACGATAACTTCAACAATAGGAATTACACTTCAACCTATGTTAACAGCTGAAGAAAAATCTAAGGTTCATACTCGCGTTATAGAGATTATTCGAAAGTCGATTGTATTAATAGGAATTTGCTCCTGCGGATTGGCATGCTTACTTCCCTTCGCTCTTCCGTTAATTTATGGTCAGGAATTCAAATCAGCTACCATTTCCGCCTTGATTTTATTACCAAGTGTTATATTTAATAGTGTATCAAACACGTACAGAAATGCTCTAAACGGTGCAGGGATGACATTTATTAATACTAAGGTTGAGATTATAGTTCTCATCTGTACTGCTTCATTTCTTTATGTGTTTTTGTCTCGTTGGCAATTAGAAGGGGCAGCGATTGTTACAACTTTATCAAGTATAGTGAGATTTTATATTTTTTATAATGAGTATAGAAAGCGGATCATCAACATTTCTTTTTTAACCATGTTACCGAGATGGAAGGATGTCGCAGATCTATACAGAATTTTTCTTAATGCATTGAAGAACAAATTTACTAAAGCTTCTGTTAGTAAAGAAAATGTCTAGGTAAGTCTATAATTAGTCATTTATATCAAGCAATCTATAAACAAAAAGTCTGGCTTTAATAAAAGTAATTTGTGGGGTGATAGCTTGAAGATTCTTCATATAGCCAATCATGTCAATCAGTCCGGCAACGGAATTGTCAATGTCATGATTGACTTAGCTTGCGAGCAGGCGAAATTAGGTCATAATGTAGCGGTTGCATCTGAAGGTGGAAGATATATAGAATTGCTACAGAAGAATAATATTCAACATTATAAATTGGATCAGACCCGAAGGCCCGCACAGATAATGCAGGCTTTTTTTGATTTCAGGAAGTTAGTAAAACAATTTAAGCCAGATATTATACACGCACATATGATGACGGGGGCACTGTTATCGCGGATTTTGAAAGGATTTCAGAAATATAAAATTGTTACTCATGTACATAATGAGTTTCAAAAAAGTGCGGATATTATGAAGGTTGGAGATTCTGTAATTGCGGTAAGTCAGGCTGTAGCTAAGGCAATGATAGACCGAGGCGTTCAGAAGAAAAAGTTATGTACAGTACTGAATGGAACAGTTGGAAGTTCACGGAAGGAAGTGTCGCAAGAGGTTCAGCTTAATGGGCTATCCATAGTAACTGTGGCCGGCATGTATGAACGAAAAGGAATTAATGATTTAATTGAAGCATTCGAAATCGTTGCGAATGAATATCCTGATGCAAATTTGTATCTTATAGGAGATGGTCCTGACCGATCTAAGTTTGAATCAAAAGCTAACCAATTAGTTAAGGGAAATAATATTCATTTCCTAGGCTACCAATCTAATCCCCACAATTATATGAGGGCTGCTGATGTTTTTGTATTACCTTCGCATAAAGAATCATTTGGATTAGTATTGATTGAGGCTCGAGAAGCGGGTTGTGCGATCGTCGCAACAGATGTTGATGGAATTCCAGAAGCTCTTGATTTCGGCGAATCAGGTATACTCGTACCTCCAAAGTCACCTGTGAAAATGGCGGAAGCTATCTTGACAATGTTGCAAGATTCCGAAGTCAGAGAGCAATACCGGAAACGAGCATTGACAGGACTGGATTATTATTCAGTAGAAAGAGTGGCTAGAGATACGCTAAAGATTTACGAAAAATTACTAATCAGTTAAATCATATTGAAGAAAAGAGAGATAATCATGAATGTATTGTCTACTGGAATGGGCTGGATAGATATCCAGTACGGAGGGCTGAACCGTTATTTTGCTGATTACTCTAGTGCCATGAAAGAACATGGACATTCTGAACTTGGCTTCATCGTTGCACCACATGGATCCCAAATAAGTACTGATCTCAATATCAAAAATGTTACACATGAAATGGAGATAAATCATTATCTACCTCGAATGAAATTAATTAAAAAGCATACAAATCAAGCTGTGAGATCCTTTCAGCCAGATGTGTTCAATCCCCACTTTGCATTCTATACAACGATGGTCACTAGGAAAGAGATTCCACCCCATATCCCAATCATTACACACTTTCATGGCCCTTGGGCGTTGGAAACAGAGGTACAACAGACAAATACAGCGATAAACGCCATAAAAGAAGCTAAATTCTGGTTGAAAAAACAAGTAGAGCAACTAACCTACCGCCGTTCCGATAGCTTTATCGTACTCAGTGAGTATTTTAGGGATGTATTGGCCGAAACCTATGGTGTCGATGAGAGAAAAATACATATCATACCCGGCGCGGTCGATCACAACCGATTTCGACCCCATCCGAATCGCAATGAATTGAGATTGCAATTAGGTATCGTTCCGAATCAACCGGTGCTCTTCTGCATCAGAAGACTAGTTCGCAGAATGGGTATCGATCGTCTGATTCATGCGATGGCAGATGTCGTTCGTGCACATTCTGATGTCCGATTATTCATCGGTGGAGATGGACCCATGCGGGCTGAATATGAGGAGCTCATTCGTCAGCTTGGTCTTTCTTCTCATGTTAAATTGCTTGGGAGGATTTCGAACGAGGAGCTCGTTCAGTACTACCAAGCTGCCGATATTAGCTTGGTTCCAACACTCACGCTAGAGGGGTTTGGCCTTATTACTGTTGAGTCACTTGCTTGTGGCACCCCAGTGCTGGGTACGCCTTATGGAGGAACGAAAGAGATATTACATCAGGTATCGGACGAATTGATGTTCAAAGATGGAACCTCTGAATCGATAAGCAAGAAGATTATTGATGTTCTGAATAAGGATTCCTTCCTTCCTTCACGGGAAGCGTGCAGAGAACATGTATTGAATCGGTATACATGGAGTAGAGTGGCAGAATCTGTTACTGAAGTCTTTACAGAAGAAGTTGAAAAAAGAAAGGTATTCAGAAAATGAAAATAGCCTTTTATAATCATACAAGCATGGTTAGTGGAGCGGAGATCAGTCTTTTGCTCACCGCAAAAAATTTAACGGAAGCACATCCAATTATCTTTGCCCCGGAGGGGGAGCTGCTGCAGAAGGCACAGAGTGAAGGGATCGAAGTTGTTGCTCTGCCTAGTTACCGAGCGCGGATGACCAAAAATCCGTTTCTCCTTGTCATCTATATGATGGGGATGTTATGGGCAGGATGGAAGCTTGCTCTTCTAATGAGAAAAAGTCAGGTGGACCTCATTCATGCCAATTCCATAAGAGCTGGCATGATGGCTGGATTATTCAGGTGGTACCACCGCCTTCCTGTTGTATGGCATGTTCGAGATATGCCACCTCAAGGTATTATTGGGAAACTTATCAAACGACTTGCAGGGAGTACCGCTCAAGCAATCATTGGAATCTCTGAGTCTGTTATTCAAGGGATCGAACATCCTTCTCTGGCTGAACGGTGTTACCTTGTGCATAACGGTGTAGAACTTAAGAGTTATACGAGTGAGGAGAAACAAATCATTAAAGCGAGTATCCGTTCAGAATTAACAACACCGCAGGAGGCACAAGTGCTAGCCATTATCGGTCAAATCGCTCCATGGAAAAGGCAAGAAGATGCCATAGAATCATTCGCGAGTCTTGTTCGTGAGGACCGAAACGTTGTTTTATGGATCATAGGTGAGGCCAAGTTCAGGGAAGAGAATGAACGTTATCTGGGTAGTTTACAAGAGAAGGTTACAGCTTTGGGCCTTGAAGATAAAGTGAAATTTACAGGATTTAGAGAAGATGTATTGGAGATCTGCTGTGCTGCAGATCTCCTTTTATTATGTTCAGATCATGAACCTTTCGGCCGAGTCATTATTGAAGCCATGTCCCAAGGAACTCCTGTAATAGGGACAAGAGGCGGGGGCGTACCTGAGATCATTGAACATGGAATGAGCGGGTTCATATATGAAATTGGAAATACGGATGAACTGACACATTACATCCGTCAGGTACTAGATGATCAGGGTATATGGTCTTCATTCAGTCACAACGGACAGGAACGAGCAAAGGAGATGTTCTCCATTACGCAAACATCTCAGAAAGTTGAACGAATCTACAAGAAGCTATTGACGAGACCTGGCATCGAATTAATAGAGCGTCAGCGGGAAAAGGAGATCGTATAATGCGAAAGCTGAAAGTAGCCATTGTACATGATTATTTGAACCAGATGGGGGGCGCGGAGCGGGTCGTTGCAGTATTCCACAAAATGTTCCCTGAAGCCCCTATTTATACAACGATTGTAGATCGAGATAAATTGCTTGCAGAATTGGAAGATGCCGATATCAGGACAACTTGGATGCAGCGCATACCCGGAATACTAAGCAAATTTAAGTTGTTTTTCTGGCTATACCCTTTTGCAGTACGGAGTATGAATGTAAAAGGGTATGATTTGATACTCAGTTCTAGCAGTGCTTATGCAAAAGGTGCACGAAAAGGACGCCAAGGCACCCATGTATGCTATTGCCATGCACCTATGCGTTTTGCGTGGGATTTCGAATCCTATATGGATAGCGTGCAAGTGCCGAATCTCGTGAAACGGATTGCAAAATGGTTCACTTATCCTCTTCAGGTATGGGATAAGAAGAACTCTAAGCAGGTGGATTGCCTCATTGCCAACTCTAGTATCGTAAAACAAAGGATCGGACAATGGTATGGAATGAATGCGTCAATTATATTCCCTCCGGTAGAAATTAGTCGGTTTAGCATCGATGAAGAGAACTCAGAGGATTATTTCCTTGTTGTCTCCAGATTAGTATCTTACAAAAAAATTGATCTTGCCGTAGAAGCCTGCACCCATCTAGGTAGGCGGTTGCTCATTGTGGGAGATGGACCGGATCGGCAAAGACTTGAGCAGCTAGCTGGTGATACGGTTACTTTTCTTGGGAGAAAAAGTGATGAAGATGTCGTTCGCTATATGCAGCGTTGCAGAGCGCTAATCTTTCCCGGTATTGAAGATTTTGGAATAACGCCACTTGAAGTGAATGCATGTGGTCGGCCAATCATTGCCTACCATGAGGGAGGGGCTCTCGACACGGTCGTATCAGAAAAAACAGGACTATTCTTTGAGGAACAGTCGGTAGATTCATTGTCTGCAGTAATTGGAAGCTTTGATCAATATGAATGGAAACCAAAATCGATTCGTCAGCATGCTGAGAAATTCAGTGAGGATATATTTATAACACGGTTGCAGTCTAGTATTGATGGCCAGCTCAGAGCAAGAAAAAACGAATCAAAGCTTATGGAAGTGAAAGGTAATTATTAACTTTAAGCTCGTTACAATTTTACGATTAAGGAGGTGGAGTCATTGATACTAGAAGATGCGAATAAGCTTGACTTGAATGACATTTCGAAAGAGTTGTCCTTTTTACTATTTATTTTGTGTGACCATGATCAAGATGAGGTGCACATTCAGCAGTATACAGCGGACTTAGACTGGAAACTGTTTATAAAGCTCGTTATACATCACCGAGTGCATCCTCTTGTGCATTTGAAATTGAAAGGACTCAGCTCTTCTATTATTCCAGCTCAAGTTAAGGAAACACTCCATGTCGAGTACCATAAGAACACTATGAAAATGCTACATCTTAGCCGGGAAATGAGTCATATTTGCGAAGCCTTGAAGGACAGTGGAGTACGTAATCTTTTGCTTAAGGGACCTATTTTGGCTACCCAGCTTTATGGGGACTTAGCACATAGAACATCTAAAGATCTAGATATACTCGTTGCTGAGGATGAAGTGGAGAAGGCAGGCGAGATACTTGTACAGCTTGGTTATGAATTAATGGATGAGCATGTTTTGAGTAATTGGAAGAAGAAAACGCACCATCTTTCCTTCGAGCATACAAAACATGCCACACAAATTGAAATTCACTGGCGTTTAAACCCTCATTACAGTAAGTCATACTCCTTCGATAAATTGTGGGAACGAAAGAATGACGTGAGTCTGTCGAATCATACCTTTCACTATTTAGGGAATGAGGATTTACTCTACTACCTTACAGACCATGGAGCTAGACACGGTTGGTTTCGACTACGCTGGTTGATGGATATCGAACGGTTGCTTCCTCAAATAAACATCAAGGATATGAAACAACATTTTGAGCAGTATGGTGGTCAGCAGTACACAGGACAGGCCTTTATCCTGTTAGCGCTTCTCTTCTCAACAAAGATTCCTCGTGAATTGGAAAGTGTAACGATCAGTTCGAGGTCGCATCGACTAGCAGGTATGGCACTCCACTACATTAAAAGAATCGTAAGATTGAACCCGGTACCAGAAAAAAGTGTGGCTTTGCACTATAACCGCTATCTTTTTTCATTAATGTCGGGACAACAAAAAATAACTTATCTATTAAATAAGTTTCAGCCTAGTTCACAGGATGCGCTGATGTTGCCGTTGCCTAAACAGCTTTATTTTCTTTATTTTCCTCTGAGACCTTTCCTATGGGTCCGAAGATATTTCAAAAGAACAGCTGACTTAAAAGGATAAGAGATATCGCAGTGAATTGCTATCTTTGTTATTCATCATCCGATCCTGCAGTAGCTCCCACGACCCCATACTTCACATAAATCATATATACAAAATGGGACACCATTGCTATAATCGATACAAAATGTATCATTTATTTCTAAGGGAGGCTCTTTTCCATGAGCGTTGAATTCATTACAGCGGACGATCTTATCGTACAATCCGAAGGTTTCTTGGTTAGTGATATGGATGGCGAAAAGGTGATGCTGAGCATCGAGAACGGTAAGTATTATAATTTGGGTCTGATCGGCGGCCGAATCTGGGAATTGGCTTCTTCTCCAGTGACCATCGCTGGCATGGTTGAGCAACTAGTAACCGAGTATGAGATCGAACCCGAGGTGTGCGAGCAGCAAGTACATACATTTCTGAAGCAGCTTATCTCTGAGGGGCTTGTGCAGGTGAAACAGCAGTAATGCGTCTCTATACAAAAGCACGCAAGTTTATGTCATATCCATTAGATATGAAGCGGATGTTCTTTGAGGCTTATTTTTACCTTGCCTGGGGGAGGGTGTTTAAGCTGCTTCCCTTTTCCAAGGTAGCTCCCTCTTTAGGGGAGCATATGAAGGAAACCCCTTCTACAGGCTATACGGAACAGGACCTTTTGCTATTGCGTAAGATCTCCAGGACAGTCCATGTAATGAGCCGTCTTACTTTATGGGAGAGTCAGTGTTTGGTTAAGGCGGTCGCTGCGATGAAGATGCTTGAACGAAGAGGGATACCAAGCACGCTCTATCTGGGGAGTGGCAGGGATGAGAAGGGGCAAATGGCTGCTCACGCTTGGCTACGCAGTGGTCCATATATTGTAACGGGTAAAGAAGGCCATGAAAGGTATGCTGTTGTAGGGATTTTCGGGAAGAGTGTAAAGGGAGAAATTTTATCGCCCATGAAGCGGTGATCCGTCATCCGCACAAGGAGTTATGTATATTGAAGGATCTATTTTATTTTATTCGTAAAATGCACCATTTCGCAGGTATGAAGTTATACATAAATATGTCCATGACATTGTTCATCAGTTTATTAGATGGTATAGGAATTTATTTGATCGTTCCTCTCCTCAGCATTATAGGTATATTTAACACCAATTTGGATGGGATACCGCTGATCTCCTTACTACAAGACTTCATCAATTCATGGTCATTTGAACTGAATTTACCGATGGTGCTGGCGCTATATGTCATGATTGTTGGGGGACAGGCACTGCTTCAGCGGAGTCAGACTTTATTGAATGCGAAGATTTTACAGGGCTTTATCCGTACACTTCGGGTGGAGACGTACCAGGGATTGCTGCAGGCGAAGTGGGAGTTTTTCTTACGGAGACGGAAGTCGGATTTTAATCATGTGATGTCTAATGAGCTCGGGCGTGTGAATTACGGAACATCTTTATTCTTGCAAATGATCACTTCCGTTCTGTTCACAATAATACAGATTGGTCTTGCTCTATGGTTGTCACCGATGTTAACAATTGTTGTTCTCATTAGTGGCGGGCTGCTTGCTCTATTCGGGCGTAGGTTTATTAAGAAATCAAAGCATATTGGGGAGCAGACAACAGAGCTGTCTAAGTATTACTTTGCGGGAATTAATGATCATTTCAATGGAATTAAGGATATCAAGAGCAATCGGTTAGAGCAGTCTCATATCCACTGGTTTAAAAATTTATCTCGAAGAATGGAAGATAACTTTATCCAATTTGGGAAGATGAATTCTTTGTCCCAGCTCATATATCGACTCTCCTCGGTTATACTGGTGGCGGGCTTCGTATATCTGGCGCTTGAGGTGTTTTATACGCCACCAGAGGAATTAATTGTAGTTATTCTCATTTTCTCACGTCTATGGCCAAGGTTTATTAGTATACAATCGAATACAGAGCAGCTTGCTTCTAATTTGCCTGCGTTTCGAGCTATGCGTAAGTTACAGATGGAATATGAGGTAGACCAGGAACTTGAAGATGTAACAGCTGGTATTAACCCCCATGGGTTCCGAATGAAATATGGAATTGAATGCCGGGATGTTGATTATCGGTATGATTCAACTTCATCTGTATATGCTTTAACGGATATTAATGTTCATATTCCTGCAAATCGCATGACAGCGATTGTAGGGAAATCCGGTGCTGGCAAGAGTACGCTTATCGATATGCTCATGGGGTTAATTCATCCGGAAAACGGGGAAGTCTTGATTGACGGGGTATCACTTCGGGATGATCAGCAACTTCTCGGACTGCGCGGAGCCATCGGTTACGTGGCACAGGATCCATTTCTTTTCAATGAGAGTATCCGGGACAACCTAAAGCTTGTTGCTCCTAATGCAGACGATGCTGAGCTATGGGAAGCCTTGAAGTTCTCTGCCTCGGATGAATTTATTCGTAAGTCTCCGCAAGGGTTAGACACGATTATCGGTGACCGTGGTATCCGCTTATCGGGTGGAGAACGTCAGCGGCTCGTTCTTGCAAGGGCTATCTTGAAGCGTCCATCAATTCTTGTATTAGATGAAGCAACCAGTGCGCTAGACAGTGAAAATGAACGACTTATCCAAGATGCGCTGGAGCTTCTTAAGGGAAGAATGACGATTATCGTTATTGCACACCGGCTATCCACGATCCGCAATGCCGATCAGGTCATCGTGATGGAAGAGGGCAACGTTATTCAACAAGGTGGATATCAGCAATTGTCTCAGGAAAGTAAAGGTACCTTCCGACAGTTGCTTAATTACCAGACTGGTGTTCAGGCGTAGTGATTAGCTAGCTTTATGAATCTGCCCAGGCAGCTGTTCCTTAAGATGGAGAGGACAGCTGCCTTTTTGTGTTATCCAAAATAGGATAACGATTATATTATCTTTTAAACTTCGTGCCTCAAATATAAAGGATTTGGCTTTATCGAGATCGAAGGCGGAAACGATGTGTTCGTACATTTCAGCACAATCGTTGGAGATGGCTACAAATCATTGGATGAAGGCGATCGCGTCGAGTTCAATGTCGTTGAAGGCAACTCAAACTTAGCAAAGTTCATAGACTTATCAGCATTTAATATGATTCCTTAGATATAGAATTATTATATTTTCTCATTAAGAGTAGCTTTTTAATTGGATCTATGCTATACTAAGTTTATTGAATTGTTGACCTGAAAATTCGCATAGCGTAGAGGGTTATTCTTCTAAGACAATAACCTTGTCCCCTATGTGTATTTTTATTTAAGGTAAGAATTTCATGTAAATTTAAAAATTAGGTGGTAATAACAATGGAAACAGGAACAGTAAAATGGTTTAACGCAGAAAAAGGATTTGGCTTTATCGAAGTTGAAGGCGGAGACGATGTATTCGTACATTTCAGCGCAATCACTGGAGACGGATTCAAATCTTTGGACGAAGGACAACGTGTTGAATTCAACATCGTTCAAGGCCACGTGGCGCACAAGCTGAAAATGTTGTAAAACTATAATATCAGCTTTAAAAAGCCCTAAACATTATGTTTAGGGCTTTTTTTATTTGAAATTACATATACGACTCTCCAGTGAAGGTATGGATGGGATCTGGGTGTAACTTAGATTTCTTCACAAAAACCCCGTTCCCTGAGTAAACAAGGAACGAGGTTTATATAAAGAACAGCTTTTTACAAACTCGCTACTGAATTTACGAAGATTCAGATAGATGAGCCGTTAAAGTCTGGGTTTATTGTTATCGGTTATTACCGTTCTAAAATCTACAACTGATAGATCTAGGTTATTGGTTAGATTATCTCCAAGTGGTTACCGTCTCAACAGGCAGGCGGTAGGATTCGAAGCCTTCGCTAGCTGCTTTGCCGATCGTAATGAGCATAATCGGTACATAACGATTTTTATCAAGGCCGAATACTTCAGCAATTTGATCCTTCTCATAACCACCAATCGCATTGGTGTCGTAACCGTGTGCACGTGCAACAAGCATAAGCTGCATGGAGACAAGACCTGCATCTAATACGTTGGTTTCTCTTAATGTTGTTTCAGGCATAACATCATAAAATTGCTTGATTGCATTCATCTGCCCCTCTTTCACTTCATTAGGCATATAGCCTAACTCAACAGCTTTTTCATAAATTTCTTCGATATAATCAAAGTTATCCATATCAGCAAAAACAGCGATTACCGCTGAAGAACTCATGACTTTATCTTTGTTGAATTTCGCAAGAGGACTAAGTGTTTCTTTTCCTTCTTCGCTATCGATAACTACAAAACGCCATGGTTGCAAATTGACGGATGAAGGAGCACGTGTGGCTTTCGCTATGATTTCTGACATTTCCTCACGGCTAATTTTTACGGTAGGGTCATAAGTTTTAATGGAACGGCGTCCCAGTGTAATTTCATTAAAGTCGTTTGTTTTCTGATTGTTATGCATAGTGTATTCCTTCTTTCGGTATGTTCATTTGGTTGATCCGTCAATTATTGACCCATCAATGTTTGATGTATCAATAATATAATACAACCAAACCAATAATGCAAATATCATAAAATGACATCACTAAAAAGAGCACTATAAATAAAGGGTTATCATAAGTTAGGAAGATCAGCAGGAGAACTATTTCAGTGAATGTCACGCTTTTATAGCGACAAAAACAATATAATTATATAAAAAGAGTAGCTTTTTATTTGGAGCTATGCTATAATAAGTTTATTGAAGTATTGACCTAGCGAATTCACATAGCGTAGAGGGTTGTTCTTTAAAAACAATAACCTTGTCCCCTATGTGTATTTTTATTAAGGTAAGAATTTCATGTAAATTTAAAAATTAGGTGGTAATAACAATGGAAACAGGAACAGTAAAATGGTTTAACGCAGAAAAAGGATTTGGCTTTATCGAAGTTGAAGGCGGAGACGATGTATTCGTACATTTCAGCGCAATCACTGGAGACGGATTCAAATCTTTGGACGAAGGACAACGTGTTGAATTCAACATCGTTCAAGGCCAACGTGGCGCACAAGCTGAAAATGTTGTAAAACTATAATATCAGCTTTAGAAAGCCCTAAACATTATGTTTAGGGCTTTTTTTATTTGCATTAAAAATCTATTTAAGTCTATATAGACGAGGTGGATCAGCTAATCTTATCGCTTTTAGATAGTACATGAATAGTAGTTAGAACATATGCCAAAACTTTTGAGAGAATGTTTGTCAACAAAAGTGACCTATGCTCGAATACAGGCATCATGATGAACGGAGGAGTTATCAAATATATGGCTAAATCCATCGTGGAAAAATTAAACTTACATAAATACAATGAAGTCGCTGTTTTGGATGCCCCAGAAGGCTCTAATTACTTAGCGGAATTAACGGGTTATGATACAGAGCTTAAAGATCATCATGCATATGATCTCATATTTGCTTTTGTACTGGATATGGATTCGTTAAAAGCTCTGGTAGATCGTGTGATTGCGAATCAGCATCTTCAGACAGGTGGATATCTCTTTGCAGCGTATCCTAAAAAGGGAAACAAAGTCTACCCCACATTTATTCATCGTGACGAATTGTTAGAAGGGCTTGGCAGTGATGAGAATGGTTACGTCGGGACAAGTAATATAAAGTTTGCGCGAATGGTGGGATTGGACTCCATCTTTACTGTAGTTGGACTCAAAGAAGATGCGAAGAACAAGCAGAAGGCTTCTTCCAAACCAAGCGGGTATGTAGATGATTATATTTCATATATACCAAGTGTAGAAAAGGATCTCTATGATACGCCGGATTTGCTTGCCTTCTACCAATCGTTAACCCCTGGGTATCGTAAAGATTGGGCGCGGTATATCTACAGTGCAAAACAAGAGGAAACGATAGAAAAACGGCGTGAAGAGATGAAAATGATCCTTCGCAAGGGTTATAAAAGTCGTGAACTATATCGCCGAGATCAATCATAAAGAAGCCCTATTAAGAATAAGCAATGGTACACTCATTTACATGGGACCATCGCTTATGGAAGCGAAGAAACGATTAGAAATAGCACCTATCTAAAATTTTTCCACATTATACCGGATTGAATGAGTAGCTAAATGTCCTCAGATGTGCTATAATAAGTTTATTGAAGTGATTGACCTAAGAAAATCCGCATAGCGTAGAGGGTTATTCTTCTAATAATAACCTTGTCCCCTATGTGTATTTTTATTAAAGGTAAGAATTTCATGTAAATTTAAAAATTAGGTGGTAATAACAATGGAAACAGGAACAGTAAAATGGTTTAACGCAGAAAAAGGATTTGGCTTTATCGAGGTTGAAGGCGGAAGCGACGTATTCGTACACTTCAGCGCAATCACTGGAGACGGGTTCAAATCTTTGGACGAAGGTCAACGTGTTGAATTCAACATCACACAAGGACAACGTGGTCCACAAGCTGAGAATGTTGTAAAACTGTAGTATCAAGTTTTCAAAAGTCCCAAACTTTAGGTTTGGGGCTTTTTTTATTTCTAACTTTTATTCGTACACCAAATGAGCCAAGCCATATATATAATGGCTTGGCTCATTTGGTGTTTATATGTTCTTCAGGGAACCATATACTTTGAAGCGTCAAAAGTTCCGCGCATGTCATCGTCACTTATTCCTTAACAAGGAACAACTGAATTAGCATTTCGTAAGAATAAATTAGCATCGTGTTCACATCAAAATCATAATCTGTCATTTCGGATTCAAAGGCATGATTAATAACCGAAGATAAAATGAAGATGAGTAGATCAACGGTTTGATCTTTACCCACTGGCGTAGGTGTATTCGGAATAGTAGGGCATTGAGGAATGAAGACCCCTTTTTCAACTCCCTCACGATAGATTTCTCGAACACATTCTCTTCGATTTTCACTAAACGCTCTAAATTTCTCCCAATCCTCCGGAAAATATTTCTTCAGTTCATTAAGATGTCTTTTGCGAAGCGTCTGGATGTTGTATAGATAAAAAACAGCGCGCAGTTTTTCGACATAATCATGTTTCTCATGAATGATCCGGTTCAGTTCCTCTCGGTCATTAGCGATAAACGAATCACAGATCGAGCTGATTAAATCATTTTTGTCTTTAAAATGGAGATAGATTGTTTTTTTGCTGATTCGCAAATTATCTGCCAGTTCATGCATCGTGAATTTACGAAATCCATACTCATCAATTAACTTTTTTCCTTCTTCGATAATTCGTTGTTCCGTATTCATATCAGCACCTCCTCTGTGAAGTTTATATACAGGAAATATAAATACCGAGATACCTTATTATACAGATTAAAGTCTCCGGTAAAAATGGTAAAAAACGCACATATATATAGATCCTACTTATTTATATGGTTCTGCTAAAGAATTAACCGTTTGTTTCAGGTTTATACAAAACGGAACAATACTTGCAGCGACCAAGCAAATACTCATTGCGATATAGGCAGTTACAAAGGAGCCGCCTGATTCAGTGACAAGATTGCCGATGATGATAGGTGCAATAATTCCTCCCATAAATGCTCCAATATTGATGACAGAGAAAGAGGAGCCGATGATCTGATTGGATACTAAGCGATACGGCAATACCATATAGGCTGTGAAGGCGAACATAAGTAAGATCGAAATGGCATACAAGAGTAGAACAGTGATAACAAAATGAGTCGAATAGATAAACCCGATTAGGCAGGCGGCAGCAGCCAAAGAAGAAAGAGTAATGAATGTTTTCTCCTTCTGTTTAAAATATTTTTTGATCAAAATGCCAGCCGCCATCGTAGCAACTGCCATAAGTATAGAATTACTCGTTAGTAGATATCCGATTTTTGTGTTGTCCATCATATGAAAGTTAGCTTTTAAGACGGATGGCAGCCAGGAGATGACTCCCGTAGCTACTAAGTTCGTAAATAACATGCCGAGTGCGATATAGAGCACATTTTTTTCTTTCCATGCATCAAAAAGAGATACAGACTTCTTGGATTGTGTTCTTTTCGGGGATTGCTCTTTTTCTTTCACAAGTATAAACATCATCAACCACAAGACAGTGTAAAAAACAGCGATTAACCAGTAAGCAACTCGCCAATTACTACCGATTATTTGAGTTCCGATAGTAAATGCGAGGACACCGCCAACTCCTGCTGTGGCAAGTGCTTTAGACTGAATAGAAGCATGATGTTCCCCGTCGAAATTTGTGCTTATAATTTTGGGAGTACCTGTTGTATAACTTGCATGCCCAAGACCAACGCCCATCCGCATCAGGGCCAGTGCAATTAATGAGCTGGATAGACTAAAGAAGATAGTAAACAGAATGAGGATAAACAATGTGGATAAAATGAATTTGCGATACCCGAATCGATCTACCAGCCACCCTCCTGGAATTGTAATTAACGTAAATCCGATATAGTAGACACTCAGAATAATTCCCGTTTGATTCGGCAACCAGTGGAATTGATCACCCAAGGCCATAACAGTCATCGAAATCATATTTTTATCCATAGAGACAAAACTGCCCATAATTAAAACCGTTATCGCAATTTTCCATTGTTCTTTTGTTAGTATCACGGTGTGCACCTCATATGCTGTAAACTTTATTGACCGTTCTATTAAGATCAGTCCTATTAAAAAAGCTAACTACAACCAACCAATGAAAATGGCAAAATCGTTGTAGTTAGCGTTATAGTTATCAATCTAGAAAAGGGAGGAGATGGGTTGTTTCTTCGGTATATACTTCAGTAAGCATTACTTCCGAACTGCTGGTTCTCTTTATTGGGAAGCGACAGATTCATATTTAGGTTTGGTTTTAGCTGCAAGGAAGTACAAACCGGCGCTTACACAAGAAAGTACAATGAGTACAGTTAAAACTAAGCCATAAGAATTATTAATTCCATATACAACTCCGCCAAATACGGCACTGAGTGCAGTACCTAAGGAGGAGAACATAGAAACCGTTCCGAAGATCGAACTGAAATCTTTTTCACCAAATAGGTAAGCAGTAATGTAAGATGGAGCAATCGTAAGTGCAGTTGCACCAAATCCGGTGAATGTTGCATAAAGAATACCTGGAATTTGCGCATCTGCATGTCTTAAGAACACAAAGCTGAGTAAGTTACAAATTCCTAAGAAGATGATCATAAGTGTTAATCCCATCTTGTCAAACATTCTGCCAACGAGCAGTTTGCCGACAATGACCATTGCCGATCCCAAAGATAATAAAAATGCGGCTCTTGACGAAGTAGCACCGATATCTGTCAAGAATGGAGCAAGGTTGATAATCATGGTATTAGCAACAATACCTGTTACTATAATGGCAGCGCACAAGATCCAGAAGGATGGTGTTCTTAATACATCTTTTTGGTTCATACCTGTTAACACTTGATTTTTATCTTTCGTAGGTGCTTGACCAAGTGGTGTCAAACCCATATCCGATGGGTGGAATCTGACAACAAATGCAGTCAGTGGAACGATAGTAACGACAATCATAATACCAATGATCAGGTAGGTTGTTCTCCAACCGACTGAACTAATTAAGGAACTTACGACTGGACTCAGAATAATACCGCCCAAGCCGCTACCTGACAAGGCAATACCGAGTGCTAATCCGCGTTTCTCATTAAACCAGTTCGTAATGAGTACGGAAGAGGGAACAATCGATCCTGCGATAAGTGAAATACCTTGAAGAACAGATAGAGCATAGAATACATAGATGTTACTTGCAAAAGAAAAACCAACAAATGATAGTGCACCTAGAAGGGTACATACCGTCATAAAAACTCGAATATTCACTTTTTTAAGTATTTTCCCCGCGATCGGAGCCGCTACTAAACCAACTAATGTAACGATGGTAAAGTATAGACTGAACTGAGATCTTTCAATCCCGAGCTCCTGTGATACAGGGTCTGTAAAAAAAGAGATTAAGTTAACAATGGGTGTGAAAAGGAATGTCATTGACATAAAGGCTGTGATTACAATCCACCAGCCATAGAACATTTTGTTGTTTTTAGCCATGAGTTGCACCTTCCCGAGTTAGATGTGGATAGTCTTTATTCTTGACCCAATAAATCCAAGATTAATTGAACTTCAACTTTTGTACCGTTAACCAATGCTTCTTCCATTACTCTAAATTTAGGATGGTGGTTCATATAACCGCATCCTTCCTCTTCTAAGCCGCCGCCTAATAACATGAAGCAGCCTGGAATAACTTTCGTATAAGCAGAGAAATCTTCACTTGCCATTAGCATAGGAGATTCATAGACTAGATCTTCTCCCAGAACTTTCGTAGCGGATTGATAAGCGAATTCAGCGAGTTCAGGCGTGCTGTATACAGCTGAATAACCACGAACATAATCAAGTTCAACCGTAGCACCGTGTGCAGCAGCTACATAATCAACGATTTCTCTAACACGTTTTTCCATAAGATTACGAATTTCTTCATTCGTCGTACGAATCGAACAGCTTAATGTAGCTGTATCCGCAATAATATTTGCAGCTTGGCCGCTGTGGAATTCACCAATGCTTAAGATCGCCATTTCACTTGCTGGAACATTACGAGATACAATACTTTGAAGCGCCATAACCATATGACTGCCGACTACAATGGGGTCAATCGACAATTCAGGTGTAGAAGCGTGAGATCCTTTGCCTTGGATTTTCAAGAAGAATCCATCAGCTGCAGTAGTGGTATAACCCGTTTTTACAATTCCAAGAGAGCCTGTTTTTAATCTTGGGATAATGTGAATACCGAAGATCTGATCTACGTCTTTAAGTACACCGGCATCTACGAGTTCTTGAGCACCGCCAGGCACTTGTTCTTCTGCGTGTTGGAAAATAAATTTAACGGTTCCGGCTAGTTTATCTTTCATACCCGATAGGACACTTGCTGCTCCAAGTAACATTGCAACATGAGTGTCATGTCCGCAAGCGTGCATTACACCGTCATTAACGGATTTAAAATCCACATTGGTTTCTTCTTGAATAGGTAAAGCATCCATATCTGCTCGAAGTGCAATCGTTTTTCCATCTCCTGCACTGCCGACTAAGGTAGCAACTACACTTGTTGGGGTAGGGCGTGTTAATTCAAGATTAGGAAAAGTGGATAACGTATCATAAATATATTGAGAAGTTTTAAATTCTTTAAAAGAGAGTTCAGGATGTTGATGAAGATGTTGTCTCCATTCCGAAATTTTCTCTACAGGTATTTGATCAAACCAGTTCATCATATTAAATATCTCCCTTCCAATTAAAAGAATAGTATTGTGAAATTATTCACACATTTCAATGAATTTGAAAATAGAAAAGCTGATTTTAGTAGAAAAAGATGTGAACGTTCTTTCTTGGGTACCAGCAACAAAGGACTGTTCTTGTTTATGAATCTAGCATATCACGAAACTAAAAAACTTTCTAGAGTTTCCTGGTGTTTAATTTGTGAACGTGAAAAAAGCATTCTTGCCGATTTTCGAGAGCATCCTCGTAAAAATAAGGAACTTAGAGGTGTTACAAACAGTTGTTATATTCACTTTCAGGGGACTTTTATTTAGACTGTTAGGCGCAGAAAACGTGCATTCATAAATAAATTAAATTTTTATTATTGTAAACTTTATCACTGATGGATACAGCATTTTCTGTCCTTCGGACCACGATTCAAAACAAGATGATTAGAACATAATGTAAAAAATAGAAGCTTTTAAATTCCAAGAAATCTGTTATTATAAAATCAGTAGACGCATTCAAAACAACATGCAAGCGCATACAACAGGAATGACGTGACTCTACATTCATACCTAATCACATCATTACATATTCCTATTACTAGAATAGGGCAGATCAGGAGGAAATCATTTGAGTTCACATCTTATTGGAGTTCCATTAGAAGGTTTTGCAGAATTCAGTAGAAAAGTTGCGGCAGAAGGTGCAGTTCTCTTAAAAAACGAAGGAATGGTTCTTCCTATACAGGTTTCCGAAAACGTTTCCGTTTTTGGTCGCACTCAGGTAAATTACTATCGAAGCGGTACAGGATCAGGCGGAAGTGTCAATGTCGTATACACGACAAATCTGCTAGATGGACTCCGAGCTAAGGAACAAATTACCGTTAATGAAGAACTGGCATCCGTATATGAGAAGTGGATTGAAGAGAATCCATTCGATAATGGTGGAGGAGGCTGGGCTGCAGAACCATGGCATCAACAAGAAATGCTCTTAACAGATGACTTGGTAGCTGCTGCAAGACAGAAATCAGCGAAAGCAATCATCGTCATTGGTCGTACGGCTGGTGAAGATCAAGATAATGCTGATGAACAAGGAAGTTATCAGCTGACTGGTGATGAAAAAGCAATGCTAGAGATCGTTACCAAACATTTTAAACAGACGATTGTGGTACTGAACGTATCCAATATCATTGATATGAGCTGGCTGAGTGAGGAGACTTTTGTGAATCCCGTATCAGGGGTGATTTACGCTTGGCAGGGCGGAATGGAAGGCGGAAATGCAATTGCGGACGTGCTTGTCGGTGATGTAACACCAAGCGGGAAGTTGACGGATACGATTGCCTACTCTATTGAAGATTATCCATCAACACAGAATTACGGCAATGAATTGAAAAACCTCTACGAAGAAGATATTTATGTAGGTTACCGCTACTTTGAAACGTTTTATCCGGATAAGGTTCAATTTGAATTTGGCTATGGTTTGTCTTATACCACTTTTCAGGTGAAGTCTGAAGAAGCTAAGCAGATCACAAAAGACGGATCGAAGTATATTCAGATTGAGGTGACTGTCACAAACACTGGAGATACTTATGCTGGTAAGGAGACGGTACAAGTCTACTATGAAGCGCCGCAAGGGAAGCTCGGCCAGCCGGCCAAAGCGCTCGCGGCCTTTGCTAAAACTAAAATGATTCAGCCGGGTGAATCCGAACGTTTGAGCCTGCAATTTTCTGTGAATTCGATGGCTTCGTATGATGACAGCGGGGTAACGGGATACCCATCTGCTTATGTTTTAGAAGAAGGAAGCTATCTATTTTATGTTGGAACAAGTGTAAAACAGGTAGAAAAAGTATCGGTGGATGGACAGAATGGTTACCTTATAGCGGAACTTACTGTCGTTGAACAGCTACAAGAAGCGATGGCGCCAACAGAAAAATTCAAAAGAATGATGCCGGGTGTTCGTAAAGAAAACGGTGTTTATGAATTGACAGAGGCGGAAGTTCCTACCCGTCAAATTTCTTTAGCAGATCGAATCAAAGCGAATCTTCCGAAAACATGGGATCAAACAGGAGATCAGGGTTACAAGCTGAGTGATGTGCATGAGCAGAAAGTCAGCATGGAAGCTTTTATAGCACAACTCAGTGATCAAGATTTAGCAGCTATTATTAGAGGCGAAGGTATGAGCAGCCCGTTAGTTACACCGGGAACAGCATCTGCTTTTGGCGGCGTAAGCGACAGTCTTCTTAGCTATGGTATTCCAGTCGGCTGTACATCTGACGGCCCTTCGGGTATCCGAATGGACAGTGGTCAGCAGGCCACTCAGGTTGCGATCGGAACATTGCTTGCAGCAACTTGGGATATTGAACTAGTGGAAGAATTATATGTTTTGGAAGGCAAAGAGCTGGTGCGAAACAATATCGATACTTTGCTTGGACCAGGACTTAATATTCGCCGTAGTCCGCTAAATGGACGTAACTTTGAATATTTCTCCGAAGATCCGCTGATCTCCGGCTTGTTTGCAGCTGCTTGTACCCGCGGAATTCGTAAGGGTGGTTCGCATGCAACGCTGAAACACTTTGCCTGCAACAACCAGGAGAAGTACCGTACAAAAGTTGATGCGGTCGTATCTGAGCGCGCTTTGCGAGAAATCTATCTAAAAGGATTCGAAATCGCAGTAAAAGAAGGCGGAGCGAATTCCATTATGACTTCGTATAATCCAATCAATGGACATTGGGCAGCATCCAATTACGATCTGAATACCTCGATTCTTCGCGGTGAGTGGGATTTTAAAGGGATTGTGATGACGGACTGGTGGGCTGTGATGAACGATGTCATAAACGGGGGACCGGCTGATCGTAAATATACAAATTACATGGCTCGCGCTCAAAATGATCTATATATGGTCGTTAATAATTACGGGGCTGAAACGAATGTCTTTGGCGACAACACGATAGAGTCACTTGAAAATGGTACCCTTACCCGCGGTGAGTTACAGCGCAATGCAATGAATATCTGCGGATTTTTGATGCAAGCACTTGTATTCTCTAGAGATCAAGTTACGGAGGAGAACATCCAGACATGTAAGGCAGATGCTGCTCTGCAAGCAGATGAAGCGCAAATCGTAGGGCAAGAGGAGCAGGTAAAAGTGGTTCCATCGGGCTCGACAATTATGAAAGTGAATGAGTCAGGCGTATATCGTATGTTTGCCGGCCTGATGTCTCCGGGTGGAGAGCTGTCACAAAGTGCGTGTAATCTCATTCTGAATGACCAAGTGGTAACAACCATTCAGACCAACGGTACAGAAGGCAAATGGATCAAGCTGAAACAAACGAAAGTAGAGCTAAAAGCAGGGCTTTATGAAATGAAGTTTGAACATATTAAGCCTGGCATGCATATCGACTGGATTGAATTTAAGCGGGTATAATCAGCGAAAACAATTCTTTTTTTAACGAAAAAGTCTGTAGATAGGTCTTCCTAGAACAAAGAGGATCTCTACAGACTTTTTGCTATTATAGATGAAGAAAGGAGTCAGGCTGGCTCTCTTCCATTTTATACATTTATAATATATGTGGCTAAATGTTCGGAGATATGCTATACTAAGTTTATTGAAGTATTGACCTAACGAATCCACATAGCGTAGAGGGTTATTCTTTAATAATAACCTTGTACCCTATGTGTATTTTTATTTTAAGGTAAGAATTTCATGTAAATTTAAAAATTAGGTGGTAATAACAATGGAAACAGGAACAGTAAAATGGTTTAACGCAGAAAAAGGATTTGGCTTCATCGAGGTTGAAGGCGGAAGCGACGTATTCGTACACTTCAGCGCAATCACTGGAGACGGATTTAAATCTTTGGACGAAGGACAACGTGTTGAATTCAACATCGTTCAAGGCCAACGCGGTGCACAAGCTGAAAATGTTGTAAAACTCTAATTTAGAGTCTTATGCCTCAAACGTATCGTTTGGGGCATTTTTATTTATATAGCCTATTCAGATACAGAAAGAGGGATGCGAATGTACAATTCTCGAAGAAAACCAATGGAAGATGTACCGATGGAGTTAACGGCAATATGGTCTTGTTCAAACGACGGATGCAAAGGATGGATGAGAGATAACTTCGTGTTCTCCGTGGTTCCCGTATGCCCTCAGTGTCAGTCTAGCATGGTGAAAAATGAAAAAATGCTTGCAACAGTGACGAACACGAGTCCTAACCAGAATAAAAAATAAAGAAAAGAGAGTTATGCTCTCTATTCCTCTATAAAGGCACCGATTTTACTTGCTTCGGTGCTCTTTTTTTTTATTTGCGTAGTCAGTCGAATAAGAAAGGGATGAATTATATGCAGTTGTTTCAAGATTATAATTTAAAAGTGAAGAAGACATTTAACGCAACGAACACCGAAGAGGTACTTACCGTATCTGAGGCGGGAAATATACTGGGTTTATCTAAAGACCAAATGAAACTATATGTAGATAAAAATAAATTAACCAAAGTCCCGATTAATAGAAGTGTACATCGATATCTTTTACTAAAAGAAGAAATTGATAAAATAGTTAAAACGTAATGAACACCAACGATATGGTGTTTTTTTTATTGGGTAAAATATTAAGATGACAGTAAAAAAGGATGGGTATCTTCAGTGAACTTATTTATGAGACTGAAACCTTCGTATCCTTCTTTATGTATTATAGAGTAAAGATTCTTTCCAAAGGAGGAGAGTTCCATCGGTATTCTTTCTAGATTCAGAGACATTATGAAAGCGAATATGAATGAGTTGGTTAGCAAAGCAGAAGATCCAGGGATAATAATGAATAACTATATGAAGCAACTGAACATGGACATAGGTAAAGTGAAATCAGAGACTGCTTTGGTAGCAGCGGAAGAACGAAGAGCGAAGAGAGCACTGGATGAGGTCAAAGCAGAAGTCAGTAAACTACAGCGATATGCGGAGAAAGCAGTGGAATCCGGAAATGAGGAGCAAGCTTTGCAGTTTCTGGATCGGAAGATAGCACAAGCGGAGAAATTAGGTGAACTGAAAACGGCGTATGAACGTGCTTCTTCTAACAAGAAAAGTATGAAGCAAATGCAAGATAAACTGAGTTCTGATCTTACTATTCTTGAAGAACGTCGTGCAGAATTAAACGGGAAGATAGCCGCTACGGCTGCCCAGCAGAAAATAAATGCGATGGGTTCAAATGCGGATGTTAGCGGTTCGGTGTTCGATGTAATCGAAGAAAAGGTTAATAAAGCCTATAATGAAGCTATGGCTATAGCTGAACTCAGAGAGCAGCCAAAGGACGATCTCGATGATCTTATTGCTCAGTTAGAGAGGGAGAACAATCAGAGTCCGGATCGGAATGCAGAAGAGGAGCTTGCCGCAATGAAAGAAAGACTCAACAACAAGAAGTGATAAATTCTTGGGTGGATAGTGAGGTGAACATATGCCAGTCATAGAATATAAATGTCCGAACTGCGGAAGCAGCATGGTTTTTGATAGTGAGACAGGGAAGCTGCATTGCCCGAGTTGTGGCCGTAACGATAATATTGAGGAAATCCCTGATCCTTTAACCAGAAATGTGTTTACCGAAAATGAAGTGAACGAATACCACTGTACCAGTTGCGGTGCGGTCATCATGACAGAGGCAGAAACAACAGCTACGGTATGCAGTTTTTGTGGTTCCTCTGTTGTGCTTGGCGACCGGCTCACGGGAGAGCTGGCCCCGGCCAAGATCATTCCATTTTCAATCAGCAAAGAAGAAGCAATGCAAGCTTTTCGAAAATGGTGCCGGAATGGACTGCTTACGCCCAGTGATTTTATGACAGCGGACCGAATTAAAGGAATGACAGGAATCTACGTACCGTTCTGGTTATATGGATTACATAATCACATTGAAGTACATGGACTAGGTACGAAAGTGAGAAGTTATACAAGAGGGGATTATCATTATACGGAAACGATGCATTTTGAGGTATACCGTAAAATCCGGCTCAATTATGATAATGTGCCGATTGATGCAGCAGAGAAAATGAATGATGAACTGATGGATAAGCTCGAACCCTTCCCATACGGTCAGCTAAAAAGCTTTAAATCCCCATATCTTGCTGGTTTTATTGCCGAAAAATATAGCTATGACGAATCAGCGTTGCTGCCCCGGGCGAAAGAGAAGATTCGAAAGTATATCGATTCTTACATTCAGTCTTCAGCTTCTGGTTATGCTACCCTGAACTTCACGGATAAGCAGATTGATACCACCTTAGCGCGTGCGGATTATGTGCTGCTTCCTGTCTGGATGGTGCAATATGATTATAAAAAAGCTGAGCATACGTTTGCGATGAACGGACAGACGGGTAAAGTGGTAGGGAAACCTCCCATTAGCAAAGGAAAAGTAGGTGCTTGGTTTGCAGGAATCTCTGGCATTTCATTTCTAACACTGAAGCTGATTTCCTGGATGATGGGAGGAGGATTTTGGTGAAAAAGATGAAAGCCATCCTGACTACTCTTCTACTCATTGCTTTTATTCTTGTTATTATTCCTTTGGACCTGGCAGGAGCAGCCGAATCGAATTCTACCGTCGCCGATAAACAGTTAATCTACGATGAAGCCGCGTTATTAACTCAGGAACAGGTAGATCGCTTAAATGCCATGGCGAACGAGTATGGGGCTGAGCGAAACACGGATATAATTATTTATACAACATTGAATGAAGAAGATATAGATGTTGAGGTTTTGACGGAAGATTTCTATGATGAGCATGCTCCCGGATATGACCGGCCACATGGAAATGCCGTTATTTTGACACTGGATATGAAAAATAGACACATAAATCTCGCTGGGTTCTATAAAGGGCTAGATTATCTTAATGACAGCAGGCTTGATCAAATACGAAACAAGATTAGTCCTGACATAAGCTATGGTAACTATGAACTTGCATTTGAGAATTATATTCTAACAGTCCACGAGTTTATGGAACATCGCCCAGGCGTTTTATTTAATATTTGGTTTCAATTGTCCGTCTCTCTAGGGATCGGTGCTCTAGTCGTCGGGATTATGGCTTATCGATCTGGTGGACGTATCACGGTAAACCGGCAGACGTATGAGGATGCAAGTACATCAGGCATATTGGATCGTCAAGATCGGTATCTGAGAACAACGGTAACCAAACGCAAGATTGAACGAAATAATAACGGCGGTCCTGGTGGGGGCGGCGGTGGAGGAGTCAGCAAGGGCGGCCACTCGCATAGCGGAAGCAGAGGATCGTTTTAAACGGAAGGGATGAGAAGTAATGTCATTTTTCAAAAATCAATTTTCAAATGTAGTTGAGTGGGAAGAGTTCAGAGATGATATGATTTTCTGGAAGTGGAGTAATAGAGAAATTAAAAAAGGAAGTAAGCTGCTTATCCGATCCGGGCAAGATGCGATTTTTATTAATAACGGGAAAATTGAAGGGATCTTTGAAGAGGAAGGCGAGTATAGCATTGAATCTGACATTGTTCCATTCCTGTCTACACTGAAAGGATTTAAGTTTGGTTTTAACAGTGGAATGAGAGTCGAAGTGCTCTTCGTGAATACCAAAGAGTTCACTGTCAGATGGGGGACGCAGAACCCTATACTGATTCCAACCCCACAGCTGCCGGGCGGAATGCCGATTCGTGCGAATGGTACGTTCAATTTCAAAGTTAATGACTATGTGACCCTTATTGATAAAATCGCAGGGGTGAAGAATAGTTATCTAGTAGAGGACATAAAGATTCGGATTACTTCTGTGCTCGATCAGCTTCTAATGAAATGGATTAGCCGCGAAGGTAAGGATATGTTCAATTTGCAGGCCAATGCATCTGAAATTGCAAGAGGAATTCAGGAAGATTTGGATATGCAAGTGATGGATAATGGGATGACGATTACTGGATTTCAGGTGATGAGTTTTAATTATCCAAAAGAGATTCAGGACATGATCACGAAGACTGCTTCTCATGGAATGATCGGTAATCTACAAAAGTATCAGCAGGTTAGTATCACGGATGGGATTGCATCTGGTAACCTCAAAGGTGGAAGTACTGCTGCCGATATGGTAGGAATACAAATGGGAATGAATATGGCAAATCAGATGATGAAAAATATAGAATCTAACGAGAAACCAGCTGCTTCTGAAAATTCAAATGCTAAACCTTCGGCATCTTCTTCTGCAGAAGGAGGCCAGAAAAAACCGAATTTCTGTCCGAACTGTGGTACAAAAACAGAAGGAGCCAACTTCTGTCCTAACTGTGGTCAGAAATTGAGTTAATAGATAACGATATTTTCTGTGAAATTACGAGAAGACACCTAAACGGTGTCTTTTTCTGTATATTTTCCATATAGATATGCCTCTTCATATATGAAAAAAGTGTAGCAATGGAACTTTATTTATATTATTCGTTTATTAGTAGCTATGATACCATATGGGAGGAAAAGAGGGTGATCATATGATGAATGCTTCTTATTGGCTAACCAATGTAAGGTTAGAGCAAGGCTATGTTGTGGAAGATGGACAAGTAGTGGGTACAAAGACAGAAGTCTGTCACGTTCGAATCGAAGATAGTGTAATTGCTGAAGTCGTGGAGGCAGGCACAGAGATCGTGAGTGAACTACCCAAATACGATGGCAAACAATTATTAATGCTTCCTTCTTTTGAAGAGGCACATATTCATTTGGATAAAACGTATTATGGTGGTCCTTGGCAAGCGGTACGGAAGGTAAGTAGTATCTTCGAAAGAATGGAAGAAGAGAAACGTTTGTTACCGAAGCTCCTACCAACGGCGAGACATCAAGCAGAGCGTATTTTGAAACTTATACAAGGATATGGTTCTACCTATGTTCGTAGTCATTGTAATATTGAACCGGTGAGCGGACTACATAGATTAGAAGCAACAAAACAAGCTTTGGATACCTTTTCGGGGAAAATCTCCTCGGAGATTGTAGCTTTTCCACAGCATGGATTGCTTAGATCTGATTCTGTACAGCTGGTAAAGCAGTCAATAGCTGAGGGCGCAACTCATGTAGGCGGGGTAGATCCATACACTGTTGATGGAGATATCGAGAGATCACTGCAGGCAATGGTAGAGATAGCTGTAGCGGGTAAAGCGGGAATCGATATTCATCTGCATGATAGAAATGAAGCGGGTAAACAAACATTAACGAGACTCGCTGATTTGACGGAAGAAGCAGAATTACAAGGTAAGGTTACGGTGAGTCATGCATTCTGGTTTGCCAGTGCGGAAGCACATGAAGCAGAAGAGTTAGCAGCCCGAATGGCTTCGCTAGGTATGTCGATCACATCAACTGTACCGATCGGAAGATCAACAATGCCTCTTCCTATGTTATATCAGATGGGAGTGAACGTTAAACTGTCAACGGACAGTCTAACAGATCATTGGTCTCCTTTTGGTAATGGTGATCAGCTAGAGAAGGTAGGACGCTACGCAGAATTATATGGATGTAGTGATGAGTTTTCTTTATCTCAGTCACTTGGTTTCATCACAGGTGGCATAACACCGCTCAGTTCCAAAGGCGAACAAGTGTGGCCTAAAGCAGGCGACACAGCAAGTTTTGTCTTGGTGCATGCCAGTTGCGCTGCTGAAGCAGTTGCCCGAAGATCGGAACGAGCAGCCGTATGGTACAAGGGGCGTCTTGTGAGCGGGACATTATTATAATTACAACAAATGGATAACAAAAAGAGGTTTCCTAATAGGAAACCTCTTTTTGTTGATTCGTATGAAGAATTAGTTAAATGCACCTGCATTTTCAAGCTTTTTCTTTCCATTAAACGCGAGGATAATCAGTACGATATTAATAACCATCATACACGCAATCGCAATCAATACAGGAGTGTAAGAACCGGTTGCGTCATAAATATATCCATAACCAGGCAACGCAATAATTCCTGCTACAGCGAGTCCTAGCGCTACGATTGCATAAATCTGACTGTATTCTTTATTACCAAACAGAGCAGATGTAAGCAATGGTCCAAGTGTTCCGATCGCTGCCACAACAAATCCGAAGATTACCATTGCGATAGAGAACATAACTGAGTTATCAGCAGATGTTAATAGAATCGTTACAGGCACCAAACCTAATACCATTGCGAAAATGGCTGTGTTTCTCGCACCGATTTTATCAGTTAAGAATCCGAAAGCTAGAGCACCAAGTAATGCACCGACCATCCATCCAGCCATTGCGTTACTTGCAAATATGCCATCATATCCAAGTCCAGCCGCAAAGGTTGGAACGTGCTGCGCAAAACATCCGATAGCTGTAATAAAGAAGAAGAATGCAATTAATGCATAGAGTGCAGAGGATCTCTTAGCAACTCCAAGTGTAACCCCTTTTTCAAGTACAGGTGTTTTTGATTCATCTTCTTCCGTAACTTCATCTGCACCATAAGGCTGCAGACCTTTTTCTTTTGGAGACATTCTAAGTGTGAAAAATACGACAGGAATGACGATGATGATAACTGCGATACCAATGATAATATAGGCGTTTCTCCAGCCCTCATTCGCAATCAAGGTTCCAACGATGGGTTGAAGCACTGCGCCCAAGCCACCGGAGACTGCCATCATAATACCAATCATCAGACCTTTGTTCTTTTTAAACCAATTGTTGATCAGTACCGGGCCTGCCATCTGAGTAAGGAAAACCGCTCCGACAGCCATAGGAATAGAGAACAAGTACCAACCCCATACCGAGCTCATGAACCCAAACATAGCAAATGAACCGGCTTGCAGTACAGCCGCAACCATAAGTAAACCGCGTATATTATATTTAGCCATCATCTTACCAGCGATGGGTAGGAAGATCATAGTAACAATAGATGCAATACTAAAGTATATGGATAAGTCCCCCATGCGAATGCCTAAATCCTGAGTAACTGGAGTTAGGAACAGTCCGCCTGAGCTATTGAGGCCACCTCTTGTTAATCCGACCATGATTGATACGCCTACAAGTATCCACCAAGCAAAGTGGATTTTTTTCTTATTCTTATTCATGATGTCTCCTTAATTCCCTTTTAGGGTATGTATAAATCTAAATTTGTGTGTAGTTTTGTGAAAAGATACATCACTAGATATACAATAAATAATCATTAAAATATGCAAGACTTCTAAATGTTCAGCGACTTTTTTCACAATGCAGAAAAGTTTTTATGTTGTATAAGATCGGCATAAATAAACATCGGTGGGATTAAATACTGATTATTACTATAGTGCATTATTGGCAAAAATAGTTTTTCAGTTCTTGGCAATAAGCCCACTTCATCAGTGATGGCCATCGCTTTTCTCCCTAGTTGTTTCATTTGTTGTAATATCTTTCATTAAAAAGGCAATGTAAGCGATATTAATAGTGATCAAAAAATCGAATTCGTTTTCCATCTGTTGATCCCCTGCACTTTCTTAATGAGACAAACCAATATTCTTCTATAGCTACACCTCTTGAAAGATTAGAATTATAAGTAACTTTTTATATACGAGTTACTTTACATAACCATATTAACTCTTCACTAAATCTGTGTCAATATTGTGAACCTAAATAAAACGTAAGATTTGTCAAGATTTTAGAGTTGAAGATATTGTGGTAGAATAATATAAATAGGTTATTTAATGTTACTTAGTTATATATTTGAACATAAGGGAATAAAAGTAATAACAGAACAATTCGGAGGTGTAGGTTGTGACTGAGCAGAACGATACACAGGAGGTATGTAATAAAGTCGAAGAGGGGTATAATTTTCTAGGTAAGAAGTGGATCGGTATTATCATTCATACCTTATCTAAGGAACCCAAGAGATTTAGTGAAATTTTAGGTGCCATTCCTGATTTGAGTAAGCGGATGTTGAATGAGCGCATGAAAGAATTAGAAGATTACGGCATTGTGATTCGAAACGTAATAACGGATCGCCCTGTAAGAACCGAATATTCATTAACCCGAAAAGGAAACGAACTTGGGGTTACACTCCGAGTGTTTGAAAAATGGGCTGAGAAATGGATGTAAACTTAGGGTACGTGAGACCTCATGTAAGTCGATTGTTGCAATGAGTCTACATCTGCCTTGCGATATCTAACCAACCACAACCGATTGAGGTTGTGGTTATTTCTATTTTTCATAGCACGGATCGCATAAGGAAAAGATCAATATCCAATCCTCTTCATATGAATTCATATTTCTCGGGAAATAGCTAAAAACCATATCAATACTACCAAATTATAGTAAAATAACTCTAAAAGTGTAGAATAAATATTCTTTAAATAAGTTGCTGAAGGGAGATATATTGTGAGTTTACTACAGGTTAAGCAAGTTCGAAAAAATGCGGGCAGCAATGTGCTTATTCCCTATATTGATTTCGAGGTCAAGCAAGGACAGTGTGTCGCTATTCAGTGTAATCATGAGCTGGGCAGCCAGCTTTTGGAGTCGATTATGGGACGATTATCTATATCTGATGGTGAAATCTTACTTGAAGGAACACATGTGAACACGGCCTCTCAAGCGGTAGTAAGTAAAAGCGTTGGAATTCAGCGTCTGAACGAAGGTGTATATGAGCGGCTTAAAGTAGTGGAATTTCTTCGTTTTTACGCGAAGCTTCATGAAGTGAAGGCAGATCTTCATACGCTGCTCAGGAGAATAGGGCTCTCCGAACAGGAGAATACGTTGATTAGCAAGTTATCATTGTCCGAGAAAAGAAGACTTTTAATAGCCAAAGCACTAGTCCATAAACCGAAGTTGTTGCTTCTAGAAGATCCGGAACAAAATGTGGACCTAGAAACCAGTTATATCTTACGTAATCTGATTCCTCTTTTGGTTGAGGAAGGAAAGTCTGTGCTTATTACAACGATGGTGCTTGAACAGGCGATATCGGTAACAAGTGAGGTATATCTGTACAGTCATTCTGGATTCAAAAAGTTGGACACTTCTTCAGAAGTTCTAGAGACAGAAGCACCTGAAGACGGACTTCATGTCACTGCGACAGCAAACGAAGAGACGGATCGGACAGGTCGTTTGCGGATAGACCAAGCGAGCCGGGAGTTGTTACTTGATAACTCTGTCAAAGAGATAAACACTTTACCCTACATAACAGAGAACGAAGTAATGACGATGGAGTCAGATACAACCCAGATAAAGAACAAATCGGTAAGGGATGAAGATAAGTCTGAGGTTTTTGTTCAACCCGTTCGTTTGGAGAAAATTCCGGCCAAGGTGGGAGACAAGCTCATTCTATTTGATCCGACAGAAGTGGATTATATTGAAAGCCAGGAGGGAGTAGCAAACCTCCATGTTTTGCAAGGGACATACCCATGCTCTTTTTCTCTAACCGTTCTTGAAGAGAAACTTAAACCATATGGATTTTTTCGCTGTCATCGTTCTTATCTTGTTAATTTGCAGAAGGTAAGAGAAGTCATCACTTGGACGAGAAACAGCTATAGTCTTATTTTGGAGGATGCGGAGAAAAGTTCAATTCCATTATCTAAAGGGAAATACGATGAGTTAAAGCAGATTTTGGGAATCTAATTTTACAGGTTCACACAATCATTCACTACTTAAGTTCTGTCATGACTTCCCTCGGACCGCTTAGAGTGACAATTTCCAGCTCGAAAGATCCTCCATTCAGGTCCTTATTTGCAGGTTTTAGCCCCGTTTATCCTCCTTTCATCCCTTATATAATGCGGTGTGGCGCGGTTTTTCGTAACATGAGGATATCAAAGCGATTGCGCAATGAAAGGGATGGATGACAAGTGAAAACAATCATTGAAGTAAACGGACTGGTCAAAGCATTCGGGAATAAACGAGCACTCAGCAATATCAACTTTACTATTAATAAAGGCGAAATCTTCGGATTTCTTGGACCGAGCGGATCAGGCAAAACAACAACCGTGAAAATACTCACCTCCCAGCTGCTAGCGACTGGGGGAACAGTGAATGTGTTCGGGCAGGAAATTAGAAAGATGAATGATGCCGATCACAAACGTCGGATTGGGATCTTGACGGATAACAGTGCCCTATATGAGAGGCTTACGATTCAGGATAACTTGGAAATGTTCTGCAGCTTATATGAGGTAGAAAATAAACGAATTGCTGAGGTACTGGAGGAAGTCAATCTTGCGAATGATCGTAAGACGTTAGTGAAGAAATTATCTAAAGGGATGAAGCAGCGCGTTATGCTTGCAAGAGCCATGTTACATAAACCTGACCTGCTATTTCTGGATGAGCCGACATCGGCACTTGATCCGGTGAATACCTTACATATTCATGAAGGGTTACGCAAGCTGAACAGAGAGGGAACAACGATCTTCCTTACGACACATAACATGTCTGAAGCAGAGAGTTTATGTAATCGGGTTGCGTTTATTCACGAAGGTGTCATTAAGACGATAGGCACGCCTGAAGAACTCCGTCTGGAACATTCAGATGATTCCTTAACCGTAACCGTGAAAGAAGAGGGCCGAATGGTACTTCAGCAAAATGAAGAGTCTGCCCGGCAGATCGCAGGGTGGATGCAGACAGGTAAACTATTATCGATTCATTCCAATGAACCAACGTTAGGTGATATTTTCGTACAAATGACGGGGAGGGAACTACAATGACATTTTCAATGAAGAGATTTCAAGCGATCGTTCAAAAGGAATGGAAAGATAGCCTTCGAAATCCACAGGTACTAACGATGACCGCTTTTCCGATCGTGTTTGCCTTCTTATTTGCACGCATGGGCACAGACCGTACGGTTAGTGAAGATATCCTCATAGTAAGTTTTCCGATCCTTATGGCATTATCTATGACAGGTTCTTTCGTACTCGCGATGATGATTGCTGAGGAAAAAGAGAAGCATACATTGCGCGCGCTTATGTTGTCTCCGGCCAGTACACTCGAAATATTGCTTGGTAAAAGCTTTTTGACAGCGATACTTACGGTGGTTGCCATTGTGTTCTCGATTATGGTGAGTGCAATCCCAGGTGTACCTGCAGGTATCCTGGTCTTGTTTATACTTATTAATCTTATTATGTTTATGGCCATTGGTCTTATGATCGGTCTGCTTTCTCGCACGGTGCAAGAATCTTCTATTATTGGTTTACCCGTGCTGCTTATTTTTGTCATGGCACCTATATTTGCTCCTATGTTAAATAATGAGCTATTAATACAAGTGGTAAGTATACTCCCTACACAGAAGTTTATGGACATGATGGACAGTATGGCGATGGGCCAAGGCTTGCAAGAAATAGGTGGAGGTCTCATGATCTCGATCCTTTGGATGATCGCGTCTATTGTTGCCTCAGCAGTCATTTACAGCCGCAGACGTTTTGATAACTAAGGTCTGGTAGACGTGAAGAAGTGTATTCGTTACAAATAAACAAACCCGAAGTCTCTTAAGAGAATTCGGGTTTGTTTAGAGAGACGGAACTCTCTCTACTATTTTCGTTAAGTAAAATATCGTTGTTTTAATGAACGTAGATCCTACTTTGATCTTCCTTATGCTCTTCTTGTCTTACGAAGAATAAGACTAAGAATAGCAACGAGAACGATCGCACCAATCAGTGCAGGGAAGATGTAAAATCCACCTGTTTCAGGTCCCCATTCTCCAAGTAGAAGACCACCAAGCCATGCCCCAATAAAACCAGCGATAATATTACCAACAATACCGAATGGAATATCCTTGCCGACGATTAGACCTGCTAACCAACCAATGATACCACCAATAATTAATGCCCATAACCAACCCATATTTAACATCACCTTTCAATTGTTTTTTCGTTTGCTTTTGATTTTATAACCGCATAATCAAAGTTCTAATCATAAACAGAAAAATAAATTAAAATTTGGGTGTTGTCCTAGTAAGGGCTCACCGGAATTAAACGAGCGTTTTTCTGTGGTACAATAACAAATAAGAGGGCATGGAACGGATCGCTATATTGGTTTTGGAGAGTGATAGAACGTCATGCAGGAGACTTTACTAATGTTGCTTCAGTTATTAGAACGCGCAGCCCTTTTGCTGATGTGTTTATTTGTGCTGACACGAATACCAGGATTTAAAGCTTTCTTTGAGCCAAGGGAGAAATCTGGCTTTGAACTTGTACTAGCAACCATTATATTTAGTGGATTTGCCTTATTTGGTACTTATAGTGGCATTAATGTAGAGGGCTCGCTTGTGAATGTACGAATCATTGCCATCCTATCCGGTGGAATTCTATTTGGTCCTTGGGTCGGTCTTGCAACGGGGATCATCTCCGGAATTCATCGTTTTTTGATTGATATCGGTGGTGTTACTTCCTTGCCTTGTCTGATTACGAGTATTACAGCTGGATTAGTGGCGGGACAGATATACCGTATTACATCCCGTGAACGGAGATGGAAGATTGGCATCATAGCAGGTATGGCATGTGAAGCATTAACGATGATTTTAATTATTGTATTGGCTGAGCCAGCTTCGCTTGGTATGGTCATCGTTTCTCAAATTGGCTTCCCCATGATTGTCAGCCAAGTCAGCGTGGGTCTTATTGTTATGCTCGTACAGAGTGTTGAAGGAGAGAAGGAACTAGTTGCAGCCAAGCAGGCCAAGCTATCCCTGGATATTGCGAACAAAACATTACCTTATTTTCGAAGCATCACTCCGGATTCTCTTCATACCATTTGCCACATTATCAAGGATGACATTGGTGCAGATGCGGTATCGATCACCGATACGAAGCAGATTCTGGCTTATATTGGTGTTGGTGAGGAGCATTATAAGGAGCGGCATGCCATCATCAGTGAGGAAACGAAAAACACGCTGAAAAGCGGGGAAATCATGATTCGTAACAATGATGCAGAACATACAAACCCTTTTATTAAGTCCCTGATTATTATTCCGTTAAAAGAAAAGGGAGAAGTAACCGGAGCCCTCAAGATTTATTATGCGAAGGCACATAAGATCACGGATTCCCTGCAAGCGTTAGCAGTTGGACTATCGCAGATGATCTCTACACTCATGGAAGTTTCCAGAGTAGAGGGGATTAAAGAAATGGCAAATAAAGCAGAGCTGAAGGCTCTTCAGACGAAGATCAATCCTCATTTTCTATTTAATGCGCTCAATGCCATCGCTTCTTCTATTCGGACTGATCCTGATAAAGCGAGAGAATTGATTGTAAACCTGTCGGGTTATATGCGTTTCAACTTGGAGCTTAGTGATGAAATGATCGATATCCGTAAAGAACTCCAGCAAGTAAATCATTACGTTGAGATTGAGAAAGCTAGATTCGGCAATCGGCTTGAAGTGGAATATGATATTGACGAAGTAGAAGTGTGCATCCCGAGCCTTATTATTCAGCCGCTTGTTGAGAACGCAATAATCCATGGTATTTTGAAGGTGAAGGGACCGGGTAAAGTGACGATCTCGGTCAAGGATCTCGGAGAAAACGTAAGGATTTGCATCACCGATACAGGAGCGGGAATAGCACCCGATATTATCCAGAAAGTGTACAGTGACAATATGCCTGATAACAAAATTGGACTATATAACGTTCATCAGCGTGTGAAGTTGATCTATGGAGAAGGTCTTCGTATCCGCCAGTTGGAGCAGGGGACAAGCATTGATTTTGATGTGACAAAAAGAGGGGTTCAGTAAATGAGAGCGATTATCGTGGAAGATGAAGTATTAGCGAGGCAAGAGCTGCGTTATTTAATCGAAACACATAGTAAGATCAAGGTGGAGGCCGAGTTTGAAGATGGTCTGGATGCACTGAAATTTTTGCAGAATCAAGAGGTTGACGTTCTGTTCTTGGATATCAATATTCCTTCTATTGACGGGGTATTACTTGCCCATAATATCAGCAAATTTTCTGTTAAACCTTACATTGTGTTTATCACCGCATATAAGGAACACGCTGTGGAGGCCTTTGAGGTAGAGGCCTTTGACTATATTCTCAAACCCTACAGTGAGTCCCGCATTACATCTATGCTAACAAAATTGGAAACGGCATATACAGGGCAGCGCAGAGCGATCCCGGAGCAGCATTTGCCTTCGATTACAAAGGTGAATCTATATAAGAATGAAAAAATAATTGTTGTTGATGCAGATGATATTTATTATGCCGTTGCCCAGGAGAAGACAACAGAGGTAGTGACGAAGAACGAGAAATACACGATGCATCTCAGTATCAGTGAATTTTATGAGCGTCTTCCTAAAGATATTTTCTTCCGCTGTCATCGTTCCTATCTTGTGAACACAGAGAAAATTAAGGAGATTGTCCCATGGTTTAATAATACGTACTTACTTCGGTTAAGTGAGATTGATGCTGAAATCCCCGTCAGCCGCAGTAAAGCTAAAGAGTTTAGGCAACTTATGCGACTATAGAGGCATTTCATTCCGAATTCAGGTTATTTCATTCCTGTTTTCGCTTCTTTTCTAAATGTAAGCGCTACAATAAGAGTGTGTTAAGAGCTCAAGTACACTTACATTAGACAAAAGAAAGAAGGAAAGCAACATGAATGGAAAACCTGTAAATCGCCTTCTTATTGTTCTTGGTACAATCATTATGCAGATGGGTCTTGGAACCATCTATACATGGAGTTTATTTAATTCACCGCTTGTTGATAAATTTGGATGGGAGCTTAGTTCGGTCTCCATTACATTTTCAATAACCAGTTTTGCGCTTGCCTTTTCAACTCTTTTTGCAGGGAAAATACAAGAAAAAATGGGTCTTCGTAAATTGACAGCAGCAGCCGGTATTCTGCTTGGGATTGGGTTAATACTTAGTTCGCAAGCAAGTTCACTAGCTTCTCTGTATATTCTAGCTGGTGTAATTGTCGGATTTGCTGACGGTACGGCTTATATAACTTCTTTATCCAATCTTATGAAGTGGTTCCCTAATCGCAAAGGGCTGATCTCTGGTATCTCGGTTGGGGCATATGGTACAGGAAGTCTTATCTTTAAATATGTTAATGGTGGTTTGATTAATTCGGTTGGTGTTTCTCAAGCATTCCTGTATTGGGGACTCATTGTCATGGCTATGATCTTGGTGGGTTCGGTGCTCGTAAGAGAAGCATCGGTAGAATCGGAAGAAGCGAAGACCAATTCTAAAACGCAGACAACAACCTCGAATGCAGCAGTTCCTGTGCAGGTGAATTATACGGTGGGAGAGATGCTTTGCACCAAACAAGCATATCTGTTGTTTGTTATCTTCTTCACTGCTTGTATGAGCGGATTGTATTTAATCGGTATTGTAAAAGATATCGGTGTTCAGCTAGCCCATCTTGATGCAGCGACGGCGGCTAATGCGGTAGCTCTTGTTGCTATCTTTAATACAGCAGGACGGCTTATTCTCGGGGCATTGTCTGATAAAGTCAGCCGCTTAAAACTTGTGGGCTGCACACTAGCTGTAACGGCAGCATCTGCTGTCGTACTTAGCGTAGTTCCATTAAACTTTGGACTGTTCTTCGCTTGTGTAGCAGCGATTGCATTCTGTTTTGGGGGCAATATTACCGTATTTCCAGCAATAGTGAGTGATTTCTTCGGACTGAAAAATCAAACCAAAAACTATGGTGTTATCTATCAAGGTTTCGGTATTGGTGCGCTGTCCGGTTCGTTTATCGCTGCCATGATGGGCGGATTTAAGCCGACCTTCATCGTCATTGGTGGACTATGTGTAATCTCCTTCCTGATTGCTTTGACAATGAATCCTCCAGTGAGCAAAAAAGCAGAGAAAGAGGCAGCATTCAAAGCTTACAAACGTACAGCTTAAACCTATGAGAAAAAACAACCATCCCCCAGCGTAAGTAACATCGGGGGATGGTTGTTTTTTCTTTTTCACAATTCATAGTGCTATCGTTGCAGAAGGATTACTTGGTCTTGTTAAGCTGCTTTGAATGCCTGCCTGCCAACAGGGTGAAGAGTATGATGATGGCATAACAAAACAGATGAAGAGTGATCAGTCCGGTGGTTTCATAAGGTGTATTTATAAAAAGATTGTTAAATCCAAGAAGGCTGCCATAGAAGGGGAATAACAGAATAAAGGCAATACTGGATTCTTGATAATATGTGTAAAAAAACAAAAAGAATGCGAGTCCGCCAAGCCAGTAGATGGAAGTTAGAATCATGAAATCTATCCGACGTTTTCTCATCGACATAGCATAGAGCAACCAGGTGAACAAGAAGAGAGCAGAAAAGACATACGTTCCAGCACTATCCTCCCCGTAGATAATGGACCAGAGAACATTCATCCCTCCAAAGCAGAAATGGATAAGAAACATGAAGATTAGATGCATAGGATACAAAGCCCATCGTTCTGAGGCACTCATTTTCATAGTCGTTCCCACCCTTACTTGTAGCTTAAATTCAATTTAATACTTAACTATTAAACAATAGTAATGGCAGGAGGTTGCATTATAGATGAAAAAAAGAGAGACTCCACAGCCTTTTTTAGGCAAGAGAGTCTCTCCTTTTTATCTCGTTTTACATAAATCAATGAATGAGGCTATTACAGCCAGTGATCTCACCAATTTTTTTCGCCAGACAGATATTTTTCCGTAAGGACAGTCAGCAGCTGAATGCCTACTTGGTTATGTCCACCCTCTGGGATAATAATGTCAGCATACTTTTTAGATGGCTCAATAAATGCTTCATGCATCGGTTTTACCGTTGCGAGGTACTGCTGATGGATGGACTGAATCGTCCGTCCACGTTCCTCAATATCACGCACAACACGGCGCAGAATCCGTACATCGGGATCAGAGTCTACGAATACCTTAATGTCCAGCATCGCGCGTAGGTTCTCATCTGAAAGAACATGTAACCCTTCAATGATGATGATATTGTTTGGTTCTAGCTCGACTGTCTCTGATGCAGAACGTGCATGTATTGTAAAATCATAAACAGGAGCATAGGCAGTTTGTCCGTTTCTAAGAGCATTCAAATGCTCAATTAACAGCTCATTATCAAACGCAAACGGATGGTCATAGTTGGTGAGCTCACGCTCAGCCAGACTAAGATGAGCCTGATCTTTATAGTAGTTGTCTTGAGATATAAAAGTCACTTTACTCGAACCTAGACGCTCAATAACGGAACGAGCTACTGTTGTTTTACCTGAACCGGTTCCCCCGGCAATACCAATAATCAGCATGCGATACCATAAACCTCCCTAGAATAATTGCCAGAGCAATTTCAGTATTGTAGCATAGAAGGTCCTTTTTTTCATCTACAAGGCTCATAAAGGGAAGATTAGGCAGTTCTTATGCCCTTATATCTTTGCCCGATGATATTGGAATTATGTCTCTCATATAGGATAGATTTAGTTGCTGAATTTCATATAGTACTGATACAAGATTTGCGTTCCTTTATCATCGTATCCAAGTTCGGATAGCTCTTCATACAAAGATTTGGCCAGGGCAAGTCCAGGTGTATGCAGTCCCATCTCTTCTGCCGAAGATAGAGCAATACCCATATCTTTAATAAAATGTTTGACGAAAAAACCAGGCTCATAATCACCCGCAATCATTCGCGGACCAAGGTTACTGAGAGACCAGCTTCCTGCTGCACCTGTCTCAATGCTCTTCAATACGGTTTCAGGATCAAGCCCTGAAGTTTTTGCATAAGCGATTGCTTCGCAGACACCCATCATATTAGAAGCAATTGCGATCTGGTTGCACATTTTCGTATGTTGACCAGCTCCTGCGGGTCCTTGGAGCACAATATTTTTTCCCATCAGTTCAAAGATGGGTCTGACTGCTTCATAATCTGCTTTCTCTCCGCCGACCATGATGGACAGTTTGGCATCCCTCGCACCAATATCTCCGCCAGATACCGGCGCATCAAGAGCGTGCAGCCCCGATTTCAAAGCTTCCTCATGGATCCGCGCAGCCAGCTGCGGACTGGATGTCGTCATATCAATCAGATAAGCTCCGGAAGGGGCGTTTGCAATGATTCCATTTTCACCAAGATAGATTTCTTCCACGTCTTTGGGATACCCTACCATAGTAATGATAACGCCGCATGCTGCAGCAAGGCTTGCTGGTGACTCATGCCAAGTTGCACCCTGCTTCATCAATTCCTCTGCTTTGGCGGCGGTTCTTGTGTAGACATGAAGAGCATAGCCGGCTTTTTGCAGATGCCCTGCCATACTTGTTCCCATGACGCCGGTACCGATAAATCCTACAGCGGTTTTCTCTGGGGATACGATCATTTATTTTACCTCCTGGGTCGTTGGTTTGATTTGTTCTATTCTTATTTTTCGTATTATATCCCTTTTTTTACTAAGGTTCTATGAAGTGAATGACAGTACCTTACATCAATTATTAAGTTACTCCACATACTTTTACAGAAAGACTAGCCAGGTTGAGTGAGAAAAGCACAGGAGGAGAAGAGTTATGAAACGAATTTGTTTGTTGCTGCCTAATGGATTTGAAGCAATAGAAGCCAGTGTATTTTCCGATGTACTTGGTTGGAATCAGCTGGAGGGTGATGGAACAACGGAACTAATAACAGTAGGAACGAGAGAAATACTACAGTGTACGTGGAATTTCAAGGTGACACCGGAACGGTTAATTAACAATATTAGTGCAAATGATTTCGATGTACTAGCCATACCCGGCGGATTTGAAGAAGCGGGTTATTTTAAGGATGCTTTCAGAGAAGATGTGCTTGAGCTGGTACGTGAATTTGATCGTCAAGGAAAGATCATTGCGACGATCTGTTTAGCAGCGCTGATCCTTGGAAAAAGTGGAGTTCTCGAAGGAAGAAACGCCACAACATACAATCTGAGTAATGGAAAAAGACAAGCCCAGCTTGCTGAGATGGGTGCTAAGGTCATTCCTGACCAGCCGATTGTTATCGACGATAATCTGATCACTTCATCTAGTCCATCAATGGGTTTTGATGTAGCGTTCCTTCTGTTGGAGAAGCTCACTTCTAAGGCGAATACAAATGAAGTGAAACGGCTGATGGGTTTTGTTTCTTAGCCGCAAAGGTATAGCCAAATTTTTGTCTGATGAGATGTAAAATAACCGACCTGATTTTAATTGACAATGAATGGGAAAGGTGATATTTTTAATTTACTTAATACCCATTGGATTAATATGAAATGCAAAAACCGACTGTTCATACAGAGGTATTGCACGCGTACAACCGCGCTGTGATACCTCTTTTTTGTGTCAACATACGGATGCCATAACATATCGACCGTACCTGCGGAGATATCCTGCTAGCCTGATTAGGGTGGTAAGATATTTTCGCTATTTTAGGTTGGAAAGGGGAAATCAAGTTGAGCAGTATTACAGTGACGACTTCAAAGCAGAGTCCAGGAAGATGGAGTCTCTTGGGACTTGGTCTTATTATTCCCGTATCTGTGCTTGGGGTATGGCAGCTTCTTGGATTTTACGGTGTCATCTCGGAATTATTATTTCCGACCCCGTTTACCATTGGAAAAGCACTGATCCAGCTAACCTTGTCTGGGGATTTATGGGGACATTTTAAAGTGAGTATCGTGCGAGCGTTCGCTGGTTTTCTGCTTGGCGGAAGTTTGGGCTTTATATTCGGACTCTTGGTAGGTCTTTTTAAAACATCAGAAAAATTTCTTGATCCATCGATTCAGATGATAAGAATGATTCCAAGTCTTGCTGTTGTACCTCTTTTTATACTCTGGTTTGGAATCGGAGAAGAATCAAAAGTATTACTGATTGCAAAAAGTGCATTTTTCCCCCTCTACATCAATACTTTTATGGGAATCCGCGGGGGAGATAATAAGTTATTTGAAGTAGCTAAGGTTCTTGGTTTCAACAAATGGAAGCAAATTGTAAGACTTGTCATTCCAGGTGCCCTGCCAAACATTTTGCTCGGTGTGAGGCTGTCGATTGGTCTTTCCTGGCTTGGACTAGTCGTAGCCGAGCTGATTGCTTCTACCTCAGGGATTGGATATATGATGTCTGATGCTAGACAATTTGCTGACACTCCTGTTGTTTTTGTCGGCATCATTATTTTCGCTTGTGCGGGTTTGGTTACAGACGGACTCGTAAGGCTGCTCGAGGCTCGTATGCTGCGCTGGAAAGATACATACGGTGGATAAAAAAAGAAAGGGAGGATTGAGATGAACGAGCGAGCAGATCCGATACTGCAGCATAAAGCCAATAGGCCAAGTAAGATTCAGGGAACAGTCACAGCAAACCATGGCAAGCAATATCGACCGAGAAATATCCAGAAGCGAAAGGGGAAAAAAGGAGCTGATCTAGCCGCGGCGATGCTTATTCCGCTGTTTATCATTGCGATATGGCAATACGCAGCGGGTAAGGGTTATATCTCTTCTCTTTTTTTACCAACTCCGCTCTCCATTGCAGAGGAATTTATTCGTCTTATCGCTACAGGAGAACTCTTTCATCACTTAGGTATCAGTATGTATCGTGCATTTATTGGATTTCTTGCGGGGTCCTTTCTAGGATTAGCGCTTGGCACGTTTACAGGTTTCTCGCGAATAGCCTCCTATCTGGTGGATCCAAGTATCCAAGTCCTGCGGCTTGTTCCGCATCTTGCCATTGCTCCTCTCATTATCCTTTGGTTCGGATTTGGAGAGGTATCCAAAGTAGTCATCATTACAAGCGGAGCTTTTTTCCCGCTTTATATCCATACCTATACGGGAATTCGAAATGTCGATAACAAACTTTATGAAGTAGGCGAGGTGCTTGAATTCAGCTTGAAGCGAAAACTGTTGAGACTCATTCTTCCTGCAGCCTTACCGAGTATTTTGCTTGGGGTCCGTTTGTCGCTGGCTGTCTCATGGATAGGACTTGTTGTAGCAGAGTTGATTGGTTCGCAGTCAGGGGTAGGCTTCCTTATTAATCAGGCGAAGCAGAATTCTGACACGGAGGTTATTTTCGTAGGCATTATCATTTTCGCTGTGATAGGTAAGCTGATTGATTCTATGATGCGGATTTTAGAGAAAAAGCTGCTTCATTATCGGGATAGTTATCTGGGCTGATACTTAGATACAAAGAAAAACTATGAAGGAAATCATCGATAATGTAATCGCTGTATACATGTAACAGCTTACGCTAATCGAAATGAAGAGGAGTCATTAGATATGTTAATTCACTTGGAAAAACCGAAAAAAAGAAGCAATCTACTATCCCGAAGGTTATTCATAGCGGGGTTGTTCCTAAGTTTATTATTGCTCCAAGCTTGCAGTAATGCAGGAGGAGAAAGCACAGGCACTAAGACAAATACAAAAGCTAACGCTACAGAAGCAGAAGGGAACGTGAAAACAGTACTGAACTACGGGTTTATTGGGACGAATGATCTTAATTTGCCTGGGGGTCCTGAAGGTTGGGGGCTCCATAAGGGGATTATCCAGGAAGAGCTAAAGAAACATGGAATTACTGAAGTGAAATGGACGGGTTTTCCTAACGGGCCAGATTTAACAGAGTCTCTTATCAGTGGTCGTCTTGATCTTGGGAGCATGGGAGATACGCCTTCCATTATTGCATATGCATCCGGTGCAAAAATCCGGCTTATTACACAAGGATCAACTAATTCTATCGGCTATCTATTAGGAAAAAAGGATGGACCAAAGACGCTTTCGGAGCTGAAGGGAAAAACGATCGCCATTCAGAAAGGCTCTTTTATGCATCGATATGTGGCTGGATTACTGAATGACGCGGGTATAACGGATTATAAACTCGTACATATGCTGATTCCCGATGCCAAGGCTGCACTTGCAAGGGGCGATGTAGATGCAATGACGAACAATACTACTCAGGGAGCCTTAGAACAGATCGAGGAAGGATTTACTCATCTCGATGATGCTACAAAACATCCACATTTGAAAGGAAGCGGAACGACAGTAGCCTCGGATGAGTATCTTGCTTCTTTCTCTGATTTTCCAAAAGTATGGAATGATGCCCGTAAAAAAGCGCTGGCTGACCTGAAGCAACATGAAGAAGAGTACTATGAGTTCATCGCTCAGGTGCAAGGTCAATCTGTGGAGATCGTGAAGAAGACGAATCCAATTAGTGCGATTAAGGAAGAACCATTTACAGACGAAGGACTGAAACTGCTAGAAGGAACAAAAGACTTCCTCGTCGCTGAGAAACTGGCAAAAAAGAATTTTGAAATTAATGATTGGGTGCTCAGATAAGGAAAGATACAAGATCACTCTATGAGTGAGGAGAGGAGGGAAACGAAGTTGCAGAAATGGATAGACCTGCTTTAAACCCACAGTAGCATTTTATATGATCTTACCTAATCTAAGGAGTTGGTTATAGTGAGCACAAAGGAAACCGGACTGCAGACAAATCAGGGATATAAGGAACAGAATGAAGTACTTACGAAACGAGTCACAGAAGACATCTCGTTGTATCGAAATGCGGAATACCCAGTAGATCCTCTATTTATCGAACGCTGGTCTTCCCGATCTTTCGCAGATAAACCGGTATCAAGTGAGGTTCTATACACCGTGTTAGAGGCTGCTAGATGGGCACCTTCATCCAGTAATCTTCAGCCATGGCGTTTTGTTCTGGCACAAACGGAAGAAGAGCATAACCTATTTCAGCAATTTATATTGCCAGGAAACCGTCTATGGACGGATAAAGCTCCTGTACTTATCTTGATTGCATCAGATAAAAGGCGAGATGAAAGCGGAGAAATCAATGGTGCCCATAAGTTTGATGCAGGAACAGCCTGGGGTTATCTGTCCATACAAGCGAACCTCCTCGGCCTTTCTACAAGAGCTATTGGTGGATTTAATCGTGTAAAAGCAAGTGAAGTTCTTGGACTCTCTGAATATATTGAACCGCATGCAGTTGTGGCACTGGGTTATAAAGGTACTATTGATCAGCTCGATGAAAAGTTTCACAATAAAGAGAAGCCAACGGACCGCCGCGCTCTAAGTGAAAGCATTCTGGAGATTAGGGAAACCATAGGAGAGTAGATTTCTATTTAATCGGAGATCAGGTAATAGGTGTAAGGCAGTGCTCTATTTTCTATAGAGTACTGCCTTTTTGTGATTTCTATAGCAGAATACATATCTTGATCCAAGTAGGCTCATTTTAGATAGATAAGATGAGAGAGATAGGAGTGAGTTATTAATGATTGAACTCGAAAAAAAATCCGGACGAATTCATTTGCAGTTACGGGCACTTTTTATGGGTGAGGATATAGTCGTCCTTATTACGGGCGGAGATCGACCGCACCTTGGCACCATTACAGCGGGAGCCCGTTTAGAACCTCTTCAAACGATTCAACTACAGACGCATAAGGAATTTTATATTACAGAAGAAGTTGCTGTCCGGCTGCGCAAATCATTTCGTGGAAACTTCGCGGTTTGCTGCGGTGCCCATCTCGACCAGATTACAAAAGAAGAAATCCCGCTCTTAACCGAACTGGCTGTTCAGCTAGGAGATGAATTAATCCAGGAACTAAGGCTGAATCCAGTGCAGTCACGACAAGATCATATTGAATAAACAATACAATTTTTCAGAAAAAAAAGGACGAACTATTTATTCCGTATGTTTTTACTCGCCGTTTTTGACTTAATAGTTCTTAGTAACTCGATTTTAGGGAAATAATGAATTATATAAATATATGGCTTGATTACGAGTCATACAGCGGAGGAGTTAAAACATATGGGGAAAAAAGAATTATTGTATCAAGATGCGAGAGCAAATGTAGTACGTAAACCAAGCGAGTGGAAAGTGTTTGATCAAATGTATGCATATAGCGGGGGAGATTTAGGGGCGACTTACAATTCAGGCAGTGTCACGTTAAAACTATGGGCACCGCTAGCAGAAGCAGTTACAGTTTTCTTATACGATAAGAATGATGACACCCGGCTTATAGAAAAGTTTCCTCTTGATAGAGAAGATCGCGGGGTGTGGGCTATTCATCTGTTGCCTTCCCAGCTCGGTACAGATGATCTATGCGGGTACTTTTATCAGTACGAAGTAATTAATGACGGGGTAGCTCGAAAAGTGCTGGACCCTTATGCCAAATCCATGGCTCCGTCGAGGGTTAATACTACAGGAGATGCAGGAAGTGATGGCGACGAAATAGGAAAAGCAGCGATCGTAAATCTGGCAGATACAGCTCCTGACAACTTTGACTTTGCACATATTGAAGGATATGAGAAAAGGGAAGATGCGATCATATGGGAGATTCATGTACGAGATTTCACCTCTGATCCAACTATCGAAGGTGAACTGTCAGCAAGATGGGGTACATATAAAGCTTTTGAAGATAAGCTTAATTATATTCGATCTCTTGGAGTGACGCATGTACAGTTGCTGCCCGTGATGGCTTGGTATTATGGTGACGAGACCAAAATGGGGGAGAGGGAACTCCATCACTCGGCTAAAAACAATGAGTACAACTGGGGCTACGATCCCCAGCATTATTTTTCACCCACGGGAGCTTATTCCGAAGATCCAGCAGATCCTCTTCTTCGCATCAAAGAGCTGAAAACACTGATTCATGCGATTCATCAGGCAGGGATGGGTGTGATTTTAGATGTCGTTTATACGCATATGGCAATTGTGGACTTCTTGAATAATATCGTACCAGGGTATTATGCTTGGCAGGATGCAGATGGTGAATTTATTGGAGCTTTTGGCAACAATCTTGCTACAGACCGCGCCATGGCAGAGAAACTGCTCGTTGATTCGGTCAAGTACTGGTTTAGCGAGTATAAAATTGATGGGATGCGCTGGGATATGATGGGGGATGCAACGTATCCTGCTGTACAAAAGGCGTACAATGAAGCTGCTCGTATCCATCCAAGCCCGCTCTTTATTGGAGAAGGATGGCGAACCTTTGCAGGGGACAAGCATGATGCATCTCTAAAAGGAATGGCAGCAGATCAAGACTGGATGGATAAAACGGATAATGTAGGTGTGTTCTCAGATGAGATGCGTAATGAGCTCAAGTCCGGTTTTGGATCTGAGGGAGAGCCGCATTTTCTGACAGGAGGAGCTAGGAACGTAGAATTAATCTTTCAAAATATAAAAGCACAGCCATCTAATTTTCCGGCCGACAGCCCGGGAGATGTGGTGCAGTATATTGAGGCTCATGACAATCTAACCCTCTATGATGTGATTGCTATTTCAATTCATAAAGATCCAAAGATAGCTGAGCACGATGTAGAAATTCACCAGCGTATTCGAATCGGAAACGTGCTTTTGTTGACTTCACAAGGGACCGTATTTATACACGGTGGTCAGGAATATGGCCGGACGAAGCAATGGGAAGCAGCAGGTCAGCCAGAGGACAAATATAACGAACTTACGAATAGCCAAGGTAAGGTAATGGGTTATTTTATTCATGATTCCTGTGATTCATCTGATGCGATTAACCGGTTTGACTGGGCAAAAGCAACAGATAGTACAAGCTATCCTGTAAATCATATAACCCGTGAACATATGAAGGGCCTTATTCAGCTGCGTAAGTCATCCGATGCATTTCGATTAGGAGATCGTTCTCTTATTGATCAAAATGTATCCCTTATTCCTTCCCCTGATATTGCTAAGGAAGATTTGGTGATTGCATATAGCTTTGCTGCAAGCGACCTTAGTGAGTATTATCATGTATTTGTGAACGCGGATGATAAGCCAAGAAGGCTTAGACTAACGAAAGATTATTCGGAATTTGATGTTATTGTCGATCAGACAAGAGCAGGCATTCATAATTTGAAGGATCCAAAAGGCTTGCAATGGATAGATAAAGGGATCATTCTTGAACCTCTAACCGCGATTGTTCTTAGAGAGCACAGGTAGGGAATCAATTTCATAACTCAATAAAACGATAAATTTGCAACTATATATAGATTCAGTTATATAGCCATTTTAAGATTGATGGAAATGCAGGATAACATGGCACTCTTCCCGTATTGTTAGTTATTACAGTCTAATGGAGGGTGCCATTATTATGAAGGAACAAGATGAAGCGATTAGAATGAACTTTGGGAAATACGAAATTCCAAATGACCTGAAACGTCTAATAGACCTGGATGACTGGCACGAAATGAAGGGGAGTATGAAGGTTTTAGATTCAACAATTGGTTTAATTCCACAAATAGAAGGGTTTCGTTACTACTGTACTCCGTGTGATGTAATCGTATTTGGATCGAATGGTTGTGATGGGATCCATTACGGCTTCCTCACTGATTTCGGTACAGTAGACACTCTAGACGAGGCCCCCATTGTTTGTATCAGTCCCATGTCTTTTGGACATACGAATAAGCTCATCGCTCGTAATTTCCGTGACTTTCTTAGTATCCATTTGGATAACAGTGAATTATTTTATAACGATTTTGAGAGTGAAGCTGCCTACTTGGATCAAGTCGCTGAATGGAAGTGCGAAGATGAAGTGAGCCCTTATCGTAATACACCGGAAGAGAAACAGTATGCGGAAGATGTAAAAGCAATGCTGCGTACTACATTTGAACTTCCTGTTATGGATCGCCCTTATGAATATATATGTGCTTTACAAGAAGAACGAAGAAAACAGGCTTGTATTCTAACTAGGGAATCTCTCCATGTTGTTTTGCCTGATCAGTTCGGTACAGCGTCAGACGATGAGAAGCAATGGTTAGAACAGATCGAGAGTAGAGATGAATCTTCTGTTCAAGCATTTTTAGAGAAAGCCAGCCTTCCAGCTGCCCTTGCGATTGCACGTGATGTAGGAGCTCAAGCGGATTATCCGTCACTGCTCATTGTAGAACGTTTTTTAGAGAAGCACGGGTTTCATGATGAGGTTATGAGAATAAGGGATCAGAGCAAGCCCTTTAGGCCGGTTGAGAAAGAAGAGTTGACAACGTTTGTTATCGTTGGGGGAGATTACATAATAGAAGAGAAATAAATGATATTACCAAGGTAAGCATGGTTGCTACTACAAATGAACGAATCACTTTTACGGATCTTTTCACCTTATAAAACCATAGCTTGTCTAAAAGACAATCGTGAATTATAGGTCATGACTTACAAATCATGAAATATGAAAACAAGCAGGGGAGTCATCCTACTATGCTTGTTTTTTATTTTCCTATATACAATAAGCCATCTAATATATTACAATATAACCATCGGTTACTAACCAATGGTTATAAAAAGAGGAGGGTTTAATTTTCATGGCAAGGAGTCAAGCCCAACGATCAGAGGATACAAAACGAGCTATTTTAGCGGCAGCAGCTACCTTGTTTTCAGAAAGAGGATATGACTCTGTAACAATGCGTGAAATCGCAAAAACGGCAGGATGTTCTCACACCACGATCTATATCTATTTTAAAGACAAGGAAGCATTACTTCATGCGTTATCTATACCACCGCTTTCTGTATTGCGAGGTAAGATGCAGGATGTACTTGATCAACAAGATATTCTGCCGCAAGAACGAGTCATTCAGTTGAGCATTTTGTTTATCTCTTTTTGCTTACAGCATCGGAACATGCATGCACTCTTTTTTGGTGCTAATGCAGAGAGGGTGGATCTTAATGAGTCAGCAATTCCACTCACAGAACTTCGTAATCATCTTTTCCGAATGCTTCAAACGGCAATTCAACAAAATTTCTCTTTACACAATGGAGACGAAAGAATTCTTACCTTCACCCGAATATACTATTATATGCTCCATGGAATCGTGGGAACCTATGTTTACTCTAAAGAAAGTATGGAAGAGTTATATGAGCGTTTAGAAAAGACATTTAACTTAGCGTTTGAGACGCTGCTACTCGGGTTCGATGAGAAAATAAAAGAAGGGAAGAGTGGATCATGAAGATAGAACAAATCTCAGATCATATTTGGACGTTAAAAAGCTGGATGCTCTTTGAGATTCGCGTATGGATCGTTGTAAATCAAGATGGGAATGGTGTTACTTTAGTGGATGCGGGTATAGAGAGGATGGCTAAAGACATACTAGCTTTTGTAGATAAACTGGATAAAGGCCCTATACAGCAAATTCTTTTAACGCATGGTCATTCGGATCATGTTGGATCTGTCTTAAAAATAGTCGAGAGCACGAAGGCACCTGTATACGGTCACCCAATTGAGATTCCTTACCTGGAAGGCAACCTACCCTATCCAAGAAGAAAAAAGACAGAGCAGACCTTGCCTAAAGATGCAGTCCGTTCTTTTTATATAGAAGAAGATGGTCAGCTTTCTGCTTTTGGAGCGTTGAAAACTTACTTAGCGCCGGGTCATTCTCCAGGTCATGTTGTATATTATCATGAGCAGGACCAGGTTCTACTTGCAGGTGATTTGTTCACATCCAAAAAGGGGAAACTAAGAAGACCAATGACGATGTTTACGGGTGATATGCATGAAGCGGTCCGAAGCAGTCGTATCGTTGAAAAGTTAAAGCCGCTTAGGTTAGAAGTATGTCACAGTGGACCTGTCTTCGATCCTGCGAAACAGATTGCTTCCTATATAGAGGAATGGTCCAGTCTTCAGAAAAAAAGAATCTAGCTCTTTATTTTTCATGAAGAACCTACTATAGAAGAAATGGATTATGATGATGACTTGTTTACTACATACCATATTCATAAAAAAGCTTGTTCTTTTTTTTAAAAAAAGTACTTGCATAAATAATATCAGCATGGTATATTCTAATTCCGGCCAAGAAGTTAGCCAGTAAGCAACACACTGAATAACCTGCTTCGTAAAACGAAGTTGAAAAAACTTCGAAAAAAAAGCTTGCAATTCTGAACCGGACATGATATGATATAAAAGTTGTTGACAGCGAAAGTTGTTAACGAGATTGATCTTTGAAAACTGAACAACGAGGAGTTTTACGTAAGTGAAACTCGTGAGTGAATTGATACAAAATTCAATTTGTTGGTCATAACAAATTGAATAGAGAACTTTTAAGTTCTCGTCAGCATTTTCTAAATGAGCATATCGCTCTTTTCAATAACTTTATTGGAGAGTTTGATCCTGGCTCAGGACGAACGCTGGCGGCGTGCCTAATACATGCAAGTCGAGCGGAGTCAATGAGAAGCTTGCTTCTCTGAAACTTAGCGGCGGACGGGTGAGTAACACGTAGGCAACCTGCCCATAAGACTGGGATAACTACCGGAAACGGTAGCTAATACCGGATAGGTTCTTCTCTCGCATGAGAGAAGAAAGAAAGACGGAGCAATCTGTCACTTGTGGATGGGCCTGCGGCGCATTAGCTAGTTGGTGGGGTAAAGGCCTACCAAGGCGACGATGCGTAGCCGACCTGAGAGGGTGATCGGCCACACTGGGACTGAGACACGGCCCAGACTCCTACGGGAGGCGGCGAGTAGGGAATCTTCCGCAATGGACGAAAGTCTGACGGAGCAACGCCGCGTGAGTGATGAAGGTTTTCGGATCGTAAAGCTCTGTTGCCAGGGAAGAACGTCCTTGAGAGTAACTGCTCAAGGAGTGACGGTACCTGAGAAGAAAGCCCCGGCTAACTACGTGCCAGACCGCGGTAATACGTAGGGGGCAAGCGTTGTCCGGAATTATTGGGCGTAAAGCGCGCGCAGGCGGTTATTTAAGTTGGGTGTTTAATCCCGGGGCTCAACCTCGGGTCGCACCCAAAACTGGGTAACTTGAGTACAGAAGAGGAAAGTGGAATTCCACGTGTAGCGGTGAAATGCGTAGAGATGTGGAGGAACACCAGTGGCGAAGGCGACTTTCTGGGCTGTAACTGACGCTGAGGCGCGAAAGCGTGGGGAGCAAACAGGATTAGATACCCTGGTAGTCCACGCCGTAAACGATGAATGCTAGGTGTTAGGGGTTTCGATACCTTGGTGCCGAAGTTAACACATTAAGCATTCCGCCTGGGGAGTACGGTCGCAAGACTGAAACTCAAAGGAATTGACGGGGACCCGCACAAGCAGTGGAGTATGTGGTTTAATTCGAAGCAACGCGAAGAACCTTACCAGGTCTTGACATCCCTCTGACCGGTCTAGAGATAGACCTTTCCTTCGGGACAGAGGAGACAGGTGGTGCATGGTTGTCGTCAGCTCGTGTCGTGAGATGTTGGGTTAAGTCCCGCAACGAGCGCAACCCTTGATCTTAGTTGCCAGCAGGTAAAGCTGGGCACTCTAAGGTGACTGCCGGTGACAAACCGGAGGAAGGTGGGGATGACGTCAAATCATCATGCCCCTTATGACCTGGGCTACACACGTACTACAATGGCCGGTACAACGGGCAAACAAAGCCGCGAGGTGGAGCAAATCCTTAAAAGCCGGTCTCAGTTCGGATTGCAGGCCGCAACTCGCCTGCATGAAGTCGGAATTGCTAGTAATCGCGGATCAGCATGCCGCGGTGAATACGTTCCCGGGTCTTGTACACACCGCCCGTCACACCACGAGAGTTTACAACACCCGAAGCCGGTGGGGTAACCGCAAGGAGCCAGCCGTCGAAGGTGGGGTAGATGATTGGGGTGAAGTCGTAACAAGGTAGCCGTATCGGAAGGTGCGGCTGGATCACCTCCTTTCTATGGAGAATTGTTTCCTGCAATGGAAACATTCAAATATACGTACGACGAAAGTCGACGGACCACTTTGTGAAAGCAAAGTAAACACTCACTCGTTGTTCAGTTTTGAGAGTTTAATCTCTCAAAATCAAGTCATGTAATTTTATCTACACAGTTTGTGTTAGACCAAAATTCCATGATCGCTGTTTCAGTGAAACAGCTTTGTTCCTTGAAAACTAGATAACGAAACAATTTTGCGATTTTAGAAATATCCTTTAAGCTGAACTTGTGTTAAACAAGTGAAGATTAATAGATTGCATAGCGAAATTTTTGAATGATGAACGACTTTTGGCGAATGCCAACCGGAGTGAATCATTCAAAAATGAGCATATGGTTAAGCTATTAAGAGCACACGGAGGATGCCTAGGCGCTAGGAGCCGATGAAGGACGTGGCGAACAACGATACTGCCTCGGGGAGCTGTACGCAAGCTTTGATCCGGGGATGTCCGAATGGGGAAACCCAGCTATCGTAATGGATAGTTATCTCTACCTGAATACATAGGGTAGTTGAAGGCAGACCAGGGGAACTGAAACATCTAAGTACCCTGAGGAAGAGAAAACAATAGTGATTCCGTCAGTAGCGGCGAGCGAACGCGGATTAGCCCAAACCAATCAGCTTGCTGGTTGGGGTTGTGGGACGTCTCACATGGAGTTACAAAGGAACCGATTAGTTGAAGAGGTCTGGAAAGGCCCGCCAGAGAAGGTAAAAGCCCTGTAGTCAAAAGTCTGTTCCCTCCGAGACGGATCCCGAGTAGTGCGAGGCACGTGAAACCTCTATGAATCCGGCAGGACCATCTGCCAAGGCTAAATACTCCCTAGCGACCGATAGTGAAACAGTACCGTGAGGGAAAGGTGAAAAGCACCCCGGAAGGGGAGTGAAATAGAACCTGAAACCGTGTGCTTACAAAAAGTCAGAGCCCGTTTTAGGGGTGATGGCGTGCCTTTTGTAGAATGAACCGGCGAGTTACGTTCCCGTGCAAGGTTAAGGTGAAAAGCCGTAGCGCGCTGCGAAAGCGAGTCTGAATAGGGCGACATAGTACGTGGACGTAGACCCGAAACCGTGTGATCTACCCCTGTCCAGGGTGAAGGTGCGGTAACACGCACTGGAGGCCCGAACCCACGCACGTTGAAAAGTGCGGGGATGAGGTGGGGGTAGCGGAGAAATTCCAATCGAACTCGGAGATAGCTGGTTCTCCCCGAAATAGCTTTAGGGCTAGCCTCGGAACAAGTAAGTCGTGGAGGTAGAGCACTGATTGGGTGCGGGGCCCGCAAGGGTTACCAAGCTCAGTCAAACTCCGAATGCCATAGACTTGTATTCCGGGAGTCAGACAGTGAGTGCTAAGATCCATTGTCAAGAGGGAAACAGCCCAGACCATCAGCTAAGGTCCCCAAGTGTGTGTTAAGTGGGAAAGGATGTGGAGTTGCACAGACAACCAGGATGTTGGCTTAGAAGCGACCACCATTTAAAGAGTGCGTAATAGCTCACTGGTCGAGTGACTCTGCGCCGAAAATGTAACGGGGCTAAACACACCACCGAAGCTATGGCTTGATACTATGTATCAGGGGTAGGGGAGCGTTGTATGCCGGGTTGAAGGTAGACCGGAAGGACTGCTGGACTGCATACAAGTGAGAATGCCGGTATGAGTAACGAAAAGATCAGTGAGAATCTGATCCGCCGAAAACCTAAGGGTTCCTGAGGAAGGCTCGTCCGCTCAGGGTAAGTCGGGACCTAAGGCGAGGCCGAAAGGCGTAGTCGAAGGACAACAGGTCGAAATTCCTGTACCACCGTAAATCGTTACGAGCGATGGGGGGACGCAGTAGGGTAGTGACGCAGACTGATGGATGTCTGTCCAAGCAGTGAGGCTGATGTGTAGGCAAATCCGCACATCATTAAGGCTGGGCTGTGATGGGGAGTGAAAATTACAGTAGCGAAGGTCATGATCTCAGACTGCCAAGAAAAGCCTCTAGCCAGATGAAGGTGCCCGTACCGTAAACCGACACAGGTAGGTGAGAAGAGAATTCTAAGGCGCGCGGAAGAACTCTCGTTAAGGAACTCGGCAAAATGACCCCGTAACTTCGGGAGAAGGGGTACCCCGGTAGTGTGAATAGCACGAGGGGGTCGCAGTGAAAAGGCCCAAGCGACTGTTTAGCAAAAACACAGGTCTGTGCGAAGCCGCAAGGCGAAGTATACGGGCTGACGCCTGCCCGGTGCTGGAAGGTTAAGGGGAGTGGTTAGGGATTAGTCCCGAAGCTATGAACCGAAGCCCCAGTAAACGGCGGCCGTAACTATAACGGTCCTAAGGTAGCGAAATTCCTTGTCAGGTAAATTCTGACCCGCACGAATGGCGTAACGACTTGGGCGCTGTCTCAACGAGAGATCCGGTGAAATTTTAATACCTGTGAAGATGCAGGTTACCCGCGACAAGACGGAAAGACCCCATGGAGCTTTACTGCGACTTGATATTGGATTTGGGTACGATCTGTACAGGATAGGTGGGAGCCTAAGAAGCATGAGCGCCAGCTTGTGTGGAGGCAACGTTGGGATACCACCCTGATCGTATCTAGGTTCTAACTTGGTACCGTGATCCGGTGCGAGGACAGTGTCAGGTGGGCAGTTTGACTGGGGCGGTCGCCTCCTAAAGAGTAACGGAGGCGCCCAAAGGTTCCCTCAGAATGGTTGGAAATCATTCGCAGAGTGTAAAGGCACAAGGGAGCTTGACTGCGAGACCTACAAGTCGAGCAGGGACGAAAGTCGGGCTTAGTGATCCGGTGGTACCGCATGGAAGGGCCATCGCTCAACGGATAAAAGCTACCCTGGGGATAACAGGCTTATCTCCCCCAAGAGTCCACATCGACGGGGAGGTTTGGCACCTCGATGTCGGCTCATCGCATCCTGGGGCTGAAGTAGGTCCCAAGGGTTGGGCTGTTCGCCCATTAAAGCGGTACGCGAGCTGGGTTCAGAACGTCGTGAGACAGTTCGGTCCCTATCTGTCGTGGGCGTAGGAAATTTGAGAGGAGCTGTCCTTAGTACGAGAGGACCGGGATGGACATACCGCTGGTGTACCAGTTGTTCCGCCAGGAGCATCGCTGGGTAGCTATGTATGGAAGGGATAAGCGCTGAAAGCATCTAAGCGCGAAGCCCACCTCAAGATGAGATTTCCCAATTAGTAAGACCCCTTGAAGACGACGAGGTAGATAGGCTGGGGGTGGAAGTGCGGCAATGCATGGAGCTGACCAGTACTAATCGGTCGAGGGCTTATCCTAAATATAAATCGCAAAGATTGTTTCGTATCTAGTTTTCAGGGAGCAAAACCTTGAATACGCTATTGGTTTTTTTATACACACTTTATAGTGATGTACCAAAACCAACGCGGATCGCATTTGTTTCACAAATGCTCGTTTGGTGGCGATAGCGGAGGGGTTCCACACGTACCCATCCCGAACACGACCGTTAAGCCCTCCAGCGCCGATGGTACTTGGACCGCAGGGTCCTGGGAGAGTAGGACGTCGCCAAGCGAATACCCTTTTGGGTTATTTTTTTGCCTGATCGTTACAATTAACGATGAGGGCCCTTAGCTCAGCTGGTTAGAGCGCACCCCTGATAAGGGTGAGGTCGGTGGTTCGAGTCCACTAGGGCCCACCATTCAAATTCATAATTCCATTATGGGGCCATAGCTCAGCTGGGAGAGCGCCTGCCTTGCACGCAGGAGGTCAGCGGTTCGATCCCGCTTGGCTCCACCAATATTCCCTGATAGCTCAGTTGGTAGAGCACTCGACTGTTAATCGAGTTGTCACAGGTTCGAGCCCTGTTCGGGGAGCCATTTCTGGAGAAGTGTCCGAGCTGGCCGAAGGAGCACGATTGGAAATCGTGTAGGCGTCACAAGCGTCTCGAGGGTTCGAATCCCTCTTTCTCCGTTGCGAATTTTCTAGAATGTTTAATACAGTAAGGCCCGTTGGTCAAGGGGTTAAGACACCTCCCTTTCACGGAGGTAACAGGGGTTCGAATCCCCTACGGGTCACTTTATATGGAGATTTAGCTCAGCTGGGAGAGCATCTGCCTTACAAGCAGAGGGTCGGGGGTTCGATCCCCTCAATCTCCACCATATCAAATATCGCGGGGTGGGAGCTCGGTAGCTCGTCGGGCTCATAACCCGAAGGTCGCAGGTTCAAATCCTGCCCCCGCAATTGTAATACCTGGAACTGTGGTGTAGAGGCCTAACATGCCTGCCTGTCACGCAGGAGATCGCGGGTTCGAATCCCGTCAGTTCCGCCACTTTTATCTTAACTCCAGTTATATGAAGTATGATATATCGTAATCATTTAGCCGGTGTAGCTCAACTGGTAGAGCAACTGACTTGTAATCAGTAGGTTGGGGGTTCAAGTCCTCTCGCCGGCACCAGTTTTATTATGGAGGATTAGCGAAGTGGCCAAACGCATCAGACTGTAAATCTGCTCCCTTACGGGTTCGGTGGTTCGAATCCATCATCCTCCACCAGATTTATTTTTAAAGTCATTATTTATATGGCGGTCGTGGCGAAGGGGTTAACGCACCGGTCTGTGGCTCCGGCATTCGTGGGTTCAAGTCCCATCGATCGCCCCATTTTTAAACCTTATCACTGTTGGGGATTAGCCAAGCGGTAAGGCAACGGACTTTGACTCCGTCATGCATAGGTTCAAATCCTATATCCCCAGCCATTTTTTAGTACGAGCCATTAGCTCAGTTGGTAGAGCACCTGACTTTTAATCAGGGTGTCGAAGGTTCGAGCCCTTCATGGCTCACTTTAATATATATGCGGTCGTGGCGGAATTGGCAGACGCGCACGGTTCAGGTCCGTGTGGGCTAACCCCCGTGGAGGTTCGAGTCCTCTCGACCGCACCATATATTTTGCGGACGTGGCTCAGCGGTAGAGCATCGCCTTGCCAAGGCGAGGGTCGCGGGTTCGATTCCCGTCGTCCGCTCCAATCATATTTGCGCCCTTAGCTCAGCTGGATAGAGCGTTTGACTACGAATCAAAAGGCCGGGAGTTCGAATCTCTCAGGGCGCGCCATTTAAATAACGGGATGTAGCTCAGCTTGGCAGAGCACCTGGTTTGGGTCCAGGGGGTCGCATGTTCAAATCGTGTCATCCCGATATTTTTACGCGGGTGTAGTTCAATGGTAGAACTTCAGCCTTCCAAGCTGATAGCGTGGGTTCGATTCCCATCACCCGCTTCACAGTAAACCCCTTCGCTTTCGCGAAGGGGTTTTTTTATTATTACTATATTAGTCAAGAACAAGTAGGAACTATTCTGCTTGTTCTTTTTTTGGCTGGAGCGTTATGCTTCTACGACCATCGATACCAATCGGTATATCGCCAGCAATGGTAACACGCCGTACCACACGGTGCTCATCACCATAGTCATTAATTGCATAATGTTGTGTTGCTCGGTTATCCCAAACTACCACATCACCCACTGCCCAGCGCCAGCGAACTGTATTTTCAAGTCTAGTGACGTGCTCTTGTAAAATATTGATGATTCGATCGGAATCTGCAGTTCTGAGCCCCGATATTCTTCTTACAAATTGCCCTAATAGCAAGTGACGTTCCCCTGTTTCGGGATGAACTCTTACCACGGGATGCTCGGTTTGATATACCGTTGCAGCAAAAACATTGTTCTTTCGCTGCGTTTGCTCTCCTGCGACTTCTTTTTGTGCAGGTGCTGCATAATCAAAAACGTTGGAGTGAATTGCCCGAAGGCTGCCTGCCAGCTCTTTTAATTCAGGAGATAAATCTTCATAGGCGGCTGCCGTGTTGGCCCATACCGTGTCCCCTCCAGCAGGAGGAATCACTACTGATCGCAGAATGGATGCTTTGGGATAAGCATCAACAAAGGTTACATCTGTGTGCCAAGCGTTAGCACGACCTCCATGAGCAGAATCCAGCTCAAGTACAGCTCGTGTTCCGTCTTTTACGGGTACAGTGGGATGTGCATACAGCTCTCCTAAAAGTTTGGCAAAGCGCTCTTGCCCCTCATCATCTAGTTGATGTTGATCCCTGAAGAAGAGGACTTTATATCTGAGCAGAGCTTCTTGTATGGATTCAACGACCGCAGGGAAGAGATCCTCTGATAAATCAATACCTCTCACTTCCGCTCCAATTCTTCCGGCTACCGGTACGATTTCAAGCTGAACTACCTGGTTTTGGGTAACATTATTCATGAATAAACTCCTCCTTGGTATGCGGTCTCCCGCCATAATGGTTTTCCTACAATAAGGGACAGATACAATAACAATACGAGGCGTACGAGATCTGTCAAAAGCAGGATAGAGATAGCATTATATAATTTACAATTTACAGAATTAATGCCCGTCTACTTACGATAGTGACCAGATAGAGACACAGTAACTCTAAGTACTCTAGCGCCTTTTATACTCTAAGCATTCGGACTAAAACAGATGAGGATAGAGTTCATTTAATTCAGTGCTTCAACAAAGGTATTGTTAATTGCTTTTGCAAACTCAGGCTTCTTTTTCAAAAATTTATTGTTCAGTAGTATTTCTGAGGATGCCTCATGAGCTTGTATAGCCTCAGGCGTATAGGCGGAGAGTTGATTGGCACTTCGCTCTAGCACCGTCTTGATGACAGAAGCAGGCATTTTAGAATATTTCTCATAAATAGCAGCAGCTTCGTCAAGGTTATCGCGCTGCCAGTCGAGCGTCTTTTGGTACACCTTTAGATACTCGGTAACGAGCTCTGGATGTTCCTTGGCAAAACCAGTTCTAGCGATCATGGATAGAGGAGCGAGGAATTCGCCTTTCACTTCAATGATTTTTGCTTTTTTCTGATCAACACTTAACGTTACATAAGGATCAAGGGTTATCCAAGCATCCAGTTGTCCTGTCTCAAAAGCAGCTAAAGCATCATCTGCTTGCAGATTGATCTGTTTAACATCATCCTGTGATAGACCGATGGACTGCAATATTTTGATTAAATACACATGGCTGGTCGTGCCCTTGGCAACACCGATCGTTTTACCTTTTAAATCGGCAACAGAGGAGATCGTGCTATTTATAGGAACAATCAAAGTATTTAAATCTTTTCCATCACCTAATAGTCCGATAATTTCAAAAGGTAACTGATTGGCTAAGCCAGTGATCACTGCTCCGTCACCCATAGAAGAGAGGTCTATCCGATTAGATACAAGGGCTTCCAATATAGGAGGACCGCTCGTGAAATTACTCCACTCTACTTTGGCGCCTTTCTCTGCGAAGGCCTCATCAATCCATCCTTTTTCCTCTGCAATCAGAAGAGGACTGATTCCTCCAAGGCGAGCAATATGAACAGTTACTTCGGCTGATGTATTCCCTGCAGCAGCATCTACAGATCCACTAATGGATGGGGAAACTCCTTTCTCATTACTACAAGCGGTAAGCACCATGAGTAGAACGGTTACGAGTGTAACCATTTTGGATTTATTGCTAGAACGACGATTCATTTTTTCATCTCCCATCCAAAGTTTGTGGTTATGCGGAAATACTGCGGCAAGGTTCAAAATGATCTAAAAAGGACGATCTCCCGCTATCGATACTCGCTCTGCTACCCGGCGGTTAGGAAAATAATCGGATACAGCATAATGCTGGGTTGCTCTGTTATCCCAGAAGGCTACTGAATTAGGCTCCCAGCGGAAGCGGATCTGATATTCGGGAATATGAGCCTGGCTGAATAGGTAATTAAGAAGTTGCTCGCTCTGCTCTTCTTCGAGTCCAACAATACGAATCGTAAAGATGGCGTTTACGAATAATGTTTTTCTCCCTGTCTCCGGATGTGTACGTACGATAGGGTGTTCTGCGGGCCGGAATTCGGCTTGCTTCGTTTTGAGCACATCCGGTGGAAGAAAGCGACCAAAAGTAGAGGTGAAATCGTGTATAGCAGTTAGACCATCAATGCGTTCTTTGATCTCGTCAGGCAGATTATCGTAGGCTGCTCCCATGTCGCACCACAATGTGTCTCCACCTAGAACCGGAACTTCAGAGAGGCGGAGGACGGATCCAAGAGCAGGTTCTTGACGCCAGGATACATCCGTATGCCAAATATTTTCGTTTCCTGTCATATTGGCATTTTTCTCAAAACGGGTAATCTCCTCCGCATTTCCTTGGGGTAGAAAAGGGTGTTTTTCGAGTTCGCCCCACTCTTTGGCAAAAGCAATTTGCTGTTCACTGGTGATATCTTGATTACGGAAGAAGAGAACTTTCCATTCAAGAAAGGCATGATGCAGCTCTGCTTTTAATTCTGAACTGAGGGGAACTGCTAAATTGATACCTTCGATTTCCGCTCCCAGCAAGGGACCGAAAGGTTTGAGCGTAAATAAAGTATAAGGCCGCTCAGGTTGACTTCCCTCCGCTAAGCGATGTAATTGCCTGGCACCTGCTTTGACTTCTCTCACTGGTGCATAACTACGAGATAAATAGGCAGTTTGATTCATGATGGTCTAGCCTCCTTTTACAATGTATTCACACCTGTTTAGTAGTATTTAGCCGAAAAAAAAGAACGACAGGATTTTGAGAGATCATAAAGAGGATCTTTGATCTCCAAATCACTGGTCGTCCAGTAGATTCAGCTAGATAGTGTTGCTTTGATGGACCAAATCTTATCAGTCTACAAACCAACTTGTCAACCCTTATTTTTATTTATATAGAAAATAATGTAACTTTATTCTTTGTATGTACTATTAATAAAACTAATTCATACTAAAATAATCGGGTATTGACAAGATCCTTTTTTCTCTGATAAGATGAGCCAAATCCTATACGATGACCCAAAGTTTTAGGGACTACGAATTGACTGGAACCACCAGAGATTCGGCAAGCACATAAGGTGCTGTCGGATCTCTTTTTTTATGGACAGAAGTTCCGTACGGCAAATCAAGAACAATGATAATGAATCGGAGGGACTGTAGATGTTAAATGATGAACTAAGCTACATATTAGAAATTAATGAGGTTAGTAAAACGTTCCGAAGCGAGCAAGGCGATACACATGTACTGGATTCCATAGATTTGTCTGTGAAGGAAGGAGACTTTACTACGGTCATCGGACCCAGTGGATGCGGAAAAAGTACCTTGCTTAAAATTATTGCAGGGCTTGATCGGGATTATGAAGGAGAGGTACTGCTCAAAGGGAAAAGGGTGGAGCGTCCTTCTCAAGAGAAAGGATTTATTTTTCAGGAACCGAGATTATTCCCTTGGCTGAATGTGGAGAAAAATATCGCAGCTGATCTGTCTCTCAAAAATTCAGAAGTAAGGAATGACGTACAGCGACTGATTGAACTGGTTAAATTGAATGGTTTTGAAAAATCCTATCCACGGCAGTTATCAGGCGGGATGTCGCAGCGGGTAGCTATCGCAAGAGCTCTCCTTCGTAAACCCGAAGTGCTGCTGTTGGATGAGCCATTTGGGGCACTCGATGCTTTCACTAGAGGGCATATGCAAGAAGCGCTGCTGGATATATGGCAAACGAATAAAACAGCAATGGTCCTCGTCACGCATGACATTGATGAAGCTGTGTTTTTATCAACACGTGTTGTTGTAATGGACCGACGCCCAGGACGAATAAAATCGATTGTTCCCATTGATCTGCCCTATCCTCGTAAGAGAACAAGTCGTGCTTTCACAGAACTGCGCACGCATGTACTGGAAGAGCTCGATCATCGGGAAGAACAAGAAGCTTACAGTATCTAAGCCGGGATAGCACTACAAATTTATGAAACAAAGGGGCGAAGTGAAGATGGCTTTACCGCTGACATTACGAAAAAATCCGTCTGTACAAATAGGAAAGAGGCACCCTAGAAAGGGAATGGGAGGTAAGTGGAGACTCTTTTTACGAGGAGCACTGCTTCCTATAGGTATACTTGCTCTTTGGCAAATACTTAGCGGAACGGGTACCATCTCACAGCAGATGTTCTCATCGCCTTGGCTGATTGTAAAACAGTATTTTTATCTAACAAGCTCTGGGGAGTTACCGCATCATCTGCGGATTAGTGTAGTGAGGGCTTCGCTCGGCTTTTTATTTGGGGCAAGCAGTGGGTTAATACTCGGAATGCTTGTCGGCATGTACAGACCTGTTGAAGAAGTACTGAATCCAACCGTTCAAATGATTCGAACGATTCCACTGCTTGCAATTACTCCTTTATTCATTATGTGGTTCGGTTTTGGCGAACTATCTAAAGTATTGCTGATTTCGATGGGTGCTTTCTTCCCGCTCTATGTGAACACTTTCCTTGGCGTTCGCAATGTGGACTCGAAATTATTCGATGTCGCCCGTGTAATGGAGTTCAGCCGATTCTCACAAGTTGTGAAACTGGTCATTCCTGCTGCACTCCCTAATATCCTCCTAGGAATTCGGTTATCTCTAAGTATCGCATGGCTTTGCCTTGTTGTTGCTGAGTTACTTGGAGCAGATACAGGAGTGGGTTATATGATTCAAGAAGCGCGCTCTTTCATGCAAACGGATGTGATGTTTGTGGGGATAACCATCTTCGCTCTTGTGGGCAAATTATCTGATTCGGTTGTACGGATGTTAGAGAATCGCTTGCTTCGTTGGCAGGACAGCTATAAGGGATAGGAATGACAGCCGAATGAAGGGTAGATGGGCTAAAGATATGTGTAAAAAGACGAGGTAAGAAGGAATAAATAAGAATGGTTAGTAGACTTATAGTTAATAGAATTATAGTTAGTAGAATGATAATTCTGAAAATATAAAAAATCCTCCCAATCTGCTATGGATTTGGGAGGATTTTTTGCTGCAGGTAGACTATTCATCGGTAGGTTACTTTATGAAACTGATCTACACATCAATCCTAGATGAATGTTCGGTAATGAACCGCTTTGCAAGTTGTCCGATAACTACGTCATCCATCGGCGGATTGTGAAGTCCAAACCGGACATCCCGGTAATATCGCTGCAAAGGACTAGTCATAGAAAGGCTATGAACGCCAGTGATGCGCATCGCTATATCTACCACGGAGAGTGCGGTCTGAATGGCGAATACTTTCGCTGCTCCAAGATCGGGTGTAATCTGCTGCAAATCTTCTTTCGCAGGGGAAGGACCCAGGCGCTCCACGCGTTCTGCAACGCTGTATAAAAAATGTCTTGCTGTGGTCAGTTCAAGTTCAATCTGACCTAGTTTTTGCTGAATATGAGGGAGTTCTAAAATGGGATGCGTGAGGCTGTTGGGCTGGTAACTCGCAGCAAACCGAACTGCTTCATTACGTGCAGCCTGTGCAATTCCAAGATATACAGCCGGAATGTTAAGCAAATACACATTCGGTCTACCCGTAGGTTTCGGTGGACGATGGAAGACAAGTGCAATTTCAGGAAGCAGCACTTCCTTTAGCACCAGATCATGACTTGCTGTTCCCCTCATACCGGCCATATTCCATGTAGGTTCAATAGAAACCCCAGGCATGTCTTTATGGATCAAATACTCGGAGATCTCCCCAGTGTCCTCATCCGTCGCAGAGACGATAAAATAGCTAAGCGCAGTAGATAAGGAAGCGAAAGTTTTTCGGCCGTTCAGAATATATCCGTGATTGTTGCTACGTGCTTTCGTCTGCGGTTTTCCTCCTCGGGAAGGGCTGCCTGTTGCGGACTCTGAGTCGGCTGCATTGATCAGTGCTTGTTTCTTTATCACATCGTTACACAAGGACTGAAAGACAGTTTCAGTCCAGTGTCGTTGAAAACCAAGGTTAAACATCGTGATGTGATGCCAACCGATGGCAAGTGCAGCAGGCCCGTCAACCATAGCAATCTGCTCCTGACACATAAGGAAAAGGGAGAGTGAAATCTGAGCGCCCCCATATTCGTTCGGTACAGAATAGGTGTGATATCCTTCTGTAAGCAGATCAGAGATCAGCGCGGAGTTGAGCTCATTCTTCTCATCAGCAAGTCTGGCCCCTTCGATGTGCCGGTTAGCGACCGTGCGGACATGGATCAACATATCCTGCTCATTCTTCGTTCTAATAAAGGAGTTCTCAAATAGTGACAACGGTAACCCTCCCTTTAAATAGATGGTGGTTTGAGTGCATGTATGGGCATTACCAGCAAGTCCGTTTTTCTTCTATTTTGCTTCAGTTACCTGTTTACGAATCTCATTCATCATCTTGATCGTATCCATGCTGGCATGATTGCCAAGTAGAATGATGGTCACTCCGTTACCTAGATCACGCATAATACCTGTAGAATAACCTGTCCCTGAACCGTTATGGAAGACGTTAAGACCTTTGGAAGTTTCGCTGATCATCCAGCCATAACCATAATTCTTCTCGGAATATGAAGTGAACATGCTCTTAAGAGAAGCTTCGCTGACTACTTTTCCGTCCTTGAGTGCTTGATCCCATTTTAGAAGGTCATCCACAGTAGAATAGAGTGTACCTGTTCCAGACTGGGAGACGTAATAATCCGCTGTGACCCATTTTCCACTTTGATCTACAAATCCCTTAATCGTGTTAGTCGATTTTGCAGCCGTACCTGTATCTTTCATTCCAAGCGGAGTAAACATATGTTTCTGTAAGTAAGAACCATATTCTTCTCCGGTTACTTTTTCAAGGATATGGGCTAATAAGATGTATCCGTTATTACTGTAGCGATACTCAGCTCCAGGTTCAGCCATCAGCTTTTTGGTGCGTATCTCCTTCAAGGTATCCTCTAGCGTTATTCCTTCTTCTCTTGTGAAATTAGAAGGAAGGCCAGATGTATGAGACAGCAACATATGCAATGTAATTTCATCTCCACGATCAATACCGGTCACATATTTAGATAACTTGTCTGTTAACGAAAGTTTGCCGGCTTCCACTTGCTGCATGATGGCAGCTGATGTAAATCCTTTCGTAATAGAAGCAATTCGTGATTTTTGATCGGGTCTTACTAGTAGGTTTTCTTTAGATAGGCCATATCCTTTGCGAAGCGTAACTTCTCCCTCATTTGCAACAAGTGCAATGCCGGAGAACCCAGCTGTTTGCAAATAGGAGTCAATGGAGGCCGACTCTTTACTTATTTTTGTGACCTTGTCGGACTTCAGTACGATGTTCATATGTGTTGATGTATTGGTTAGCTGAAGCGTTGATTTCATGGCATCGGTTAGAGAGCGCAGAGGGATCATCAGGGTTCCGGACATGTTTTTGGAGTTCGCAGGTAAGGTAAGCGTGACGTTATTTACGGTGATGATGTTTGTTCCTGCCTGGTGGGAGATGAGATCTCCGTGGTTCTCGATGTGCACCGTTTGTGTGCTTTGGTTCCATTTCACTTTTCCTTTGAGGGCTGCTGCCGCTTGTCTAAGTGGGGCGAAGGTTGTTCCATTTTGCACAAAAGGAGGGAACTCCCAAGTAACTGTCTGTGAATCGACTTCAATATTTGCGGGTTTCGTTACCATAGCTGAAGCAGCATATGTGGTTTCGGTGAAAGCCCCAGCTGGGGTAAGAACGAGACCGGCAGCTAAGAGTACCGTAAGCAGTTTTTGCATGTTTTTGGATGGCTGTTTGGTGAAAGTCATGAAGTAATAAATCCTCCTGTCAGGAATGTAGTCCTAATTTGTAATTTGTCTGCTAATCAAATGAATGAGAGTTGGTATGAAGATACTGGTATTTATTCTAACGAAAGTAAGGGTGGTAAACAACCCATATACTGGATGTTTATCAAAGCAGATCTCCTGTCTGTAGCTTACCGCCGCTGGATTACCCAGATGGGTGTTAGAATTGGAACGACTTAAAAAGTAAGGCTAGAAAAAGCACGAGTAGGATCGTGCTTTTTTATTTGTGTCATTATATATAACATATACAAATAAAATAATTGTTAAATTAACCAATAATTGATAGAATCTGCTTGTGATTATCCTATTTCCGGAGGTGTTTAGTAATGATAAAAAAGTTGGGTGTTATATTTCTTGTCTTTATTATCGCTGTGTTATCTGCTTGCGGCAAGGAAGCAAGTCCTGCTTCGGTTACAGGGGGCGATGATCAAGTGACTGAGAGCGTGAAACTTGCTACCGATGCTGCATATGCGCCAATGGAATTTATGGACAAAGGAAAGATTACTGGATTTGATATTGATTTTGTAGCTGCTGTTATGGAAGAAGCAGGGATGAGTCATGAAGTGATCAATACAGGCTGGGATGCAATGTTAACCAGTGTTCAGCAAGGTACGGAATATAAGGCGGGGATCTCCAGTGTATCCATTACTGAAGAACGTAAGCAGACATATGACTATTCCTTGCCTTATTTTGAATCGACAAACATGATTTTGTTTAATAAGGGTGCTGGTATTACAAGCGCACTGGACTTAACAGACAAAAAAGTAGCAGTGCAGGGTGCAACCACAGCCGATTCATTAATGACGAAGATTATTGGTAAAGACAATAACAACCTGAAGAGATTAGACAGCAATGCGCTTGCCCTTATGGAACTGGAGGGCGGAGGGGTAGATGCTGTTGTAGCCGATGTAGCAATCGTGCAGGAATACATGAAGAACAACCCGAACAAGCCCTTTGACTCCGTACTAGACCCGGAGAACTTTGTGTCGGAGTACTATGGGATTTTGTTTCCTAAAGGCAGTGAGCTAAAAGCACAGATTGATTCGGCCATCAAGAAAATAATAGAGAATGGCAAGTATACAGAAATTTATAAGAAATGGTTTGGTGAAGAGCCGGATATGAGTCGTTTACAGGAGGAGATAAACAAATCTTCGCAGTAAGGCGGATACTTTTATTAACATAAACAACGGTAAACAACCAGAAAGCATGTGTCAGCAAAGATGCCAGCACATGCTTTTCTATGTTAAGAAGAGGGAGTGCTTGTATGGATTTTCGCTTTGATATCATTAGTGAATATCTTCCATTAATACTGAAGGGAATGCTGATCACGATCGGGTTATCCATTGTATCCATCTTGTTAGGCGCGGTACTTGGGTTCATTGTCTCCTTGGGTAAAATCTCCTCGAAAATTTATTTACAGTGGCCGTCTAGTCTATACATTAATTTCTTTCGAGGTACGCCTTTTTATGTGCAGATTCTGATCATTCACTTTGGTTTGGTTCCTCTTATTCTCGGAAGTTCTAATTCCATTGTAGCGGGAATTTTGGCAATGACACTGAACTCAGCCGCTTATACAGCAGAAATCTACCGTGCAGGAATTCAGTCCTTGGACAAAGGGCAGACGGAAGCAGCTTATTCTCTTGGAATGACTAAATTTCAGACGATGCAGCACGTTGTTATTCCGCAAGCAATAAGAAGGATGATCCCTGCTTTTGGTAACGAGTTTATTGTTCTAGTTAAGGATTCTTCCCTGCTTGCCATTATCGCGATACCAGAGATTATGTATTATAGTCAGATGATGAGCGGACAATATTACGCCGTATGGGAGCCTTATTTAACTGCTGCCCTCATTTATTTCGTACTTACGTATCTGCTTAGTAAGTTTCTATATTATGTGGAACGCAAATTAGTTTACTAAGAATTTAAAAAATACAATACTTTGTAATATTTGAGAATGAAAGCCCGTAAAATAATGCCTCCAGTATGCCGATATATAAATTACTTTTGTAATGTTCGGTCAGATGAACCATCTGAACTCATTTCATTGTAATTACGATTCAGGCAGAAGGGGGTTGTTTTTTTGAATGGAAAACGAAAGAAAAGCTTGATGTCGATAAGAGTGAAACTGATTTCTATGTTTGTCCTCTTTTTGTTCATCCCTAGTATTGTTATCGCTGTATTTTCCTTTCGAACAGCAGATCAGGAGATCCGCCAAGCGGATTTGGAAACGGGAAAACAGTCTTTGCTGCTCGTCAGCAAACAGATCGAGTCACTGTTAGACAATCAAAAAGCAAATCTCAACTTGATCTCTATGCAAACCAGTACAGCCCAGATTGTAAATAGAAATCCTGCGGTGCAGCAACTGGTAGATAACATGAGAGACAGCAACCCACAGATTGAATCCATACTTATTGTATCGGATGCAACAGGATTACAAATGAAATCACCATCACTTAGTAACGATGAGGTAGTAAAAGAGACAGATTGGTATAAAGAAGCATTGGGAACGAGTGATTCAGTGATCAGCTCACCATATAAATCAGCTTCAACAGGTAATGTGGTGGTGACTTTGGCAAAACGTTTATCAGATGGTAAAGGTGTTGCTAGTATTCAGCTGGGGTTAAACTCACTCACCTCTACAGTGAACGGAATGAAGATTGGAGAAAAAGGGGTCATCTATCTTGTTGACCAGAAGGGGAACTACCTCGTCCATACCCACTTTGGGGCAGGATCCAGTGCCATTGAACTTTTGTCTGATCAGATTGTAAGTAATGAAGAAGGATCACTAACGTATTCTGTATCAGGTCAAAATAAAAGCGGTTATTTTATAAACCAACCTTTAACAGGGTGGAAGATCATAGCGGAATTTGATCTTGATGAATATGAGAAAGTGTCTATACCTATGTTAAAAACCCTGATCATTGTGCTTTTGATTTCCTCCATTGTAGGAATCCTCATTATGATTCCTATGATTCGAAGTCTATATAAGCCGATTAGGGGACTCGTTCACGCATCAAAAACAGTGGGAAGCGGTGATTTGACCATAGACCTGTCGGTGAAACAGCGGGATGAGTATGGATTGCTTGCAGAAGGGTTTAATAAGATGACTAAATCTCTGCGGTCCGTCCTAGGTGAAGTAAATGATACCTCTCAGCAGCTAGCATCGTCCTCTCAGGAGCTGGCAGCTAGCTCAGAGCAGACGACGAGTGCCACAGAGCAGGTAGCGAGCATTATGCAGCAAACGGCTGTCGGAATTCTACACTCCAATCAAGTGCTTGGGGAAGCGAAGCAGCAAGTTGCTGACATGTCAGTGGGAATAAAAGAGATTAGTCTTCAGGCAGAAGACGTCACTTCCGCTACCGAACAAGTATCGGCTGAATCTCAAGCAGGGATGGAGCAGATTGAGCAGGCAAGTATTCAAATGAAGCAAATTGGTATCTCTGCATCAAACCTGAATGAAGTGATTGAAGGTCTTGGCAGCAAAACGATGGAGATTCGTCAGATTGTTGAGATCATCACGAATATAGCGAAGCAGACCAATATTCTATCTCTAAATGCATCCATAGAAGCATCAAGAGCAGGGGAACATGGACGAGGTTTTGCTGTCGTCGCTAAAGAGGTGAAAGAGCTTGCGGAACAGTCTGCTGCCTCAGCAGCAGACATAGCACAGCTCACGCATGATATGGAGCGGGGTACGACGGAAGCATCTGTTTCTATGTCTTCTGCTTCGCAGGAGATAGATAAAGGGATTACAACGGTTACTGAGGCCGGCGAGCATTTTAGATCCATATTAGCCTCTATTCAGGAAGTGGCAATGCAGATGGGGGCGGTATCCGTAGCATCTAAACAGATGGATTCTGCTGTGGATCAAGTAAATGAAGTGTTTGAGATTGCTCTTACTATATCTGGTGAGATCGCTTCTGGAGCACAGGAAGGATCCGCTGCTTCAGAAGAGCAGCTCGCAGCTATGGAAGAGGTTGCTTCTTCTGCGGCAGCTTTATCAAGCATTGCTGATGAGATGAAGGAGATTATCGAACGTTTTAAACTATAAAACCTAGAAGTGTCCATACCAATAACTCCTTAAGGTAACAGTGAAGTTAGCCGTCGGACTGATCTCAAACTGATGTTCGGCGGGTGCCTTGATGAGTAATCATAGTCGTATATAGTGAGCAAGGTTCGTTATGAGGACCTTGCTTTTTTACGTCCCGAAACTCCGAATCTATCTAAATACTCCAGTTGAGATGCAATAAACTTGTAAAAATTTCTTGTGTTTAGTCTGGAATCAGAGGGTTTAAATACAAAATATAAGTTTGCGAAAACTAGAATAAGAGGAGTGATAGTCATGTTTCGTCATCAAAAAGAATTACAGTATGAAGTGAAAGTAGATCGTCCAGATCCATTGTTTGCACGCCAGGTGCAAGAAGTTCTGGGTGGGCAGTTTGGTGAAATGACCGTAATGATGCAATATTTGTTCCAAGGATTTAATTGTCGCGGTGAGGAAAAATATAAAGATATGCTCATGGATATCGGGACAGAAGAAATTGGTCATGTCGAAATGCTATGTGCAATGATCAGCCAGCTCTTGGATGGAGCTTCACCAGAAGATCAAGAAGAAGCTGCGAAGGACCCAGTAACAGCAGCGATTATGGGCGGAATGAACCCACAACATTTGATTGTGAGCGGTCTTGGCGGATTGCCGACTAACTCTAATGGTGTGCCTTGGAACGGTAACTATATTGTATCCAGCGGTAATCTGCTTGCAGATATGCGTTCCAACCTCCATGCAGAGACGCAAGGAAGACTGCAGGTTGCTAGACTGTATCATATGACAAAAGATGAAGGCGTTCGTGCAACGTTCCGTAAAATGCTAGCACGGGATCGTTATCACCAGTATCAATGGATGGCAGCAATTCAGGAATTGGAAGAGAAGAATGGAGTAGTTGTTCCTGCTTCCTTCCCACCAGAAGCAGAACTGGAATCCCAACCGGAAGCTTATAAATTCTGGGACTTGTCCGAAGGCAATGAATCCAGTGAAGGATTGTGGGCTACAGGCAGCGCTCCGGATGGAACAGGCGATTTTGTATATGTAGCAGAACCTGTTGCTCAAGGACAAGTGTACAAGCCAGAGATTCCTCCAACGAATATCCATCATGACCTGGATGTAAAAGTTCCAGCGAAAAAATAAACATATACTATAGAAAACCTTCGCCCGATGTTAGGCGGAGGTTTTTTTGCTGTGTACAAGTTGTTCTTTAGAAATCATCAACAGAAAAGTAGACAATAACTCGTTTTCGTCTACATTTAAACAAACAATTATTTATTATGTTTGACAATTAATAAACAAAAACATATTATATCTATATAAACAAAGCGAGGTGGAAGTACTATGAATGAACTACACAATGATTTTGCATATGATGCTTCATTGGAGGAAATCAAGCGCGGCTATATCGAGACAGAGACTGAACATATCTGTGTCTGCTGTGGTTATAGCACTGAAAAAGGAGTGATTTACCCTCACAATGAAGTCTTATACGAATCATTCAGATATATACAGATTCATATTCAAGAAGAGCATGGTTCGGTATTTCAGTTCCTGATCTCACAGGACAAGAAAGTGAGCGGACTGTCTGATATACAGCGCAGGCTGCTGGCAGAGTTTTATGAAGGGAAAAAAGATGCGGAAATTCAAAAAGAACTAGGAATTGGCTCTACCTCAACGATTCGCAATCATCGGTTTGTGCTCAAGGAGAAGGAGAGACAGGCAAAAGTGCTGCTGGCTGTAATGGAGCTGCTACACTCGCGCGACCACGATACCCCTGCTATGCCTGTGGCATCACCTAATAACAGAGCAGGTCAAGCTACCAATAAGGAGACGGATTTGACCGCCGAGCAGGAGAAAGTACTGACTAAATATTTCCCTTTCGGTACAGATGGACCGCTCGAGACTTTTGCAATCCAAGAGAAACATCGACTTATCATTATGGATGAGATCGCAAAACGTTTTGACCGGAACAAAGTATACACCGAGCCTGAAGTGAACGGGATCCTAGATCAAATTTATGAGGATTATGCGCTGCTTCGCAGATCGATGGTGGACTATGGCATACTCAGCCGGGAAGAGGATGGAAGCAGTTACTGGCTTACCCCGAAGGAAGGAGAGAGTCGTAAAATGGCAAATCGTAGAGAAGAGTTAAAACAAATGGCAAAAGAAATCAAGACAGAAGCCGGTGTTTATCAAATTCGAAATAAAGAAAATGGAAAACGGTATGTAGCAAGTACACCGAACCTCAAAAGTTTGAATGGTCAACAATTTATGCTGAACATGGGAAGTCACCGCAACCGTAGACTTCAAGAAGAATGGAAACAGTACGGAGAAGCTGCTTTTGCTATTGAAGTTGTAGAAAAGTTGAAAATCCCAGAGGGCAATATCTTTTTTGATGTAAAAGATGCATTAAAGAAATTGGAGGCAAGTTGGCTTGAGAAGCTCCAGCCTTATGGAGAGAACGGGTATAACGAGGCTTGATTGATTATCCGTTTATAACCCGATTCGCAGCTACCCGATCCCAGAGGATATAGTGAAATTTAAGTTTCTAGCACAAAACGAGCGTTAGAGAAGGGGATTTACTCTTCTGCTAACGCTCGTTTCTTTTTGTGCAATGCTATTTCGCCATCTTATTCTGCATAGCAGCCGCTGCCATGATAAATGCACCCACGCCATGCAGATCATTTTTACTTATTGGACGAGTCACATAATTCTCGTAATCTCCTGCAGGGGTACCAATGCATATAGACGGCATTACCAAGTGTCCTAGCTCATCGGTCTCCATCATCTGAACGAGTCCAGCGAAGCCTTTGCGGGCAGCAGACATACAAGTCTCGTCAGCAGCAGACTGCTGAACAGCTCTAGCAATCGTATAAACAAATAAACTTGAGCAGGAAGTTTCCAGCCAATTATCCGGATGGCTGCCTTTATCGACAACCTGATACCATAGGCCGGTCTCCTCATCTTGATAACGAATAATGGCTTCTACGAATGCCCCAAGCTCCTCTTTCAGCTCGGCATGACTCGGATGCTCCTCAGGGAGCAGAGCAATAAATTCGGTGAGTGCCAGACCATACCAGCCGAGCGATCGACCCCAGAACTCAGGAGAACAGCCTGTGTCAGGATCTGCCCATGGCATTTGCCGGCTTTCATCCCAAGCATGATAAAGCAGCCCGGTCCGCTCATCCTTCATATATTTACGCATGAGCCGCTCCTGCTGCATTACTTCCTCCCGCAGTTCATCATCCCCATAGGTGTCAGCATACTTTAGGGCAAATACACCGCCCATATATAATCCATCCAGCCACATTTGATGAGGATATTTATCTTTGTGCCAGTATCCACCTTCCGTGGTTCGATTTAAAGTGCTGAATAAACTACGAAGCTTATCTGCAGCCACTTTATATTGCGGTTTCCCCGTCCGCTCTGCTTGGCGGAACAATAACAATCCCGCCTGTATGGAATCCAGCTCGTCCCGTGCGAAGTAAAGGTTGCCTTGATCATCTACTAGATCATCAATATAGCCTTGAATATAGTCATCATACCGGGCCTCTCCTAACTGCTCTGCAATCTGCTGCACCCCGCATAAAAAGACACCTTGATGATAATGCCAGCGATGGGCTGGCGGAAGTTCGCCTGGTTTATACGTTGCCATGATGGAATCGGCCGCAGCTGCAGCCCATTGCATTGGTGTTCTTGCTACATTTGATTTAATCATCTGATCTACTCTCCTCTAATAGAGTTTAGGCGGATATCTCTTTAGCCTTTAATAGAACCAAGCATAGCTCCTTTGGCAAAATGCTTTTGTAGGAATGGATACACTAGCAAGATTGGCAGAGTAGCTACGACGATTACTGCCATCTTGACCGATTGATCGGGAGGTGGAACGGCGGAGTCTAGCGTTGAGCTATAATCCATTCCCGATGCAAGTACAACGATCTGACGAAGCAACACTTGAATCGGCCACATACTGCTATCGTTTAGATACAAAATAGCGCTCAAATACGTATTCCAGTAGGTAACGGCATAAAAAAGTGAGATGGTTGCAATAGATGGCATAGAGAGCGGCAGGACAATACGAAACAAGATGCCAAAGTCATTGCAGCCATCAATTTTAGCCGATTCTTCGAGTCCTTCCGGTATGTTCTGGAAGAAGTTTTTGAGTATGATCATATTAAATGCGCCAATAGTCGATGGCAGGATAAGCGCTGCATAGCTGTCAATCAGGCCAAGCTCCTTCACCACCAGAAAGGTGGGGATCATCCCGCCGCTAAATAGCATCGTAAATACAACGAGGAACATAATTATGTTTCTGCCGTCTAGATCACGGCGCGACAAGCCATAGGCCATTAGGGATGTGACGAACATGCTGAGAAGAGTACCTGCCACGGTAACGCCAATCGATACACTCATTGCCCTAAAGATGGTATCCGTTGAAAAAATAAACTTATAGGCCTCGAGACTCCAAACGGTTGGAATAAGAACAAATTTTTTGGCTGCAATCTCGGCGTTCGTCGTAAACGAGCCCGCTACCACGTGGATGAACGGGAGCACGGTAACAAGTGCGATAATCGTCAGCAGCGTGTAGTTAACCGCAACGAACAGGCGACCGCTAAGCGTACGATCTTCTACCATAATGAATCCTCCCTTGGCATTAATAGATTCCTTCTTCACCCATTTTTTTGGATAAGCGGTTAGCCAGCATAACGAGTACTAAACCAACAAGCGATTTGAAGAAGCCGACTGCCGAGCTATAACTGAACTGCATTTGTCTTAGGCCCGCCGTATACACATATGTGTCAATTATTTCAGCAACTTCCCGATTCATTGAGTTGAGCAGCAGGTATACATGCTCAAAGCCCAGCTCTAGGACATCGCCAATTTTCAATATTAACAAGATGATAATTACACTACGAATAGCCGGCAGCGTAATATGCCACACTTGGCGAAGTCGTCCAGCTCCATCCATCCTTGCCGCCTCATACTGCTGAGGGTCTACCGCTGCGATTGCCGCCAAGTAAATAATGGTTCCCCAGCCCGCTTCCCGCCAGATCACCTGAATAATATAGGTCGGCCGGAACCATTCTGGACTAAGCAGGAAATTGATTTTATTAAACCCTAATTGAACAAGCAGTTCATTGATAATGCCGCCGTCCATGGTCAACATGACATAACTGATGGATACGATGATGACCCAAGACATAAAGTGGGGCAGATAAACTAGAGTTTGAAAAAATCTTTTAAAAAACGTGATTCTTACTTCATTAAGCATTAAGGCTAAGATAATAGGGATTGGAAAGTAAAATAGGAGGTTCATGCCAAACAAAAGTAATGTATTGGATAAGATATTCCAAAAGTCAGGCTCCGTAAACAAACGCTCAAAATGCTTAAACCCTACCCATTCGCTCCCTAGTATGCCTTTGAATGGTTTATAGTCTTGGAACGAAATAACAAGTCCAAACATCGGAATATATTTAAAGATAAGAAAATAAATAATGCCCGGCAAAATCATGAGATACAGCCATTTATTTCGCCAAAATCGCTTGCGCCATGCGGGATGCATCTTGGTAACTTGTCGGCTGATCACGGTCTCCTCCATAAGTCCTCATCCTTCCAAAGTTGGCTCTGCTAGGGGCTAAGACCCTGCTTTGGCATACTAAGCAGCACGAGCAGAGGGTTCCTTAAGTGAGCCTCATATATGGCTTTGTTCTGAATACAGGCTTCCTTTATGAAACACTCTGCATGCCCTGCCTTCTGCCTAAACGAAAGGCCGGTTTATATTGGCCACCCGCTTTTATTTTTTGTAACTCGCATTAAACTCCTCGATCATTTGCTCGCCGCCTTGCTTCTTCCATTTCTCAATTTCCTTCTCGAAGCCTGCTTGGTCGATTTGTCCATAGATAAACTTGTACGTTGCATCGGTAATCGTCTGTTGCAGCTCTACGCCTTTCAAAGCATAGGTGGCTGAATCCAATGCAGCAGTAGGGTCTTTCACGCCGTACTTCTCATTTTCTTTAATGAGTTCCTCTGCACGAATACGTCCTGGTAACTCATTTAAGCTCTCGTACATCCCATTTGTTTCTGTCTCACCGATGACACTATCCTTATAGCCCTTCACTTCACGTTCTGTCAGCTCTTTATCTTCAGATGGCTTCGCTTTTCCGTCTACGACGGTATAGTGTGTGCCTTCGATGCCCCAGAACATTAAGTTAGCTACTTCTGGTGTCATCATTTTGTCGAAGAAACCTAGAAGTTTCTTGAGTTCCTCCTCATCCTTGATTGCTGTTTTTGGGAACAACACAAGGTTGTTATAACCTGCAATCATCCATTGATGAATGTTGCCGTCTGGGCTTTTCACCATGCTATGTGCATCAAGAACAGCAGTTGGTACGTTTTTGATCAAGTCCTTATCAAGTGTTGTAATATCCGGCATAGACCCGCCGATATAAATACCTGCTTTGCCGCTCGTGAACAAATTAACAGCATCTGTTTTGCTTGTAGCAGCAAAATCTTGATTCATGTAACCGTTATCACGAAGTGATTTGAAAAAGGACATGGTGTCGATATATTCAGGGAACATAAATTCAGGCAGCAGTTGCCCATCTTTTTCGCCCCAGTTGTTCGGTGTACCGAACCAAGAGGAGACTGTCTTAAATGCCCCGAAAACCAGCTCGTTACGGTCTGCGATGCCTGTTGTATCATTTTGTCCATTGCCATCAGGGTCCTGTTCAGTGAACGCTTTGGCCATAGCGAACAGCTCATCTGTTGTTTCTGGAGGGGCAATATTCAGCTTATCTGCCCAATCTTTACGATAGACTATTCCTTGACGGGCAAGCGGGCGGCCGAGATATAAAGAATACAATTTGCCTTCGACCTTTGTATTATCAAGGACTTCTGGCTTCAATTTGCTTAAGTTTGGAAACTCACTCAGGTAAGGGCCAACCTCCCAGAACTGTCCTTCTTTAATTGCTTCACGCATGAGCAAGAACGTTGTAGCATTTTTCAAATAAGTGGCTTGCGGTAAGGATCCGGTAGCAAATGCGGTATTCAGCTTCTCCTCATATGTATCTGCAGGAAAGAATTGATACGTCAGCTTCGTGTTCGTTAGCTTTTCCAGTTCCGTTTTAATGGTGTCAGTTGGAGTCTCCGCCGTATTCAGCGGTAGCATGATTGTAATCTCTGCTGGTTTATCATCCTTTGGTGTGCTGGCGTTAGGGCTTGAACCCGTATCACCCGATCCGGTAGATGATGTGCCTGTGCCGTTTCCGCCAGAACATGCGGAGAGAAGTAACGTTAGGGACATGACAGCGCATAGAGCCAAGGATAAAGGCTTTTTCTTTTTCATTCCTTTGTGACCTCCATTTAACGTTGAGATTTGCTTACACACTAAACACTACTGAATGGATAAAGTATCGTATACAATCATTTGCTCATATGCAGGCATACCAGCAAAAGTCTGATGAAATGATTATTGCGTGGGAAATGACACCATCGTGCCATATAAGAGCTAGGGAGAGCGAAGAGAGGATAACCATTGATAAGAAGGCTGCTCGAATGCCGGAAAAAGGACTCGTTCTTATACGATGTAGCCAACAAAAAAGCCCCAAGCAGTTACGGCTTGGGGGGAAGCATGTTATTTTTCATAAGCTTCAGATAACTCCTTTATGATCGTGTTGCCGCCATTTGTGCGCCAGCGCTTGGTCTCCTGCTGAAAGCCCTGCTTCGTCAAATTGCCAAGAATATAGTTGTAGGTAGCGTCTGTAATGATTTTACTGAGCTCTGCATTTCGCTCGTCATACGTCTCTGATTCTAAATGAGCCGCGGGGTCTTTAACGAGAAAATTTTCATTATCCTGGCTAAGCTGGTCCGCAATAGCGGTTAATGTCTCTTTCTCCGCCACCTCCATAACACTCGGATTATTCATGTCAGCAATCATCAACATATAAAAAGCATTCACTTCTTGAACACGCAGCTGAGTTGTTTCCTCCGGCAAGCGGACTTGACCATTCTCTAGCGTATAGTGCTTTCCTTCTATGCCGTATTTCAGTAAGTTCGCAACATCCTTTTCCATTGTGCGGTCAAAGAAAGCTAGAATATGCTTCAATTCTTCTTCTGTCTTGATCGCTTTTTTGGAGAATAAATATAGTCCGTTAAAATTCGGAATAGACCACACCCGATACCCGTTAGGACCTTTAATTCGGTTGGATAAAGTAAAGGAAGCATTCGGATTTAGCATTTTAGCTTCTTCATATAAACGCTGAATATCGGTCATGCTTCCAATATAGACGCCGGCTTTGCCGTTTATGATCATATTTCGCTGCACTTCTTTGCTTGTCACAGCAAAGTCACGGTTAATGAGCTGCTCGTTATATAGTTTTTTGAAAAAATTCATTGTCTCCATATAAGCTTGTGTCTCAAACTCTGGTATGAATGTGCCCTCTTTCATACTCCAGTTATTAGGTGTCCCAAAATACGAGCTGACTGTCTTGAACGCTCCGTATATAAGATCATTACGGTCTGCAAGGCCAATCGTATCTGCCTTCCCGTTTCCCTCAGGGTCACGATATGTAAACGCATGAAGAACCTCATACAGTTCATCAAGGGTTCGCGGCACGGCAAGATCTAAATGTTCTAGCCAATCTTGCCGGATGATTGCGCCTTGACGTGACGATGGACGCTCTGTATATAAACCGTAGATGCGATCATCAACGGCAGCCTGCTTCAGAATATTTTTATTTAAGTATTTAAGGTTAGGATAATGCTCTAAGTAAGGGCCGATCTCCCAGAATGCACCAGATCTTATTGTGTTTTTCAGGAGAAGGAAGTCCGTATTTCTAACAAAGGTCACTTTCTTTAAGGAGTTCGTTGTCAGTGCGGTATTCATTTTATCGCTATAGATCCCATCCGGAACCCAGTTGAGATCTAATGTAAAGCCACTCCAATCTTCCAGCAAGGACTGCATTTCATCACTTGGGGGTGTAGGGAAGTGAAGGGGGAGCATAATGGAAATGGGTGAATCCTCTATCGAAGCAGCATTTGGTTTTTCAGATGAATTATTACTGCATGCGCTTACAATTAAAAGTATAATGGTAAATATGGAAGTGATAGTAAATATTCTTTTCTCCGATTGGAACCCTTTCATAAGCATTCTGCCTCCTTCTTATTTAGAATGAGAGAAGCGTTGGTTCCTCTCGGTCCTTGCCTGTAATCTAATCTAATGATTATCCGACAGGTAGATGATTATTGCTCGCAAAAGGGCTGTTCCACTACAATAACAGTACGATAAATATGATAAATGAAGTGTAGGTGATGCTTAAGTGCGTTCTTTAAGTTTCCTTTCCAAAATGACGATATTCGGGTTCTTATTAAGCACGCTTCCGGTTATTTTTATCGGTGCATTCTCTTATTTAACATCATCCAATGAAATACAGAAAAACGTAAATGAAAGCAAGTTAATGTTAATCATGCAAATTAAATCCAATGTAGAGCAAAAATTAACGACTGTCAACCAAACACTTAATCAAGTGATCAATTCCTCTTTTATGAAAAAGGCTCTTAATTTAAACATAACTGAAAACGATTTCATTATGTACAACGACTTACGTACCGAAATCCGCTACATGCAATCATTCGATACAAAGCTCGAAGATGTCATTCTTATTAATGAGCGTTATAACTGGATGATTAAAAATTCGGGTCTCTATAAGTTTGATGAGTACCCTTATCATGACCAGCTGGCGAGCCTGATGAGGCTTCCAGACGCAACCTCTTGGTCTTTGAATCCATCGACATGGTTTTACAGCGAAGAAAATGCAAATAATCCAGCCTGCTCCTACAGTATAAATCTTGTTAAACACCTTCCTTCAACAGGGCTTGATCCGCATGGGCTGGCGATTGCCAACATTCCCGCCTGTGATATGCAGTCCTTGCTGGGTACGAATCATACCGATCTAAGTGGACTGATGATTGTGAATGAGGAGGGGAAGATTATTTTGCACTCCGATAAATCGTTAATTGGCGAGTCTGCGGAGAAGACAGGTATTAATAGTCTAACGCAACTGAGCGGTACTTCGGGGCAATATGAATCGCACATTGGCGAGGAGCCTTTTTCCATAACCTATTATCGTTCTGAATTTAACGACTGGACTTATGTCAGTTATGATTCTATTCAAAGTATGACCAGTGAATCTAAAAAAATTGGAGCGTACACACTTTATGCCTGTTTACTCATTCTACTTATCTGCATCACCATTGCTTGGCTGGGTTCAAAACGGATGTATTCGCCTATTAAATTACTGCTGAAGCAATTTGGCCACCGTAAAGCAGATGAGAAGACAAGCAACGAGTTCCAACTGATCGGAGAACAGGTTCATGCCTTATTTCAATCGAAATCGAGGCTGGAAGATGAAGTGAGAAAGCAGCTTAAGCAAGTGCGTACCTTCTTCTTAATTCGCGCTTTTCAGGGCAAGGTGAAGGCGAAGGAGCTGCATGACAAGCTGGAGCAGTTTGACTACAGCCGGCAGCTTGAGGAGTGGAAGACGATGTCGGTGCTTACGATACAAATGGGGACACTTGAGCAAACGAGATATGAGAAGCAAGATTTAGAGCTCTTGTTATTTGCGGTTCAGAATATGGTGGAAGAGCTTATTCCGGAGGAAGAACAGCTGGCACCTGTGATGATTGACCACACGGTAGTTGCCCTTATCGGTAGCAGGGAGAGCGAGAAAATTGCTTTCCAAGCTAAAATCTACACCGCAACGGAACAGCTAATGAGCGAAATAACAAGTTACTTAAGCGTGCAGGTCAGTATTGGCATGAGTCTTCCGTTCCACGATATCCGAACACTTTCGATCGCTTATAAAGAAGGGTTAGAGGCGTTAAAGCATCGCATGACTCTTGGAGACGGTATTATTATTCAGTTTGAGAATATTAACTCTGGGAAACCTTACTTGAAGCTTAATTATCCTAATCATTTAGAAAATGAACTGCTCGATGCGGTTAAGCTTGCAAACGCCGAGAAAGCAAAGGAACTGCTCGAACAGCTGCTCAGGCATGTGTTTGCAACCGAGATGTCACCGCAGGAATACCAGATTCCGTTATCGCGATTGCTTAATAACCTGCTGATTACCATGCAAGAGTCAGGCATTAGTTTGAAGCAGATTTATTATGGAACAGGGACACTATTTGAAGATCTGCTAGATTGCCATATTGTAGCTGAAATTGAGGATTGGTTCTGGACAGCTGTGATCCATCCGATGATTAAAGTGTTCCGAGACCGTCAGGATGCGCAGTATCACAACATATCAGAGAAAATAATCGAGCTTATTCATCGTTATTATGATACCGATCTGACACTGGAGGAATGTGCTTCTAGGCTTCACTACAATGCTAACTATTTAAGCAGTGTGTTTCGGAAAGAAACGAATTATTTTTTCAGCGAATACTTATCTGTTTACCGATTTCAAATTGCGAAGAAGTGGCTGGCCGAAACGGATATTCCTGTAAAAGACATTGCTGCGAAGCTGCGTTACAACAATTCACAGAATTTCATCCGTTCCTTCCGTAAGCAGGAAGGTTTAACACCTGGCCAGTACAGACAAAAAACGATGCAAATGGAAGCCTGACCTTGTGATAAGTTAATAGGTTTTTGGTTAATACTTTCTGTGATGACACAAAACAGGAGGGATTGGGATGGGGAATCATTCAGATCGTAAAAGAATACTAATTACCGGTGCCGCAGGGAAAATCGGAAGCTGCCTCGCTGCTGGTTTACGAGAGACGGGCAAATACGACGTGCTCGCAACGGATATCGTGGGGGACGAAACGAAGAAGATCCAACCACTCGATGTTACGAACTCAGATCAGCTATTGGAACTTACCAAGGGGGTGGATACCATCCTCCATATAGGGTGGGCTAAAGATGAGGAAGACTTCCTCGGTAAAGTACTGCCGATAAATGTAACGGGAGCGTATTATTTATATGAAGCAGCTCGATGTAACGGAGTAAAGCGGGTTATTTTCTCAAGTTCAAACCACGCCACCGGATTTTATAAAGTAGGAGAAGAAGTCGATGTAAATGACCCCTATCGTCCCGATAGTTTTTATGGACTGAGCAAGTGTTACATCGAACTTCTTGGCAGACTATATTCGGATAAACACGGGATCTCTTCTATTAACATACGAATTGGTAATTTCCCAGGTGATAACAAACCGCATTCCGAGCGTGCTGCGCATATTTGGATCTCAGAGCGAGATTTAGTACAGCTTGCCGATAAATGTATAGAAGCACCAGAGATACATAAATTCTTAAGTCTTTATGGCACTTCTGCCAACACAGATAACTATTATGATATTCGTTACCTTAAATCGCTGATCGGGTATGAACCTCAGGATGATGCAACAGAACTCATGGAACAGTTCGAGCGCCAGGGACAACAGGTAAAGCAAGATGAAACAGAGTATCAGGGCGGCGATATATAAAGGGGTGGCTGTTTATTCTAGTTCTTATCACACCCAATCAAGAAGACGGAGCAGAGTTCATATTGCTTCGTCTTTTTGGCTTGGTAAAAAGAGTGATCAAAATAGCGGTTAAACATAAGGAACTATTTTCAAATAAAGTGATTGACAGATTTAGTAAATGGGAATAACATTCACTAATGCAGATATTGATAATCATTATCAATTAAGTGTCGATGTATACAATAGTAAACCATTTACGGGGGAGATAAAAAAGATGAAGAAGATATTCGTTCCTTTTATGTTAATTATGGTGCTTATTATAAGTGCTTGCGGTAATGCGGGAAGTGGAACAACCACTGCAGATGCTCCTGCATCTACGAGCAATGGATCTGGGCAAACGGACGAATCTGGACAAGCTGCAGAATCCGGTACAATTACATATGAGTCAGAGAGCGGGCCTGTAGAAGTTCCTGCTGATCCACAGCGTGTTGTTATTCTGTCTGGTTATACAGGAGACGCGATTTCTCTAGGCGTGAACATAGTTGGCGTTGATTCCTGGTCAATGGCTAACGCTAGATTCAAAGATAAATTACAGGGTGCAGTGGAAGTTTCAGATGAGAATCTGGAGAAGATTATCGAACTGGAACCAGACCTTATTCTCGGATCGACGGATGCTAAGAATCTAGACAAGCTAAAAGAGATCGCACCAACGGTAACTTACACCTATGGAAAAGTGGATTATCTCACACAACATTTAGAGATTGGCAAGGTGCTCAACAAGGAAAAAGAGGCACAAGCGTGGATTGATGACTTCAAGAAACGTGCTCAAGCATTAGGTGAGGAGATCAAAGCCAAAGTTGGTGAAGATGCTACCGTCACTGTCCTTGAAAGTTTTGATAAACAAATGTACATATTTGGAGACAACTGGGGTCGCGGAACGGAAATACTTTATCAGCAAATGGGTTTGAAAATGCCGGAGAAAGTAAAAGAAATGGCACTCAAGGATGGATACTATGCGGTCTCTACTGAAGTTCTTCCTGAATACGTTGGAGATTACCTGGTGATCAGTAAATACGCAGAACAAGACAATTCATTTCAGGAGACAACAACATACAAAGAGATTCCTGCGGTAAAGAATGGTCATGTATTTGAAACGAATGCGAATGAGTTTTTGTTTAATGATGCGTTAACGCTGGATTATCAGCTGGAATTCTTCCGCGAACAATTTCTCGGTAACTAAAGCAGAAAGAACAGACGACAAATGATAAAAAATAAAACCGTAAGCATACCGATGATCGGCAAGTTTGTCATTGGAGTTCTTGTATTTATTTCTGTATTTATGCTGTCTATCGTGCTGGGAGCAGCAGATACGAGTTTGAGAGATGCCTGGTCAGCCATTACCTTTGGAAGTGCGAGTGAGACGGTCACGATGATTCGTGAAATTCGTCTTCCAAGAGAAGTAGCGGCTGTCGTCGTTGGATCAGCACTGGCGGTCTCCGGAGCAATTATGCAAGGGATGACACGCAATCCTCTAGCTGATCCGGGACTGCTTGGCATTACCGCCGGTGGTAATTTTGCTTTGGCCGTCACGCTTGCCTTTCTTCCTTCGGCTAATTATTTTACAGTCATGTTAGCCTGCTTTGCTGGAACAGCTCTTGGTACGCTCCTTGTTTTTGGCATTGGAATGGTAGCAAGGAACGGACTTACACCGGTGAAGTTGGTTCTTGCTGGCTCTGCTATCTCAGCTATGCTCTATGCGCTTGCAGAAGGAATTAGTCTATATTTTCGAATCTCGAAAAATGTATCTATGTGGACATCGGGAGGATTAATCGGCACGACCTGGAGTCAGCTTCAATTAGTGGTTCCTTTTATACTGCTAGGCTTACTTATTTCGCTTATTCTATCAAGACAGCTTACTATTTTGAGTCTGAATGAAGAGGTAGCAGCAAGCCTGGGTCAGAACACGAAATCTATTAAAATTGTTCTCCTACTTCTTATTATCATTCTTGCGGGTGCCTCTGTTGCTCTTGTCGGAAGCATGGCGTTCATCGGTCTGATGATTCCACATATTGTGCGTTTCATCGTCGGTACGGATTACCGATTCGTGCTGCCCATGTCCGCTATTTGCGGAGCTACCTTTATGCTGCTTGCCGATACAGTGGGCCGTACGATTTATGCACCTTATGAAACCCCTGTTGCCGCGATTGTTGCTATGCTCGGTTTGCCCTTCTTTCTGCTCATTGTACATAAAGGAGGGAAAGGATACTGATGCTCGAAATTCAAAAATCAAGAAAAGTAAGCATGACACTTACGGGACTTACAATCCTTATTTTGTTCACTTTACTGGTTAGTCTGGGTCTAGGAGCATCTTCTCTATCGTATAACCGGCTACTTCCGACCTTTTTTGGGGAAGGGACATTTAAGGAAGAGTTCGTATTGTTCTCGATTCGGCTTCCCAGAATCATCATAACTCTACTTGCTGGGTTTGCCCTCGCTTTATCGGGAGCAATCTTGCAAGGAATAACTCGAAACGATCTTGCAGACCCAGGGATCATCGGGATTAACTCAGGTGCGGGCGTAGCGGTTGCTATCTTCTTCTTATTTGTACCGATCGAGGCAGGGAATTTAACATATTTCATTCCAGTAGTTGCTTTCATAGGGGCGATGCTGACAGCAACCCTGATCTATATGTTCTCTTATCGGCGAGGCGTTGGATTGATTCCGATGAAGCTCGTGCTGGTGGGAGTGGGATTCTCCATGGCGCTGTCTGGAATTATGATCGTACTCATCTCCTCCACGGATCAGAAAAAAGTTAGTTTTATTTCTCGCTGGCTGGCGGGGAATATCTGGGGAACGGACTGGATTTTTATCTATTCCATTCTACCGTGGCTGCTGATCTTAATCCCCTTCGCTTTGTACAAGGCAAGACGGTTAGATCTGCTGGGACTCAGTGAAGAAGTAACGATTAGCCTTGGAGTTTCTATTAATAAAGAGAGAATTCTTCTGCTTGTAGCGGCTGTAGCACTTGCTGCTGCTGCCGTTTCTGTTGCGGGAAGTATCGCTTTTATCGGTCTTATGGCACCTCATATTGCAAGGGCACTCGTGGGACCAAGAAATGCTTCGTTGCTGCCTGTATCTATCTTAACCGGAGGTTGGCTTTTGCTGCTGGCAGATACCATAGGTAGAAATATAGCAGATCCTGATGGAATACCTGCCGGCGTGATCGCGGCACTTATTGGAGCTCCTTACTTTGTATATTTCTTTTAAAAAGTAAGGGAATATATTTTTGAAAAAGAGAAGACGAAACAGCAATTACGCTGATTTCGTCTTTTTTATTCATTTTACAGAATTTAAATGGTTATATATGGGAATATAAAGCGCATTTATTAATTATGAACGAAAGTGTATGATAAAAGAAAAAGAGAACCGGAGTTCAGAGGGGGTCAAGGGATGAGATCATTATGCAAAGTTCTTATCGTCGATGACGAGATGCTGGTTAGACAGGGGATCAAACATCTTCTGGACTGGGAACATGCTGGCTATTATATTGTGGGAGAAGCTTCTAATGGATTGGAAGCGCTAGAATTGGTAGAAGAGTTACAACCTCACATTGTGATTACAGATATCGTGATGCCTATTATGGATGGCGAGAAGTTAGTACGGCTGGTAAAAGAGCGTTATCCTGCTATCGAGGTTATCGTATTGAGCAGCTTCAGCGAATTCGATTATGTACGTTCTACGTTTCAGAACGGAGTAGCCGACTATATTTTGAAACCTAAACTGGAAGCAGAATATCTACTCTCCATTTTAGACAAAACAGCAGCCAAAATAGAAGGACTCGGCATACCGGTAAAAGAAGAGCGATCGGAAGAAACACAGATCGTGCAAGCGATGGATAAGATGATATCTGGCTATGAGGCAGAGATACCAACCGAAACCATTCGCCGCCGGTTCCCTTATCCTAAGTTTGTGCTACTGGGTGTAGATCTGAATCCCGTAAAGGATAAATCAGCGAAGAAACAGATCGAAAAAAGCGTAAGTCAGTATCTTCATCTTCTACAATCAGGGCAAGCGGAGTATATGAAATTAGAATCCGTTCCAGGCACGCTACTCTATTTACTCAATGCGGATGATCCCTGGGCCGAACGTATAGAGCAATTGATACAGAATCTTTCCCGTATTCCTCAAGAGGTGGAGCATCTAGAGACGCTGCATTTTATTATTAGTGACCGATTCGAAGATTTCTGCCAGTTGGGCAACATTTATAGTAAACAATATGAGAGACTGAAACGTTATCCTTTTTATTTACCGACGTATTCAGTGATTGAAGGAGAACATTTACCTGCTTTACCTACTAGGATACCAGCGATGGATATGGCGGAGCTGATTGAAGGATTAAAACGTAAACAATTCCAAAAAACCTTTTCCTCTTTCTTAGAACATATCCATACGAAATCTTTAGATTATGTGACCGATCTATCTGAACTTAAAGCCTTGCTTGGTAATTTTATATTTAATGTTACAAACACACTAAGTAAACTGAAATTTGAAACCACGCCTCTCGAAAAAAGAAAATATGATTATTTCAGACAGATTGACCAGGCAGTGTACGCACGTGAAGCGATCCAGTTCATCGAGGAATTTATCCAAGAAGCGGAGAGCATTACGAGAGAGACGGACACTTCAACAAACCCTAGTTTTTATCGCCTGCTAAATTATATACAAGAGCATTATGCGGAGCCGATTACCCTGACGGAAGTGGCAAAGAAATTTCATTTTAACGCGTCTTATTTATCGAGTTATTTTTCCGCTAACAATAATGAAGGATTCAGTGAATATGTGAACAAGGTACGAGTTGAGAAAGCAAAAGAAATGCTGGTAACAACCGAAGAGTCGATCTCCGAAATTAGTGACCGTGTAGGTTACTCTGACCAGAGTTATTTCACAAAAGTTTTTAAGAAGATGACCGGGGTATCACCAAGTCAGTATCGTAAAGAACAGGTGCAGGAGAACCAAAATATATGATTAGGGGGGAGCTTGCAAATTTGAACAAAAAAAGTCTATTTGTAAAGCTGTTTTTAGTTACTTTAATCAGTATTATTACGGTCTCGCTGTTATCAGTGGCGATAACGATTCGCATGTCTGAGAATTTATTTCTAAGGACCTTTAGTATTACAAATGAAAAGTTGCTGGGACAGGTCAAATCAGATCTAGAAGCCTACAATAATGCGGTTGCCACGAGTGCAACCTTAATTGCACAAAGCGGAGGGGTCCGCACTTACCTGACAAGCAGTGAGACGGATTCAGTATCATTATCAATGCAGACTTATGCAATGACGCAGCGAATTAAAACAATTATAACGAACCTAAGTGCTTATGATGTAGGTGTAACACTGGTTGGTGCCAATGGGCGAAGTTATACAACAGATCCTTGGTACTGGTCAGTAACGGTAGATGAATTAAACAATCATGAGATAACAAAACAGACAAGAGCGCATCCGCGGGAGATTCTATATCAGCTTTATTATGATCAGGATCAGGCGGGAACAGAACAAAAACCTGTGCTGGTTGCCTCAAAAGCTCTATATGAGCAGTATACCGGGAACATATATGGAACCCTGTATATCACATTTCGTGACCAAGATTTTCAGTCTTTTTATGAAAATTTCACGAGTGAAGGCAATGATGTGCTGCTGATGAGTTCACAGGGACAGATTATCTCCAGTAATCGGAGTGAGTTAATCGGTCAGCGAGTTCCTGCTTTGCTGCACGCAGTGGGTAAGCAGGAGAGGAGTGGACTCGGCAGTACGAGCCTTCCTTTTGAAGGAAGTGAGTTTACCGTATTATCCGAGTATTTACCGGAGTTTGATTTTTATTTGGTGAACCTATTAGACCGAGAAACAGCGATGGGTGAGATGGTCAATGTAAAAACCATTACCCTCATGATCATGTCTGTTGTTCTCTTGTCTCTGGTTGTTGTCTATCTTATTACAAGGAAAATGACCAAGTCGATGAGAGGGCTCGTCCGTCATATGTCACAGATTCCAACGAATGGATTTAACCAGCGAGTAGATGTATCCAAAAGCGGATATGAAGTTGAGGAGCTTGGCAATGCGTTCAACTATGTACTCGATGAATTAAATTTGTATGTAGATCGATTGGTAGAGACTCAGAAAGAGCAGCGGAAGGCGGAACTTGCGGCGCTCCAAATGCAGATTAATCCGCATTTTCTATATAATACGCTGGCTTCTGTTAAATTCCTCGTACAACAAGGAAATAAAGAGAAAGCGGCTGATACGATCAATGCCTTAATTACGTTGCTGCAAAATACGGTGAGCAACGTACAGAGTACCGTTACTGTCCGTCAAGAGCTCGACACACTTAAAAATTATGTGTTTATCAATCATGTAAGATATGGTGAAAGAATTCGTGTCAATTATTTCATAGAACCAGATAGCATGGACTATCAAATACCCAAACTTATCTTGCAGCCTTTTATTGAAAACGCGTTTTTCCATGCTTTCAATCATAAAGAAGAGGGAACGATCTTAATTATGATTTCGGTTCAGAATGATCATTTGGTCTGTGAAGTAAATGACAACGGAGATGGAATGGATCTGGAATCGGCAGAAAATGCGGAAGGAAGAACGTTACCCATGACAAAGAGAAATCGTAAGTTATTCTCGGGTATCGGGATACAGAATGTGGATCATCGGCTCCGATTCATGTATGGAGACAGCTATGGAGTAGATATCAGCAGTGTCATTGGTGAGGGCACTCGGATCAAAATCACGATACCTCTTCAAAAAGAGGAAGAGCAAGACGAGAAAAGCAGATAGATAATAAAGGAATAAAAAGGGTGAATTAATTTCAAAAATGTGGAATTAATCTAAATAAAGAACCAAAACCTAAAAAAAGTACATGCATAAAGCAGTGAATTGAACAAGGCAACTAAGAAAAGCACCAAAGCTAACAAAGATAATCCTAAAGAAACCGCATACATGAGTGATAAGATGGGGGTGTAGAAAGTAAACGCTTCCATCTTATTTTAATTTTAATTCATATTTACTACAGCCTTGAGGGGGTTATTTCATTGAAAAACAAATTACCAAAAGTACTTTCCGTACTGTTAGCTAGTGCGGTCGTTCTATCTGCTTGTTCTACGGGTTCAAATGGAGAATCCAGTGAAGGATCTAGTGTAGATACGAAAGAGATTACAGTCTGGGCATGGGACCCAGCGTTTAACATTGCAGCAATGAATAAAGCGAAAGAGGCTTACGCAGAAACAAATCCTGATCTTAAGATTAATGTTGTAGAGAACGCACAAGCAGATGTCGTGCAGAAGCTGAACACCGGCCTCAACTCTGGGTCTACAAAAGGTCTTCCGAACATTGTGCTGATTGAGGATTACCGGGCACAAAGCTTCCTGCAATCCTATCCGGATTCTTTCTTTGAACTGACTGATGTCATCGATATTGCTAATTTTGCAGATTATAAAGTGGGACCTACAAGCGTAGATGGCAAACAGTATGGAGTTCCTTTTGATTCTGGCGCTACTGGAATGTATGTAAGAACAGATTACTTAGAGGAAGCAGGGTACACGCTCGACGACCTACAAGATATTGATTGGGATAAGTACATCGAAATTGGTAAAGATGTCAAAGAAAAAACAGGGAAATTCATGCTGACACAAGATCCGAATGACCTTGGACTCGTTCGTCTGATGATTCAATCCGCTGGATCTTGGTATACCACCGAAGATGGTGAAACGCCAAACATTGCGAATAACGAAGCAATGAAGGCAGCATTCGAAACCTACAAGAAATTGATGGACTCCGGTATCGTCAAAGTCGTTTCTGACTGGAGTCAAGGGGTTGGGGCTCTTAACGGCGGCGATGTTGCATCCACTCCAACAGGAAACTGGATTACTCCATCGATCAAAGCAGAGGCTTCTCAGTCCGGAAAATGGGCAGTAGCTCCAACACCGAAACTACCTGGTGTAGAAACTTCGGTAAATGCTTCAAACCTTGGCGGCAGCTCTTGGTATGTAATGAACGTAGACGGTAAAGAAGCAGCAGCAGAATTCTTAGCTGCAACTTTCGGCACCGACGTAGATCTGTACCAAACATTGAATACAGAAGTAGGAGTAATCGGTACGTTCAAACCAGCTTCCGAGGGTGAAGCTTATAAAGCAGGAGATGAGTATTTCCAAGGACAAAAAGTGGTATCTGACTTCGCTGCTTGGACAGAACAAATTCCTAACGTGAATTATGGTCTAAATACGTACGCAGTCGAGGATATCTTGGTTGTTGCAATGCAAAGTTATCTAAGCGGCAAAGATATTGATTCCGTACTTACGGATGCGCAATCTCAAGCAGACACTCAAATTCGTTAATTCATGAATGAATACGGGCCCTTGTTCCTTCTGCTTCTCCTTTAGAGAAAACTCTATGGATGGAGGGAAAGGGCAAGGGTCCTTTTTATGAAGAAAAAGAGAGAGAAACAAAAAACATACTTAAGAAAACAGTAGAGAAGGGTGTGGAGTGGTGTGAAAACTGCGAAGACCGCGGCGAGTACCGGAAGTCCTAAGGGCATGGGCAGTCAGAGACGTATAAATATAACAGGCTGGTTATTTATTCTCGTACCGGTTCTTGCAATCAGTTTATTCTATTTTTATCCCATGATTCAGGCGCTGATTCTTTCTTTTAAATCAGGTCGAGGCATGAATCTGGATTTTGTCGGATTCGATAACTATATTCGCTTGTTCCAGGACAGCAACTTTATTACCGCAGTAAAAAATACATTCATCTATCTCATCATACAAGTTCCTGTCATGCTGGTCCTTGCGATCTTTATTGCCGTTCTACTTAATGATGATAACTTGAAATTTAAAGGTTTCTTCAGAACCGCCATTTTCTTACCTACCGTTACGTCACTTGTAGCATACTCCGTTGTATTTAAATACATGTTTGGCGGAGATGGCATTGTTAACAAGATGCTCATGAATTTCCATCTGATATCAGAACCAATCCAGTGGATCTCAGATCCTTTCTGGGCGAAAGTTACAATTATTATTGCAATCACTTGGCGCTTTACAGGTTATAACATGATTTTCTATCTCTCTTCTTTGCAAAATATTGATAAGTCAGTATATGAAGCAGCTCGAATTGATGGAGCGAATGCTTTTACCCAATTCTTTAAAATTACCATTCCTCTACTAAAACCGATGATCTTATTTACGACGATTACATCGACGATTGGTACGCTGCAGTTATTTGATGAAGTTGTAAACATCACGAAAGGCGGACCAGGTAACTCAACCATGTCGATTTCACAGTATATTTATAACTTATCATTTGAGTACACACCAGACTTTGGCTATGCAGCAACCGTTTCTTACTCGATCGTGGTTATGGTCATCATACTGACACTCATCCAGAATAAAATTGGGGGCGATAAAAAATGAGTAAACCGAAGAAATTTTTCACGTATGCATTTCTTATCCTTGCTACCCTAATTTCGATCTTCCCATTCTTATGGATGATTACAAGTTCGACGAATCTGTCAGTAGAAGTTACGAAAGGAAGACTCCTTCCGGGATCACATCTGATCGATAATGTAAGAAATCTATTTAATAGTGTAGATATGTGGCAGGCGCTTTGGAACTCAGCTAAAATTTCCATTGTGACTACGATTCTCTCTTTGCTTATTGCATCCGCAGCAGGTTATGGATTCGAGATTTATCGCAGCCGTGCCAAAGATATTGTGTTTAACATTCTGCTGGCATCTATGATGATTCCATTTGCGGCCATTATGGTACCGCTGTACCAAATGTTCGCGAAGGTATCGAGTGTCATTCCGTTTCTTGGTATTGACACCGCATCAGCAGTTATTTTACCGACATTCACTACGGCATTCTTGATCTTCTTCTTCCGCCAAAGCTCTAAGATGTTCCCTAGAGACTTGCTGGAAGCAGGGCGTATGGATGGTCTGACTGAAATTGGACTCTTCTTTAAAATTTATATGCCGACAATGAAATCAACGTATGCAGCAGCTGCCATCATTACATTCCTTAGCAGCTGGAATAACTATCTGTGGCCGCTCATCGTCTTGCAGTCACCTGAGAATATGACAGTGCCGCTCCTGATTTCTAACCTTGGTTCAGGATATGCACCGGATTATGGAATGATTATGTCTGCGATTGTCATTACTACGTTGCCAACTGCACTTGTATTCTTTGTAATGCAAAAACACTTTGTAGCAGGAATGACAGGGTCCGTTAAGTAATTTAAATAGGTATCGAATCCGATTTCGCAATACACGTTTCGTTGCATGTATTATGATAGGGATTCAAGCAGTTGGAAAGGCTGTCTTGGCATCAGTTGAGAGCAAGTAGAGACTGATGTCAGGCAGTCCTTTCCCATATAGAAATGGAGGAAGAATAATGAAACAAGTAATGGAGCAAAAAGCAAATCCTAGTACGGCATGGCTATCCGATGTAAGCGTATTCGCCGTAGGTAGAGTGCCTGCGCATTCCGATCACAAATATTATGCTACAGCGGAAGAGGCACAGCAGTGCGGAGAGATGCCGCTGCGCCATAGTCTGAATGGAAGCTGGAAATTCAGTTATGCTGCTCAGCCAGCTGCACGTCAAGCGGACTTTTATAAGAAAGAAGTTTCTTGCCGGGGCTGGGCTCAGATCGAAGTTCCCGGACATATTCAGTTGCAAGGGTACGGAAACCCGCAGTATGTAAATACGATGTATCCATGGGATGGGCATGAGAACCTCCGCCCACCAATGGTTTCAGAAGACCATAATCCGGTTGGCAGCTATGTGAAATATTTTGACGTACCTAAAGGATGGGAAGACCGTCCGCTGTATGTTTCTTTTCAAGGCGTTGAGTCGGCTTTCTATGTATGGCTGAATGGAGAGTTTGTCGGTTACAGTGAAGACAGTTTTACGCCAAGTGAATTTGATCTTACTCCCTATATAACGGACGGAGAGAATAAACTGGCTGTTGAGGTGTATCAACGCAGCACAGGAAGCTGGCTGGAGGATCAAGATTTCTGGCGGTTCTCAGGGATTTTCCGGGAAGTATATTTGTACACGGTTCCAGAAGTGCATGTTCAAGATTTATTTGTAAAGACAGACCTGGATGAGAAGTATGTAGCAGGTACACTCCTTACTGATCTGCAGCTAACAGGTAAGCCAGCTTCAAAAGTGGAATTTGTACTAAAAGACGCGGAAGGTAAAGTGATAGCGGAGCAGATAGTAGCATCTCCCGAAGACAATCTCTCGGTTCGTCTAGCAGCCGGAAATGTTAATTTATGGAGCGCAGAAGCGCCGTACTTATATACGCTTTATATTTCAACATATAACGAGGCAGGCGAACTTGTTGAAGTGGTACCTCAAAAAGTAGGCTTCCGTAAATTTGAGATGATAGATAAAGTAATGCATCTAAATGGGAAACGTATTGTCTTCAAAGGGGTAAATAGACATGAATTCAATGTTCGTCAAGGACGGAATATAACAAAAGAAGATATGCTTTGGGATATCAAAGCAATCAAGCAGGGGAATATGAATGCGGTTCGTACCTCCCACTATCCGAACCAGACGCTCTGGTATGAACTTTGTGATGAGTACGGTGTGTATGTCATTGATGAAATGAATCTGGAAACCCATGGATCATGGCAGAAGATGGGGGCAGTTGAGCCATCGTGGAATGTACCAGGAAACAATATGGAATGGCAGGATATCGTAATGGATCGCGCTATATCTATGGTAGAGCGGGACAAAAACCATCCTTCCATCCTCATATGGTCTTGCGGTAATGAATCCTATGCGGGGGACGTGATCCTAAATGTATCGGATTATTTCCGGGAGAAAGACAGCACTCGTCTCGTACATTATGAAGGAGTATTTTACGACCGGAATTATGATAGAACGAGTGACATGGAGAGCCGCATGTATGCGAAGGTAGCAGATATTGAAGAGTATCTAAATGACAATCCGGGTAAACCGTATATCAGCTGTGAATATATGCATGCGATGGGGAACTCACTAGGTGGTATCCATAAATACACCGAACTTGAACAGAAGTATCCAATGTACCAAGGTGGATTTATTTGGGACTACATGGATCAGGTTCTTATAAAAAAAGACCGTTATGGCAAGGAATTTATGGCCTACGGCGGTGACTTTGACGATCGTTCTACAGACTACAACTTCTCCGGTAATGGGATTGTATATGCAGACCGCCGTTGGTCTCCAAAAATGCAGGAAGTGAAATTCGTATATCAGAATGTGAAGCTTACACCAAGCCTGACGGGAGTTACCATTCGAAATGAGAATCTTTTTGTTAGCACCGATGCTTATGAACTCGTCTACACGCTAAACAAAGAAGGAAAGCAGTTGTTCACCGGAAGAATGGATGTTGATGTGGCTGCGGGAGAAGAGAAACAGATTGCGTTTACTTTGCCGGAGGTAAGTACTCAGCCTGGCGAGTATAGCGTAGATTGTTCCCTAGTACTCAAGGAAGAAACCTTATGGGCTGAAGCGGGGTATGAAGTGTGCTTTGGTCAGCATGTGTTCCTTGTGGAAGAAGCTAAAGAAGAACCTTCTGCAAAAGCTTCCGCGCTATCAAATGATTTCCGCGTGGTAGAAGGGGATGTGAATATCGGCGTACACGGCCGTGACTTCTCCATCATGTTCTCTAAGCAGGCTGGAACACTCATCTCGGTAAACTATGGAGGTCGTGAAATGATCTCGGCTCCGCCAGCACCGCTCTTCTGGAGAGCGATGACGGATAACGATAAAGGCGCAGGCTTCCACTTTGATTCTTCCGCTTGGTATGCAGCAAGTCTTACTCGCCGTACACTAAGCTGGGAATTAGCCGAAGCAGAAGGACAAGCAACGATAACATACACCTATAAACTGAGTGTTCATGAGGACGTACGAGTGAAGGTAGCATATACCGTATCTGCAGACGGAAGTATTCAGGTAGATTCCTCGTATAAAGGGGTGTCTGGATTACCGAAGTTCCCTATCTTCGCATTGTCCTTTAAAGTGCCAGCAGATTATGCGAACCTGGATTGGTATGCTAAAGGACCAGAAGAGAATTATGCAGACCGTGCGGAAGGAGCACGACTCACACGTTTCAAAAACCGTGCCGAAGATAATGTTTCTGCTTATCTCGTTCCGCAAGAATCAGGTAATCGTATGGGAGTACGTCAAGTTGCGATTACGAATGACACCGGAAAAGGAATTCTTATTACTGCTCCGGCATCACAGCCTGTCGAAGCAGGGATATCGCCGTACACGGCGTTTGAGTTGGAACAAGCAACTCATCATTATGAACTGCCAAATGTGCATCATACCGTAGTCACGATTGCCGGCTGCCAAATGGGTGTTGGCGGAGATGACAGCTGGGGAGCGCCTGTGCTAGACGAATTTGCAATTGATCCATCAGGTGAATTGTCCTTCCAGTTTACAATCCGAAATCAGGGTTAATTCAATCATTGACGGTGTTTTAGTATAAACACAAAGAGCCTTTCTCTGGAAAAGAGAAAGGCTCTTTCTTATAGACGCTGATCAACTGATTTCAACTAAGCAAACATCCATTGCAGAGCTTCGGTAAATTGTTTTGCGAAGAAGACATCATCATGAGTTCCGCCTTCTTCAAGTACAAATTTGAGATGATCTGTGGTCATACCCTTTTCCAATAACAGTTCATGGGCTCTTATGGTGTATGGAACCATGTGGCGCTGAATATTTTCTTTATAGACTCCTTCAAGACTTCCAACGGATAAAAAAAGTTTTCCCTCTTTGTGTAAGGGAAGCGGGTTAGTCTCTATAAAAGACAACATTTCTTCATACCAGAAGGAAGCCGATAAAGCTCCAATTTTGCCGAATACATCCGGCCGCTGATAGCCAGCATAGAGAGAAATCAGGCCGCCAAGAGAGGCGCCCAGGATTCCGGTGTGTTCTGGGTCAGTCAAAGTACGATAGGTTTTATCCATATGAGGCTTCAGAACGTCGGTGATGTAAGCAATATATTCAGGACCCTTCCCCCCGAAACGGGGATGACCTGCCCCTCGAAGAGAAGCGGCGGGCCAAGGGGTGTATTCATGAATTCGGTTGTTTGGTTCAATCCCAACAATAATAAGTTCAGGCAGTTCTTTTACTCGGAATTTATGACTCAATAAATTAAATACTTGGCTGACGAGATCTATTCCGTCTTGAAGATACACAACAGGAAATCTGACGGAGCTCTCAGTTTCATTATAGGAAGGCGGGAGATAGATGGATATCTGTTTATCTAACACGACTTCTTGCTGATACATATTTCTCATGAACGAAACTCCTTATCTATATGAGTACAATAGAGAACGGGTGATATGGCTCTGTGCTCTAGCATAAGAAAAATAAGTAAGGCCTTCCATGGACAAAATCCGGATTAATCCTTCCTAATCATAAATGGATCGCTGATAAGTACAACTTCCTCCTGAGTAGTGATGTCTGATGTGTTGTGAAGTGATACTTCCTTCGTCAAACGATATCTTCCGACGGGAAGTTTTTCAGTCATATGAGCATCAAGCTCTACTTTTTTATTCGGTTCCAGTAGATATAGAGGTTCTTTGCAGTTAAGATCGACATGCACTTCTGTCCATACTCCATCGATGTCCGCTTCGACTCCTGTAAATTCGCCATAGTGGAGTGTCATGTCTGTATTATTTTTTAGACGGAATGAAACCACATTGCCCTCCAGATATTCTTTTTCCGACAAACCGCACATTACGATTTCAGAACCTATGAGATTAAGTTTAATATCCTCTCGTTCTGAACGAGTAAGTGTAGATGGCTTGCCAAGACTAACTCCTTCTGCTTCTTCGATTTGATCTATGAGGGATGATGTATAACTATTGAACATAGCTGATTTATTCATTGCCTCTTGATCAGAGTCAGCTCTTTTCTTAATCGTAAATGGATCACTAATGAGGGTAATTGACTCTTTTTGGGTGCTGTCTGATGGATCTTGGAGTGACACTTCTTTCGTTAGGCGATATTGCCCTGCAGGGAGTGATCTTTTATAGGGATAGATTTCAGAATTACCTGAGTCGAGACCATATCCAATACTGATAACCGCTTCGTTTTCAAAATAAATCTCGAACCAGCGTTCTCCCACTTTCCTTTCCATCCGAAGATCTGCACCATAAAATATCGGATGACCAGAATGATTCAACAGCTCATAAGAGATTGCTTCTCCTTCTTGAAGTTGTTGTTCTACGAGTCGAAGATTAAGTTTCTCGTCTTCTTGTATTTGTGCTCTTGTATATATAGACTCTTTTCCTTGCTTGAATCCACTAGAGTTGACATCGGAACCCGTTGTAGATACGTCCTTTTGACAGGAGACAAGCAGGAGCATTACTGCGGTGATAAGCAGCAAATAAAGCAGCTGTTTTCTGTGTATCATGACTCTATTGTTATTCGGCATATCGCATATCCTCCTTCTCATCTATTTCTATAATCTTTTGACGCAGTTAAGATGGATCTCGTTCCCTATTATTCAAAAAGATAAGAGATACTTCAACAACTTCCACCCTTAAGGTACAATGAAAGCGCACACAAAAATTTCTTGAAGGTGGTTTGGTCCCCCATGGAAATGAATAGAACGGACAACGATAAAGGAAGTAGTCTCTATGTAGATAGAGAATATTTAAAAGAGGCTTTGTCAGCAAGGGTTAAAAAATCCGAGGCAGATTCAGCTGCTTTTGCTTTTGGAATCACGAATTGGAGACAAAGATTACGACGCACCCAAGAAGGACCTCATTTCAATAAGAGCTGGGAGCAGATTAGATGGAAAGCTACCCAGGCTGGAAATGAACCACTTCCGGAACTTTCTTTTGCGATCTTTAAGCAATTTGCCGAGACGGGAGAGCGTAAAGCATATGAGGATGTTTATTTTGAACGGAGAGCGAGGTTGAATGCACTTGCTGTGGTAACTGCAGTAATCACAGATAAGCAGGAGCATCAACAATATCTGGCTTCATTAGAAAATGTGATATGGGACATATGCGGTGAGTATACGTGGTGCTTAACCGCGCACCTGCCAAGGGAAGGAGACCCTTCTCAGGAGGTAGATTTGTTTGCGGCTGAGACAGCACAGACACTCGCTGAAATCTATGCAATGCACCAAGAGGTACTGGATGTGAGGATTGCTGAGCGGATCCGATCTGAGGTGAGAAGACGGGTGCTTACCCCGGTTTTCACCGAGAAAAGACCCTTCTTTTGGCGAAGTGCAGATCATAACTGGTCGGCCGTATGTGCTGGCGGGAGCGGGATGGCTGCACTTATCTTCATGAATGATCCGGAAGAGAAGACAGATGCGATGATGCAGACGCTGGGGTCTATGCAATCTTTTCTGAGCGGCTATGAAGCCGATGGAGGCTGTGCAGAAGGGCTGGGTTACTGGGTATACGGTTTTGGGTACTTCACCTATTTTGCTGAGATGCTGAGGGAATATTCGCATGGGAAAATAGATCTGCTTGCAACAGAGCATGTGCGGTCAATCGCGCGCTTTCCCGCATCTATTCATCTTTCGGATGGAGTGTATGTTAATTTTTCGGATAGCAGTGAGCGGGAGGTGCTTCCGTCAGGACTACTTAACCGAATCGCAGAGCGAACGGGATGCATCCACGATATTCCTTTTATTATTCCTGGGATGCTGGATGATCCTGTGCGGAGATGGGCGCACCTGATTCGCAACTTCTTATGGAGTGATATGAATCAGAATAAGGGCGAAAAGCAGATTGAGAATCAAATTGCAGCTACATCCGACATTTCCGAGCGAACGGGTCTTAGAACCGCCCTATTCCCGAACCTCGGTTGGTGGGTGAGCAGAGGGCAGTCGAGTGGTTTCGCATTAAAAGGGGGTCATAATGGGGAACCACATAATCACAATGATCTAGGACAGTTTATTATTCATGGCGGCGGGGAAAATCTTCTCTGCGATCTGGGCGCAGGGATGTATTCCAAAGCTTATTTTCAAGAAGGAAGAGAGTCGATTATTAATATCTCTTCGGGCGGTCATAGTGTCCCTATGATTGGTGGGCATATGCAGAAGTCAGGTCGTTCGTATTCGGCTAAGGTTCTAACGACAAAGAGCAGCGAGGAGGCACTTCAGGTAGTGCTTGATCTCACGCATGCTTATGGTGATGCTCCAATTCACTGCTTTACCCGTTCTGTTCACTTCCAATATCCAGCAGGTGAAAAGAGATCCATATTGGAACTGGAGGATGTGTTCGCGTGGAAGGGGATAGCGGAGTCGATAGAAGAAAGGCTGATTAGCCGAATCGAGCCTATTTTCGAGCGAGATACGGTGATATGGAGCGGTAGCAGAGCAAGGTTGATCCTGCGCTATGATCCAGTCTTGTGGGCAGCATCTTGTATAGCAACAGCCCACTTCACCCATGAAGGCGAACCGTATACTTTTTATACGACTTCACTTGTAAGCAAGGAGCAAGAGGGCAAACAAACCAAATGCCAGCTCCAGTTTGAGATAGAAGATATTATTTCGGAGGGATTGTATGCGGAAAGTTGACTTGATTATATTGATGCTTCTAGCAGTTAACTCCCTATTTATAGTTGCAAATATCGCTTTAGCTCAAAATTATTCTGCCAGTCTTATTACGAACAGTGAAGGTATAGGAATATCAAATTTAATTGCATCCCTCTTAATAGCAGAGGATGGTTGGTCAGTAGAATCGTTTAAACAGGCATATCATTCATCCGCTATTTTAGTGCTCCTGACTTCGCTGCTCACATTTATTCTCATTATTTTCCGCTTTGCCACTTCTAGAAAATGATCCTTGAGAGTAACAAAAAAACAGACCTTATCTCATTCGATAAGGTCTGTTTAAAAACGGGTTAAACTTATACTGTTACAGGTTTTTTGCTCGATTTTTTGGCTTCTTCAATGTTTTTCATTTTGTTGTCCCAGCAAGCCTGACTTAAATTTACAGGATATTCGGCTGGATATAAGGAACGTTTGTATTCTTCCCATAGAAGATCAAGCTGTTGTTGTGCAAAAAGTTGGATTTCTTGAACCTTTGGACATTCATATACAAGTTTGCCATTGTCGAAAATCACTTCGTGCAAATCGATCGCCGTAAAATTTTTGACTGTTTTCCTAATGTACGTATGCACGGGATGGAACATATGAAGTTCAGATTCATTTTCCGGTTGTTCATAAGCAAGGGCAATATAATCGCCTTCTGATTTTTTGGTGTGGTTGTTGATAATGCGATACACCTTTTTTATTCCTGGTGTGGTGACTTTTTCATGGCTTGCAGATATTTTGATCGTATCTCTCATCTGTCCATTTTCGTCTTCAATGGAGACCAGTTTATAGACAGCTCCTAAGGCAGGTTGGTCAAAGGCAGTTATACCTTTCGTTCCAACTCCCCATATATCGATTTTTGCTTTTTGAGCTTTTAAACTCATGATCGTGTATTCATCGAGATCATTCGAAGCATAGATTTTCGTGTCAACAAATCCAGCTTGGTCTAATAATTTCCTTGCCTCTTTGGAGAGGTAACCTAAGTCCCCGCTATCTATACGAATACCGGCAAAATTGATTTGGTCACCTAATTCTTTTGCCACTTTTATTGCCGTCGGAACACCTGAGTTTAGCGTATCGTACGTATCCACGAGGAATACGCAATTCTTGTGACGTTTTGCGTATTTATGGAAAGCGATATATTCATCTCCATATGCTTGGACAAAGGAATGGGCATGGGTTCCTGAGACAGGCAGACCAAATAACTTACCTGCTCGAACATTACTCGTACTAGAGAACCCACCAATATAGGCAGCTCTCGTACCCCATAGGGCAGCATCGAATTCATGTGCACGTCTAGTACCCAACTCGGAGATGGGCTGGTCACCCGCCACTTGTTTGATTCGGGACGCTTTGGTTGCGATGAGTGTTTGATAGTTCACAATATTTAATAAGGCCGACTCAATAAGTTGTGCTTCTATTAAAGGTGCTTCGATACGAAGGATCGGTGAATTTCCAAAGACAACCTCTCCTTCTCTCATGGCACGTATGGTTCCTGTAAAACGTATCGTTCTCAAAAAGTCGACAAAGTCTTCTTGATAGCCAAGTTCTTTTAAATAATCCAAGTCAATTTCAGTAAAACGAAATGCTTGAATATATTCTATAATTCTTTCTAATCCCGCAAAAATCGCATATCCGTTTCCAAAAGGCAATTTCCGAAAATATAAATCAAATACCGCTTTTTTGGTATGAATATGGTCTGCCCAATAGGATTCAGCCATATTGATTTGGTACAGGTCCGTGTGTAGGGCGAAGCTATCGTCCACATAATTCTTCATCATTATTACCTCCTAACCTAACAAAATACGGTCAGGTTTGTTCATTATACAGCGTTTTTTATGACATTAGTTTTTAGTTTCTTCACTTTGACGTAAGAGATGTTTAGCAAACTCAACGAGTCGGCGTGCTTCTTCCGTCCGAAGAAAATTTACATCCAAACCGTTTGGTCCTAGACGAAAACGATCTAGTGCATCGGCATCCTTGAAAATTTGATAGAGCAGTTTAGCCTTTTCATGATCACTACACGAAATTTCAATCTCTGACAAACCAAGTGAATCATGTTGGTCATGGTAATAGATCATAAAATACGTTTTTTCATCATAGGGTAATTCGTCATTTGCATCGCAATATTCTTTGTAATACGCAGCTCCCCGGCTACCATGCCCTTGATCAATACCATCATCCAACCGACGAGTGTCATGAAAAACAGCCGCCATACCGAGTGCATTTAGTCCTTCATCTCGAATTCCTTTTTGGTGCCCGATGATAAGAGCAAGTAACAGCACGCGTGCACTATGTGTTTTCGTATGCCATTCACTATCTGGCAGCCAAAACTCGACGTTTCCCTCCATGAATGTATACCATCGTTCGTAATACGCTTTAATTGGATGGAAATCAGGCTCATTTAGAACATTTGCTAAAAGCATATTTATTCTCCCATCTATTGGTTTATTTCAGCTGAACTAATTGCTCTAATACGGCGGAAATATCCCCATCGATTCCAATTGATTTGGAGGCGATTTCTTGCGGAATATAAATTTCTCCTTTATTCAGCGTAATATACGTCGCGTGTTCCTCGTTGTTGGTAATATTCATAAATGGAGCTTTAATCAACTGGTTTCTAAAACCTACGCCTAGTTCCAGCAATACTAATTTTTTACCATGAGCGTTCTCAATAAAATTCTGATACGCTTCATAGCTGGCTTGCCAAGATGTATCTCTTAAGAAACTACGGTCAACTTCTACATGCATTTGCATCGGACCGCCACATTTTGGACACTGTGGAATCAGGTCGGAAGGTACTTTTCCATTTTGCTGTTTTTGTGCCATCTCACGTAATACGTGATCACCGGAATAAATATCATCATGACAGCTGTTAGAACACTGTAACTTACGACAATTCCCTTCAAATTCGAAAAGACGTTCTTTTGAAAAACCTGCCAATTCAAAGTGAGCATCCGTATTTGATGTAATAACAAAATAGTTTTTATCTTTTACTAATTCATATAGGTTTTTCATTGCAGGACTAACTTCCTCGTTCTCTAAAAAGTACATGTACATCCGGCTAAAAAATGCCCACTTTTCTTCTTGAGAAGGGAAGGGATAAAAAGCGCCTTGCAGGATACTGCGAATGCCGTACTTTTCACGAAAATCACTAAAATTCTCTATAAATGCCGCATTCTCTGCGAAAATATTATAGCCTCCTGAAATGGCAAGACCGTTACTTGCACCAATGAGAATACTGTCAGCTTCGTCCATCTTTTTTAAGACGGTTGCATATGTTTCTTTCATAAGTTCCTCCAATTAAAATACTTGAATACCTGATTCTAGGTACGAAACCATACTTATTCGATATTTCTTGCTCGTTTTTCTTGTTCGTTCACAGCCGTTTTCAATACTTGAGCAATGTCATCATGAATCGCAAGTCCTTTATCCATAAGCTCGACTGGCAATATTGCGTCGTTTGGATTAATCGTAATATAATAGGCATCCGGCCAGTTATATGTCATATTCCAGAATGGCTCTTTAATAAACATCGGAGTCATTTTTCCAACACCTAATTCTAAAAACAGTACCTTTTTATCTTTGTTTTTGATGAGAAACTCATTATATTTTTTAAGTTCAGTTCGATAAGCAGTTCCTTCTAAGAATACATAGGAGCGAACCCATGGCTCCATATCGCCTCCGCATTTTGGACAGGTTGGAATCAACTCGGTAGGTATACTTGTTCCTTCCATGTTTTCAAACATTTTTTCAACCATATCTTTATTAAAATAAACTTGGTCATGACAACGATCATTACATTGAAAATAACGTGAATCCCCTTGAATCGGTGCCACTTTATCTTGAGGGAAAACCTTAGAAAACTGTGCATCTTGATTCGTAGTCACAATGAAATAATTTTTGCCTTCAAGCAATTTTTCTAAATCAAGGTAGGGTTGACCAGCTTCGAGATCATATATACCCTTCTGATATAATGTAGCTAGGTAAGCCCAGCGTTCCTCTTTCGTTGGGAAAGGGTGATAAAATCCATAAAATAAATTTTCCATTCCGTATTTTTCTGCGAATTCCCCAAAATGCTTATTGAATAACTCTCCTTTCTCATAATAGCTGTATCCAGCAGCTTCCGACATACCAGCAGCTCCGCCAACCACGATCGCGTCAGCTTCTTCCATTTTCTGAAGTAATATATCTATATTGTTCTGATGTAATAACATAATTTAATTTGTCCTCCTAATAGGGTTCGTCAATTTCGTATCCTGATGTTATAGGATTTAAATATATTATATAAGCTGTATGATCTTATAAACAAGTATGCACTTTTAAGACATATACTATCTAATAGGATAGTATATGTCTAACAAATAACCATTATAAAATGATCCTCACTACAACGGGCGCATTCACGCTTGATGAGCTATCTATGTATGTACCGAGATGTGGGGTGGAATGTATCTTCATTAAGAAACTCCGCTTTACTAGACTATAAACATATAATATAGTTAATACATAATAAAGGATGCGTATGCGACTTATTAACGTATACTATCTGGGAGGATAGCGTGAATATGAATATAAATAACTCAATTACGAATAACGATGAGTCCAAGGAGCCGTTTTTTGGATACACTTTATCTATTATTAGCGGTAAGTGGAAACTGCTTATTATTTATCATTTATCACAAAACGGTGCTGTTCGTTATAACGAACTTCAACGTATGTTAGGAAAGATCACTTATAAAACCCTCAGTACAACACTAAAAGAAATGCAAAATGATGGTTTAATTCATCGGGAGGAGTATCCGCAAATCCCTCCAAAAGTGGAATATAGTCTAACGGAAAAGGGACAAACGCTTTGGCCGCTCATTCAGGAGATGTGTCAGTGGGGAGAACAATATAAAGAAGATTAAAGAATATAGTAGTTCTAGCTAGATTTTGCAGTGTGCCCGGTAGAATAGACATGGGAAACCCCTTTGGTTAACCCAATATTCTAATGGGATAATCAATTTTATTGAAATTGATCAGGGTGCATTCTTTATGGAAATGAAAGGACAAAAAAGCCCTAACTGGACTGGCTGTTTACAGCGATCGTCCAGTTAGGGCTTATGTTTACCTAACAGAGAGGGTATGTTTTTTAACCACTCTTTTAATTATTTATTTAGTTGTAGGAAGTCTGCAGTCGAAACTACATTGCAGTACATACCGTGAAGGGCCCCGACAAATGCATAATGAACTTGTTCAGCAGGTACGATTTTATCTTGATAAGATAATTCTTTTGTTGCACAAGCATCTTCAATAAGTGTAGTTTCATAGCCTAGATCTACGGCAGCTCTAACTGTTGCATCAATACACATATGTGTCATCATACCTACAACGACTAACTTGGTAATCCCTTTTTCTTTTAATTGTTGCTCTAAATCTGTATTTAAAAAGCTGTTAGGGAAATGTTTGATGATGATACTTTCGTGTTCCGATGGTTGAACAGATTCATGTATCTTAACTCCCTCTGTATCCTTAACAAAGAAGCCCATTGCTGGGTCACTTGCGACATGTTGAACATGGAAAATATGATCTTTGTTATTCTGTCTGAACCACTCCAGAATTTTAGCTGCATTAGCTGCCGCTTTTTCAGGGTTGCTTAATTCCATGTTTCCATTTGGAAAATAGTCATTTTGGATATCTACAATAATTAAAGCTGTGCTCATTTTTTCCACCTCGTTAATCGTTTTAGTATAATCAATGATAAATAAGTTCATGATTTTTATCGAGACTTTGATGAAAGACTTTTGCATCTAATCATTTCATGATGAAAGGAAGTTACTATGGAACTTGATAACATCGATTTTCAGATCCTCCGATTGCTATCCGAAAACTCACGCATCCAATGGAAGGACCTGGGGGCACAAATCCATATGACCGGGCAAGCAGTAGGGAATCGCATTAAAAAGTTGGAGGAAAGCGGTGTGATTGAAGCCTACTCTCTAATCGTAGATGAAATGAAATTAGGGTTCTCTTATACAGCGTTTGTCATTATTTATATGAAAACAGCGAATCATGATTCATTTATTCGGTTTATTAATGAACAAAAAGAGGTAGTAGAAGCTCACCGAGTATCGGGTGAAGGTTGTTACCATTTGAGTATAAAAGTAGATTCTCAAGAACAATTGAATGTTCTTCTTAATAAAATTCTTGATTATGGAAATTACAAAATGTATTTATCTATACAAAATATAAAAAAACGCAATCCGCTGACTAATAGGTTACAAATATAAAAAACAAAGTAGGTATAATAACTTGAAGTTATTATACCTATCTTGCTTTAAGACACTAGGATAATCGTAGTGCTTAGTTATTAATTATTCAAATGTGTAGGATTCTCCATCATCGGGTACCAATACACTAGACTGGATGCCTTTTTCGTTAATAAAGTTCTTTAATTCTTCTCTGGACAGTCCCCAATGGTTAACTGCTTCTAGATGGCTAACAACGATGGTTGCTTCAGGAGCAGCCTTGTATACTTCATAGATGTCTTCTTTACCCATAATAAGATTGCCAACAGGACCATCATCAGTGAAATGGTTTTCGCCACCATTCAGCAAAATAATTTCTGGTGTATAGGTATCAATGATCTCTTCTACTTTTTCATACCAAACGGTATCACCAGCTAGATAGACTGTTTCTTCTTCCGGATGTTCAAATACAACGCCCATCACATTTCCCATGAGCTCTGCTGTTTCTCCATATCCGTGACGACCATCTACTTCCGTAATTTCAACTCCATTAAAGTCGATTGCTACTTCTTCTTCCATAACTTCAATATTCGTGAATCCTGATTCTTTGGCCATTTTGGCATCCTCTTCATCTTGCATAAACATCTTAATGTCTTTAGGGAGCTGATCTTTTGCTGCTTGGTCAAAGTGATCCTCATGTGTATGAGTGATAATGACAGCATCTACCCCTTCAAGAAGTTCATCAACGGACATTGGTAATTCAACGAGTGGATTACGATCATCTCTTTCGGCAGGAAGGAAAGGATCAAATTCACCTTTTTTAGATAGCATCGGATCAACCAAGAACTTTTGACCACCGTATTCTAAGGTAATTGTTGCATTTCGAATTTGCTGAAAGTTCAGTTCATACTCTTGTTGTTGCTGTTGTTGTTGAGAAGTGTTTTGCTCCTCTACAGGCGCTGCTTCCTGCGTGGTTCCGCAAGCAGCTAATATAGCACTCATCAATACCGCTGTCATTGTAAGCATAGCTGGCTTTTTAAACTTTTTCATCTTCATAAAACCTCATTTCAAATTGTAAGTAATTTTTTATAATTCTTTTTCATCTAAACTCAGAACAGGACACAATGGGGGGGACTTGTTCTGAAAGCAGTAGATAAGAGGCGAAACTCTCGCTCGTTCCGTCTTATAGCCGGCTTATGCTTATTCTTCTTTTACATTCCTCTCCTTTCTTTACGAGTTTTCCACTGGGGTCTGAATGTATTATATAGTCGGTATAGTTAGGTGGGCAAGTATGCACTTTTATGACATATACTATATATTACGATAGTGTAAGTTGCCTTCATAAGCTGAGATATATTTGAAGTTGATTATAAAAATAGGTTTTGGCTCATTCATTTAGCACAAAAACACATACGTAAACGTATGTGTTTTTGTGTGGAATGTATGTTGATTTTTCTATGGATTAATGATCTATACATTATCTGGTGACTACATCGTGCTATAAATAATCATTAAAAAAGAGCAGTTCATCGCGCTCTTTACTTATGTCTTATATCTAGTTATGAATTGTCTTTAACGTGCAGGTGGCAGAACACCGCTTGAGAAATAGATAGACAAGATAACGATACTGACAAGGACAGCGACCCCAACAGTCCAGAACACCAGTTTTTGAATCATGTTTTAGAAAACTCCCTTTTACGATATTAATAAATGGCACCATTAGCTATTATACACATCAAATGTTAGTTAAAAGAGACAAAATTATAATTTTTATTAGGTTTTTTGAAATAGTAGACTTTTTATTAAAGAAATAAGGAGATATTTAATTATTTTTACCAATTAATAAATAAAAAGACCTTAAAATCTAATAATCGCTAGTTCCCTGACCGACAAAAGAAGAAGACTACTCAACTCATATGGGGGGAAATCATGATAAAACTAAGATTGGCAAAAGTAATGGCAGCATTTATGGCACTCGTTCTAGTTATGACGACAACAGGACTTGTTTCCGTGAACGTGGTGTCCGCTGCAGATTCGGAGATCAGCAAACTGGTTTTGTCCACGGATTCACTAAGTTTGGAGATCGGGGATAGCAGTACACTGACAGCAACAGCGGTTTATAGTGATGGTAAATCTAATAATGTAACCATTAGCACAAACTGGACTAGTGACAACAGTTTTGTAGCTTCCGTATATAACGGCACGATTACAGCCAAAAGCGAAGGTACAGCAACCATTGTCGCCGTACATGATGGCAAGTCACAGGCTGTTAATGTAAAAGTAACAAAGAAAGTAAAGGCACTAACGAAGGATAAACAGGCACTTGATCTGCGTATAGAGCAGGAAGCAAGTGTTACTCTTAAAGCAATTTATACAGATAACACAGAACAGGATGCATCGAGCATCGCGGAGTGGACTTCTTCGGACAACAAAGTAGCTACGGTAGTTAACGGTTCCGTACGTGCTTTATCAGCAGGTACAGCAATCATTACAGCGAAGCTAGGTAAACAAAGTGTGACGATTGAAGTTGGCGTTGAGGTTGTAAGACGAATTGAGATGAATCATACGCAGTTATCCCTGCTTTTAAAAGACGGGAAACTAAAGGACGAACAGAAAGTAATCCTTACAGCTACGTACCCAGATGGAGAGACGAAAGATGTTACGGCAGATGCCGTATGGTCCTCCAGTAATGAGAAAGTTGCTGATGCGTTCAAAGGTAATATTGTAGCCTACAAGGCAGGTACAGCAACTATTACAGCTGAATACGGTACGAAGACAACCACACTTGAAGTGGATGTAGATAAGACGCGTAAGTTGGTTGCGAGCGAACAAAGCTTTTTCATGAATGTAAACGGAACAAAACAAATTGACTTAAAGGCTGTTTATCCTGATGATACCGAGGTCAATGTAACAGAAAAAGCGGTATGGACTTCAAGTAATGAAAAGATAGCGGATGTCATTAATGGCAAGGTGTATGCGAATGCTTCTGGATCAGTAACGATTACAGCAAAATACAGCAATCAGACAGTTGAAATTCCAGTCGATGTAGAAGTTGCTCGTCATCTGGATATCGATAAGGAAGAACTCGGACTTAAAGTAGGCGGAACGTACACGTTTAAAGTGATGGCAGCCTTCGCAAACGGTGTAATAGAAGAGGTAACAAACAAGGCAACCTGGACATCAAGCGAGGAGAGCGTTGCTTATGTAGAGAGTGGGAATTTGACAGCATATAAGTCAGGTAAAACCACGGTAAAAGCAACCTATGGCGGTAAAACGGTTGAGGTAGCAGTTAGTGTAGACATTCCGACCAAAGTAGCATTGGCAAATAAAAAAGGGGTAGTTCCTGTAGACGGAACCCTGCAAGCGAATGTAATTGCTACTTACACAGAAGATCGTGAGGAAATCGTAACAGATAAAGCAGATTGGAGCTCAAGCAATGAGAAGATTGCTGAGGTTACTTCGGGTGGTTTAATTACAGGAATAAAGACAGGTAAAGCGACCATTACTGCAAAATATCAAGGTAAGACCCTTACCATGGCGGTAGAAGTAGGACTCGCGAGCGGCCTGCAAGCGGACGTTCCGATCGTAGCACTGCTTTCGAAAGAAACGTATCAACTGAAGCTGACTGCGTCTGATGAATACGGAAATGAGCAGGATGTAAGCAATGACGCAGCATGGAAATCAAGCAGTGCTCGTGTAGCAGATGTGAAAAAAGGATTTATTACTGCATACGGCAGTGGTAAAACCAATATTACAGCGGAGTACGGTGACCAAAAGGTGACGATTGCGGTAGAAGTAGACGTCATTGATCGTATGGAAATTTCGGAGTCCTCGCTTTCTCTGAAATCAGGCGACACTGTAGATCTAACGCTGAATGTAATGCTCAGTGACGGTTCTACACGTGAGGTGACAAGCGCTGCAGAATGGAAAACGAATAGCTACAAAGTGGCTACGGTAAACAAAGGAAAAGTGAAAGCAGTAGATTACGGAAAAGCCAAGATTACAGCGAAATACGGCAGTAAATCAGTAAGTGTTCCCGTTGATGTAGACACACTCAAGTACTTGCAAACCGATGAAGTGAGTCTGACACTGAAAAAAGGACAAACCGTAAAGGTTACAGCAGAAGCAACCTATGCGGATGGTTCCGAGGCTGACGTATCGAAGCCAGCGATGTGGACTTCTTCCCGAATCACGGTCGCTACAGTGAAAGATGGTACGATACGGGCAACCGGAAAAGGAAAAGCAACCATTACGGTTAGCTTTGCCGGCAAGAAATCAAAAGTTAGTCTTGTTGTTACGGAGTAATCCAAGCGATGTTAAGAGCAGAAAAAGGCCGCTATCCCATATCGGGGTAGCGGCCTTTTTATCGCTTAAATAGGATTTAGACGATTGTATGAGACAAGACAATCGCTCCATACGCAAAAGCAATGAGGATCACAAATGCGGGATGAAGCTTTGTCTTTGTGAGTATAAATAGTGCAATCCCAGCAATAATCAACGTTTGCCACACATTAATCGTATCGATAGAGACAATCCCCATTTCCCATGTCAGTAAAATCATGAGGACAGCAATGACAGGTTGAACAAGCAGTGTCATTCCTTTTACTACGTTAGATGTACGGTATTTATTAAGTAGGCTAAGCAGTAAAATGAGTGCGGTTGCGGAAGGAACGACAGTAGCGAGGGTAGCGATAATGAATCCCGGCCAGCTGGCTACTTGATATCCGACAAATGCAGCAATTTTGGTCGCAATGGGCCCAGGCAGGGCATTTCCGATGGCCAGCACATCACCAAATTGTTCGTTTGTCATCCAAGCATAATGGTTCACGACTTCTTCCTGCATCAGTGGAATGGATGCGGGACCGCCTCCATAACCAAGCACATTGGCTACAAAAAATCCCCAGAACAGTTCCCACCAAGTTTGTAGTTGCTCCACAGTTTATGACACCCCTTTATCGCTTTGTTTGTCACGTTTGTATCGCTGCACGAGGTTTAGGTGGAACATGCCATAACCAAGGAAGAGCATAACTACAATCCCTGGGTGGATTTGTAGCAACTGGAGCAGGATAAACGCAAGAACTCCAAACAGGATGGCAAATCCTTTTCCAAGACCTTTCCATGCCTTCAGTGCAAACTCATAAGCCATAATACCAAGCATAACGACGATAACGGGTCTTACCGCTGCAATCATTCCTGCAATATATTTGGAGTCTTTTAAGGTGTACATCACCCCGAGCAGAGCAACAATGGCAATACTCGATGGCAAGATATGAGCAAGCACCGAGACAATGGCACCGGAGACTCCTTTTCGCTTATAGCCGAGATACGCTGCCATTTTAGTTGCAATCGGACCAGGCAGGGCGTTAGCAAGAGCGAGGGTTTCTCCAAATTCTTCATCTTCCATCCACTTATAGCGGGTAACTGCTTCATAGCGGATGAGGGGAATAACAGAGGGTCCGCCCCCGTATCCCAAAATACCAGTTCTCACCATCCCAATGAACAATTCTTTATAAGGTTGTATATTCATTACTGATATCCTCCTATAAGCGCATGCCCATGCGGCTCTTGTAGCGTTTGAGCAGCAGCTGGGATTCTACCTTCACAATCCCGGGCATTTTATATACTTTCTCTAGTAGAAAATGTTCCATCTCTTCCATATCTGCAAAGATGCCGTGCATATGTAACGTACTCGGACCTGTCATATGATACAGGCTGGTAACCGCCGGCTCTCGGTCAAGCTTCTCTGCCACTTCATCCAAATACTGCGGCTCAATATCTACATTAAAGAAGGCAGATACAGATAAGCCTACTTTCACCGGATTAATCACAACCGTAAAGCGTTCGATGACTTCCTTCTCGGAAAGTGCGTTAATTCGTGCCTGAACAGCAACGCGGGATAAGCCAATCTGCTGACCGAGATCGGTATAGGATATACGGCTGTTCTGGTGCAGGGCTGCTAGTATTTTGCGATCAATGTCATCGAGGTTATGCATGCCGGGTATCTCAGGTGGGAAAACCTGATCTATCCAATCTTCACTCATCATTAGACCACCTTTCATTAATTCAAAACGATCTTTATGTAATTTATATACCTATATTTATAACTTTTCGTAAGATGAGTCAATGATTTGAGTTCGATTTGTTCATTTATATAATATATTTCTTACTATTTGTATATTTGAACATTAATTAAGCAAATTAGCTCCCCGACCCAATGGACCGAAGAGCTGATGTTTTGGAGTACAGATATTTGGGAACCAAATAAAACCCATAGTATTCCTTGAAGAATTAATATTATTATGTAATATTAGTGAGCTGTTAATTACAATATTTCCGGGGGTTAGTCCTTATAAAGGAGAAGTAGATGATTAGAAAAAATGTAAGATTTATTGTATTTGTCGTTTTCGTGGGAGTAGTAGCTCTGGTATTATCTTATCATTTCTTTAATAACAGCTCTGAAGCAGAGGAGATAATTGATAAACAAAAAGAATACATGACTAATATACAAATTAAGCTGAATAACACTACGGAGCCATTGCACCAATTATATGGTTCGATCACTAATTTATTGGGCTTGAACGAAGGTTTAATTAGCTTGGCCAATAGTGATAAATATGCGGATTATGGAAGATTCGTAAGGTCAATGTTAGAAGGGCTTGAAATTAATTTTAACTCAATGGTTAATGATGGATTCAATACGAACGATGATCGTGAATTTCTAATGGAACAAACAAAGAAAGTTATGGATTATATGGATATTAGCTCCCTAGATAATGTGAAAGCAAGAACAATGAAAGATCAACTGTTTAAAGAATTTGAAGAGTATTCAAATCATAGAACGGATTAATACAAATACGAATTGTTAAAAAAATAAAAACCAACGAGTCACCTAAATTCGGATGACTCATTGGTTTCTTTAAATTAATAGCATGCACGTCTATTCTTTAGCAAAAATGATGGTGATGGTTGTTCCTTTTTCAGGAGTTGAAGTGATGGTCAACGTGCCGCCTGCGCTTCTCGCTCTTTCTTCCATACTAAAAAGGCCGACTCCCGCTTCACTGCCGGCTGCTCCAACGGTAAACCCTTCTCCATTGTCACTGATCGTGACGAGCAGTTTCGCTTCACGGTCATCGATCGTAACCTTCGCTTCTTCTGCATCGGCATGTTTAGCGATGTTGGTCAGTGCTTCTTGGATGATTCGATAGATCGCCAGTTCCAGGTTATGGGGCAGTCTGCGGCGTAAGTGACACTCAAAGCAGACATCAATGCCATAATAACCTATGAACTTTTCAATATAGGTACGGATCGCAGGAACGATACCAAGATCGTCTAATACGGAAGGACGAAGCTGCCAAGCTAGACCTCTTACATCCTCAATGATCGCAGTCACCTGTTCACGTAGAGGTTGTAAGTCGGATTTACCAACCGAATCATTTGAAGTGAGTTGATCCAGCTGAATGACGAGAGAGTAGAGACTTTGCCCAATCCCATCATGAAGCTCTCTGGAGAAACGTTTCCGTTCCTCTTCTTGAATCCGGATGACTTTGGTCATCATAGATTGCAGCTCGGCTTCCGTCTGCTTCAGTCTCGTTACTTCATTACGAATCGCCAAATACTTTTTGGGTTTTCCTTGTTCATCCATCAGCGGCACGATCGTCGTATTTACCCAGTAGAAATCTCCATCCTTGGTTGTATTGCGAATTTCCCCTTGCCATACCTTACCATTACGGATGGTCGTCCAGAGCTCCTTCATAAAAGCAGCATCGTGATATCCCGAATTGATAATACGATGATCCTTCCCGAGCAGTTCTTCTCTTGAGTACTTGGATATTTCGCAAAATTTATCATTCACATACTGAATTCTACCCGTTGTATCTGTCATAGCGACAATAGATGATTCATCTAGGGCAATCTTAAGATCGGTAAGCTCCTGGAGAGCGCTTTTCACTTCATCCTTCACTGTATCGTTCTCTATGTGGTGCTCTACTTCATTTACAAGTTTATCAATGGAATAGTTCTGAAAAGGAGACGTAAAGCTTTGTGTATCAGTCATAAGTCATGAGCCCTTTCTTCATTGCAAGTTTGACGAGCTCAGGTCTACTCTTTAGACCGAGTTTATCCATGAGATTACTCTTATGGGATTCAACCGTCTTGACGCTGATAATAAGCTGCTCGGCAATTTCCTTATTGGAATACCCTTTGGCGATCCAGGCCATAATCTCTTTTTCGCGATCGGATAGAGTTTCAAAAGGGCCCTCTGATTCTCCCCGACGAATCATATCAGAGTATTCCTTCATAAGCTTCTTGGTTGCACTTGGATATAAATAGGCAGTCCCATCAGCTACAGAGCGGATTGCCGCAATGAGTTCCTCATGAGGAGCACTTTTGAGTATGTAGCCGGAAGCACCTGCGTGAATGGCTCGGAACAAATACTCTTCATCATCATGCATGGTTAGAATCAATATGCCGACATGAGGCATTTTTTGTTTTAGTTCAGCGGTTGCAGTAAGACCATCCTTGCCAGGGGGCATACTGAAATCCATGAGTACAACATCCGGATTCAGCTCTTCCGCTTTGGCTATAGCTTCGTCTCCGTCTGCTGCATCTCCAATCACTTCAATCTCATGCTTCCCTTGCAGCAAAGCAGATAGTCCTGAGCGTACTACAATATGGTCGTCAGCAATCACGATACGAATCAAATGGTTTTCCTCCCTTTCCTTCAAGGTCCGGTGTGATGTATGTAACATTTTACTACAGTTAGAGTAGGGCTGCACCGATCTTTGCGTAAAAAGAGAGCTAAACCATCGTTTTTTTACATAAATGGTTCACCATGTTATATCACATTCAGTATGTTTGTCATAGAAGAGGAGAGGAGGTCGGCTTCGAGTTGTACCACTTGAATCTCACTCGGTTGAAAGGTACGAGAATGGTTTCTAAGACCAGTAATGAGAATCCCAAACGTTGTTTGATCCTGCAAGAGTGGAACAGAAATAATGCTGGTAAGCCGCTCTGCAAGCAGGAGAGGACAGGTATGAAACAACAGAGAAGCTTGATCTGAAGTCATACTGGAGATAAAACTGCGGCCTGACTTGAAGACAGGAGCTGCAATGCCTTCGTTTGTTTTAAAAGCTAGTTTTGATGTGCGCTTACTGCGGCTTCCCGTCTGAAAGATGACATGCAGCTTTCCGTCTGTTTTGGAGAGGAGCAAGATGGCGGTGAAGTCTGCGTGTAGACTATGTTGCAGCTGCTCTACAATGTACTCTTCTGCAGGGGATAAGCATTGCATCATCATCACATCCTTTGGTTTTGATTTATGAAACTAAGATTACTCGTTTTCGAGAAACAGGCTGTGAATTATGTCACTAGATCTTAGCCAAATTAGAAAGTTAGGGGAATTTTAGCACTTTTATCAGGTGATTCCCTGATCCTTAATATGGGGGGATTAAGTACAATAGAGATATTAGAAGAGCGAGGGGCGATTTAAGATGACATTAGTATTAGCCAGAAGAGGACGTGAGGTAGAGGTGACCATGTGCGGAGGGAATGAGACTAGCCAAGGGGAAGCTGAACTGAAAAAGGGTCTCCAAGGTTTGATGCAGCTTAAATCGATCAATGTCGGGGATCGACTGTTTTATGAAGGTGATGAGGTAGAGGCGCTGTACTACATGAAGTCGGGCCGTGTGAAGCTGACGAAGACGAATGAGGACGGGAAAGAGATTATTCTTTCGTTCATGCAGGCAGATGATCTGGTAGGGGAATTTGGAGGAATCGAAGGAGAATTTCACGGATTTGAAGCAGAAGTGGTAGAAGCGGGCATGGTGGGTGTCATCATGGTCCGGAACTTGGAGATCTACCTTAGCCAAAACGGGGAGATGGCTCTGGAATTTATTCGCTTGATGGGCACCGCACAACGAATACTACAGTATAAACTGCGTGACCTTTTGATGAATGGTAAAGCGGGCGCGCTCGCTTCGGTACTGGTAAGAGCATGTAACAGTTATGGTAAGATGACGCCCGAAGGAGTTTTAATCACTAAAAAACTCAATCATGCAGATATAGCGGAGCTTATTGGAGCAACGAGAGAGAATGTAACGAAGACGCTGAGTGGTTGGAAAGAGCAAGGGATCGTTGAAGTATCGCAGGGACGGATTCTTGTTCGTGAACTCAGTGAGCTGCATCAGATCTGCGGCTGCCCGGCTGGAAATCTTTGCTCGCCAAAAATTTGCCGGATGTAACTTCATAAATCATAGCGCATAGAGCAAATAAAAAAGACACCTGCTGGTGTCTTTTTCTATGTTTTTATTCTAGAAAGAGCATATAGCTCCTCTACAATAGAATGGAATTATTTATTTGAGACCAGCTTGCTGGAAGGATAAGTATAGGACAATTTACGTACAATTTCTTTTTGCCATTTTTCATCGCCGATGGACACTGCCAGATTGAGAAGGTCCAAGTAATCGTCAAGTTTCAAATTCGTTTTGGTTGCCGATATGTTCATTCTGTCCTTAAGTCCCCTTTATAATAAAATGTGCAGGTTATCTACGTAAGACAACTCGCAATAATGATAATCATTATCAATAATTTTATTATGCATGGTTTCTCTTGGAAATGCAAACATTAATCGTTGTTTTTCCTTACTTTTTTAGGAAGAAGTAAATAAGTAATGATGAGAAACGGGATGTAGATGCCTAAAAAGGCACCAGGAATAAGCAACATGGGGTCCAGCAAAATATGATGAACCTGAGTAGTGAACGTAGTTCCGCTCGCATTCGTATGATAAATAGCAAGTAGAAGAGAGATACCAGCAAGATAAATGCAGAACAACGCGATAAAGTGTAATAGGCGCTGCAAAGGTCTATATAGTAACGAAAGTCCGCTCAGTACAAAGGGAAATAGAATAAAGCCAGCAATCATAAATGTGTTCACGTGAGTGAGTCCTCCTTTTTGTTAGAAGTATGGACAGATTCAGGGAGACGCATACTAATTGGCTTCACTAGGAGGCTATTCAATCCATTTCTCATAGAGTTTCGTATACTCTCCACTTTCTTTCAATTCCTTCAACATTTCGTTAACCGTGTCCACCATCTTTTGATCGCCTTTATGAATGGCTATGCTGTAAGACTCATTTGTAAAAAGCCCGCCGACCATTTCAAAATTAGTATCGTCGCGCATCATCCCAAGCAGAATGGAATTATCCGCTGTGAGCACATCTCCTTGCTCAGACGTAAGCGCACTAAATGCTTCTTGATAGTTATCATATTCGACAACTTTTGCTTCAGGCACCTTATCTTCTATACTTTTCACCGAAGTAGAGCCTTTTACAGCAATCACCGTAGTATCTGAAGACAAAGAGTCTAATCCAGTAATTGGACTGCCCCTTGGTACGAGGAGAGATTGACCGGCATAGAAGTAAACATCACTAAAATCGACTTCCTTTTTGCGATCTTCCGTAATCGACATTGCCGCAATAATGACATCAATTTGCCCATCTTTTAACAGGGGGATTTGTGTGCTGGAAGTGACCTCTTTTAGTTCTACTTTTGTTTCGTCCCCGAGAATTTTTTTGGCTAGTGCTCTTGCCATGTCAATATCAAGCCCTTCCACCTTGCCAGATCCAGGATCTTTTAGTCCGAACAGGCGAGTATCGAATCGAACCCCGGCAATTACTTTCCCGCGCTCTTGAATGACGGCAACGGTGTCAAATACTTCTGCTGGATCAACGGTTTCATCAGATAAATCCGAGTTATTGCATCCTGAGAGAAGTATGGTAAAAGAAAGCAGGAACAAAAGCAGCCATTTTGTCGCTATTTTGTTCATTACCATGAAACTCAGCTCCTTAGGTTTAGGCTGGACATTGAGAAAATAAGCCGGCTCAGGAACCGGCGGAATAATTCATCTGCTTGAAAAGGCACATCATCCAAATAGGAATTATATAGTAAATACAACTAAGATAATACAATACCTTTTGGGATCAGAGCAATGTTTATGTCAAGTAAGACAAAACATAGATGGATGCTCCCTTTTGTTTATAAGTGGGAATATTCGGGAATGAGTTATGAACGAATTCATATAGGGTAATTGGTAACAAGCGAACGTGTTTAGCAGAAAGAAGGGGAACGAATGATTAAAATTGTACTGGTCCGCCATGGTCAAAGTGAATGGAATTTGGAGAATCGCTTTACAGGCTGGACCGATGTCGATTTGTCGGAAGCTGGGCTTGAAGAGGCAAGGCAGGCAGGACTTATTCTGAAGAAAAATGGCTATGTATTTGATGAAGCATATACATCCTATCTCAAGCGTGCGATCCGTACATTAGGGATCATCCTTCACGAAATGGATATGATGTGGATTCCTGTCTATAAGACATGGAAACTGAATGAACGGCATTATGGAGCTTTACAAGGACTTAATAAAGCAGAAACAGCCGTGAAGTATGGAGAGAAGCAGGTATTATCCTGGCGTCGATCGATTGATGTACGTCCTCCTGAGCTTTCTCTGGATGATCCTAGATATGAAGCTTCCCTTCCGCAGTACCGAGTGATGAAGGAAGGTGAGTATCCGCGCACCGAAAATCTACTGGATACCGAGCAGCGGGTGCTGGATTACTGGAAGGAACGGATTGCACCTGATCTCAGCTCGGGCAAGCATATTATTATTGCAGCTCACGGCAATACGCTGCGTTCTTTAATTCAGCATTTGGATCATCTTGAAGGCGATAGTCTTATCGATCTGAATATTCCAACTGGAATACCGCTGGTTTATGAACTGGATGAAGAGCTAAAGCCAATACGTCATTACTATCTGGGTATGGAAGGACCTCTTCCAGCGGGAATCATTCCAAAACATATAAGTAAAGAGAGCACGACGAAAGGACCTCCTGCATAAATCATGAGGTTCTTTTTTTAAAGTGGACAAGGTAGAGCGGACCATATAAAATGGAGCTTATCCTATTTTTATTCATAATATAAATCAGGGTAGGGATCATTAGAATGGAGGGACTTACATGAACCGTTATTTGTTCGAGTATGAACTAAAATCTACTGGATTCAAAAGTGAATTCAGCTGGGTTGCCGAATCAGAAGAGAAGGCAAGAGATGCAATTCGTGATCGGATTGCCGACCTCGAATTTACAGAGATAGAAGATGTGATTGTAGGAAGCCTCCTGAAAATAATGGATGCAGCTGGCCACTTTGTAGAATGTGAGAGCTGTGCTTCTTAGGGCATAACGTTATAAAGAGGGGACTCTCAAGAGAGATCTCCTCTTTTGATTTTTATCCTATTTATTTTCATACTTATCTTGTTCGTGTTGTTCTACTTTTTCTTGGATTTCTGTCTCTAAGGCCTGAACCGTATCTTTATCAAGGTTTTGTAGTGGCTGTGGATGGAACCACTGAATCTCTCCATTGTGGACTAAGCCTTTATATTCCTCACCTTGTACATGGATCGAAACTTTATGACGTTCATGCGGAGTATCCTCAAATACAGGTGTGATTTCAATCTCTTGAATATCATTTAATACCAAGTAATGCTGCATAAAGGAATGTACGGTCGCTTCAATACGTTCTACAGTACATTCATCAAGCATTTGTATGGGGCTAGGGTTAAGCCATTGAATCTCATTGTTATGGTAATGCCCTTTAAATTCCTGTTCTTTGACCTTAAAAGTAAAGGCTAGACGCTCATGCAAACGGTTTTCGAATACTTTCTCTACCTCAAAATCTTCAATTTTATTATCAGGCATAATAATATTCCCCTCTCAATGAAAATTCATGTAATCACATAACACCAAATGCTGGTCAACGAATCGCTATGAATCAGATAATTAGGATATTACAGAAACTAAAAATCTTGTTCACCAATACGTTTGTTTCTTCATGTCTCACTTGCTTACAAATTCATATTACCTTTGCTAAATGAGAATAAAGAAAGAGCAACATTAGAATTTAATGAGAAAAGAAGGAAAGTCTTCTTAAGATTCGTCCTCGAGCCTATTATAGGGTCCCCATCCTTCGTACGTCCAGTGAAAGCGTTGTCTTTTTGAATAAATCCTACTTTACATACATAAAAGAAAATGGGTACAGAGGGCTTAAGTAGGAATAAAAATTTCGTATAGAGCTTAAAGTAACATCGTTTTAGCGAGCGTAGTTACAGCAGGTTTGGAATATAGCCATTGTGGTGATAAGATGAATACTAACTTTAACATATCGTGGAATATCGACAGTAAATGAAAGTTAAGATATATACAAAGGAGTCTAGAAATATGGTTAAACAGACGAAAAAAGCAGCAGCATGGTCCTTAGTCATCATGGGAGCTGGGTTTGCTGCTTCCTTGCCTTTTCATGGAAGCCTGACCGGGAAAATTCTCATTGGGGCGTTTGAAGCAGGTCTCGTGGGGGGACTGGCAGACTGGTTTGCAGTCACTGCATTATTTCGCCATCCCCTCGGTTTAAAGATTCCACATACGGCACTTCTTCCGAAGAATCGGGATAAGATGACCGATGGTCTGGTATCTGCTGTAGAAAATAATTTACTGAATAAGGAAAGTATCTCCGCTAAAATATCAGGAATGCCGATCAGTGAAATGATCCTTGAAATGGCAGAGAAAGAACTGCATTCAAAGGGAACTAAGGATGCCATTGATATCATCGCTAAACGGATTGTAGCTACGCTTCCTCTGGAACGTATTGCTCCACTCGTGGCAAACGAGATGAAACGTCAGATTGGGCAAATGGATGTATCTTCTTTGCTAGCCAAAGCAGAACAGCAGATTACCAGCAAAGGCTACGATAAAATTGCACTTGATTACGGACTGGACCAAGCAGAAGCATGGCTAATGAAACCGGAAGCGATGTATTCACTTGGTGAGATGGGAATGAAGGCTCTGAACTCTGTGCAAGTAAATGGGCTTATGCAATTTGCCATGAATGCACTTATGGGTTATCTCAATGAAGAGCGTCTTGGCGGAATTTTGCAGCGCTTTTTATACGAACAGGTTCAGGATCTGAAATATGAGGGACACCCTAATCGACATCAGGTATTAGCAGGTATACGGGGACAGCTGGTCAAGCTAGCTCATTCAGATAAAGTGGTATCAGGGCTGAGTGATTGGAAAGACTCGCTTCTCGACAATTGGGATGCGGAGATGACGGTGTTACATAAAATGCAGGAGCTACGCGATCAGGCACTTGTATATATGGAAGATGGAAAATATGTATCGGATCACGTACTGCCTATCATTGAATCCCTTATTTCCGAAGTGAAGGCTAACGATGAATTGATACAGCGCATTAATCACAAAATCGTAAACAGTGTAACAAACCTTGTAGAACGCAACCATTCTAAGATCGGAACATTGGTAAGAGAAAATGTAGATCGAATGGATAATGATACGCTGATTGAAATGATCGAAGATAAAGTGGGGCAAGATCTGCAGTGGATTCGGATTAATGGGGCAGTTACTGGATTCTTGATTGGTGTTGTACTCACTGTTCTTCAAATCCTTCTTGTATAGAGGAAGGGGTTCATAATATGCGCCTATGGCATGAAGACTTGATTGGGCAACTTCCCAGAGCTCAGCTGCTCGGTCAGCACCGGGAGTGCTGTGCACTTCGCGGAAAAGGCTGGGGGAAGAAGCACGCTACCGTAAATTATGTTTTTGAATATCACCCTATGAAATTAGTTAGATATCATCTGCTTATCATTGAAGAAATGAAAAACAGGGGGTACAACGTCGACATTCTATGGGAAGACCCGTTGTATCGTGGAAAGCAGAGCGAGCCATGGGAAGAAGCATTCATAGCTTCACTTGATGAGTATGGCCGTTACGATGAGCATGACGATGCCTATATGGAAGAATGTACGCAGAACCTGGCTTCAAAAGGAATTTATATTGTGATAGCGGAAAAGAACAAAGGATCCGCGATCTAGATAACATTAAAAAAAGCAGATCTCAACGAATGATTGAGATCTGCTTTTTTGTTGCGCTCTTTTTGTGGGCTTATCGGGGGAAATCTCGCTCCACCAGTCCTTGTTCAATTGCATAACGGGTAAGCTGAACTCGGTTCTCAAGTTGTAGCTTTTGTAAAATGTTTTTCAAGTGATTTTTAACCGTTTGATCGGATATCCCAAGTGCATCAGCTATTTCTCGGTTCGTTTTTCCAGATGCTACCCAATTTAATATTTCTCTTTCTCTATTGGTTAAGGGAGGACGGTTATCGTCCGTTTTCATCGTTTTGGGGAATTCCTGCAGAATCTGATAGGCAAGTTCCTGACTGAGAGGGGCTTCATCGCATACAATGGCTCTCAGGTATTCCAGCCAGGTCGAGGAAGAGAGATTCTTAAATAGGTAGCCTTGAGCGCCTTGTTTAAGTGCTTCGAATAGATGGGTCACATCATCCGAGACGGTTACCATCACGATGATGACATAGGGATAGCGCTGCTTAATCAGCCTCGTTGCCTCCAGCCCATCCATACCGGGCATTCTAATATCCATCAGAATGAGGTCAGGCATCCATTCCTCAGTAAGGCGGAGTGCTTCCTCACCACTGGTAGCCTTCCCTATAATTTCAAATGAAGGGTCCTCTGATAAAATAGCCTCGATTGCTGCCCGCGCATGAGCAGAGTCATCTACAATCAGGACTCGTGTATTGTTCATGAATCCGGTCCTCCTTTCATTATGGTCATACACGTCCCGCCTTGTTCTTGGTTATAAAAAGCAAAATCCCAGCCCATTTCAGCGGCACGATCTTTCGTAATCCTGAGGCCATATCGATCCGGTCTGCCCCAAGGGTCACCCTTATATCCTAATCCATCATCCATAATGGATACGGTCCACGATGCCTTATTTCCTTGACCCGTAATTTGAATAAAGCCTGCGTTGGCATGTTTGCGGATATTGAGAACGGCTTCCCTAATACAAGCGATTAGTTCAATTTGTTCTTTTGTGGTTAAGTCCTCATCTGGTATATTCCAGCTAATTTTCGATTCAAGACGACTGGTGTAAATTAGATCCTCAATCTGTCTAAGCATCTGCTGAGGATGTGCAGGAAGATCACCGGAATCGGGCGGAACCTTGAGCTGAGCTATGGCCTGTCTCACATAATGGTGAATCTCATGCACTGTTTTTCTTGCATCTCGCAGTTCACCTTGATGAGCAGAACCAGACAAATTGCGGTCCGCTTTATCCATTTGTACCGATAATAAAAATAAAGATTGAGCAATCCCGTCATGCAATTCTCTTGCCAGTTGTTCTCTAGCCTCAAGAGCAGACTTTGCCGCTTTTTCTTTCTCTAATTCAGCCTGAGCACGTTCCATGACCTGAAATAATTTATTGAGCAGGGTTACGCTGACAAGATAAATAATGATAGGTGTCAGCCAATTCCCGGCTTCCATCGAGAGATAGGGCATAAGAAACTGATGTCTAATGTATTCCCATAGACCGACCGTAATCGTAGGGATGATAAGAATCATCCATTTTATATGTTTATAGCTCATGAGCAGCCGTACTCCTTATCATAGGGAAAATCAAAAAAATTACGTTACCTATTTTTATTATACCTTCTAAATGAAGCAAAGGGGTTAGTTTCAGTCCGGGGAGAAGGGGTAAATAGAAACATGGTGCGTGATTTCAAGTATATGGAAGGATGTGTATGAAAAAAAGGCAATAGGGAAGAGTCAACCTTGCTCACTTCCTGTTATGCTGTATTCTTACGCAGAATGCAATTTTCCTTTGTACCCCGTCCTTCTGTATACTTATGGTAATATTGATGTTGCTGATTACGAGGTGCTTCAATCCAAGTTATTCTCATTCAGCAGCTATGAGGGTTACTAAATTAGAGGAATTAAAAGGAGTGTATGTAGAAACATGAGTCTAGCAGTGTTGGAACGTCGCAGTGAACTACTGAAGAAAAATATTGAGCAATTGCTAATTCGGGAAAATCAAAAGGGCATTACAAGACAGCAAAGCATGTTTTTACAACAAATGATTAAAGAACTCTATCAAACTTCACATGAGTTGAACACAGAAAGACGCTAAATACTTACTAATACAAAAGGAACCCGGGTTCATCAGCTTCTGGCGATTGCAGAAGCTGATGAATCCGGGTTCTATTCTTTTTTATAACATATAAGGAGCAGTCTCTTTTTGCAAATTCAGATCGTTTTTCGGTGACTGGGCAAGGATGTAGGAAATAAAGATCTCAACTAGCTCTGGATCAAACTGGGTTCCGGCACAAGCTCGAAGCTCAATAATACCTTCTTGCAGCGTTTTTGTTTTCTGGTAAGGCCGTTCTGTAGTCATGGCATCAAAAGAATCCAGGATGGTGAGCATCCGGCATAGTTTAGGGATTTCTTTCCCTTTCAGTCCATGAGGATACCCCTTACCATCAAAACGCTCATGATGGAGCTCAATATAAGGAATTAAATCTCTAAAACGTGGATCGGTAAGCGCAATTTTCTTTCCCCATGTAACATGTTGTTTAATGGTCTCCCACTCTTCAGGAGTGAGTTTTCCTTCTTTGTTCAAGACGCCCCACGGGATCTCGAGTTTTCCGATGTCATGAATCAGCGCACCAAGGACAAACTCTCTTTTTTCTTCTTTGTCTAATGTAAGAATACTGCTCATATCTAATGCATATTTGTACACCCTTTTTGAGTGCTTGAATGTATCTATATCTTTGTACATAAATAAGTTGAGTTGTTGCTCGATGTAATTTACTTCTTGTGACAAATCTAGTTCGTCTTCCATAATTAAGTCGCAGCCATAAGTATGTACGGTGTTTTTTCCTTGTTTCTTAGCATAGTACAGTGCTTTATCGGCATGGTCCACAAGCTGCGATTTATCATATAGGTCTATACTGTACTGAGCGATTCCTGCGGAAAAAGATAAGCATTTATGTGGAAAAACTTCTACACCATCAAAAGGAGTATCGTTTAGTTTTTTTCTCATCTTATCAACAAAATGTCGAGCCTTTTCAAAGTCGTATCCCGGCATAAGAAGAGTGAACTCTTCACCGCCATAACGGGAAGCTACAATTGAAGTGTCTTTTGTTTCCTCTTTCAACATAGAGCCAAGAAAACTGATGAGCAGGTCACCTTTTAAATGACCGAAGCTGTCATTATATTTTTTAAAATCATCAATATCGATCATGGCTAGTGAAAGGGGTCTATCATTAGCTTTAGCTTCTATAATGTGATAATCAAGCGAACTTTCAAAAAAACTATGATTATAGAGTGCTGTACGCTGATCAATATTAGAACGATTCAGTATTTGATGATACATGGAGAATAATTGACGGAAAGCATGTGATAACATAATGGCCAGGCTCAGAAAAAGAATGAGACCAAGCGTTCCATTATTTACAATCAAGACACATAATACAAGAGAGAGGATTAACATACAAAGGTATACAAGTATGGTGTCCTTAACGAAACCTTTTAACGTATTAACTAAATCTTTACGGTATAAGAGATAATAATAAATAAATAGACCAATTGTATTTATTCCAAAATAACTAGTAAGGGCTAAAATATAAGAAGCTAAATTGTGATCATTTACAGGACCTAGTGTGCCATTAAGAGCAAGGAAAACTTGAAATGAAACAGCAATCATTATTGAGTATAGAGAAAAATTAGTTAGTTTCTTCCACCAAGGAACATTACGTTTGTAAATAATGTAGGATAAAGAACAGAGTAACAGCACTGCGAGTGTAAATTGACTTCCGTATATAAACATACACGCGAGATAGATGGAAGAATCAAAGGAAATAACATTTCCCTCAGGGGGCAGCCGAAATGTAAGGCTATTGAGAATTAGGGCTGCTCCTAACATTACATAAAGTTTCACCCATTCTTCACTGCTATAATTAATAAAAGAGAAACCGTTAGTCCATATAAAGGTTAATATCCCCGTAAGACATAAGAAAGCGATATACCAATGGCTAATATCTAGTTCTTTTATTTTTGAAAAATTTTTTGCCATGAACCTACAGTCTCCTATTAATTGCGTCATCTATTCATATTTTATCATGAGATTGTCAATATTTGATAGATAAAGAAAAAAACAGGCTAGGTGGCCTGTTTTTTTCTTTAAAACGTCATGTTCTTAACCTAATGCAAAACCAGAAGTAAGTGCAACAACAACAGAAGCTACGATAACCGCATTCATGATGATGCGAGCAATGTTAGTTTTTTTCATAGTATGTATCCTCCTTAAAAATTAGTTAGATGTATGTAAACTAGGTGCGAGATCTTGATCTTCAGTATCCTTTTTGGGAACCATGATACTCTGGATGTACAAGAAAATGCCAAGGTTCATAACGACATCTCCGACACTAATAACCTGAGTTCGTGGATAAGGATTAGAGAGAGGAATAATATCCCCGAGAAACGACAATCTTGTAGAGGCATCCAGCATATAGTGCTTGTACACTGCATCGCCGCTAGATAGAAGGTCTGTGTAATATGGCCCCAATACTTGGGCTGCATCGAGTGATACAGGCATCCGGCCGCCATTGACAGCCATCACAAGAAAATTAAGAAAAACACCGACAAGAATGATCGTAAAGCCTTTGTTTTGTCGATTCATCCACAGAAACGCCATCCCAATAACGTAAATGGACATAAAGAAATATCCTGAAGCCGGTGCTAACCAGGAGGCATCTCCTTGAAAGCGGAAAATAAGAAACTGAATGAGTAGAAGGATCGGGAAGATAAGTCCGCCCTTTAACTTAATCTGACCAAACTGCATGAGACCATTCTTTAGACCGCCTCTGAACAATCCGACGAGAAGTCCAAGAATTATACCATCATAGACCATGTATTAATCTCCGTATATCGTATTTTTTTCCAGTCAAATAGATATATTCGACTAGTATATACAAATTCCTTCTTTTTTTCAAAATATTTTTTAGTTATTTCGTCCGATACTAAAATTGTTGTTTGCGTGTTAAGGAATTACTAGAGAATTACTCGACTCCACCTTGTAAATAGTTATAGAAAGGTACATCGACCCACAATCTATAACTAGATATATCGGCATCTGGGGCAAGTTTTTTAAATGCAGCGGATACTTTCTCTGCATTTTCTTCTAAAGTAAACGATTGAGCATAGTAATTTCCTTTCGCAATCTTGTTGTTTACGATGACGTTATAGTTCGAAAGGGCTGTTGTCGAGTAGTACAGCGGCTGCCACCAAGATCCATATAGAAGATCCTTCTGTTCATCGCTATTCTTTTTAGCATAAGCAAGCACTATATCATTGAATCGGCTTTTATCATCAAAATTGTTAAATTCAAAATCAAGATCGTATTCTTTCGCGTAAGCAATATAGTTTCCATTCGCTATTTGTTCTACTTTATAATTTTCATTCTCCTTAGGCTCTCCCCACTCTTTTAAGAAGATGAATGCTGAGGTTTTAGGCTGGAACTGAATATCCGCCTGAATTCCTTCGCTGCGCAAAAGTCCGATTAACTGCTTCGCATGTTTAATATCATCATGACCATACGTAAGTTTTAATGAATCTATGAAATTAGAATTAAACCTAGCATCCTTCAGGTTATAACCTGTAACTTCGTTGTTCTCCAGTGCTTCATTTACGATTGCACGAAGATCGGGGGCAGAGATCAAATCGGATGTGTTATAAGCATCACTAAGCTTGGAATAGATGTCTGCATCGCTGGATTTACCAATGCTGTGTTTATAATTTCCGTTTAGTTCGAGCACTTGTCCAAGTAGAACTGCTGTATATTCACTTGAAGCTTGTTTGGCTGTTACGGTTTCCTTATATAAGGAAGTTGGGAGAAGACCTGTATCCACCGCGGCTGCAATCTCGGAGGCAGCTTTACCTTGAATGCGTGAAGGAGAGAAACCCAGTTTTTTAAGAGAAGCTTCTACTTTAGCTGATGGATAGGTATAGCTAAGCTCCTGGATTCCAGCTGCTTTCACTGCGATGTAAAGTGCTGCTACTGGAGTCAGTTTCGTATCCGCATGGACTGTGGTTGTTGTAATGATCCCAGCCTTGTAGAGTTTAGCAGCTGATGGGTACAGCGGATCAGAGGAATCGATATCTGTAAACACAGGATTTTCGCCCTCTACATCTATAGGAAGTACTTTTGCAACTGCTTCAATAAAATGGCCCTTTGTTGGTTCTGTTCCAAACGAAATCCCATACTTGTTACTGAGAAATTGCACATAACCTTCGATTGAGTCTGCTCCAGCATACTGACTTACCGTAGATAGGGATGCTGCTTTGGTGACTGGGATGGAAGCATAGATGGATGTAGAGGGAAGTACCGTAAGGGCTACGCTTGCTGCAATAACCGTTTTTAATAAAACTTTTTTCATAAGAACACTCCTCAAGTTGGATTGAATGCGTTATAATCCTACTAAACCTACCATTTATGTATGTTTAATCTTCTAAATTTAGGGATCATCTTACCACTAGGTTCAGAATGGTGTCAATCAAACATTCGCCTTACATTAATTAACCATAGCTTATATTTACATTTTTTAACGTCATACATAGTAAATACCGAAAGATTCGTTGACATACATCGACAATGTTCGTATTATTGAACTATGAAAATAGGAAAAGGGGATTAGGTCACTATGAGAAGAACTCTTTCGTTTGTGTTGATTATTTCAATGCTTTCCATTTTATTAGCTGCCTGCGGCAGTGATAGCAGTGAAGATAAAGCTGGGTCTGAAGGCGCATCCGCTTCTGAGCAAGATTCAAAAAAAGCAGTTCTTGTACTTCCTGAAAAAATTGGTGTCAATCCGTTCTTCGTACAGATGGATGAAGGTTTCAAAAAAGCAGGGGAAGAATTCGGGATCGAAGTAAAGACGATCGAATCGACAGACCCGGCAGCGTTCGAACAAAATCTTCGTGCTGCTGTAGCAGAGGATTATGATTTCATCATGACAGCAACATATCAAGCAGAAGATGCACTTACCAAAGTGGCTGCCGAGAATCCGGACAAGTCTTTTGCCGTTGTTGACACTGTAGTTGACCTACCTAATGTTCGAAGCGTTGGCTTTAAAGAATACGAAGGTGCTTATCTTCTTGGGGCTGCAGCAGGCCTCGCAACAAAAACAAATATTGTCGGCATGATTGCCGCTCAAGATATTCCTTTGATTAAGAAGTATACAGAAGGATTTAGAGAAGGACTTGCTTCCGTTAACCCGGATGCGAAATTCCTAATTAACTATGCAGGTGGATTTAATGACGTTGCCAAAGCAAAAGAGCTGGCGATTGTTCAAGCGGATCAAGGAGCTGACTTTATTGCCGGAGCTTCCGCAGTAGGTGACCTTGGCGTATTTGAAGCAGCGAAAGAAAAAGGCTTCTATACTTCCGGTCAAGATACAGACCGTACGGTAGAAGACCCAGAGCATATTGTTCTTTCACAACTTAAATCAACAGACTCCGTTGCTTATGAAGAGTTGAAGGCTTTTGCAAATGGATCATTTGAGTTCGGCTATGTAAGTTATGGTCTGAAAGAAGACGGCGTGGGACTTACTTTTGTAACAAGAGATAGTGAATCCCCGCTGAGTCCATTCATTGGTCAAGAAGTGGTTGATAAAGTGAAGGCAATCAGAGATCAGATTGTATCTGGGGAGATTGTAGTCACGGATCCGCTTCAAAGCAACTAAGTAATGATGATTTTCCAATCAACGTATAAACGTAAGAAGTGCTTTACTACAGCTATGTTAGAGCTCGGATTGATTGTTAGTTCTTCAAGATTTGGCCGGCTGCCCAACACAGGTAGTCGGTTTTTTCTTCATTAAGAGGAGAAGGGGGAAGGATACGCGTGCTGTTAGAAATGAGCGGGATTACGAAAAAGTATGGAACACTTACAGCAAATAAAGAAGTTAACTTTGACTTAAAAGCAGGCGAGGTACATGCACTTGTTGGGGAGAACGGTGCAGGGAAAACCACGCTGATGCGTATTCTCTACGGGATGGAAGAACCGATCTCAGGAAGTATTCGGGTAAACGGCACGGAAGTGAGTTTTTCAACTCCTTCACAAGCTATCGCAAATGGGATCGGCATGGTTCATCAACATTTTATGTTGTTCCCATCCTTTACAATTGCTGAGAATATTGTGATCGGTCGTGAACCAGCCAAAAATGGCGGTGTCTTTGATCGAAATGCGGCTGCCAAAATTGTCATGGAACTCGGCGAAAAATATGGTATGCCGGTGGACCCTGGGAAAAAAGCGGGGGATTGCTCTCTTGGTATGCAGCAGCGGGTCGAAATTTTGAAAGTATTGTACCAGGGTGCAGATATCATTATTCTCGATGAACCTTCTGCTGTACTTACTCCGCTCGAAGTAAAGGAGCTTCTTATTAATGTTCGTGCTCTAACGAAGCTGGGCAAAAGTTTCATCCTTATTACGCACAAATTACAGGAAGTCATGGAAGTGTCTGACCGCATCACGGTACTTCGAGATGGGGTCGTTACGGGAACACTTGAGGCAAAAAACACAGATGTAGAGCAGCTATCGAGACTTATGGTAGGCAGAGAACTGGTGCGTATGGTGAAAAAGCCTTTTCACCCTGGGGATGCAGTCCTTGAGATCGAAGGAGTATCAATTAAAGGTTCCAAAGAACAAACATCACTTCGAGATATTAACCTCACAGTTCATGCAGGCGAAGTTATTGGAGTCGCAGGAATCTCGGGGAATGGTCAATCGGAGCTGATCCAAGCGATTGCTGGACTTAGACCGGTTAGTGAAGGATCGATTCGCTTAGCAGGCCAAGAAATTACCCGGATGTCTGTTCGCAACATTAGGGAAACAGGTCTTGCCCATATACCAGAAGACCGCTATATGTGGGGAGCTGCAAAAGATGCGTCCGTTCTTGACAATGGAATGATGGGTCACCATCATGCTCTGCAGAACAAAGGGGTTATATCCTCACGTAAGGTACGTAAGAAAGTAGAAGAATGGATTCAGCGCTTTGGAGTAAAGACAGGTTCTGTCGAGACAAAAGCACAGTATCTTTCCGGAGGAAATCTGCAAAAGCTGATTGCTGCCCGGGAATTCGCTCATGAAGCCCCGTTCCTTATCGCTGCTGAACCGACCCGCGGAGTTGATATTGGGGCAATGGAGACCATCCATAAAGAACTGCTCCATCAGCGGGATCAAGGGGCCGCGGTATTACTTGTATCTTCCGAATTGTCAGAAATATTGCAACTCTCCGATCGGGTTGTTGTCATGTACGAGGGAGAAATCGCAGGGGAGCTTCTTACTGAGAATGCGACCGAAGAGAGCATCAGTTTACTGATGGCAGGGGGGAAACAACAAGCATGAGCATGTTGAAGAATAATTTGAAAAGTTTAATCCAGCCGCTGCTTGCCGTGTTGATCGGCTTGCTTGCTGGAGCAGTTGCCATCCTGATTGTGGGCGGTAACGTATTTGAAACTTACGGAGAAATGTGGAAAGGTGCCTTTGGCAGTTTCTATTTCTTCACTAATACACTGTCACGAGCCACCCCAATTATTCTGATAGGGCTTGGGGTTGCCCTTGCTTTTAAAGCCGGATTTTTTAACATGGGGGCTGAAGGGCAGATGCTATTGGGAGCTTTAGCTTCAGCACTTACTGCACTCTATTTGCCAGGTCCTGGCTGGTTTGTCACGATTGTTTCCATTCTTGCCGGTGCGATTGTCGGCGGAATCTGGTCACTTTTTGCAGGCTGGCTGGATGCCAGGTTCGGTATGAACTTACTGATTACCACACTGCTGCTTAATTACATAGCTACTTTATTTGCTGGATATATGGTTGCGTATCCGCTCAAGGATACAACGGGGTCCGCTGCCATGGCACAAACGCCTATGGTTGATCAAAGTGTATGGCTGCCTAAACTGTTCCAAGGCATGGGTCTTCATGCGGGATTCGTGATTGCAATTATCGCTTCCGTCGTCATTTACTTCTTTATGCAAAAAACAGTACCGGGATATGAGATTCGGATGCTCGGAAGTAATCCTTCCTTTGCTGCTTTTGGCGGTGTAAAAAGAATACGAATGATGATGTTGTCCATGGTTGTCAGTGGTGCGCTGGCGGGAATCGCAGGTGCTGGAGAAGTTCTAGGTACCCAGTATCGGTATATTGATGGATCACTAAGCAGTGCGAGTTATGCATGGAGTGGAATTATGGCGACTTTGCTTGCTGGATCACATCCGCTCGGTACGGCTTTCTCTGCGATCCTGCTGTCCGCTCTTCAGACTGGATCTATGGGTGTGGAACGGAATACCGAGGTACCGCTTGAGGTAGGAAGTGTAATTCAGGCAGTACTGACTCTTTTTGTGTCTGCGAGAATCGGCTATAGCTTCCTAAAACGGAGAAAGGGGAACAAAACAAATGGAACAGCTTCTTGATGCAGCCTTATTTAATGCAACCTTGCGTTCGATTACACCGATCTTGCTTGCTGCGCTCGGAGCAGCATTATGTTCCCGCGTTGGTTTGTTCAATGTAGGTTTGGAAGGACTCGTCCTAATTGGAGCCTTTTCTTCTATTGTAGGTAATTATTTATTTCATAACGTTGTACTTGCCATTATTTTTGCTATTCTCATTGTATCGTTCTTCTCGCTCGTGTTTGCCTATGTCAGTATTAATCTAAAAGCAAATGAGATCGTTGTCGGTTTGTCCATCAACTTTCTGGCGGCGGGACTGACGACCTTTTCTTTACGAGCTATTTTTGATGTCAAAGGCGCTTACTACGATAAGGATATGATTGGTTTACCAAAATGGGATATTCCGTTCATTCAAAATATTCCTTGGCTTGGTGATGTTATATCCGGTCATACACCGCTTGTCTATTTTGCTATTATTCTCGTTTTCATTCTTCATTTCTATTTATTTAAAACAGTATCCGGCTTTCGGCTCCGCTCCGTTGGGGAAAATCCGATTGCTGCGCAAAGTCTCGGCATTCCCGTTCGCCGGACACAATACCTTGCTGTACTGATGTGCGGCGTACTGTGTGCACTTGCCGGTGCACAGTTGTCACTTGGACAAGTGACGATGTTTACAGAAGGAATGACAGCAGGACGTGGATTTATTGCACTCGTTGCTACCATGCTCGGTCAATCCAGTCCAATCCTTGTTATGGCATCCAGTATATTGTTTGGTTTTATGGAGGCACTGGGAATTCGTCTGCAAGGCTTCTCCCTTCCATCCCATTTTACGAATATGCTTCCTTATGTGATTACACTTGCCGCGATGTTCTTCTTCAAGAACAAGAGTTATGCTGAGGATGCACAGAAAGCGGGCGGAAGCTCGAGGTAACAAGCACAGAAAGGAGCAACACCATATGAAAAGCAAAGCAGAGCGCCTAAAAGGAACGAAATCACCGAAGGTGAATATTGATGAATCTCTAGCTCATCGTCTGCCGCCGGGACAGGTCCTGACCGAGAAATTTCCTATACTGCATGAAGGGGAAGTTCCGGAGTATGACATGAGTACGTGGAATTTACGTGTATACGGCGAAGTGGAGGAAGAAGTGAGTTTCTCTTATGAAGACCTTCTACAGCTTCCGATGATAAATACGGTGAGTGATATTCACTGTGTTACTCGCTGGTCTAAATTTGATACGGCTTGGGAAGGTATTCGGTTCACTGACTTTATGAAACATTTCAAAATCAAGCCGGAAGCAAAATACGTTATGATTCATGCGGATCAAGATTACGAGACGAATCTACCGATTGAAGCACTGCTTCGGGATGATGTGCTGCTCGCTTTCAAATATGATGGCAAGGATTTAACACCAAAGCATGGTTGGCCGCTGCGTCTTGTGGTCCCTGAGTTTTATTTTTGGAAAAGTGCCAAGTGGATTCGCGGTTTTGAGTTTATGACCGAAGATCGCCATGGATTCTGGGAGCGCAACGGATTTCATAATACAGCTGACCCATTTCAGGAGCAGCGTTTCTCAGATGAGGAACTGCCGATTCCAGAAGATGAGTGGATGAAGAAGGAGTTTGATTAATATGTTACTGCCCATTTTACAGATTCATTCCGAAGATATGCCGCGATACGCAGTCGTATGTGGAGATCCATTCCGTGCAGAAAAAATAGCCGATAAGCTGACCGGAGCAAGAGAACTTGCATTCAGCCGGGAATACCGTACATTTGTGGGTGAGTATGAAGGTGTTCCTATCGCTGTGGTAAGTCATGGAGTGGGATGCCCAGGAGCAGCTGTTTGTTTTGAAGAACTGATTCGCGCCGGAGTGACAACCTTGATTCGAGTAGGAACGGCAGGTTCTTATACCGTAGATGTACCTGCAGGTAGTCTTGTGGTGAGTACAGCGGCGATTCGTACGGATGGCCTTACAAGACAGCTCGTCCCGGATGGATTCCCTGCGGTGGCAGATCACGAGGTGACAAATGCTCTGTATAACGCTGCTACGACCATGCAGGGTGTGGTTCGAAAAGGGATGACCGTAACCGTGGATGCTTTCTTTAACGGAGTTGAGGAAATTCCGCATAAGAAATTCAAACAGGCAGGTGCGCTTGCCGCGGAGATGGAAATAGCTGCTCTGTTTGTGATCAGCTCTCTACGGGGTGCGCGGGCTGGAGCGATCGTAGCGATTGACGGTTTTGCTGATCAGGACTTGGCAGCGGAGTATGATCCACATACGAATGTGGTGAGTGATGCTGTAGAGCGTGAGATGAATGCTGCGCTGAAAGCGATGGTAACTCTTGCTCAGCAAGATACGTAAAACCAAAGGTGTTCATTAGTAGTAGATAAAATTCAGCTAGTAGATTAAAAAGACCGACTTCCGTTACACCGGATCGGTCTGTTCCACATGGTATGTACTACCAAGCAAGTTGCGGTAACACAGGCTGTGTTGTATATATATCTGCGAAGTTACATCTTGTTTTCAATTTCTTCGATATAAGAGTTTAGAATGACGATTTGCTCTTCTAGACTCTTTTTGTGTTGTAACAAAATAGCGTTCGTATCTATACTTTCATATTCTAAGTTTATATTCGAGATATTTTCTCTTATATCTTGAATAGGCATTCCTAGCCGTCTAAAACATTTTACTAGTTTCAAGATTTCAATGTCTTTATCATCAAATACACGAACTCCGTTTGTGTTTCTTTTTAATGCAGGTAATAATTTTATTTTTTCATAGTACCTAATTGAGCTTGCTGGTATTTGGGAAAAGGCGCTGGCCTTCTGAATTGAATACATAATTTCCCCTCCTTGACTTAAAGTAAGGTTTAACACGTACAATCATATTATCATACAAATAGGAGTGAACATAATGGGAAAAATTTTAGTTGTTGTAACCAACGTATCCAAATATCCAGATCTAGAGCGGGCAACGGGATTATGGTTAGGGGAAGCAGTTCACTTTGCAGACAAAATGGAGAATGAAGGATATAAAATCGATTATGTTAGCCCTAACGGAGGCTATACTTCTATCGATCCACATAGTTTAGAGAAAGACCAAATGACAGAACTAGACTGGAAATATTACCAAAATAACAATTTTTTAAATAAGTTAGGCACGACTCTAGCTGCAGAAGATATTAATCCGGAAGATTATGATGTTATTTACTATACAGGTGGACACGGTGTAATGTGGGACTTCCCTGATAATAAAAAATTACAAGAGGTTGCTATAAAAATATACGAAAATGGTGGCATTGTATCCGCAGTGTGCCATGGCGCTATTGGTTTAGTGAACATTAAGAATGAGGCCGGAGAGTATCTGATTGCTAATAAAAAGGTTACAGGCTTTGCTAATAGTGAAGAAAGAGCTATTGAATTGGACAAAGTGGTTCCCTATTTAACAGAAGATGAACTTGTTAAAAGAGGGGCTAATTATGTAAAAGGAACGGACTGGTCATCATTCGTTGTGGTTGATGGTCATCTTGTAACCGGCCAAAATCCGGCTTCCGGTGGTGAAGTCGCAGAAGAAGTAATTAAATTGTTGAATTCAAAACGTTAATATCTTATTGGTGGTTTCACAGATCACTATTATTGAAGTAACTTTTTGATCGATGAATAATCGGCAACCTATTTTGGGTGCCTAGTATGGTAAACAGAAGGCATTGGGAATATTAATTCCAATGCCTTTTGTCATTTTCATTTCTTTAATAAATCTATTATGACTTTTATAAAAAGATATCCATGTTGACATACCCCATGGGGGTATAATACAATAGCTTCAGAGAGACGAAGGAGGTCATGGGAATGGAAGAGTCCAAGGTAGACCATACTCCCAATGAGGAACTAACGAATAAAACGGTGGATTGTTGTTCGCCACAAGGGGCTCTTGCAGTCAGCGCATGTCATGATGCTCATTCGCCTCAAGGCAACGATGGACCAAGACATAGTCATCACTCGGATGAGATGAAGAATATTCTCACTTCACGACTGAATCGGATTGAAGGACAGGTCCGAGGAATCAAGGGTATGATCGAACGTGATACGTATTGTGACGATGTACTTACTCAGATAGCAGCTGTACAATCTGCGCTGAATGGAGTTGGAAAGCTTTTGCTGGAAGGTCATATGAAGAGTTGTGTTATTGAACGCATACAGGCCGGAGACTCCGAAGTGATTGATGAGCTGCTGGTTACGGTTAAGAAGTTAATGAAGTAAATGATTTTTACTGTTTTTAGTCTAATGTAGAGCTCAACACTAACCTTAAGGAGGAAAACATAATGAGTAACGTAACATTGAATGTAAAAGGAATGTCTTGTGGTCACTGTGTAAAAGCAGTAGAAGGTGCTCTTGAAAGTGTTGGCGCGAAAGGGAATGTGGATCTTGCTGCAGGTAAGGTAAGTATCGAATACGACGAGCAAAAAGTAACAGTGGATCAAATGAAACAAGCGATTGAAGATCAAGGATATGACGTCGTTTAATCGACTTCTAAAATGAACATAGTAAAGAAACGGTCAGCATCTAACGTTGATCGTTTCTGCTCTATCTTTACTATAATATACAGAGCGGTCAACTAAAGGCTGCTTTTTTTACCTCACACATATACCCCTATGGGGTATAAAGGAGATGAAATGTAATGAATGAATTGACAGAAGCAAATAATACGAATAATAAAAAAACCAAACTGAATATAACAGGTATGACTTGTGCTGCTTGTGCAACCCGAATTGAGAAGGGGTTATCACGTATGGAGGGGGTTAAGGAAGCGAATGTCAATCTGGCGCTAGAACAAGCGTCGGTTACTTTTGACCCTGCAGCGGTTGGTGTAAATGATCTGAAGAATAAAATAGATTCCCTGGGATATGGAACGGCTGTCGAGAGTGTGGATCTAAACATCACGGGAATGACCTGTGCTGCATGTGCAACCCGGATTGAAAAAGGAATTAGCCGAATGCCTGGGGTTACGAAAGCGAACGTGAATTTGGCACTGGAAACAGCCCATATCGAATATGCTTCCGGCACCGCAAGTTCTTCCGATTTTGTGAAAAAGGTGGAGCAGCTAGGCTATGGAGCTCTTCCGCAGCAAGCGAAGGAAGATATAGCAGATCTTCGTCAGAAAGAGCTGGAGCGTAAAAAATGGAAGTGGATCATTTCTGCAATCCTGTCCATCCCATTATTGTGGGCAATGGTAGGCCATTTCTCGTTCACCTCATGGATGTATGTACCTGACCTGTTCATGAATCCTTGGTTCCAGTGGATTCTTGCAACGCCAATCCAATTTGTGATTGGGTGGCAATTTTATAGAGGTGCCTATGGTGCTCTTCGAAACAAGAGCGCCAATATGGACGTTCTCGTTGCTCTCGGAACCTCGGCAGCGTACTTTTACAGCCTTTACTTGAGTATTGTGTGGACAATAGAGGGCGGACATCATGGTGCTGAGCTGTACTATGAGACAAGTGCCATCCTGATTACGCTCGTTCTCGTCGGAAAATGGTTTGAGAGTGTAGCGAAAGGACGCTCATCTCAGGCAATCCGCAGTCTAATGGAATTAGCGCCAAGAACAGCTCTTGTTATACGTGATGGGGAAGAGAAGGCGATTCCAGCATCAGAAGTGATTGCAGGTGATTTATTTATCGTTAAACCTGGGGAGAAGTTTCCGGTTGATGGAGTCGTTGAGAAAGGCTCCTCATCTGTGGATGAATCGATGCTCAGCGGGGAAAGCCTTCCTGTAGACAAGAAACCAGGGGACAATGTATCTGGTGCTACGATTAACAAAAACGGTGCTCTCACTGTTCGGGCAACCAAAGTGGGTTCGGATACAGCTCTTGCCCAAATTATTAAAGTGGTGGAAGAAGCGCAAGGTTCAAAGGCACCGATTCAACGGATTGCCGACCTTATTTCCGGGATTTTTGTACCGATTGTGGTAGGAATAGCGGTATTAACCTTTGCGATCTGGTTCTTCTTCGTTGAACAAGGACAGTTTGCAAATGCCCTTGAGAAAGCCATTGCGGTACTCGTTATTGCGTGTCCGTGTGCGCTTGGTCTGGCTACACCAACTTCTATTATGGCGGGTTCAGGTAGAGCGGCTGAATATGGCATTTTGTTTAAAGGTGGAGAACATTTAGAGCATGCACAAGAAATAGAGATTGTTGTGCTCGACAAAACAGGAACGGTAACGGAAGGAAAACCAAAATTAACGGATGTTATTACTCGCGAGGATCTAACGGAAGAGGAACTGCTATCCCTTGTTGCTGCTGCCGAAAATGCTTCAGAGCATCCACTAGCACAGGCGATCGTGCAGGGAATTGGGGCTAGAGGCATTCGTTTTCCAGAAGCAGAGTATTTTGAGAATATTCCTGGCTACGGGGTAAAAGCTAAGGTTAACGGAAAAGAGCTGCTTATCGGGACACGCCGATTGTTAGAACAGCATCAAGTTGACAGTAAGATGGCTGACCTTGGTATGCAGCAACTAGAGGAAAAAGGAAAAACAGCAATGCTGGTGAGTATAGATGGCAAATGGGCAGGAACCGTTGCTGTCGCTGATACGATTAAACCAACTTCCCGTGCTGCTGTGCAGCGTCTAAAAGAAATGGGTATTGAAGTGGTTATGATGACAGGTGATAACAAACGTACGGCAGAAGCGGTTGCTAAGGAAGCGGGTATTGATCATGTACTGGCTGAAGTACTTCCGGAAGGCAAAGCCGAAGAAGTGAAAAAACTTCAACAGACGGGCAAAAAAGTAGCGATGGCGGGCGACGGCATCAATGATGCACCTGCCCTTGTAACGGCAGATACAGGCATGGCGATGGGAACGGGAACCGATGTAGCGATGGAAGCAGCAGATGTTACGCTGATGCGCGGTGATCTGAACAGTATTCCTGATGCAATTATGATGAGTCGCCGTACGATGGGCAATATTAAACAAAACTTATTTTGGGCACTTGGTTATAATGTGATCGGCATTCCTATTGCAGCGATAGGACTGCTTGCACCATGGCTTGCGGGAGCGGCAATGGCACTAAGTTCCGTATCCGTTGTACTTAATGCACTACGTTTGCAACGAGTGAAATTATAATTAACAATAGCTGATAGCTACCTGAGTAATAGCGAAAAAAGATATCCTGGCTCTCTAAGCGAGTGCAGGATATCTTTTTTTATTATAGGATGGATCAAATAAGAAATATAAAAGGAAAGGGCGAAGGAGACTATATGTTAACGGCAAAATCGAAATCCTATTTACCTTTTATCCGCACGCTTCCGATTAAGGATCAGTATTCAAAACAGGATTTATTAATAGAAGATCTGTTAATGGAGCAGGAGGGGCAAATAGAAATGTATTATGCTCCCCATAATGAGTACATCAATCCACTTGCGAAGATTGTACTTGTAGGTATTACACCTGGATGGACACAGATGGAACTGGCTTATCGAATGGTTATACAGTCTTTACACAGAGGAGAGACATGGGAAGAAGCATGTAAGGCAGCCAAAATGGCGGCCCGATTCGCTGGTTCGATGCGAACAAATCTGATCAAGATGCTTGAAGAATTAGAGCTTCCTCATTATTTAGGAATCGAAAAGGCGAGTGACTTATTTGACCCAAAAGCTACTCTTTTACATACAACGTCCTTACTACGATATCCGGTATTTGTCGATAAACAGAACTACAATGGACATTTGCCATCCTTAACGAACAATGAATTCTTGTATAAAAAAGTAGCCGAATCCTTTCCACAAGAGATAAGCATGCTGGACGGGCCCCTGATAATTCCGTTAGGGAAGTCAGTAGAGAAGGTGCTACGTCAGCTAGCTCATCAAAACAAAATCCAAGCTGGGAATTATTTATGGGGATTCCCTCATCCTTCGGGCGCAAATGGTCATCGACATAAGCAGTTCGAAACCGCAAAGCCTGATATGATACGAACGCTTCGTCATCTATATAAGTAAAGAATTATACACAGCTTATCCAGAGCTAAGATACGTAAGTGAGCAAGTGCTGAATAAACATCCGATGAGCAAGTGTGGTTTCTGATCCAGCCGATTGGACCATACTGAATTCTCTTTCCATCTGATGCTCTTTTAAATGAATCTGAGCTACTTCTCTGTACTTGATTTCTTTTTGTACAATCCATTCGGACAAGAAAGCAATTCCTAGGCCGGAGACCACGGCTTCTTTCACTCCTTGACTGCTATAAAAGGAATAAGTTTGCTTCACCCGAAGGTCCTGCTCTGCAATGAACTGATTGCTAAAGGCTCGTGTGCCTGATCCGGATTCCCGTAACACCCATATTTGGTCTTGAAGCTGCTTAGGTTCGATGACTCGTTCCCTTGCCAGTGGATGAACAGAAGGGGCAATAAGAATCATTTGGTCTTTCATAAAAGGGGTTACGGTGGTCGATTCCGCAGCACTAACTTTTCCTTCAACCAGCCCAATATCCAAAATACCTTCGCGAATTCTCCGCATAATTTCTTCTGTATTTCGAATCGTTACTTCGATGTTGACATGGGGATATTGTTTCGCATAATCCGCAATCATACCGGGGAGAATATACTCACCAATCGTAAAGCTGGCACCTAGTCGAATCTGCCCAGTGACTTCGTGTTGAAGAAGCCGGATGGACTGTTTTGCTTCATCATACAGGTGCATCATTTGTTTTGCGTGCTTATACAGAATTTCACCTGCTTCGGTTAAGCGGACCTGTTTCGAAGAACGATGAAGTAGCTTAGCTCCCATCTCATTCTCTAAATTACGGATATGCAGACTGACTCCAGGCTGAGATAGGTTAAGCGATTCAGCTGCTTTAGAGAAGTGACGCAACTCCGCAACAGTAACGAATACCCGTAAAGTATCTGTAATCATTATTATTTTCCTTTGATGTTTGTTTGCTTTAAGACATGAGAGAACTCGATCGCTATTTCAATCATAAGTATTTGTAATGATTGGCATAGCATATCGGTATTTCACTCGTGAAACAGGATCAACTATAGTAAAGACAATAGAACACACAGAAGTCATCTAGGTTAAACAAGGAGTGTTTGAAAATGAGCAAATCTATGGCTGCACCCCAAAGAGGGCCAAGTAAACAAGGCTTCTTTTTTGGGATTGGTATTACACTTGCTATCGCGCTTGTCGCCAGATTTTTAGCAATGCTTCCTTTTTTAAGTATTATGGGCCAGCTTGTACTTGCGATCTTGCTGGGGATGCTTTACCGAGCATTCTTTCCTATTCCTAAGAACGCCTCAGGCGGAATATCATTCTCCAGTAAAAAGTTACTCAGGTACGGGATTATTCTGCTGGGAGTAAGACTTAACTTGGCAGACGTAATTGAAGCAGGACCTAAAGTACTGGCCATTGCTATTATCAATATTATTTTTGCTATCGTGGTGGTATATGTACTGACGAAAGTCTTCAAAGTGGATCAGAAGCTAGGTATTCTAACCGCTTGCGGTACAGCCATCTGCGGAGCGGCCGCAGTGGTCGCTATTTCTCCTCAGTTAAAGGCAAGTGATGAAGATACAGCCATAAGCGCGGCAACAGTCGCTATTCTTGGCACCATTTTCACTTTACTCTATACGCTATTGTACCCTGTACTTGGATTAACTGCATCTGGATACGGTATCTTTGCCGGTGCAACACTGCATGAAATTGCTCACGTGATTGCAGCAGCAGATCCGGGCGGTCAAAGTGCAGTCGATCTGGCGGTGATTGTCAAATTATCCCGTGTCGCTATGCTTGTTCCGATTGCCATCGTGATTGGGATGTGGAGTGCTCGTAAGGAGCGCATCGAGCACGGCGGCAGCACAAAAATGAGTGTTCGTGATATCCCCATTCCTTGGTTCATTGTTGGTTTCTTGGTCATGAGCGGTATCAACACACTGGGTATTATCCCGCCTGCTATGGTTTCTGGTATCATTACGATTTCTTATCTTTTGATTGGTATGGCGATGGCTGGTCTTGGTCTCGGCGTTCAGTTTTCTACATTTAGAAAAAAAGGACTGCCTTCCTTTATTGCAGGTGGTATTGGTTCGATTCTGTTATCTATTCTTGGTTTTGCACTTGTATATTTATTCGGACTTGCCTAATAATAAAAAACAAAGCCCTTGGGATTATTGATCCGCAAGGGCTTTGATATGTTCTACGAATTCGCTATAAGGTACATTTTGTACAGTTAAAGTATCGGTTGACGATTCAATCGAAGAAATAAGTTCATCCTCAGAAACAACGTATATACCTTGAGTCTCACTTGTAAGGTCATACGTATCTAATTTTTCGGTCTTCTTCAAAAAAAGTACAACTCTATCTTTTGCCTCAAGGGGAAGATCAGTCAGATTTACAGTCTCACTTAGGTTGATTTTCAGTGCGCTTGGCACCTCATTTACGTGCGAGATGATGATTTTCTCTACATCCGCTTGCAGACTAAGTCCATTCCGATTTGAATTTGTTATTTTAAGCTGGGCAATCAGATCAGCTTCTTTAATCAAATCTTGTAACCAAAGTTCTTGATTCGAAAATCTCAATTTGGATTGCTCCTCTTTAAATAACGAGTCTGCCATCTCCTCATGCTCAATAGCGTTTCTATTCGTATCCTTCTGGGTCATGGAGTAAGGCTCGCTATCCGTTGATTCCGCTGTGGACTCGGCAGATGGGCCAGCTTCGCTCATACTGATCATTTCTGGCTGGCTATGTGTAAGTTCCGTACCGGGCAGAAACCACCATACTGCGGCTAGAAGACTCCCGCAGATAGCGACTGGTACAATGCGTTTGAGCCAAATGGTTTGTCTTTTGGGAGCTGGATTCTGTGAAATACGCTGCACCGTCTGCATTACTCGCCGTTTGTGCTCTTCTGTGAAAGGTTCATCTGCAAAAGGATCTATTTTAACCCGTTTTTCCCACTCTTCCTGATGTTTTGTCATTCTGCCCGCCTCCCTAGTTCTTTTTGTACCTTTTCCTTTGCTCTGGAAAGACGCGATTTTACTGTACCCTCGGATATGTGGAGGATATTTGCGATCTCATGAATTTTCATTTCATATTTTAGGGCAAGAATGAGTACTTCCCGCGATTTGACAGATAGGCTCATAATAATCTCCCATATTGAATCCTCGTAATGTTGTTCCAGGACGATCGATTCGGCAGAAGGGACTATTCGGCTGTTCTGGGTTAAAGCACTGCTTTCCGCTGTTTTTTCATCATCTATCGAGTAAAGTTTACTGCCGAGGCTCTGACGAAAGAAACGAGATCTCCGGTAGGAATGAACTGTATTTCGTGTGATGGTGATCAGCCATGTTTTGAGAGAAGCTTCACCCCGGTAGGTGTGAATTCCTTGATAGGCCTTAATAAAAACCACTTGCGAAATATCATCGGCATGGTCCCGGCTTCCGGTCAGAAAGAAGGCATAATTCCATACGTCGTTACCATAGTCGTCCATGATTTGATATAAAGTATCGTTATCCAGCGTAACTGCATATTTAAGATCGCTGTAATCCAAGCTTGCTCACCTCACTACTCTATAGACTACATGAAGTCGATATAAGTTCCTAGATACGAGGATGTTCTTCATCACTACACGGATGTAATTCATGCTAAAATAAATTAATGGAACGAGAAAATAGTCCTTTTCAGAGTCATGTCTGTTACCTGCTAATGATCGATCCGAGGTAGAACAGGATCATAAATGGGTAATTTATTTCGTGTATCTCTGTAATCACATCAAGGAAGGAGAAAACATAATGAAGAAATACGGTCTTATGTTAGGTGTTTTGTTCATACTGATTCTTTCTGCTTGTTCGCAGAAGGAAGAATTACCGCCTTATGCGGATAGCTTGACAGGGAGCAGTGAAGTGTTGATTCGCCAAGAAGATACATCGAAGACCATCACGGATGAACAAGAATTATCGGCTATGATTGCTCTCTTAAACCAGGGTAAGGCGATCGAGCCACCTGAGGAATCACAGGGGATAGATCCGGAAAGTGCGAAAGAGGCAGTTCTTATGCATTTTCCAAAAGTAGATCTTGTATATATTGGGGATGGTCATGTACTGAGTGGGCTTGATGGCACGTACTATGAGGTTCCGCAAGACATTGAAGACTATCTGAAGGTTAAATAGAAGGGGTGAATGAGAGATGAACGACACAATCAACTTATTGATGAACCACAAATCCATTCGGAAATACAAAAATGAACCCGTAACAGAGGAACAACTAGAAACGATCATAGCGGCAGGGCAGATGGCCTCGACTTCCAGTAACGTACAAGCCTATAGTGTTGTTGCCGTTACAGATTCCGAGCTGAAAGCCAAGCTGTCAGGACTTGCGGGGAACCAAGCTTATATAAACGAGTGCCCTGTTTTCCTTGTGTGGTGCGCAGATATGTACAGACTTCGTGAAACGGCTGCAACGCAGGCGGCAGGAACGGAAACCTACGAAGATACGATGGAGAACTTTACGGTGGCTACCATTGATGTGGCTCTTGCTGCACAGAATGCAGCTGTTGCTGCGGAATCGCTGGGACTGGGTGTTGTGTACATTGGCGGAGTCCGTAATAACATCGAAGAAGTTTCAGAAGTGTTGGGACTTCCTGAACTCATGTACCCCGTATTCGGTATGTGCCTTGGTGTACCGGATCAGGAACCTGTGCTTCGTCCGCGTCTTCCGTTGAACGCTGTATTGCATAGAAACGGCTATAACAAAGAGCAGTCTTTGGCCGGGGTAAAAGAATATGATGAGACCTTATCAGCTTACATGCGTGAACGTTCTGACGGGAAGCAGTCTGCTACCTGGTCTGAGATGATGGCGAAGCGACTGACACAGCCCGCTCGTCTTCAGTTGAAATCATTCCTTGAAGGTAAGGGATTCATGAAACGATAGTATCTTATTTCATTTGTTATACGAATAAAAAAGGAGAGCCCCTCGCATGAAATCGCGAGGGGCTCTCCACGTATGTAGAGCGAGTATTAGCGTACGTAAACTATGAATATAGGTTGTAAAACTGTTTCGTATTCTTATAAAACAGTTCTGCGGCAATTTCAAGCTTAACCCCAGTGACATCACACCAGGCACGAATTACGTCTTTTACCATCCGGGGATGGGTTTTATGAGCAGCAAAAGGCCCTTCAAAAGGCCATGGACCATCGGTCTCTGCCATAATTTGATCATGCGGATATTTGCTTGCTAGATCCTGAATTTCTTTTTCATATACGAGATCGGGTGTGAATGAAATATAGTATCCATTCTCGGCCATTCTGCGGATCGTCTCATCGGGTCCCTTAAACCAGTGGAAATGGGCTTTCTTCACTTGATGCTTCTCCAGCAAATCACAGGCAAGATCGGCATCCTCATAGACTGCATGGAGAATAATTGGTTTATCATGCTTCTTAGCAAAGATAATAAACTGCTCCAGCATGGATATATAAGGGTCCATATCAAAAGGCTGCCCGGTCTTTTCTGCTTCCATCCGTGAATAATAGGGCAATCCAACCTCCCCAACAGCGATCATGGAATCGGTGTGATTCTCCATCCAGTCCAGCAGTTCATTCAGCTGTTCCACAGTTGGGATCGATTGTTCTGGATGATATCCATAGGCAGGATAGATTATGTCAGGTGCAGCGGCCGCAACCCTCTCTATTTTCTGGCAAGAGGCGAGCTGAGTAGATACTGCAATTACTGATTTCACTCCGTTCGGAGCAAGAGATAACCGTAGCGGCTGTATATCATCCTCATACTGATCGAGGTGAATATGTGCATCAATGACCGGACATCCAAACTCCTCGGTTTGCTGCAAGTGTTCTTCACCTCCTTGTATAGATTACAACGGGCGGTCTCGTTCTTTTTCCGCGCGTAACCAGCCTGACATCTGTCTCTTTAAAGCAAGAAAGTCAGGATTCTCGGTGATTTGTTCTTGTCTTGGTCTTGCAAAAGGAACCTGTATCTCATGAATTACGGTGGCAGGCCGGCTGGAAAATACATAGATTCGGTCAGATAGTAATAAAGCTTCTTCGATATTATGAGTAATAAAGAGAACCGATCGGCGGTCCTGTTCCCATATACCGAGCAGCCACTCCTGCATCTCGCTTCTAGTGAGCGCATCAAGCGCACTAAATGGCTCATCAAGCAGCATGAGCTCCTGAGGACTCAGTAGCGCGCGTACGAAAGCGGCCCTCTGCTGCATCCCGCCAGAGAGCATATGGGGATAGGCATTTTCGAAACCATTAAGGCCCGCTTGTCTAATCCAGTGAAGGATCTGTTCTTCGTTAGGCTTCCGGGTATCATCGGTAGGCTTACGAGGAGCGACCTCACTAGAAAGCTTGATATTATCTATGATCGTTCGCCAAGGAAAAAGCGCCGGTTGCTGGGGCATATAGCTGATATGCCCTCGTTCACCTGTTACCACTTCTCCATTCATATGGATACTTCCTGCCCCGGGAACAAGAAGACCGCCAATAATTTGAAATAGAGAGCTCTTGCCGCTGCCGGAAGGACCGACAATAGAGACGAATTCTCCCTTCCGAACCGTAAGTGAAATATCCTTAAGAACCTGCAGGTTTTTCTTCTTCTCACGGAAGGAGAGAGCGATCTCTCTGACTTCTAGAGCGGGTACATTCATGTGTGGTTATCTCCTTTCTATTCCGAGAATGATTGTTTTATTTGCTGACTCCTGCAGAAATATTACTTCGTATTCGCTCCCCGCCAGCGGACAAGTATCTTCTCCAGTAGAGCGATGATCGCAAATAGGACCAGACTTAACAGGACGATGATTGCCATTGCAACAAAAACCCGGTCGGTACGGTAGGCAGATTTTTGAAGCATCATATAATAACCGATACCGCGATCCGTTCCAATCCACTCCGCAATCACGGCACCCATAACACTATAAGTAGCGGCAATTTTTACACCGGAAAAAACGGAAGGGAGCGCATGCGGAACTTCTAATTTTCGGAAAATTTGCGCTTTGCTTGCTCCGGCCATTCGCATGTAGTTCATCATTCCCCGATCTGTCTGCGTCAGTCCATCCATGGTGGATACGGCAACAGGGAAGAAGCAAACCAGCGTAATGACAATGATTTTGGGAAGGAGTCCAAAGCCAAACCAGATCATGAGCAGAGGAGCAAGGGCAATCGTCGGAATATTCTGACTAAGAATAAGCAGCGGATATAAAGCCGATTTCAAAAATGGGACAAGATGAAGTAGCATCGCCGTGAGGAGTCCAACGCTTGTACCAATCAAGAACCCAAGCAAAGTCAGCTGCGCCGTCGCCCAGGTATGCTCGGTGAGACTTGCAGCCTGTGCAATTGCTTCTTTCGTTATATCGGCAGGACTCGGCAGAATCCACTTCTCAATATGAAAAAGCGGCACGGCAATTTGCCACACCGCTAAGAAGAGGATGACTGCCGTAAGAGGCGGCCATACGCTTTTCCACCAAGAACTCATGGGCGATATTTCTCCGTAAGACCTTCCATACTGATTCCGCTAGGATAATGAGCGATCTTAATCTGAGAGATCACACTTGGACTACCTGCTTCAATCAGTACTTCATGCATTTGGCGGACCACCTCAAGCAGCTCAGGAAGTTCTCCTTCGAGTGTGGTTTCGAGCGGATTAACCTGATATGTAAGTCCGGACTGTTGAATGACCTCAATCGCCTTATCTACATAAGGAATGGAATCTTCTCCATTCGGTGTTTTCGGTATGACCTGAATGCTGAGTAGTGTTTTTGCCATGGTGAATCACCTTCTCTTTCCTTCATAAGTGGTAATAACCAAATTATTCAGTTGGTAAAAATTCATTTGTGTATGCTTTTTCTACTTCCAGCGGCTGATCGAGAAGCCCATGCTCTACCATCCAGTCAGAGTAGTTCTGCCATACTTCTGCCTTTTGCTCGCCCCAGCGAGAAGCATCATCCTGATATTTTGGGCTCAGCCATTTCTGACTGGCCAGCACAAGATCTTCATCGAGATCGGGAACAGCTGCGCTTAGAATACCGGCTGCCTCTTCTGGATGTTCAATCGCATACTCGTAACCTTTGGTGGTTGCACGCATAAATGCTTTTACAAGTTCAGGGTCTTCGTTAATTGTTTTTTCATTGGAGATCAGAACCGGTGTATAGTAATCAAGCTTCTCGGAGTAATCTTTGACATAAAACATATCAATAGCCTCACCGCGCAGCTCAGCTTCAATTCCGGTCCAACCATAGAAGATCCATGCAAAATCAATGTCACGCTTGATCGCTGTAAAGAAATCCGCATCGCCCATGTTCACATTAGACACCTTATCTACATCGCCGCCTTCGAGACTCATAATGGTATCAAGAACGGCAGAATCGATCGGGGAGCCCCAGCCGCCATAAGTTTTACCTTCAAAATCTTTAGGTGACTTGATGTTTCGATCAGCTGGAGCAGCAAAACCTGATGTATTATGCTGAATGACTGCTGCGATGGACACAATAGGTACGCCTTGGGTACGAGCCTGAGTCACACCTTCCTGATAACTTACTCCAAAAGGCACTTCACCAGAAGCGACCATAGTATCTGCACCTGCTTGTCCAGGTTGAATAATCTCGACGTTCAATCCTTCTTCTTGATAAAATCCTTGATCTACCGCAGCATACAGCCCGGTATGATTCGTGTTTGGAGTCCAATCGAGTACCACTTTGATATCACGAAGTGATTCATCCCCTGCTGCTCCATCTGTCCCGTTCTGCTCTCCTGAAGTGCCATTTCCGGCATTTCCACAGGCCGTGACGATGGTGAGTATGGCAAGCAGTATGAAAGTACCTAATTTTCTCTGCAATGTTTCCCTCTCCTTTAGATGTCTTAGATTCCTTTAGAATGCACCTGTAAGCTACTTTTTCATCATAAAAAAAAGCATCCCGGATCGGGATGCTCTTGTACGTAAGGGAACGGGTATATTTCTACATGAAGTAGAAAGCCCTAATATATTTCTCCATTCCTACGCTGGCATTATCCAGATCAGGTTACAGGGTACGTATCTGCACGTTATTCACGGATACTATCTCAGCCGGCTTAACCAGCACCCCTTGAGTACATTATAAAGTTAAGGTGTTACAACCATGTATTATAGTCTTATATAACAGGCATGTCCAGATAATAGAAACAAGCAGAACCGATTCATTGCATAAAAAGGTTGCGAATAGGGGAATGCTACATTATAATAATGCCAACTAAAAATCGGTTAAAATGCCAGTGAAGAGATTCCAACTCGGAGGCATTTTCGTTAAGGGAATATGGATATCCCCTAAGTTAATCGGCACCGCCCGTTACCGCGGAACCAAAGTGATTGAAATGTGCACGGATCCGTATTCATTTCAATAAATTGGGTGGCACCGCGAGCATATAGAGCGCTCCTCGTCCCAAGGGATGAGGGCGCTCTTTGTCTTTTTTTATAAAATAACGACAGGGATGTGAGCGGTATGCTGGATATGAACTGGATACGAGAGCATGCAGATGAGGTAGAGGAAGTTGCAAGGCTGAAGAATATGAGCCTATCGGTAAAAGAACTTATAAAAACAGATGACAGAAGAAGAGAACTCATTACTAAAGTAGAGAAGCTGCGCGGGCAGCGGAATAAAGGATCGCAAAAAGTAGGCCAGTTCATGAAAGAAGGACGAAAGGAAGAAGCCGAGCAGCTGAGGATAGAGATTAGAGAGCTGGGCGTTAGTATTGAACAAATAGACAAGGAATTGTCTGAGACTGAGAAAGAGTATGAAAGACAGATGATGCTCGTTCCGAATATCGTCTCGAAGGACACCCCGATCGGGAAATCGGATGAAGACAATGTACTCGTGCGGAAAGTGGGTGAAGTAAGAGTAAGGGATTTTACCATCAAGGATCATATGCAGCTCGGGGAAATGCACGATCTGTTTGATGTCCCTCGCGGAGTGAAAGTCGGCGGTTCGAGAAGTTATTATTTAAAAGGAGACGGCGTACTATTGCACCGGGCCGTTCAGCAGCTGGCGCTGGATATCGTGATGAAGCACGGATTTATACCGATGGATGTACCGATTATGGTACGTGAAGAGGCGCTGATTAATACCGGTTTCTTTCCTACAGGTCGTGATCAGACCTATGCGCTGGAAGAAGAGGATAAGTTCCTCGTCGGCACTTCGGAAGTTCCGCTGATCTCGTATTATGCCGGGGAAGTTGTTGATGTAACTGAGCCGATTCGCCTTGCTGCTGTATCGACGAGCTTCCGCAGTGAAGTGGGGTCGGCCGGACGGGATGTTAGAGGACTCTACCGTGTCCATCAGTTTGCTAAAGTAGAGATGGTTGTTCTAACAGAAGCAAATGACGATGTGTCGGAGAGAGTTCATCAGGAGATTACAGGTTATGCCGAACAGCTGCTAGAGGCGCTAGAGTTGCCATACCGAGTTATGGCTGTCTGTACGGGAGACATGTCGCAGAAAACGTACAAACAATACGATATGGAGACCTGGATGCCAAGCAGGAAAGCTTATGGAGAGACCCATTCGTCGTCGAACTTGCATGACTTTCAGGCACGTCGTTCGAACATTCGCTACCGAGATCAAGATGGACAATTAAAATATGTGCATACGCTGAACAATACAGCAGTAGCTTCACCAAGAATCTTAATTCCGCTGCTGGAGAATCATCAGTTGGAGGATGGAAGCATCTATATTCCTAAGGCGCTTCGGCCTTATATGGGAGGGAGAGAAACCCTTATCTGTACGGCAGTGCAAGCGTAAAATACGGTTCAACTTTCGAGAGACGGGTACACTATAGTAACAGATCATTTTTACTATAATTACAAACTTCGCTCTTGAAAGGAGACAAATACAATGAATAAAACAGATCTTGAACGTGCAATTATAACGGGCATAGAGAATAATCATTTTGGTTCCTTGGCAACTGTAGAGGGAGGGAAACCGAAATTAAGATACATGGCTGTTTTTAATGATGGTCTGAACATTCATATGGCAACAAACCGCTGCACTCATAAGGTAGAGGAGCTCGAGGATAACCCGAATGTAAGCTTACTGATGGGTTACGAAGCCGGCGGTACCAAAGATATACTTGAGATAGAAGGAACCGCGAGTGTAACGAAGGACGGCGGTCTGCGTAAGAAACTGTGGAATGATGAGTTTAGCAAATGGTTCAGCGGGCCGGAAGACCCGAACTACGTCATTTTGGATATCACTCCAAACCGGATTGAATATACAGGTAAAGGGCAAGAAAAACAGGTATGGGAAGCATAAATATCACATGACCTTATAGCTTAGTGTCTTTAGAAAGAAAGGCGATCGTATAGATCGTTCTTTCTTTCTTTTTTTGTATAAAAGTACACTTAAAGGTGATATTTTAGTTAAATTTACACTTTTATACCAAGAATAAATAGTTTAGAATATCTGTCAGAAGTATATTATTTCCAGTACTATTGGGATGAAAATTTGGAGGGGTTCTTTTGAGATCACGTAAACCATTATTAGCAGGTCTGACTACCGCGGCTTTGTTGTTTCAATTATTCGCTATTCCAGGACAACCTGTCTCTGCTGCGGATGCAGCAAAAGTGAAACTTCGTATTCTGGAGACAACTGATATTCACGTGAATCTGCTGGATTATGATTACTACAGTGATCAGGAAATTGAAACGTATGGTCTGGCAAGAACCGCTACCCTCATTAAACAAGCTCGGAGTGAAGCGACCAATAGTCTTTTGTTTGATAATGGTGATCTTATTCAAGGCAATCCGCTCGGTGATTATGTAGCCAAAGTGAAGCCGCTGAAGGGTGCTGAGGTTCACCCTGTATATAAAGCAATGAATCTGCTGGATTATGATGCAGCAACGCTTGGGAACCATGAGTTTAACTATGGACTTGATTTCTTGAATCAAACGCTTAAAGGCGCTGATTTTCCTTATGTGAACGCAAATATTTATAAAGATGATGGCGATAAGGATGAAAGCAACGACGTGAACTATTTTAAACCTTATGAAATGATTGAGAAGAAAGTAAAAGATGAATCCGGTAAGGAACATACACTGAAAGTGGGCGTGATTGGACTAGTTACTCCACAGATCATGCAGTGGGACAGTTCTTCCCTTACAGGTAAAGTCATTGCCAAAGATATTGTAAAAACGGCAGCGAAGTTTGTTCCTGAAATGAAAGAAAAAGGGGCAGATCTTATCGTTGCTCTTGCTCATACCGGTTACGACCAGAATCCGCCGGCGGATATGGCAGAGAATGCGGTTCTTCCGCTGAGTGAAGTGGATGGTATTGATGCCATTCTGTTCGGACATGCCCATAAGGTTTTCCCCGGAAGTGCATTTGCAGATCAAAAAGGTGTGAATCTTGAAAAAGGGACGATTAATGGTGTTGCCGCTGTAGAACCTGGAGCTTGGGGAGATAATCTGGGGGTTATTGATTTACAGTTAGAGCAGGTAGATGGTAAATGGAAAGTGGTAGATTCAAAATCGGTATCAAGCCCAATTTATGATGCAGCAAATAAAAAAGCAATCGTCGAAGCAGACAAAGAGATCGTAGCTTCCATAGCGGACGAGCATAAAGCGACAGTGGATTATGTGCGTGGGCCGGTAGGAACGACAACGGCGCCGATCACGAGCTATTTTGCACTTGTACAAGATGATCCTTCCATTCAGATTGTAACGAATGCGCAGAAATGGTATATCGAGAACAAACTGAAAGGCACTAAATACGAAGGTACTCCGGTATTGTCTGCAGGTGCTCCTTTTAAAGCAGGCGGACGTATGGGGGCGGACTACTACACGGATATCCCTACAGGAACGATTGCAATCAAGAACGTAGCAGATCTCTATGTGTACCCGAATACACTACATGCGGTGGAAGTGAACGGAGCAGAGATTAAAGAATGGCTCGAATGGTCTGCAGGACAGTTCAATCAGATTGATCCGAGTAAGGCGGGAGAACAAGAGCTGGTTAATCTTGATTTTCCGACGTATAACTTCGATGTGATTGACGGCGTAACCTACGAAATCGATGTAACCCAGCCGAGTAAATATGATGCAAAAGGAAATATAGTCAATGCTTCAGCGAGCCGCATTAAGAACCTTCAATTTGAAGGGAAAGCGATCGACTTGCAGAAGAAATTTATCGTAGCAACCAATAACTACCGTGCGGGATCTTCCAAACTTGCTAATCCAGATGGGAAACGAATTGTCCTCGCTGCACCCGATGAGAGCCGCCAAGTCATCATTGATTATATTACGGAGAACAAAACGATTAATCCATCTGCGGATGGAAACTGGTCATTCTCCGCAGTAAGCGGGAATCCAGAAGTTATTTTTAATACAGCGACAGAAGCGAAAAAATTAGTGGAATCAGATCCAGAACTGAGCAAAGTGATGACCTATCTAGGTGAAGGAAAAGATGGATTCGGTAAGTATGCATTGAATCTGGCAGGCAATACAACGGCTGCACCGGAACCAACACCGACTCCGATTCCTACGCCAACACCAACACCAGAGAAACCATCGACCCCAGTACAACCGTCTAAGCCGCAGAAGCCGTCCAAACCGGAAGCGAGCAAAGACAAAGTACACGTGGTGAAAAAAGGGGATAACCTGTACCGTATTGGCTTGAAGTATGGAGTAGATTGGAATGCTATTGTAAAAGCAAACAAGATTAGCAATGTATACACGCTGCAAGTAGGTCAACAATTGATCATTCCAGCGTCCTGATTGTAGACTGATCGTGATTGGTCTCTATAGTCACTATAAAGCCTTGCCCTTCGTCCGAGTATAACTCGGTTGGGGCAAGGCTTTTTTTGTGGGGATGGATAGCGAGGGATCCTTAGTTGATCTTGATAGATAAATCATGAATCGTAGATTTTTATTACACTTCTTGCGTCAGGGTCGTTACATAAATGCCAAGTGGTGTACTTGCGCTGCCCGCCGTCATGTATTTGAAGGAATAAGAGCTTGCACCCGGTGGAACAGTAACGTCCGCAATGGGACTTGCCTGTGTATTATTGCGAAGAAGGGGAATACCGTAGGTTTTACCATCAATGAGTGCTGCCCCAGCAAAGGCACCACCGCGAGGGTTCACTCGAATACGAACGACAGCCTCTCGGTTGGTCTCATTAAGAATCGGAATATTTACTTGATAGACAGCTCCGAATTGTCCGCGGTTTGTCATGGATGCAGGAAGCGTGCTGCTGTCCGCAGTGAAGAGCAGATCGGCAGGAAGTTCTCCCGTTAGTTTCGTACCGGCACAGGTGCGATAGTTAGCACTTTGTCCCACCCGATATACAGGAGTAGTTGCATCGGTCTCAGAGAAAGTCCAGCTGCCGCGAGGATGCGCTTGTGGTGCAGGCCGAGGAGCAATAGGAGCGGAGGTAATCTCGCGAAGATCCTTATCTTCTATTTTTGAGACAACGGTTCGAATCTCGTAATTCTGCCCGCCCTTGCCGCTTGCGTGTTCTACAGTGAATTCATAGATAAACCCTGCAAGCACGTCATCCTCGACTATAAACTCCTCAATAAGAGACACTCTTTTACCGAATTTATAAGGGTCTACCGGTTTCAGTCGATCCAAAGTACCGCCTATGCATGACTTGGCAAGACATTGCCCCACATCAATAATCCAGTGTCCTGTTGAGGGACTAAGCTTCAGATCTCTTTCGATGTGACGAACTTCGATCTGCTCCTCATCTTTGTTTTCAATAGTCACTCCAATTCGCACGGGAGCACCTGTACGATTGTAGTGCCATCCAAAGATGCGGTGTTTCATCGATCGTTTGGAAGTGACTACCACATCATGCCAAAGTGTCGAGAACGGCTCTGTCAGAATCTCTTGTGTCAGTGTCTCTGGATTATCACTGAGCATTAATCTGCGCTCGTCACCCGCTTTGGCGGAAGCAATATCAATATTAATGTTCCCCGGTACCACCAGTGTTTCAACTACTAAATTTTCTTGTTTGCAGCTCATATTTATTCCTCCTCTTTCTTCTCTCATTTATTTTGTTGTTCACTAATATAGGAGTTGAGAAGAGTAAAAATACAACCCGTTATAAAAATATTTTTTTCTTAAGTGGTGACCTTCTTCTGTAGCTGAAAGTTTCCTTATCTAACTGTACCTAGAGATTGGCAGATTGAATCAGTGAGTAGGTGAAGGTCAAAAGACCTAGAGAAGAAAGAGTAGGAATAACTACTTTTTAATTTAGGACTTGGAAGAAAAAGGTGGAGGGATTATAATAGCAACAAAGAGGGAACAAATGTTCCTATAATTTGAAAAAAGAGGTGTTAGTTATGAGTAGTACCGTCCACTATTATCAAAAAGAACTCAAACGAATCGCGTGGCGTCTTCAGTATCGTGTTCGTGCCGAACGGCAAAGAGAGCTTCCATTAAAAACAGAACTGCTATTAATCTCGACCTTATCTCCTGAGCAGGAGATCGAATCCAAACTGTTCATTGAGTATATTCTCGGACTGATTCCCTCGGTTACGGGACAAAAAGTCATTCGTTTATTTTATTTGGAAGATCAAAGTGAGGCAGAGATTGCAAAAGCACTGAATATTAGTCAGCAGGCGGTGAACAAATGGAGAAGAAAAACAATTCAGAGTCTATCGGAGAGAATGAGTTCCTAAGACTTGTTCATGATGTACAGCAAGGGGATACGGCCGCAATGGAAGAGTTACTAGATATGTTTGAATCTGATATGCGGCTATTAAGCAAATATATTCCGATGCCTGAAGAAGATGCTCTGCAGAGTATGAAGCTTGAATTTATTACACTGATTAAGAACAAAGTGCTGGATCAGAAGGGGTCATCAGATGAGGGAGAGTAGAAAACGAAGGTACCCGCTGTCTATAAAGACTGCGGGTACTGTGCTGTTTTTCATGAGCAGGTGTGTGTAGAAACTATATCGTTCGCTTAGAGAGATGATGCATGGATGATTCTCTAACAATCAGCCGATGAGGAATGATATGACGTTTACTGAATAAGGACTTATCCTCATCTTGTATGGCCTGAATGAGTGCTTGTGAGGCGACATATCCTAGATGATAGATCCCGATATCTACACTGCTTAGGGGTGGGCTATACAATTCCGACAGGGGATTGTTATTAAAGCTGACAATACATAAGTCAGAAGGGACCTTGAATCCAAGCTCGTTCAGACCGCGAAGAACTCCGAAGCTGACTACATCATCAATGACAACGAGCGCGGTGGGGCGTTCAGGTAAATTCATGAAGAATGACATGGCTCGGTATCCGCTCTCCTGCAAGAAATCATCTTCCACAATCCAGTCTGGCTTCACCGTAAGTCCTGCTTCTTTCATGGCTTGATGATAGCCGTTTAATCGATCTTTCGATACCATTAAATTTTTTGGTCCGCTTACAAAACCGATCCGTTCATGCCCGAACGAGATCAGATGACGAGTAGCATCATAGGCTGCTTGTATATTATCCGTATCGACAGATAGAAGGTCAGGATATTGCTCGTTTCTTCCAACCAGTACAAAAGGAAAATTCTCCTGATATAAAAATTCGACAACAGGGTCATTCTGCCTGGAATAGAGTAAGATCGCTCCATCTACACGTCCGCCATATACCAGCCGTTGAACAGCGCTGACTTCTTCCTGTTCATTCGCACCCGAACTGATGACAATATCATATCCCGATCGATTTGCCTGGGTGACAATTCCTCGAATGAGTTCCATAAAAAAGGTATTGAGGAATAATTCTTCTGCCGGTTTAGGCAAGATTACCCCAATACTCTTGGTTGTTTTGGATACAAGACTTTTTGCCATGATATTGGGATGGTAACCAAGTTCCTGCATGATATCGCGTACTTTACTAGCTGTTTTGTGACTGATACGAGGATGTCCAGAAAGCACACGGGATACAGTGGAAGGAGATACACCTGCCAGTTTTGCTACGTCTTTGATCGTTACCGCCACTTACTTTCACTCCTTAATGAAACCGTTTGCGTTGTATCGATATGGTAATTCATAATTTACCACTTTGTAAATGAAGAATTTTGTTAGTTTACTGCCATTATGTCATTATTTTACTGGAAAACGATACGGTTTCTTACGTTTCTTAATAAGAAAAATCATGTCTTATCAACATTTCAGTTATAAATCGGAGAAAATAAAAGGTAGACATTGTAATAAAGAGTAAATATTAGGTTTATTATAGAAAGTAGCGTAATATGGACGAATTTGAACTGTGCAAACGTTTTAACAAAATGGTTTTGTCAGGTATGATTAATTTGATAATAAAGCGCTTACCTACCAATATTTACATGTTTTTAGAATACATACACTGAATACTTAGCGAATGAAAGCAGAAATTTACGAATCAAGACAAACGTTTGCACAATGGAGAATATCGTTGATTCTGATTTCTGAAAGGCAGTGAAGAAACAGAGAATCTCTGCCGATTCGAACAAGTTCAGTGGGTTTTTGTTGCTGTGTACATACAGTGACAAAAGAGGGTGTATGCGCAGCAAAAAAAGGGGAAGGGATGATTACAAATGAAAAAAGGGAAAAAATTCAGTTTCATGTCAATCTCACTTGCAATGACGGTTTTGCTTGCTGCATGCGGCAGTGGAGGTAACGATACTTCTACCAATCCTGGAGAAGCAGGAACTACCCCGGATAATGAAGCACCTCCTGCTGAAATCGAAGAACTTACGCCAGAAGAAGGAGCGATGCTTACGATCTGGGACGGCGGAGACCAAAAAGGTTTTGTGGAACAGGCAGCCGCTGCATTTGAAGAGAAGTATGGAGTCAAAGTATCTTACACGGAACTTGGTGCGGATAAAGGGATGACCCAAATGGTTACGGATGGACCGGCTGGTGTTGGTGCTGACATATTTTCCGGTGTACATGATCAAATAGGGCAAGGGGTAACCGCGGGTGTAATTATGCCGAATGACTGGTTTGAAGAAGATATTCGAGCAAGAAACAGTGAGATTGCTGTAAATGCTTTAACTTATGAAGACATCTTATATGGATATCCGAAGTCTGTAGAGACAACGGCTGTATTTTACAATAAGGATCTGATTGACGCAGTTCCAGCCAATTGGGATGAAGTTAAGGAATTCGCAGCTACTTTTAACGATACGAAAGCCAATAAGTTCGCCATTATGTGGGATGTAGGAAACGGTTATAGCTCTTATCCTTTCTTCGGGGGATACGGTGCTTATGTATTCGGCAGTGACGGCACAGATCCAACAGATATCGGTTTGAACAGTGAACAAGGTATAGAAGCAGCTACCTTCCTTCAGTCACTAAAAGAACTCATGCCGCTTAAATCTTCTGATGTTAACGGCGATATTCGTAAATCCTTATTTACTTCGGGTAAACTCGCTATGAATATTAGCGGTCCTTGGGATGTAGGTTCTCTGAAAGAAGGCGTAACGAATCTGGGTGTAGGAGTATATCCTGCTCTTCCCAATGGTGATCCCATGAAACCTTTCTCTGGGGTGAAAAGCTATTTTGTAAATGCCTACACAAAATATCCTAATGCAGCAAAATTGTTTGCTGAATTTATTACCAATTCAGAAAACCAAATGAAAAACTTTGAAATGACAGGAGCACTTCCGGCGAATACAGAAGCAGCGGCAAGTGAAGCTGTGAAAAACGATGAGATTGCTTCGGCCTTCCTTGCCCAATTTGAGAACTCCATTCCGATGCCTTCCATTCCTGCAATGGCTCAGTTATGGTCCCCAATGGAAGCTGCATTGTCTGACTTGTGGAATAACGGTAAGGATCCTAAAGCAGTGATGGATAATGTTGTAGAACAAATGAAGAGCAACATTCAGACTGGATCTTAAAAAGAATAGAAATGAGTTATGTAATGGATTCAAATAGCAGATAAAAAAGAGGCCACCGCCGGAACATCATATCTCCGGAGGTGGTTCATCACTATTTTCCGGAAGGAAGGGCTGGGAACATACGATGAGTAAAGGACAATCCTCCACCATGATGTCAACCGGCAAACCGCAAACAGCCGGAGCAAGCCATGCCCGTAAAGGGACCATACTTTCAGCATTGTTTATGGGACTTGGACAATTCTATCACCGTCAGTGGGTGAAAGGTGCCATTTTCATGCTTGCTGAGATCATTAGTATTTATCTCATCATTGCACAGTTCGGAGCGAACTTATGGGGTCTCGTAACACTGGGTGATGCACCTTCTCGAATGGAGAAGGTAGGAAGACTCTATCAGAACGTCCCTGGGGACCATTCTATTTTTATGATGATTTACGGACTTGCTGCATTGATCTATATCGTGCTGTTCGTATTATTTTATATCGGTAACATCCGGGATGCTCGGAGAATCGGTCAGCTTCGCGATGAAGGAAAAGAAGCACCTTCTTTCCGGGATACCACTAAGCATCTCCTTGATAAAGGATTTCCTTATTTACTGCTTTCGCTACCAACGGTCGGCGTACTCTTTTTCACAGTTCTTCCGATTCTGTTCATGATTCTAATGGCATTTACCAATTATTCTGCACCGGATCATATTCCGCCAAAGAACCTGGTAGACTGGGTTGGACTTGAGACATTCAAAAGTCTCTTTACCCTGAAAGCCTGGAGTAAAACGTTCTATGGTGTTTTGACCTGGACGATTATCTGGGCTGTCGTAGCTACAGTGACTACTTATTTTGGCGGTATACTCGTCGCACTCCTGATTCAGCAGCATGGTATTCGCTTCAAAACGATGTGGCGTACTATTTTTATACTTCCTTATGCGATTCCGCAATTCATTTCTTTACTTATCATGAAAAATATCCTGAACTCTCAGTTCGGGCCCATTAATCAGTATCTCGGTATGCTCGGATTGGGGCAAGTTCCATGGCTTAATGATCCGTTTATGGCGAAGGTGACCGTTATTCTCGTTAACATGTGGATCGGGATCCCTGTATCTATGATTCTCGTGCTCGGGGTATTAACGGCGATTCCAAAAGATTTATATGAAGCTGCTGAAGTAGATGGGGCTTCCGGATTCCAAAAATTCCGCAATATTACAATGCCATTTGTTCTGTTTCAGACTGCACCGATTCTGATAATGCAGTTTGCTGGGAATATCAATAACTTTAACGTGATTTTCCTGTTAACAGGCGGTGCTCCCGCGAATGGAGATTATGCGTTTGCCGGAAGTACGGATTTGCTTGTTACTTGGCTGTACAAACTGACGCTTGATAATCAAAGATACAACTTTGCCTCTGCGATCGGGATTCTTATTTTCTTAATCATTGCCTCGTTCTCAATCTACAACTATCGTAGAAGCCGTTCGTTTAAAGAGGAGGATATGATTCAATGAAAAGAAAAAAGAGAATTAAGCTTACTTTTAGCTATATTTTGCTGATACTCATAGCGATTGTATGTATCTATCCTGCTTTGTGGATTATTATGTCTTCCTTTAAACTGGGGGACTCCTTGTATAGTGAGACCATCATTCCTGAAAAGTTCACTATACAGCATTATGTAGACCTCTTTAAGCCTCAGGCGGATAAGGATATTCCTTTCTTGAAGTGGTACGGAAATACACTGAAGATCGCAGTCACAAGTATGATACTTGGAACGATCATTCAAGTTCTCACGGCATATGCCATGTCTCGTTTCCGTTTTAAAGGACGTAAAACAGCGATGTCCGTCGTTCTTATTCTGGGGATGTTCCCTGGATTTATGAGCATGATTGCGGTGTACGTTATGTTGCTGCAGATGAACCTGCTTGATTCACCGCTGGCACTGATTCTCGTATATACATCGGGTGCGGCACTCGGAATGTTCGTTGCCAAGGGATTCTTCGATACGATTCCTAGAGCGCTCGAAGAGTCGGCTTTACTTGATGGAGCAAGTCATATGCGAATCTTTGTTAGTATTATTCTGCCGCTTTCGAGACCCATCATTACGTATATTTCACTAATGACATTCAGCGGCGCATGGGTTGATTTTATTTTTGCGAGGCTTATTCTGCGGTCACGTGAAAATTGGACACTTGCTGTTGGACTTTATGAGCTTGTAAATAGTTATTCCAGTACAGAATTCACTTTGTTTGCTGCAGGTTCCGTTCTCGTTGCTGTACCGATCACACTTCTCTATATGTTCTTGCAGCGCTTCCTCGTTGATGGGCTGACAGCAGGCGCAACGAAAGGGTGATACCTATTCTTAAGGATAAGTTCGCTTGGAAGAAATGGATGGGTGCAAGTATATTGATATGTTCTATCTGTCTCACAGCGGCCTGCAGTGATGCAGCCAATAATGGGGACAGAACCGATCCCCAGGAGCAGCAAGAACCCGATCATACACAGGGGCAGGCAGATCCGCCTGCTTCTAACGGTTCTGATTCTGCAGCTGTTATTGATGAACAGCCGGGCCGAGTATATTATGAAATCTTTGTTCGATCTTTTTATGATTCAGATGGCGATGGCATTGGAGATTTAAACGGGGTTATAGAAAAGCTGGATTATTTAAATGATGGGAAACCCGGAGGTGACGATCTCGGGGTAGAAGGAATTTGGCTTATGCCGATTAACCCGTCACCTAGTTATCACGGATATGATGTCACGGACTATTACGGAATAAATCCGGAATATGGCACGATGGAAGATGTACAACATCTATTAGAAGAAGCACATGAGCGGGGGATGAAAGTCATTATGGATCTGGTCGTTAACCATACGAGCACAGAGCATCCTTGGTTTACCCAGTCTGCAGCCTCCTCAGATAACACTCACCGTGCATGGTATAGATGGGCAGAAGATCTGAATGTAGATCCATCCGGACTCAGTGCAGCAAGTAGCGGCCCGGCATGGCATGAGAAGAACGGTAATCATTATCTGGGAACCTTCTGGAGCGGTATGCCGGATCTGAACTTTGATCAGGAAATCGTTCGCGAAGAGATGATGAAAATCGGGAAGTTTTGGCTTACCCAAGGTTTTGACGGATTCCGTCTGGATGCAGCAAAACACATCTACGAGGATTTACAAAGTGACCGGAGTCCGGAGACCACTACAAAAAATGTAGCATGGTGGCAGGAATTTCGAGCAGCGATGAATGAAGTGAAGGAAGATGCTTATATTGTAGGAGAAGTGTGGGAGAACTCCCCAGTATCTATTGCCCCTTATTTAGAAAATGCATTTGATTCCGGTTTTAACTTTGGACTGGCTGATCAAATCATTCGGACGGTAAGTGGTGAGCAAAACGGCGGATTTTTGATTCAATGGGTCCGCAACTATGAGCTGTTCGCGGAGAAATCACAAGGAGAATTCGTGGATGCGATATTCCTTGCTAACCATGATCAAAACCGTGTCATGAGTCAGTTCAGCGGAAATAAAGATCATGCACGCATGGCTGCAGCTATAATGCTGACACTCCCGGGTAATCCATTCCTTTATTACGGGGAAGAGATTGGGATGAAGGGTTCAAAACCTGATGAAGAAATCCGGGAGCCTATGCTGTGGAGCAAAAGCAGGGACGGCAACATCGGACAGACAACTTGGGAGACAGCAAAACATAATCTGGATGATGATTCGGTGAATGTAGAAGCCCAGCTCACAGATCCGTCATCGCTTTTATCCCAATATCGAAATCTTATTGAGTGGAGAACAGGAACAGCGGCGTTGCGAGATGGTGCTGTAGCAGACTATTCTGTAAAGGATGATCAAGTTCTTTCTTATATAAGAGCAACAGCAAGTGAGCAGGTGCTGGTTGTTCATAATCTATCTAATGAAATGAAAGAAGTAAGCTTGTCTGAAAAAGAGCCTCATTTCTCTGCAATATTGCATCAAACGGATGATCAAGCTAGTATCCAGAACGGTACAGTAAGCCTTCCTCCCTATAGTACAATCATATTAAAGTAAGAAAAAAACCTTGTCGCCATACATGGAGGCAAGGTTTTTCGTATGGATTAGAAACACTGGATATATAAAATTTGCCATGTTGGAAACGCTTGAATGATTGGATAGGGCTGCGTTTGCAGAAACACAGTTACTGCAGGATTAGTGAAGAGCACAATCCCTAAACGAACCGTAAGATTAAATGGATTAGGGCCTGTAATGATAACGGCCCAGCGATTTGTACAGAAGGGGAGCGACCAAGGGAACCGTGCATTTCGATATTCGGTAAGCTGAGATTCTGAGTCCGATTCGGTAAGTTCGAACTCGTTATCTTCCTCCCTAGGACCACCAAGGCCCGGCAAAATATTCCCGAGGATATTGCCGGGATTTGAAAGTCCGCCAGGCCCCAAAAGGCCGCCTATTCCTGGCGTTGAACCGATGGGACCAAATGGTCCTCCGCCTGGAAATCCGGGGAACCCGCCAGGCCCACCACCGGGACCACCACCCGATCCACCACCAGGAAACCCTCTAGGGAAACCACCCCCACCCGGTATCTGCCAAGGTGATCCACCGGGGCCCATTTGCTGACCGGATTGTGCTACAAGCGTTTGGGCCTGCGTTGGATTAGAAGTTAACAATTGATAATGTTGCAAAGCCTGGTATGGCGGAGAAGGTAGTGAACCTAAAAGATTTGCAGGAACACCCTGAGTTGCACCTGGTGTAGCCGTTAAACTCCCGATATTTATGGATCCTAATAAAGATTGGAGCGGAGCACTTCCTCCCTGACCAGGTGTCAGTGGAGTAGGTGAAGGAAATGTGGAAAAAGACAAAACAATCAACTCCCATTCCGAATGTTGGTTCATAGCCTATGGTCATATATATGAACTGCGAATGGGATGGGTGCATCAGGATGTAATGAAGTTCCAAAATGCAGACGTAGCTGGTGATAGATCTTTTCTTCTATATAAATAGGTGCAGAGGCTAACATCTTTTTCTTCCAGACCTGGAATGGGCATTGAGATGATATTGGCTGAGGTAGAAGAGAGCATACTCGCAGGTAAAAAGGTAAATGCATTTCCTAAAGAAACAGTCCTCAGCGCTGCTTGAGGTGTAGCCGCAGATATCCTTTTCCACAAATGAATATTTGTTCGTTCCGTAAATTGATCTGTATATTTGCCAAGCAACCCTTGGCTTTCATAGTCAACGAATAAGATTTGAGACAGATCACTGGGTTTTACAGAATCGCTCATTAATAGAGGATGATTTTTTGCCGAAACAAGCACGAGCTGATCTTGCTGCAATAGTACATAATCACTTGATTCCGGTTCCTGGGGGAGGGGTTGTTTTTCGGTACGTACAAGTAAAAAAGAATCCTCTGTCTTCCCTTCTCCATATGAATCACCGATTAAGCTGCTTCGCACCGTAATTCCTGGATACGCTGATGCGAAATGGCTCATCACCTCAGGCAAGACATTTTCTGCCGCAAGCGAATCGGTATGGATTAGAACATCACCTTGTCCGAGCGAGCTGAATTGCTGAACCGTTCGTTTCACGGTATCGGTAAGCGCAAGAATTTGTTTGGCATGAGGAAGGATGGCCCTTCCTGCATCGGTTAACATCATTCTTCCTTGCTGAGCACTGTATATGGGAACACCCATATCTTTCTCTAAGCTTTTCATATGGAAAGAAACCGTGGGCTGCTTCATTTGGAGTTCTCTAGCGACATCCGTTACTTTATTGTAACGATCAATGAGAACGAGAATTTGAAATTTGATTACATTCACATTCATGGTGGTACCTCACTTCTGTTCATTCATTTTACAAACGAATATACGGGATAGGAAACGATCAAAGAGGACAACCTCTAGTATAAACACGCTATATGATTTTTTCGTTATAGATTAATTATATCAACTCATAGAAAAAAATATATATACATATTTAATAGCACGTTTACAAAACATAAAGTTTATATTGATGCACTAGCTTTACAATAAAAACATAGTCAAACGTGGTAAACAAATAAACGCCACACACAATTTGGGGGAGGACAACCTAACATGTTCAAGAAAGCGAAAAAATTTCCTTTACTTATGACAACACTCGCAATGACTGTCGTACTGGCCGCTTGCGGTTCTGGCTCAGATACGGCTGGTTCTACAGATGATAAATTAAGCGGATCGATTCTCGCCGTTGGATCTTCAGCACTTCAACCGTTGGTTGATCAAGCGGGACAAGATTTTATGGAAGTGGAAGGAAATGAAGAGATTACCGTACAAGTACAGGGTGGCGGTAGTGGAACAGGACTTACTCAAGTTGCTGACAAACAAGCTGATATCGGTAACTCCGATGTATTCGCAGAAGAAAAATTGGATGCTGAACAAGCGAAAACCTTGGTTGACCATCAAGTCGCTGTTGTAGGAATGTCAGTTGTAGCGAATAAAGATGTAGGTGTTGATGACCTGACTCAACAACAATTGGTTGATATCTTCACTGGTAAAATAACGAACTGGAAGGAAGTTGGCGGAGCAGATCAAAAAATTGTTATCGTTAACCGTCCATCAAGTTCAGGAACTCGTGCTACTTTTGAAAAGTATGCTCTAGGTCAAAGTGCTCCTGAATTACAAGGATCTATTCAAGAAGATTCCTCCGGTACCGTTAAGAAAATCATTACTGAAACACCAGGAGCGATCGGATATCTAGCTCTGTCTTACCTTGATGATAGTATCGCAGCCATTAAATATAATGGGGTAGAAGCTACCGTAGAGAACATTCAAACGGGTGAATATGCGGTATGGGCTTATGAACATATGTATACAAATGGCGAGCCAAATGAAGTCGTAAAAGCTTTCCTTGACTACATGCTGTCTGACGACATTCAAAAAACGTATGTGGTAGACCTTGGTTACATCCCTGTTAGCGATATGCAAGTTGTGCGTGACGCGGAAGGTAATATTACCGAGAAATAAGATAGAGTACATTTGTTAAACAATGAGATATAGATCGATAAGAGGCGGGCTGAATTATTGCTCGACCTCTTTCGTTCGGTTTTTAGATGAGATACAGAATTATACTAAAATGATTTAAAAAGGATGGTTCTTGATGAGTGTAGCGAACACGGATCATGCGCACAAGCCTCGCCCGAAACGGGAAAAGCATTATTATGAAGATTGGATCGGTAAAATATACACGTCCATCTGTGTTGTCTTTCTTGTTGTAGTTAATATATCGATTGTCTTTTTTGTTGCTTCCAAGGGCTTGACTACTTTTATGAAAGATGGAGTGAGTCCGCTAGAGTTCTTTACATCCGGAACTTGGAATCCGACGGGTGATGAACCTACCTATGGCGCGCTTCCGTTTATCGTAGGTTCCTTTACAGTAACGATTCTTGCTGCACTGATTGCAAGTCCTTTAGCATTATGTGCCGCTTTATTCATGACTGAGATTGTACCGGGTAAAGGAAAGCGAATCTTGCAGCCAGCCATTGAACTCTTGTCTGGTATTCCTTCTGTTGTTTATGGATTTGTTGGACTTACCGTCATTGTTCCGTTGATCCGTTCCATCTTTGGAGGTACGGGGGTCGGAATTTTAGCAGGCTGTCTTGTGTTATCCGTCATGATTCTTCCAACGATTACAAGTATTATGGCAGACGCCATTACTTCTCTGCCTGGTGGTCTTAGAGAATCTTCCTATGCACTGGGTGCAACTCGCTGGCAAACCATAACAGGTGTAGTCATTCCTACGGTACTTCCTGCGCTCTTAACAGGAGTTGTTCTCGGAATGGCACGGGCTTTCGGTGAAGCACTTGCTGTACAGATGGTTATTGGTAATGCACCGCATGTTCCGAATTCACTTCTGGAATCTGCATCAACACTCACCAGTGTAATTACACTTAGCATGGGGAATACAGCTTCAGGTTCTGTTCATAATAATGCGCTATGGAGTATGGCGCTTGTGCTTCTTCTTATGACCTTTATCTTTGTATTACTTGTTCGCTTGCTTGAAAGGAGAAATCGGGTATGATGAAGCCGAAAACAGTCGATCGAATTGCTACTGGGGTTATCGTTACCTTTGCACTTGCGATTGTGGCCATCCTGGTAGGTCTTCTTGGATTTATTATTTTCCGCGGAATTGGACATATCAGTTGGGATTTCCTAACTAGCAAACCACAGAACTTACGGGCAGGTGGCGGGATTGGACCACAGCTATTTAACTCCATATACCTTCTCATCCTTACCTTGATTATTACGATCCCGCTTGGATGGGGAGCCGGAATATATATGGCTGAATATGCGAAACCGGGTAAAATTACAAACATGATTCGTTTGGTCGTTGAGGTATTATCCTCCTTTCCGTCCATCGTTATCGGTCTTTTCGGTTTACTTGTTCTCGTAAATACGTTTGGTTTTGGATTTTCTCTACTGTCGGGTGCACTTGCACTTGCGGTATTTAACCTGCCGCTTATGGTTCGGACGACCGAGCAAGCTTTCCGTTCTGTTCCTAAAGCACAGAAAGAGGCGGGACTTGCTCTTGGTTTATCGAAGTGGAAGATTATCACTTCCATCCTGCTTCCTGTAGCTTTGCCAGCCATGATTACAGGAACGATTCTTGCAGCTGGCCGGATCTTTGGTGAAGCAGCTGCTCTGATGTTTACTGCAGGAATGAGTAGTCCGCCGCTCGACTTTACGAATTGGAATCCATTCAGTGAAAGATCTCCGCTGAATCCGATGCGTCCTGCAGAGACACTTGCCGTACACATCTGGAAGGTCAATAGTGAACAGCTTAAACCGGATGCAGCTGAGATCGCAGCGGGTGCTTCTGCTGTTCTCGTGATTATGGTTCTGCTATTTAACTTATTCGCTCGCTGGCTTGGACGTTTTGTATATCGCCGGATGACTGCTGCGAAACGCATGAACTAATTGTTTTTTGTATATAGGGAGGTACAGCTGTAATGGCACAACAACCATTTAGTACAGAGGATCTAAGTGTTTTTTACGGGGATAAAGAAGCAGTGAAAAAAATCAGTATGGAGTTTCCTGAGAATACAGTTACGGCACTGATTGGTCCATCGGGATGCGGGAAATCTACCTTTCTTCGTTCTTTAAATCGGATGAACGATGAGATTGCGGGTGCTCGAGTTACTGGCCATATATGGATGAACGGGAAAGATCTGAATGCGCCAGGAACCGACGTAATCAAACTTCGTCAACAAATCGGAATGGTATGGCAGAAGCCGAATCCTTTTCATAAATCGATCTATAACAATATTGCGTTCGGACCTAAGTATCGCGGAGTGAAGAACAAGAAGCAGCTCGATGAGATTGTGGAGAAAAGTCTTCGTCGTGCAGCGCTATGGGATGAGGTAAAGGATCGACTTAAAGATTCAGCCCTGGCACTATCCGGTGGGCAGCAGCAACGTTTATGTATTGCTCGTGCATTATCGGTGGAGCCGCAAATTCTTCTGCTCGATGAACCAGCATCTGCACTCGATCCCGTATCTACGGGGAAGATTGAAGAACTAATTACCGAACTTAAAAAAGAATTACGTATTGTCATCGTGACTCATAACATGCAGCAGGCAGCACGGATTTCAGATTATACCTCGTACTTCTACATGGGGAATCTGATTGAACGTGATGTTACAGAAAAAATCTTTTCTAATCCGGCAAATCAGTCTACCCAAGAATATATTATGGGACGTTTCGGTTAAGAGTATCCTATACCCACTGGCGATTTTCGAGTTTTCGTCAAAAACATGACAAGGCCAAGGTCACCTATTCAAGGTTACCTTGGCCTTATTGTCATATCAGCTAATGTGATAATTTTGTTTGTAATTAGTTTTTGCGAGATCTAGCTTGTCCGCCTTTGCGGCCCGCTTCTTCACGGCTCATTTTACCGTCATTACCATCTTGGTCATTGTTACCGCGTGCGTTTCCGCCTTTGCTGCCAATCTCTTGATAGAATTCTTTGTCATGATTCTTAGCTGTAGCTTCTCCACCTTTTTCACCAATTTCTTGGTAGAACTCGCGATCATGGGAATCGGAAGTGGCTTCTCCACCTTTACTTCCAATCTCCTGGAAGAATTCGCGGTCATGATTTTTAGAAGTAGCTTCTCCGCCCATACGGCCAGCCTCTTCGCGACTCATTTTTTCGTTTTTGTTGTTTTGTGTCATCATTAACCTCTCCTTATCTGATTGTAGTATAGTGTGTTACATTCTATATTTAACCCCTTCTCCAGGAATCAAACAGGCTATAGTCAGCAAGTCTGAGGAAATTTGCAACATCATATTACGAAGAAAGCTGCATGCTGCATAGAAGGAATGCGAGGCGGGAACAGTAGGGAAAATAAATAAAAATATACGGATATATAACTTGGATAGATCCTTTTGTATGATGGATGTCAGAGTTATTATTGACACCGCCAACTTATTTCGATTAATCTGAGTATTGCTATATTGGTAAGTGGCGAAACATTCAAATACCAAGGACAGAGAAGAGTGATATGCCCTTCTTCTGTCCTTTTTTGCGGGAGATGGCAGGTAATTCCTGTAGTCTTCACGTGTAATACATGCACACATGGGGGAGTACAACATGAGATTTAAAGACGTTTTTTCTATTATTGGACCCGCAATGACAGGACCATCGAGTTCTCATACAGCAGGAGCGGTTAAGCTTGGACGAATTGCTCGTCAGTGGCTTGGAGAACAACCAGTCCAAGCGAAGATGACGTTATATGGTTCTTTTGCGGATACATATCAAGGTCATGGTACCGATCTAGCTCTTCTAAGTGGTCTAATGAGTATGGCTACCGATGACCCCCGTATACCTGATGCAGAAGAATGGGCAGAGAAACTTGGCATGCAATACGAGATTGTGACAAGCGGACTTCCCGCTGCCCATCCCAATACAGTGAAATTTGAATTAAAGGCAAACGATCAGACCTGTTCCATGATGGGAGCTTCGATTGGAGGCGGCAGCGTTGTCGTATCTCATTTAAATGATTTCCGAGTACAGCTGACGGGGGATTTCCCTGCGCTTGTCCTTCGCCATATCGATAAATCAGGAATGATTGCTTCGGTCACTTCGATCATCAGTGAGTCGGGCGTTAATATTGGCTTTATGCAGGTCGACCGAAAAGCAAGAGAGGGCGAAGCATTAACCGCGATGGAGCTAGATACCGTTCCTTGTCCTGAGGTGCTGGCGAAACTTATTCAGCTTCCAAATGTTTTGGATTGTAAAGTAATTGACTTGAAAAAGGGGCTAATGTAAGGATGCGTTTTAAACATCTAAGAGAACTTCATGCCATTTGTACCGAGGAAAATAAGACACTTGGCACCTTAATGATTGAAGAACAAGTAAAGGAAACAGGAACTTCTGAGGCTGAAGTGGTTCAACAAATGGCAGACTATTACGAAATTATGAAACAAGCAGTTCATAAAGGGATGACAGAAGATACAACTTCTAGAAGTGGTCTTACTGGCGGGGATGGTCAGCGTGTTCGTGACTATTTGCAAAATAACCAAAGTTGTTCAGGAGATGCTTCCACTCTTGCGATGGCATATGCACTCGGCGTATCCGAAGTGAATGCATCTATGGGGCGAATTGTTGCCACCCCTACAGCCGGCTCGGCTGGAATTATTCCAGGTGTGTTTCTTAGTGCACAAGAACGGTTTGGCTGGAGTGATGAGCATATGGTGAATGGACTGTTTTGTGCCGGTGCAATTGGATATGTGATCGCGAATAACTCCTTTATTTCAGGTGCAGAAGGAGGTTGTCAGGCCGAAGTGGGTTCGGCCATTGGAATGGCAGCTGGTGCGATGGTTGAGCTGCGCGGAGGAACTCCTGAGCAGGTGGTTCATGCGGTAGGTATTGCACTGAAAAACACACTGGGGCTGATCTGTGATCGGTAGCCGGACTTGTTGAGATCCCATGTATTGTTCGAAATGGTTTAGGCGCGGTAACTGCACTAGCGGCAGCAGATATGGCGCTGGCAGGTGTAAGAAGTGCAATCCCTTCTGATGAAGTGATTGATGTGATGTTGGAGGTGGGCAGTGCGATGCCAAGTCGTCACCGAGAAACAGCGCAAGGTGGTCTTGCTCAAACGCCAACAGGACGGAAAATCACCGAAAATTTAGCTAAGCCAAAGAAAACAACACAAGACACGGAAGTTAGCTCTAGAGAAAAACAATAAATAGGAATAAAGAAAAAGGCCGGAAGCGAAACGATGAAAGTTTCGCCTTCCGGCTTTTTATATATAGATTATTTTGATTTTAATTGCAAAGATGATTATTTATTCATCAGTTCTCCAAGCAGTTTAATCGAGTGGAGTCTCGCCTGATGATCATAGATCGGTGTGGTCATCATGAACTCGTCTGCCTCCGTTTGAGCAAGGAAACGTTCGAGTTGTTCCCGAACACTGTCTTGACTGCCAATTACTGAATAGCTGAGCTGGTTTTGAACGATCGCTTTCTCCTGCATGTTCCAATCGAGCTCTTCTACCGGCGGCCGCATCAGTCCAAAACGTCCGCGAATCATATTTAGGAATTGTCTTTTATGGGAAGTGGATAAGTAATGAGCCTCTTCATCTGTATCAGCGACAAAAGCGTTTAGAGCAACCATAGCATAAGGCTTATCGAGTACTTCAGATGGTCTGAAACTTGACCGGTAAATATCAAGCGCAGGCGACAAGTAATCTGGTGCGAAATGGCTTGCAAAAGAGAAAGGAGACCTTTTGTCCCGCAAGTTCTGCACTGAAACCGCTCGAACCAAGCAACCAAATCGGAATGTCTAAATCACGTCCAGGATAGGCATGAACTTGCATAGACGAATTGGATGTCGGGTGGAAGTAATTCTGCAGTTCTTCAAGACGCGGAAAATCTTGTCCGTCACTGCCAGGTCCTCGGCGCAGAGCGCGTGAAGTCAGCTGATCAGAACCGGGAGCTCGTCCAAGTCCAAGGTCAATCCGACCAGGAAATAGAGATTCGAGTGTACCGAACTGTTCGGCAATGACAAGCGGAGCGTGGTTAGGGAGCATCACGCCTCCTGAGCCGACGCGAATTCGTTTGGTTCCGCCTGCGATATGGCCGATGACAACCGAAGTAGCGGAACTTGCGATTCCTGGCATATTGTGATGTTCTGCAAGCCAGAATCGGTTATATCCCAATTCATCGGCTAGTTTTGCAATATCCAGGGAATTTTGCAGTGCCGTCTGGATGTTAGATCCTTCCGTAACCGTGGCTAAGTCAAGGATAGAGAAAGGAATATCTTTTAATGATTTTCCTTGTGTTTGTGATTCCATGTTCATATGTGTTCCTCCTGTACGCTAGGATTGTTTATCCCTATATATAAGTCATTTGTGTTTATAAAAAACGTAATTTAACTATTATAACATAAAATATAGATATATATATGTATGTGTGATACTCCCCAGATGATATCAGGACGGTGTCCCGTAGAAATCGATTATGGATTAAGCTCATCGGGAACGCCTACAGTGATGACCTCAAGTGTCTTATAGTTAATAAGGAGAAACACTTCTATATCTGCATCTTCTGCCAAATGTCCATAGAGCCCCACGTCCGTCCCGAGATCGGGAGGATTAAACTTGTGGCCCGTAAATTCAACGTTGAGATCGTATTTTTCTCTAAAGTACGTATTCCTGCTTCCATAGCCTTGTTAACAGCTTGAGCATTTTCGCGAGAGTTAGAACTGGAGCTACAACCTCCCACAATTAGGACAAAACAAACAAAAATAAATATGATCAAATGCTTACTTTTTAGTATAGTGTCCACTTCTTACATCTATCATGATATGGGTATATTACTATATTTTAAATTTAAGAGTGAATATAGGAAGTTGATTTTTTTTTGAAAACCTACATTTCAGATGAGATGTACATGAATTTTTCCAAGCTTGCATATCAAGACGTTCCGGAGGGATCTGTCCTCCCGGAATTGGAACCTTGGAAAGTTGTCGACCAACGCACTTGCAGGTGGAGGTTACAGTTATTTGATTAAGCTAACCGGCAGTTTAGTTGAATGAAGAATTAATCGTAACTTTAATAATAAAATTAACGTTAAGTGGTAAAGAAGGAAGGGAGATGAAATTGAGCGAAGTCAAAATACTATCGGTAGACCTCAAAAGAATTAGCTATTTAGTTGAGTGGGAAAATGAAGAAAATTGTGAGAAGGGTATCGATTCTGTCTACGAAGAAAGTGGAGCGATTGAAATGATTGAGGCTTCAATCTGTTATGAAACTGTTGTTTTCAAAGGAGAAAAATAGGGGAATGAAGATAAATAAACCTTGAATAAATCAAAGGGATGACCGTAGAATAAAATGCCATTAAAGGAGAATTACATTGACTAGTTCAGTTACTATTTGGCTTGCGTTTAGTGGTGGGATTCTGGCCTTCATTTCTCCATGTACTCTTCCACTGTATCCATCCTTCATATCGTTTATAACTGGATTATCCGGAAAAGATATACAAGAGAATAAAAGTTTGAATTTATCAAAAGTTATATTAATTAATTCTACCTTATTTGTTTTAGGGTTTTCGATTATATATTATGTTCTTGGCTATTCAGCAAGTTTAATTGGGAACTTTTTCTACGATTATAATGATCTTATCCGAATGTTAGGTGCGATTTTCATAGGTATTGTAGGAATGTTTTTAATTGGTATATTTCAACCTAAAGTTCTGATGAAAGAATTTCGTATTCCTTTTATAAAAACGAAAAACAGTTCACTAACTGCTTTTCTTGTTGGTATTATTTTTGCCGCAGGGTGGACACCTTGTATTGGTCCCATTTTTGCAACGATTATGTATGCATCCGTTTTATATCCAGGTCAAACCTTCATTAATATTACTGCTTATACTCTAGGATTCGGGTTGCCTTTTATCTTTATGGGTTTTTTTGTAGGAAAGACAAAATGGGTATTAAAATATAGCTCTATTCTAATGAAAATTGGAGGAGCACTACTTATTTTAATTGCGATTTTGCTATACACGGACAAATTTATTTATTTGAATATATGGTTTCAAAAAGTAACAAATGGTGGATGGGGATAACAAAGCTTCCCAACCGTTGGAATGTGGTTTCAGTAGAATTGTATAAAAAATTGAACAAACGATTCTGAACATTCAGCTAACGAAAAAACGATAGTTGAACACAGCAGGAAGCGACTTGCCAGTTGGAACGCTCTCTCTTTAGTTATGCAAACGAGCAGTTTAGTTGAATGAAGAATTATTTGTAACTTTAATAATGAAATTAACGTTAAGTGATAAAGGAGGAAGGGATATGAAAGGGATTGCTACAATGTTTATCTTTCTGATTTTTATTATAAGTGGTTGTAATACTGCAGAATTAAAAGTAGCAGAAGAACAAGCAAAATTAAGCGTTATTGAACAACATACTAAACACATCGGCAAAGTCAAAATACTATCGGTAGACCTCAAAAGAAATAGCTATTTAATTAAGTGGGAAAATGAAGAAAATTGTGAGAAGGGTATCGATTCTGTCGACGGAGAAAGTGGAGCTATTGAAATGATTGAGGCTTCAATCTGTTGAAAGTATTCTTATAAGTAGAAAGCATTGTTATTGAATTTAATAGGGATTGGAGAGGGAAATGAGTAATTTAATACGATTTGGTCTAATTGTCATTTCATTAATTCTTACTTTAATCGGATTTTTAAAACTATCCAACAGTCCAAAAGCTCAAGACTCAACAAGTGAGTATATAAGGTCGGTAGGAGGAAGTTTAGATACAAATACATCAACTAACGAAAAAACTTATTTAAAAAAAGGAGTTAAGGCCAACGTGAAAACGAAAAAGGATATATTATTTCTTCTAATTGCATTAATACTGGCAGTAATTATCTTACTAAGTTTTTGGTTTTACTCTAGTAAAGCTTATTATCCAACGCTTCCTTTTGAAGGTATATCAAAGAAAGAAGTTGTTGAAAAATTGGATAAGAGTAACAATGAACTAGTTGAATTATCAAAAGTTAATGGATTTTATTGGCTCGGTTATAGCGGAAATCAACAAGAAGGAAGAGACAAAGTCATAAGGGAGATGGAGGATCAAGGGTTAAAGTATGACTCTTACGAGGGTTCTGGGATATTTTTGAAGGTGAAGGAAGGATTATTATAACAGGGCAGATGTGGACTACCAATTATGTATTATACAAAGTGCCAGCAGAAAGTTATTTAGGTGCAGGGGATCATTAAATTCACAACTGGTTAATTACGCTAACGAAAAAACAGATTTTAGGATGGTAATATTGGAGATTTTATAAGTTTCACTGTCACATGTAAGATAGGCTCTTATTGTTGCTAGTGGATTGGGGATTTCAATGTAGATTAATCAAAATAAAAAAGGAGGATTCAAATAAATGAACAAAAAATTTTTAGCGAGTATCATAACAGCGGCATTATTAGTCGGTGGAAGCACATATACTTATACAACTTTCGCATCGAAGCTAACTACAGTTCAAACGTAGCAGAAAAATCAACTTTAGAAAATACAGAGATACAAGAAGATCATAATGTAACAATTAAGCCTATTTCTACAGTGCCAAATGATCAAATACACATACCGTTGGATTTGGCTAATCCAAGTGTGATTGAAAAGTATTCCGCGGACATAACAGATGATAATCCGATTAGTGAATTATTAGGTAGTTATACAACAGACTATGGAGATGACTCTATCGAAGTTAGTGCAAATTATATTTTAGAAAGCGGTTCTGCTGTAGATTTTATCCAAGTTCCTTTAAATATAACTCTGAAGAAGCAGTTGATTTCTATACTTCCGGTGTATACTCAGATGCAGAAATAACAACTGGAGAGGTTAATGGATACAAAGTTGTATATGTTAAGGGAGAAGCAAGTAAGGCTATTCATATGATGTCTGAAAGGTATGCCTATACTATTAATACTGTTTTTGATGATGTAAGTATTGAGTACCTAGAGGAATTAGCAAAACTTATCACAGAATAACAGATGAAATTATGGGCTTTTTCTTCAGTGCTTTGAGCAAAACTTAAATAGCTTAAATGTTTTCTTATGTACATGTTTGTAAAACAAATTAAATTCAGCTTGCATGTTTATCTCTAGAACCTTGATTTACATATCAGGGTTTTTTATTAGGGTGCTGTTGACTACTATATTCGTTATTATCCTGACATTGAAGACGAAGATTGAAACTCATGGCATGGTAGAGTGGTGGACAGATAATAATTTCGAGAATGGTTTATAAACAGGGCGGTGGCTTCCTTGATTAATCTGAAGGATTTTGATGACTTAAGCGTAGTTAACAAGCTATTATCTGAATGCATGTGTTCTGATGAAGAATAAAATGATTGAACTAACGAAAAAACAATAGTTGAACATAAAGGGTTTCACATATTAGTCATGACTAATATGTGAAACCCTTTAATATATCTATCTTTCTTAAATTAAGGTCTTGATAAACTGAGAAAATAAAGTTGTAGACTGGCGCTGCGTTAAGCAAACGGGCAGAGCTTAGACTTTTAAGGATAAAAGAGGTTTTGTGGTATTATATGTAATTATGGGTTGTAAAATAAATGGATTAATTGAAAATGGAGGATTCAAAATATGGAACGTAAAATTCAATTAATGGAAACCTACATAAATATCGACCTTGGAAACTCACCCTTTTTAAAATTAGATAAAGGGTTGCAAATTCCATACTCTTCAATTAAGGGAATAACAACAGGTAGACCGATACCAAATGCTTTTAAACTATATGGTGCTTTATTAGGAGGAATGAGAAATGGGTTATTTAGAGCAAAGGGTGGTTATCAACTGCACTTTTTTGAAAATGAGCTTAAAACTCTTCATTTAGATTTGAATAGCTTTCAAGTTGGTAAGTTCAAAATATCGAAGTTGATCATTGGTGTTGAAAATCCTGAAGAAATAAGTAAAAATATTTCCGAAAGAGTGAAGTGATAATTTGTTGATGAACTGTTCTTTGAACTAACGAGAAAACGTTAGTTGAACACAGAAGGAGCGACTAGCCAGTTGGCGAATGCTCCTTTTGTTATGCAAACCGGCAGGATAATATAGCGCGTAATTACTGCCGATTCTTCTGATGAGTGAAGGAGTATGCAAAAAGACTGCCAGATAAGTGGCAACCTAAACGTGAGAAGATTGCTATGAATTCGACAGACCTGCGATCCTGATCCGCGTTACCTTTTATCATAATTTAATTATACCAAATAATGTAATAATTACCAGTCTGTTATAAGTTTTAAGAAGTAGGTATAATCCATATATCCCTTCGAAAAGGTTGGTGGAAAAATGGATATTTATGAAAAATTTAATCAACTAGTTAACGCTAACGATAGTATCGAAATAATTGACCTCCTTCATGATTTCAAGAAATCGAAGAAGCTATCATTAGATGAAGAAGGCTGGGTATATTGGAATCTTTCCGATAACTATGCTTTACTAAGGAACACGAATGATTTGTACCAGAATCACTTAGAGTTTGTTAACTGGGGGAAGACAGCATTATATCCTGAAAAACTCCACTGGTTAGTATCAGATGCTACACAAGCATTAACTTTGTCCCTAGCCGACCATTTCAATGAATGGACTGAATGGTATCTATACGCCTGTACACATTCGAATAGATCGCGTGAAAACCGGGCTGTGCGCTTTGAAAGTCATCGAACCGTCATTGCATCCTCAGTAACATTAAAAAATATACAAGTACTCGATATTGCTCTTGAAAATATGCTGAGGTTAATTCACGAGGACGATACTTGGCAGAATCTTCTTTTCTCAAAAATTGCATATTTTTCGTTACTCTTGGAACGGAATTATTTACATCAAGATGAAGAGGGATAAATTCAATTATTTCTTGTATATATCAATTACTTCCAACACATTTGGATGAAATTTGCTCGATAGAAAATGTTGAAACAGCACCACCATTGTTGGGAAGTTGGAGTCAACTAAACTATTCCCGGACTTCAAAGCGATCATTACTCATCGCTCTAAATAATTTGGGATGCTCATTTACTAGAATAGAAAAACATGAAGATTCTCTAAGGATGTTTGGACTTGTGTTAGATAACGGACATAAACTGAACTCTTACGGTCTTGCAAAATACTTATCTTCACTATGGATAACAGAAGGAGATAAAGACACTGTTATGAACCGATTCTTGGAGATAAACGAAACAGGTCAAAGCTTTTCTGATTTAACAAATTTCGAACCTGGATTAAAGGAATTAGTCGTTTAAGATAATTACGGACGTTTCAAAAAATGTACTGAAAACGTTACGCTAACGAAAAAACGTTAGTAGAAACAGCAGGGAGCTGACTTGCCAGTTGGCAACTGCTCCCTTTTAATTATCAAACCGGCAGAAGGGACATTAGTTGAATGAGAGTTCTTAATGATATGTCTCATGAGCCAGTAAATTTATAGTGTTAGATCTACTTTATTACCTCTGCCACTAGTACAGTTAAAAAAGAAAAAGCACAATCCTTCCGGCTAAGAGAAGAAAGCGCTAGGGCAACAAATACACTATTTGTCACTCTTATAACAGTTGCACTATTTCATACCCACTTGCGCTCTACATTCTTTGTATCTGTTTATGTATAAGTAATAGATAATAAAAATTATATATTATACAATCTAATATTTTTATGGAAAATTTTTATGCTTAATATCTGTTCCAGTCATTCCAAGTTGTTCAATTTTATTTTCATCTTCATCAACTATTTCATAATAATAAATAGTATCGGGTGTATCTGAGAATACAACTAAAACTTGATATCCTATTGCTGTTTTATCTTTATCCTTTGGTTTTCTTTTTGAATTAACACTTAATATATCACTCTCCGAATACCCTTTCTCCTCAATTAAGTAATCTTTAACCTTTTCCTCAGTATAGGCAACAATCTCTGGATCACTCTTCGGTGGAGTGTTAAGAAGGTGAAAAACATAGAACACAAAACCAATTACAAGAATTAAAAGCCCTAGAACAACTCCGCCACCAATCATCATTATTTTCTTCAAAAAATTCTCCTTTATCTAAAATCAATTAATATATATTAACAAATCGCTTCTAATAAAAGTATAATAAAACTAGCAATAAATAGAATATTATTACATAAAAAAGATAGAAAGTTATTTATCTCAGAAGGATAGCCCGTTAACTGTGTTTTTTGTGAATTATTATAAAATAATGTTGTGCTAATATAAATTTACAGAAGCTGACTATAATGGACTAACAATACTCTTATCTTCGTTCAACTAACGAAAAAACGATAGTTTAAGGCGTGTTTCTATAACAACAATACAAATAAATTGGGGTGCGTTTGTTGGGTTTAGATATTATGTTATGTGATTCAAATGGTAATGAAACTGACTATGTAGAGATATCGTATGAGTTGCATACTCAAATTTTCTATAATATTAACAAGGAACTCTGGGGTAAAACGAAATATGTTCGAAATTTAAAACATTATTATTTAGCGAAAGGTAATTTTAAAGGGTCTGAGGTTGAAGAATTTATTCAAGAATTGAATACTCTAGTCCCTTTCCTTGACAAAAGATATCAGGATCAACTAATCAATATAATTAAAAAAACAAAACATCTTCTTCCTTACAACATTATAATTGCAGGTGACTAATAAGATCTGCTTTTTAAAGATCTTCGTCAGTTAATTCATTCAACTAACGGAAAAACGATAGTTGAAACAGCCGGAAGCAGTTTGCCAATTAGCGACTACTCCTGGCTCGTTATGCTAACCAACAGCAAGTTAGTTGAAGGAGGAAATTCAATCTATTTAAAGAAGCTCTTTTAAATAGAGGTTCTAAAGTAGGGGTTGGATAGGAACATGATAAAAATTGATGAAGAGTTTAATAGTCTATTATCTAAGAGGAACTCAGGTAATGTTACTTACGGTTTTGAATTAAGAAATATTTTTAATAAAGGAGATATATTACAGGGGTTTTAAAAAGATGGGCCATCATACAGAGAAGATACAGGATAACTGGAGAATTGTTGATAGAGATTATGCTAAAAGATTCTAACTTATTCTTTTTCCGAAAACATAACACATGATATTGAATTGAAGACAAAACCGTTGGCAAATGATCTCAGTGATTACTTTTTAGATAAATTCCAGACAGAAGCCACTTTCTATACAAATGGGAATTTTGAATTGAATTCTGGCTACTTTAAGCTCTCTTCTTGGACGACGATAAATGACTCCTTATGGAGTACGATGGATACGGGAATAGTTGCATTGGATAATATACATATTGGTATCCTTTGGGTATCTGACCCTTTATAATTGGAGCAATCACGTCTGAATTTCACGTTCAACAAACGGAAAAACGATAGTTTAATTAGAAAAAGTAAGCAACCGATCAATAGAACCGATTGCTTTTTCTTTAAGTACTGGGCAGGATAATTCAATAAGTTATCGAATTACTGGTAAATAATCCAGAATGTAACGGAGGTATACGTGTGAATCAAGACTTTAATCGAGAGTGGTTAGTAAACAAGTTTGATGAAATTCGCGTAAGAATTCTTAAAGCTACAAGTCAGTTAGATGATGAACAACTCAACTGGAGACCTAATGAAGAAAGCCACAGTATATCAACACTTATTAAGCACATTGAGGGGAATATTAAGGAAAGAATCTTAAAGGGAATATTACATCAAGAAATCCAGAGAAATCGCGAGGAAGAACTGACTTATACTTTTGTTAAGAAGTATGATTTGGAAAAGATAATTGAAGAACGGCTCCGATTCGTTATCGAGATGATTAAAACCATGCCCAATGAGACATTTGAGCAAAAACAAATGGTGAGGAAACGGGAAAGAACCAATCTGGACATGTTGCATCAATGCGCTACGCATTTTTCTGAACACATGGGACAGATCTTCTATATTGCAAAACAGTGTTTAAAAGAGGATTACAAATCCACATCATTGTAGTTTCTTAGGCACTTGTTGCGCTAACGGGACACGAGTAGCGACCGATCAATGCGATCCGGCGCTTTTCTTTGAACGATAGTTGAATAAATAATAAATAAAAGACGGCGACCAATCGTGGTTGTCGTCTTTTCAATTACGAGCAGAATAGCTTAATGAAGATTCAGAGCCGGAGAATCATCTGATTATGTTCGTTCCAACCAACGCTCTACCCACTTTAGGACAGCCTATGTGTTTCTTGTCTTTTAACTGAATTCTAGATGTAAATTTCTGTATTGTGATTGGAGGTTATTTTCCTATATAGTTAATGCTTCAAACTGCCTAACGAAACCAAAAATTACAACATTCAGGATTATCGGAACCATATGATCGTTTAAGATTCTACAAAATCCATCGTATATTTTTTATGCCTAATTAGCTATATGAGGAGGTGAAATTTATGAGAGAAAAATTAAATTTATGGTCTTTCTTCCTTTCAATAATTTGTTTAGTTTCATATTTGACAGTCTATAGTTGGGCAGAACTCTATAGACTTATTGGTGAAATATCTGACCCGGACGCCGTGAATATTGTTTACGTTCTTTCGTTGATAACTTTAATCCTTGGAATAATAGGACTAACAGGTAAGAAAAATTTAAAGTCTGTTTCAAGAGGAATAGTAACTATCTTAATCACATTCAGCATAACAGGATTACTGAGCTTCTTGATGTGGATACAACAATCTTTCTTATTTTAATGAAGTAATTGCTTCTTAAAGGCTTTATAATGAAAAATCGCATAAAATCGGAGGCAACTGATTGAAGATTAACCTTAGCGTAATTAGCTATGTAGCTTATCTATTAGTTACATCGACCACATCATTCTTTTTTTACTGGGTATTCAAGATATGGATAGCAATGGGGCGATTCACAGCAGACAGATGCCCCACCAGGTGACATTGGTGCAACAGAAAAAGTGTTTTATAGTTTCGTTATACCGATTGGGTATTTTGTTATCATGACCTTACTTTCATTTGTTTTTCGTCGTTATTTAATAAAATATTCAGTTAATCTGAAAATAACATTTATACTCGCAATAAATGTACTCATTACTGTCTACTTAATAACACAATTCAAAATCTTTTCTTTTAGTTAATTTCTATAGGAGCCGAATGATTGATTTTATTAGGATAACTCATTAAGCTAACGGAAAAACGTTAGTTGAACAAAGAAGGGAGCAGCTTGCCAGTTGGCAACTGCTCCCTTTTAGTGTGCGCCCGGCATGGGCGATAACTCGGCGGTGAAAGTCCGCTACAGGCTTGGCAGTAGGAACTGTTAGCCAAGGGCAAGGGTGTCCGCCGCGAGGCGGAATCTGAAGGAAGCCGGAGGCAAACCCTCGGTCTGACGAACAGAAATCACATACAAGGCATGGTGGGACGGACGAGCTTGCACTACAAAGCGAAGTCCAATACTGCCCGAATCCTATCATGTAAATGTGGCAGATAGATGAGGGGAAGGTTATCGCTCTTACCCGGGGAGATCTCACAGACGTGAAGTAGGAAAAAAAATCCGAAAGACGGAGTAAAGCTTGCTGTGAGAAGTCAGCAGAAGCCATAGTACCGAGAAGTTTTTTTTTTTCGGGAAGGGCCGAACAATCGTAAGTCTCGAGTATAAGCAGGAAGGAGAGTCGACGCAATGAAAGCAGAATACCGAAAGGGCTGCCCGCAAAGGGATAGCGTGGAACGCAAAGAGTATGTGGGAGCGCGGAGTGTCGGCATTCGGGAATGTGGAGAAAGGGACGGTGCAACAGACCTGCTGGAGCAGATACTGAACAGAGACAATCTGAACAGAGCCTACAAGCAGGTCAAACGCAACCATGGAGCGCCAGGAATCGACGGGATGACCGTAGAAGATGCGCTGCCATGGCTGCAGGAACATAAAGACGAGCTCTTGCAAAGTATCCGGGAAGGCAGGTACAAGCCAAGCCCCGTACGGCGCAAAGAAATTCCCAAACCAGATGGAAGTGGAGTACGGAAGCTTGGCATACCCACAGTGGTGGACCGAGTGATCCAGCAGGCGATTGCCCAGCAGTTGCAGCCACTGTTTGAGCCGCTCTTTTCGGAGGGAAGCTACGGCTACCGCCCAGGGCGGAGTGCACAGCAAGCCATTCGCAAGGTAAAAGAGTATGCGCAACAGGGCTACGGCTACGCGGTAGAAATTGACCTCTCCAAATACTTTGACACACTGAACCATGAGCTACTAATGAATCTTTTGCGCAAACAAATCGGGGATAAGCGTGTAACCGATTTGATTAAGAAATACCTAAAAAGTGGAGTCATGGAGAACGGGGTGCACTGCAAAACGGAGGAAGGCGCTCCGCAGGGAGGCCCCTTATCGCCGTTACTCGCGAACATCTACCTGAACGAATTCGACCAGGAGATGAACGGCCGGGGAGTGAAGGTCATCCGCTATGCAGATGACATCGTAGTGCTAGCCAAAAGCAAACGGGCAGCAACGCGTCTCTTGGAATCCTGCCGAAAATACCTGGAGAACAAGCTGAAACTGCAAATGAATACGCAGAAAAGCAAGGTAGTCAGTGTAATGGCCCGGAAGCACATTAAATTTCTTGGCTTTGCTTTGGGAAAGAACAGAAGTGGCGTGTATATTCGAGTACATGGGCAGTCCCTCGCAAAAGCAAAGAAGAAGTTGAAAGAACTAACGAGCCGAAGTCAGGGCAGGAATGTTCGCCAAGTCATGGAGAAAGTGAAGATCTACATTCGCGGATGGATCGGCTACTATTATGTAGCTGACATGAAACGGATATTGCAAAGCTGGAGTGAATGGCTGCGGAGGCGACTTCGTATGTACATCTGGAAGCAATGGAAGAAACCGAGAACAAAGGTACAAAACCTACGCAGGCTGGGGATACCGGAGGGGAAGGCGTACCAATGGGGAAACTCCCGTCTTGGGTACTGGCGCATCGCCAGAAGCCCGGTGCTGTCTCGTTCCATAACAAACGAAAAGCTCGTACAGGCAGGATATTATGACTTTCCTGCGCAGTACGAGCGTCTACGTAAAATGCACTTATGCGGTTGAACCGCCGTATACCGAACGGTACGTACGGTGGTGTGAGAGGTCGGCTACTCTTCTAATGGGTAGCCTCCTACTCGATTATGTAAATCGGCAGGTTGAGCGCAACAAATAAACATCACTCAAGAACTATCTGAAAATGGTATAATTTGAATGGAATAACAGTATGGAGGGATTAAATGAAAAAGCGTGTTATTGTTGTTGCTGTTTTATTGCTAGGTGCTACAGGAATTGTTTATAGTGCCTATACCAATTCACCTAAAAATTTTCCAGCTTTCACGAGCCTTTCATCTTTAAGTAGTGAATTCGAGGCTCTTCCTGATAAACTGTACTATGACTCTAATTATATATATACAAGTAATGATATATTTCAACAATCACTCAAAGCTCAATCATTACATGCTAAGCAAGCTGAAAAGTTGACACAAATGCAAAAGGAAGAATACTACAAACAGTATGCTGAAATTATTGATGTGGTCACGAACGGGTCTATTTATGGACTTGAAATTGCACCTATTGAAGAATTTATGCCAGAAGATTGGGTTGATCCTAATGAATTCGAAAAAATTGCAATTGAAAGGGCTAATACGAGGGTTATTTTTAATAACCAGAAATCAATTAGCGGACCTGATTCTACTGTCAGAACAATAAAATCAGCTAATATGAATTATAACGGTACCACAATAACTTTTACTGCTTCAATTGATTCTAATGCTCAAATTATTACTAACGATCAAAGAAAATTATTATCTAGTGCTCAAATCTATTCTTCATCAGGAAGTTGGTCTCAAACAGGAAATGATATTTCACTAATGGACGGTGGGTGTACTCCTAAAATTACTATTGGAGGAAAATTCACTTTTAACGGTATAGTTTCTCACCATAATTTTCCAATGAGTGTTTCTGCAGAATAGTTTGATTTTTTTGTGAGGCTCTATGCCTGATATTCTGTATAAGCCAAAAAGTGGATAATAGTCCTACTAAATCTTAGACATAGTCCGTTTAATATCTTATGTTGGCTACTAATGTTAGCATTTATATATGTTTAGATAGGTATTTTTTTGGAATGAACTGCTCATAAAACCTTCCTTCAAATGAACGTATTTAACTAACGAAAAAACGATAGTTCAAGAAGAAAAAGCAACCGATCAGTAGAAAGGGTTGCTTTTTCTGTAAGCTACTCGGCAGGATAGTTTAATAGTTTCTCGAATATTTTATCAGCTGGATAATTTAATAAACTTTATGAAAATAATGTTGTCTGAATGATACGCAAATCTTATATGTGAGGGTGATTCGTGTGAAGCAAGGACTTATTGTGTTCTTGAACGGAACTTCAAGTTCCGGAAAGACTACTATTTCTTTGGAACTGAAAAATCAGAAAGAGATTCCTTTTCATCATTTATCCATAGATACTTTTTTTGGTAATTACAATGATTTTATTGATAGTAATTTTCCGGATATTGAACCTACAAGAGAAGTAGATGATGTCGGAAAAATACTTTTGATCCCATAAATTCAGTGTATTATGCAACAATTAAGTTGTTTTCAGAAATGGGTTTAAATGTAATCGTCGATACCGTAATCGACAATGACAAGCGGTTAAATGATTACCTTGATCTCTTATTCGATCATCCAACATTGTTTATAGGCGTATTATGCTCGAAAGAAGAACTCACAAGAAGAGAGCAAATCAGAGGAGATCGACAGATTGGACTAGCGAATTCTCAATACGACCAAATATATTCCTTTAATGAATATGACCTTAAAGTAAATACTGAAGAGTTGAGTCCAACAGAATGTGCCGAAAAAATACTAGGCTTTATTAAATCCGGTCAGGAATACTCTGCATTTAAGAAATTAATGAAAAGAGAGATTGGTGTTTCATAGTAGGGAGTCCATCGGATAACTACATATTCAAACATTGGAGCTATTACCCGGCGAATTTTGGAATTAAGCTAACTGTAAAACGATAGTTGAACACAGTAGGGAGCGACTTGCCAGTTGGCAACTACCTCCTTTTGCTAATCAGCAGGATTGCTTAAGAGGCACTTCACTTCTTCGATTACAACTTTCCCCTGTAAAAACCGTTATATTAAAAACTAAGGTGATTGGGAAGGAAGATCAATTATGAATTATTTTATCTATTTAGGGAAAAATGTAAAGCGGTTGGGTAACACGTTGACAAGAGAGAGATTAGCATTAGTGCTTTCTAAAGTACATTTGCATATGAACAATAATGAGCAAGCTATTTCTTTTGCAACATGGGCAATTAATCGGATTGAAAAAAACTGTTAGAAGGGCATTGATTCCTGAGTTTAATGAGATCATTAACAAAGCAACTGCCTAAAGAGGTTGCCATAGTGAGATTATAGATAATTGAACTATCAACGTAGAAACGATACAAATTCTTTCACTCTGATATTCAGGATTGCGGTATTTCCACCGAATATATCGATGACAAAGAATTCATATATTAATATTTGACCTATGAGTATAAAACAATTATATTTGATAAATTCGAAGAACTTAAACGAAATATTTCTAAAACGTTGCCTTAACTAGTGACGTTTTTTATTTACACAAAAAGAAAACTCCACCTATTAGGCAGAGCCGTGTTTATTAATTATTGATATATCAGGCATTATCCGTTTATGTATAAGACGGATTGTCAATCCAAGTGCGACACTTCTTCTTCAAATGATTCGTGAGCTGTCTTCCAACCTAAACATTTCCTTGGTCTGTTGTTAATGAGTTGGAGGGCATGTTCTAATTCTTCCTCGGTCACCTCTGCAAAGTCCTTCCCTTTTGGGAAGAACTCTCGAAGGAGCCCGTTTCCATTCTCATTGGAGCCTCGTTGCCATGAAGAATAAGGATCTGCAAAATACACCTTCATCCCGTGTGACTCTTCCAGTTCACGAAAGCATGCGAACTCCTTACCACGGTCAACGGTAGCTGTTTGGAAGGTTTGGGCAGGGTACTGTGCGCCAACTACACCAATAGCGATTTCCATAGATAATGAAGTGCGATCTGGCATTTTAATAGCAGTGTACAGCCTTGTTTTTCGCTCGATACATGTAGCGACACAAGCCTTGCTTTTTCCTCGGCTGGAGACGACTGTGTCTAGCTCCCAGTGCCCAAAGGTTTCTCGGAAACGAATCTCTTTAGGTCGTTGTTTAATAGAGGTGCCAACGAGGAAGCGACCACGCTTTTCTTGTGGCTTCTGTCTCTTTCCTTTGTGCCTTAACTGCTGAACTGTCATGCGAATCAAACGACCTTCATAAAGCCAGCGATATATCGTTTTGAACGAAATCATGGGCTGGCCTTTCAGATAATAACGCATAGAGATTTGCTCGGGAGACCAGGTTTCATGAAGGCCCGCTCAATTTCTTTCCCAAGCGCCTCTGTCCACTTTCCTCCAGAGGTTTGATCCTGACGAAGACGTCGGTACCGTTTCTCTGATCTGCCGCCAGGTAACCATCCGGGCTCTGATTTTTCTTGAGCTCCCGACTGATCGTGGAGTGATGTCGTTTCAATTTGAGAGCAATGACTCGGGCAGACAGCCCCAGTTGATGTAATGCTTCTAGTTTACTGCGTTCAATTATGCTAAGATGTGTGTAGCTCATGGGCGGATTCTCCTTGTGTGAATGTGGTGTAGGAACCTTCATTTTACACGAATCCGGCCATGGGCCATTTTTATTTTGAACTAGGTGTCGCACTTCATGTTACAATCCGTCATAAGTAATAGATACTGATTAATATAATGTACATATTAGACGTTGCCATAACTAGTAGCGTCTTTTGCGAGCTTATTATTTATTCTTTATGCTTATAAGCACCTCCGGTAATTCCCAGCTGTTCGACTTCACCATCTTCCCCTAATCTATAAGAATACATCTTATTAAGTTCATCTGAGAATTCAACATAAGTTAGATATCCAGAAGCTGTTTCATCAGTTGTTTTTTTATCTTGACAACTTCAAAACTAGCTATATCGCTCTCCAAATACCCTTTCTCCTCAATTAAATACTCTTTAACTCTTTCCTCATTATAAGCGGCAAGCTCTGGATCACTTTTAGCTGGGGTGTTAAGAGAGTACACCGTAAAAGATATGAAACCAATTACAAGAATTATAAGCCCTAGAACAACTCCGCCACCAATCATCATTATTTTCTTCAAAAAATTCTCCTTCATCTAAAATCAATTAATATATATTAACAAAGCATTTCTAATAAAAGTATGATAAAACTAGCAATAAATAGAATTTTATTACATAAAAAAGATAGAAAGATATTTATCTCAGAAGGATAGCCCGTTAACTGTGTTATTTTGTGAATTATTGCAAAATAATATTGTGCTAACATGAATTTACAGAAGCTGACTATAATGGACTAACAATACTCTTATCTTCGTTCAACTAACGGAAAAACGTTAGTTAAAGAAGAACAAGTAAGCAACCGATCAACAGACCGGTTGCTTTTGCTTTAAGTGCGTGCCCAGCTAAGCACGCATCTTCTAGCCGGTGAAAGTCCGGTCACGGGAGGGGCCAAGCCCCTGTGTAGCTAGGATACCTACGTACGGTGAAAACTGTGCGTAGAAGCGTATCGACAAAAGTATCTGTCGGAGACAGAGCGAGCAACATACCAGGCCGTAACATCAAGTGAATCCTGCCGCGTCGTCAAAGAGGCCTCGCAAGAGGGACGAGGGGAAGCCGAACCCCGGCTTAATGGGTGAAGGCCACGGAAACTGCTAAGAACTTGGAGCGGCAGTGAAGAATCCTCCGGCGTAAGGGGATCGGCATGGTATGAAAGAAGATGCAGTGAACTGGGGAGACCCTCCCCTGCACGGACTTTTTTGAAACCGTAACAAAGTGGTCTATAAGTCCAAAAGACGAAATGATCTACTTGCAGGAAGGGAGTCCGAGGGGCTCATAGTACTGAGGAACTGCAGGACAACACAACCTGCAGGAGGGAAGGAGCCCTGCTTTGTTCATGTTTTTTTTAGGAGGTACGAATTAGTGAATGCCAAACGGCTAACGACACCAAAAGAAAACGTTCAACAACTCCAAAAGAAACTAGGTCATGCGGCCAAGGAAAACAAGAAGCGCAGATTCCACGCATTGTACGACAAGGTCTACCGAATGGATGTATTAGAGGAAGCCTGGCGGAGAGTACGAGCTAACAAAGGATCGGCTGGCGTCGATGGAGAAACTCTTTCGGATATTGAGGAAAAGGGAGAAGTGTTTTTCCTGTACGAATGCCAACGATGCTTGAAGGAAAACAAATACCATCCACAGCCCGTACGACGGCATTACATTCCGAAGAAAGACGGGAAGCAAAGACCGCTAGGCATCCCAACCGTCCGAGACCGCGTTATTCAAATGGCGGCCGAAACTGGTCATGGAACCGATCTTTGAAGCGGACTTTCAGGAATCCTCATTTGGATTCCGTCCAAAACGAAGTGCGAAAGGGGCACTGGACCGTATCCGAAAAGCCTGCAACCGAAAAGGAAATTGGGTGGTCGACGTCGACATCCAAGGCTACTTCGACAACATCAACCAAGAGAAACTAATGAAACTGGTGGAGATGCGAATCAGCGACAGGCGCGTCCTGAAGCTGATACGGAAGTGGCTGAACGCGGGAGTGATGGAAGAAGGAAAGGTCAGACGATCCGATCTGGGTACACCACAAGGCGGAGTGATATCCCCTCTGCTCGCGAATATCTATTTGAATTATTTTGATATTCTGTGGGAACGACATGGCAGTGGAATCGGGGAACTTACGCGTTACGCAGATGATTTCGTTGTCGTATGCAAAACGAAGAAAGATGCAGAACGGGCGTATGCACTCATACGTGCGATTATGGATCGTCTGGAACTGACCTTGCATCCGACGAAAACGCGGATTGTAGGATTATGGACAGGAGAAGAAGGGTTTGATTTTCTAGGCATGCATCATCGCAAGACGAAAGCTGAAACATCCTACGGAAAAGCGTACTATACCACGCAGCAGTGGCTGTGCCGGAAAGCGGAGGAACGCATCCGGGAAGTGGTAAAAGAGCGCTTAGCTCCGTCCAGCCAGAGACATAAATCACTCGCGGAGCACGTAGGTTGGCTGAACCCGAAGATTCAGGGGTGGCGCAATTACTACCACACGTCCTACAGCCAACGAAGAATGGCGAAGTTAGATTGGTACATTGTGTTGCGTTTGGCAAAATGGTATGCAAAGAAAAAGCAACGTTCTCGGTGGCAAAGTGCAGTCCAAGAAGTGCGGAACATGGCGAGACAATGTGGGCTCAAAACGCTTTTGTAATCTGTATGCACATGAATGACGAACATCGGAAAGCCGTATGAGGGAAAACCTCACGTACGGTTTGATGAGGAGGGGCTGGTTTGCCCAGCCCTTTACTCTAGTATTGGGCAGTTATGCGTAACTTCCAGGGAATGTAAACGTCAAATAAAGTAAGGAACGAGGAGGCAGACATTTCATGGAAGGAACGAATGTATGGGATGCGGAGTGGGAGGTTAACGAAGAGCAGGCGCGGACGCTGATCGGCAGACAATTCCCTCAGCTGTCATCGAAGCAAGTGAAGCGATTGGGCTGGGGCTGGGACAATACGGTTTTTCTCATCGGTGACGAGTACGTGTTCCGGTTTCCAAGAAGAACGATTGCAGTTGGCTCGATTCGTATGGAAGGGAAGCTGCTGCCGAAGCTGGAGGCATATATGACCATCCCCTATCCGAAACCGTTGTTTTATGGCGAAGCAAGTGACGAATACCCGGCACCATTTCTTGGCTATGCCTACGTGCCAGGAGATTTCCCCATCGGTTTGACGGAAGAACGCCGGGCTTTATCGGCGGAGACGCTGGCGAAATTTTTGCGGAGATTGCATGAGTTTCCAGTGCAGGCGGCGCTGAAGTGCGGAGTTCAGCAAGATCATCGAAGCTTGACGGACATAGCATCGCGCAAAGTGAAATTGGAGGGCTTTCTATCGAAGGTGGTTGAACACTTGTCGCCGGAGGAGTCCGGTGTGATCAAAGCGTATATTAGCAGGCTGCAAACGGACCGTGTCGAGGCGGTGAATGCACTGCTACATGGCGATCTTCATTTCAAAAATATGCTTGTGAATGAGAATGGGATCGTTTCCGGCATCATTGATTGGGGCGATCTGAGCGTAGGCCATCCGGCTTGTGATTTGAGCGTTGCTTACAGCTTTTTACCACCTTACGCTCGCGGCGTGTTTTTTGAAACTTACGGAGGAGCGGACGAGGAAACGAAGCTGCTGGCGCGGCTGATCGCGGTATACATTCCCGTACTGATCTTGATGCAAGCGGTCGATGACGGGAATGAAGCGATTGCGGCAGAGGCGAAATCCAACATCATGCGAGCACTTTCGGATTAGGCTCATTATTTCGTTGCAGCTATGGGGCTATGGCTATCGGCACCATTTTGTCGTTTAAAGGCCGCGATAAGGTACGATTCGCCTTCTCTGATGCCGCTTTATGTAGTGAGAACAATTAAGCAGCCGCTCAGATGACCGGTTGCTTTTTTCTTTGAGCTAACGGGTAGAAATACTTGAAAACTAAGTATTGTGAGGTTTTGAAAAAATGGGGGTTATTCGTTATCCTCGTGGTCTAAGAGTCAGATGCGACCAAGATTTACATCTACGAGTCACAAGCATGTAAAAATTCCGCCTTTTGGTTTCGCTTAAATATGGAATTATCCTATCAGAGTTATTGTGTACATCAAGAAGAATTATCGAATAAAAACTTATCAGTCAAAGAAACTGGTTTGTGCCACATTTCTCGGTCCTGATGACAAAAATCTTGAGCTCGGCTGCTGATCGAGAGTTTTTTCTTTTCCCGTTTTTTTAGATCATGAGGACAAGCCCAAGAGTAGATTCTTATGATGTTGTTGAGCGGTCTTTTTTGATTTTTGTAAATAGCAAAATAAAAGTCTTTTCTTAGTTGGTAATATCTAGTAATATCTAATTTAGAGATGTAAAGAGAGGGGAATCTGTACTTATGTGGAATACCTTGAATTGATTATTTAATTGAATAGAGACAGTGGCGGTCCTTAGTTCTTAAGGATGCGTTTATTTGTCTATCTTAAATCAATCATTCAAGGGATACATGGTGTGGACAATTAAATTCCCATTGCCGAGCAGATACCTTTGTATATCTGCTTTTCTTTATGGGAAAAAATACATCTCTATTGACACAATCATAGAGTCCCTAAATTGGGGGAATTTTAATGGAAAGTCAGTACGAAAAAGAAGAAGCACTAACTGGAGGGAATGTCTCCATTGTATATCGTTTAGGAGATACGGTTCGGCGAGAATTAAAGCCTGATAGTGTTAAAATTCATACATTGTTAAAGCACGTTGAAAGCAAAGGCCTACATGGTGTGCCAAAGTTTCTAGGTATTGATGAAAAAGGGAGAGAGATCTTATCCTTTATCGAAGGAGAAGCTGGCAATTATCCGTTAAAAAAATACATGTGGTCGGACGAGTCTTTAAAAGAAATCGCAAAAATGCTTCGTCTCTATCATGATGCGGTGAGTGATTTTCCAATGGAAGAACGATGGCAACCTATTGATAACACCCCGCAGCCATTTGAGGTGATGTGCCATAATGATTTTGCCATCTATAATATTATTTTTAATCGCGAAGAACCAGTAGGTGTGATTGATTTTGATTTGGCTGCTCCTGGTCCAAGACTTTGGGATATCGCCTATACGCTTTACACTTGTGTTCCTTTAAGTAGGCTTTATCATACGGAAGCAGGCGAAGCCATTTATTATGATTCGTTAAAGGATGCTGAGCGAATCAAACAAAGGATTAGATTGTTTTTTGATTCCTATGGTATGGAAGGAATAGATAAAGGTTTTTTAGAAATGGTATTGCTACGAGTAGAAGGATTATGTAAAACCATGCAAAGGAAAGCCAAAGAAGGCGATATGGCGTTTCAAAAAATGATCGACGAGGGACATTATGATCACTATCAAGAGGAACTTCGATTCATTCGCGAACACGGAAAAGAGTGGAATTAAGAGAAATGTTTTGGTGAACCAACGGAGCACAAGCGTGAAAAAAGAGACCATCTTTTTTGAGTCCATTGAAAAACGTGAGGCCTACCCCAATCTTCAGTCGGGGTAGGCCTCACTGTTTTTGTGTATGGTTGTATCAACTTAAGGTGGTTCTACGATAGCCCAATAAACACAGTGGCTCGTGTGAGACGACGAGATGTTGCCGTTCACACGTGTCGCTGTTGTTAATGGGCGGGTCGTCGCTATTAGCGGCTTTTTTTGTTTTAACGGTACAAGTTCTTGTCCCGAGCCAAAGACAAGAACTTGTACCGATTACCGATTGGATAAGTTTTCAATTATTTGCTCTAATTCATTAAGCTATACCAGCTAATAGCTTGTCAAGATTACCAGTAAAATGGACTTAAGTCATGTGGTATAGTAAAAATAAGCATGACAAATAACCCTCCAATCTCCTTTGTTTTGGAAGGTTATACCAACGAAAATAGTTAGGCAGTGCGGAAAGATTTTTTACTTTTCAGGATGACATAAAGCCAATGAACTAGCTTATTTGCACATGCGACTAAAGCTACTTTATGTGGTTTTCCTTCTACTCTTTTGCGATCATAAAAATCTTTAAGTCGCATATTACGAGAACGAATGAGTCCACACTGGACAGCCATAACTAGCGCATATCGAAGTTGCCGGGAACCACGTTTGGTAATTCGATTCCGTGTTGCCGTAAACTTTCCAGATGCAAATACACTTGGATCAATGCCTGCAAAGGCTACTAGTTTCTTTGGATGATCAAAACGGTCGATTTCTCCAATTTCCGATAAAATTGTTGCCGCAATTTTAGGACCAATACCGGGAATCGACTGGATTAAATCATATTCTTCAATTTCTTCAGCGAGAGCATCAATGTTCTTTTCCAATTGAGACAGATGCTCTTGGTACTGAAGAATGAGCGAGATCAAAACTTTCAGGTTAATCAAGTGACTAGAGTACATATTCTGTTGAAAAGGATTTTGTTTGGCTGCATGTAGCAGGCGCTTAACTCGCACACAGATCCAATTCTCTGACCTTCCTCGTTTTGAGGAGAGTAGTTCTTTGAATTTAGACTTAAGCATTTCTTCATCCGACTGCAACACCAAATATGAAGTCGGAAACTCATTTAAGAATTGAAGTGAAATGTTAGAATAGATGTCCCCGAAAACACCTTTGTACGTAGGGAAAACTTGATCTAGAACAGCTTGAAACTGCAGTTTAATCTGTACACACATCTTTGACAGAGACTCATATTGTCTTGTTAAATAACGCAAATTAAGCAGTTGAACACCTCTTTTTTTATAGGGCTCAAATTCTTCTTTATAGTACAACTCTCCGAGCAAATAGGCATCAGCAGCATCTGTCTTCACTTTTCGAAGGCTGGACTTTCTTAGCCGATTTGAGATGAGCGGATTAATGACAATGTACAAATAATGATGCTCCTCTAAGAACTGAACAACGGGACTCTAGTAATGCCCAGTTGCCTCGAGAAGTAGCGTAGGACGTAGCCCAGCTGCATGTTCAACATCCTGAATAGCTTGAAGTAACTTCGTCAGCCCTTCTTGGGTATGTTCGAATTTAAACGTCCCTCTGTACGGTTTGCCTCGCTCTAAAAAGGCTTGTCCATGGCTTTCATCTTTAGAAATATCCAGGCCAATCACTGGATTCATTTAAATGCACCTTCCTAATTTAAATTTACCGGCAGCCCCTGTGATTTCCTCTTGTCGCTCCATAGCATCGCTTGTTATACGGGATCTATGTCCCAACCAGCCTCAATCATGGTCATGACAAGTAGGGGTGAACATTATAGCGCTCGGGATCAAGTCCCACGGGCAGGTACGTTCGACCCGGCTACCTTAATTCTCAAAGCTAATGAAAAAAGGGTCAACCAGAAAGAACTGGTTGACCTCATAATACGAACGGACAGGATAGTTTGATTATAATGATTTTTCACCGAACCTATTCTCAGGTTGTATGTTAGTTTGATTTAGAGGTGAGATACAAATCATGGGAATTAATCTTATGCCAGTTACAATAGATCAAAAAGAAATCTTGTACAACCTTTATCAATACTACCTTTATGATTTTAGTCAGTATACTGAGGAAGATTTGGACTTGAATGGGCAGTATAATATTGACTTGAATCATTATTGGGAAGACCCTAGATGGTGCCCTTATTTTATATGTCATAAGGAACGAATTATCGGATTTTTAGTAATACTTCTTGAAAATTATGATATGGATCCTAATCCAATTCACGTAATTTATGATTTTCTAATCCTAAATAAGTATAGGAGAAAGGGATTTGGGAGACTAGCTGCTGTTAAGGCGTTAAATTTATACCAAGCAAATTGGAAAATAGTGCAGATGAAAGTTAACCAACCAGCAATACATTTTTGGCGGGATGTAGTGAGTCAATTTACCGCTGGGAAGTATTCTGAAGTTTTTCGCGAAGATCTAAACAAATATGTGCAATTATTCAGTAGTTGACTTACGCTAACGAAAAAACGTTAGTTGAACACAGAAGGGAGCAGCTAGCCAGTTGGCAGCTGCTCCCTTTTTGTTATGCGCGTGCCCAGCTAAGCACGCATCTTCTAGCCGGTGAAAGTCCGGTCACGGGAGGGGCCAAGCCCCTGTGTAGCTAGGATACCTACGTACGGTGAAAACTGTGCGTAGAAGCGTATCGACAAAAGTATCTGTCGGAGACAGAGCGAGCAACATACCAGGCCGTAACATCAAGTGAATCCTGCCGCGTCGTCAAAGAGGCCTCGCAAGAGGGACGAGGGGAAGCCGAACCCCGGCTTAATGGGTGAAGGCCACGGAAACTGCTAAGAACTTGGAGCGGCAGTGAAGAATCCTCCGGCGTAAGGGGATCGGCATGGTATGAAAGAAGATGCAGTGAACTGGGGAGACCCTCCCCTGCACGGACTTTTTTTTGAAACCGTAACAAAGTGGTCTATAAGTCCAAAAGACGAAATGATCTACTTGCAGGAAGGGAGTCCGAGGGGCTCATAGTACTGAGGAACTGCAGGACAACACAACCTGCAGGAGGGAAGGAGCCCTGCTTTGTTCATGTTTTTTTTTAGGAGGTACGAATTAGTGAATGCCAAACGGCTAACGACACCAAAAGAAAACGTTCAACAACTCCAAAAGAAACTAGGTCATGCGGCCAAGGAAAACAGGAAGCGCAGATTCCACGCATTGTACGACAAGGTCTATCGAATGGATGTATTAGAGGAAGCCTGGCGGAGAGTACGAGCTAACAAAGGATCGGCTGGTGTCGATGGAGAAACTCTTTCGGATATTGAGGAAAAGGGAGAAGCATTTTTCCTGTACGAATGCCAACGATGCTTGAAGGAAAACAAATACCATCCACAGCCCGTACGACGGCATTATATTCCGAAGAAAGATGGGAAGCAGAGACCGCTGGGTATCCCAACCGTCCGAGACCGCGTCATTCAGATGGCAGCGAAACTGGTCATGGAACCGATCTTTGAAGCGGACTTTCAGGAATCCTCATTTGGATTCCGTCCAAAACGAAGTGCGAAAGGGGCACTGGACCGTATCCGAAAAGCCTGCAACCGAAAAGGAAATTGGGTGGTCGACGTCGACATCCAAGGCTACTTCGACAACATCAACCAAGAGAAACTA
>NZ_CBCOOM010000001.1:3370000-3598664 GCF_965111595.1 Paenibacillus sp. Marseille-Q7038 | reverse complement strand
CGCAAATCTTATATGTGAGGGTGATTCGTGTGAAGCAAGGACTTATTGTGTTCTTGAACGGAACTTCAAGTTCCGGAAAGACTACTATTTCTTTGGAACTGAAAAATCAGAAAGAGATTCCTTTTCATCATTTATCCATAGATACTTTTTTTGGTAATTACAATGATTTTATTGATAGTAATTTTCCGGATATTGAACCTACAAGAGAAGTAGATGATGTCGGAAAAATACTTTTTGATCCCATAAATTCAGTGTATTATGCAACAATTAAGTTGTTTTCAGAAATGGGTTTAAATGTAATCGTCGATACCGTAATCGACAATGACAAGCGGTTAAATGATTACCTTGATCTCTTATTCGATCATCCAACATTGTTTATAGGCGTATTATGCTCGAAAGAAGAACTCACAAGAAGAGAGCAAATCAGAGGAGATCGACAGATTGGACTAGCGAATTCTCAATACGACCAAATATATTCCTTTAATGAATATGACCTTAAAGTAAATACTGAAGAGTTGAGTCCAACAGAATGTGCCGAAAAAATACTAGGCTTTATTAAATCCGGTCAGGAATACTCTGCATTTAAGAAATTAATGAAAAGAGAGATTGGTGTTTCATAGTAGGGAGTCCATCGGATAACTACATATTCAAACATTGGAGCTATTACCCGGCGAATTTTGGAATTAAGCTAACTGTAAAACGATAGTTGAACACAGTAGGGAGCAGCTTGCCAGTTGGCAACTACCTCCTTTTTGCTAATCAGCAGGATTGCTTAAGAGGCACTTCACTTCTTCGATTACAACTTTCCCCTGTAAAAACCGTTATATTAAAAACTAAGGTGATTGGGAAGGAAGATCAATTATGAATTATTTTATCTATTTAGGGAAAAATGTAAAGCGGTTGGGTAACACGTTGACAAGAGAGAGATTAGCATTAGTGCTTTCTAAAGTACATTTGCATATGAACAATAATGAGCAAGCTATTTCTTTTGCAACATGGGCAATTAATCGGATTGAAAAAAAACTGTTAGAAGGGCATTGATTCCTGAGTTTAATGAGATCATTAACAAAGCAACTGCCTAAAGAGGTTGCCATAGTGAGATTATAGATAATTGAACTATCAACGTAGAAACGATACAAATTCTTTCACTCTGATATTCAGGATTGCGGTATTTCCACCGAATATATCGATGACAAAGAATTCATATATTAATATTTGACCTATGAGTATAAAACAATTATATTTGATAAATTCGAAGAACTTAAACGAAATATTTCTAAAACGTTGCCTTAACTAGTGACGTTTTTTATTTACACAAAAAGAAAACTCCACCTATTAGGCAGAGCCGTGTTTATTAATTATTGATATATCAGGCATTATCCGTTTATGTATAAGACGGATTGTCAATCCAAGTGCGACACTTCTTCTTCAAATGATTCGTGAGCTGTCTTCCAACCTAAACATTTCCTTGGTCTGTTGTTAATGAGTTGGAGGGCATGTTCTAATTCTTCCTCGGTCACCTCTGCAAAGTCCTTCCCTTTTGGGAAGAACTCTCGAAGGAGCCCGTTTCCATTCTCATTGGAGCCTCGTTGCCATGAAGAATAAGGATCTGCAAAATACACCTTCATCCCGTGTGACTCTTCCAGTTCACGAAAGCATGCGAACTCCTTACCACGGTCAACGGTAGCTGTTTGGAAGGTTTGGGCAGGGTACTGTGCAAAGCAACTACACCAATAGCGATTTCCATAGATAATGAAGTGCGATCTGGCATTTTAATAGCAGTGTACAGCCTTGTTTTTCGCTCGATACATGTAGCGACACAAGCCTTGCTTTTTCCTCGGCTGGAGACGACTGTGTCTAGCTCCCAGTGCCCAAAGGTTTCTCGGAAACGAATCTCTTTAGGTCGTTGTTTAATAGAGGTGCCAACGAGGAAGCGACCACGCTTTTCTTGTGGCTTCTGTCTCTTTCCTTTGTGCCTTAACTGCTGAACTGTCATGCGAATCAAACGACCTTCATAAAGCCAGCGATATATCGTTTTGAACGAAATCATGGGCTGGCCTTTCAGATAATAACGCATAGAGATTTGCTCGGGAGACCAGGTTTCATGAAGGCGGCCGCTCAATTTCTTTCCCAAGCGCCTCTGTCCACTTTCCTCCAGAGGTTTGATCCTGACGAAGACGTCGGTACCGTTTCTCTGATGCCGCCAGGTAACCATCCGGGCTCTGATTTTTCTTGAGCTCCCGACTGATCGTGGAGTGATGTCGTTTCAATTTGAGAGCAATGACTCGGGCAGACAGCCCCAGTTGATGTAATGCTTCTAGTTTACTGCGTTCAATTATGCTAAGATGTGTGTAGCTCATGGGCGGATTCTCCTTGTGTGAATGTGGTGTAGGAACCTTCATTTTACACGAATCCGGCCATGGGCCATTTTTTATTTTGAACTAGGTGTCGCACTTCATGTTACAATCCGTCATAAGTAATAGATACTGATTAATATAATGTACATATTAGACGTTGCCATAACTAGTAGCGTCTTTTGCGAGCTTATTATTTATTCTTTATGCTTATAAGCACCTCCGGTAATTCCCAGCTGTTCGACTTCACCATCTTCCCCTAATCTATAAGAATACATCTTATTAAGTTCATCTGAGAATTCAACATAAGTTAGATATCCAGAAGCTGTTTCATCAGTTGTTTTTTTTATCTTGACAACTTCAAAACTAGCTATATCGCTCTCCAAATACCCTTTCTCCTCAATTAAATACTCTTTAACTCTTTCCTCATTATAAGCGGCAAGCTCTGGATCACTTTTAGCTGGGGTGTTAAGAGAGTACACCGTAAAAGATATGAAACCAATTACAAGAATTATAAGCCCTAGAACAACTCCGCCACCAATCATCATTATTTTCTTCAAAAAAATTCTCCTTCATCTAAAATCAATTAATATATATTAACAAAGCATTTCTAATAAAAGTATGATAAAACTAGCAATAAATAGAATTTTATTACATAAAAAAGATAGAAAGATATTTATCTCAGAAGGATAGCCCGTTAACTGTGTTATTTTGTGAATTATTGCAAAATAATATTGTGCTAACATGAATTACAGAAGCTGACTATAATGGACTAACAATACTCTTATCTTCGTTCAACTAACGGAAAAACGTTAGTTAAAGAAGAACAAGTAAGCAACCGATCAACAGACCGGTTGCTTTTGCTTTAAGTGCGTGCCCAGCTAAGCACGCATCTTCTAGCCGGTGAAAGTCCGGTCACGGGAGGGGCCAAGCCCCTGTGTAGCTAGGATACCTACGTACGGTGAAAACTGTGCGTAGAAGCGTATCGACAAAAGTATCTGTCGGAGACAGAGCGAGCAACATACCAGGCCGTAACATCAAGTGAATCCTGCCGCGTCGTCAAAGAGGCCTCGCAAGAGGGACGAGGGGAAGCCGAACCCCGGCTTAATGGGTGAAGGCCACGGAAACTGCTAAGAACTTGGAGCGGCAGTGAAGAATCCTCCGGCGTAAGGGGATCGGCATGGTATGAAAGAAGATGCAGTGAACTGGGGAGACCCTCCCCTGCACGGACTTTTTTTTGAAACCGTAACAAAGTGGTCTATAAGTCCAAAACGAAATGATCTACTTGCAGGAAGGGAGTCCGAGGGGCTCATAGTACTGAGGAACTGCAGGACAACACAACCTGCAGGAGGGAAGGAGCCCTGCTTTGTTCATGTTTTTTTTTAGGAGGTACGAATTAGTGAATGCCAAACGGCTAACGACACCAAAAGAAAACGTTCAACAACTCCAAAAGAAACTAGGTCATGCGGCCAAGGAAAACAAGAAGCGCAGATTCCACGCATTGTACGACAAGGTCTACCGAATGGATGTATTAGAGGAAGCCTGGCGGAGAGTACGAGCTAACAAAGGATCGGCTGGCGTCGATGGAGAAACTCTTTCGGATATTGAGGAAAAGGGAGAAGTGTTTTTCCTGTACGAATGCCAACGATGCTTGAAGGAAAACAAATACCATCCACAGCCCGTACGACGGCATTACATTCCGAAGAAAGACGGGAAGCAAAGACCGCTAGGCATCCCAACCGTCCGAGACCGCGTTATTCAAATGGCGAAACTGGTCATGGAACCGATCTTTGAAGCGGACTTTCAGGAATCCTCATTTGGATTCCGTCCAAAACGAAGTGCGAAAGGGGCACTGGACCGTATCCGAAAAGCCTGCAACCGAAAAGGAAATTGGGTGGTCGACGTCGACATCCAAGGCTACTTCGACAACATCAACCAAGAGAAACTAATGAAACTGGTGGAGATGCGAATCAGCGACAGGCGCGTCCTGAAGCTGATACGGAAGTGGCTGAACGCGGGAGTGATGGAAGAAGGAAAGGTCAGACGATCCGATCTGGGTACACCACAAGGCGGAGTGATATCCCCTCTGCTCGCGAATATCTATTTGAATTATTTTGATATTCTGTGGGAACGACATGGCAGTGGAATCGGGGAACTTACGCGTTACGCAGATGATTTCGTTGTCGTATGCAAAACGAAGAAAGATGCAGAACGGGCGTATGCACTCATACGTGCGATTATGGATCGTCTGGAACTGACCTTGCATCCGACGAAAACGCGGATTGTAGGATTATGGACAGGAGAAGAAGGGTTTGATTTTCTAGGCATGCATCATCGCAAGACGAAAGCTGAAACATCCTACGGAAAAGCGTACTATACCACGCAAAGCAGTGGCTGTGCCGGAAAGCGGAGGAACGCATCCGGGAAGTGGTAAAAGAGCGCTTAGCTCCGTCCAGCCAGAGACATAAATCACTCGCGGAGCACGTAGGTTGGCTGAACCCGAAGATTCAGGGGTGGCGCAATTACTACCACACGTCCTACAGCCAACGAAGAATGGCGAAGTTAGATTGGTACATTGTGTTGCGTTTGGCAAAATGGTATGCAAAGAAAAAGCAACGTTCTCGGTGGCAAAGTGCAGTCCAAGAAGTGCGGAACATGGCGAGACAATGTGGGCTCAAAACGCTTTTGTAATCTGTATGCACATGAATGACGAACATCGGAAAGCCGTATGAGGGAAAACCTCACGTACGGTTTGATGAGGAGGGGCTGGTTTGCCCAGCCCTTTACTCTAGTATTGGGCAGTTATGCGTAACTTCCAGGGAATGTAAACGTCAAATAAAGTAAGGAACGAGGAGGCAGACATTTCATGGAAGGAACGAATGTATGGGATGCGGAGTGGGAGGTTAACGAAGAGCAGGCGCGGACGCTGATCGGCAGACAATTCCCTCAGCTGTCATCGAAGCAAGTGAAGCGATTGGGCTGGGGCTGGGACAATACGGTTTTTCTCATCGGTGACGAGTACGTGTTCCGGTTTCCAAGAAGAACGATTGCAGTTGGCTCGATTCGTATGGAAGGGAAGTCACGCCGAAGCTGGAGGCATATATGACCATCCCCTATCCGAAACCGTTGTTTTATGGCGAAGCAAGTGACGAATACCCGGCACCATTTCTTGGCTATGCCTACGTGCCAGGAGATTTCCCCATCGGTTTGACGGAAGAACGCCGGGCTTTATCGGCGGAGACGCTGGCGAAATTTTTGCGGAGATTGCATGAGTTTCCAGTGCAGGCGGCGCTGAAGTGCGGAGTTCAGCAAGATCATCGAAGCTTGACGGACATAGCATCGCGCAAAGTGAAATTGGAGGGCTTTCTATCGAAGGTGGTTGAACACTTGTCGCCGGAGGAGTCCGGTGTGATCAAAGCGTATATTAGCAGGCCGCAAACGGACCGTGTCGAGGCGGTGAATGCACTGCTACATGGCGATCTTCATTTCAAAAATATGCTTGTGAATGAGAATGGGATCGTTTCCGGCATCATTGATTGGGGCGATCTGAGCGTAGGCCATCCGGCTTGTGATTTGAGCGTTGCTTACAGCTTTTTACCACCTTACGCTCGCGGCGTGTTTTTTGAAACTTACGGAGGAGCGGACGAGGAAACGAAGTCGCTGGCGCGGCTGATCGCGGTATACATTCCCGTACTGATCTTGATGCAAGCGGTCGATGACGGGAATGAAGCGATTGCGGCAGAGGCGAAATCCAACATCATGCGAGCACTTTCGGATAGGCTCATTATTTCGTTGCGGCTATGGGGCTATGGCTATCGGCACCATTTTGTCGTTTAAAGGCCGCGATAAGGTACGATTCGCCTTCTCTGATGCCGCTTTATGTAGTGAGAACAATTAAGCGACCGCTCAGATGACCGGTTGCTTTTTTCTTTGAGCTAACGGGTAGAAATACTTGAAAACTAAGTATTGTGAGGTTTTGAAAAAATGGGGGTTATTCGTTATCCTCGTGGTCTAAGAGTCAGATGCGACCAAGATTTACATCTACGAGTCACAAGCATGTAAAAATTCCGCCTTTTGGTTTCGCTTAAATATGGAATTATCCTATCAGAGTTATTGTGTACATCAAGAAGAATTATCGAATAAAAACTTATCAGTCAAAGAAACTGGTTTGTGCCACATTTCTCGGTCCTGATGACAAAAATCTTGAGCTCGGTCGCTGATCGAGAGTTTTTTCTTTTCCCGTTTTTTTAGATCATGAGGACAAGCCCAAGAGTAGATTCTTATGATGTTGTTGAGCGGTCTTTTTTGATTTTTGTAAATAGCAAAATAAAAGTCTTTTCTTAGTTGGTAATATCTAGTAATATCTAATTTAGAGATGTAAAGAGAGGGGAATCTGTACTTATGTGGAATACCTTGAATTGATTATTTAATTGAATAGAGACAGTGGCGGTCCTTAGTTCTTAAGGATGCGTTTATTTGTCTATCTTAAATCAATCATTCAAGGGATACATGGTGTGGACAATTAAATTCCCATTGCCGAGCAGATACCTTTGTATATCTGCTTTTCTTTATGGGAAAAAATACATCTCTATTGACACAATCATAGAGTCCCTAAATTGGGGGAATTTTAATGGAAAGTCAGTACGAAAAAGAAGAAGCACTAACTGGAGGGAATGTCTCCATTGTATATCGTTTAGGAGATACGGTTCGGCGAGAATTAAAGCCTGATAGTGTTAAAATTCATACATTGTTAAAGCACGTTGAAAGCAAAGGCCACATGGTGTGCCAAAGTTTCTAGGTATTGATGAAAAAGGGAGAGAGATCTTATCCTTTATCGAAGGAGAAGCTGGCAATTATCCGTTAAAAAAATACATGTGGTCGGACGAGTCTTTAAAAGAAATCGCAAAAATGCTTCGTCTCTATCATGATGCGGTGAGTGATTTTCCAATGGAAGAACGATGGCAACCTATTGATAACACCCATGACCATTTGAGGTGATGTGCCATAATGATTTTGCCATCTATAATATTATTTTTAATCGCGAAGAACCAGTAGGTGTGATTGATTTTGATTTGGTCGCTCCTGGTCCAAGACTTTGGGATATCGCCTATACGCTTTACACTTGTGTTCCTTTAAGTAGGCTTTATCATACGGAAGCAGGCGAAGCCATTTATTATGATTCGTTAAAGGATGCTGAGCGAATCAAACAAAGGATTAGATTGTTTTTTGATTCCTATGGTATGGAAGGAATAGATAAAGGTTTTTTAGAAATTATTGCTACGAGTAGAAGGATTATGTAAAACCATGCAAAGGAAAGCCAAAGAAGGCGATATGGCGTTTCAAAAAATGATCGACGAGGGACATTATGATCACTATCAAGAGGAACTTCGATTCATTCGCGAACACGGAAAAGAGTGGAATTAAGAGAAATGTTTTGGTGAACCAACGGAGCACAAGCGTGAAAAAAGAGACCATCTTTTTTGAGTCCATTGAAAAACGTGAGGCCTACCCCAATCTTCAGTCGGGGTAGGCCTCACTGTTTTTGTGTATGGTTGTATCAACTTAAGGTGGTTCTACGATAGCCCAATAAACACAGTGGCTCGTGTGAGACGACGAGATGTTGCCGTTCACACGTGTCGCTGTTGTTAATGGGCGGGTCGTCGCTATTAGCGGCTTTTTTTGTTTTAACGGTACAAGTTCTTGTCCCGAGCCAAAGACAAGAACTTGTACCGATTACCGATTGGATAAGTTTTCAATTATTTGCTCTAATTCATTAAGCTATACCAGCTAATAGCTTGTCAAGATTACCAGTAAAATGGACTTAAGTCATGTGGTATAGTAAAAATAAGCATGACAAATAACCCTCCAATCTCCTTTGTTTTGGAAGGTTATACCAACGAAAATAGTTAGGCAGTGCGGAAAGATTTTTTACTTTTCAGGATGACATAAAGCCAATGAACTAGCTTATTTGCACATGCGACTAAAGCTACTTTATGTGGTTTTCCTTCTACTCTTTTGCGATCATAAAAATCTTTAAGTCGCATATTACGAGAACGAATGAGTCCACACTGGACAGCCATAACTAGCGCATATCGAAGTTGCCGGGAACCACGTTTGGTAATTCGATTCCGTGTTGCCGTAAACTTTCCAGATGCAAATACACTTGGATCAATGCCTGCAAAGGCTACTAGTTTCTTTGGATGATCAAAACGGTCGATTTCTCCAATTTCCGATAAAATTGTTGCCGCAATTTTAGGACCAATACCGGGAATCGACTGGATTAAATCATATTCTTCAATTTCTTCAGCGAGAGCATCAATGTTCTTTTCCAATTGAGACAGATGCTCTTGGTACTGAAGAATGAGCGAGATCAAAACTTTCAGGTTAATCAAGTGACTAGAGTACATATTCTGTTGAAAAGGATTTTGTTTGGCCGCATGTAGCAGGCGCTTAACTCGCACACAGATCCAATTCTCTGACCTTCCTCGTTTTGAGGAGAGTAGTTCTTTGAATTTAGACTTAAGCATTTCTTCATCCGACTGCAACACCAAATATGAAGTCGGAAACTCATTTAAGAATTGAAGTGAAATGTTAGAATAGATGTCCCCGAAAACACCTTTGTACGTAGGGAAAACTTGATCTAGAACAGCTTGAAACTGCAGTTTAATCTGTACACACATCTTTGACAGAGACTCATATTGTCTTGTTAAATAACGCAAATTAAGCAGTTGAACACCTCTTTTTTTATAGGGCTCAAATTCTTCTTTATAGTACAACTCTCCGAGCAAATAGGCATCAGCAAGATCTGTCTTCACTTTTCGAAGGCTGGACTTTCTTAGCCGATTTGAGATGAGCGGATTAATGACAATGTACAAATAATGATGCTCCTCTAAGAACTGAACAACGGGACTCTAGTAATGCCCAGTTGCCTCGAGAAGTAGCGTAGGACGTAGCCCAGCCGCATGTTCAACATCCTGAATAGCTTGAAGTAACTTCGTCAGCCCTTCTTGGGTATGTTCGAATTTAAACGTCCCTCTGTACGGTTTGCCTCGCTCTAAAAAGGCTTGTCCATGGCTTTCATCTTTAGAAATATCCAGGCCAATCACTGGATTCATTTAAATGCACCTTCCTAATTTAAATTTACCGGCCCCTGTGATTTCCTCTTGTCGCTCCATAGCATCGCTTGTTATACGGGATCTATGTCCCAACCAGCCTCAATCATGGTCATGACAAGTAGGGGTGAACATTATAGCGCTCGGGATCAAGTCCCACGGGCAGGTACGTTCGACCCGGCTACCTTAATTCTCAAAGCTAATGAAAAAAGGGTCAACCAGAAAGAACTGGTTGACCTCATAATACGAACGGACAGGATAGTTTGATTATAATGATTTTTCACCGAACCTATTCTCAGGTTGTATGTTAGTTTGATTTAGAGGTGAGATACAAATCATGGGAATTAATCTTATGCCAGTTACAATAGATCAAAAAGAAATCTTGTACAACCTTTATCAATACTACCTTTATGATTTTAGTCAGTATACTGAGGAAGATTTGGACTTGAATGGGCAGTATAATATTGACTTGAATCATTATTGGGAAGACCCTAGATGGTGCCCTTATTTTATATGTCATAAGGAACGAATTATCGGATTTTTAGTAATACTTCTTGAAAATTATGATATGGATCCTAATCCAATTCACGTAATTTATGATTTTCTAATCCTAAATAAGTATAGGAGAAAGGGATTTGGGAGACTAGTGCTGTTAAGGCGTTAAATTTATACCAAGCAAATTGGAAAATAGTGCAGATGAAAGTTAACCAACCAGCAATACATTTTTGGCGGGATGTAGTGAGTCAATTTACCGCTGGGAAGTATTCTGAAGTTTTTCGCGAAGATCTAAACAAATATGTGCAATTATTCAGTAGTTGACTTACGCTAACGAAAAAACGTTAGTTGAACACAGAAGGGAGCGACTAGCCAGTTGGCGGTACGCCCTTTTTGTTATGCGCGTGCCCAGCTAAGCACGCATCTTCTAGCCGGTGAAAGTCCGGTCACGGGAGGGGCCAAGCCCCTGTGTAGCTAGGATACCTACGTACGGTGAAAACTGTGCGTAGAAGCGTATCGACAAAAGTATCTGTCGGAGACAGAGCGAGCAACATACCAGGCCGTAACATCAAGTGAATCCTGCCGCGTCGTCAAAAAGGCCTCGCAAGAGGGACGAGGGGAAGCCGAACCCCGGCTTAATGGGTGAAGGCCACGGAAACTGCTAAGAACTTGGAGCGGCAGTGAAGAATCCTCCGGCGTAAGGGGATCGGCATGGTATGAAAGAAGATGCAGTGAACTGGGGAGACCCTCCCCTGCACGGATTTTTTTTTTTTTTTTTTGAAACCGTAACAAAGTGGTCTATAAGTCCAAAAGACGAAATGATCTATTTGCAGGAAGGGAGTCCGAGGGGCTCATAGTACTGAGGAACTGCAGGACAACACAACCTGCAGGAGGGAAGGAGCCCTGCTTTGTTCATGTTTTTTTTTAGGAGGTACGAATTAGTGAATGCCAAACGGCTAACGACACCAAAAGAAAACGTTCAACAACTCCAAAAGAAACTAGGTCATGCGGCCAAGGAAAACAGGAAGCGCAGATTCCACGCATTGTACGACAAGGTCTATCGAATGGATGTATTAGAGGAAGCCTGGCGGAGAGTACGAGCTAACAAAGGATCGGCTGGTGTCGATGGAGAAACTCTTTCGGATATTGAGGAAAAGGGAGAAGCATTTTTCCTGTACGAATGCCAACGATGCTTGAAGGAAAACAAATACCATCCACAGCCCGTACGACGGCATTATATTCCGAAGAAAGATGGGAAGCAGAGACCGCTGGGTATCCCAACCGTCCGAGACCGCGTCATTCAGATGGCGCCGAAACTGGTCATGGAACCGATCTTTGAAGCGGACTTTCAGGAATCCTCATTTGGATTCCGTCCAAAACGAAGTGCGAAAGGGGCACTGGACCGTATCCGAAAAGCCTGCAACCGAAAAGGGAATTGGGTGGTCGACGTCGACATCCAAGGCTACTTCGACAACATCAACCAAGAGAAACTAATGAAACTGGTGGAGATGCGAATCAGCGACAGGCGCGTCCTGAAGCTGGTACGGAAGTGGCTGAACACGGGAGTGATGGAAGAAGGAAAAGTCAGACGATCCGATCTGGGTACACCACAAGGCGGCGTGATATCCCCTCTTCTTGCGAATATCTATTTGAATTATTTTGATATTTTGTGGGAACGACATGGCAGTGGAATCGGGAAACTTACGCGATATGCAGATGACTTCGTTGTCGTATGCAAAACGAAGAAAGATGCAGAACGGGCGTATGCACTTATACGTGCGATTATGGATCGCCTGGAACTGACCTTGCATCCGACGAAAACGCGGATTGTAGGATTATGGACAGGAGAAGAAGGGTTTGATTTTCTAGGCATGCATCATCGCAAGGCGAAAGCTGAAACATCCTACGGAAAAGTGTACTATACCACGCGCAGTGGCTGTGCCGGAAAGCGGAGGAACGCATCCGGGAAGTGGTAAAAGAGCGCTTAGCTCCGTCCAACCAGAGACATAAGTCACTCGCAGAGCACGTAGGTTGGCTGAACCCGAAGATTCAGGGGTGGCGCAATTACTACCACACATCCTACAGCCAACGAAAAATGGCGAGTTTAGATTGGTACATTGTGTTGCGTTTGGCAAAATGGTATGCAAAGAAAAGGCAACGTTCTCGGTGGCAAAGTGCAGTCCAAGAAGTGCGGCACATGGCGAGACAATGTGGACTCAAAACGCTTTTGTAATCTGTATGCACATGAATGACGAACATCGGAAAGCCGTATGAGGGAAAACCTCACGTACGGTTTGATGAGGAGGGGCTGGTTTACCCAGCCCTTTACTCTAGTAAAGAACAGATTAGTATTATAATATCTATTCCAGCAGTCTTGCGTTTTAAAGTGTGACCTTTTATAATAACAAAGTAATCAAATATTTAATCGTTTGAATTTATTGAGGTGTAAACATGGAAATTGATCAGAGTAGTATAGAGATACCAAGCGAATTGTTGGAAAAAAAAAATGCTCTTCTGCATGAGATTCGTCAATCCACAGCAATTTTTAAGGCGATGGCAGATCCTATTAGACAAGATATTTTAATGATGTTTATGTTAGTAAAACGAATGAATGTTGCACAAGTTGTTGAGAAATCTCATCTGTCAAGACCAGCAGTCTCCCATCATTTGAGAATTCTTAAGCAAGCAGGTATTCTTTCAACAAAGGAAAGAACCGAGGTTTATTACAATCTTACTTTTGGTGACACGGTTATTGAGCAACTTAAAATGTTAATACAAAAAGCTGAAAGTTTATTAGATGACCCCGCAAAAGTACATGGATAAAATATAAAAGGCTTTCTTTTTGATCCAATGAAGAAAGCTTTTTATTTAAACATAATAATTAAATGATTAATTATTTGATTAATATAAAACTAAATTGGAGGTCGCATATATGAATTATGCAAATAAAACTGCCCTCGTCACAGGAGCTTCATCAGGAATAGGGGAGGTTTTCGCAAAGGAGCTCGCCAAAAAAGGATGCAATTTGATATTAGTTGCTCGGTCAGAAAAACCGCTCAATGAAATTGCAAAAAAACTACAAAAGGAATATTCAATTAAAGCTGTTTCTCTCCCGGTTGATCTTTCAGCTGGGAATGCAGCTGAAACAGTGCAACAAAAAGTTGAAAGTTTAGGGTTGGAGGTAAATATTCTAATCAATAATGCTGGATTTGGAACTTTGGGGATCTTCAATGAAATTCCTGCTGCACGTTTGAATCAAGAGATCCAATTAAATATAACTTCCTTAACTGAATTGACTCATAAATTTATTGGCTCTATGATTAAGCGAAATGAAGGTGTTATTATCAATGTTTCTTCGATGACAGCATTTCAGCCGGTACCGTATATGGCTGCATACGGTGCAACAAAAGCGTATGTCCTATCGTTTACGGAAGCCTTATGGGCAGAATATAGAGATAGTGGACTACGTATCGTTGCATTGTGTCCAGGAGAAACGAAGAGTTCATTTCATGCTGTATCGGGTTATGCAAATTTGAAAAGCAAACGGATGGAGCCAATTGATGTTGTAAATGCAGCATTTAGGGCAGTAGAAAAAGACAGAGGTTACATAATAGCTGGAAAAAATAATTATTTAATGGCCCAATTACCCCGTTTTTTACCACGGAGTGTTGTTGTGAAATTTGCAAGACGTTTATTTCAATCAGCTTTGACCTCAAATAAACGTTAACCTAACAAAAAAACGATAGTTGAATCAGCAGGGAGTAGCTTGCCAGTTGGCTCTACTCCTTTTTAGTTATGCAAATCGGCAGAATAGCGCAATAAGTTATTTGCGATAATCGCGATTGTATGATATTAAGTGTTATGGTTAGTCAATTGGGTTTATAATTAATTTCAAGCGAGGTGACAACAAATGTGGAAGAGTAGTTTTATATCTGGTCTGGGACTGATTGCATTAAGTGGCATATTGTTCACATTAGAAAGATATATTGCAGTTTTTAAATGGATTGGTGAAACGGCTCCAGTAAAAATAAACGGGTCTGGACCGTATCCAACTGAACCAACTATGCCTGGTGTGTTTGATAATTTGTTTGTAGCGATTTTCTTGATACTTGGACTAGTTTTATTAATTATTGGGCTAAGTAAAGGAATGAAGAAATCTATTTGAGTTATTCCGTTAACGAAGGCTGTCGATATGTAATACTGTGTTTTTATAAGGAGATAAGGTCATGCAAGGCTTAAAGAAAGATGTTTTTATATTGCTTGAAGCAATTGTTTTTTTGGCTATTGGCTTGTTACTTACTGTAAATGTTGCATCTGAAATTTATGAGAGTTTTGGAATTGAATTTACAGGTAATGTTTGGGTTAATTGGTTTGGAGTTTCTTACTTTCTTTTTGTACTATATACGGTTATTACTGCACTATTTATTATGAAAAATCCGATCTACTTTAAACAACGTCTGAAATCAAAATTTTTTTGGTTTCTTTTTATTGGTTCAATTTACATAATATCTATTCCATTTGTAAAAGGAGAAAACCCATTCTAATTGAACTAACGAAAAAACGATAGTTCAATAACAGCAGGGAGCAGTTTGCCGGTTGGCAGTTGCTCCTTTTTAGTTATTCAATTGGGTAGGATAGCATATTTATTTGTATGGTACAATTTGGTAGGATTGTGGGAATAGGAGAAAGATAGTGATACTTTTTTGAAAGATAAGAAGGTCATAAATTACAGGAGCAGTATCTTAGAGTATTCTTCATTGACAATTCTTAATAAAATCTATTTGAAAAGAGGAAATGATTATGCTGGGTATTAAGATCGAAAAGACGCAGAGTAACTTGGTAATAAAATGGCAGTTAACTAAAATTGAAGTTCCTATAATCGAAATAGAAGATGTAATTCAAGATAACACCTATGCTGGAAATGAAAAGGAAGCACTGCGAATTGGTACCCCTTATGGTACAACCGATAGAATAGTAATAAAAACAAAATCCAAAGATTATATTCTTTTTACTTCAAACCCTGTATCTCTGAATTCCAAAATAATTAAATTTCTACGATAGTAAATCACAAATATTTCGGATAGATTTTATGTCTTTTAATATCCTTTTTAATTGTTAATTCAGTCTTAATAATCAGCCGAATGATTTTTATGTAATGATTTTAAGATAGAACAAATTTCCTGCAAGAAAGCTCATAAAAGAGTTTATCGATACAGATGATGATTGACGGGATAAAGTAAAAGAATTGTGCTAAAGGAAAAACGATAGCACTATGACAACAGGCTACCAAGATCTTCGGCGCTTGGTCGGCTAATCAGCATGATAATTACAATTTGTGGTATTATATATAGTTAACCTAAAGTAATAAAAGGAGTAAATATGTTGCTTAAAATTGAAACACTTAGCGTCTTATTAATCATTTGTCTATTAGCGATTCCAATAGTTAGAATAATAAGAAAAAAATCAATGGAACACATAAGAGAGAATATAGGTTTAACTATTCTAGCTGGAATTACTTTATTTAATAAGGAGATACCTCTGATCCTACTCGACTCCCTTTGGATCATCACAATCACCGTTTTTCTTTCATTGATAGTAGAAATATTTAAGCATCGTCATCGAAGCAAGAGCTAGTATATGTTACATAAATTAAAGCGCTTATATCTCGGGGAAGAGACATAAGCGCTAAGTCTGTTATTTCATGCACACATGATTTGGTGATAATGGACAGGAGATCCATCATTACCCTATGAACATCATAAAGTGTATATCAGTTAACAGTCAATAAAATGTTGTATAGTAAAGAAAAAACGAATTTCAACTTTGGAGTCTTTAAACTAACGAAAAAACGTTAGTTGAACACAGAAGGGAGGCTTGACTAGCCAGTTGGCGGTGCTCCCTTTTAGTCATGCAAACGGCAGGATAGCTTAATGAAGCAACACAATCAGGTTAACAAAAAAGTTTTGAAATCAGTGATATAATTTATTTTAGTTAACTTCATATTTAACATTGGAGTGAATTGACGGGAGGAACCAGTTGAATATTAACCAGAAAGCTATCGAATATTTCGAACGTAATGAATATGATCTGACCTTGGCTCTTTTCAAAGAAGCTTTGAATGAATCGAGAAATGTTCAGTCTTTAACGAACCTTGCTTGGATTTATTATCACGAAGAAAATGACGTAGAATCTGCTCGAAATTAGTTGAAGAAGCAATTATGCTAAATCCAGCTTCGCATTTTCCTTATAACCTTTTAGGTGAAATAAATGTTGAGTTGGAAAGATGGGAAGAGGCCTCAAATGTATTGTTGAACTCCATTGAAATCGAACATTCCAAAGAAGCATATAATAATTTAGCCATAGCTAAATACCATCGTGGGGAATTGGATGAAGCCTCAGCTTTATTTCTAAAAAGTGCCGAACCTTCTGATTACGCAATGTATAGTCACATAAAATGTTTAATTGAAATCGGTAAATCGACAGAAGCAAAATGTAAATTGGATGCATTTTCAGAATGTGATGATGAATTCGTCGGAGAAGTTCATGTTGCTGAACTGTATTTTGAGTTGCAATGTTTCTCTGAGGCAGTCCGTTGGTTTCGAAAATCATGGGATACATATTATAAGACTCCAGATTGGGTTTGTAGGTATATTTATTCATTAATAAAAACAAATTCATGGGATCGTGCAGTTGAAATAACGAACGAATGTATTCGATTAAAAACAAACGATATTCAGGAAGAACAAGAAGTTCAATGCAATGAGGATTGGACAGAGAGCGAAAAGGCCACATACATTAAGCAATTAGAAGATGACAAACAGGAATATGAAAATATTATATATATGATTTCTAGAGACTTTATTCCACCATTGAAATTCACAACATCCTTGAGTTCAAGTTGTTATTTATTTGGATGTTCAAGACATAACCATCCTGAATATAATGGTTGAATCTTTTTAACGATGGAAATGGTAGTTACAATACAATCAGATATTGGTGGTTCAACTAACGATAAAACGATAGTTGAACACAGCAGGGAGCAGCTTGCCAGTTGGCAACTGCTCTCTTTTTCACATTCGAAATTATGCTAATATTAGAGGCGGCTTCTCACTCTGTAGCCGTTACAAAGTGAAAGGAGTGAACTTTATATTGAATAGGTTTACTGTTAAATATTTCTTATAACAGGGTAGACTTAGAAATCAAACGTAGCATAAAAGGGCTGAACAATAGGATCATAACAGCAAACCCTAGATAAGGCATATTAAAGCTAAAAGCATCAAACAAGTATCCTCCTACAGCGGCGCCTGTCATTCCTCCGAGGTTGTTGCTAACGGAGAATTTGCCGTATGCATCACCAATGTGCTCTTGGGGTGTATCCTGAATAAATACAGCGTCTATTGCATAACTTTGCATGGTTGCGAACAGGTTAAACATTGTAGAAATCACAGCAAAAAGAAGCAGACTGGTTGAAAAGGCAAGGCCCACTGCAGCTATGCTACACATTGCCAGAGATATGATTATCGTTTTTCGATATCCTCTGCGATCGCCAATCTTTCCTAAGGTTGGGCCAAGAAACGAGAAGGCGATCATTGGAAGTAGAAATACGATGGCGATCTGCTCAAGGTTTGCATCGCATGCCTTTTGCATATAAGGGATAAAAATAACACTGGACATGCTAAATACAGTAGATAGAAATACATTCAATATCCAAAGTTTACGTTGTTTAATAGATAGTAGGTATTTCCTCTCACTTGCGATACTTTTAATCAAGGAGAAGCCTGGTGTTATAGACGTAAATATATACGCTAGCGCAGACGCCCCCCCGCAAATCATGAATAACACATACCAGCCTTGAACAAGTTCATAATTTTTTAATACTAGATAACATATTCCTACACCAATCAAACCCCCTAAATGCATTCTGCTATCAAAGTATCCCATTTGCTGTCCAAAACTGTTATTGCTATCTGAAATCAACCCAACCAATGAAATGCTAAGCAAAATACCTGCTATACCGCTTATGACTCTTGCAAATATTAATACAGATAATTGTGTCGCAACCGAAAAAACAAAATAAGCGGATGTAAAGAAAATTAATGCGCTTAAGAAAATAAAATGCCGGCTATAACGATCTGATGCTCTACCTAGTACAAGTTTCATCACTATTTGTGAAAAAGAAAGAATGGAAACTATGATGGTATATTGGAATGTGGTGTAACCTAGTTCATGTGTATATATCGGGAGCAATACTCCTAGAAATATGCTAGGTAAAGAGATAAGTATTAGGGAGCTTGTCAGTTTTTTAGGATTCATGGAACACCTCTGTTTACAGATTGCCGAGTCGGCTATTGAAGTTTGGGGCGAGACAATGGGACATATCCACACTGCTTAAAAAGAATATATAACTACCAAGCGTTCCCTTGTTGGATGGAAACCAAATTCTACTCCAATTTGAGTCAACTTAAGACATTTTTATGATGATTCTATGGAGGGATACGTTTCGGGTAACCCGGATACATACTTCGCTCAGGATATTGATTACATAATTCAACTTAGATACCTAAAACCTTTTACATATCACTTCATCTATGCTGATAAAAATCAATTAACGGAACAACAGCTAATTTACCTGAAGGATATCACTGATTAGTAATGAATCATATTTAAATTTCACGTTAAACTATCGGGAAATGGAGACTTACAAAATATAACATTTTTTAAAATTATATACCTCAATATTTCGTATTTATATGTATATTATTTAGTAATGTCCATAATTTCTCCTGAAATAAGAGGTGTTTCATTTATAATTGTAGGTGCATTTTTATTTATCCTTGCAATAACATACTGTCATAGACAGACATTATTTTTACCGATAATCGGAAAAAAACATGCCGCAAAAATGCATTAATGAATTAATAAATTATGCTAAAAATTCAACTTCTAAGCCTTGCACATAAATGAAAAGAAAAGATACGCCAGCATAAGAGATGTTAATTTCAAATTAAATTAATTGTGACATCTGAGACAGTAACAACTCTTGAACTAACGGAAAAACATTAGCTTAATCTAGAGTCTATAATCCTACTATTAGTAGCAAACTAGAATTAAATTGCTCTAATAGGAGGTTATATTATGATTTTAAGTGAACTATGGCATCATTACGAAGCAGACAAGCGAATTGAGGGGTTTAGTCCAAATACATTGAAAGCATATGCTTTACAGCTCAGGATGTTGGTTACAGATCTTGGGGATATAGATATTTCCGAGGTAACTCTGAACCTGTTGAAGGAATACCTAGCAAAGCAATCCAATCGATTAAAGGCAAGTAGCTTAGGGCATCGTATCCGTTTTGTACGTTCCTTATTTCGTTATGCATATGAAGAAACCTATTTACCGACTAACCCTTCACTCAAATTACGTGAGCCAAAAATGGATAAGCGAATTCCTAAGTTTTTGATGGAGGAAGATGTAATTCATCTGAAGATTTCTTGTCAGACACAAAGAGAAAGAGCTCTACTTGAGTTTCTCTACAGCACAGGCTGCAGAATTGGAGAGGTCGAAAAATTAAATATTGAGGATTTGAACTGGGGAAATTGCTCTGCCATTGTAAATGGGAAGGGTTCAAAGCAAAGAGAAGTTTATTTCACCACGGAGTGTAAAGTATGGTTGCAGAAGTATTTAGCAAGTCGGGAAGACTCCTGTAAAGCCTTATTTGTAACGGATACCAATCCTGTTAAGCGAATGGCCATTCCAACGTTAAGGTGGGTATTAAAGCGATTGGCAGATCGTGGAGCGGTGAAGGCTAATGTGTATCCCCATCGATTCCGTCATACTTATGCATGCCAGTTGCTTGATAACGGGGCACCGTTAGAGTTTATCCAAGGTATGCTGGGTCATGAAAAAGCCTCAACCACGCAAATCTATGCTCAGCTTCGTGGAGAGCGTCGGAGAGAACTGTACCGTCGATTTTTTTAGCAACAGAGGCGGATTGCATTTAAGAGGCCCACAGACTTATTCAACTAAAGGTCAAATGATAGTAGTACAAGATATTCATTGCAGTGAGTTATAAAAGTAAACAATAAAAGACTGCTGTAAATACAGCAGTCTTTTAGTAAACCTTTATTATTCCGCTTTAACGAGGATTTTGACTTGGCTCTTTTCTTTTAGCAAAGCTTCAAAACCTTGTTCAATCACATCATCAAGGTTAATACGTTTTGTTACCAACTTGTCAGCAGGGAAGTAACCTTTCTCCATGAGGCTGATTACGGCTGGGAATACATCACGGTATCCGATAATGCCAGAGATACTACGTTCTTGCATGACAATTTTATTAGGCTGGATCGGCGCATCTTTTTCAAAAATGCTGACAATCATCAGTTCTCCGCCAATTCGGACAGACTCAAGTGCTTGTTCGAGTACAGGCGGCACACCTGTTACTTCAAATACTACGTCAGCACCACCATCCGTTAAGCGGTGGATTTCTTGTACTACATCATTAACCTCTTTCGGATTAATGACTTGTGCTCCAAGTTCTGTTGCTTTTGCGCTACGCTCAGCAGAGAGTTCCACAGCATAAATTTCGGAAGCACCGGATGCTTTAAGCGCTTCGATTACAAGAAGACCGATTGGACCAGCACCGAAGACAACGGCTTTGTCGCCAACTTTCAATTTGCTTTGACGAACTGCATAAAGGGCAACGGCAGAAGGTTCCACCAAAGCACCTTGTTCATAGGAAACGGTCTCTGGAATTTTGTGAACGATATGCTCATCGGCAGCAACATATTCGGAGAAACCGCCACCGCCGCCGGCAAGACCAAGGAAGCCCATTTTGTCGCAAAGATTATATTTACCTTGGCGACATGCTGTACATTTGCCACAGTTGAAGATCGGTTCAACAACCACGCGATCTCCTTGTTGAAGAAGGGTTACACCTTCTCCAACTTCAACGACTTGTCCAGAGAATTCATGTCCCATAACCACAGGGGCTTGCTCTCCCGTGATTGGATGAGGTGCGTTTGCAGGAATAAAGATCGGACCCGCTGTATATTCATGTAAGTCGCTGCCGCAAATCCCGCACCACTCGACTTTGATTTTCACTTTCCCAGGTAGAGCTTTTGGTTCCTCGATTTGTTCTATACGCAGATCTTTTACACCATGCCATCTAAGCGCTTTCATGTTGAATCATCTCCTAAATAGAAAAGTTAGCTCGCAAGCAAAATCAATAAAGCGGCCTGCTTCTTTCATTTCAGTTTCTCATTCCCTGCTCTACTTCTAAGTAAGTACATGTTTTATCAAAAATAAATTTAATCGGAAACGTTTCCAATTCAAATATGTCACACTTTTTATATACTGTCAATTCTAAAACCCCTTCTTGTTCTATATATAAGTTAATTTCATTCCTAGTTTAATGCGCTCGTTCAGGAGGATATCTTGATATGATAGTAGCTGTGATATAATAAAAATAGAATCCTACTTCATCTATGAAACAGGAAACGATTCCAGTTTAAAGAGAGGTTGCCGAGTGCGTGAATAATAATGAAGATCGGAAAGTTACAATAGAAGATGTAGCTAAAAAAGCGGGGGTTGGAATAGCGACCGTCTCGCGAGCTATTAATAATACAAGTGGCATCAGTGCCAAGACAAAGGCGAAAGTAATCGAAGCAATTGAAGAGCTTGGGTTCACCCCGAACACTTCAGCACAAAGTTTAAAAGTACGCCACACCCATCAGATTGCTCTTGTGGTATCTGATATTCGCAATGCGATTATGCCTGAAATTGCTTGGTCTGTAGAGCAGACCGCCAAACATTATGGATATCGTGTAGTCCAAATCAATACTTCAGGAAATGCGAGAGCGGAGCTTGAAGCGATTCGAGATGTAAAAAAACTCCATGTAGACGGAATGATCATTCTTCCGCTTGCTTATCCTAAAACACTTGGAGATCTAATCAGTAAGTCTCCTGTACCAATATCGATTATTAATTATGGAAAAAAGCTGGGCCCAGAATATAAGGCAGATATGGTGTGCATGTCCAAGCAAGAGGGAAACCTGGTCATGGAGCATCTGATAAAAACGGGTCGAACAAGAATTGCTTATGCCGGAGCAGCTAAAGATATGATCGAAGAACGATATTTTGCCTATGAGCGTGCGTTGCCACAGGTTGATATTTCATTAACTTATTTCGGGGATGACTTTTCACTTCAAACCGGAATGGAGGCGGCGAGTTATTTTTACAGTCTAAAGGAAATGCCGGACGCGGTTTATGCTTGTAACGATATGATTGCGATTGGTATGGTGAATCGTTTCAAGGAACTGGGCGTGCGTGTTCCTGAGGATGTAGCCATTGTCGGTGTTGATAATAATCTATGGACGACGCTTACTTCTCCTCAGATTAGTTCAGTTACGATATTAGGTGATGAGTGCGCCCGTTTGGCTACGGAACTGCTCATTAAGCGAATCAGAGAAAACAACAAAGAAGCTCCCTATGAGAAAGTGGAGTTTGAACCAAGACTTATCGTGAGAGAATCCAGTGTAACGATGAAAAGAACTCCTTTACTGTAAGAGGCTGAGGGAATTCTTCTTAATCAATGGGTAGAAAGATCATATTTGAAAAATCAGAGAACCACGCAAACCGCGGGGTTCTTTTCCATTTTTTAGGGATTTCTAATTCATATTCAGTTCATTATCTTCCGTTATATTCAGGGGTACTCACACCTAGGTTTATACGAAAGACGCAAATGAGACAGGCTATACATATCGCTTTTTTTATCTCAGCAAGAAAAAGTATAATGATAAGTGGACTAATTTTATTAAACCGTTAGTTGTTTCAACTATATATGAATAACAGGGAGGACCTTTTGATAATGGCTAAAATTTTGGTGGTAGACGATGAAGCTCATATCCGGGAACTGATTGAATTATTTCTGAAAAGGGAAGGTCTAGATGTCTACCAGGCAAAGGATGGAGAAGATGCACTCACCGTGCTGGATTCCATGAAGCCTGATCTTGTAATTATAGATATTATGATGCCGGGTATGGACGGCTGGGAACTTTGCAGTCACTTGCGGGCGTGGAGCGATATTCCGGTTCTTATGCTTACGGCGAAGGGAGAAACGGAGGATAAAGTGAAAGGTTTTGAACTCGGCACAGATGACTATATGGTCAAGCCTTTTGCCCCTCAAGAGCTGGTAGTTAGAGTAAAAGCGCTGCTCAAAAGATACCGGGTCTCCATGGACCAAACGGTAAAAGTAGGAAGACTTACACTAGATCGTCCTTCGTTCCAAGTCATATCAGAACAGTCTTCTGTGACACTGCCTCTTAAGGAATTTGAACTGCTTTATAAGCTGGCCAGTTATTCAGGAATTACCTTTACCAGGGAGCAGCTCATTGAAGATATTTGGGGGCTTGATTACGAAGGAGACGAGCGAACGGTAGACGTACACATTAAAAGACTGCGCGAGCGATTTCCTGATCATAAGACCGGTTTTCGGATTGTGACCATTCGAGGACTTGGTTATCGACTTGAGGAACTTGTATGATCCGCAGTCTGTATGTGCGGGTTGTTCTTACTTTTATAGCAGTCACTGTTGTTAGTTTGATGATTTCTTCATTCGTCGCCTTTCGCTGGTTTGAAAAGGATGTAAATCGCGATATGTCTGGTGAACTGATGGAAGAAGGAGCGAAAGTACAGCAATTGTATGATACGTGGCAACCCGAAGACTTATCTGTATTTGTTGAACAGACTTCCATCCTCATGCGGGAGCTTCATATTACACTTGTCGGTCCGGATGGACAAATCATAGATAGTAAAAGTAACGAACAGAATCCGCCGGTCGAAAAGGGGAACTATACGGATAAAGTGGGTACGGTGCTGAGCGGAGAGAATACGATTATCCAGGAGGAAAGCCAAAATGGAGGTCCGATGCGTCCGGTTGCGATTGGTGTACCTTTACAAACGACAGATGGAGTATACGCGATGTTTTTACAGCCTAATCTAAAACCGCAACGTGAAAGTTTTAGGCGTACTAACACCATGATTAATTTGACATCTTTGCTTGTCGGCAGTTTTCTTATCCTGATGGCTTCGCGTTTTCTCGTAAGCCCGCTGAAGAAGATGACTAGTGCTACTAGGCAAATTGCCCGCGGTGATTTTAGAATTAACCTTCGGATGAAACGAAGAGATGAAATTGGGGAGCTGGCAGAGAGCATTCAGCTTATGGCCAGTGAACTCGGACAACTGGAACAGATGCGGAAAGATTTTGTGTCGAATGTATCCCATGAAATGCAGACACCGCTCACTTCGATTCACGGTTTCTCGCAGGCACTAACGATTAGTGAACTCAGTGATAAAGAGAGAATTCGGTACGCGAGCATTATTGAAACGGAAAGCGAACGATTATCCCGTCTCATTCGCAATTTACTGAAGCTGTCATCTCTCGATTCAGATAAACATCCTTTCCAGATCGAAGCATACAGGCTTGATCGGCAGCTGAGAGACGTTATTTTAACTTTGGAACCGATATGGACCAGCAAGTCGATCACTTTTCATCTTCATCTGCAGGAGCTCGTAATTGAGGCGGATCGGGACCAGCTGAGTCAGGTATGGACCAACTTGATTCATAATGCACTGAAGTTTTCTTCTGAAGGAGGCAACATCGAAATTTCAATGTCCCGTGAACGGGGCTATGCCGTTGTTGCGATTAAGGATCATGGGGAAGGGATGGCCAAAGAAGATTTACAGCGGATATTCGAGCGATTCTATAAAGCTGATGCTTCCCGGAATCGTTATGAAGGCAGCGGACTGGGATTATCGATTGCGAAGAAGATTATTGATCTTCATGAGGGCCGAATTCAGGTGGAATCAGAACTTGGAGTAGGGACGATTTTTAGAGTATATCTTAGGCTGTAACAGGGGGATTTTGTATAGGGTAAGGCCTGCAATCATTCATACTCAGTTCATAATGATTCAGTATAGTGACGCTATAAGAATCGTAGGGGAGTGAGCGAGGAAATGGAAGGGCAGGTCATGTACTCTATCGTGGTTCCCGTATATAACGAGGAAGAGATGATTCAGGTTACGTACAGTCGGCTCACTAAGGTTATGGAGCAGACGGGACAACCGTATGAACTCATTTTTGTGAATGATGGCAGCACAGATCACACGATGGATATTTTGACACAGGCTGCTCTGATCGACTCTTCCGTTCGGGTTATCGATTTTTCACGTAATTTTGGTCAGCAAATGGCAATAACAGCTGGAATGGATGCTGCAACAGGACAGGCGATTATTGTTATGAATGCGGACCTGCAAGATCCGCTGGAACGGATCCATGACATGATCGAGCTGTGGAATCAAGGGTATGATGTCGTAAGTGCTAAACGTAGAGAACGTGGGAATGAAACCGTAATGAAACGAGTGACAGCTGCTGTGTACAACCGTATCCGGAAAGTTCTCACGAAACATGATATTCCCGTTGCCCCCGATGATTTCCGGCTGATTGATCGAAAGGTGAACGAAGCCATGAAGATGTTTCAGGAAAGGAATCGCATCGTTCGAGGGCTTGTCAGCTGGGTAGGCTTCAGACAATTTCAACTTGAATATGAGCACGAAGAACGGGATGCAGGGCAAACCAAGTATCCATTTCGTAAAAAGATGCAATTATTAGTGAAAAGCGTAACCTCATTCTCTAATAAGCCTTTCAAAATAGCTTCTTATGCAGGGATTTTCATCTCCTGTATTAGTTTTGCCAGCTTGCTCGTGACCCTATCCTTACCGTTGTTTACGGATAACAAGATAGCAGGGTGGGCATCGCTCCTATTGATCATTCTCTTGCTTAATGGAATTATGATGATGATCCTCGGAGTAATCGGAGAATATATGGGTCAAATTTACGATGAGTCCCGAGGTAGACCCCTATATATTGTGAGGGAAAAGGTAGGGTTTGATGAGCAGGCAACCCGTCAGCCAAAAGAAGAGGATCACACTCTAGAAGTTAAAAATTATGGACTCTCTGATACTCTTTCTTCTCTTACCGATACATCTTCATATCAGAGATAACAGCATCAGTTATGTATAAGCATATATATAGGAAAGGCCCTCTATAAGACGATCTGTATACAGACATCTATGAGGGTCTTTGTTTGTATGTTTAAATCAATTTCATAAATTAGTAAATAATGAAATGGATCCGATTAAATAAATAAATTAATTCCAGATTGATCGGCTTGACCGAGATAATATCCAACTCCGCCAATTTTCACCCCGTCAATAAGTTCTTCTTTCTGTATTCCCATCACATCCATAGACATCTGACAAGCCACAAGCTCAATCCCTTGTTCTTTAGCCGTCTCCATTAAATCCTCAACGGACGAGATGTTATTCTTTTTCATAACGCCGCGAATCATCTTCGATCCAGCGCCCATCATATTCATGCGGGATAAAGGAAGTTTACGACTGCCACGCGGCATCATGAGACCAAACATTTTACCAAGGAAATCTTTTTTTACTTGTACAGGTTCAGATTTACGAAGGACATTCAGTCCCCAGAACGTGAAGAACATGGTGACTTTCTTGCCGCTTGCCGCAGCGCCGTTCGCAATGATAAAGGAAGCAATGGCCTTATCTAATTCACCGCTGAATACGACCATGGTCGTTCCTTCGGACGCTTTGGCAGGACTAGGGACTGTACTTGGTGCTGCCGATGCATAAGCTGGCTCTTCGCTCGTTGTTTCTTTTTTTCTCAAAATTGCTTTAATCTGTCCATCAGGCAATCGTTCCACATGAAGCGTATCATGGTTAGACATGCGTGCAAAGGACTTTACATCTTCGTAGAAGCCCGGATCTGTCGCCGTAATTTGCAGCACTTGTCCTGGGCTCAGACCATCCATGGCCCGTTTGGCTTCGATAAGAGGTCCAGGGCAAGACAAGCCGCAGGCATCGAGATTGATGTCCGCAGAAATGCTGCTTTCTGATGCTTGTTTTGTCTCGTTTAATTGAACAGCATTTATAGAGTTCGACCCGGAAGGTGCAGGAATGGATGAATCCATTTTCTTTTCCGGTTTAAATGTACTCATCTTGTATGTTTTGAACCCTCCTGTCAGATTGCGAACACGATAGCCATGTTGCTGTAAAATGCGGGCAGAGGTGTATCCACGTAAACCAACTTGGCAGTACACCCAGATTTCTTGATCACGATCCAGCTCATGCATACGTTCTCTCAGCTCATCCACCGGAATATGTAGGGAACCAGGAATATGTCCATTCTGATGCTCAATCGCAGATCTCACATCGACAAGCAGAGACTTGCTAGAATCTCTTTTCTCCAGTTTTTCCGGTGTAAATACCTCCATTCGTCCTGTCACTACATTCTCTGCGACGTAACCTAGCATGTTCACCGGGTCCTTGGCAGAGGAGAAAGGAGGGGCATAGGCAAGATCGAGTTCGGTGAGGTCGGTAACGGTTCCGCCAAAATGGAGAACGGTCGCGATATCGTCAATACGCTTGTCCACTCCCACTCTTCCGACCGCCTGTGCTCCGAGAATTACACCCTGCGGATCAAACAACAGCTTGATTGTCATCGGTGTTGCTCCAGGATAGTAAGCTGCATGTGCATTGGGGTGTACATAGACCGTATGATAATCGGTACCGAGCTCTTTGAGCTTCTTCTCGGTAAGTCCGGTTTGTGCACCAGTCAGTTGAAATACCTTAATAATGGATGTTCCGTGGCCGCCTTTATAGGTTGACGTAAGACCAGCAACTCGGTCGGCGGCAATTCGGCCCTGTTTATTCGCTGGGCCGGCAAGCGGAATGGCGATAACTGCTCCGTCTTCATGAATCTCCACAGCATCACCGACCGCATAGATATTCGGTATATTGGTTTCTAGTGCCGTATTGACCTGAATATGACCGCGGTTTCCAAGGGCAATACCGCTGTCTCTTAGAAAACCCGTATCTGGTTTCACACCTACGGCGAGAATGACAAGATCACTGGTGAGCACTCGGCCGCTGCGAAGCGAAAGGGTGACTTTACCGTTTGTGTCTTTAAAAGAATCTACCGTATCCTGAAATAACAACTCTACACCCTGTTGCTCCATTTCCTGAGCTAGGATATTCGACATTTCGCGGTCAAATGTACTGAGAAGCTGATCCGCTGACTGAACCATCGTTACTTCAAGTCCGGCTTCCTTAAGGTTCTCGGCCATTTCTACCCCAATATACCCTCCGCCTACAACGACGGCTGTTTTTGTCTCAGGAGAAATCACCTGTTTTTTAATCCGATCGGTGTCCGGAATGTTTCGAACCGTATAGATTTGGGGGTGGTCAATACCTGGAAGAGCAGGGCGGATTGGCGCTGCACCTGGTGATAGAATAAGGGCATCATAACTTTCCTCATAGCTCCCTTTTTCAGCACTGCGAACCGTCACTGTTTTTCTCTCAGGATGGACAGCAATCACTTCGCTCTTGGTACGGATATCAAGGTTGAATCGCTGAGTCATCGCTTCCGGTGTCTGCACAATAAGCTTAGAACGATCCGTTATCGTATCTCCGATATAGTAAGGTAATCCACAGTTAGCAAATGAGATATATTCATCTCGTTCAAACATAATAATGTGTGCTTCTTCATCGAGCCTTCGAAGACGTGCAGCTGCAGAAGCCCCGCCCGCTACGCCTCCTACAATGATGACTTTTTTACTCATTTATTTGTCCTCCTGAAAAAATAATTCCATCAGCCCTTTTACGCGAGGGTCTTTCACGGTGTAACGAACTTCAAGACCGTGCCGCTCGGTCTCAACGATGCCCATACTGCGCAGTTTTTGCAGATGCTGCGAGACAGTAGACTGCGGCAATCCAAGACATTCCTGCATGTAAGTCACATTACAGTGGCCTTTCGAGAGCAAACCTCTAATGATACAGAGTCTGACAGGATGCGCGAGTGCTTTCAGACATTCGGACATCTCGTTATATTGTTTAATATCTTTATCCATCTTTTCACCTCAGTAATTTATGTATCACTATATCGCAATATTACGTTATAGTGATATTAAAGTCAAACTTTGAGCAAAAGTAAACCCAGGCACTCGCATTTTTGCGAAGCCTGGGTTAGTTTTTCATCCTGTTTCGTATGTTATTTATCCCTTCACTGCCTGAAGAACGGCATATCCGTAGGCAGGAACATCAATAGAGATTTCTCCATTATTCACCGGCTGCTCCATACCAGAGAAGAGGTCAATATATTTATCCGCTTTAACCGATATATTAAATTGCTCCGGTTCCTCCGATTTACTCATCAACACAAGGATATTTTCCTTATCATTTTTCCGCTGGAACACGATTCTTTTCCCTTGTGGTTCGGCTTCAATGAACTGAATCTCGCCAGTCCGAAGAGCAGCATGATTTAGGCGTAGACGTATTAGTTTTTGATAAAAAGAGAATAGCTCTCGGTCTTGTTTTTCTACATCCCATTCCATACATTTACGGCAGCCTGGATCATATTCTCCGTCCATCCCGATCTCGTCTCCATAATAAATGCACGGAGCACCAAGATACGTAAACTGGAAGAGTGCAGCAAGTTTCATTTTGCGCTTATCTCCATTACAAAGGGTTAGTAGACGAGCGGTATCATGACTATCCAGCAAGTTAAAGGCAACTTCAGAAGCCTGGAGCTGATATCTAGATAGCTGGCGACCGATCGAGTTAGCAAACTGGTAAGCATCCATCTTGTCGATTACAAAGAAATCATTAACCGCGTTGGTGAATGGATAGTTCATGGAGGCATCAAACTGATCTCCTTGCAGCCAAGGTGAGGATTCGTTCCACACTTCTCCGAGAATATAGGCGTCGGGGTTCACTTTTTTAACCGTACTGCGGAACTCACGCCAGAACTGATGATCCACTTCATTCGCTACATCAAGACGCCAGCCGTCTGTCCCGACTTCTTTGATCCAATATTCGGCTACCTTCAGCAGATATTCTTTCACTTCCGGGTTTTCGGTGTTCAGTTTCGGCATCAGCGGTTCAAATGAAAAGGTATCATATGTGGGAACACCGTCTTCTACATCAATCGGAAATTTACGAACATGAAACCAATCTTTATATTTGGAATTCTCACCGTTCTCTTGTAAGTCGACAAAAGGCTTGAATGTACGCCCAGAGTGATTAAATACCGCATCAAGCAATACGCGAATTCCGCGTTCGTGGCATAAGTTGACGAGCTTCTTAAGTGTATCTGCATCACCAAAGTGACGATCCACCCGCAAGTAATCTTCCGTATCATATTTATGATTGGTGGTAGCTTCAAAAACAGGGGTAAAGTAGATCGCTGTTATACCAAGTTCAGATAAATAATCGAGATGATCAATTACACCTTGAAGATCACCGCCAAAGAAATTATCCCGTTCCGGCTTGCCGCCCCAAGGGAGGACTCCTTCCGGATCGTTACTTGGATCACCGTTAGCAAAACGCTCAGGAAAGATCTGATAGAATACGGCATCTTTAACCCAAGCGGGCGGGGTGAAGACATCAACCGGATTAATATAAGGGAATTCGAACATTCGGCTGGGTGTTTCCGGTTCTTCTTCTAAAAAGTCGTTTTCGTCCATCCATATCGATTCACTATCACTCTCCAGATGGAAGGCATAACGTAACCGGTGATAAGGTGGTTTTACTTCACATGTAAAATAATCAAACATGGAATCAGAAGTCCATTTTTTTAGAGGAAGATACATTTTTGTTTTCTCCCAGTCATATTTGTCACCGGCAAGAAGCGTTATTTGGTGGACATCGTCTCGTTTGGTACGAATCCGGAGATGGACCGTATCTTTGTCATATGCATAGGCCCAGTGCTGTTTAGGGTGATGATAGATAGCTTCTAATAACATGAGAGAACCTCCTAATAATGATGTGCAAAATAAGTAAGGGAATCTTAAAAAAATCCATACTGTTTATTTTTACCCACATTAAAAAAGGTACAACCTTAAGAGAGTGTAATCCTCCGAGGTTGTACCTGATAATCATCAGATAACATTGCCTTTAATTTATGTTTCTCTTTCTCTTCACACTAACCACTAAACTCTTCTTAATATACCATGTATTTACAAATACCTGCAATCGTGAGACAAAGAAAGAAACAGATTATTTATTTCATTTTTATTTTGAAGGAAGGGCGTTAAAAATATGACAACACTTTTATATATTGAAGATGATGTAGAGATTGGAGAAATGGTTAGATCTGATCTGGAAGCGCGAGGTTATCGTGTAGTGTGGCTGAAAAGCGGAGAGCAGGCATCTGCTACTGCAGAAGAATGCGGGCTCGCAATTCTAGACGTGATGTTGCCTGGTTTAGATGGATTTACGATTGGTCAGCGACTCAAAAAAGACCATCCTAGTCTGCCTATCCTTATTTTATCTGCCAGGACTTCTATCGATGACAAATTGCAGGGTTTGGATTTTGCAGATGACTATGTAACGAAGCCTTTTCATCCCGATGAACTGGCTGCTCGGATTGAAGTCCTCCTCCGAAGACACGGAGAAACACCGGCAGGTTTGGGCGAACTCCGCATTTGGCATCTGCTTGTGAAGGAAAAAGAAGGACTTGTACTTGATACACGTAATCAGCAGGAAATTTTGCTTTCGGGCAAGCAGTTTCATATTTTCTCTTATTTTGTCAGGCATTTGGGTCAAATAAGAACCAAGGAACAAATCTATGAATCTGTATGGGGTGAGCCTTATATAGAAGGGGACAAGACACTTATGGTACATATCCGGCATCTGCGGGAGAAGCTGGAGATTGACCCGGGAACACCTCGAATTATTGAAACGGTTCGGGGAGTAGGATACCGGGTGAAGGCATGAACATGATGGAGCATAGGTTCATTCGAAAAAGGAAAAGGGATCCGTTCAGAAACTCGCTCATGTCCCGATATTTGCTCATTGTTATCTTGGCAATGGTGTTTTTGCCTGTTGTGTTTCCTATGGTTTCGCTTTTGTTTGTAGTATCTACTTCCTGGTTCAGTGATAAGACAGAGGTAACCCTGCCCTATGGAAGAACCAGCGAGCTTGAATTAAAGTGGCATGAAGAAGCCAGGATGATGAAAGATCGATCAGACGAGGAGATCGAGTCATCGTTGTTTAAGCTTGCACAAGAGTACGAAGAGGCACATCTGTTTTGGGTGAATAGAGAAGGGATTATTAAGTTTGATACTGCAGAGCGAGATAAAGGGACAGTAAAGTGGAGTCCATCCGATGCAGTTGAATACATGAAAAGTGCCGGAAATAATAAGGAGAATTTTATCGTTGTCGCTTTCGTAGGCGGAGGACAGAACAATGCAGGACGAGGTTTTATTTCCATTGAGGTGCCACGAATACTGGTAAATTCCCCACCGTTGGCTAATTTTGGTCCACTGTTTTATGTGTTATTTATGACGGTGGTTCCTGCCATCTTTATCTTGGTCTCTTGGTCATTTTTTCGTCAGATTATCAAACGACTTATCCGACTGAAGGGCGCACTTTCTATTCCAGGTACAGATGGAATTCCGCTGCCGGTTCAGGTGGAGAAAAAGGATGAGATCGGCCGATTAGAAGAGTCGTTCAACGGCATGGTTTCGCAGCTTAGGGAGAGTCAAGAGCAACAGAAAAAAGAAGAGCATCTCCGTAAAAATTTGATCGCTGATTTATCCCATGATTTAAGAACACCGCTGACTGTAATTCGAGGGCATGTGCATGCACTGAGTAAGGAGCCACTTACCGATAAAGGGAAAGAGTCTCTTGTTCTGATTGAAGGGAAGATGGATGATCTGGGCGGACTAATAGACAATCTTTTATCTTATAATCTGCTGGCCAGTGGAAAATACACAATGAAACTTGAACCTGTTAATGTCCTTCGTATGGTGCGGGAGAGTGTTGCAGCCTGGTACCCTGTATGGGAAAAAGAGAATTTTGACATGGTTATTGATATAGATGATGAAGAGGAATCGGTTGTTTGGAAAGTGGATAAACAAGGATTTCACCGAGTGCTGGACAACTTGTTTCAAAACATTGTGAGACATGCAAAGGAAGGGGAATATGTGCGGGTTGCGGTGGAAACACGAGAGGAAGAAGTCTATCTGATTATTGAGGATCGGGGACCGGGAATGGACACAAAATCAGAGCAGATGGGAGCGGGATTGGGTCTCTCTATTGTAGATCTCTTGCTCGCGAGAATGGATCTTATTCGATTGATAGAGTACACAGGACAAGGAACAAGAGTTCTTTTAACTATAAAAGAAAGAGCATAAATTTAAACCAATCTTAAACTTTCTGCACACCTCAGTTTAACCTCGGCACGATATGCTAGTTGCAGAGGTGAACAGACAATGAGTGAATGGATGATTGAAACAGCAGATGTATGGAAGACGTACCGGGGCCGTGCGGCAGTAAAAGAACTGAGTTTACAGATAAAAAGAGGAGAAATCTACGGATTTCTTGGACCGAATGGTGCTGGAAAAACAACAACCATAAGAATGTTGCTCGGACTTATCAAGCCAACGAAAGGCTTTATCCGTATTTTTGAGAAAGATATTCGCCAGCAGCGTATGGATATTCTTCGTAAAGTTGGCTCTTTGGTGGAGTATCCTTCTTATTATGGTCATCTGACCGCGATCCAAAATTTAGAGACGAGCCGTTTGCTGCTGGGTGTCCCGAAATCAAGAATAAGTGAAGTCCTGAAAATTGTAGGTTTACAGAAAGAAGCAAACCGACCGGTGAAAGGTTATTCACTTGGTATGAAGCAAAGACTCGGTTTAGCGAATGCTTTATTAGGAAATCCGGAGTTATTAATTCTTGATGAACCGACAAATGGTCTTGATCCGGAGGGTATTCAGGAAATCAGAGAACTGATTAAACAATTGCCGACAGCGTATGGAATTACCGTTCTGGTGTCGAGTCATTTACTTAGTGAAGTGGAACAAATGGCGAGTACCGTAGGCATCATCCGTGAAGGTGAGCTTGTATTTCAGAATACGATTGATCGTTTACATCAAGAGGCAGGGAGCACGATTCGCCTGACTGTATCTGATGCAGAGGATGCACTGCAGGTTGCACGAGAACAAGGACAGTGGGGACAAGTTGAAGGTTCCCGAATTGTTTTTAACCATATGGATGATATGACGGTTTCGACTTTAGTACGCCGACTCGTAGAGCATGAACATTCGGTGTACCGAGTGGAGGAACATAGACAATCCCTGGAGGATGTTTTCCTTCAAGTGGTGGGAACCGGAGGGGGCAAATCATGATATCGCTGCTTTCCTCTGATGTACTCAAGATACGTAAAAAAGGATTATGGTTTCTTGTTTTCTTTGCTCCTTCGGGGCTTGTACTCATGAACGCACTAAACTTCGGATTGCGGCTGGATTACTTACAAGATCAATACGGCAAGAACGGGATGTGGGATGGGCTACTTCGTGCTTTTTCTATGTTCATTCCACTTGCGATTATGCTCGGAGCAACCATTCTTAGCTCTATGATGGCGAGTATAGAACACCAGAATGGTTCGTGGAAACAGCTGCTCGCCCTTCCCGTATCACGCAAGTCGGTATTTTTATCCAAATGGGCATTGATAACCGGGCTGTTACTCACTTCCTGTGTACTTTTGCTTTTGGGGATTGTGATCCTTGGAATATTCCTTAGGTTTGAAGAGAGTATTCCGTGGCTGGATCTGCTGAAGTTGTGTTTTCTGCCCCTTGCAGCTTCTCTTCCCATGATTGTTTTGCTTGCGACACTGACCATGACACATGAAAATCAAGCCGTGTCTGTTACTCTTGGGGTTACACTCTCCATTGTAGGCTTGTTCGGAGCTCAGTTTCCGGATTCAGTGCCTGTAAGCTGGCCGATGTTCTCTATATTGACCACAAACGGATCTATGTTTGCAGTCAAAGGGATTATATTCGGTATCCTTTGTTTGCTGATGGGCATGCTGTATTTTCAGCGTAAGGAGGTGTCCTAAGATATGACAGCTTACCTTAGAATACTATCTTCAGAGCGGCTGAAGTTGTTCAAATCGCCTGTTTGGTTGCTGATACTTGTCAGTCCGATAATGGCTCTCTTTGTAGGTTTTATGGCAGAGCCATCCGGCAGTTGGACGAGTCTGATTAGTGCACAGGCTACGCTGCATGCCATGTTATTTCTTCCTATTTTTACGGGGGTATTTGCCTCCTATATTTGCCGATTTGAACATGCAGCCGGTGGCTGGAAACAAGTGCTTGTCTTGCCTGTGAGTCGTGCTAGCTTTTATGCAGCCAAACTGACTGTGATCATGGTACTGCTTTTTATGATGCAAGTCTTGTTACTCGGCAGTTTTTTGATCGCAGGTGGTTACCATGGGATGACGGGAGACATTCCTTGGGCAGTGCTGTTCAAAAGCACTTTTGCTGGCTGGGTTGCTTGTACCCCGCTTGCTGCCCTGCAGCTGGTGGTATCCATGATGTGGAGCAGCTTTGGAGCACCGCTCGGGATTAATTTTATGCTTACCGTTCCAAATATGCTGATCACAAACTCGGAGAAGTGTGCTCCTTACTACCCATGGGCGCAACCTTTTTTAGTCATGATGCCTACAGATGAGATGAACTTTGGAGCATTTCTTGTGCCGTATTCCGTTCTCGTTCCTGTTATTTTTGGAAGCGCAGTGCTGTTTGTTTTCGCAGGGATGCTCTACTTTAAACAGAAGGAAGTTTAGGAAATAAAAAAGGTGCTCTCCTGCAGATGGGCAGGGTGCACCTTTATTGTATATATCAGCGCTTATTTAATTCAAATTCACAACTCATGAACCGATAAATTATTAATATTTGTGCGAAGGACCTGGCAGGAGTATTCGAACAGTTTCATTTCCTCTTCAGCCAGCTGAAGTTCGATCACTTCTTCGATTCCTCTGCCCCCAATAATAGCAGGAACGCCAGTGCATATATCTTTTTGTCCGTATTCACCATCTAGAATAGAAGAAACAGCGATAATCTTGTGGTCATCCGTCAGGATTGAACGTGTAATGAACGCAATTGCACTGCCGATGCCGAACTGAGTAGATCCTTTGCGGGTGAAGATTTCCCAGCCTGCATCCCGTGTTTTACGAGAAATATCTGCAAGATCAAGATGTTTGAATCGTTCCTTATGCTGATCGAGGATATGAAGAATGGGTTTGCCGCCAATAGTGACATGAGACCAGGCCACAAATTGAGATTCGCCATGTTCTCCAAGTGCATATCCATGAACACTGCGCGGATCAATGGAGAAAATCTCTGATAGAATGGTTTTGAGTCTCGAAGAATCAATCGAAGTCCCTGTTCCGATGACTTGGCTTCTCGGTAGACCAGACAGTTTCCAGACTAGATAAGTAATAATATCCACCGGGTTCGCAGCCACGACAAATACACCTTCAAATCCGCTCTCCATAATAGGTGCCACAATATCCTTTGTGATCAGTACGGCTTCTTCTAAGATATCCAGCCGGGTCTGCCCTGGTTTTGGATTAGCTCCCGCTGTAATAATAATGACATCCATATCTTTGCAATCAGCATAAGTTCCGGCATGTACCTTCGTCCGCTGATAAGTGAAATCCATGCTGTGAGACAAATCGAGTGCTTGACCGAGTGCCTTCTCATAGGTTCGCCCGATGAGCATGATTTCACCTGCGATGGCTTGATTAATCATGGAGTATGCTGCACTCGAACCGACAAGACCTGCTCCAACAATCGCCACTTTTCCTGTTCTGCTTCGCATCGCCCATCTGCCCCCCCGTTATAAACCGTCATAATGAATATAAACATGAAGTTCTTTCTGCTTCGTTATCATTATATTCTATGCATGCATCTATTCAACGTTACATAAGATAACATAATTTTTGTGTTTTTATCAATAATCAATCTATACTTTCTATTATTTAGGAGGTAATATCACATGCTAATGACACAACAGAGCTGAAGGATGTGAAGAAAGGAGGGGGTTCTGTCGAAAGACAAAGGAGAAAAGTCATATTTTATACCCGACAAAACTTCTTACGATACCTCATTCTTAGAAGAATTACGCCAAAGGAAATAAGAAGGAAAGAACGAATTTAGAGTATAACAAGATTTATAGAGAGTCACCCGTGAGTGAAACGTCTTTATAATGCTTGTTACCCTTAAATCAAGTTCTCAGCCTTATGAGATTGATTTAACTAATCCATTAGAAAAGACTGTTGCTCGCGCAAACAACAGTTCTTAAGGCGCCCTTATCCATAATGTTGACCCAAGCAGGCATTGTTCATGACGAATGTTTTTACAAACAAATCGATTGTAAAATCCGGGAGGTAATGAATATGAATATGCATTTGAATGGTAACGAAACAGGAGCAACGACTGAGACTGCAAAAGAACTGGGCATTGGAGCGAGTACACTTCGTAAATATGCTGCGGCACTCGAAGAGCAAGGGCACCATTTTGAACGTGCGGCAAACAAATCAAGATTATTTGGCAACCGTGATATCGAGCGGGTGAAAACGCTAATGACACTTCTTCGTGAGCAGAACCTACCTTTGCAGGATGCGGCTGTTATTGTCATGGAGATCGGTAGTGAGAAAGCAGCTGCTGCAAAAGAGATCGTGAACCCAGCCTTGGCACACCATGCGGCTCCATCGGTACAGACACATTCGCTTGTAGAGCAGAAACAAGTTCTTCAGACGGCAGGGGTGACTTCTGCGCAAATGGAACAAATGAATGTAGAATGGCAGATGCTCCAAGAGCGTATGGTAGAGCTTGAACGGGAGCAAGCAAAACTTCAAAAACAAAATGATGAACTGCAAGTGTTGGTGGGAGAACAGCAAACATGGATGCGGGAGAAGCTAGAAGAGGATCGAGATCGCCAGCTAATTACGAATTTACGGAGTTATCAAGGCCGTAAACAGAAAGCGAAGACCAAGGGACATTCCCTCCGAATGTTGTTTGGATTGCTACCGAAAAGCAGGAGGGAGGCGTGATGATGAACAGGGGCGTGATGAAGATGAAAACAAAATCGTTATGCCGAAATCATCATAGACAATTTCTTCGCTCACCTTATCGTTTGAAAGATACGGTTCAAATTACAGGACCACCCGTAACTGAGGGTTTTTATTTTTAGATATTTAGAGTTACAATAGAAAGGAGGATTCGATAAAAGCGACAAGGAGAGCCACAAATGATTATTCTAAAAAGTAAAGATGAGATTCAATATATGAAGAAGGCTGGCGAGATACTCGCTGCTTGTCATAGAGAAATTGCAGGGCTCATTCGCCCAGGCATTCAAACTCAAGAGATTGATGCGTTCGCAGAGAACTTTATGAAAAAGCATGGTGCAACACCCGAGCAAAAAGGGTATAACGGATATCCATATGCGACTTGTGCCTCGGTTAATGACGTAATCTGTCACGGTTTCCCTGGGAAATACGCGCTGAAAGACGGGGATATCGTTACCATTGATATGGTTGTTAATCTCGATGGCTGGCTTGCAGATTCCGCATGGTCTTATGCTGTAGGTAATGTATCAGAATCAGCACAGAAGCTGCTGGATGTAACGAAAACTTCTTTATATAAAGGAATCGAAAAAGCCGTAATCGGCAACCGGATCGGTGATATTTCGAATGCCATTCAGGTATATGCGGAAGGAGAAGGATTTTCTGTAGTACGTGAATTTATTGGGCACGGGATCGGACAAGATATGCATGAAGAACCGCAAGTACCTCACTATGGTCCTGCTGGACGCGGTCCGCGTCTGAAAGAAGGTATGGTGATCACGATTGAACCGATGCTGAACATCGGAACATACCGCAGCAAGTTAGACAGTGATGGCTGGACTGCCCGTACACAAGATGGCGAATTGTCCGCTCAATATGAGCATACCATTGCGATTACCGCAGATGGTCCCATTATTTTGACAGAACAATAAGCATATGCCGGTAATGAGATGTGAGGAGAAGAGACGAACTTTTCCCATATACTCTAGGTAGATAAGAAGATCATAACCTTAAGAAACAGGACTCCTTTTATCCTCCACATAAAGAGAGCCCTGTTTCTTTGTGTCTTCTTTTATTATAGAGATAGGATAGTTACATTACGCACAGACAATAATAGCAACATACCATAAGATGAAGCGGACGCTTTGTGAGACAACGAACGTAAGTCTTGTTAGAAAGGATGTCTGCATAGAATGAGTAGCCACAAAAGGAAACGCACATTCCGCCATCCTCTATTATGGGGAGCAGGAATTGTCGTTATTTTATTGATACTACTAGCAGTGGTAAATGGAAGTGAGAAGGAAGAAGAGTCTAATGTACTCACCGCGGTAACGAACGAAGAAGTGTCTACGTTTCTGGAGAATGACCAATCGGGGTTTCTGTATGTGGGCCGTCCTACATGTCCAGTCTGTCGTGAGTTTATGCCCAAGTTAGAGGATGCTTCACAAAGTACCGGTCAGACGGTGTTTTATTACAATACAGATGAAGGCCGTGAGCAAGATGAAGCGAAATTAAGAGCGTTGTTAGACGAACTTGAAATTGAATCTGTACCTGCTCTTCTCTATATAGAGAATGGCAAAGAAGCGGACCGGTTAACGCCCGGAACGATGGATCAGGAAGCCATCGCTGCTTTTTTAGATAGCAAAAAGTAAAAAGCTCTAGAAATGAACACACCAGGTGTTCGATTCCAGAGCTTTTTTATCACTTAAGAACTTGTTGAAGACTCCTTGGCCTCAAAAGTTTCATTGTAATGCCGCAGCATATACAACCGCCAGTGAAGCAGCATCCCAAAAGCCAAAACAAAGAATAAGGCTCCTGTCTGAACTACGGTTATATAATTTTGTATAAATTCATGGAGTAATAAGCGAACCGTGAGCAAACCTAGTAAGATGAACATAAAGCTCTTGGAACTAGAAACATAGATCTGTCCATCTCTTTTCTCAAATTTAGTGCTTTTAATGAGCGGGTATGCAAATAAAAACCAACCAACCAAAAAAGCAACAATGGCCCATAGAAACGGAAACCGTGTATGTGGCACGATAAACATCAAAAATCCAGTGCTCATACCAAGGGGAGGAATGATAATCTTCCGTTTGGTAATGGGTCTGTTTGCTGCTTTCATGCGAATAAAAATGGCACTGAGCGCAATAAAGATCATACCAATGGTTGCTGCGATTTGTAAAAATGAAGAGTTTATCGCCACGTATAGGACCTCTCTTTTACTTAAAATCAAATTTATCCTCATTATATCATATCTTAACGAAAACACTCTTACTGAGTTGTTTTTCATTCGGATGTGAACCACGCTTCTTTTCATTTCTTACCACCCGAATTATACTTAGACTGTGCTTGCAAAAGTAATGATCGATAAAGATATAGAGGAAGGTGAACACGTGGAAGCTGGCGTCTGGAAACCTACCGTAATTCTTGGGATATTGGTGCTGATTTTAGTCCTTATAAATTATCCGTGGATTCAGTGGAGAGCAAACCCGAGTCGGACGATGGATATTGCTATTATTGATAAGTCAGTATCGGATATGAATTATAACGAGCATAAAGGTCTTACTTGGATCTTAAACCAGCAAAAAGTAAAGGATCGAAATGGTAATGGCTATGTTAATGATGAGAGCTATTACGGATTCAACCCAAACGCCGTCAATCATATTCAGTCTCTTCCTTTTACGCTGCGAGGGAAAGATCTGATCTATGCAGCAGATACATATGGAATATACAAACAGGAACAACAAGCAGATCGGTCATATAAACAAAAGTTAATCTATGGCGGGATGAAATTAGAGGATGTCCAAAAAATACAGTATGCGACCGCAACAGGAGCTACTTTTATCGGAGAATATAATATTCTTGGTGCGCCTACAGATGAGGGAGTCAGACAACAACTTGAAAATATGCTTGGTATCAAATGGTCTGGATGGAAGGGGAGATATTACAACGAATTAGCAGATGTATCTATACCTATGAAACAGGTATACACTCTCGCCACAGAGAAAGAATGGACCTATCAGGGAGAGGGAATCTTATTCATTGATGAAAAAGAGAACATGGTGGTATTGGACAGCAGCGATCTAGATGCTCATTCGTTTGGCGTTGAATTCTCGGAAAAAGGGCACGAGTGGAGCCGAATGAAAGGGAAAACGAGCTATCATGGATGGTTTGATATTGTAGAACCTCGCACAAGGGCAGAAGTAATGGCAGAGTATACAATGGATTTGTCAGACGCTGGAGCAGAGAAATTAATATCTGCGGGAATTCCAGATCATTTTCCTGCAATTACTCGGCTTAATCACACGACACATTATTCTTACTATTTTTCGGGAGATTATGCCAAACGCGTGGACACACCTTACCCTACACAGTATATAGGCTGGGATGTGGTCATGAGATTCTTTATTCCGAGAATACACCAAAATGCCTTCTACTGGGAAATATACGTTCCGGTTATGAAGCGGATCTTTAGTGAGATCAAAGCATCATCGTAAGAAACAGGAAATGAAGCAGGTCGTCGTTGTTGTAACAAAGTGGCCTGTCTTGACAAATGAAACTGTCACCATTATAGTAACAATTTTACAGGTATTACCAGTAACGAGCGAAGCCTGGTTTGATTTTAGGCGGTTTGCGTCACATAATAGGGTAGAAACAGATAAGCACGGTAAGATTATGGGAGGGCAGGATAATGAACAGTGAGTTTACCATTGCGGTGCATGGTCTGTTGTATCTGGGAGTCCGAGAAGGACGTATTGCAAATAGTGAAGATATTGCCGCTAGTGTAACAACTCATCCAGCGAGAGTGCGTAAAGTTCTGAGTGTACTCCGTAAGCATAGATATGTGACAACCAAAGAAGGAGCTCACGGCGGATATATGCTTAGCAGTAATCCCTGTGATGTTAGATTAGGAGATCTATATCGACTGTTTGCTTTTGGTTCCTTTGCTCCGCACTGGCGTTCGGGAGACGAGAGTTCGAATTGTGTAGTCTCTTCGAATATCAAGGAAGTCATGGGCACTATTTACGAGGATGGAGAACGGGTAGTAGAACTGTACCTGGATAGTATCACACTTGAAGAAGTACAGAAGAGGTTAACGGAAAAAGAAAAACATCGTATGAATCGTATCCAATAAAGGGAGACAGGACTTGAGAAGTCTGGCTGAGAAGCCGGGCTTTTTTTATTTCATTTTCCTTTATTAGATTTTATAATACAATAATTACCACGAGGTAGTGGAAATGGAAGGAGTGATGCGAGATTTATGAAGGAATACATTCTCTTTTTACATAGAAATGAGCAGTTGCTGTTTACGTTAGCCTATAGCGTAACGAGAAATTTGGATCAGGCAGGAGCGTTGCTTGCTGAAGGTTTGGCCGTTTATTGGTCTGGATTTAATGAGGACGAGCAACAGAACAGAACTATGTTTTCGGTACGAGAAGGGGTAGAGGATAACGATACGATTTTCGTCTCGCAAATGTATGGGATTTTCGTAGCTTTGGTACAAAACAATGGTCAATATGAAAGACATGAGGATCTAAATAACCATGGGAAGCATCAGATGATAAGTGATCGGTCGCTAGCGCTGGAGGATTCCATATCTAAATTAAAAAATGAACTTCATTCCACGTTCCTATTAACCTATTTGTTTAGCTGGGAGAAAGAGAGGATTGCCGCTTATACGGATTCAACAATACAAATCGTAGAGAAGAAACAGAATGAAGTAATCTCTATATTTCACCGTAGTATGTCTTCTCGTTTTGGAGAGAGTAGTCCTCTTTTTCTAGAACGCCACTTTGAGAAGGAACGAGCAGTAATTACGAGCGTGGAGAGGAAGTTTATTAGATTTTACATAGAACAAGGGCTATCCCCGGCTGGACTGAAGATGGGGAAGAAATTAAGATGGAGAACAAGGAAAAAAACTTGGTTTCTTAGCATAGCCGGATTGATTATAGCGGCAATATTTCTGTTGTTCATTTCTGGTTTTCCAAATCTCCTATTACAAGATACCGTGAAAGATAAGCTTGCTTCTATTCCAGATGGTCAGGTCACTACGATCGAAGCAGACGGAAGTTACTTTAAGGAAGCTGCGGCTCAGGAGGCAGCGTTATTAAAGAGATTAAATTCAACTATGGGGCAATCTGAATATCTCCGGTATCAGCCTGAATATCTTGGATATACGGTGCGGCAGAAAGGGGTTCGTTTGACCATTGATGGAATGATGACCATGGGGAGTGAAACGATCATTTGGTATTCCCTCGAAAATGAGGAGGGAGACGAAACACCCAAAATTATAAGCGGGACTACGGATTCCATTCATTTGGATGAGTTTAGTGGATCAATAGGGATTATTCGAAATCATAGAGAACTGACAACTGACTCGCCGTCCAAAGTTCAAGGCCAGATTATATTTCAGAGAAAAGACACATCAGACTTTGAACTCGAACTGAAGCAGCCGCAGCCTGCCTTATTAAAATTAGACGTATATTTAGGTTCGGAAAAGTCTGATTATACTGCTTATCATATCGAAATTCCTGCTGGGGAAGCTGATGATTCTTCAATAATAAGAGGAATGAATAAGCGGATAGAAATCGACGGATATACGATAATACTAACGGAAGTAAAATATACCAAGTATGTAACTGAAGTGATGTGGAAACCTGATCCTGCTAATCCTAAAGTTATTGATCAATTAGTAGATCCAACGCTTCGGATGAAGATAGGAGAACAGGAGCGAGAATTCCCTGGCGTAAGAACAAGTACAGATGGAAGGACCATTTATTTTCCTACACTAGCCTATGAGGGACATTTTAACCCTACTGAGTTTCGAATAAGCGGTGCATTAACGGCGTTAGAAAATCAAGAATTCATTGTGGATACTGATCAAGGTGAATTAATAGATGCACCTACATCTTTTGATGGGACTTACGAATTAGAGAAGGATGAAGAGAGAGGGACCCTAACTTTTCATTATACAATTCCTGATCAAGAAAACTGGATATTCCTTAAGAATCAATATACGGATGAATCAGGCAATAAGCATGATGTACTGGAGAAGAAACGGGTGCAGAATCAGTTCTCTTACACGTTCGATGATCAAGAATATAGTCAGCCTATGCACTTCTCCGTTATGGGCTATCCAGATCAAATTGTACAGGAAGCAAACGTGGTGATTAATGAATAGAAGTATTCACTAAAGGAGGGAATCGATAATGAATACATACCATTCATATAAAGACGAAGAGTTAAACACAGCTGTGAATCAGGCGGCTTTCGAGGCGTACGTTGAAATGGTAGACCGGAAAACAGCAGAGTTATATCGGATTAGTTCTGCTCTTACCAGAGAACATACACGGGCAGAACAGTTGCTTCAACAGACAATTGCTGCTGTCTGGCATGAATGCAGGAAAGGGAAAGATCAAGAGATCGATGTACCGCTCCTTTTCATGCGGACGCTATTAATACTAGACAAGAAGAGGTACGGCAGGAGTCGTCAGAATTTGTCCTCTATGGAAGTCACCTCGATGGGAGCAACTTCTATAGAACCAAGAGATGCAGATGAGAACCCAAGTGAATCTCTTCCAGTGAAACAGATGATAAGCCAGCAGTCGAAGCAAATAGAGCAGGCGATTGATCGCATGCCAGCTTCCGTAAGACAAGTGTTCCTGCTGACCTATCTTGCAGAGAAAGACAGCTCTGAAATTGCATCATACATAAGGAAGACAGAAACGCTCGTGACTCGTTACTTACACCAAGCGATGACGATACTTTCAAAGGAGATTGGAGAGAAAAGTGGAAATATGCTTTCATCCATACTGCGAAAGCATTTTCAAGAAGAGCTAGAACGGATCGAGATTGATCTACGTGCAGGAAAGGGAGAAGCTGCTGTTCAGCAAGGATTGAAAGAGGCAAGAAAAGAAAGAAGTACCAATCGACACTCGAAGCGTAGGGTCTACCGATGGTCTTTTATTAGTGCCATGTTGCTTATCGTATCTGTAACCGTACTCTATATGTTTGCAGATAGTCGTTCCCAAGCCGATATTCATCAGCCGCTGAATGCGGAAGGGACTTTGGTTACACCGGATATGAGTTACTGGAAACGCACAATTAAGCAGGATCCAAATTTAGAAAAGCGTTTGAACGAAGGGGATTATCAGTCGATTGGGCAAGTGTTACCAGAAAACAATGGATTGAGGCTCATTATAGATGGAGCAATGGATACAAGTACTGGCTTCATTCTGTGGTATACGCTTGAAAATATAGAAGGAACAGCAGCACCCTTGCTCGATAATGGGAGCATAAGGATTCGCTCTAATGAAAATAAAATTGGATCCGGTGATTCCGGTGAGGAAGGTATTCATTATGTAACCAAAGGGAATAGGACACAGGGGAGGATGATTTTGACATTGCCCAAATTACTTACAGTGGAGAAAGAAGTATCCATCATTGCAAATGCCCATGATGAGAGATTTCGGTATGCTGAGTTTGTGATGGATCCTCCTGTTTTTCCAGAAAAGCCGACGAAAACAATTGATGTGAATGAATACTTTACGATTCAAGAGCAGGAGTATTATATCAAATATATTTCCATGTCTACTCAAAATACAAGGATACGTGTAGAAGCAGTGGGAGCCAAGAATCAATCTGAAGCGGATGAGGCAGTAGAGCGTTTAGTAGAGCCCAATCTGTATGTAGTAAATAAAAGCGTTCTTGGCATGAGCGGAGGAATGCATTCATTACTGGAGAGTTATGGCTCTGATCTTATTTTTGAATCGATCTACTATGAGGAGTACACAGAGCTTAGCCTCCAAGTTGAAGGATTTAAGAAAAAAGAGGGTGATATTGCGTCCTTTATTATAGATTCGAACACAGGCGAAGTTATACATAGTGATATGAATCTACCAATAAATATGAGGATTTCAACACAAGTAAATGAGGAAACGCTTTACTTGCACTATCCACTAGAGAATAGTGAACGATATGGGATATACGGAGATTTTGTGGATGGTGAAGGAAATAGTTATCAAATTAGCGGATCAATTAAGAAAAAAGATGAAATCTTATATAAACTTCCGAATGCACCTTATATCCAGCCTCTCAGTTTTCGGTTCTATGAGATAAATACAAATGAATCTGAACTGAATCAGAAGGAAGAAGAAGTTCCAAGTGTACAGAATCGGCTCACCATTCCTATGGTGAAGAAGTAAATCGCAATATCTAATAAATCATGGCATGTACAATGAACAATACGGAAAGGTGATGAGATGTAACCTTGAATACAGATCATTTATCAGACGAACAACAATCTCCGGCAACAGGTAGTAGGGAAATATCAGCATATAGTGAGTTGATACAGCACAGAGCCTCTGAATTATACAAGATAAGTTATGCACTGACCAGAGAACATGCAAAGGCAGAACAGTTGCTTCAACAGACAATTGCTGCTGTCTGGCATGAATGCAGGAAAGGGAAAGATCAAGAGATCGATGTACCGCTCCTTTTCATGCGGACGCTATTAATACTAGACAAGAAGAGGTACGGCAGGAGTCGTCAGAATTTGTCCTCTATGGAAGTCACCTCGATGGGAGCAACTTCTATAGAACCAAGAGATGCAGATGAGAACCCAAGTGAATCTCTTCCAGTGAAACAGATGATAAGCCAGCAGTCGAAGCAAATAGAGCAGGCGATTGATCGCATGCCAGCTTCCGTAAGACAAGTGTTCCTGCTGACCTATCTTGCAGAGAAAGACAGCTCTGAAATTGCAACATACATAGGGAAGACAGAAAAGCTCATGACTCGTTACTTGCAGCAAGCAATGACGATACTTGCAAAGGAGATTGGAGAAAACAGCGAGGATATGCTTCGATCCTTGCTGCGGAAGCATTTTGAAGAAGAGAGAGAAATACTGTTGTTAAACCTAGTTGAAAAGAAATGGGAATCTGCTGTGCAGCAAGGTTTGCAGGATGCAAGGGAAGGCAAGAAACCACCGCGGCGTACGAGGAATATAGCAGGCTGGTCTATTAGTGGGGTCATAGCAATTCTTGCCGTCACGCTCCTTGTTCTCAATCCATGGGCTCCAGAAAAAGTCCATGAGGCATTGAATCGGGAAGGAACGCTTGTTGTACCTGATCTGAGTCTTATGATGGAGACAGGTGAGGAGAGTAATCTTATCAAGGAAAAAATAGATAGCGGCGACTATGTAGAAATGGGTCAGGTGATGGAGACAGATAACGGTGTGCGTCTCATATTGGATGCAGCCATGAACTTTGGGAGAGAGAAATTATTTTGGTACACCCTTGAGAAGGGGGAACTGCAACACTTTCCTTACATCACAGGGGAAGTCTGGGATGCAAGTGAAACAGACTTAATTGGGAATATTCAAGGAACTAAAAACTTTACAAGTGAGAGCGATTCATCCTTGAAAGGGATGATGATATTAACTAAAAGGGATAGCTCTCTGCTGAAGTCTACGGAAGGGGCACTATTAAAGTTCGTAATTGAAACTCAGGAGGATCAACGTAACGGTAACTATAGTCTCTCTACGCCTTATCCTAAGCTGCCGGAAGAGGAAGCAAAACATGTGATACTGCACGATAGCTTTACTGTGGAGGGACAATCTTTTGAATTAACTGAGTTGATTATGACAACAGAGTATACACAAGTGAGATTGAAACCAGATCCTGAGAATAGGTATAGTATCAACAGTATAGATAGCATTGTTCTAGAAACAGGAACTGAAGATAACCGCCGTGGATATGGAACTTTTGAAATGGGAGTCGATTATCTTCTTTTTCCATCCATTTATTATGAAGAATTTGATCATCTGCAGCTTAGCATGGAAGATACCTTAGTAAATGTTGATCCTGTTCTAGTAGTCGATACAGACAACAGCAAGATTGTCTCCTCACCACAAGATTCAGCAGATGTCACTACCGAATTATCTATTGATCAAAGCACAATCGAAGATGGTTATTTTACGGTCCATTTTCCGATATGGGAAGGAACTGATTTTAATGTTTCGAACCGGTATGAAGATGCAGCGGGTAATACCTTCTTTGTTCAGGCTAATGAGTATAGTGAAAAAGGCCGGCCTATTTCTTTAAAACTGAATGATTTTGACCATGTTCAGCCATTAACCTTTCATCTGACATCTTACTCAGATTCCACCGAGAGTAACCCGATGCGAATCAGTATCCCACTCATCGGTTCTACAGATAACATAAAGGAGTAAATAAATCCATGGCAAAAATAAATCGAGGGCGCTACACAGCGAAAATGGAACAAGGATATGCCGTTCTATTGATTGGCATGCGGGTGAATAAATTATGGGCGGTACCTTCTTGGCTGCCTGTATTCACCGCCATGGGCCGGATGATCCGTGAGCTGTATACGAATAAGGAATGGGGTTTCTTATCTGCTGAATTCATGTTTACAGCGCGGGGTGTTACCGTTATCCAGTACTGGCGCTCGTTCGAGGATATGGAGCGATATGCTAAAGAAGGGGGCATTCATCTAAAAGCCTGGCGTGAATTCAACCAACTCTCTCGTAAAACAGATGCGGTAGGTATTTACCATGAGAGCTATCTTATTGAGCCAGGACAATATGAAAATGTGTACGTTAATATGCCGTCCTATGGACTTGGTAAGGCGGGGAACTTGATTCCAGCCGATCCGCATCAAGCAGCAAGAGACCGGCTGCGGCATAACGATAAACAAGAAGAATAGGTCTTTTCGTTATACGCTTGATCGCTTAACAAGTTCAAATGGGATCGAACGTTTGATTGTTCCGCCCGTCGCCGTCTGCCCTGCTTTTCTCATCTCATGGAATGCGTGAAAAGCTTCCTGACCGATCCGCTTCAAGTGTTGATCAATGGTTGTCAGTTTCAAAGCTTCTGAGATTGGAAGATTATCAAAGCCCACAATCGCTAGATCTTCGGGAATGCGAAGCCCCTCCGCTTGTGCCTGAAGAATAACACCTGCTGCCACCTCATCGCCTGTTATGAGGAGAGCAGTGGGTCTTTTTTTCATATTCATCATTCTCTCCACCATACGAATCCCGTCTTTCATTTCCGTACTGTCATCAAAAATCCACTCTGGGTTTAGAGGTACTCCGAGTTCCGCAAGCACAGAAGTATATGCCTTATACCGCAGCTGACTACTTGTACTATGGGCGCGGCCAATACAGTATCCGATATCGGTGTGCCCATGTTCGATCAAGTGTTTCATACCTGCGATGAAAGCATCATAATGATCCGTATATACGGAAGAGATCCGCTCATCTTCTATATACTCGCAGGTCACGATCGGACCATATGTCCCGTAGCTCGCAATTTCTTCTACAGAGAGGGATCTAGAGCAGAGAATTAGTCCATCAATCTGTTTAGTACGAAGCAGATGAAGTGCTTGTTCTTCCTCTTTTTGATCATATCTGCTTTGATATAATAGCGTACCATATCCGGCTTCAGAGGCTTCGTCCATAATTCCGGACAGGATGGCATGAAAATAAGAATGGCTGTTCGGCACAATAACTCCGATTGTTTTTGTCTGTCCTTTAATTAAATGTACTGCACTTGCATTCGGTGTATATCCCTGCTGATCTATTACTTGCTGAACTCTTCTGCGTTTCTCTTCACTCACATAGGGATGTCCGCTAAGTACACGGGAGACGGTAGTTACAGATACACCTGCTAGCATAGCAATGTCTTTGATATTGGCCATAAGAGGACCCTCACTTCAATAATCCAGTATTTTACATAATAAAAAATTCTACTATAATCATTATAATCATGAAAAGGAAGAAACCAAAAAAGCCCCTATGACAGGGGCTGTAAGTGGGCTGTGCGAAGCACGGATGAACCTGAATTTAACCTGAATCTTAAATGTTCTCACCATTGGTCTTAATGACATCTTGGTACCAGTAGAAGCTGTCTTTTTTGATGCGGCGCAGGTCCTTATCTTCCTCTTCATCCTGATTGACATATACAAAACCGTACCGCTTCTGATATCCGTTCAGCCAGCTCAGCAGATCGGTAAAGGACCAACTGCAATATCCAATGAGCTCGACACCATCCATCATCGCTTCTTTACACTGACGAATATGAGATTCTAAGTAAGCGATCCGGTATGCATCGTGAATCTGACCGTTTTCTTCTAGTTTATCAAACTCACCAAGACCATTTTCTGTAATAAAAACAGGCAGGTTATAACGGCTGGTGATCCGGCGCATACCAATCCGAAGACCGATAGGATCAATTGCCCAGTCCCAATTCGATTTTTCTACATGAGGATTATCCGCTGTTTTATAGAGGCCAGGGATGCCAGTTGCTTCGTTGCTTCCTTTTTTGCCGGTGTTGTTCATTTTACCGAAAGACACGCCGTCCAGCGGGTTATGCTCATACGTAATGGTCTGGTAATAGTTCACGCCAACAAAATCGGGTTTGCCTTTCAGCAGTAACTCTTCATCGCCATCTTCAAATGTTGGAGCGAGTCCCATGCTTTTAAGATGGCGATATGGAATGCTTGGGTACGTTCCTCTGCAGTAAACATCAAGCCACCAGTTACTCGTAAATTCTTCCGCATTCTCAAAAGCAAGCATGTCTTTGGGTGAACTGGTTGCCGGATAGGAAGGTGTATAGGCAAAACTCGGCCCAATTTTACCATCAGGTACATATTTGCGGAACGAGTCAATGACCTTCGCATTGGCAAGAAACATAATGTGATTCGCTTCATAGAAACGTTTGCGATCCCTCACCCCTGGCGGGTGCAAAGCTTGCATAAAGGCAAGGTTGGTATTGTGATTCTGTTCATTTAAGGATACCCAATATTTCACTCGGTCTCCAAATCGTTTGTATAGGGTGATGCAGTATTCGTTAAAGTCTTCAATAATTTCTCTGGATTCCCAAGCACCGTATTTTTCTTGAAGAGCTTGCGGTACATCCCAGTGATACAGTGTAAGCACAGGTTCAATACCGTGAGCAAGCAGTTCGTTAATCAGATTATCGTAAAACTGAAGTCCCGCTTCATTGACTTTCCCTGTTCCTTCGGGATAAATACGCGGCCAGCTGACCGAGAAACGATATGTTTTAAGACCCATTTCTGCCATGAGGGCAACATCTTCTTTATAGCGATGATAGTGGTCCACTGCTATTTTTCCACTCGTTCCTTTATACGTTTTTCCAGGAATCTCGGTATAAATATCCCAGACAGACGGTCCTTTGCCGTCTTCGTTCCAAGCTCCCTCAATCTGATAAGCAGCGGAAGCGGAACCCCATAGAAAATGTGCTGGAAAAGGATTTAGTTTCTCATGAATCATGGATGATTCCTCCTTATATATGGTTGCATTTTTTGTTGTTATCTAGCATGTACACAAGTAGGTTACGTTATGAAATGCATTTCAGAGCAAGCGTGCACCTTATGAACTTTTTGAGAAATATACAAAGATTAGGGGAAAACAGCTCTTATATGGTTAATAGAACAGTAACTAGACTAGCTTTATAAAAAGGAGCGATCGACGATGAACGAACAAGTGCAGATAGCCGATGAAGCCTTATTTTATACAGGAACGTATTCTACAGTAGAAGAACCGAGTGTTTTTCTTGTCGCAGCCAATAAAGAGACGGGACAAATGCGTGTCATTAATCAGATGGACGGTGTGGGTCAACCTTCTTTTGTAGCACTGCATCCGAATGGTGAGAAATTGTACGTGGTAAGTGAAAAAGCAGAAGGAGAACTGTTTACCTATCAAATTGATGCCTCTACCAAACAACTTCATCTCTTAGACCGGAAATCAACGGAAGGTGCGGACCCATGTTATGTGTCTGTGGATGCAGAAGGACGTTATGTTTTTGTGGCTAACTATTCGAGCGGAAGTGTTAATGTATTTAAATTAGATGATTCGGGTCTTCCGGTAGAAATGAGTGCGAAGATTCAGCATGTAGGGGAAGGGTTCCGTAAAGACCGCCAAGAGGGACCACATGCTCACTCTATTCTGCCAAGTACTGACGGCAACTTTGTTTTTGTATGTGATCTTGGTTTAGACCAGCTTATTGTCTACCGTAACGAGGATGGCAAGCTCTCGACCCATTATGAATTAAAATTACCTGCGGGATCAGGGCCTAGACATCTCGTCATCCATCCGTCTGAGAAATTGGCTTATGTGGTGAATGAGCTGAACAGTACCGTTACGGCCATGACCTATAACAAAAATCGTGGGGAATTCCAAATTACACATCATATCTCGACACGAGGAGAAATGACGCAAGATGAGAATACAGGGGCAGATATTCGGATCTCTCCTTGCGGTCGATTCTTATATGTCTCCAACCGAGGGAATGATACCATTTCTCTTTTCCATATTAATGAGGAAACGGGAGAACTCACTGCCATAGAACAAATATCTACAGGAGGAAAAACCCCGCGCAATATTAATCTCCTTGCGGGAGGGCTGCTGATAGCTGCCAATCAGGGAACAAATAACCTCGTTTCTTTCCGCATTGATAGTGATACAGGACGACTTACGAAAACGGGATTTGAGCTAGAACTGCAGTCACCGGTATGTATTGAGCCAGTAGGATAAAAAAGTTTTACAAAAAACATAAACTTTGCCTGGGGGTGAAGTTTATGTTTTTTTATGGGATTTTACGGATTTATGAATAGGACGAACCTTCGTAACGATATATTGACCTACAAGTAGGTATCCTAGCGGAGGTGTGTGTCTGCAATGCCCTATATCTTAAGATATAACGTCACTACGAATGGAACGATTACCTTTACCGGGAATACACTCGGGCTTAATAAAGTAGCAAACCAGAATAATCAGGGGACGACAGGCTCAATTGGAGCATTTAGTACACTGAATACGACACTTCGAGCTGGAAACTTTCCATTAGGAACAACACTGAATTATACACTAAATGGTTCGAGAGCAGTGCTAGATATTCCGAGCGGTGCATCTGTACTGTACGCTGAATTAATCTGGTCGGGTTCCTATGATGCAGGGGGAGGAAGTGTGCTTGGTGCTATAGGGAATCCGATCTCTTTTTCTACACCTGTAGGTACAACCGCAGTCTCTCCTGACCCGGCAACCGCACAAAATACCGCACCGATCCGTAGTAACTATGTGAATTCTGCTATTGTTACCGCGTTGGTGCAGGAAGGAGGGGCAGGTACCTATGCAGCGGGTACAGTACCGGCTACGGTAACAGCGTCAAATAACAATGATAATTTTGCTGGCTGGACGCTGGCTGTTATCTATTCGAGCCCTTTTTTACCTTCTAGAAATATTAGTTTTTATGTAGGAGCCGAGATCGTAAACCAGGCCTTAGGAAGCACAACGACGTCGATTGGCGGATTTGCTACTCCCGTAACTGGTACGGTGAATGGCCGCCTGTTGGTCAGTGCAAGCGAAGGAGATCCGCAGCTCGTAGGAGATCAGCTGAGATTCGGACCTACTGTAGCTACGCTGGCTCCTATATCCGGTCCTAACAATCCGGTGAATAATTTCTTTTGCTCACAGATTAATAATGATCAAGGTTTGCTCGATACTCGGGGAACATTTGGTACACTCAACAGCCCTCCTGGGGGTGCTACGATTGGTGCAAGGCAAGGCTGGGATATTACGAATGTAAATGTATCTTCCTCACTAGTTAACTCCCAGACCACAGCTGTTATTCAGGCTACTTCACAGGGAGATGCTTACCTGGTGAATTCGCTTGGACTGCAGGTGGATGTGAATGCTCCATTTTTTGTTTTTACGAAAAGCTCAAATGCCTCAACTGCGCTTGTAGGAAGCTCTATTCAGTACACACTAACCGTCAGCAATACGGGCACGGCCGCTGCATCACTTGTTTTGCTTAAAGATAATTTTCCTTCTTCAGGTACTTTTGTACCGGGTTCTCTCTTTGTGAATGGAGTAAACCAGCCAAGTGCAGATCCTACGACAGGTGTTGATCTGGGAACCGTGAACCCAGGACAGACACTTACGATTGTTTACTCTGTACAAATTGTGTCAAGACCTGCTGGATCAGCACAATCGAATGTAGCTGAAATCTCCTACAACTTTCAAAGTTTACCTGGAGGCCCTATCTTTCAAGGTACCTCTCGATCAAATGGGAATATTGTATCCATCGGCAATCAGCCACCAACTACACAAAACTATGCCGTGGTAACAAACGGGAACACCGCTGTTTCGGGCCAAGTTACAGGCAACGATCCGGATGGAGATCCGTTGTCGTTTACTCTCAATTCCGTTCCTACGAGTGGGACCGCCCTAGTAAATGTAGATGGCACCTATACCTATACCCCGAATGCTGGATTTTCAGGAAATGATTCCTTCACGGTACTTGTAAGTGATGGTTTCGGAGGGACCGCTGTATCTACGGTGGAAGTGACGGTATTGAATCAGCCGCCAATCGCAAATAATCTCGATTTGACCACGAGTAAGAATACGCCGCTGAGCGGTCAAGTAACTGCTACGGATCCGAATGGTGATGGGTTGATTTATACGCTGAACTCGGCTCCGGCAAACGGTACGGTTACCATAAACCCAGACGGAACTTTTGAGTATATACCGAACACAGACTATATAGGAAATGATTCCTTCACTTTCCTTGCTGCTGATCCGAATGGGGGAACAGCGATTGGGGCTGTAACCATCCAGATACTCAATCGTCCGCCGATTACACAGAATGTGAATCTTACAACACCTGCAAATGTGGCTACATCAGGTCAGGTTACTGCTAGTGATCCGGATGGCGATTTGCTCACCTTTACACAAAACACGTCCCCTGTGAATGGTACCTCACAAGTAAATCCGGATGGCACTTTTACGTACATTCCGAATCCTGGCTTTATCGGCACCGATTCTTTTACCGTGCTTGTAACGGATATTAGTGGGGGAACTGCGGTATCTACGGTAACGATTGAGGTTGTTAATTTACCACCTGTCACAAGTAATCTTAATCTCGGAACTGGAGAGAACATCCCTGTATCAGGGCAAGTAACTGCTACGGATCCGAATAGTGATCCACTCACATTTGCTTTGACTGGGGCTCCGGCTAATGGAACTGCAGTGGTAAATCCGGATGGCACTTTTACGTATACACCTAATCCCGGATTCGTCGGTACGGACACGTTTAACGTGGTCGTCAGTGATGGAAACGGAGGCACGGCAATCTCTGTTGTGACGATCCAGGTAACTAACCAACCACCTATTCCACAAAATTTGACTTTAACAACGGCAGGGAATACACCGGCATCAGGTCAAGTTGTAGCAACAGACCCTAATGGAGATCCGTTAACGTACAGTTTGAATTCAGCACCGATAAACGGAACAGTAGTAATTAATCCAGATGGCACTTTTACGTATACACCGGGCGCGAATTTCTCGGGAACGGATGCTTTTACGTATCTTGTATCGGATGGGCTTGGAGGAACAGCGGTAGGTAATGTGACTATTAATGTGCTGAATCAAGCACCATCGACAAGCGATGTTTCTCTTTCGACGCTCCAAAATATGATGGCTACAGGCCAGGTAATTGCCACAGATCCGAACGGGGATCCATTAACGTATACTTTGCAATCTTCTCCTGTAAGCGGCACGGCAGTTGTGAATCCAGATGGAAGTTTCACCTATACACCGAATACCGGTTTTACAGGACCTGATTCTTTTACTGTACTGGTGTCTGATGGATTTGGAGGAACGGCTATTGCAACAGTGACCATTAACGTCGTTAACCAGCCACCGATAGCTCAAACGCAAAATTTCACTACACTACAAAATACAGCCTTATCTGGACAGATTATTGCGACGGATCCAGACGGGGATGCTCTTACTTATCAGCTTTCATCTCTTCCAGCGAATGGGACAGCAGTCGTAAACCCAGACGGCACGTTTACTTATACTCCTGCTTCCGGGTTTGTAGGCACCGATTCCTTTACTGTTCTTGTTAGTGATGGGAAGGGCGGAACAGCAGTGGGAACGGCTATTGTCAGGGTAGAGGATCAAGCGCCTATAGCACAGGATTTGACTATAACGACGAACGTCAACACACCGGTAGCGGGTCAAATTCCTGCAACGGATCCCGATGGCGATCCGCTTACGTATACAGTATCTGTGCCACCGAGTAATGGAGTTGTTGTACTGAATCCGGATGGCACCTTTACGTATACACCAAATTTCAACTTTTTCGGAATTGATAACTTCTCTGTATTGGTCAGCGATGGAAAAGGGGGTACGGCTACCTCTAATGTTCAAGTCGGTGTCCCGGTTGCTCCGCCTGTTACATCAGATGTAACGCTGGATACGAATACAAACATTCCCGTATCCGGCCAGGTGGTAGCTACCGATCCGCAAGGCGAGACTCTGACCTATACTGTATCGGCTGGGCCTGCGAATGGCTCTGTTGCTTTAAACTCAGCAGATGGAACTTTTACGTATACACCGAACCCGGGGTTTGCTGGAACGGACACTTTCTCTGTGCTCGTTACAAATACAAGCGGGGTTTTCGCCACCTCGGTCGTAATCATTAACGTAGATAACCAGCCTCCGGTAGTACCGAATTATTCTTTTGACACTGTACAGAATACCCCGGTTGGTGGTCAGATTGTAGCTACGGACCCGGATGGAAACCTGTTAGCGTACTCATTAGCCATTGCACCAGCACTGGGTACAGCGTTGATTAATCCGGATGGAACCTTTACGTATACGCCAAATCCGGGTGTCGTCGGGACTGACACTTTCTCTGTACTGGTTAGTGACGGAAGAGGAGGCACGGCAACCTCTGTAGTCACAGTTAACATTATTGATCAGCCTCCTGTAGCCCAGGATTTACTCCTTGCTACACCGAACGGAGTCTCTGTATTTGGTACTGTTACGGCAACTGATCCTGATGGTGATCCGCTTACGTATACGCTGAATGCAGCCCCTGCTTTCGGCACAGCGGTTGTGAATCCAGATGGCACGTTCACTTATACGCCGAATGCAGGTTATGTAGGTAGAGACAGCTTCACTGTGTTAGTCGATGACGGAAAAGGCGGGACGGCGATAGCAACCGTCCAGATTGATGTGACGAATAGCCCGCCTATAGCTGTAGGAACTAGTGTGTCTACCACACAAAATACACCAGTAGCTGGAGCCGTGACGGCAACAGACCCCGAGGGTGACCCGCTTACATTTAGTTTACTCACACCTCCAGCAAACGGAGCTGTCACTGTAAATCCAGATGGAACTTTCACATATACACCGAACCAAGGGTATGTAGGTTCAGATAGTTTCACTGTACTCATTAGTGACGGTCTAGGCGGAACAGCAATAGCGACGGCTACTGTTAACATAACGGATCTCCCGCCGGTAACGACCGATGTAAGTGTTTCGACGTCGATTAATTTACCGGTATCAGGGCAAGTGACAGCAACGGATCCGGAAGGGGACCCACTTACGTTTAGTCTTTTATCACCGCCGGTAAATGGTACCGCAGTAGTGAATCCAGATGGATCTTTCACTTATACCCCAAATCCAGGTTTTGTAGGTCCTGATGCTTTCACTATACTCGTGAGTGACGGAAAAGGAGGAACGGCGGTATCAACGGTCAATGTTCAAGTTGTTAATCAGCCGCCACTCACTCAAAACTCAATCGTATCCACAGTGCAGCCAATACCGGTAACAGGAGCAGTCATTGCAACGGATCCCGATGGAGACCCGCTTACCTATACAGTACAATCGCCTCCTGCCAATGGAACCCTGATCTTAAATCCAGATGGAACGTTCACGTATACACCTGCGGGCGGGTTCTACGGCACGGACTTCTTTACTGTAACGGTCAGTGACGGACGAGGAGGAACGGCAATAGCTGCGATTACGGTAAACGTGAATGCGAGCCCTCCTGCAGTTCAAAGTCAGAACCTTACAACCGGAGTAAATATACCGATATCGGGTCAAATCGTTGCTGTTGATCCAAACGGGCTGCCGCTCACTTATTCTTTACAATCTCCACCTGTGAACGGAACGGTAACAGTGAACCCGGATGGTACATTCACCTACACTCCAAATCCCGGATACAGCGGACAGGATAGTTTCACCGTGCAGAGTGCTAATTCTGCAGGGGGGATAGGCATAGGTACAATAACGCTTATGATAGTCAATCTTCCACCGACTGCTACAGGTGCTAATGTATCGACGAGTGAGAACATTCCTGTATCTGGAGCCATATCTGCAACCGATCCTGGTGGTGATCCGCTTACCTTTACGATCAATTCTCCTCCGACGAGTGGAACAGCGATCGTGAATCCAGACGGTACGTTTACGTATACGCCAAATCCCGGATTTGTAGGGAGTGACTCGTTCACCATCTTAGTTAGTGATGGAAACGGAGGAACAGCCATAGCTCCGGTTACCATTCAAGTGACTGGTCGGCCTCCGGTTATTGAGGATCAGGTAATTTCAACAGGTCCAAATACACCGGTTAATGGACAGATTATCGCTTCCGATCCGGATGGAGATCCGCTCATCTATATCCTGGGTTCTTCTCCGACGAGTGGAACGATCCTGCTGAATCCAGACGGAAGTTTTACGTATACGCCGAACGCTGGCTTTGCAGGAACAGATTCCTTTACGGTATGGGTTAGTGATGGAAATGGAGGGAATGCGGTTTCTACGGTGACCATCAATATTCCTATCCTTCCACCAATCGTAAATGATGTCACGTTTACAACGTTTGCAGGTAATCCAATCAGTGCTTTGTTAACCGCAGTGGATCCTGAAGGTACGGCGGTTACCTTTACTTTGGGCATACCTCCTGAACAAGGTGTGGTTACAGTGAATCCAGATGGAAGTTTCACGTATACACCAGGTCCAACTTTTGTAGGTACCGATCGGTTTACGGTTATTGCTACAGATGCATACGGTGCATCATCGAATATAATTGTGACCATTCAGGTCATTACCGGCACGCCGATTGCACCAGATATCTCGCTTTCTACCCTTATCAACACTCCAGTAAACGGAGCTGTAACAGTCAGTGCCCCAGATGGAGTTCTAACTTTTACGCTTTATACGTTAGTGCCGGCAAACGGGACAGTCGTTATAAATCCAGACGGTACGTTTACGTATACCCCAAATCCAGGATTTATTGGGGCAGATCAGTTTAGTGTCATTGTTACTGATCTATACGGTCAAAATGCGATTTCTACCGTGACAGTAACGGTAGATGATGATATTCCTTTTGGTAACCCGGTAAGGGTAACTACGGTTCAAGGGCAGGCGGTGAATGGAGCAGCAATCGCGATTGATCCAAATGGTCTTGCACTTGCTTATTCACTAGAAACTCCTCCTCTGTTCGGGGCGGTGGTTGTAAATCCAAACGGTACCTTTACGTATACGCCAAATCCTGATTTTACAGGTACAGATCGTTTTACCATCATTGCAATTAGCAGCGCAGGAGAATCGGTATCGATTCCTGTCACTGTAGAGGTGAGTGCTTCTGGACCGGTGAATGGACCGATTACAACCGACATCGGTATTGGAACAGCACAAGGTCAGCCTGTATCTGGAACCATCCTTGCGAGTGATCCGGCAGAGCTTCCGCTGATTTATCAGCTTGCAGGTCTCCCGAATTCAGGATCCGTAGAGCTAAATCCAGATGGAAGCTTTACTTATATTCCTAATGCAGGTTTTACGGGGACGGATACGTTTAGTGTGAGGGTCAGTGACAGTCTAGGACTCAGTGCTCTGTCCATCGTCAGTGTTGTTGTATATCCTTCGGGCAATCCAAACTCCGTGAGTATCCAGCTTACTACGACAGCAGGAACCCCTGTAAGAGATGCGCTGCCAGCGGGTCAGGGGAATTATCTTGTGCGGAGCGGCCCTTCACGGGGAAGAGTAGAATTACGACCGGATGGCACTTTTGTTTATACACCGGATGCCGGATTTACCGGAATTGATGAATTTACGATACAATTTACGGACCTGGCAGGTACGATTACTTTGTTCCTTGTTTCCGTGAGAGTGACACCAAGAAGCAACACCTTAACCCTTCAGCTTCGTACGGAAGAGAACCGTCCGCTTTCAGGAAATTTAAATACGATTGGTCTCGGTCTTATTGTTACAGCACAGATCATAGATAACCCGAACAATGGAAGACTTGTACTCAATGCAAATGGAACGTATACCTACTTCCCTGATCCCGACTTTACAGGTCCAGATCAATTCACATTTATCGTAACGGATGCGCAGGAAGGTATTTATACGGTCATTGTTAATGTACTTGTCTATCCGGAAGGGGAAGAATAAGAAGAATTCATTCGGATGTTGATAAAATACAAACCCGGAAGAGCCTCGCTTATCGAGACCTTCCGGGTTTCTTTTTTGGATTTGTCTTTCTCATTTTTATGGGGTTCTTTTTGGAACGAAGGAGGGGGGCAGATTTGTTTTTTGATATTCTTTTTGGTTTCCTAACGGGCTTGCCTGCGTTCGGCACGCTTATGGACTCCGGCTTAGATGAGGAAGGGGAATGCGGTTCCACCGGAGCAGTCTGTTTGGCTTCAGAGTGGGAAGATTCCGCATCCTGAGAGCCGAGCATTGAAAGATGCTCCGTATAATAAATTTTTTCAATCTCACGCTCATTTTGAAAAGATAAACGCTGCTCGCTCACATACTCCGGCTCCTCCCAACTTCTTTGTCTTAGATAGGTAAGCTCTTCGGGGGAAATGTCTTCTTTGATAACTACAAGCTGGTACATGATTTGGTAGGCCACATTAAGTTGGCTTTGCCTTAATAAGCTGAGCTCCAGAGCATCGTATGCGCTGTAGATAGGGAAATAAAAAAACTCCAGGTGCAAGAGCCGAAAGTCCATTCTGATCTTCTGCTCCGCTTCGGCAAGGGACCACGATGGATGTTGACGAAAGAGATACTCTTCTTGATCTACATAATAATGAGGATCCTGCGTCCAGTAACGAGGAGAATGCTCGTTGAAAAATTGTTTGAAATGAGGGTTTGTCATGTGTGCTGTCACATGCGCATAAGGAGCTATAATGCATACAATAGCACCATGTTTACATACACGGTAAATCTCTTCAAGAACAGGCTCTAAATGATGAACATACTGCAAACTATGGGAAGCCATCAAATAGCTGACGGAATTGTCTTCGAACGGCAGAGGCTCGTTCATATCATGTAGGATATCCACTGCATCGTAAGGAAAGCGGTCAATACCTATACATCCAGGCAATTTTTGATTGCCGCAACCTAGATCAATTCTCATAATAAACCTTCTTTCTGTAGTCCCCCTCACTGTATCCAAGCACTGCCTTCAAACACTACTTCTTATAGCTGTATTCGGGAAGTACCGCCGATGTATAAGCATTCATCCAGACAAACGACCCATTCTTAATAGCAGTATTTTACTTTCTATATTTCTATCTCACAGCAGAAAGTGTCAATAAATTAAGGAGAGAGACCTATATAAGGAATAATTAGATTAGAATATAATATGAACCACAATATAAAGCGCTTACATTCATTGATAGTTTTACCACAATCCTAATAAGCCTTGGAGGGATACGTAGTGAACAGGAAAATGAGAAAAGGTGTACGGAAATTAGGGATTTGTATTTTAGCAACAGCGATATGTTATTCAGCAGGTGGCTTATCGGGACAAGCTCATGCTGCAAATCCAAGACAGATGGAATATCTCGACCGAGGTGTAGTTGCTGTAAAGACAGATACGGGGGTATTTGTGAGCTGGAGGTTGCTGGGCACAGAAGGAACTGGCGTAACATTTAATGTTTACCGAGATGTTGTCAAGGTGAATGCAACACCGATTATGAACAGTACGAATCTTCAGGATGCGGCAGGTACAACCAGTTCAAAATATACGGTTAGGGCGATCGTTAATGGAACGGAGCAAGCTGCTTCTTCTGCCGTAAGCGTGTGGGGATCCAATTATTTATCGGTTCCGCTAAGTAAACCGGCAGCCGGAACAACACCCGACGGCGTAAATTATACGTATAGCGCAAACGATGCGAGTGCAGGGGATCTCGATGGAGACGGTAAATATGAGCTTATTGTGAAATGGGACCCTTCCAACTCGAAAGATAATTCCCAAAGCGGCTACACAGGGGAAGTGTTCGTTGATGCTTATAAGCTGGATGGAACCCGTTTATGGCGGATTGGTCTTGGTAAAAATATTCGGGCAGGTGCGCATTACACTCAGTTCATGGTATACGATTTGGACGGGGATGGAAAAGCGGAGGTTGCCATGAAAACAGCGGATGGCAGCAAAGATGGTACCGGTGCTGTGATTGGGGATGGAACGAAAGACTATCGTAATAGCAGCGGGTACATTTTGACCGGACCTGAGTACCTGACGATCTTTAATGGACTGACGGGAAAGGTACTTACAACAGTAAATTATGATCCTCCTCGAGGTACAGTAAGTAGCTGGGGAGATAACTATGGAAACCGGGTTGATCGCTTCTTGGCAGGAATCGCCTATCTTGACGGGGAGAGACCAAGTCTTGTTATGGCTCGTGGGTACTATACCCGTTCGGTCCTCGTTGCCTATGATTATCGTAATGGGCAATTAACGAAACGCTGGACTTTTGATACGAACACTTCGGGCAACAGTGCGTATGCGGGTCAGGGCAACCACAATCTTAGTATTGGTGATGTCGATAATGATGGCAAAGACGAGATTATTTATGGTGCAATGGCCGTGGATGATAATGGAACGGGACTCTACACGACGAAGCTTGGACATGGTGATGCTATGCATTTTAGCGACCTGGATCCAGATCGTGCTGGTATGGAAGTATTCCAGGTGCATGAGACCCCTTCTGCTACAGCCGGGCTTGAATTCCGTGATGCGAGAACAGGTGCGTTAATCTGGGGTATCCCGACAAGCGCTGATATCGGACGAGGAATGGCTGCAGATGTCGATCCTAGATATAAAGGGGCAGAAGTATGGGCTGCAGGAGCTATGTACACTGCAAAAGGACAGCTGATCAGTAACAAGCTGCCTTCCACGAATTTTGGGATCTGGTGGGATGGAGATCTTAGCCGTGAATTATTAGATAATAACCGGATTGATAAATGGAATTATGATACTTCTACAGTAACCAATTTGCTCACTGCATCGGGAGCGGCAAGTAATAATACCACGAAAGCAACCCCAGCACTGCAAGCCGATCTACTTGGGGATTGGCGGGAAGAAGCCGTCTGGCGGACAACGGACAGTTCTGCACTCCGAATCTATACAACCACAGCTCTAACAGAAACCAGGATTTATACGCTGATGCATGATCCTGTTTACCGTCTTGGCATTGCATGGCAAAATGTGGCCTACAATCAGCCGCCTCATACTAGTTTTTACCTCGGCACAGGGATGAATACTCCTCCAGCACCAAATATACGATTGACCGCAGCACCTTAAGACAGCGCAGATCTTGTTAAAAAAACAATTAACATCTGCATTCATTCAGAAGATCGCATACATGCGGTCTTCTTTTTGCTATGCGCATTAATATATTTATCTGCAAGTGAAAAAAGTGTAATTATTTGTAAAAAAGAGAGTGGTTAACATATAGAAACTAAAACTGTTAAAAAATGTTTGACAGCCGCGTTCAGCCTCATTACAATGTACATAACATACTAAACAGGTAGGAATAAATGTTAATGTGAAACCTACCATACGGATGAGGAACGTAAGGCAGTAGATCCGGCAGACACGTACATTCTAAGACGGTTTGACCTTGATCTATGGGCTTTCGTTCCTCCATTTTTTATATCTCATACTTAATAGCTGGGGCGAAGGGGAGATTTTAGATGAAAAAGGGTATACGCAAAGGTCTTACGATCAGTATGGCATTATTATTAACGGCTTCGCTGGCAGCATGTGGCGCAGATAATACACAATCCGCAGGTGGGGAAAGTACAGGGAATAAATCAGGGGCTATTGAATTATTAAACGTTTCTTATGACCCTACACGCGAACTGTATGAACAGTACAACAAAGCTTTTGCCGCTTATTATGAACAGGAGAAAGGGCAGAAAGTGACGGTTAAACAATCCCACGGAGGATCAGGGAAGCAGAGCCGTTCTGTTATTGATGGATTGGATGCTGATGTAGTTACCCTTGCGCTCGGATACGATATCAGTGCAATAGAAGAAAAAGGCCTCATTGAAGAAGGCTGGCAGGAGAAGTTCGAACATAACAGTGCTCCTTATACGTCAACCATTGTATTTCTTGTGCGTAAAGGCAATCCAAAAGGGATTAAAGATTGGGATGATCTAATCAAGGGTGATACAGAGGTGATTACACCGAATCCCCAAACATCAGGCGGTGCAAGATGGAACTATCTAGCAGCATGGGGCTATGCTCTGCAAAAGAACAATAATGACGAGACCAAAGCAAAAGAGTTCGTAGCGGAACTGTTTAAACATACCCCGGTTTTGGATACAGGAGCGCGCGGATCAACTACCACATTTGTAGAGCGTGAGATTGGTGATGTACTGCTCGCTTGGGAGAATGAAGCTCAGTTATCTGTAAAAGAACTGGGACCAGACAAATTTGATATCGTCTATCCTTCGGTCAGTATTCTAGCAGAGCCACCCGTTGCTGTGGTTGATAAGAATGTAGAGAAAAAAGGTACAAGAGAGGTAGCAGAAGCTTATCTTACCTACCTATACAGTGAAGAAGGGCAAAAAATTGCAGCAGAAAATTATTATCGTCCTACACTAGATGTTGTAGTCGAGCAGTACAAAGATGCATTCCCTGAGATCAAGCTGTTCACACTTCAGGATGTCTTTGGCACATGGAAAGAAACACAGGAGAAACATTTCAGTGAAGGCGGCATTTTCGAACAAATCTATACACCAGGCAGCTAAAGCTATGGCACGGCTGACCGGAAAAAAACCGGAGGCATGAAGGGATGGACAGGTATGAGTAGTAGTGGAGTGGGAACTTCCAAAGTAAGGGTTCTCCCTGGTTTTGGAATAACAATGGGTTTTACGGTTTTATACTTAAGCCTCGTGGTACTCATTCCACTGGCTGCACTTCTGTTTAATTCAACAGGTCTTACATGGGGCAAGTTCTTCGATATGGCTAGCAATCCTCGGATTTTGGCCTCTTTTAAGGTCAGCTTTATGACTGCTGGCTTTGCTGCTTTTGCGAATTTGTTTCTAGGTCTGCTGCTGGCATGGGTTCTGGTACGTTATGAGTTTCCCGGCAAAAAAATATTTGATGCGATTATTGATCTGCCATTCGCGCTGCCTACGGCAGTTGCTGGGGTGGCACTTACCGCTTTGTATTCGCCTAACGGCTGGATCGGTTCCCTTCTTGATCCGCTCGGAATCAAGGTTGCTTTTTCACAACTGGGCATTACGCTCGCGCTTATGTTTATCGGTATTCCGTTTGTCGTAAGAACCGTTCAGCCCGTTCTAGCTGAACTCGATACCGGTTTAGAAGAAGCGGCGGCAACGCTGGGTGCAGGACGCTGGCTGACGTTTCGTAAAGTGATTCTGCCTGAACTGATTCCTCCTCTTTTGACCGGCTTTGCGCTGGCATTTGCAAGGGGAATTGGGGAGTATGGTTCGGTCGTCTTTATCTCGGGAAACATGCCTATGAAAACAGAAATTGCTCCACTGCTCATTATGACACAGTTGGAAAAATTCGATTATGCAGGAGCTACAGCCGTCGCTTTATTGCTCTTGCTCGTATCTTTCGTTCTGCTGCTTCTAATTAATACCCTGCAGCGCTGGAGCCGCAAAACATCCCGCAGATAAAGAAAAGGAGGAATCCATAATGGCAGGAACCGTACCTTTAGGAACAGGAGCTAAAGTACAGACAAAAGCATCCCGGGGAGCAAGCGAAGCTACCTGGGTCAAGTGGACACTAATCGGAGCGGCTGTACTTGTGATGGGCTGGCTCCTTATTTTGCCCCTCGTTATCGTGATCACGGAAGCATTAAAACAAGGGGTTGGCGTATTTACCGCGGCTCTTACGGAACCGGATGCGCTTGCGGCATTGAAACTCACCTTAATCGTAGCGGCAATTACCGTACCGCTGAATACCATTTTCGGGGTTATGGCTGCTTGGCTTATCACGAAATTCCATTTTCGCGGTAAGGGGCTGCTAATCACCTTAATTGACCTTCCGTTCTCCATCTCGCCTGTAGTCGGCGGTCTTATGTTTGTTCTCGTGTTTGGGGCAAGCGGCTGGTTTGGCCCTTTGCTGGAAGCAATGAATACGAAGGTTATTTTTGCGGTACCCGGTATTATTCTAGCTACCTTGTTTATTACCTTTCCTTTTGTAGCAAGAGAACTTATTCCGCTCATGGAAGACCGAGGAACACAGGAAGAAGAAGCAGCGGTAATGCTGGGTGCTAAAGGTTGGAGAGTATTTTTCTCGGTTACTCTGCCTAACATCAAGTGGGGCTTACTGTACGGTGTTATTTTATGTAATGCAAGAGCGATGGGGGAATTCGGGGCTGTATCTGTCGTATCCGGGCATATCCGGGGAGAGACGAACACCTTGCCTCTGCATGTTGAAATTTTGTATAACGAATATCAATTTTCTGCCTCTTTTGCTGTAGCCTCATTGTTATTGTTGCTTGCTCTAGCAACGTTGATATTAAAAAGCTTCTTTAGCAGAAAAAGTACACATTGATCATAATCCCATAGAGGGCAGTGGCCTAATATAAACAGGAGGCGTTTGTAATGGCGAAACCGCTAAAAGTGGATGAAGTGTGGTTGGAACGGATTGCTGAATTACTGAATGAGATGGAATTCGGCTCTGTTTCTATCGTGGTGCATGAAGGTCAGATTGTACAGATCGAGCGTACTGAGCGTAAACGATACGATAATAAGACACGTACTTCGTCAGCGGGCAATGGTGGGAGAACTTCGGCAGGGGCAGGTAAGGCGTAAGCGGTTATTCTGTGCTCATCGGTACTGTGAGGTGGCGGGAAACGGTCCTTCCGTGCTCATGCTCCGCTTGTTTTGGCAGGACGTAAGTACATTCGAAGAAGTAAATGGTCCAGCCAAAGCCAAAAGTCGCTATGATCTCGGAATGATCTTATTCCCTGGAGTTACATTTGTGTAGGGAGAAAAAGGGCAAAGCTTCCTCCCCACGTGTGGGAGGGGTAAAGGACGTCGCTGTTTCCTTCGGGTAAACAGCATGGTCTTTAGGAAAGAGGGGAGGCATGCTAGTATTTAGCTGCCTTTTATTTGTTGTGGCGGGAAACGTTCCTTCCGTGCTCATGCTCCGCTTGTTTTGGCTGGACGGAAGTAGATTCGAAGAAGTAAATGGTCCAGCCAAAGCCAAAAGTCGCTATGATCTCGGAATGATCTTATTCCCTAGAGTTACGTTGTAGGGTGAGAAAGGGCAAAGCTTCCTCCCCACGTGTAAAAAGCAGATGAATAAGACAACTTGGTTCATCATATTTTTGTATAGGGTGAGGGAATATGAGAAGCTTTCTCGTGACTGGGAGAGTTTTTTGTCATTATTTTCGAAGTGAACATGCATATCTTTTTTTACTTTTGCTTGACCTCCTCCCATTTACCAGGGGTTATCTCTTTATATAAATAAGTTTTGTTATCGAAAGACCCTTTTATATAACGAGTTCCGTCTTTCATCCACTCTTCGGATACAACGATAAGAAAATCCTCTTTGTTGCTATTGTCAGATTTTACTGTGTATTCACCTTGATAAAATATGACATCCCGCTTCTCTGGATAGAAGAAATGTACATCTGAACTGCCTAGCTCCTCTCCCCAATATCCGGCTTCTCCCGTTTGAGAATGGTGAGAACTAATTGTTCTATATTTAAACTCTAGCCAGGTTCTTGGATCGGTAGGGAACTCAAAATATGTATTGGGTGTTACGGTAACCTACCTATATAACACTTGAACCTCTTAAAAAGTTCACATATTTAGATAAATAGGCAGGATCCATGTCGTATCACCTCATGATTTGTTTATCATCCTGTAGTCAGGAAGCAACTCTTATGAGAGTGATTTTTTTCTATAAAATACAAAAAAGAAATCCTTCCCAGTGCACATCCAAGGAAGGATTTCTTTTTACATGCTTCTTTATCTACTAGTATTGCATTCCAATATCATTTGTTATCTTCATCTTTATCTAAATCTTGATCCTCTTTTGTCTCCTCTATTGCGGGAACCTCTGCATGATGGATCACCGGACGGTTGGACATCAAATCGGGATGACCTACATAAGGTCGCTCCTTACGTGAAGGGGGCTTGCTAAGTCTGAATCCGAGCAGGAATAAAAGAAGCTGAACCCCAAGCACATAGGGAGCTGCAGATAGTCCGATCAAGTGGAACAATGCGGCGAGAATGATAAGAATCGATAACACAATATTCATAAAACCTGTAGCCGTTCGAGGTTTGGACAAAGCGAGAATGTAGATATACGCTATAGTGATAAGCCCGGAAACGAATCTAGCTGAGACGATAATCCAATCATACACCGATAGTGTGATAGCCGAATCAATCTCCACGATAAACTGATAGACTAGGAACGCAATCCCTGCTGCAGCAAGAGGGGCAAATAAAGGTTGTACAATCTGCCATAGGGCTTGTCCCCAGCTAGGCGAATGCAGTATAGATAAAAGTTGGTTTCGTTCTGCGGCAAGCTTTGCCATTTCACGGTCAAGTCTACGCTGAAGCAGTTCCAGTCTGGATTCATCTCTTTCATTAAGACAAGCTTGAATCTGTTCTTGCACATGAGGGTTTAAACAGGGTGCTGACTTACTTTCCTGAAGAGCGAGGATAAGGGCGCCATGGAAAGGTTCCCCTGGCAGACCTTCACGCTGTAAGCCAAGTGTGATTTGGCCAGCCAATCGAGAATAGGCGTAAAGTGTGTCTTGTAGCTCATCCGCTCGCCTATATTTGTTCTGTTTCAGCGTTGAAGCATGATATATGTATAACCACAACAGCAGAACAATAAAAAAGGCAATGAGGGCAATCGTAGGTACTGATAACGGAACTGTGTTGATACCTGCTAGCATGTTCAGGCTTCTTCCTCCTTCCGTACATTCTTTTCTTCTTTCACTATTGCATATGAAAACTAGGTTTTCAAGTCATATCCCTGCAGATCTGGATAAGCATTGTTTTCCATCATCTAAAAAGGAACGCACGTTTTCATTTAACCTAAAAATCAATTACAATATCAGGGATGACCTCATTATTATTCTTTCTATTTAATAGAAACGAAGGGAATAGAAAATCGAATTTTCAGGAAAGAGGTGGACACGAGTGTTGATAACTTATGAAATTCCTTCGATAGAATCCTATCTAAATCTACGCCTTGCTGCGGGGCTGAGTGAAATGAGTCGGGAAGGTGCTGAAAAAGGGTTGCCTTCTACTTTATTTGCGGTCTCTTTAATGGAAGATAACAGATTAATCGGAATGGGCAGAGTAGTCGGAGATGGCGGATTACAATTTTTAGTCTGCGATATTGCCGTTCATCCAGATAAGCAGGGGAAAGGATACGGGAAAATCATTATGCAAGAGATAAAATGTTATATAGATGAACAAGTTCCTGCAGGGGGCATTGTGTCTCTTATTGCAGATAAGCCGGCAGATCGATTATATGAGCAGTATGGTTTTATAAATGCTGCCCCAGACTCACTAGGTATGTGGTTCAAACAGAAGCAGGAGTATGAATCGTGGTGAAAAATAAAAAAGTCGATAATTTGACAAAATTACATAAATGTGAAAAGATGGAGAGGTGCCAAATCCGATCAAAAAGCGGATCATTGAAATAAACATAAGTTATAAGATGAATATACAGAGATATCAACATAAAAAGAAAAAAAGGCCCCTTTGAATTCTGACGGAGATGTTCAGAAACAGCAAGGAGGGCCTTTTCATTATCAAAAAAAGGGGATGTTGCCAGCATATTTTGGTCGGAAAATGTGAGGAGGCTATATTCATGGTAAGGGATAATTACAGCTATTTAAGTCATCTGGAATGTCCGAAATGCGAACTTATCTACCATTCAACAGAGGTACAGCAGGTATGTTCCTGCGGTTCTCCGCTGTTAGCCCGCTATGATTTAGAAAGTCTAGGTAAGGATTGGGATCGATCCACGTTAAAAGGCAGAGAGCTGAATCTATGGAGATATCATGAACTGCTGCCTGTACGGCAGCCGCAGCATATTGTTTGTCTTGGAGAAGGTATGACACCATTGTTGCGTATGCCAAGTCTGGGTTTGGATATGTCAATTCCAAAACTTTATATGAAAGACGAGAGTCTCATGCCAAGCGGACCGTTTAAGGCTAGGGGAGCCGCTGTGGGTATTTCCAAGGCAAAGGAACTTGGCGTTCATCGGTTTGTAATACCGTCTAACGGGAATGCAGGGGCAGCTTGGTCCTTATACGCTGCACGCGGAGGGATAAGTTCTTCCATAATAATGCCGGTTCACGCTCCTCGTATTACTCGTGATGAATGTATTGCAGCAGGAGCCGAGCTATTGCTGATCAAGGGTTCCATAAGTGATGCGGGACGGATGGTAGCTGAGAAAGTGAAGCGTGAAGGGTTATATGATGCTACAGCATTAAAGGAGCCTTATCGAATAGAGGGGAAAAAGACGATGGGTTTCGAAATCATCGAACAAATGAATTTTGAGATTCCTGATGTGATCCTTTACCCTACGGGTACTGGAGCAGGACTCATTGGTATTCATAAAGCACTGCAAGAACTACAGGAGATTGGCTGGATATCAGGTCCGCTTCCAAGGCTCGTAGCTGTTCAGACAGAAGGTTGCGCACCTATTGTGAAGGCCTGGGAAGATCAGCAGACAGAGTCTATGTTCTGGGAGCAGCCGAGAACCGAGGCTCATGGCCTTCATGTTCCTAAAACAATAGGAGATTTCCTTGTGCTGGATGCAATCTATCAAACAGGCGGTGCTGCGATCTCAGTGACGGATGAAGAGATAGTAGCAGAACAGGATCAGGTTACTAGAATGGAAGGATGCTTCCTATGCCCTGAAGGAGCAGCTACATTTGCAGCTGCACGAATTCTTCGGTCCAATGGTTGGATAGAAGAGGATGAAAAAGTAGTGGTGTTAAATACGGGTTCTGGACTAAAGTATCCAAGAAGCTCAGAAAACGAAGTCACGTTGCTTGATCCTGAGGAGGTTTGGACATCCTATGGTTTTGAGGAGCAAGCTCCATCTATCATTAAAGGATAATGGAGAATTTATAGATTAGGTGAGGAACTATCTTTCTATTCGGATAAAGAATAGAGATGGTTCTTTTTTAATGAGAAAAAAGTGAACTTTTGATTTTTGATGAATCTTCTTTATAATGAGACATACCGTTTTAACTGTTGGATAAATGGATTAATACATAGTGAGAAATATCTGAACAGGGAATTTATTAAGAAATGAGGAATGAATAATGAAACTAATTATATTTGGTGCAACAGGAACCATTGGACAAACAATCATGCAAGAAGCTTTGAGACGAAAACATGAGGTTACGGCGGTTGTTCGCAATCGATTTAAGCTTAATGAAAAACATGATCTGCTTACGATTGTAGAAGGTGATTTGCTCAAACCGGATTCCATTGCTGAATTGGTAAAAGGTCACGAAGTGGTCATCAGTGCTTATGGCCCTAAGTTTGGCGCAGAGCAGGAACTGGTGGAAGTGGCTCGTGCCCTCGTTGAAGGATTGCGCAAAGGTGGAGTAGAGCGACTGATCGTCGTTGGCGGAGCAGGAAGCTTGATGACAGATGAAGGAATTCCACTGATGGAAACAGCAGGATTCCCGGAAGAAGTGAAGCCTCTGGCAATGGCGCACCAAGATGCCTATCAAATCTATCAAGAATCGGACCTCGACTGGACTTACCTAAGTCCTGCCTCCACCATTGAGCCAGGGTTCCGTACAGGGAACTTCCGAATTGGTACGGACCGATTAGTAGTGGATGAAGATGGACAAAGCCGGATCTCTGTAGAAGATTATGCGGTAGCCCTTCTTGATGAAGTAGACGATCCTTATTTCAGCGGTTCGAGATTTACGGTTGCTTATTAATAGTCCCTTGTAGATGAAAGACAGAAAAAAAGCGAAGACAAGTGCTTCGCTTTTTTTTATACCATTTTGACAGGAGGAGAAGCAGTGTGTATGTAGTTACAGCAGATCAAATGAGAGAACTAGATGAACATGTGATAGGATCTTGGGGTGTTCCCTCTGTTAGTCTGATGGAAAACGCAGGTAAGGCACTTGCAGAAGAAGTGCTCCATTTATGTCAGAACCGGCAGTCAAAAGAGCAGACTGTTTATGGAAACCCGCAGATCTCTAATAAAGCAAAAGCTGCCTTTGATCGATGGAAGGGGACCCGTGGCCAGATCAGTCAAGATGCTTCACTCCGAGGCGGGAAAGCATGCAAAGAACACTGGTATATCCTTGTTGGAAAAGGAAATAACGGCGGGGATGGGCTTGTAGCTGCTCGCCACCTATGGGAAGCTGGGATTGGAATTACCCTTGTATTTGCCGGGTCTCCAAAGGGACTAAGTGAAAATGCTCTGCTTGAGTATCACACAGCTGAAGCGATGGGGATTCCATCTATCCTATTTACAGGACAGGGAGATCTGACATTCACTGGAGGAACAGGAATTATCGATGCCTTGCTCGGTACAGGAAGTAAAGGCGCTCCGCGAAATGCGTATGCTTCTTTGATCCAGGCAGCAAATGGCAGTGGACTACCTATTATTTCGGCAGATATTCCAAGTGGACTACATACGGATACGGGAGCGCTCTATGAGCCGCATATCCGGGCCGAAATGACGGTATGTTTTGCACTATTAAAGCGAGGTCTTACACAGTTTCCAGGTGCGGAAGCTGCTGGGCAGATTAAAGTGCGTTCGGTTGGGATCCCGCCTCAACTTGCAGAAGGGCGATATCGTGAAACCGTTTGTTTACTTACCGAAGATGTCTTGTCAAAGAAGCTGAAAGTGGATCTTAATCAGAGACGAGCGGAAGATGGTCATAAAGGAACATATGGTCATGTACTGCTTGTGGCAGGCACACTAGCGATGAGTGGTGCAGGTCTGCTCAGTTGCCGGGCAGCACTGCGATCCGGCTCTGGGCTTGCTACATGGGCGTTGCCTTCTGAGCTGCTCCCGCATGTTATTGGGACAGTGCCTGAGCTCATGCTTGCGGCTGCCACAGACGGCAGGCAAGGAACATGGAATAGGGCATCGGCAAAGAATGTCATTAAGCTCGCAGAGAGTAGAGATGTAATCGCAATTGGCCCCGGACTGGGGCGTTTTGAAGAGGATACAGCTTGGTTGAGTCAAATCTACAAAGAAGCAGACCTTCCCATGGTTATTGATGCGGATGCACTGAATATGTTGGCAGAGATGGGTTCCGATTTCTTTGAACATAAGAAGTCTAGAAAAACACCCGTTATTCTGACACCACACCCAGGGGAAATGGCCCGTCTTGCTGGTGTGTCTACCAAAGAAATTCAGCAGAACCGAATAGATTATGCTCTGTCCTATTCGGCGAAAGCGGGAGTGACCCTTGTACTAAAAGGTTCGCGGACCGTGGTTGCTACGCCCGAAGGGAATGCTTATATTAACATGACTGGTCATGCGGGGATGGGAACAGGCGGTACAGGAGATGCGCTGACGGGAATCATTGCTGGTCTGCTCGCTCAGGGATACAGCGCAGAGCAAGCAGCTGCATTTGGGGTATACTTGCATGGCAAAGCGGGAGAGACCGCCGCAATGATACGTTCTCATCCAGCAGGAGTCATGGCGGGGGACCTCATCGAATATTTGTAAGTAAGAACCAAAGAAATAGGATTCCTACGGGGGAACAATTCTAGTTCTTAGGTTGACAGTAGAGGGATTCCATTGGTATTATTTTCTAATACCAATGGAAATAGTAGGATTTACCAAGATACAACATAGCAACACTAATAATAGATAGTAGAGGTGAATGAAGCATGGCTAAAATTGCAGTGATTAACGGAAGTCCTTCTCTGTCTTCAAGATTGAATGCAGTCATTGAATATGCAGAGCACGAACTTAGAGAAGCTGGATTTGAAGTAGATCGTATTAACGTGGCAGAGCTTCCTGCGGAAGATCTGATCTTAACTAGATTTGAGAGCGAACACATTGTGAAAGCCAATGGGATCGTTGCCGAGGCAGATGCAGTGATTGTGGCAAGTCCCGTGTATAAGGCTTCTTACACCGGTGTCCTTAAAACCTTTCTTGATCTTGTGCCTGAACGTGGTCTTGCCGGAAAAACCATTCTTCCCCTGTTCATTGGCGGAAGCCTCGCACACTTGCTGACTATCGATTATGCATTGAAACCTGTTCTATCTATACTTGGTGCTCGGCACATTCTGGCTGGAATTTATACGGTCGATGCCCAGGTAGCTCGTAATGAGCAGGGTGGTCTCGATATTGCTCCTGAACTGTTAGAACGACTCCAAGCGGGAATTCAAGAATTTAAGGAAGAGATTCAGCTTCGTGAAACTCAAAAAAGTGTAAAAGGTTAATATGAAGTATAGGAAAGAGCTAGCCGAATCATCGGTAGGGCTCTTTTTTATAATAAGAATTACAGTAATTACACTACAAAATAAACTGGTTATTTATGGTATACTAGGCTTGTAATTTGTATTGGAGGGGGAATGACGATTGAGTATTCAAGGAATTAACCATTTCTGTTTTTCTGTATCAGATCTTGCCAAATCAATTGCATTTTACAAACACATTTTTGATGCTGAGATTGTACTTGAAGGCCGAAGATTGGCCTACTTTGATGTAAACGGTATATGGATCGCATTGAATCAGGAAGACGTTCTTCGTAACTTTACTGCCCCAACGTCCACACATATTGCATTTACGGTAGATGAAGAAGACCTGCAGTCTCTGCGCCAGAAGCTGAACGAAGTGAACGCTAAAATCTTACCGGGCCGGGAACGAGATGCAAAAGATAAAGAGTCCATTTATTTTCTAGATCCAGATGGACATATGTTTGAATTTCATACAGGTACTCTGCAAGATCGCTTGAATTACTATAAAGAAGATAAACAACATATGACGTTTTATCGATAAGAACGGCTGCTTTTTATACAAAGAAATGAAACGGAAAGAACCCTATACCGTCACTTTAATAAGTGTCGATATAGGGTTCTTTTTTTATTTCAGAATGAAGCTATCTTATAGATCGTCAAATCCGTTGTCGTCTCCGACTTTACCATAATTACGAGATTTGGCTTCAAAGAAGTCTGTTTTTGTTGAGTTCAGCGCATCATCAGAGAAAGGCTTGATCCAAGGCATACTATTTACATCTACGCCATCATATAATTTTTCAATTCCCATCAAACGCAGACGTTTGTTTGCCGTGTACTTAATGTAATCTTCCAGTTCTTTCAGATCGATACCACGAACTTTGCCCAGTGTATAGTGAGCCCAGTTGACTTCCAGTTCAACCGCACGATCAATTGTGCGATAGAGGTAGTCACGGTTTTCTTTCGTATCCAGTTCAGGGAAATCGGCAAGCAGCTGTTTGAACACTTCAGCGAAGAAGTAACAATGCTGATTCTCATCCCGCTGAATATAAGAGATCATCTGACAAGTACCCATCATCTTCTGGTCTCTTGCGAGATTGTAGAAGAAGGCAAACGTACTGTAGAAGAAGATTCCTTCTAGAATCAGATCGGCTACAAGTGCTTCGTAGAACGACTGAGGCGTTGGCTCATCACGGAAGTTCTGATAGATATCTGAAATAAATCGGTTACGTTCCAGGAGTACAGGGTCGTTTTTCCAATATTCAAAAATTTCTTTCTGTTCATCCCAAGAAACCAGGGAAGAAAGAACATATGAATAGGACTGGTTGTGAACCACTTCCTGCTGAGCAATAATTGCAGAGATCGCTTCAAGAGAAGAATCCGTCAAATATTCTCTAACGTCACCTACAAACATCGTTTGCATGGAATCAAGTACAGCGAGTAGACCGATGTTGATTTTGAAAGTACGCTGTTCTTCTGGGTCAAGTTGTGGAAATTGCTGCGCATCTTTGGACATTGGGATCTCATCTGCGATCCAGTAGTTCAATAAAAGTACTTTGTACAATTTATACATATGCGGCATCCGAATGTCATTCCAGTTCAGAATCCCAGAGCTTTCCCCATTAATGATACGTGTTGATTTATTTGGAGCTTCCGTATTGAAAATATTTTGGACTTTCATGGTCATGATACTTCCTCCTTAAGATTCGCAAGATTCACATTCGTTCTCAATTGTGAGTGCACGGCTTCGTACATAGTAAGTGGATTTGATACCCGCTTTCCATGCATGAAGGTGAAGTTCCAGGAATTCTTTTGCCCGAATATCAGGGCGAACATACAAGTTAAAGCTTTGTGCTTGGTCAATGTGGCGCTGACGTGCAGAAGCCATATTAATGGAAGCATGTTGATCCAAGTTAAACGCCGTTTTGTAATACCAGATTGTTTTTTCGGAAAGATCTGGCGCTGGGTTCGCGATTTTGTATGTTGTTTTCTCTTCATAAGAGAGAAGTTCGTACAGTGGATCGATACTAGCAGTAGAACCAGCAATGATGGAAGTCGATGCATTTGGAGCAATCGCCATCATCCAAGCATTACGTACCCCATGTTCTTTCACTTCAGCAGCAAGCTCATTCCACTGTGCTGTCGTTACAAATTTACCTTCACGAGATCCGTCCGTATAGCTACGTTGTGTGAAGTAGTTGCCATTTTCCCAGTCAGAGCCTTCAAACTTCGGATATTTCCCTTTTTCTTTGGCAATTTCCATACTGGATTTGATGGCAAGATAGCTGATTTTTTCGTATAGATTATCATTGTATGTGACTGCCTCTTCCGATTCCCAGCGGATACCTTCGAGAGCAAGCAGATGATGTAGTCCGAATGTACCCAGACCAATGGCGCGATACTGACTGTTAGTATATTGTGCTTGGAGCACTTGAATGTTATTGATGTCAATTACATTATCAAGCATACGCATTTGAATCGGAATCAAACGATCCAGCACATCATTTGGCACGGCGCGAGCAAGATGAATGGAGTTCAGGTTACATACAACGAAGTCACCTGGTTTTTTGGTAATAACAATCCGTGTTTCTCCGTCTTTCGTAACGAGTTCTTCTTGTTCGATAACCGTAGCTGATTGGTTCTGCATAATTTCCGTACACAGGTTGGAAGAGTAGATCATTCCATTGTGACGGTTTGGATTCGCACGGTTTACCGTATCACGATATAACATGTACGGTGTACCTGTCTCAAGTTGAGACTTCATTACACGTTTCATAATATCAATCGCAGGAAGTGTAATCCGGGTTAATTCCGGGTGATTGGATGCTTCCTCATATTTATCACGGAACGAGCCTTTGCCGAATTCTTCATCATAGAAGTCTTCGAGTCCGAGGGCACGGCCATTTTTGTCTTTCCAGCCCATCACTTTTTTCACTTCATGAGGGTCGAACAAGTTCCATTCTCCGCGTTGTTCTACACGTTCCATGAACAAGTCAGGAATGGTGATGCCGTGGAAAATATCATGTGCACGCATCCGCTCGTCACCGTTATTCAGTTTCAAATCAAGGAACGCTAAAATATCTTTATGGAATACATCAAGATAGACAGCAATAGCGCCTTTACGTGTACCCAGTTGGTCTACGCTCACAGCAGTATTGTTCAGCTGGCGAATCCAAGGGATGACACCTGAACTGGTGTTTTTGTGTCCGCGGATATCAGAACCTCTAGAGCGAACTTTACCCAGGTATACGCCGATACCGCCGCCCATTTTGCTTAGGCGTGCTACGTCTGTATTGGAGTCAAAAATACCTTCGAGCGAGTCATCAACAGTGTCAATGAAGCAGCTGGAAAGCTGTCCAGCCACTTTTTTACCTGCATTAGACAAGGTTGGTGTTGCTGCTGTCATGTACAGGTTACTCATTGCCCAGTAAGCTTCTTTAACAAGCTCCATTCGTTTTTCTTCCGGTTCTTTGTGCATCAGATACATGGCGATAACCATATAACGCTCTTGCGGAAGTTCCATAACTTTTCCATCAAAATCATGTGCGAGGTAACGCTCTGTCAGCGTAAGGAGTCCGATGTAATCAAACAACAAGTCATTTCTCGGTTCAATCGTGCGTCCAAGATCTTCAATTTGTTCTTTGGTGTAGCATTCTATTAGTTCTTCGCGGTAGATGCCTTTTTTGACCATACTGGTGATCAGGGGTTGGAAAGCACCATAAGGCTTATCTGTATATGCTTTATATCTGCGATTATTTGCGGCCTTTTTATATAAAGAAGTGAGCAGCGAACGGGCTGCAGCGAACTTCCAGTTAGGTTCTTCTTTGGTTACAAGTTCAAGAGCGGACATGGAGAAGGCATTACTAATCTCTTCACCGGAAACTTCTTCACGGCGGAGTTTGGAGTTTACACCGCGTAAGAGTTTTTCTTTGTCGAGCATAGGAAGATCTGCCAAGATACGATCTGCATACGTAGAGATACGATTTTCGTCAAATTCGAGTTGACGGTTGTTTGGTTTGGAAACGACTTGTGGCATGGAGAGCCCTCGCTTTCTTCTTCAAAATAATAAATATAAAAGTGTGAAGTCCCATTACTTTTGCGGATGGACTTTACATGCTGTCAACCTTTTTCACGAGATTGAAAAAGCCCGACTGAAAAAAGAGCCTGACTTTTCACGAGATTGAAAAAGCCCGACTGAAAAAAGAGCCTGACTTTTCATAAGATTGAAAAAGTGTGGCTGAAAAATGAGCCGGACTTTTTCACAAGATTGAGAAAACTAGGCTATATGTCAGCCTATTTTTTTCACAAGATTGAATATGTCCGGCTTTAAAATGACCCGGACATATTCAATCAAACAAAAAGCATTTCCCAACCCAAAGGTCAGATAAATGCCAATAAACCTTTATTTCCCCGCCGCTATCCACCAACCATCTCACAATGAATCGGTAAAAAGGAGCACTGATGTTGTGTAAGAAAAACAATAAGAACAAAGTTTGTCAATCACATTTTTCTTTTTGGACATTGCTAATGATTTGTAATAGAGCGAGGTTTTTTCTATCAAAAATAACTTGACAAAAATAATAGTGTTGTTTTCGCCGAATTTAGATGTCACACTACATTTGTATATGTATATAAACAGTACCCCAATATATTGTGTTTGTAAACAGTCTAGTAACTTTGAAATGCAATTGCGATTATAGCAAAAAAGCCGAGATACCGCAAAGGAAAAGGGATGGAGGATTTGTGTCCAACCTCTAAAAATTTTTTTATATGTGGTTTCGTCATGATACAATATGCTTATCGTTTATAAGGGGATAATCTAAAAGGAGGTTTGTTCCATGGCAATAGCAGAAGTAACTATTATTCCGATCGGAACGGGAAGTACCAGTCTTAGCAGTTATGTTGCTGAACTGCAACAAGTGCTTGCTGAGCAACCTGGAATTACCTACGAACTAACATCAATGAGCACGATTATTGAAGGTGATATTTCAGATCTACTGGCAGCGATTGCAGTGCTGCATGAGGCCCCTTTTGCAAGCGGTGCTCAGCGCGTCTCCACCTCTGTCAAAATTGATGACAGAAGAGACCGGGTCTCATCCAGTAAGCAAAAACTGCAGTCTGTCAGAGAGAAGCTCCAATAAAGGAAAACCGCAGTTTCCTTATAAGTCCAATAACTAAACGTAGCTCCATGAGCCCAATTCTTACTTTTTCTCCTTTGAACCCAGTCATCTTTACGAAAGAAGCATAAGATACACTGTACCAAAGAACAAAGGAGGAATTACAATGAGTGAAGTTGGATACGGAAGTTATGGTGGCGGAGGAAACTACGGCGGTGGAAGTTACGGTGGATTTGGTGGAGGTTTTACATCCACAGCTGGAATCCTCGTATTATTCATCCTTTTGGTAATCATCTCTAAAGCATTTATGTCTTACTAAAATTGGATTATGTCTTTCCCGGAGCCCGTTCTGCTATTTAGCAGAATGGGTTTTTTTATTGAAGCGAGCTGAACTTTGTCCGATGGAAGTGGGAGCTGTACGGCATTTAGCAGACAGTCTGAAGTAAATAATGGTAAGACTTGATTCAGATCTGCTTCTGTGCTAGATTATAAGGAATTCAATAAGAGAAAAGTTTTCTAGGGTTCCGCAGATGAGGAAGAATGATCTGGACTGGTCCGAGGGAAAACGCACGAATCTGATGGATTCGTGTTATCACGGAGGGACAAAAGCCCGGGAGATCTTGTCATTATGACGAGTCTCCCGGGCTTTTTTTGTTTTTAATATGTTGTATGAATCCTCCGGGTATTTTCTTGTTAAGAATGAACCCATTAACAGAAAGGATGAAGAAAAATGAACTCAAACTGGCTAAAGGTACTGGCCGCTGTAATCTTTGAAATTGGATGGGCGTCAGGCCTTAAACATGCAGAACACTGGTGGGAGTGGGGGGCAACAGCCATAGCTATCTTTCTAAGTTTCTATTTACTGATCTCCGCAACCCGGGTTTTGCCTGTGGGAACAGCCTATGCCATCTTTGTCGGATTAGGTACGGTAGGGACGATGCTTGTTGATGTCTTGATCTTCGGTGTGGATCTGAATGCTGGGAAAATTATATTCGTGATCACACTGCTTACCGGTGTTGTAGGTTTGAAGCTTGTGACTAAAGATCATGCAAAAGAGGAGGTATCTTAATATGGACTGGATATATCTAATACTAGCTGGGCTTTTTGAAATGTCAGGGGTTGGTATGATTAATCAATGGAATCAGAAGCGCAGTGCACGTGCAATGTTGCTGTTAATAGGAAGTTTTGGAATCAGCTTTGGCTTCCTTGCTCTTGCGATGATGACGCTGCCCATGGGTACGGCTTATGCCGTATGGACTGGAATTGGAGCGTCAGGTGGAGCGCTGCTTGGGATGATTTTCTATGGGGAAGCAAGGGATGTTAAGCGTATCTTGTTTATTGCCATGGTATTAGTGTCTGCTGTTGGACTTAAATTTGTTTCATAAAAGTCTAGTTTGTAATTTGTTAGTATAAAAAATATTACCAGAATCGGCTATTCATGAAGAATAGCTGATTTCTGGCAATAAAGAGGATCATGTCATCTATGTAAAAATTCCTATAATGCTTTGTTCGTATCCATCCAAGTTAGAAGTGTGCGGATACAATGGTAGAAGCATGTTTAATATGGTCAAGCGGCACCCAGATCTTTCCCTGATCACATGTAATAACCAGATTCTTAGCATCACTGATTTCTATCTCACCTACATAAGTATTCCCGTTCTGCAGTACGAGACACACTGTATAGCCTTTCTCCTCAGCGTATCTTAACGAGTGTAACAGCATGTGATCCCTCCATCTCCAAGAATACAGTGGATAATATTTACAATATATAATGTAACATCTTTATTTTTGGGAAGTAAATGAAAAATTTGAATAATCACGAAGACGCTTTTATCTTAGTAGATTAATATCTTCGCTCTCATTAAAATTGGGATCGTTATTATTAAATTGTTTCCAGGCCACGTAAAGGCCAATTCCAGACACAATAAGACCAAGAATTGCGGAGATGAGGGTAAGCTGGTCTAAGGTAACAAGACTGGAATCCACATGGTTGTTGTTTTTTCTGCTGACGTTTTTGTTTTTATTTTTGACAGTGGCCTTCACTTTGTTCACCTTCCTGCATCCCCGTATTCTTCCTTCTATATCTTATGTTATGAAATGGCATGAGTTCGTAAAAAGGGTAATTCCCCACGCCTTAAATCAACAGGAGTGTCTTCTAATTTGTAGTCAGATTGTGGGTTGTGAGAGCAGTGATCGAAAAGTAGCCAGAGAGCCCAAAAAGAAGAAAGTTGGATAAGTGCCCGGTCCAAACCCGCTGGAATGACATAAGTTAGGGTGTAGGAAGCGGAAAGGAGGAGTTAAAATGAGTGGATACGAATATTGTGGTGGCAACAACGGTTGTGGAAATGTTGGCGGATCTGGCCACGGAGGCTGGACATCGATAGGAGCAATTCTTGTACTCTTCATTCTCTTGGTTATTATCTCTAAAGCATTCTCTTGTTACTAATATTCCCTTGTTATAGCTAAAAAGAAGCTGCCTGATATCAGGCAGCTTCTTTTTTTATCGATTCTAAAAGAAAATATGCAAGTTCAAGGCAAGAGCCCGGACGCCGGAAATCCTTTTTACATATGTATAGGGAGAAGCCTAATAGGCGATATCAAGGGAGGAATATCTAATGAATGAACAATATAGTTATCAGATGAATTCCAATTATATTTCAGGATACCCTGTATCCGGTTATGAACGGATGTATCAAACTTACGGAGGCAACTGGGAAGAACCTGTGAAATCCTATGCTATGCCGTACTATGGATCTTCATCTGTTTCTAAATATCCAGATTATTCGGCGGGAATCCTGCTCGTATTATTCGTCTTGCTTGTGATTATCTCAAAGACCTTTTTCTAAGAGGCGCTAAAATTGGATAGCCCCCGTACCTAGGGTCCGGGGGCTGCTATGTGCAAGGTCGCCCGCGTCATGTCGATCGCGAACAGCTTGCGATTATTTAATTGATTTAACCTGTGGTTGCTATATGCAGTAGCTACAGATAGCTAACGATTCCTCTGGTGAACGATGTCGTTCACGCTTGCCGAGAATAACTGACTTTCACACAACAAAAGCCCTACCTCTCTTTTGTCCTTGCGGCTCCGAAGACCGCGCCAGTTTGAATGAAAATAAAATCTGAAATCTTTGTTTTGGGTTATAACGCGATTCTTACTTCATGAGGTTAAATGAAGGAATTATTCTACTTTAGAGGAATATGAATGGGGTTAAATACTACATTACTTTTCATTTTATCATAGTACAAGCTGTAATACAAGTGTATATTTTACGCTACACCGAAATGATATATTTTCGGATTCATGGAAATCCCTCCTGGTTAATAATACAACAAGCAAGTAACAACATCCCTAGAGCTCAGGGTAATGGATGACAACAGTGATAAACGACAGAAACATTACTATAAATGACGAGGAGATGAACGATCATGGATAACAACGTATTTAAAGGGAAATGGACGCAAATGAAGGGTGAAGCTAAAAAACAATGGGGTAAACTGACAGATGACGATCTGGATGTAATCGATGGTGAGAAAGACAAATTGATTGGTAAACTCCAAGAAAAATATGGTCACACGCGTGAACAGGCGGAGACAGAGTACGACAACTGGAGCAACACGAACGCACGCTAATAACAGAGTCACTTATAATTAAGAAGAGGATTGATTCTACAGAATCGGTCCTCTTCTTTGTTTATGCAGAATTACACCGCTACATGGTATGATTTCTTTTAAACAGATAAGAAATATTAGCCTATAGCGAAGGGAGGCCAATAAATTGCTGGAACAGGCTCGGAAAGCGATCGTTATTGGTGCTACCGGGATGGTTGGTCAACAACTGGTTACTCAGCTGCTTGAACAAAAGCCCTACACAGAAGTTGTTACTTTAGTAAGAGAACCACGGGAATTTACTCATCCCAAGCTGAAACAAGTGGTTGTCAATTGGGATGAGCTAGAGAAATACGAATCTGCTTTTCATCAAGCAGACGATTTATTCTGTTGTTTAGGTACAACGATCAAAAAAGCAGGATCACAGGCAGCTTTTCGCAAAGTAGATCTTGAATATCCCATCACTGTTGCGAAGATAGCGGAGCGCCATGGGATAAAACAATTTATCGGGATTTCTTCGATGGGTGCTAATGCAAAATCGCGTGTTTTCTATTCGCGTACAAAAGGCCAGTTTGAAGAAGAGATGAAGAAGACCGGAATCCCTTCTGTACATTTTGTACGCCCTTCCCTGCTGATCGGAGATCGTAAAGAAAATAGAACAGGAGAGAAAATCGGCGAAGTTCTTCTTGGATGGCTGGATCCGCTATTAAAGCTTGGTAAAGGACAGAATTATCGTGCGATACCAGGATCACTTGTAGCAGCTGCCATGATTCGTATTGCCTTACGGGAACAGACGGGAATACATGTTTATTCTAATCAAAAGATCAGAGAGATTGCAGAGGCGCAGCCACGGTCTTAGAAATAGACAAGCCTCGCACATTTGACTACAATAACGTATAGAAAAGTATGGAAATATTAAAGGAGGTTTATCCGTATGAGCAAAAACACGATCACAACTGAAAAAGCACCAGGTGCCATCGGGCCTTACAGCCAAGCGGTAGAAGCAGGCGGATTCATTTTTACATCAGGACAGCTTGGTATTGATCCGGCAACGGGAGAGTTTGGAGCGACTGTAGAAGAACAGACCCGATTGTCTCTAGAGAATGTTAAAGCCATTCTTGAAGCGGCTGGGGCAGGACTTACCCAAGTCGTGAAAACAACGGTTTTCTTAAAAGATATGAATGATTTTGTACGTGTTAATGAAGTGTACAGTTCATTTTTTGAACAGCCATACCCAGCGCGTAGTGCGGTAGAAGTAGCGCGCTTACCAAAGGATGCGCTTGTTGAGATCGAGACCATTGTAGTAAAAGGGTAAAACCTTACACAAATGATGTCATTACTGAATGAACTCAAAAAGAGACCATCGCCATCGCGTTGGTCTCTTTTTTTTGTGTTCATTATTTTTTTCTCCGTAAGAAAATCCATACGGCAAATAAGAAGATGACAATGGCGAGTCCAATTGCTGTATAGGAAACAGTAAGGATATCCGATTGTTTTACTCCGATAGCAATATAGGCCCATACGAATACAAGCGGCATGATGAAGTCGTTATACCGGTAGCTAACTGCAAAGGCCACGATGCTGCCAAGCAGAAGCAAAATGATAGCCCACGTTTGATCTCCGAGATCAAATCCACTCCAGCCGAGTTTGCTCAGCCATACGGTTACGTTAATCAGTGTTGCTACACTAACCCATCCTATATAGATGCTAAATGGAACTTTGGCAAACCAAGTTTCTCCCAGTGTAGGGGAAGGAATGTCTCGTGTACGCAAATACATTTGAATAAGGGAAAACAATAAGATGAAAATGACAAGTACAGACCAGCCGATCAAAAGATTCTGCCAGAGGATGATCCAGCCTGCATTTGCTAAACAGCTAATGAAGAACCAGATTCCCACACGTGCTGTGGTATTTCGTTGTTTTTGAGAAGGCAAAAACTGAAAAATAACAAATCCCGCCAGGAAAAGATAAATAACTGACCAGATGATAAATGCGTATCCAGCCGGAGTGATTAATACCGGATAAAGTTCAGATACTTCGGAAGTCGTTCTTCCCCCGATTGGTAAAATATTTGCGAGTGCGTTGACAACAATAACAAGAATGAAGCCTACTACATTTAACCACTTATAAGGATTGTGCTTGCTGTTAACCTGCATACGATGACCTCCTGTATTTAATTTATGAAGAAAGGGTGGATATGTATAATGACCAACGAGTCATGGAATACTTACCCATCTCTTTAATTTTTTAATCAAAAGAATACCCACTTCCTCAGAGGCGGCCCAATGAAGAATAAGGCGGCAAATCACTTCCAAAACAGGCATGATCCCGCTCTATTATCTATATTATGTAATTATATCCCTTAAATATCATTCATTTCCCTTTATTTGGGTTACATATACAATAAAGTGGTTAAAGAAAGGGGAGTTCATCCATGAACCGAAAATCTTCACAGATGATGCAGCAATTTATTTTTGTTGGTCCCGCGCTATTTTTCTTTATGCTCATTATTGCAGCACCGTTTCTGCTGGGGATGTATTACTCCTTCACGGAATGGAGTGGGGCCTCCAAAGATCCCGTTTGGGTGGGGTTTGCGAACTTCACTAAAATATTTACAGACGACCCCGCATTTATGAAATCGTTTACATTCACAGCGTTATTTACATTGGCAGGGGTCCTGCTCACCAATCTTATCGGATTTTTTCTTGCTTATTTTTTAACGAAACCGCTAAAGACAAAAAACGTGCTGCGGACCGTATTTTTTATGCCAAATGTGATTGGCGGGCTCTTACTCGGATTTATCTGGCAATTTATTTTTGTCCGCGGTTTCGCATCTGTGGGCGAAGTGACGGGGCTTGCTTTTTTTAATCTGCCTTGGCTTGGGGATGAAACGACGGCTTTCTGGGCGATCGTCATTGTGTTCGTGTGGCAAACCGCAGGCTATTTGATGGTAATTTACATATCTTCTCTAAATAATGTACCGACAGAAGTTTTGGAGGCTGCTCAGATTGATGGAGCCACTCGGGGACAGATGCTAAGAAGTATTATCATTCCGCTGATTATGCCGGGAGTAACGGTCTGTCTGTTTCTTGCCATCTCTTGGTCTTTCAAGATGTTTGATCTAAACCTCTCGCTGACAAAAGGAGGCCCGTTCCGCTCCACAGAGTCTCTCGCACTAAACATTTATAATGAAGCATTCGTGAACGGAAGATACGGACTTGGTACAGCGAAGGCACTGATTTTCTTTATCGTGGTTGCGATCATTACCAGCATCCAGGTTCGCCTGACAAAGAGCCGGGAGGTGGAAGCCTAATGGAAACGAGTAAAAATTATCGTTTTACTACATTGCTCACTGAAATCATTATGATCTTGCTCGCCTTATTGTTTCTCGTTCCGTTCTATTTCCTGTTTGTGAACTCTGTTAAAAGTTTTGGTGACCTGCTGACGAATGCGGCAGCTTGGCCGGTAGTTTTTGAATGGGGCAACTATCAGCGGGCATGGGAGATTACTAAATTTCCGAAGGTATTATTCAACTCTCTGTTTGTAACGATTATCAGCAATTTATTGCTTGTCTTGCTTAGTTCCATGACGGCCTACCGGATGGTAAGGCACAACAGCAGGTTTAACCGCATCCTTTTTACGCTGTTTGTTGCTGCCATGGTCATTCCTTTTCAGTCGATCATGATCCCGCTCGTTAAGGTAACAAGTACGGTTGGGCTGATGAACAGTCACTATGGGCTTATTATTTGTTATCTCGGTTTTGGCATACCGATATCTGTATTTCTGTTCCATGGTTTTGTGAAGTCCGTTCCGATTGAGATTGAGGAAGCAGCGAGGGTCGATGGAAGTAATGCCTATGGGGTTTTTTTTCGAATCGTATACCCGCTTATGCGCCCGATGTATGTAACGATTATTATACTGAACACGCTTTGGATCTGGAATGACTATCTGCTGCCGTCGATACTTCTGCAGAACAGTTCACTTCATACCATTCCAATTGCCACATATGCTTTTTTTGGACAATACACAAAGCAGTGGGATTTAGCTCTGCCTGCGCTAGTGCTTGGCATTACACCGGTTATTATTTTCTTCTTATTGATGCAAAAGTACATTATTCAAGGAATAACCGCAGGTTCAGTAAAGGGATAACAGCTCATTTTATAAGATATAGGAGGGGTTTATATTGAGAAAAAAAGGGATGTTTGCACTCACTTCATTATTAGTGTGTTCGCTGGTTGTTGCTGGTTGCGGTGGAGGTAAAAACGGCGGGTCTGCAGATGGAAAGAAAACCATTAAAATCTTTCAATATAAGGTAGAGATTGCGGAAGCTTTTGACCGTCTGATTACTGAGTATGAGACGGAGCATCCAGATATCAATATAGAGATTGAAACGGTGGGAGGCGGCAGTGATTATGGAGCTGCGTTAAAAACAAAATTTGCCGGTTCCGAACATCCAGATATTTTTAATGTGGGCGGTTACCGCGAGCTGGATACCTGGATCGATAGTCTAGAAGATCTCTCAGGAGAACCTTGGGTAAGTGATGTGCTTGATGTGGCCAAAGAACCCATGACAAAAGACGGCAAGCTGTATGGTCAACCTTTAGGGCTTGAAGGATATGGATTTATATATAATAAAGATTTATTTAAACAAGCCGGGATTACCGAATTACCGAAGACGCTTAGTCAGCTGCAGGCAGCAGCCCAAAAGCTTCAGGACGTGGGAATCACTCCTTTTTCGAATGGATATCAGGAATGGTGGGTACTAGGAAATCATAATGTAAATGTAGCGTTTGCGAATCAAGCTGATCCTGTCGCTTTTATTCAAGGATTGAATGAAGGAACAGAGAAGATTCCAGGTAACCCCGTGTTCGAGGATTGGATGAAGATGCTGGATCTCACACTTCAGTACAGTAATAAGAATCCGCTGACAACGGACTATAATACCCAAGTGACGACCTTTGCTACAGGAGAAGCAGCGATGATGCAGCAGGGCAACTGGACACAGGTACAAATTGACGGAATTAATCCAGATTTAAACTTAGGTATACTGCCGATGCCGATTGGAGAAGATGCAGAGGCATCTGATAAACTTTTTGTCGGTGTACCTAATTACTATGTGGTGAACAAAGAGTCTACTGTGAAAGACGAAGCAAAAGATTTTCTTGAATGGCTTGTGACTTCGGAAACAGGGAAAAGATACATGACGGAAGAGTTTAAATTCATTCCTGCATTTAAGAGTATTACAGCAGATTCCGAAGCGCTTGGGGATCTTGCTGCTGACCTTATTCAATATAGCGATGATGATAAAGTGCTTAGTTGGAACTTTAATCGCTTCCCAGAAGGAGTGCCACAAGAGTTTGGTGCGGTGATGCAGGCCTATGTTGCGAAACCGGATCCTGTGAAATTACTTGAGGATATGCAGAAGAGTTGGGACAGCCTGAAAAAATAAATGGAAGGAAGATGATCTTGGTTTTACCCGGGATCTTCTTCCTTTATCATTTCTTTTACCGAGTATTAGGTTTATAATGTAAATTTACGGCATGATATAAAATGAAACTTTTTTACTGTAACTCATAGATATCACATCAATAATCGGTTCAAGCTTATAGGCTATAACCGATTATTTTTTTGTCTCCTTTGGAAAAAAAGTAAGGATTCGATTTTTAAATTGAACGATTTTCGTATATGATGAAGAGTAATAATCTAAAAGGGCTAACGGGTGACTTGCGATGAATCAACCACTATATGGAATTTGGCTCGGAGACGTATTTTTTTGTTTTTCTGGAGAAACGTCGGAACCCAGGGTCGATGCCTGGAGCCATGGAATACGTAAAATGAAATTAAAAGGCGGTACCTACCGCCCGTTTCAACATGCAGCCTTGCGTCTTGCGGAACTAAGATGGCAGACCAACAAGGTACAGACCTCAAGTGCAGATACAAACAAGAAGAAACGAATGGGAATGGGACGGACGCTGGAAGGACTGGCGCTTAGCCCGAAAGACGCATTCGAGTTATTAATTCACTGGAATAAAGAAGAGGCAGCCGGAGCAGGATTTGAAGCCGGAGAAGAAATGGAATATTGGTCCAAAGCAGCCTTATTTGCTTTGGAATTGCTGCTTCGAGGTCAGATTGCTCCCGGGGTCGCTCCGGTAACAGCAACAGGTGGAAGAAGACGAGGAAATCAATCTGCCGTAAAGGGTGCTTGGCACCCGAGACTTACAGAGAAAGATGATATAGAACGCTTTGCTATCCTTGCGGAATCGATTCCTCCAATCGCACTGACAGCTACGGTTGTTTATGCGGATACGGAGGCGGGGTCTGTTAAAGAAGCGGGCGGTGCCGTGCTTTACTCTTTCCTTAGTCAAATGATTCATGCAGCGGTTTCTTCTGAAATTGCTGCGGTGGAAAGTAGTTTGTCTAAATATCGTGTGAATTATCGCAGAGGATATTCCCCCTTAACCGAACTCTGGTGGAATAGTCTGCTGACCGGTTCGCGGGAACTAAGCGTACAGGGAACGATTCAAGAAATCGAAGAATTATCAGATGCGGTTAGTGAAGCAGGGGAGAGTTCTCCTCCGCTTATAGAGAGTGAATCTTCCGGACCTGCGGCCGGGAAACTGCGACTGGGGCTTCGCTTAGAGCCCTCGGAGGCAGGTTCCGAATGGAACGTTAGTTTCTGGGCTGAAAGTGAAACTGAGTCCGATTTTCGGGTTCCGATTGAAGCGATATGGTCCCACCCTTCCCAAGAGGTAGACCGCGGCTCAACCGTGTATGAATCCATACAGGAACAGATGTTAATAGCGTTTGGCAAAGCATGTGAACTGGCTCCTGCGCTAGGATCGGGATGGAGTGGATCTCCCGCATCTGTCAAAATGAATACAGAAGTGTTCTATGATTTTATGGCGCATGCTGTTCCTAAGCTGCAGAAGAGCGGCGTTACGGTGATGATGCCTTCAAGATGGAGTAAAGATGGGAAACGTAAAACAGGACTCAAATTAAAGATGCTTCCACATCCAGATCGCAGCGGTTCTGTGAAACGAAGCTCTACACTCGGCATGGAGCAGCTGGTTGCCTTTGAAGCAGAGGCCATGCTGGATGGAATTCCCGTCTCACAAGAAGAACTTGCCAGACTTGCGGCGTCTACGTTTCCTTTAGTGGAGTTCCGCGGAGAGTGGATTGAAATTGATCCTAAAGAAATCCGCCAGGTACTCCGCTTCATGAAGAAGAATGAAGAAGGTACGATGGCGTTATCGGAGTGGATGCATCTCGTCGCAGAAGATGAGGAAGATGCGAACTGGAAAGGCCTCTCTATCTTTGGTGCAGAGTCCTACGGGATGTTGTCCTTCTTGCTTGAAGGGCAAGTATTAAAAGGAATAGAGCCTAAATCGGTACCTCCATCTCTGCATGGTAATTTAAGACCTTATCAAGAACGGGGTTTCCAGTGGCTGTCTGCTATGCGTGACCTTGGTTTTGGGGTGTGTCTTGCCGATGATATGGGACTTGGAAAAACCATTCAGGTCATTACCTGCCTGCTTGACTCCAAGCTCGCAGCGAAGGAGATCAGAGAAGCAGAACGCCAGCTTGAAGGAACGGCAGAAGATGAATTCGATACAGAAGGTCCTGCGCTCATCGTGTGTCCTACTTCACTGCTGGGCAACTGGCAGCGGGAACTCGCACGATTTGCTCCGGATTTCAAATTATATATACATCATGGCACCCAGCGTTTGCATGGCGACCGTTTTCGTGAGCAGGCAGAAGATCATGATATTGTCCTGACAACGTATCATCTGGCTGGCAGGGATGGGGCAGATCTTGCTTCCATTCATTGGTCTTCTGTGGTGCTTGATGAAGCGCAATACATTAAAAACTATCGTACGAAGCAGGCGCAAAGCGTGATGAAACTATCTGCTCCGCACCGCATTGCGATGACGGGAACACCGGTGGAGAATCGGCTTAGTGAGCTGTGGTCTATTTTTCAATTTCTTAATCCGGGATATCTCGGTACGGCAGCTTCATTCCGGCAGCGTTATGTAGCTGGCGGTGAGGAAGGGGCGCAGTCCCTTCGTGAACTGCATAAGCTTGTGTCGCCATTTATGCTCAGAAGACTCAAAAGCGATCCTGATATTCGTAAGGATCTTCCGGAGAAGCTGGAACTGAAATCATATTGCTCCTTAACGGTGGAGCAAACGGCCCTTTATAAAGGGGTAGTTGATCAGCTGCTTACAGGCATTGAAGGTCAAACTGGTTTTACGCGAAAAGGTGTGGTTCTGTCCTCTCTAACCAAGCTTAAGCAGATTTGTGATCATCCTGTACTGCTGGAGCAGAATCGTAAAGAACAGAGCGGGCGGGTGGAACTGTCAGGCAAGCTGGAACGTTTGATGGAACTTACCGATGCCATTCGAGATAATGGCGAATCGGCACTTATCTTTACGCAGTATGTCTCCATGGGAGATATTCTGGTGAATCAATTGACTCAGCGCTATAATGAGAAACCTTTCTTCCTTCATGGAGGAATCTCCAAAGCAGATCGTGATGCTATGGTGGATAGCTTCCAAAAAGGCGAAGGCCCGTCTATCTTTGTCCTTTCATTACGTGCGGGCGGTGTCGGTCTTAACCTTACCCATGCGAGTCATGTCATTCACTATGATCGCTGGTGGAATCCAGCAGTAGAGAATCAGGCAACAGACCGTGTATTCCGTATTGGACAGAAGAGAAACGTTCAGGTTCATAAACTGATCTGCCAAGGTACGCTGGAAGAGCGAATTGATGAATTGATTGAGAGTAAGAAGCAGTTGTCCGAGCAGGTTGTAGGTTCAGGTGAAAACTGGCTTACGGAGATGTCTGACGATGAACTGAAAGGGCTTGTTACCTTACAGGGAGAAATGTGGATGTAAGTCGTGGATTTTGATTTAGGAAAGGGTGAGGTGAAGGTGAACATCGAAGTGAAGGAATTTCAGCTGGAGCCTCACGGATGGAAGGCAATCGTATCTAGTGCAGTGGGGGATTCAGAAGATAACGATGTGGAATGCAAAGGGCAGGTGAAACCCCTTAATGATCTTGAGAGAGAAGCGTTACTCGATCAGTTAGCAGAGTCTGCATATCTTGTGTACAAACTGATGGAAAATAAGTCTTTACCGCCTGCAGAAGCGGAAACACTGATTCCTTTCGCTACTGAAATGCAGGTGACCTGCACCTGTGAGAGCGAAGTATGCGAACATGCGGAAGCGGCTAGAATAGCAGCTGCTTCCTGGGCAGCCCGTGAGCCGCTGGCACTCTTAAGCCTATTAGGCATTACACGCACAGCGCTCCTTGAAAGTGTATTCGGCTCTTGGGCAGCCGAATCCGAAGGGAAAGCACTGCCTGGGGCAGCGCTGTTGCAACGACCGGTTCCGCGAGCGGGTGGCAACGTCTCCGCAATCATGGATTACATCGCGGAGAGTGTCCAAGACAGCGCGCTCCACAAACCTGGCCATAGGCTGACCGAGGTGGAGCTGCGCCTGAAGGCACCTTCGAAGATGGTGCCTCCTCCAAAACTTGCAACTTTGCTACCTCAGGCACCTACGGAAGCTGCCTTGACCCATTTACGAGAACAGCTGTCCAAGCGGGCAGCAGAATGGGCACCCCGTTCAGCACAGGCAAAGTCTGGGAGCAAGACGAAGTAAATAGGATCATGACAGAGCATAAGAGATCTGTGTCTCATGACAACCATTGTCAGGGGGCGTCAGCGTTCTTTTGCTCTGTTTATTTTTAGTCTACAATAGAGCATGGACAAGCTATATGTGGATGGGGGAGTAATAGATGATAACTACGAAAATGAAAAGACACCGCTGGACAATTGCTCTGCTGTCTACACTGTTGGTCAGTACCGTTCTACTCACGGGTTGTGAAGAAGGTGGACAAGGTCAGCAGGAAGGACAGAACCTGAATGCTCCGGCGACAGGTAATATTTCTGAGGAAGTAACCCCAGATGGAACAGATGACAATACAGACGGTATAGAAACCGGTGAAGAAAATACAGAAACAGACAGCATCATGGCTCTGCGTGCACAAAGTTCACTGCAGAGCAGTATACAGCAGGAAGGTGACCGAAGTGTCGTAACCAATGCTGAAGCAGTGACGGTCATTGTGAATAAAGAGCGGAGTCTGCCGGAAGGATATGAACCGGATGATTTGGTCGAACCGAATGTTCCGTTCTCTTTTGACGGGCCTCATGAGAAACGTCATTTACGTAAGGAAGCTGCGGCTGCCCTTGAGGAGTTATTTGCTGCAGCAGAAGAGGACGGCATAGAGCTTCGAGCGGTGTCTGGGTATCGCTCTTATGAACGACAAGTTTCTGTGTATAATAGCAGTGTAGAGCGTAACGGGGAAGAGTATGCAGCAAGAGTAAGTGCAAAACCAGGTTATAGTGAACATCAGACGGGTCTAGCGATTGACGTTTCTAGTCCAAGTGTTGGCAATGTGATTGAAGAGGTGTTTGGCGACTCAAAAGAGGGGCAATGGCTGGAAGAACATGCGCCGGAATACGGTTTTGTGATTCGTTATCTGCAAGATCGGGAAGATATCACTGGTTATGTATACGAGCCATGGCATATCCGTTATGTAGGTAAAGAGTTAGCACCGGATATCGCAGAGAGCGGTCTTACACTGGAAGAGTACTTTGATGATGCGAATATTAAACTGTAATTTATATAAGAGATAGAAGAAGGCAGCCCCTGAGAGGCTGCCTTTTTGAATATGATTTGTCTATTCAGTTGCTTGTTCTACAACCAGTTTCATCGCGTTCGCAATAGGAGGAAGGCTGCGAGTAGTAATGCCGTTATAAACGCCAATTACATAATCTTTTTCCTTCAATGTAGAAGGATCAATGGCTTCTCCTTTGGTATCTACTATTTTCGTTTCTGAACTGATGTTGAATACGATGCCGCTAGCTGGCGATTCGTCTACACCTTGACCTTTAAGGAGGATGCTGCGTTCGCCAGTATCCGAAGTTGTGACTTCACTGATCGCACCTTCTGCGATAACAAGATCCGCTTTTGCTTGCTCGGTTACCGTAATCTTGTATGCCGGAGATTGCGGAGGAAGGCTGAGAGTTGCAAACATCGCGTGTTCAGCTTCAACCTGATCGCCAACTTTGAGATCTTTAAATTCAAGTGCTTCACCGCTTGCAAGTGCAAATGTTGTATCTTCGCTCACATTGAGAACGATCCCTTTTGCGCCGTTTCCATTGATATGAACGGAAAGCTTACCTTCTTCAGAAGACAACGATGTGATGACTCCGCTTGCTTTTGTTACTTCTTGTTCTGATGCATTAGCTTGATCTGTAGTAATTGTAATTTGACTCCCTTCTACCGTTACGTTACCGTACAGAACTTCGCTGACAAAGTTCAGAGGAACATATTGCATGTTATTCATTATTTCAGGAGCTTGACCTAGACGTACAAGCATCTTATTTACATTATAAGCATCTTCCCCTGTCATAATGGAAGTCCATATAATCCCTTTAGTAAGTTCACTTGCTTTGGTTTCTTGTACCCATTTTACTTCCATTCCAAGTGCTTCTGCTAGAGAACGTACAGGAATCATCGGTTGAGCAGCGGTGGATACTTGGTAACCATCCTCGATGGCCTGTCCGTTCACCGTAATAGTAAATGTTTCATTAAGACTACTTGAGATCGGCACGGGAGTGCTCGCGTCCGCATATGCGTAGATGGAACTACCACCTAGAGCAATAGTTAAAGCAGCAGCAGCTACGCCAGTTTTCATTCTTTTGTTCATGTGTCTTCTCTCCTTCACTGATGTTTTGTCATAAGATGATGACATCTACTAGACGAGAAATACGGAGCAAGGTTGCACTTGAGCAAGCGGTCTAATACGCCTAGATTGGTTCTTACATATCTAGTATGTATTTAACCTGCTCAGTAATCATGAACAGGAATTCAGCTAACAATTTAAGAAAATGATATATCTAAGACGTTAGGGTTCGATTTTCACATTAGTCGCATACCATTGCCCATTTTTAAGCTTTACATTCATGGTCAGCGGTTCCCGAAATCCGAAGTCAGGCTGATCGTATTCGTGAGTTACCAATGTTTTAGATACCCAAAAGAAATGGAGCGGAAACACGAAACCTACTTTGTGATTAGAAGCTTCATAGGAAAAGTCTGCAGAAGTCGCTCCGCTTGCAATCGGATTTATTCTATTAAAGACAGTCTGATCCATATATTCTTGCCAATGAGGATCTGCTGACATGGCTTTATCCAGAATAATTCTAGTATCCTTCGCAATCCAAAAACCAAATAGAATGTACAGTAGTGCAAATGAAGAGATGAAAGTGATGATCCACCGCTTTTTATTCATATTTCGCCTCCTTATAAATGGGTGCATATGATAGTCCTTCACCAAATTTAATCGGATTATATACCATTTTACAAAATATTGGATAATGTTTTGCAAGGGTCTTACTTGAAAAATGAACAATAAAAATCACCATCTACGATTAAGATACAAAACAAATAAGGGAGCCGGGGCTTTACAGCCCAGGTTCCCTATAATTGTTTTACACTCATAATACCCTAGGGTTCCCAAACTACTGTGGTATAAGGAAGTGAGTCATAACTGCTAGCCCAGTAATACCCAGAAACCATAATCCGGCGAGGCTGGAACCCAATCTCTCCTGAAGGAGCATTCACCGCCTCAGATAAGGATTGGAATATCCCATTTGCGGAAGTCTTCGCAGTTACATATTTTCCAGCCATCTGTGTGAATCGGCCGCTAACCGTAGCACTAAGCGGTGCCCCGGTTTCAAGATCCACAACTCGTAAGGTTACAGTAGCTTTCCCTCCCGTATATTCAAATGACATTTCATCGATAATCATCGGTTTCAGCGCAGAAGAGGTCGTTGTCGCAGAGATGGCTTGGCTAGGAGAACTTTCATTTCCCTGCAAATCGACCGCTGTGATTTTGTAATAATAAGTGGTATCTGCAAGGAGTCCTCTATCTTCATAAGATAATCCTTTAGCCGTTCCTGCATAAGTAAGAGGGCCTATTGTAAAATCAGGTTCTGTGCTTCGGTAGATTCGGTAGTCATTCACTGCGGAGTTGTCGAATGCCATACCATAACGCAGATCAATCCGTTCGTGATCAAAAGTGATCGCGGAGAGGTTGCCACTGACTGTACTTGGCGGTTCCATATCCGATGGAGGAGACCACTTCATTCCTCCGGGACCCCATTTACTTGGGAAGTCGATGTACGAGGTGTAGTGGTGAATGGCGATTCCGCCAAACGCTGGGCTTTCTTGCATAGCCGCGTACACTTTGTTCAGCTCATTCTCCATAAAGGTTCTGCCTTCCTCATGGAAGCTGATCGTTTCTGGATCTCCGCCATCGGCAATATCTTTGGTTTCCACACCGATGATGACGGAGTTTGGTTTACCTATGGACTCCGCGTATGCAATTTCCCCGAGTGCTTGTTGGATAATGCCTGCACTTCCCTCAGCCTGATCGCGGTAATTCATAATAGAAATATAATCAGCCGTATCCTGAATGTGTTCGGACAGCCATTTTGATGATCCATTCCATGGAATCCCGCTAGCATCCGCTGAACTGTCATACCATCTTGGAATGGCTGCCCCTACTGGGAATGTAATCCCCGAAGCGTGTTTCCGTTCCATCAGTGTAGCGAGCATATCAAGGTACTGGATCTGGACAGAAGGTTTTTCCGTCTTGAAATCGGGCAGGATGTACGGCTCCGTATCCAGATTGATTCCATCAAACTTAGCGGAAGCTTCAGAAGCCAGATTATAGTTCAGTACTTTTTCAAATTCCCGAACCGCTTGGGTGCGATATCTCTCGTATGCTCCATAGTAGGGTGGTGTTGTACCCCCAGCAATCAGCGCCTGAACGTGATATCCATTTGCATGTGCCCAAGTGACAAACTGCTGTACTTCTTCACGGTAATCTTCTAGCATTGAAGCTCCATTATAACGGTCAACGCCTAGATAGAGTGTAGTGATTGGACGGTCACTAAAGGTGGTTGTATCAGAAGTGAATCCGGCAAAAGTGTCCCAGGAATTTGGGTTGAGAATAAGGTGATAGGATGCCGTTTCCCAGATCCAGATCGCTCGATCTTGATTGGGAAGCGACTCGATTTCTCCATAGGTGCTGTTCGTTACGGTGTCTAGATCTTCAGAATTAGAGGTGGAATTACCTTGACCGATGGCTTGTGGATTGGGCGCAAGATAGGTAGTGAGGCTGTATCCCGTGTTTCCATTTTGATCTGTTGCCCTTGCCTCCAGGCTATACTTTTGTTTTTTGTTTAGATTTGCAACTTCCCAAGGATATTTATAAAAGCTATCTGCTTCCTTGTAGACAGCAGGTTCCCAAGGACCGCCGTTAATTCGCAGTTCAACCTCAGTGATTGTATTTTTGCCTTCTGCAGAAATATGAATGGGAATCGCGCCTTTGTCACGAGGTAAGGGAGCATCCGTCTCAGCGGGACTTACAATCTGTACTTCAGGTATACTCGCGGCTGGATTATCTACATTGAGATGAATGAAAGGGGACCAAATTCCGTATCTCGTTTCGATATCTTTGGATTTGAGCGCAATTTCAATAGAGCCGTCTAATGAGGACGTATCTAATGAATAAGACCATGTTCCACTGTTGTCTGCATCAGGATCATCCATGTGAACGTCATTTACCAATTGACCATTGACCACAATTTCGACGTCGAATACATCCGTGTACGTACCATGAAGTTCCTCGACTCCTGGGGAAACGTTCTGTTCATCCTGATGAGAATCAAAGGTCACACGGGCGGCAGCTTTTACGGGAAGAGAGGGAAGGAGCATAGTAACGAGGACGAATACCAAACACAGTAATCCACATTTTCGCGAAAATGAAGTCATATTCATCTCACATCCTTGTCAGTATGATGTAAATATTATTGACGACATCTACTGGATAAATCACGAATACGACGAAGGTGCGAATCCAAGTGTCAGCTTAAAGCGGTTACTTTTAATTATTACAAAAAAATAGGGATTAGAACCGACTGGCAGATTCATGGCAGGTTATTTTTGCGAAAACATGAAGAGGCCCGATTCATAATCATGAACCGGACCTCTTGTTTATTCTCATTTATTCCCCTACTTATTAAGGGGGGAATCCTCATAACCCGTATCCTTGTAATCCGTGTGATCTAACTTATCCAGCACCTTTTGCTGACGAATCATTGCCTTCGTTTGCTCCGTTCCCGTGTCATAAATAAGCTGATACAGTTCTTGAATGCGGTCTGTAAATTGCTCATTTGCATCATCATGATCTGCTGATTTGTAAGGAACGGGCGTGCGCTGGAAAGTATATTCGTCCTCTTTGCTGATCGATGACATCAAATCCTGCATCTGAGAAAGGTCATCTTGATTCAGCTTTACCTCATAGTCATTAGATTCAATCGGTTCTTGATGAATGAGCTGCTGTGTGATGGAAACATAATAAGTGTCCATTGCTCTTTTCCCCTCCCTACCCCCTATATATCCATATAAAAGGCGATTTACCTATTTTATACACGAATAGGACAGGGGATGAATCATCTCTATTTACCGATTACTTAAGATGTCTCGGTAAAGCAGGCACTTCCCGCATTGCTTTTTTCATTTTTGATTTACAGAGCGGGCAAGGGGGTGATTCCTCCTTCGATTTACCGGAATGCTGACGAATCCAGGCAGGACAGGTATCTGATGTGCAGGACCATACCGGAACGGTTTCCATCCGCTGCGAGCTTCCTTTTCTACTTAAGGAAGAAGAGCTTCGTACCTTGATTTTCGAGTGAAAGCGGTCTTTATCCATATTTAAACGTTCTTTAGCACTCTGTTTCTTGTGGTCTGTATCCTTAACACCGAAGGCTTCCAGCAGGAATCTGGATACAGGAGCTGGTTTACCGTGCTGACTAGCAGGAGAGGTAATAAACAATCGCTGCTTCGCACGTGTGACAGCAACATAAGCAAGCCTGCGTTCCTCTTCAAGCAAAGCTTCGTCCACTTCTTTTGCAGCTGCACCCGCTAGTGCAGCTTTTCGGTCTTCGGGCACTTCTTTTGTCAGAGCGGAACTATGTGGCAGAATCCCTTCACTTGCGCCAATCCAGTATACACAAGGGAATTCAAGCCCCTTGGCTCGGTGAATCGTCATCAGCTGTACGGCATCTTCATTGGCTGCTTGAAGAGCTTCCATCTCTTTGTGTCTTCTGGACAGTTCATCTGCAAAAGTGACAAAACTCTCCACGGTCTCAAACCGTTTTACAGATGCTTCGAGCTCATCGAGTGTTTCCATGATCGTTTCTTTATAGTGCGTGTAGATACTTGGATCGCCGCTCTCCAGATACGAATCGTAGAACTGCCTGCGCATTTCCTGAATCGCCGCAAGCGGCGTCATCGTCTGCAACTGCTTAATCAGTTTAATCCGTTCCTTGACCTGTTCTTGTTGAAAAGGTTTCAGGCGATCCCATCTCGAAAAATGAATGAGCGGATATTTTTTAGGTTGTTGTTTCTCTTGCCCTGCCAAGTATTCAAGACCTGCTTCACGCGAGATATATAAAGGTCCAAGTGTACTTGGAATGGCATCGAAATTACGCGGGTGAAGAGATAACCTTAGGTGATCCATCAGCGGCTTCACTAAAGTCTGATCATAGAAGACAGGCGTAGCTCCGTATTGTACAAAAGGGATTTCTTTTAGAACAAGTTGTTCAAAAATAGCACGGCTGCTGCTTGCTGTCCGGTGCAGGATCGCAATATCTTGGTACGAAAGTTGACCTTCTTCTATAATTTCCTGAATATGACTCACAACCATCGCTGCCTCTTCTTCCACTCCGGAAGGAGTTGCAAACAACGGTTGATACCCAGGTTTTCCAGCGGAGACCAACTTTTTATATCGGCGTTTCTTGTTATAACGCACAATCTCTGTGCCAAGACCAAGAATGCGAGCGTCGGAACGGTAATTAATATCCAGCGTAACGATGGATGCCCGAGGATAGACTTTATCAAAATCAAGGATCGCTTCTTGTCTTGCTCCATTAAAGGTGTATATCGTCTGGTCGTCATCACCGACTACCATCAGGTTCCGGTGGGAAGCTGCTAGTTTACGTACAATCTCGTATTGAAGACTGTTGGTATCTTGGAATTCATCCACCATAATATATTGGAATCGTTTCTGAAGCGGACGCAGAATGGCTGGATCATTTAGCAGTTCCGCCGCTCGCAGCAAAATATCATCAAAGTCCATCTTGTGACGTTCTTTCTTCCATGCTTCATATCCGGTAAGAATCTGTTTAACGTCTCTTTCTTCCTGTGATGTCTCGGGAAGATCTTCGGTCCGTTTTCCTTCCATCTTCCAGGAAGAGAGGGAAGAGAGCAGACTCTCCGGCTGAAATGCATCGCTTAATCCATGCTTACGCTGAATCATTTTAATGACCGTATGCTGTGCTCTCGTTTCGCCAAAAATATCTTCGGTTACTCCGTAGTGACGCAGCAACATCAAGGCGAAGGAGTGGAACGTCCTCGCTTGTACGGCTCGTGCAGTAGCAGCGCGAATGCCAGGGAGCATCGAGATACGAGATTTCATCTCTGCGGCGGCTTTACTAGTAAAAGTGACGAGCAGAATACTGCTGGCAGGAACATTTCGAACTTGAATGAGGTATCCGGCTCTTGCAGCAAGCACTGTCGTTTTACCGCATCCCGCTCCTGCCAAAGTTAATATAGGACCGTCGCCATGTCTTACTGCTTTAATCTGCGGACCGTTCAGTAAAATACCGGCTTCCTCCAAAGATCGGAAGTATTCGGCATCTGGGTCACGATCACGAACGAGTTCAAGGCTTGTTTGTTCGGGCGCTTCTTTCGCCTTGGGAAGCCGGGCACTCGACGGGACCCCTAGAGGGCGAGGGTAAAATATAGGATTTGTGCTATACATAAATGGTGTACACCTCATCTAAAATCAAAGTAAAACATTGCCCTTTTCACAAGAGGGTTGTAAATTTGGTATGATAGAGTCATAAAAACATCTGATGATTGATAAACTTTATAATAGATTACATATAAGATGGATCATTGTCTGCATGTAACAAACTGTTCTCTATTATACCGAAACTATCAATTCAAGCGAAGTATACGGTATAATTTGACGATAAAGTTTAGCATAGGGTGTTATTGCTGTAATAAGGTACTGAAAGCTTTAAGCTGCAATGTGCAGCTTGTTACATGGAATGAGGAGGAATTAATCGCATGAACTTTTTACAACGAATTAAAGACGGGGCAGGCCGTGCGACTGAAAAGGCGCAGCATGCTGTAGAGATTAACAAAATCAATTCGCAAATTGCGAACATCAAGCATGACATGTCCGTGAACTATACAGAAATGGGCCGCATCTTCTACGAAGGGTATCGTGCACAAGATATGTCTTTAGCAGAGGAAAGAATGATGGAACTTTCGGCAGATTGCGACACGCTTCAGGATGAGATTGATGAACTGCGCGAGAAGATTGCTTTGCTCAAAAATGAGCGGGTTTGCGTTTGTGGTCATGTGTCTGACCTGGATGCTAATTTCTGTCCAAAATGTGGCCGTGCTCTAACAGGAAACGAGAAGTCGGTTCCGGTTGCGCATGCACAAGCCAAACCGGAGGCAGCAGCAACGGTTGCTGAAGAAGAGATACAGGAAGAAGAGGAAGAAGAGCTTTTCCCAGATCTGCTCTTGTCCGAAGAAGAGATTCCTAGTGAAAATTACGATCTTGGAGACTTCCTGCCGGAAGAGAAAGAAGAGTTTGACGCGGAGTGGGAACGTAGACGCCAGGAAGAAATGCAGCGCGAAAGCGAGAGGCAACAAGAGCTGGATGAGCGTATCAGGTACTGGAAAGAAAATAATCAGCACCAAGAAACCGTAGAAACTGAACTTCCGCGAGAGACTGTAAAGTGTCAGATTTGTGCGGCTGAGCTGCCAAAAGGATCCAAATGGTGTCCGCATTGCGGAGCAGAACAAATTTAATCTACGGGTGAAGCTATAACGAATCAAAATGATCTGTGCTTTTGATCGATTTGCTTAATAGATGACTTATTCAATTTCGGTTATAACAAAGCATCAACGTTCCTGAACAGCATGGGAGGACAAAGGAATATGGACCAGTTGCTGCAGCATCTAAGAAGTCTTGGATTTACAGAGATGGAATCAAAAATCATGGTGCACTTGTCAAAGGAAGGAGCTTCTTCCGGATACGAAGTGTCCAAACAGCTTGGAGCATCTCGCTCGAATGTATACGCAGTGCTGCAGCGGCTGCATGCTCGCGGAATGCTCTGTTGCAGTGACAGTGAACCTGCGAAGTATACCATGTTGCCAGCAGAGGAGTTCACACTTATCATTTCTAAACATGTACAAGAGTCGCTTCAATATGTGGAGCAGGCAATGCCAAAACAGAAGACGAGTTCCCCTGAGTTTGCAACGCTGCGTGGAGACCGCCAGATCATGGAGCTACTTGCCAAGGAAATTGCCACGGCCAAGTATGAAATTATCATTGATCTGTGTTCGGAGGAAGCTTCCTTATTTCACGATGAGCTAAAGAATGCAGAAGAGCGAGGGGTTAGACTGTTATGGTCTTGCGATGTAGGGAATGCAGAAAACAATCCTTTCTTTGGATGGCATCCGTTTACAGATCAAGAGACGCCGTCTCTATCTAAAGGTCGTACCTTTTCATTTATTATCGACCGTAAGTGGAGCCTGCTTGGCAGCCGCGGGAATGAAACAGAATCTATGGGGCTTGTAACGGAACATCCCGTTATGATTCGACTTCTTCTCGGATATTTTGCCCAGGAACTCATTATGTATGAATTGGAACAAGATTTAGGTGCGGAGATTCGAAGTAGGTATGGTCCACGTTATGAACAGATTTGGAACAAGTATAGGTAGCGTCTAAAAAACCCTTCTTTCCTATCCGAATAGGATAAAGAAGGGTTTTACCTGTTTCGTGCAGTCTATTCGATTACATTTCCATTAGTTTCTTAAAAATGGCGAGATAGTAACTCGGCGGTCTTGAAACAAACTGTTCTGCTCGAATGGACTCCATGAAAAGTGTTTCTGCATTCCCTTCGTTCTGGCTAAGTATTCCGGTTGCTTGCACTTCCGATACTTTATTCTCGAACAATTCCATCATATCGGATAGAAGAGCTTCGTAAAGTCCTTGTACTTCACTTTGCTGCAGATGATATTGATATAGCGGCTGAGCATGATGATAACCAAATACGGAACTCGTTTCGAGATCTTTGAAGGGAATCCCGTTTACTTCGCCATATAACTCATCCTTTACCTCAAGCAAAGGGGTAAGTTGTGAGTAGGCGACGGCAAGTCCTAGTTCTTCTTCTAGCTCTCTTACAGCATCCTGTACAGTTTCGCCTGCAGAGAGGTGCCCCGCTGCGGTAATATCATAACAGGAAGGAAAAGTATCCTTGCCGCCCACCCGTTTTTGAAAAAGAAGTTTGCGCCCTTCATCTGTATCTCGTATGAGCCAGCAGTGAAACGATTTATGCCAGTACCCTTGTGCGTGTACTTCAGAACGGGGGGCGGTGCCGATCCACTTTCCATCTTCATTGTAAATATCAAATTGCTCTTCCGTTTTCATATGTTTTGTACCTCCCGTGTAATAATGATGTCTTACTACAGATTTACTGCGTTTTCTGTTAGCATGATTACATACAGTTTGGGGAAATGTAGTTATCATATAGGTTTAAACGAATAAAGGGGAGATTATAAATGGAATGCATCGTTCGTTTTCAGGTCATCTACAAAAATGAAGAGCCCAAGAACTTAAGAGGTCTTATTATGCTCGGAAATAAACAGGAAGCATCTACAGAACAATTGATCCCAATGTTTAAAAAAATAGGATTTGATGTCATGGTTGAAAACAAAGATGATCTTACCTTTAAACCGGTTCGTCCGGATGAACCGTATACTCGAATTCGTGTCACGGAACTCGATACCGGGGAAGAAGTCTACCGGGAAGATGCCAATCTAAGACAGATCCTCGAAAATCTCATTCCTAGATCGCCTGGGCTTTAAGCTTTTGCCTTTTCTGTCTCGTGAATCGGGTCGACTAAGGATGTACAGTATGAACAACGTGTCGCTTCAAGCGGTATATCAGATATACAATAAGGACATGCCCGCGTCGTTACCTTCGGCTCGGGTTTTTCTTCTTTACGTTTAAATCGGTTGATCGCCTTGATGAACATAAATATACAGAATGCCACAATCATAAAATCAAGAACAACATTAATGAACTGACCGTACCGGAGTACAGGAATTCCGGCTTCTTCTGCCATAGCAAGCGTCGTATATTTGCTTCCTTCAAGGGTGAAAATTCCTTTTTCCAGCGGCAAAAACAACTGCTCAAAACTGCGATTTCCTAGGATCAGTCCGATCGGCGGCATGAGTATATCATTAACGAAAGACGTGATAATTTTCCCGAATGCCCCACCAATAATGACACCGACTGCCAAATCCATGACATTCCCTCGTACGGCAAATTCTTTAAATTCACTTATGATTCCTTTCAAGCAGATACACTCCTAACATCGAATTATCGCTATCTTCATCTATTTAATCATTTGATGGACTCTCTTGAAAAGCAATATGTGAAAAAATTACTGAAAATAACACTTTCTTTTGCAGTTTCAATTCGGTATACTTCTACCATCGACCTAACATATGCTGTCCGTACCTGAATCCAGGTAGATAAAGAGACGGCTTACATTAATTACTAAATACACTTACGTTATCTCGTATATGTGCTGGAATAGGCCAGCATGTCTCTACCCGATCACCGCAAATGATTGGACTACGGGAGAATCAATATAAGGTTACGATAGAAGATAGAAGAGACTTTATCGCTATTTTACCGTCAGTTCTGACGATAATGAGGGATGAATTTTTTGCTTGTATCCGATACCTATGTTCTTCTCCCTTGCTTTTCTGCCGGATGGACGGTGGAAGAGAAGGGACTTTTTTGCGTTTAGGGATAACAAACAAGATAGCACCGAGGAGGAACAGATGATGAAGCTGTTAAAAGAAAAAGTATTGAATGAAGGAATCGTATTGTCGGATCAAGTATTAAAGGTGGATTCATTCCTGAACCATCAGATGGATCCGATCCTGATGAAAGAGGTAGGCCGTGAGTTTACACGGAGATTTGCAGGAGAAGAAATCACTCGTGTACTGACGATTGAATCCTCTGGTATCGCACCGGGCATTATGACAGCACTGGAGCTAGAGGTACCGCTTATCTTTGCACGTAAACAAAAATCACTGACGCTTCGTGAAGATATCCTTGTGGAGAAGGTGTACTCTTTTACAAAACAGGAGTCCAACGAAATCACGGTTGCTAAAAAATTCATGAAGCCGGGAGATCGCGTACTTATTATTGATGATTTCCTTGCAAACGGGGAAGCGGCTTTTGGACTTGCTCGGATTGTAGAGCAGGCGGGAGCAGAAGTTGTCGGCATTGGTATCGTGATCGAGAAGGCATTCCAGCCGGGAGGTAAACTTTTGAAAGAGAAAGGGTACCGTGTAGAGTCACTTGTTCGTCTTGCTGCACTCCATGATGGACAGGTTACTTTTGCGGAAGAAGAGGTTAACGTCTAATGTCCCGTGAGCGAATCTTCGATCGTCATCGTCATCCTGCGAAGACATTTTCTCTTGGTCTTCAGCACGTTCTGGCTATGTATGCCGGGGCCGTCATTGTTCCACTGATCGTGGGCAGTGCGCTTGAATTATCTTCGTCGGAATTAACTTACCTCATAGCAATTGACCTGCTGGCCTGTGGTCTTGCCACGTTATTGCAGGTATGGGGAGGTAAATATTTTGGTATCGGACTTCCGGTTATGCTTGGTTGTGCATTTCAGGCTGTGGCTCCTATGATTCTCATAGGAAAGAACTTTGGAATGTCCTACATTTATGGGGCGATTATTGCATCGGGATTATTCGTTATGATTTTTGGCGGATTCTTCAGTAAACTGATCCGGTTTTTCCCGCCTGTTGTAACAGGATCGGTAGTGACCATCATTGGTCTTACCTTGATTCCAACCGCTTTAAACGATCTTGGGGGCGGCCAAAATGAGCCCGATTTCGGAAGCATTCAAAATTTGTGTATCGGGTTTGGGGTTCTTATTTTCATCATTCTCATGAATCGTTTTACAAAAGGTTTCTTGCAATCTATTTCGATTCTGCTCGGTCTTGTTGTAGGTACCATCGTGGCCGGCTTCTTCGGTAAGGTGGACTTAACACCGATGCTAGAAGCAAGCTGGTTCCGCGCACCGGAGCCTTTTCATTTCGGGACACCGAAATTTAATATCTCTGCCGTTCTGACGATGATCCTTGTCGCTATTGTCAGTATCGCAGAATCGACAGGTGTGTTTATGGCTCTTGGTAAAATCTTGGACAAAGATCTCGGTTCGAAAGATCTAGCGCGCGGATATCGTGCAGAAGGGCTTGCGATTGTCGTTGGTGGTATTTTTAATTCATTTCCTTATACCACATATTCTCAGAACGTAGGGCTTCTGCAGATGAGCCGTGTGAAGACACGCGACGTCATCGCAGTGGCTGGCGGACTGCTTATTATTATTGGTTTTGTACCGAAAATTGCAGCTACCGCACAGATGATTCCTCATTCGGTACTCGGCGGCGCTACGGTAGCACTATTCGGTATGGTGGTATCATCGGGTATTCGTATGCTAGCTGAACAGGTGGACTTTAATCGCTATGAGAATCTGCTGATTATTGCTTGTTCTGTAGGTATGGGACTTGGTGTTACAGTCGTTCCTGAGTTATTCGCTCAATTGCCAGAAGAAGCAGGAATTCTATTAAACAACGGAATTGTAGTGGGCAGCTTTACGGCCATTTTCATGAATCTCATCTTTAACGGGCTGGGTCCGGCAAAAGAAGTGCCTGGAACCAAGTCTACTGGTGAAGAAGCAGCTTAAAGAATGGTAATCATATAAAAAGCAAAAGCCGGTTACATGATCTTTTTAAGATCATGTAACCGGCTTTTTAATTACATTACACATTTATCTGATAAAAGACTTAGGTGTTTAATGAGATAATACATCCTTTATTACAATTTACGCATTTGTTTGTCGGCTAAATCCCCAACAAGAGGCAGTTTAAGCCACTTCCCTTGCAGTGTTGCTACTAACATCACAATCCATATAACAAAGCCAAGCAGGGATAACATCGCTGCAAGCAGAGGGCCGAATAGAGGGACGAGCCCGCTTAGAATATGGCCAACTACGATAAATCCAAAAGCGAACAAAGATTGCAGAGCATGAAACATGACATATCGGCTGCGTTTCTCCAGTGCAAGCATCACGATGGCTCCTATAAAGGTGAATAGGTAGCAAATGGCAGCAGCAATATTCTCATCAAGACCTGTAGATGATTTGAACGGAGACATTTTTCTTCCTCCCTTTGTACAAGGTGCTATAAGTTAGCATATGACGGGGGAGGTGATATTTGAACATAATACTTGAGAAATGTTTCATCTAAATAAACGCGTTTAGGAAGGGTTACCGCCTTGTTGTTGACGTCTTGGGTTTGTAACCTTCCCTTGTTTATCCTTGTCATCTTCCTTCGGTACCAACCTAGGATCCGTGATCCCCTCATGATGATTCTCAAAGGCATACTCGGTTAGTTCCCACTCTGTCACACCCAGAACAGGATCGGAGGGAAAATGTTGACCTCTGTAGAGATGTTCTGTAAGTCCTCGTTCATTGGTATAAACTCCGTCAACCTCAACTGTTTCCTTGGATATCGGGAGCATGTCCTTGTCTTTTTCGCTCATAAATTGGAATGCCTCCTTGATAGAAATAGTAAATCATTATTTCATTAATGCCGTGAAGCACCAGGCTCCTGGCTCTAAGGTAACCTGATTTAGGCATAATTATTCCAAGAGGAGAGACAATAACCATAAAGGAAAGCGAAGCCGTTAAAGGCAAAAAATCGAACTCTGGTAGATAAAATGTAAATAAATTACTTTTTATAAAGTTGTAAAGCTGTACGACTGCTTTGAATATGATACAATAGAAGTGTGATTCAATAAGAATCATATCGGGTATGTATAGTGTCAGGTACCTGTCTTCTCAGGAGTCCCGGCCTAAAGCTGAATATTGCCGCGCACACTTCTTCATGGTATCAATTTAGATCTTTCTTTTTGCATTCTCTAAACGGAGCATTCACTTTCAACGTTTTGGGAGGGAGTTATCATGGCAACAAAAGGTCATAATGAGGTCAAAGAAAGTTTACGGGAAATGACTCGTATATTCAGGCCGAAGGATCCTAAAAAATTCGTGAAGGAGTATGTGAAAAAATACCGGATAACAGGAGGGTATGAAGAGGAACTAACGCTTGTAGTTGAGCGTGAATTAACTAGACTGAATTCCTCAGTCTCCTGATTCGTTTTTTGTAAGGCATTCCCGTTGTATATGCTGATTATATTGCTTTGTTTTGTATAGAACCGCCACCCTGATGAATTTGAAAGCAGAGAGGCGGTTTTTTTTGCGTCCTTCTTAGCATATATATGGAAAAGATTCCATAAATGTAGAGGGGGACGGCCGAATGTCGGTGAAGCTTAAAACAAAAGAAGAGATCGGTTACATGCGTGAGGCCGGACGAATCTTAAAAGCGTGCCATCGTGAAATCGAGGAAAAACTTGCCCCAGGTGTCACTACCAAAGAGATTGATGAATTCGTAGAAACCTTTCTAGCTCGAAATGGAGCGGTTCCTGAGCAAAAAGGCTATAAAGGTTATCCTTATGCAACCTGTGCGTCGGTAAATGATATCGTCTGTCACGGATTTCCGAATGAAAAGCTGTTGAAATCAGGGGACGTAGTCACCATTGATATGGTTGTTAACAAGGATGGATGGCTCGCAGACTCTGCGTGGACCTATGGTATCGGAAAAATGGATTCCAAAACCCAGCGTTTTCTTCGTCGGACCGAGAAAGCCATGTTCTTGGGTATTGAAGAAGCCGTTCCAGGTAAAACGATAGGGGACATTGGATACGCCATTGAGAAAAATGTGAAACTATGGCGTTACGGCATCGTTAAACCGCTTGTTGGACATGGAATTGGGAGGTTGATGCATGAGCAGCCGGATGTGTTTCCTTATGGAAGGAAAGGAACAGGGATGAAACTGGTTGAAGGTATGGTGATTACCATCGAACCTGTTCTAACCATGGGAAGAACAGGTGCTGTTTATTGGGAAGAGGATGGATGGACGGTCAGATCGGCAGATGGAAGTATCGGTGCTCAATATGAGCATACCGTAGCGATTACCAGGGATGGTCCGCTGCTTCTAACGAGCTAGGCGATCAAGTCGCAGGGAAGTGGATAGGAATCCCGCTCTATCACAAAGCGGGTTTTCTTTTTTTGTGGTAAATGATGGATAAAAATAGAAAATACTTGGGAGATATTTGTGCATCATGGCATAGAATAGGGAGCAGACTCTATAAAATGATACTAGGTTTCATATCTAATTATTTGTACTAAAATACATAAATTAAGCTGCTAGAAAAACAACTCGAATCCTCCCGTTTATCCGTAAATTGGAAGAAAACAATGGACAAACTCCGGTTTACAGAGAACTGAAATCGTTAACAAATCGGGCAGTGGCGCGGTTTTTTAGACTTAGTGAACAATTTGTGAACATGTGTCTAAAGATTGACAAAAACATGACGTCAACTTATATTTAATAAGTGATTGTATTAATTGACAGGATTACAACAAAGGTACTAGAACAGGTAGAATAATCGCTTTCTGGAACCAGATGGTAATCAGCGAAAACGGGAAAAGTGGGGTAGATAGGTGATGAAAAGGTGGCAGTACGGAAAACGGATCCTCCTTTTACTGACAGCATTCTCTTTATTGTTGTTGTCCGCTTGTGGTCGAGAGGATTTATCTGTAATGAACCCGCAAGGTCCTGTAGCGCAAGGTCAACTTGACTTAATGAAACTTGCTATAACGATCATGATCGTCGTATTGCTTGTGGTATTCGCCATAGCAGCTTACGTATTGGTCAAGTTCAGACGCAAAAAAGGACAGACTGAAGTACCGGAACAAGTAGAAGGCAATTTCAAGCTTGAGGTAATCTGGACTGTGATTCCGCTCATTCTTGTTATTGTACTGGCTATTCCTACGGTTGGACAGCTCTCCGCACTCGGTAAAGACTACACCAAAGACGAAAATGCCCTTCAGGTCAAAGTAACAGCTCACCAGTACTGGTGGGAATTTAGTTACCCTGATTTGGGTGTGACGACCGCACAAGATCTTATTATCCCTACGAACAAGACGATTTCTTTTGTCCTTGACAGTAAAGATGTAATTCATTCCTTCTGGGTTCCATCCCTTTCCGGTAAGATCGATACCAACTTTGCAGGGGATGACGATACCAAAGGGACAACAAACAAGTTCCATTTCTCCGCACCGAATGAAGGCGTTTACCGAGGTAAGTGCGCAGAGTTATGCGGACCATCTCATGCTTTTATGGAATTCAAAGTTAAATCCGTTAGCCCGGAAGAATTCGATAACTGGGTTGCTTCTATGAAAGCTCCGGCCGTTCTTCCTGAAGATGAAATGCTCGCAGAGAAATTTAGATCTGCTTGCCTAACGTGTCATGCTGTGGGAGATCAAGGGACGGCAGTCGGCCCGAATCTTACAGGTATCGGTAACAGAGAATCGGTAGCCAGTATGCTTTTGAATGAACGTGAAGGCCAAGAGGGCGCTTCTGTTGAAGATAACATGAAGCAGTGGCTTCATGATCCACAAGAAGTGAAACCAGGCAATGAAATGCCAAATCCGATTGATCTTGGACTCACGACAGAAGAAATTGATGCCATTGCGGAATACTTGGCGAGCTATAAGCTCGATTATGAAACGAACAGTGCGGACTGAGAAGGAGGTACACAACGTTGGCTCACGCTCATACGGTTAAACGGTATACCGGACTGATGGATTGGATTACGACGGTTGACCATAAGAAAATAGCAGTACTTTATTTAATAGCAGGCGCTCTGTTTTTTGGTATTGGCGGTATCGAAGCGATCCTGATCCGTATCCAGCTGATGGAACCATACAGCAAGATTGTTTCTACACAGTTATTTAATGAACTGATTACGATGCACGGTACGACGATGATCTTCCTAGGCGTTATGCCGATCATCTTTGCTTTTATGAATGCAATCCTTCCTCTTCAAATCGGGGCGCGTGACGTAGCGTTTCCGTTCCTTAATGCACTAGGTTTCTGGACGTTTCTCTTCGGAGGAATTCTGCTGAACCTGAGCTGGGTGATGGGCGGAGCTCCGGATGCGGGTTGGACTTCTTATGTGCCGCTGGCAAGTTCCGCATACAGTGAAACACATGGAGTTGATTTTTACACCATTGGTCTGCAGATTGCCGGACTCGGTACACTGATCGGGGGGATTAACTTCCTCGCTACGATTATTACGATGCGTGCACCCGGGATGTCCTTTATGCGGATGCCGATGTTTGCTTGGACTACTTTTATTACATCCGCTATCATCCTATTTGCTTTTCCAGCTATTACGGTAGGGCTTGTTCTGTTAACCTTTGACCGGATTCTCGATGCCAACTTCTTTAGTATAGAAGGCGGCGGGAACCCTATATTATGGCAACATATATTCTGGATCTTCGGGCATCCCGAAGTGTATATCCTGATCTTGCCGGCTTTCGGTATTATCTCGGAAGTTATTCCTACCTTCTCAAGAAAAAGATTGTTTGGTTATAGCTCCATGGTATTTGCAACCATCCTCATTGCATTCTTGGGATTCATGGTATGGGCGCATCACATGTTTACGACCGGACTCGGTACGATTGCTAATGCACTCTTCTCTATTTCTACCATGCTAATTGCGGTACCAACCGGTATCAAGATATTTAACTGGCTCTTTACGATGTGGGGAGGACAAATTCGCTTTACAACAGCGAACTTGTATGCGATCGGTTTTATACCTACTTTTGTAATGGGCGGGGTAACGGGTGTTATGCTTGCATCTGCACCTGCAGACTTCCAGTTCCATGATACATACTTCGTAGTAGCACACTTTCACTATGTTATTGTGGGTGGTCTCGTACTGGGGATATTTGCCGGACTCACGTACTGGTGGCCAAAAATGTTTGGACGTCTTCTTGATGAGAAACTTGGCAAAATTACATTTTGGTTCTTTATTATTGGGTTCCATCTTACGTTCTTCGTTCAGCATTTCCTCGGTCTCTTGGGGATGCAGCGCCGGGTTGCAACCTATGCGCCGGATCAAGGGTTTGATGAACTGAACTATATTAGTACCATCGGAGCATTTTTGATGACTATCGGCGTTATTTTGTTCTTAATTAACGTCTTTATTACTTCCAGAAAACCAGCGGATGCACCTAATGATCCTTGGGAAGATGGCCGTACACTGGAATGGTCCATTCCATCTCCGCCTCCAGAACACAACTTTACGCAAATTCCGTTGGTACGTGGTCTTGATGCTTGGTGGAAAGAAAAAATGGCAGGCAACACACAAATGACACCTGCAGAGCCAATTGGTCCCATTCATATGCCTTCTGCCACTCCGCTTCCATTCCTGATGTCTGTAGGGATTTTCATTGCAGGTCTGGGTCTGATGTTCTCCAATGACGAGTTTGGCAACGGATTTATGAACTTTATGTTCAACAATTATATCGTCGTGATCATTGGTCTTCTCATCACATTTGGTTCTATGACAGTACGTTCCTTGTTTGATGATCATGGATGGCATATTGATCCCGAGGAACTGGAAGATAGGGGGGCTAAGCTATGACATCACCACATACAGAAGCTGTAAACGGTCAGCTGCCTCACGAACCTGAAAAAGCAACACTGGAAGGACGTAACAAGGTCCTTGGTTTCTGGCTTTTCCTTGGAGGAGAAGCGGTACTGTTTGGTACTTTGTTTGCTACTTTCCTAGCGCTTCGTAACCAGACAGTAGAGGGTCCTACCGCAAATGAACTGTTCCATCTGCCCCTTGTGGGAGCTGCAACTTTTATACTGTTAGTGAGTAGTTTAACGAGCGTTTTCGCTATTCAAGCCATGCACAAACATGATGTTAAAAAACTGATTCTCTGGCTTATTGTTACGGTTCTCCTTGGACTTAGCTTTCTTAGTTTAGAGATCTACGAATTCTATGAATACGTGGTTCACAAGGACTTTGGTATGACAACAAGTGCTTTTAGTTCCGCCTTCTACACACTTGTTGGATTCCACGGTGCTCACGTCGCATTTGGTATAGCTTGGATTGGCATACTAATAGGGCAACTGTACAAAAAAGGGCTGACGGTCGTCACCGCACCCAAGATCTATGTGTCGGCGATTTATTGGCACTTTATCGATGTGGTATGGGTATTCATCTTTACGGTCGTTTATCTGCTGGGAAAGGTGGTTTAATCCATGGCAAGTCATGAACAGGCTGGTAATAACAGCGTTAAACATCGCCATCGTCCGGAAGGACCGCAAAAGCATGTGGTTGCTTTCATTTTCTCCATAGGTTTAACTTTGATCGCTTTTGGAGCAGTAGCTGCAGGCGGAGTAAACACTGCCTTTACGGTCATTCTCTTGCTGATCATGGCGGTCCTGCAAGTGGTTATTCAGATGGCATACTGGATGCACATGAAAGACAAAGGACATTTTATTCCTCTCATTTTTATGGCATTCGGATTTTTCGTGGCCTTTACGGCCATTATTACCGCTTTATTTTGGGTATGGTGGTAAAAACAGTAGAAGGCGGCGAATCTTTTTCGCTGCCTTTTCTCCTTTTCATAAAGCCATTTATTTACTGTCATGAAGCAACGCAGGAGGGAAATTATGCTCGGACTAGAATACTTTAGTTTTGAGGACGTATGGAGTCCATTATTTATGGCTTTGATGCTGATACTGACAGCACTTTATTTTGTATTAGTTGGTCCCCTTGCTTATGGTGCAGGGATAGCAGAGAAGACGACTTCACGGCAGAAGGTCATGTTTGTATGCGGGATGTTTATTCTCTACATGGCACAAGGCGGCCCAATTAGTCTACTCGGACATACCATGTTCACCTTTCATATGATCAGTATGGCGCTGTCCTATATTGCTGCACCGCCGTTGCTGATGAGAGGGATACCGTCCTGGGTTTGGCGTAAAGTTCTTGACTATCCACTGATCAGTTTTTTTTCTTTTCTAGGTAAACCGATTGTGGCGGCACTTTTATTTAACGGACTATTTTCGATCTATCATATACCGGTCGTGCATGACTACGTCATGCTGAACTTTGCGGTTCATAGACTTTATTACATCGTTCTATTCATTGCGTCGCTCCTGATGTGGGGATCATTAGTGCATCCCGTTCCTGAGCGAGATCGAGGATCAAGCCTTGCTAAGATCGGGTTTATTTTTCTGAACATGGTACTGCTTACGCCTGCCTGCGGACTGATTATCTTTGCTTCAGAACCGCTTTTTGCAACTTACAGTGATCCAAACGTCTGGGCAGCTGCGATGGGGTACTGTTACTCTGGTAATCCGCAGGATCTCTTGCAATCGGTCGGCGGACCTTCTTACTTTAATTTGTTACCGAACGCACAGCAGGATCAACAGGTAGGCGGAGTGATCATGAAGATGATTCAAGAGTTGATTTTTGGAATTATGCTCGCGTATGTCTTTTTTCAGTGGTATAAGAAAGAACGACTTGAAGAGGAAGAGATTATACCAAACGTATCGTAAGCAGGCAGAACGGAGATATAGGAGATTGCGTAAAAATTCACCAGCATGAAGAACACGGGGGGAAGGAACATGGACTTATATTTTTGGCTGCCTACACTAAGTACGGCTTTTATCGTGATAAGTGCAGTACTGGTGGGGATCGGATGGGTACTTATTATTCGAGGGAAACGAGAAGCGCATAAGAAAATGATGCTTGCCGGTGCCTGGGCAGCAATTCTGTTCTTCATTATCTACAGTTCGCGCACCATCATTGTAGGAAATACGGCTTGGGGCGGTCCAGATGATTTGAAATTATTCTATCAAGTGTTTCTTATTTTTCATATTGTAATGGCTACCGTGGGCGCTATATTCGGTATTACAACCCTCCTATGGGGCTACAAAAAAAAGTATGCTAAACATAGGCGGCTCGGAAGAGTAACTTCCATGATCTGGTTTTTCACTGCTACAACAGGGGTTCTTGTGTATACACTGCTCTATATCCTTTATCCAGGAGGACATACAAAGCCTGTCTGGGAAGTTATTATAGGTGCTTAAAGATATAGAGTATGAAAGATTAATGATATGAATGAACAAGCAAAAGAATAATGAAATACGAGTAAAGGAGACAAGCGTCTCCTTTTTTTTGTGCAATAAAATCATGTCTTCAAGTGTGTGTTTATCATTTTTTTAATTTATGGAATAAAAAGGTTGACTGAGTTGTACTTTGGTTTATATACTGTGTATAAAGATATATACAGTAATCACACCTAGTTTCGGTGGAGGGGATGAAATCATGAATTCGACAATATGGAAGCAAGCTTGGTGGTTGACTAAAACGGATTTTAAGCGAGATCGGCTGAACTGGATCTGGACAATTCTGTTCACTTTATACATTGCGGCAATTTCCGGAAGCTTCCTTACGGGTACGGGGTTACGAGAAATGAAAGCGCAGGATTACACGTTAGTAGTACATAATATATTCCTGCTGCTTACTCCGTTTCTAGGCTTCTTCCTCTCAAGAAGATCATTCCGGTATTTACAGGATGACTCTTATACACAGATGTTATCGTATATGCGAAGATTACCCATCCCAGCATCTACCATTATATGGAGCCGCATATTTCAGATGCTGGTTGCTTTTGCCGTAAACGGTGTCATCTTTTTCACTTTGATCTATTTTCTCACTCTGCGGGCAGAACAATTCAGGTTTGATCAAGTTCTCGCTTTCTCACTACTATGGATTGGGTATGGAGTTGTTGCAAACGCCTTTTATATATACTCAGAGTTCGCAATGAATGGAAAACTTTGTTTTTTATTAGGCATCATTAGTTTTATAGTACTATCTTTCATTGCGCTCACGATATCCATACTTGATTGGAACCTGATTCAGTTTTCGATAGAGCATAGTCAGAAGTGGGGGTTACTGGCTCCAGGGATGTGGATCATGCTCATATCTGGAATCCTCCTAATGACACTCGCTTTTAAACGTACGAAGAAAAGATTGTTACTGCGAGATGTAAGCTAATATCTGCCTTCACTTTGTTCGAGGACAGGGAGTGAACATAGCAGAGAAAGAATAATTATTTGTAGAGAAGGGGGAGGCAATCGCGTGCACATACCTATACAGATCAATGAGAATAGCGCTGAACCCTTATATTCCCAGATAGAGAATCAATTGCGTTCGCTTATTATTACAGGCCAAATCAAGGAGGGTACGTTATTGCCCTCGATTCGTGAATTAGCAGGCAATCTTAGCTGTAGTGTCATTACAGTCCGAAGGGTATATCAAGATCTGGAGAATGAAGGTTTGCTCCGTACGAAGCAAGGTACAGGAACCTTTGTTGCTCAGGTAGGGATAGATAAAAAAGAAGTTTATAAACAGGGTGCAGTAAGAGAGGCTTTGACTCAGGCCGTGCAGGTAGGCAAATCTGTTGGCAGCACTCGTGAAGAACTGGAACACTGCTTTTCTGAAGTGATGAATGAGTTCTATACGGAGAAGGGGGAGAACGAGAAATGACCGAGTACTCAGTAATCTCCATGCAAGGGGTGTATAAGTCAAGAAAAGGAAAAGCGATTGGACCCATTCATCTAGACCTTCTTGAAGGATATATTTATGCCCTTGTCGGCCCAAATGGTTCAGGAAAAACGACACTTCTGAGTATGCTTCAGAAAGTTGTGCTTCCTGAAGCAGGACACATTTTATGGTTTGGTGAGCAGTATGATAAGAAGGAACTTCCACCAGAGATTCGCGAAAAAATAGGATCAGTCACCGAGTATTCAAGTCCAGAGGAAGATCGACTTACGGTGGAAGAAGCAGCTGAATTCCGAGCTTTCTGGTATCCCACTTGGGATGCCGCTTTATTCGAAGGACTGCTTACCAAGTTTGACGTACCCCGAGGCAGCAGATTAAAGAAAATGTCTAAGGGAGAACGGCGCAAGTTTGAGATAGCCGCTGCGCTTGCTACACGGCCTAAGCTGCTTATTTTGGATGAACCGTCTTCGGGGCTTGACCCTTTTTCATGGAAGCAGATGCTTAAGGAACTCCAGCTGTACATGCAGCAAGGGAATACCACGATTATTATTGCGACTCATATCGTGGATGAGATTAAGAAGCTGGCAGATTACATTATCCTGATGTACAAAGGACAGACACTCGGCATGGTGGAGAAGGATCTTTTGCTGGATAGCTGGCGAGAGATCTGGTACGAAGGAGAGATCAAACCGGCTCATCTGCCGGGTGTTCTGGAATGGTCAGAGGAAAGCGGACACATCCGTAGAATCGTTACAACGCGTGCGGAAGATGTCCTTGAAGTATTAAAAGAAGCAGGGCTGCTGCCGCTGAAGGCAAGAGTACTGGATCTAGACGAAGTTCTAATGTATTGGATTCAGGGGCATGGACCTGCAGGCTGGGAAATGAAAAAGGGGGAGCATATCAAATGAATCGACTCGAACTGAACCAAGTAATGAAGCAGTATGGAGACAAACTTGCCGTAAATGGGGTCACTCTTTCCGTGAAAGAAGGAGAAATCTATGGATTGCTTGGTGCCAATGGGGCAGGAAAAACAACGACAATGCGTATGGTGCTTGGACTCATTTATCCCGATGGTGGTCAGATCAGCTATAACGGAAAATCATTCAGTCCTGAACTTCAGCACTTGATGGGTTATTTGCCTGAAGAACGGGGGATGTATCCAAAAGTTAAGGTGAGTGAGCAGATTAATTACTTGGGGCGTCTACGAGGAATGTCAGCAAAAGAGGCAGATGAAAGCCTAAAATACTGGCTTAAGAAATTTGAAGTGCCTGAGTACTACGACAAACGAATTGAAGAACTCTCTAAAGGGAATCAGCAGAAAATGGGGTTCATCGCTGCCGTCGTCCACCGCCCGCAAATCCTGATATTAGATGAAGCATTTAGTGGACTTGATCCCGTTAATGTGGAGCTGCTCAAATCAACGGTAAAAGAAATGCGGGATGAGGGAACTTCCATCTTGTTCTCGACACACCGAATGGAGCACGTCGAAGAGCTGTGTCAAAATATCACAATACTTCATCGCGGTAATTCTGTAGTAGAGGGTAGTATTCGGGAGATTAAATCCAGATACCCGCGGGAACAGGTACGTCTGATCACCTCAGAAGAGGTAAGTGGACTGGAGTTAATTCCAGGTGTGACGAAGGTGGAACGAATGGAGCGAGGTTATCTGATTACGATTCGTTCTATGGAGGCGGCTCAGCTTGTACTGCAAAAAGCATTACAAACCGCCACAGTGGAGCATTTTGAGATCAAAGAACCTACACTGAATCAAATCTTTATCAAGGAGGTAGGAACAGGTAATGAATAAACTTGGGACGATTATCGGATTTACCTACAAGCAGAAGGCAAAGACCAAAGCTTTTAAAGTGACGACTCTTATCCTTGTCATTCTGATGACGATTGGTATGAATCTGCCTTATCTTATTTCCTCTTTTACTGGTGAAAAAGAAGATAGCAGCGGAACGCAAGCAGCAGGTGTTCCATCCATTGGTCTTGTGATAACGGACCCAGAGCAGCAGGGAGTAGGGGACGAGCTTGAGTTGTATAATGATGGTCTGCTCAACCCCGCATTTAAGCTTATATCCTACGAGTCAGCCGATGAATCGAAGCTAAATGAGGATGTAAACGAGGGAGTTATTGACGGCTATGTAACTCTTGAGAACACGGAAGGATCTGCATCGCCTTTGGCTACCTACTATTCTCCGGATGGGGATGTTTCTTCCGAAGTGGTAACATGGCTGCAGCTTGCCATTCAAAATGCGAAAACAAAAGTGATCGCACAAAACTTGCTTACTGAACAACAAGTTGCAGACATCAGCACACCGGTATCCCTGATTACGAAAGAAATTAATGTAGAAAATAGTTCAGGAACTGCAGAGACAGAGGATGCCGCTTCACAAGGTGTTAACTATGCATTTGTCTATGTGCTTATGATTCTGTTCTTTTTCTCTACCGTGATGACAGGGAATATGATTGCTTCCGAAATTACAGCAGAGAAAAGCTCACGGATTATGGAAATCCTCATCACCAGTGTGTCTCCACTGACACAAATGTTTGGTAAAATCATCGGTATTTTCTTGCTGAGTTTGACACAGATTGGGATCTTCGGACTTACCATCTTCGCAAATCTCATGTTACCTCACAATAAAGAAATGCTCAGTACCATGAACATCGATTTATCTTTGCTTAATTTGGATGTACTGATTTATGGACTTCTCTTCTATATCTTTGGATATTTCTTGTATGCGGTTCTGTTCGCTGCGATTGGTTCGATTGTCAGCCGTACAGAAGACTTAGGTCAGGCGCTTACGCCAATGACGATGCTGTCTCTAGCTGCTTTCTATATCGGAATTTTCAGCATGGGAACGCCGAATAGCCTGCTTGTTCAAATCGCAAGTTACGTGCCGTTCACTGCTCCAACGGTCATGATCCTTCGGGTCGGGATGGGAGAGATCGCGGTATGGGAGATATGGGTATCCTTAATCATTCTGATTGTAGCCATCTTAGGTTTTGGATGGTTGTCAGCGAAAATTTATCGTACAGGTGTGCTGATGTACGGCAAACGTCCGAGCGTAGCTGAACTTCGTAAAGCGATGAAAGCTTTTAAAATGTAATTATATTCTTTTATTCATATCATAAATGAAGGAGAATATAACATGAACCATTGGAAAAAATCGCTCTTATCGCTCATTATTTCAGCGGGTATGATCGCCTCAGCGGCCCCTGCATTGGCTGAACCACAGCAACCGGTACTAAAGATAAATGATCAGAAAGTTAAATATGCAACAAGTACACCTATTGTTGACCAGGGCACAACGATGGTACCGCTGAGAACAACATTCGAGGCGATGAATGTTAAGCTGTCCCATGTCCAGAATGGAACCATTCAAGCAGTTGTTGACGGCAAGCAGATTACATTGAAAAGTAGAACAAAGTTGATTAACGGAGTAACCTATGTTCCCATTCGTACCGTGGGTGAAGCCGCAGGTTACGAAGTACATTGGGATAAGAAGTCCCGCACGGTGCTTTTGGTTTCCAAAACAACGGGAGAAGCTGCCCGCGGTTTCATGTGGGAAGTGAAGAACAACGGGAATACCGTATATCTCGTAGGATCGATGCATATTGCGGATGATAGTTTTTATCCACTGCGTTCAGAGTATGAGGAAGCTTTTGCTGAAGCGGATTATCTAGGTGTAGAGGTCGATATTAGTAAAGCCGCGGATGAAGAGCAACAAAAACGAATAATGAATCTGGGGATATATCAGGACGGGACTACACTAAAAGATCATGTGTCCAAGGAAACATATGCGAAGCTTGAAGAAATTCTAGAGCAAAATGGAATGGAAAAGAACGCATTAGATGCATATAAGCCTTGGGTAGTTGAGTCAACGATCATTAATCTGATAGCAATGAAAGCAGGTTACGAAGCGGCTGCAGGTATTGATCTGTATTTCATCCAGAAAGCGATGGAGCGGAAAATACCAGTTCTGGAGCTAGAATCCTATGAGTCCCAACTTGGCATGTTTGATGGTTTCTCCAAGGAGTTGCAGGAACGGAATTTGAAGACTGCGCTAGGCAATTTAGATACCTTTGATGATAGTGTGGACCAAATGGCTGATATGTGGAAATCAGGGAATGATGAAATGTTACTTGAATTCACGAACAGCATGTCTATTGACCCCGAGTATAACAAAGCGATGTTGATCGATCGAAATATCGTAATGGCGGATAAAATCGACGGTTACCTGAAAAGTGACAAGAAAGAAGAATATTTCATTGTTGTTGGTGCAGGACACTATCTAGGTGAACATGGCGTTATAAAGCTTCTTCAGGATAAAGGGTACACTGTCGTTCGCAAATAAAAGGCTGACCGTATGGTCTGCCACTGGCTTTAAATAGCTACCACACGCAGACTAAGATACCCAAGTGTGAGGGGAGTCAGGATACAGCACACGGCGGCACACGAAATAAGTTACAGCCAGGCGACCGTAATAGTCGCCTGGTTTATTTTATTTGCAAGTCTATAGATATAAGAATTATATGGATTTTAGTCAAATAGTATATTAAGATTGTAGCTGTTGTAAATTTTAGTTAATACAATTAATTCCATATAGAATTTTACATATATAAAGTTAGCAAATACTCACGGGCTCTATTATGGTAAAGGAAATATCTAGGGGGAAACTCAGTCATGTCACTAGGAACACATAAAGAAAACAAAGCGATACCTCAAGTAAATAATATATTTTTGTTGTTAATGAGACAATTACGAATCAAACAGTGGACGAAGAATGTACTTATCTTCTCGGTGTTAATCTTCTCATTGGATCATTTCAGTATGCTGAACTTTGTGAATACGGTTATTGGATTCATCCTTTTTTGCTTTGTTTCCGGGAGTGTCTATATTCTAAACGATTATGTTGATATCGAAGCTGATAAAATACATCCGACGAAGAAAAATCGACCGATGGCTTCTGGCGAACTTAACCCGAAGTTCACTATATTATTTGGGATTGTCTTATTAACACTATCAATAGTTATGTCTCTATTTCTTAGTTATCTCTTTACGATTGTTCTTGTAACCTACTTCATTATAAATGTGTTGTATTCTTTAAAACTGAAAGAAGTCGTGATCATTGACATTATGATTATTGCTGCCGGGTTTGTTTTACGAGCTTTGGCGGGTGGACTCATCATCAACGTGAACATTACTCCTTGGTTTTTGCTATGTACACTTCTCCTATCTCTCTTTCTAGCCATCGGAAAAAGAAGAAATGAGCTATTCATTTTAAACACAGAAAGCACTACACATCGGAAAGTACTTGGGAAATATAATATGATGCTGCTCGATCAACTCATGGTAATTGTAGCTACCTCAACGATTATATGTTATTCCATGTTTACATTTAGCTCTGGCAGGACGATTCACTTAATGTGGACAATTCCACTCGTTATCTATGGTATTTTCCGATATTTATATCTTGTTCATGTGGAAGAGAAAGGTGGATCACCCGATCGAATTCTGCTAGAGGATAAACATATCTTATATACCGTGATCCTATATGTCCTAACCGTTATCGTTATTCTGATAACATTTGAATAATGATTTACTTTTTGCCGAGGAGAGTTTAAAGAATGAAGAAGAATTTTGCTATATTTGATGTCGATCATACGTTAATAACAAGAGACTCTATGTTTCTATTTTTCTGGTTCGGTCTTAAAAAGAAACCACAGTATGTGTTAAATATCATTCCTGTAGTATGGAATACGCTATTATTCAAACTAGGATGGATTAAAGTTTGTGATGTGAAAAAGCACTATTTCTATCTAATCAAAAAGTTAACAGAAACCGATCTCGAAGAGTTTTATGACAATGTATTAAGTAGATTCATATGTGATAACGTGCAGAGCGAACTTATTAAAAAGAAGGAAGAGGGCTACCACATTCTTTTGGTATCTGCGTCACCTTATGCCTATCTAAAGTATTTTGAAATCAAAATGCCTGAGATCGACAAGGTCATCGCGACAGAACTGAACGTGGATGCTGAGGGGAAATACATGAATACAATGAGGGGAGAGAATTGCAACGGAGAGGAGAAGGTGAGAAGAATCAATCAATATCTAGAGCAGAACAATCTTGCTATTCATTTTGAGGAATCCTACGCCTACTCTGACTCTAAAACAGACAAACCGATGTTTCAATTAGGAAAACATAGAAAAATGATCAATAAACGACTTCGACTCATTGAGGATTTCAAAGAATGAACAAATCAAAATATACGGGGATCGGTTTAATTATCCTTTCTTCCTTTATGTCGGCTACGGGTCAATTGTTTTGGAGATGGGGACATGCCGAAGTTATTTATATTTTTATTGGGTTCCTATGTTATTTGATTGGAGCTGTGCTCATGATTAAAGCAATGGGTTTTATTCCCTTGTCTGTGGCAGCGCCTCTGATGTCTATCAGTTATATTCTAGCGCTAGTGTATGGAGTAACCTTCTTCAAGGAAAGTATAAACATCCAAGATATATTTGGGATTGTCTTTATAGGTATAGGAGTGACAATGACTTCTTATGGAAAAAAATAGTTTAGCATATCTACTGGTGTTGATTATGACCATTTTCGGTTCGCTTGGCTCGGTGTTATTTAAAAAGTACTCCTCTGATAAAAAATGGCTTGTCCTCATGCTGGGTTTATCTTTTTATGGAACAGGGTCCTTAATAAATATATATCTATTAGGCATTCTTCCGTATTCAACGGTTGTGATATCGAACGGTTTAACCTTTATATGGACAATCCTATTATCATACGTATTTTTCAAAGAAAATATTAATTTTATTAATATGGTTGGTGCCTTTTTTATAAGTTTAGGATTGTTTTTTATTATTTACTATTAGGATTATTAAATAGGATGGGTGAATATGAACTTTTTTAAATATATTACGAAAGATAAACATCAAAATTATACTGCAATGATTATTTTTCTGGTATTTACAGCTCTATATCTTATTTTGAATTTTCCTTACATCACGTTTATGAGTGATCATGAAAGTTTGCTTCAGCGTTTTAGCCCATTTTACGGAGTGCCGTTTACCTTAAATATTTTTAATTTTGATCCTTCTTTGTACTATGCATTCAATCATGGTTCTGTAGTGCATCCTTTTATTAATTTTTTAACGGTCCCCTTAGCTTATGCGGCAAAGATGACGGTGAATAATTCTTTTTTCTAATTCTTCAATCGGTAATAAATGCAGTTAGTACTTCCGTGTTTTTTATCTATTTGTGCAGACAAAAAGTATCGTATACATACGCTGTGATCTTTACTCTTATCTTTGGTTCCAGTTCCTATTTAATCTTCACCTCACTCATCCCAGATTCTTATTGTTATGCTCAGTGTGGACTTCTAGTTTCTGTCCTGTATTTACAATACTGTAGAACGAATGACAGTCATAGAGTTTTACCAATCGCATTGTTAGGTTTTCTGAATTTTGCTATAACATCCACCAATATTATCCCGTTTTTCATTGCTGTTTTTATTAGTCTTTATAAGAAAAAGGAATGGAGGAACAGCTTGTTGTTAGTCTTGAAAATAGGCATCACATTTTTACTAACAACGATCTTGTTTAGCTTTGTTCAATACCTACTGTTTGATGGGCATACCTGGTTTGAGAAGATAAATACGAATTTAAATAATGCAGGATTCAGTTATGTTGCTCCATTTTCACTCGAACATCATTGGAAGGCTTTTTACATGTTATTCGTTAGTCCCGTCCTGACACCATCGATCACTTTAATAGATCAAGGCATCGTAGCCTTTGCAACAGACATTACCGCAGGGTATTCTATTTATTCCCACTTATTAGGGATTGTCTTGCTGATTTCAGGAGCGGCTTCTATTTTTTATAGAAGAAAAGAAAAAGAAACATGGACATTAATGTCATTTATCCTTTTTGCGGTCATTCTTCATCTTGTTATTGGCTATGGTCTGGGTGTATTTAAATATGATTTATATCTTTATGCAGGGCACTATTTATTTGCTCAGTTATTAATCATCGCTCAAGTAACGAAAATTCTGAATCGTAAAAAGTGGAATTATTTTGTTATGACGATCATGGTAATAAGTCTAATTATAACGATAACAAACAACGTGATTCTTCATTCGAACACACTTGAAGTTATATCAAATGCTTACCTTCAAATGCGATAAAGAGATAATTCACTTAATTTAACCAGCTCATTTTATGAGTTGGTTTTTTATTTTGTAAAAAAACTCTTTACTTTTCTAAAGAAATTTGGTTTTGTATATAAAGAAATTCATAAGGAAAGAGGTAAGCCATGAAACGAATGAACGTCGAAGGGTATCTATTAAAAATGAAAGGAGCAGGCAGCAGTCCACTAAAAATAGATGTAAAAGATTCATTAACTGGACTGATCGGAGGATTCATAACCATCTCGATTCTCGCATTTCTCACAAGTATGACATCTTCTGAATGGTTAATGGCTCCATTTGGAGCAAGCTGCGTACTCGCATTTAGTGTATGGAATGCTCCTTTATCACAGCCTCGTAACATCATCGGCGGTCACTTTGTATCGGCACTCGTTGGGTTAGCAGCCTACCATCTCATTGGTGCTGAACCTTGGGCGATTGGACTTGCGGTGGGCTTAGCCATTTCACTGATGATGTTAACGAAGACCACCCATCCGCCAGCTGGAGCAGACCCCATCATTATTATGCTGGGCGGATATGGTTGGGGTTATCTTGTTTCACCTGTACTCATTGGTTCTCTGATCATCGTGCTCATCGCACTCATCATCAACAATATGCGGAGTAATCGTGCATATCCGACTTTTTGGATCTAGTTATAAGAAGATATAGATGAAGAGGAAGTAAGTAACTCAATTAGTTTTTGAGCAGACTTGCTGAGATAATGCTGCTTTAGCCAGATCACGGCTGAACTAGAAGTGGCTTGAAGACCATTAATTTCATATGTCTGAATATCACGGTTATCATATCGGTGTAATGAGGAACGTGGGAGTATAGATGCTCCAAATCCCGAAGCTACGAGTTCTACCAATATCCCAATATCGGAACATTCTCCGACAATTGCAGGGGAGAGTCCCCGAGCATGAAATTGATCCAAGATTAAATGATAGAGTCCAAGTCCCTCGGTACTAGGAAGGATAAGCGGATATTCGGAAATGACCTCATAAGAAATAGCGCCGTTTGCCGCGATTGATAGAGTAGCAGAATCATCTTTCCCTGTGACGAAGTATAAAGGCTCTGCGCCTACAATTGCATAGTCATAATCTTCGAGCGAAATGGGGAGGCGTACAATCGCGATATCAAGAATCTTTTCTTTTACTAGTTTGGCGAGTATGTTAGTCTCATTCTGCTGAATTTTGAAGGTTACTTTGGGATAAAGGGTGCGAAAAGCACTCAATATTTCAGGAAGCCGCTCATCAGATAGGGTATTAATTCCAATAGAAAGTTTACCTCGTACACCAATTCCAGATTCTTTTACTTCGGCTTTTGCTTCTTCCATCATACGTGTGATGCTGAGTGCATGCTCGTACAGCGTTTTACCCGCAGAGGTAATCTCAAGGTGACGTCCATTTCGATGAAACAGCGGTACACCGAGTTCCGTTTCCATCATCTTTAGCTGCTGACTAAGCGGAGGCTGAGACATGTGGAGCCTTTGTGCAGCGGAAGTCACCTGCAGTTCTTCTGCAAGCGCGATAAAATAACGCAATTGTTTAATATCCATAGGTATGCTCTCCTTGTCGTTATCTATATGAATTCCATATACTTTTGCAAGGTATTAAATATTTTTAATATAGTTATGCTCATGATACCATACAAACATAGCATAGGGATGGAGGGATAATGTGAGGTTGCCTGGAGCAGGAATCATATGTGTACTTGTACTCATGCTTGTAGGTTGTAATAACCCTTCGAATGAACCATCCAGGGAAGTAATAAACAAGGAAGGTGGAGAAGTGATGACAACAGAACTAATCTCGGTAGCTGAACGTGGTGAAACAGACAGAGTTTTAACACTATTAGAATCAGGTGTAGATATAAATACAACCGATGCCAAGGGACGGACAGCGATCCTGGCAGCGACACATAACGATAAGCAAGATACGGTAAAAGCATTGATTGATGCAGGGGCTGACCTGAACCTCCGAGATCAACGGAATGACAATCCACTGCTCTACGCAGGCGCGGAGGGAAGGTTAGAGATTGTGAAGCTAATGGTCGAAGCAGGAGCAGATACGAGTATAACGAACCGTTTTGGCGGTACGGCCCTTATTCCTGCTGCTGACCGAGGTCATGTGGAGATTGTAGACTACTTACTTAAACATTCAGATGTAGACATTGATCATGTCAACGACTTAGGATGGACTGCTCTGCTTGAAGCTGTCATTCTAGGCGATGGCGGGGTAAACCATACCCAAATTGTGAAACTGCTCGTCACACATGGAGCGGATGTTAATCTGGCTGACAGTGATGGGGTTACGCCTTTACAGCATGCCAAGCGGCAAAAATACGCCGAAATCATCTCCATTTTAGAACAGGCAGGAGCCAAATAAAGAGATACAGAAATACGTAATTACGATGGTGAAAGATGGGAAATAGAAATGATGGATCAGTTGAAATCAAGATATTCATTTAGTGTGCTGCTTGCCGGTGTGCAGTGGCTTTTCTTTTTGTTTACAAACACAGTTATGGTACCACTATCCATTGGTCATGCACTTGGGCTTGCGCCGGATGAGATTGCGGGGTCGATGCAACGTTCCTTCATACTGACCGGAATTCTCTGTATCGTACAAGTGATATGGGGGCATCGTTATGCGCTGATGGATGGGCCGGCTGGCGTGTGGTGGGGACTTGTGCTCAGTATATGCGCGTCTGCACCTGCAATGGGACTTTCACTTAGTTCCGTAGCAGCCAGTCTGGCCAGCGGTTTTATTCTATCAAGCATACTGGTTATTATCCTTACGCTGTGTGGCTTTATCAAAGTGCTCCAGCGTATTTTTACGCCAATTGTTATGGGGGTATATTTGCTTCTACTCACATTTCAGCTGGCTAATACCTTTTTTAAAGGCATGATCGGATATGATCAGACTGGAAAATGGGATTTATCGCTTGCCGGTTTGTCACTCTTTATTATTGTGGTTGTCGCTATTATTCATATTAAAGGTAAAGGTAAATTCGGACAGTTCTCTTTGCTGAGCGGAATTGTGGTCGGCTGGATCGCTTATGCAATCTTGTTCGGAGGGGGAGAGAGTGCACGCTCTGTTGCTGAAGGAGCAAATGGGGTGTGGCACTGGTTTCCATGGGGAACACCAGAACTGGAGCCGGGAATTATCGTAGTTGGTCTAATTGCCGGCCTGGTGAATATGACGAACACTTTAACGAGCTTAATCGCAGCAAGTAAAATGTATCAGAGAGAAACGACAGAGAAACAGTACAGAAGATCATTTCTGTTCACGAATCTCTTTTCCATTCTGGGGGGATGCCTTGGGCTCATTCCGTTTGGTACGTTTGCTTCCTCTATTGGTTTTCTCGAAAATACGAAAGTACTGCGGCGAGCTGCTTTATTCGCAGGCTCCGTTATGTTTATCTTTGTAGGGGTATTTCCTTCTCTCAGCGGATGGTTAGCGCAGCTTCCTTTATCCGTAGGAAACGCAGTGCTCTTTGCGGCTTACTTGCAGATGTTTGGTACAGCGATTCGGACGTTCCAAGGAGCAGTTTTCAATCCAAAAACGATCTATCGTGTAGCTCTTCCGGTACTCATAGGAATCAGTATCATGAATATACCGTCTTCTGCGTTTACCGAGTTTCCACCGCTGCTAACACCGATTCTGTCTAATGGACTGATCATTGGCGTCGTCATGGTGATTATCCTAGAGAATTGTGTTCGCTGGGATAAATACGAGACGAAAACATCTGGAAAAGCAGTGAATTCTACAGCTGAACCTATTGCGAGAGAGAAGGTTGCGTCAGCGTCTTCTGCAAATTAATGTATTCGAAATGATCGAATGCATCCTAAATAAAAAGACTTTGTTGTAAAGTATACTTTAGATTTTAAGGCCAATCTGCTCGATCCTAACAAGGGTCGGGCAGTTTTTTTTGCCTGATGAAAATGGGGCTTAACGATGGGAGTAGGAAAACTTCTTTTAAGGGGTAACTGCATTATATTAAATAGGTAAATATTAACAGTAGTTAATGTATTTCGACCTTGGGTAAGTATAGAGTAGGGATTTACTCTATTTATATTAACCCGAGAGGAGTGGCGTACGATGACGCATCAAAATTACAAAGAATGTATCGAAGAGTGCTTAAAATGTATGGTTGCTTGTAACCATTGTTATTCATCTTGCTTGAATGAAGAGGATATGGCAATGATGAAAGAATGCATCCGCCTAGACCGAGAATGTGCAGATCTATGTGAGTTTGCAGCGCATGCGATGTCAATGAATAGTAGTTATGCGAAAGCCATATGTCTAGCTTGTGCAGAGGCCTGCGAAGCATGCGGTAACGAATGCAAAAAACATGACCACGATCATTGTCAGCAATGTGCAGAGGCATGTTTTGCTTGTGCAAAAGTTTGCCGTGAAATGGCTGCTTAATAATCGTTTATAAAGAGGTGGAAAAAGGTGGGCTCTGTATTGAACAGAGGACATCTTTTTCGTTTTTTTCATATGATTCAATGCGAAAGCTTAGGGGTGAAAGAAATGAAGAATAAAGTGGTAGCTGGTGTACTTGGCATTCTCCTTGGGTCATTAGGTATACATAAGTTTTATTTAGGGAGAATTGGTTGGGGTATCGTGTACCTCCTTTTCTCATGGACGGCTATACCAGGATTTCTAGGGCTGATTGAGGGAATCATTTACCTCGTAAAATCGGATGAAGATTTTAATTCCAAATATAATAGCAAGTATGTATAATAGATTTAACAACAGCCATTTCACGGTACCATACCGGAAATGGCTGTTTTGTTTTTAGTTTATCAGCAATTGCTCTGGTTAAATTCTTCTAATTTCAATACGATAAAAAGGTGAACTTACCGTTCTCTTACGAAAGTGTAATCTAAGTATGTTTAGAGATTTATAGATTTTATGGTATTGTTGAAACAACCAAACCATGACGGAAAGCTGTATGGTTTGGTTGTTTTCATTTAATACAGAGATGAAAAAGGAGGCTGGGCTCATTGGGAAGGCGATTTTGCATACATATCAAAATGCGGGTGTAAACCGTTTTTTGAATGAGTTAGGAATATTTCAGATCATATTTTTGGAGGTGAATCCCTCAGCTGAGGGAAGTCATTGGACATTGTAACCATTACGAATTTATTCTTGCTTCTTATATTAATTGGACTCACTGCTTTTTTCGTTGCATCCGAATTTGCTGTTGTTAAAATACGTATGTCTCAGATCGACCAACTCATTGCCGAAGGCAATAAAAAAGCAGTTTTAGCGAAGAAGGTCGTCGCTGATCTAGATTATTATCTTTCAGCCTGTCAATTAGGTATTACGGTGACGGCGCTCGGACTAGGGGCTCTAGGAAAACCGACGGTTGAACGCTTATTATATCCATTATTTGATTACCTGCATGTACCAGAATCGATTGCTTCTGTTGCTTCTTATGCTATTGCTTTTAGTTTCGTAACTTTTTTACATGTAGTAGTGGGTGAGATGGCACCGAAGACAGTAGCGATTCAATATGCTGAGAAGATAACCATGTTACTTGCTGCACCGCTTTATTGGTTTGGTAAGGTTATGTATCCGTTCATTTGGGTATTGAATGGGGCATCACGTACCCTTCTTCGTGCTTTTGGTGTAAAGCCTGCGGAACATGATCAGGCATATTCGGAAGATGAACTGCGAATTATTATGAATCAAAGTTATGAAGGCGGCGAGATTAACCAGACGAAGCTTGCCTATATGGAAAATGTTTTTTCTTTTAACGAGCGTGTTGCCAGAGACATCATGGTTCCTAGGACAGAACTGATTACTTTAGATCAGGATATGGAGTATGTCGATATCATTCCTATTCTAGATCAATACAATTACTCCCGTTATCCTGTCATTGAGGCAGGGGACAAAGATCGAATTGCAGGGGTAGTGAATGTAAAGAAGATGCTGCCGTATATTGTTGCTGAAAAAGAGAGCAAACTTTCGGATTTCATCCGGGAACTTCCTTATGTTGTTGAAAACACAAGAATTCAGGATGCGATGATCAAAATGAAGCAGCAACAAGTGCATATGGCCGTCGTTATAGATGAATATGGAGGTACATCCGGCATTCTTACCATGGAAGATATATTAGAAGAAATTGTAGGCGAAATTCGTGATGAATTTGATGCGGATGAAGTAGCCGATATACAAAAAACAGGGGAGCATGAGTATTTGATTAGCGGGCGTGTCCTCCTGGACGAATTGGAGAAGCAGTTTGGTTTCATCTTTGAGGGTGATGAAGAGATGGATACCATCGGAGGTTGGATTCAATACCAAAAAGGAACGACGGTTGAGACCGGTGATGTGATTGAACATGGAGAATTTACATGGACTGTTGCAGAGATGGATAACTATCAGATTAAACAAGTTATTCTTCAGCGTGTTCATCATGAATAGAGGGATTCTCTTTTGATGAAAGAAAGTAAGATCAATTTCTTGGAGGTGAATCCCTCAGCCTGAGGGAATGAATTGGACGGAATAATTGCGTTAAACTTAGTTTTGGTCGCTGTATTTATTGGACTCACCGCTTTCTTTGTCGGAGCGGAATTTGCAATTCTTAAAGTACGGATGTCCAGAATCGAACAACTGATTGCGGATGGGAATAAAAAAGCAATAACTGCTAAAAAAGTAGCACATGATCTTGATTATTATCTATCCGCCTGTCAGCTCGGTATTACCATTACTGCGCTTGTACTCGGTGCGCTGGGTGAACCGACAGTTGAAAAGATACTGCATCCGATATTTGAACATTTTAATGTACCAGAAGCTCTAGCAACGGTGCTATCATATACCATTGCCCTCGCTATTATTACATTTTTACATGTTGTTATTGGTGAATTGGCACCAAAGACACTCGCAATTCAGTTTGCAGAAAAGATGACATTACTCCTTGCCACACCGCTTTATTGGTTCGGTAAAATTATGTATCCATTCATTTATGGGCTGAATGGTTCTGCTCGGATCTTGCTTCGTATATTTGGGGTGAAACCTTCTGGCCACGATACCGTGTATTCTGAAGAGGAACTTAAGCTGATTGTGAATCATAGTTATGAACGTGGAGAGATCAATCAAATAGAACTGGATTATCTGGAGAACATTTTTGCATTTGATGAGCGGTTGCTTAAAGAAATTATGATCGAACGTGAGCAGATCGTTACTTTAAGTAGTGGAATGTCCCTTAACGAGATGATGGAAGTTCTGAATCAGAATGAATTCACGCGGTATCCCGTCATAGAACAGAGAAATAAACATCGATTTATCGGATTTATTAATACGAAAGAGATGCTGACAAGTTTTGCTGCAGGAAGAGAATGTAGAATGAGTGACTTTATCCATGATATGCCTCGCTTCTCACAGAACGCATCAATTAAAGATGTGCTCATAAAAATGCAGCAAAGTCGTGTTCATATTGCAGCTGTAACAGATGAGAAAGGAACTACAATAGGGCTCGTTACGATGGAAGATATCTTAGAAGAAATTGTCGGAGATATTCGTGACGAAGCGGTGTTGATCTAATAATGGCCTGCCCAGATCTTTGATGATCGGGCAGGCTTCTTTGTTTGAATTATATAATTTATCTTAAATTTAAAATAAAAAGGTTGCTTATTTATCAGTTGAGTAGTAAAGTGATAATAGAAACAATGATTGGAGGGGATGCATATGGAGAAAAACACACTAGGTTCATTAATATGGTTACGTCTAGTGCGCTTTACTCACCAGAGCAATCAATTATCCAATGAATTTTTGAAGCAGTTTGATCTAACGACCGCTCAATTTGATGTTCTTGTGCAAATATCGGTCTACCAACCACTGACTCAATCGGAGCTCGCTGAGAAGGTAACCGTAACACAAGGTGGTATTTCCCGTATGTTAGCAAGGCTTGAGAAAGAGCAGTATATCGAGCGTGAGCAACACTGGAAAACGAAGACGATTCGTTTAACTGAAAAAGGGGAAGAAGCACTTGCCAAAGCAATGTCACAGCAAATTGCATTCCAATCTTCTTTTTTTGATGAAGTACTAGATGAGGAAGAGAAGAAAACATTATATCGATTAATGACACGGGTTCATAAACATAGCCAAACAAAAAAAATGCCATAGCGGTAATTTTTTTCACCATCACTTGATTAGTCAATTAACAAAGGAGAGATTATTATGTATACCATTTCAGGCCATCATCATATTTCTATGCTCACGAAAGACGCGAAAGAAAATAATCAGTTTTATACAAAGGTACTAGGTTTACGCAGAGTGAAAAAGACGGTCAATCAAGATGACCCTAGTATGTATCATCTGTTTTACGGTGATGTAACGGGGAGTGCAGGAACAGAACTATCCTTTTTTGAAATGCCTCGTGTGGGGAGCACGATTCGTGGAACGAATAGCATTAGCCAAATTGGACTACTTGTCCCATCCTATGAGAGTTTGATTTTTTGGAAAAATAGATTCGAGTCACTTCATGTACATCACGGAGAAATCACTCAATATGCGGGTAAAGATGCGCTGCAGTTTGAGGATAACGAAGGACTAAGAATGATCCTGCTGAACAATGAGGGCTTAGAAATTCCGGAATACTGGTCAGCATGGGGAGATTCCCCTGTCTCGTCAGAGCATCGTATATTGGGGCTTGGTGCAATTGAATTAACCGTACGTTATGCAGATCGATTAGACAAAACCTTAAAGGAACTCCTCGGTTATGTAGAGGCATCTCGTTCGGAGCATGCAGTCGTGTATCAATCCGTAGCCGGGCAATCCTTTGGAGAGATTGTAGTGAAACAGCAAGAAGGACCTATGGAAAAACCGGGAAAAGGCAGCATTCATCATATTGCAATTCGTGTAAAGAACGAAGAAGATTTGCGCTATTGGGATAAGGTTATTAACGAACAGGGATTCCGCACTTCAGGAATCATTGACCGCTTCTACTTCCAAAGTTTATATTTCCGTGAATCAAATGGGATTTTATTTGAAATGGCCACAGATGGGCCAGGATTTACAGCAGATGCGAGTGTGGAGTCGCTTGGAGAAGGACTAGATCTGCCACCTTTCTTAGAAGAGAGACGTGCCGAGATTGAAGCGAACTTACAACCAATCGATTGATTACGAAGGAGAGATATGAAGATGGAACAATACCGGATAGACACAAATAAAGGCATTGAATTTGGGTTATATTCTATTGGTGAGCATGTAATTGATCCTATGACAGGGAAACGTATTCCTGCACAGCAACGTATTCATGAATTGATTGAAGCGAGTCAATTGGCGGATGAGGCCGGACTGGACGTTTTTGCCGTAGGTGAAAGCCACCAAACTCATTTTACGACACAAGCACATACCGTTATTTTAGGGGCGATTGCACAAGCTACGAAACATATTAAAATAGCGAGTTCAGCAACGGTACTCAGTACATCAGATCCTGTCCGCGTGTATGAAGACTTTGCAACGATCGATTTAATATCGGGTGGACGTGCCGAGATTGTTGCAGGACGGGGATCAAGAGTGGGAGCCTATAGCTTGCTCGGATATGATGTTCAGGACTATGAGGAATTGTTTGAAGAGAAAATGGAACTGCTGATGCAACTGAACAAGGAAGAGTTCGTTACATGGGAAGGACAGTTCAGAGCACCACTCAAGCATGCAGGGATATTACCACAACCACTTCATGGTCAAATGCCGATATGGCGGGCAGTTGGTGGACCTCCAGCGAGTGCAATGAAAGCAGGTCATGCAGGAGTTCCTATGATGCTGACCACGCTTGGTGGACCTGCGATAAACTTCAAGCATTCTGTAGATGCTTACCGCATGGCTGCAGAGGAAAGTGGTTTTGATTCTCGTCGTTTACCTGTGGCAACAACTAGCTTGTTCTATACTGCAAAGGATTCACAGGATGCACTTCGCGAATACTACCCTTACCTTAATGCAGGCATGAGAGCACTGAAAGGGAACGGCTATCCGAAGCAGCAATTCACACAAGCAATAGATTACCGAGATGCACTAATGGTGGGCAGCCCGCAGCAAATCATTGAAAAAATGCTGTACCAACATGAATTATATAATCAACAACGTTTCATGGCTGAAATTGATTTTGGTGGATTGCCTATGGATAAAGTGATGAAGAATATTGAGCTGATCGCAACAGAGATTATGCCGGCAGTTAAGAAATATACAGCCAAATGAGCAGGGAGAAGAGATAGCAATCTATGGATGGATCGTGGATTTAAAAGAAGAAGAGCCAAGTCTATTATAGACCTGACTCTTCTTTATGTGTTACTGAGGTACCGGTTACCCTTGATGGATATGTGAATAAACAAAGGCATGATGAGACTTCCCCTGATGGACCATGTAATCACGTAACAAACCTTCTTTTTCAAACCCAAGTTTCAATAGCAATTGACCAGACGCATCATTATTGATAAAAGTGACGGCTCCGATTCGGCTGAGTTCCATCGTATTCTGACCGAAGGTAATAGCCTCACGAATGGCTTCCGATGCATATCCGTTTCTCCAGTGATCTGGATGGACTTCATATCCAATCTCTGCCCTGCGATGTCTTGGAATCCATGAATGAAAGCCGACTGTTCCTATGAACTGTCCGGTATCTTTTCTTACAATCCCCCAGCGAATTCCTCGTCTTTCTCTATAATTGGTATCAAACAAAGCGACGATTTCTTCTGCTTGCTCAAGGCTCTCCAAGTTTTCTCTTCCATAATAGCGTGTTACTTCTGACATGGAGAGATATTCGTAGATAGAAACAGCATCCTGTATTGTTATCTCTCTCATGATAAGACGTTTGGTTTCTAGGACCGGAAACAAGGGATCACTCCTTCTGTTAATTTAAGACTGTTCTCGAATCCAGACCTGCATCTCTCCCGGAGTGCGGTTGCCCCATAAGGTGTAGGGAACAGCCAGCAGCCGCTGAGCTTCCTGTTTCGGTGGTGCAGTGGAGTAGAGAGTATCTTGATGTTCGGTATCTTCTTCCTGACGGATACCGTCCATTTCAAGGAATACAATTTCATCATTCCATATGCCGGTTACTTCACGAATTTCAGCGTCTGCGGGCAGACGAACGGATGTCAGTGGAGAGATGTTATCCATTTCTTCTAGACAATATACGAGCGGACCGCGCTGAAGGGCTACACGTCCTGCATTTGCTCTCACGTTTGAGTGAGAATACAGCCGCCGTGCCTGCATATCAAAATGAACGGACAGCTGATCGCCTTGCTTCCATGTGCGTTTGAAGTAGGCATATCCATCACGAAGTTCAGCCGTAATTTCTTCTCCATTCACGCTGAAGGAGGTATCATGAGACCAGGATGGGACACGTATAGCTAGAGTGAATACTCCATCGCCTTCTACTGCCCCGATTTGTAAGCTGGCTAGTCCTTTCCAAGGTAATTCACTGGTAAGCTTAATTGTCGCTTTGCTAGAGCCTAGCGCTACTTGTGTTTCATTGCCGATATATAGATGGGTATAAAGCGTATCCTCGCTTGAAGTGAAGATGTATGAGCCAAGGGAAGATAACAAGCGAGCAACGTTAGGAGGACAGCAAGCACAGCCATACCATTTTTGACGAACCGCCTTCACATGATGTTTGCCTGGGTTTCCTTTGCTTGCTTCCGGCCATACTTCCATCGGATTCACATAGAAATAATGTTGTCCATCCCCAGCAATTCCGGCAGTAACCGTATTGTAGAGTGCGCGCTCCATTACATCGGCGTATTCCCCTTTCATCTCAGCTTGAAGCATGCGTCTAGCAAAGAAAATAAGGCCAATAGATGCACAGGTTTCGGAATAATTCGTATCATTAGGCAGGTCATAGTCAAAAGTGAAGGCTTCCCCATGATGGGTTGAACCGATGCTGCCATTCACATACATTTGCTTATGGACAATGTTATTCCACAATCTTTTGCAAGCATTCAGTAGTTCATGATCCCCCTTAAGAATGGCTAAATCCGCCATTGCCGTATACATATAAACCGCACGTACCGCATGGCCTACCGCTACTTCTTGTTCCCGAACGGGTTTGTGTGCCTGCCAATATTCGAGGGTAGGGAATTCTTTCTGTACAAGATCACCTGTCCAGAACGTTTTCCGTCCCCGGCTTTCCCACTCTGCACGGAAAAAGCTTGGTTCTTGACCTCTTTCATCAATAAAGAAAGAACTGAGATCGAGGTATTTTGTATCACCTGTTACTTGGTACAGCTTAATAAGAGCAAGCTCAATCTCTTGATGACCATCATATCCTCGAATTTTACCTGGCTCCGGTCCATATGTAAGACAGATGAAGTCAGCAAATTTCTTTGCTACGTCCAAAAGCTTCGTTTTGCCTGTACCTTCGTAATACGCAACGGCTGCTTCAATTAAATGACCAGCAGTATAAAACTCATGACAGTCTTGTAGATTGGTCAGGCGTTTTTCCGGTGCAGCAACCATGAAATAAGTATTGATGTAACCGTCTTCATCTTGTGCAGCAGCAATTAAATCAATAGCTTCATCAGCGACCTTGGCAAGGTCCGGGTCCGGGGAAGCTGATAGGGAGAAGCCCACGGCTTCGAGCCATTTATACAGGTCCGTGTCCTGAAATACAAAGCCGTGGAACTCGCCTTCCTCTAGTCCAGCAGCAATGCGGAAATTACGAATGGCTCTGCTTGGTTCGGCGTCAGGGATCGCATCATTTAGTGCATCCCATTGGTAAGGGATAACGGTATTTTTAACAAGTTCAACATAAGGAGTCCAATAGGAATCGTTAATGGCTATATTTTTTAGCGGTAAGGGTTGTGATCGAAACGAACGGGATACTTTATTCATGGTTTCACTCTCCATTTCATGATCTTTTATTACATCATAGATCAGAATGCTCCCCTTTGTCGGTAGAAGGTAAGGTATAATAGGTGTCAAAAACTGACCTCCTAATGAGAGGGAAGGAGAAGATCGATTTGTTGTCTCTTTATTTGCATCAGCCCTATACTTTTGTAATGGGCGGGCGCTTTTTATCGGATGAGTCTTGGTCTCATATGGACCGGACGATCGAAGATTATGAACTGATTATTGGCGTATCCGGGGTGATTTTTATCGAAGTAAATGGGTTAATGTATGAAGTGAAGGAAGGGGATGTTCTGCTGCTTGAACCTGGAGAAAGACACCGTGGGTACAAGCTTTCCCAGCCTGGAGTTTCATTTTACTGGTTTCATTTTTTATTACCTGAACAAGCACCCTCTGATGTAGCAGAATCATACGGACAAATTCCAAGGTATGCAAGATGCCCAAATCCAAACCGAGTGCATATTTTAGCACGTCAGCTTTTGCATGCAGGGAGCGGCGGGTACCGAATAGGGAGAGCAGGAGACTATTTTCTGACCACACTTCTCATTGAACTCGCAGAACAGCTCCAAGATGCAGACGAGTATTCGGCACTGAATCCGCAGCTCCCCGAACTTCTTGAATGGATTCGTCTGCACGCACAAAGTGAAGATATCTCGGTAGAGAAAATAGCAGATCATATGGGATATAACAAAGATTATTTATCTCGTATGTTCAAGAAAAGATTTGGTGTTGGCGTGCTGGGTTACATTCACCGATTAAAGCTGGATGCAGCAAAAGAAGCTCTGACGGGCACAAACTTACATATTAAAGAAGTTGCCGCCCTCGTCGGGATAAAGGATGATAAGCAGTTTGCTAAATGGTTCAAGCGCTTGGCCGGTGTGACCCCAACATCGTACCGAAGGGAATTCCGTCTGACCAAGCTGAATAAGGAGTAAGTGAATAAAGCGACGATGATGAATAGGAACAAATAGACCTGTAATGTGTTAAAATGAATGAAAATCTAAAGTGTCACATGGAATTGAAAGGAAAGATAAAGAATGTCATATACAGCTGAACAGGTAGCCGAATGGATGGTAGAGGAAATACGTTTTAAGGGCAATTTATATCAAGAAGAGGCCATTCGCTATGTGCGGGAACATTTTGGAGAGGAATTTGTATTTGTTAATGAGAATGGGAATGCCTCTTTGGAGAAAGAAGTGAAGAAAGCTTTCCGTAAACTTCATAAGGGACGAATCGCCTGGGATCGTGACGGATTTGTGTGGGGCTGGACCTAAGAGGAATAAAAACGCGATCCGTGAATGGGTCGTGTTTTTTTTACTTACATCTCATGAAATGAGTTTTCAGGGCGAAAGTTCATCCACTAATAAATATAAAGGATCAAATATATAATGCGGATAAAGGTTTATCAGCAGGTAATATCTATAAATATGTAGTATACTTTGGGTAGGTTTCATCGCGTCGTATGAAATAGAGGTGAACTATGATCAAGGATAAATCACGTTTCTTTCAAAATTTTGAAGAGGCAGCAAGTCATATTATTGATGTTTTGAAGTCTCTGATTCAAGCAGAGACTATTTTTATAGCAACGAATGATGGTGTAACGAATAAAATACTGAAAGCTTTTAACAGAGCGGAAATCCTCGTACAGGAAGGGGTCTCGCTTCCTTACAAGCAATCGTATTGCAGTTTGGTTGGCAGAGAACCGGTTGTCATCTCTAGTACTTTAGAGCATCCAATAACGAAGGAACTAGATATTACAGAGCAAATCGGTGATCACTCCTTTATTGGGGTGCCGATTAGTTATAAAAGCGGAAGATTGTTTGGAACGTTATGCGTTCTTGATAACAGCTCGGCGATCATCAAAGATGAGGATATACAAACGCTATCCTCCATGGCGATGTTCTTGTCTTACATTATTGAACTTGAAAGAATTATTGATCTTGAAGTGAAGCGGAATGAAATGCTGTATCGAGATAAGAAAGAATTTGAAATGAAAGTCCAAAAATTACGAAATGAAGTTCAAATGGCGGATCAGATGACACAACATAAATCGGAATTTCTGGCGATGATCACTCATGAACTTCGAAATTCGATAAATGGAACGATAGGCATGTCAGATCTACTAGAAACAACGGAGCTTACGGAGCAGCAGCAGGAGTACATGGATTTATTGAAGTCAAGCAACAATTCACTGCTGTCACTTGTAAATAACATTTTGGACTATAGTAAGATCGAAGCCGGCAAAGCTGTACTCGAAGAGGACCCGTTTGACCTTGTTTCTACGGTAGAAGATTCTATTTATACAGTCGCCCCGAGGACGTTAGGCAAACCCGTAGAAGTTATTCTTGATGTAGCTCCAGATATCCCCACGTATCTCCTCGGTGATGCTGAAAAAATACGGCAGATTCTACTTAATTTCCTTAGTAACGCCGTAAAGTTTACGCATGAAGGAGAAATCCTTGTATGTCTGCGTCTTCTGAATTCTTCGAATGAGGATCAGGTGTATATTCAAATTACCATTCAGGATAGCGGTGTAGGTATTGCAGAAGAGAAGATATCCCAGTTGTTTCAGCATTATTACCAGGCGCATGAGAACGACCATATTCATCACTACGGTGGAACAGGGCTTGGTCTTGCCATCGCACAAAATTTAGTGAACATGATGGATGGATCTATTGAAGTAGAGAGTAAGGTTGGAGTGGGTACAAAAATCAGTATTATTCTTGGATTTAAAGAATATGCTGGCTATGATAATTTACCGTTCTCCTCATCTGTTCTTAAACAGATGAAGATTCTGATCATTGATGATAACGAAACCAGCAGGCAATCACTGGGTAGACTTTTGAAGAGCTGGGGGATTGAACAAACAGAAGTAGCTTCTACCGCCGAAGCGATGACCCAGATCCAGAAGGGGTTAACTTATGATTTGATATTAATGGATTTTAGTATCGAAGAATCATCAGATATTAGAACATACCTTGGCGAGGACGTGCCGATTGGACTTCTAGCACCCATTGGGACGACATTGAATGCCGAGCAGAAGAAGAGGTATGAGTTTTTAACTTTTAAACCTTTCCGGAGATTGCAATTATATAATGCGCTTATTGCCTTCCAAACAAAAAAATTAACAGCAAGCCTCATAGATTAGATAGAGAAAGTAAGTAATGCTCTGAGTTTCCATAATGGAAGACTCAGAGTTTTTTGTATTGCTTGTAAAGAATAGATTGACAGTGAATAGTGTGCTCTATACAATGAGATAGTCTTAAAATAAGTAGACCAGTCACTATATTTTATGAGAAATGGGGTAAGAGATTGAATTCAAAGAATGACTCAAGAGATAATATCCTTGCCACAGCAACACGTCTGTTTCACTTGCAGGGTTATCATGCAACGGGTCTAAATCAGATTCTGAAAGAAAGTGGAGCACCGAAAGGTTCCTTGTACTATCATTTTCCGAATGGAAAGGAACAATTGGCTATAGAGGCTGTACATAGGATGGCTGAATTTGTAGAAGCTGACATCCTGAAAAGTCTGAATAAAGATGTCAGTGCGATAATGGGAATTCAGAATCATATTTTGAAAATGGTCGCGTGCTTTAACGAGGTGGATACACTCGAGGGGATTCCCATCGGTATCGTTGCTGCAGAAACATCGCTGATTAGTGAACCTTTGCGACTCGCTTGTCAGGCGGCTTTTGAAAAGTGGGAAGAGGCATATCGCCTAAGTTTAATGAAAGAAGGATTCGAACTGGAGCATGCGAAAAAGCTATCCATGCTCATTAACAGTATGATTGAAGGAGCCATTACGCGTTGTCTCACTAATAAGAATGGACAGCCGCTGCAGGTGGTCGCCGAATATATACCCATTTTGCTTAAACAGTAGAGCAGAAGTCTCTCATTTTTTGCAGACATATTATATAGACTGGTCTAAATATAGATAAATAGTGATAAGAGGAGTGTTTTTTTGAGTCAGCATACGATGTCATCTTTAGAAAAACCGGTAATTAGGCCGGTTCCCATTACGATTGCACTAATGATTGGTGCTTTTATTGGGTTACTTAGTGAAACAGCACTCAACATGGCCTTTACCGAAATCATGAGTGATTTTGGTATTGAAACCCATGCAGTACAGTGGTTAACTACAGGCTATTTGCTTGTGCTTGGAATTCTTGTTCCTATCTCTGCGTTATTACTACAGTGGTTCTCAACGAGACAACTGTTTAGTGCATCCTTAGTATTCTCCATTCTGGGTACACTTGTCGCTGCCATGGCACCTAATTTTGCTATACTACTCATTGCTCGTGTGATTCAGGCCATCGGAACAGGACTATTGTTACCGCTGATGACGACAGTAATCCTGGTTATTTTCCCGGCACACAAACGTGGAACCGTAATGGGAACCATGGGTCTTGTTATTACGTTTGCTCCGGCTGTAGGTCCGACATTGTCTGGTCTTGTCGTTGAAAAACTCAGCTGGCACTGGATCTTCTGGATCTGTCTGCCGCTACTTATTCTAACTTTCTTCTTTGGCTTGAAATTCATGCAAAATGTATCTACCATTACGAAACCGAAGATTGATATCCTATCCGTGTTGCTTTCGACAATTGGATTTGGCGGTATTGTATATGGCTTCAGTAATGCAGGAGAAGGGGCAGGTTCATGGGGCGATCCACTTGTCATTATTCCGCTGCTTCTGGGAGTCATCGGACTTACCTTATTCACCATAAGACAATTCCGTATGGAGAAACCGATGCTTAACCTGCGTGTGTTTAAATTCCCGATGTTTACCTTTGGAGTTATCATTGTATTTATCTGTATGATGCTTATATTGTCGGCTGCCATCTTGCTGCCACTCTACTTAAAAGGTGGACTATTGTTAGCTGCTTTCACTGCGGGTTTATTGCTGCTGCCGGGGGGAATTATGAATGGACTGATGTCACCCTTTACGGGCCGACTATTTGACAAGTATGGTCCAAGAGCACTTGTATTCCCTGGATTCATCATTACTACATTATTCACATTCTTGTTCACGAATGTAACAACGGAAACTTCGACGCTTGCTGTTATTCTGATGCATACGGGTCTCTTTATCGGGGTGGCGATGATTATGATGCCTAGTCAAACCAATGGACTTAATCAATTGCCGAAAGAGTATTATCCAGATGGAGCCGCTGTAATGAATACGTTGCAGCAGATTGCAGGTGCAATCGGTACAGCAATTGCTATTAGTATTATGACTGCAGGTCAGATGACATATATCGCTGATCATGCAGGTGATGTGAATGATCCGATCTTTATGTCAGGAGCTCTGACAGCGGGCGTGCAAAATGCGTTCATGTTCGCTTTTATTGCTTCCATTATTGGACTCATTGTCTCTCTCTTTGTACGAAGAGTGAAGGTATAAATAAACTTAAGAGAACCTGTTGGCTTATAGCCAGCAGGTTTTTTTGTGCATTTTAAGGACTTAAAAAGGCATCCACTCGGCGTCCCAAGAGACGCTAAGCAGGTGCTTTTATGTATCAAGCAGTCAATTAGCAGGTTGTATCCATACCGGTATTAGAACGGACGATAATTTCGTCATAATTCGTTTGGTTACCCAAGGAAGATGGTCACGACGTAGAAAATTCCGTTAACCCAAGTAGCATAGACTACCGAACTACGAGCTGTTTATGTATCTTTCACGGTAAAGAAACGAACTAGAAAGTGGGGTAATCCGGTGGTACCAGTACAAGTCCCATCGTTAGTGAGAGGGTATGGAGCCCATCTTTGAATTCACTCCAGGGTTAGAAAGTTATCATTCAGGGGATGTCTGATCGAAAAAAAGAGACCCCAAAGTCCTTACTTTGAAGGGGATCGGGTCTCTTTAAGTCAGTTCATTTCCTTATGATTGATGCTCGTGAATGTAAGCATCAATTCGAGTCATAATATCATTAGTCAGGGCCGCAATTTTGCGCTGAGCATCTTCGTGAGATTCTCCTTGAACCGCGAAGTAAATTTTAATCTTCGGTTCTGTACCGGATGGGCGGAGGCAGAACCAACTTCCGTCTTCCAGATGATATTTAAGCACATTTTCTTTCGGTAAATCATATAATCCTAGGCTGAAATCTTCTGTTTTTGGTAGTGGAATTCCGGCAATCTCCGTAGGAGCCTGCTCTCGCCAAGTACTCATAATTCCGGCAATCAGCTGTACTCCCTCAATACCTTTGAGCGTACGAGTTTCTAGTTTTTCAGCAAAATAACCATAGGTTTGATAGAGTTCTTGAAGCACTTCATAGAGTGTTTTTCCTAGCGATTTATAATATGCACCTGCTTCTGCAATCAACATGGCTGCAACAACCGCATCTTTATCACGGGCGTAATTACCTGCAAGGTATCCATAACTTTCTTCATATCCAAAAATATAAGAATATTCGCCGGTATTTTGGAACTCGGTCATTTTCTCACCGATATATTTGAAACCGGTTAGCGTATTGAATACTTTCATGCCATAGGCATTCGCAATGGAAGCTCCCATCTCACTCGTTACAATAGTTTTAATGATGGCTCCGTTCTGCGGAAGGGTTCCTTTGTTCTTCATTGATTCAAGTAAATAATGAACCATAATCGCACCCGATTGGTTTCCGCTTAGGATGAAGAACTCACCTTTATCATCCTTAATGACAGCGCCCATACGATCCGCATCAGGATCCGTTCCCAGGATCAAGTCCGCTCCGCTGGCTTTAGCCTGAGCAATGGCAATTTCAAAAGCAGCATGCTCTTCCGGATTCGGAGATTGTACCGTAGAGAAATTGGCATCTGGTTGCTCTTGTTCTGGAACAACATCTACATGCTGAAATCCTAGACGATCTAGAACAGCCCGAACAGGTACATTCCCTGTGCCGTGCAGCGGTGTATATACGATGCGATAGTTTTCGCTGACTTCTTGAATAACATCGGGATGCTGACTTACGGAAGCAACAGCCTCTACATAAGCATCATCCATCTCTTGACCGAGCCATACAAGCTTACCTGCTGCTTCCGCTTCGGCACGGTTCATTTTATGTACTTCTTCGAATGAACTTACATTCTGAATGGCTTCAATGACCTTCGCAGCAGATCCAGATGTAATTTGTCCACCATCCGCTCCATATACCTTATATCCATTATATTCGGGTGGATTATGGCTTGCGGTGATGACAATTCCTGCTTCTGCATTCAGATGACGAACAGCAAAAGACAGCTCCGGCGTCGGCCGCAGCGACTCAAACACGTAAGCTTTTACCCCATTTCCGGCAAGGACAAGGGCTGCCTCTTCTGCAAATTCAGGTGAATAATGTCTTGAGTCATAAGCGATAACGCAAGAAGGAGATGGGTATTCTGCTGTTAGAGTAGCGGCCAGTCCTTGTGTAACCTTACCAACCGTATACAGATTGATCCGATTACTTCCGGCACCAATGACACCGCGGAGCCCACCTGTACCAAATTCCAATTCTTTATAAAAACGATCTGTGATCTCTTTTTTATGATTAGCAATATCACGAAGTTCTTTCTTTGAATGTTCATCGATGATAGAGCTGTCCATCCATAATTGATAGTTTTTTGCTGCTTGTTCCTCTATGTGTGTATTCATGATGTAATTATCCTCCATTTATATATCATTACTAACGAGTATGTATCGCTATACGTTAATATATTTCATTTAATCAATCATGCTAACTGTTGAATCACCTCACCCTTATCCAATGAGAATAGTTACGAAAATGTAACTGTAATAAATGGAAAACAATTCATTATTTCAAGTCTACCCACGAATGTAATATCTTCCTTTCTAAATATATCCTTGAACAGACTTTCGTATTTGTGAAAATTAATATTTTTGTTATTTGATTTCGATAATTCACTTTTATGACAAGCATTTATAACTTATTCTTTAAATATTTACTCCTAAAAAGGAAATAACAATTATGTATAACTGTTTATTTTAATGGGTATTAAGACCTTAATAGTAGTATTTGGTTATAGGTATTAAGTCTCATGATACATCATCGAATCTCACATACAAGGGACGAGTTGTTAGGTGACGTCACTACAGAATGGTAAAGAATTATATAACTTCTGGGAGGATTACATCATGAAGGTTACAAAAAAGATACTAATTTCGGTACTTACATCCGTTTTATTATTGGGAGTATGTAACGTTCCTGCGATGACGAATCAAGTGGCATCCGCTGCTTCAACAAGTTCAATGGTGGAGAAAGTGATTGCAGCAGGTACGAAATATATGGGTACCCCTTATAAATATGGGGCAGACCGCAATAGCACAAAAGAATTTGACTGCTCTTCTTTTGTAAGACGAGCTTTCCTGGATGGTGCAAAAATTACGCTGCCATCTGATTCCCGTAAACAAGCAACCTACGTAAAGGATAAAGGGAATGTGAAAACAAGTATTTCCAGTTTAAAACGTGGAGACTTAATGTTCTTTATGTCCTATAAAGGGACCAGCAAATCTTCTTATTCTGGTATTAATAAAAGTAAGGCAACGGTTACCCATGTAGGAATTTATTTAGGGGATGGCAAAATACTTCACACCTACTCTAAAGATTCCGGAGGAGTCAGAACAGACTCTGTAAAAGGAAACCACTGGGAATACCGCTTCTTGTACGGTGGTAGCGCGTTGTAAGTTGTTGCGTATTTTCTGCCTTCGATAAAAAAAGATGAATACAAATTAGGCACTGTGCAACAATGCACAGTGCCTTTTTTATTTTCAAGCATAAGCAAGCGATTCGTGTGTGTAAAGTTCTACATTATTCGTCATGTCTGGAGAATAAGTGATTCGTATGAACAATAGACTGAAAGAAGTGATGCCAAATGTATAGGATGAATTCTTGTTTCTGAGTTGATCATTTCTGGAGGGATAAATAATGGCGGTGTCTTATATGGATTTTACATCTCCGAGTGTGCAGTATTTTTACGATTTGAGTAATAATAGAACCTTCACCAAGGATAGAGGTAACTACATCAATGCACTTGGTGTTAAGCAGCTGAATACCTTGGGTGACAATTCTTTGCTCGATATTTTTTTGACGCGTGGCAATATTGTAGAACCTCATATCCATCAGAATGCTTCAGAACTTGTCTACTGTATTTCCGGTGCAGCGGTGATTTCCATGATTAATCCTTTCACAAAAGAGGTTATTCATGTGCCGGTCTCTCCAGGTCAGGTCGGAAACGTGCCGCAAGGATGGTTTCACTGGGAAATGGCAACCGAAGATAACACTCACTTACTGGCTATCTTTGATGCACCGACGCCGGAATTCATTGCTGTATCGGATTTTTTACGTCTAGCGCCACCAGAAGCCATTGCACATACGTATTGCTTGGATGAAGCCAAGTATAAAGCTGCCATTGCTCCAATAAGTGATACCGTTGTGATTGGTCCTCCTGCTAATTGTACAAAGTATCATCAGCCCCAGCCTAAGCCTCAGTTATATGCCCAGAGTAACGGTATGGTTCCTGCGAGACAAGGTTTTTATCCTAATTATGGTCAAAGACAGGGGGATTACCAATGATTCCGATGTATCCGTACTACGGAAAAATTACAAAATGTGAAGAGGTGCCGATTACCTTTCCTCCGCAGCAGCAAGACCGTCAGCCGGGATTTGAGTATGTGATGAATCCTGTTCCTATTTCTGATAACCCAGGTTATGTAGGGAGCGGAAAACTAAAAGGGAAAGTTGCGATCATAACAGGAGGGGACAGCGGTATTGGCCGGGCTATAGCTATTGCTTTTGCTAAGGAAGGAGCAAGTGTATCCATTCCTTATTATGATGAACACAGGGACGCTGAAGATACGAAAAAAATGGTGGAAGCATATGGAGCCCGTTGTCTTCTATTGCCTGGTGATCTCAAAGAGGAGTCTCACTGCCGCGAGGTAGTAAGTGAAACGGCGCAGTGTTTTGGGAGGCTGGATACGCTCATTATTAACCATGGGATACAAGTATCGCAGGACATTATTTTTGAGATTACCGCGAAGCAACTCGATGACACGTTTCGAACCAACATCTATCCAAGCTTCTTTCTCACTCAGGAGGCGCTTCGGTACTTACAACCGGGAAGTACAATCATTTCAACGACATCGGTTACCGCTTATGAAGGCAATAAACTGCTTGTCGATTACTCCGCAACAAAAGGAGCGATGGTCGCTTTTACCCGCTCCTTGTCCGCACAGCTTGTAGACTACGGAATACGGGTGAACGCTGTAGCACCCGGACCGATCTGGACTCCGCTGCAACCAGCGAGTTTTCCGGCAGAATATATAAAGACATTTGGAGCGGATACTCCAATGAAACGTGCAGGTCAACCATTTGAACTGGCTCCCGCTTTTGTATATCTTGCCTCAGATGACTCAAGCTATGTTACTGGGCAGGTCATGCATGTAAATGGAGGCACGATCGTGGGCTCTTAAGTTCCGAGTAATAAACGATTTAGAAACATTCTTTCTCTTTAGAAGCAAACCGGATTCGGATACAATTAGTCCAGAACTAGAAGCCACCGAATCATACATAGAGAAGGGAATGAAGGAAAAGATCATGGAAGAGAACTTTATACCCAAAGTATTACAAGGAAAGAAAGTATATCTGAAACCCTTAAATGCAAGTGATGCGAAAGCATATTATAAGCAGCTATTTAATGTAGAAACAAGAAGACTGACCGGCACGAAGGCGATTTTTAATTATGAGCAGATCGTAGAATATATAGATAGAAAGCAGGGAGATGATTCCTCCGTAATCTTGCTGATCGCCTTGCAAGATACAGATGAACTCATTGGAGATATTGTGCTGCAAGACCTGGACTATACGAACCGGAGTGCAAACCTCAGAGTAGCAATTGATCAATCAGAACATCAAGGAAAAGGCTATGGCAGTGAAGCTCTGCGCCTTATGCTGGATTATGGGTTTGGTATATTACAGCTTCACCGGATAGAGCTGAATGTATATGATTTTAATGAACGGGCTGCGCATGTCTATGAGAAGGTTGGATTTAAGGTAGAAGGACGGCAGCGTGATGCTTTGTTCTACAATCATGAATATCATGATGCGATTCTCATGAGTATGCTCGAAGTAGAATACCGAGAGAAATACAAGAATGCAGAATTGAAGGGAAGATAAGGGGGAACTTTTTAAAGAGCACGAAAGCAGGGATGAATAAAAAACGGCGCGATCGATAAGCCTTTACGCTTATCAATCGTGCCGTTTTCTATATGTGATTATTTAAGCTGAAACAGCAGCCTGTGCCGAACTACTAGAATTCTGCTGTTGATGATGATTTTTATTGGCTTGATTTCGTTTCCATAGGAATACAATTCCGATAATCACTGAAAAGAGAAGGAAGAAAGCGGGAACGATAATTAACGCTTTTCCTAGACCTGATTCCATATTACCGTTGTAATACAACAATGAACGCATACCTTCAATCATGTATCTGATAGGCATAATATTGCCAAGGACCCGATGGAAATCGGGAAGGTTTGTAACCGGGATCGCTCCACCGCTGGCGAAAATTCCTAAGATGTTAACAGGAAACGCAGCCAACATGGCCCATTTTCCGAATAACATGCCAATCATTTTGAACATCGCAAACATCGTCATCGTGCACAGCAAAGTAAACAAGAATATGGATATCATGCCTGACGAGTGGAAGCTTCCAAAGAGTCCGAACACGGCGAATGGAATCACTACTGCAACAGCGATCATTAAGATAGCACTCAGCAGAATTTCCGTGGCAAACACTTTTGAATAGGTGAGAGGAACACCATGGCGTTTCAAATTATCGCTAATACCACCTAAATACCCATTAATCATCTGTGTCCCCATCAGCCCTGTAATGGATGCGATTAAAACAATCATAAACGGGGTCATTCCCTTATTGATATCGGAAGGAAGTCCGAGCACGTTTGTCATAGTGTATTCAATGGGATGGTCAAGCTGAGATGCGGCCATGGGAGATAGAAGTATTTGTTGTTTTGTCATATCTGCTTTTATTCCGCTGCTAACCATATCAGAAATCGATGAGGCTAGGGTTTGTAATACACTTGTTGAGATGCTTGAAGCCATCTGCGAAGCACCATCATTTAATAAAATTTCAACGGGTACGGCGGTAATATCCGCTTCTCCTGCTAAGAATGATTTCTGTAGGGCAGAAGTCTGTTCGCTAAAATTAGCGGGAATAATCAAAGCCCCGTTTGCTTTGTTTTCTTTTATTGTCTGTATAGCTGTTTCCTTTGAACTTTCAATTTGCCACTCAAATGAGTGTCCGTCCTGCTGTTTGACAAGGTTAGAGATGATCGCCTTACCTTCCGGCGAGTCTGCAAACCCCGAGTCCTCGCTGACCAGGATGAGCGGGAAATCGTGCATCCGCTGATCGGCACCGCTAAATACCGGTAAGTAAATCAGGATCATGCTCAGCATTAATACAGCTACAGACCAGACCGGAAACCACGCAAATTTAATTTTTAATAAGTTTTTCAATTGATGCAAGCTCCTTTAATTACTTCAGTTTACGATTTAGTAAACGAATACTCAGGTATACCATTTCTTTATCCTCTTCATCCAATTGCTCAAACTGTTCCTTGACTGACTGATCCATTTCGGGAATAAAAAGGACGTCATTGCCTTTATCCGTCAGCGTAATTCGGTGGCTTCGTCGATCCTCTGGATTATCTAAACGAGTGACATAACCTCTTTGCTCAAGTGAGTCTACCAAATAAGTGATCGAAGCCGCTTTGATTTCTAGATACTGGGCCAAATGTACAGATAGACAAGGTCCTTCTCGTTGAACTTTTGTTAAAATTGCAAATTGATTCAATGTTAAATCGTATTTTCGCAAATGATCTACGAAAGCCTTGATTCGGTAATTCGTCAATTTTTGTTCCAACTGATCATAAGTGTCCATTAGCATGTCTAGAGAAATTTGATGATCCAAAGTATTGCTCCTATTCGTAAAAATAGTATTAGTGAAGAAGTATTATACTTAGAATGTCCTAAATAGTAAACCTTATTACTAACAATTTAGTTAAAAAAATTGAAATTAATCAAATTAAATATCTTTTTTGTGAACATTATCATTGTTCTCGGGGATGAAGCAGTAAAGGGACAGAACCTAAAAAATGGTTAGGTGAAAGTAATAGTATGAGGTAATATAAAGGTGAATATCCTAATATTTATCGTAATCATTAATATTTATCGCTTGGGATATAGACGAAATGAAAAGTGGTGAGTTTTTGGGAAAAACAGTTTCAATGTGGACCATCACAGGGTCCGTATTTCTAATCATCTTATTTACAGTGCTCATTTGGAAAGAATACGATCTTCAGCAGCGCCAACAAAATAACGGCAAGGCTTTTACGTACTCCTATGACAGCATTGCATCTTCATTACGTGGTTCAACCTATTATACGGACACTGTCTTGAATAGAGCAGGGACACTAAATGAGAATGACGCAAGAGAATTATTTTTAGGATACACTCGTTTAATCAGAGCAGCAGAAGAGGTTAGGCAATTCCGTTACAAGAATTCGGGAGAAGGACTAAGGACGGAAGCTTTAGAGAACAAACTTAAGGAGTTTGGAGCAACGCTTTTGTCACAGTCATCGGAAATACTTGAAGGGACAGGCGACCGTAAGGAATTAAAGAAAACGAGTATGGTAATTCATGAACTGCAGGAGAAAATTCCGGACCTGCCGCGTAATACAAGTTATGCTGAGGAGCAGAAACAGGAACTTATTGAAATCCTGAATCAAGTTTCGGCACAACTGGAGAAAGGGCAGGGTGATACGTAAGTGAGGAGCTTCTTTGCCAAATACATAAAAGGAATAGCCATTATAACTTTAACCTGTGCTCTGGTAGTGGGAGGGTGGTACGTATTTTTACTGGTGGATGGAAAGTCTCTCATCTCGGATGGGGTGGAGGAAAGCGAAGTGTACGAGCAGTTTCGTACAGAGCTTGTACGTACGAATGAGCTGCTGAGGGAATTTAATGAAAGTGAGCAGGCAGAGGCTGATGTACCTGTACTGCAGCAAGCGTACGATCACTTTAAGCAAGCTGAAGTTCATTTGGATCAATTCTATTCTTATTTTTCATATCGACTCACGGACCCCCAAGTACTGTATGGAATACAGAACAAAGGAGAAATGAATGTATACAATATAACTATCAATTATATAGTGGGTAGAGGCAATGAGAGCGATATTCTTTACCTAATAGAGTATTCAAGTAAGTTGCTAGAACTATTGCCCGAAGAGTATAACAAGAAGGATCGAACCGATTTCTTTACCCAATTTAATAACGTAGATGACCAAGTAAATAAGCACGATTTTAAAAACGAATATATTTGGTCATAGAATTAAATGGAAAGGAATCTCTGTAAAACGGGTTAACCGTTCAATCCAGAGGTTCCTTTTCTTTTTGGGAGAGGTCATAGATCACATCAGCGATGGAGACACTCGCAAGCTGATCTTCCATTGCTTTTTGAGCAGAAATAAAGATAGGGGAGATCGCATTTTGAATATTACGCCCTACAACGCAGGCAGGATTCGGTGAATCATGTACAGAAAATAGGGCATCTTCTTCCACCGCATTTACGGCCCGGTACACGTCGAGTAGAGTGATATCTGCTGCCTCTTTTTTGAGCTTCGCCCCTGCAACGCCCGGTTTTACATCAACAAGCCCTGCTTTACTCAGCATGCCTGTAATTCGGCGAATGACCACGGGATTGGTGCCCACGCTGCCCGCGAGAAAGTCTGAGGTGTTGACTGTATCTTTGTTAATCTCGAGTAGTGACAAAATATGAATGCCAACAGCAAATCGGCTAGTAACCATCTTTACGTTAACTCCTTTATTCTTCTGCTCATAGCAGAGTGATTCTTCTATTAAATACGTATATACGTCTCTAATAGTGTAATCTATTGTCCCCTGAGTGAACAGTTGTAAACAAAAAATCCTCCGGGGGTAGCCCAGAGGATCTGAAAAAATAAGGGGATTATTTTTGCTCGCCAACGACAGTGAAACGTTCACCGATATGTGCTGGGTTTTCAATTTCATCTACAATCGCAATCGCATAGTCTGCGTAGCTGATATAACTGTCACCTTTAGAATTCACGATGAGATGATCTTTTCCTTTTTGATAAGAACCGGTACGAGCACCTTCTGCATCAAACATCGCCGCTGGGCTTACGAAAGTCCATTTCAGGTCTGTAGAAGCTTTCAGGTCCTCCAGATTTTTTCCTTGATTGCTTGCGGTTGGTTTGTAGAGATCTGGAAATTCCGGTGTATCAATCAGTTTCAATGTTTTCGCTTCATCAACATACAAGCTTCCTGCACCGCCGACAACCATTAGACGAGTACCTTCCACACCGCTCAGGGCCTTAATCAGTGCTTGACCTGCTTCTACGTGTTTATGCTCTTCACCTGGCGCCGCACCAAAAGCATTTACAACAACATCGTATTTACTTAGATCTTCCTGTGTAAGTTCAAAAACATCTTTCTCGACTACAGGAACCCCGTTGACCTTAGATGCATTTCTTACGATTGCGGTGACTTCATGTCCGCGTTTTCTTGCTTCGTCCATAATTAATCTTCCAGCTTTACCACTAGCACCAATAATTGCGATTTTCATATTTATTCCTCCATTTGATAATTGAATTCAATCCGTTTTACCTGTAACCATTATAGTTACAGGTAAGGTGTTTTGTCAAATGTGCTCTAATAAAGGAGTGTCCTAGGCATTGTCTTAGCTTGGATTCAGTTTCGGTTGTATAATAGAATAAATCATTTTTAATTTGTGCGATAAAAAGGAGAGCGGCAGGAACAAATGAAGATTCCCTTTCGAATGATACTGAACACTTTACTTGTATTTCTCGTTTTTATTGGATTACAGCTCTATATAGGTTGGAATATGTATTTATTCCTTTCTTATTATGTTTCTGGGACCTCCGTTTTCGTGTTAGGTATCTTTCTGACTGTGGCATCGCTTGGGTATGCGATCGGACGGATCAAGTGGCTGGGACCGATAGGGCGCTTCATAAAAGTTGTCGGTTCCTACTATTTTGCACTGATTGAGTTCTTCATCCTGGCACTTCCAGTGATGGATCTTATCGGATGGATATGTCATCTGGCGGGTGCTGATTCTAAGGCATATATACCGATACTTGGCTGGACTACGGTAGCACTTCTAGGGATCTTCCTATTGCGCGGGTCTTATAATGCATGGAGTCCAATCGTAAGAAAATATGAAGTTACGGTAGCGAAGAAGCCAAAACCAGGTGCTCCTAGAAAGTACACCATTGCAGTGGCTTCAGATATCCATCTTGGAAACATTGTGGGCAATCGATATTTAGCAAAACTGACCGGACTCCTCAATGGATTAAATCCTGATTTGACCTTGCTGGTAGGGGATGTGCTTGATGATTCCATTGAACCCTTTTTGCGAAATAAGATGTCAAACGAGATGAAGAAATTATCTGCCAAATATGGTGTTTTTGCAGTGCTCGGTAACCATGAATACTACGGAGGGCACGTTGAGCATTATGTAAAGGAAATGAGTGAGATTGGAATTCCCGTACTTCGGGACGAGGTAGTCAGCGTGGCAGGAGGAGCTATCTATATTGCGGGACGTAAAGATCTGACTGCAGTACGTATGGATCCTGAAGGACGTTTATCTGTGTTAGATCTGCTTACTCCACTGGATCATACAAAACCGATTATTTTGCTGGATCACCAGCCTTATGCATTTGATAAAGCTCAGGAGGGCGGCGCTGACCTGTTGTTATGTGGACATACGCACAGGGGGCAATTCGCGCCCAATCATTTTATTACAAGACGACTTTTCGAACTGGATTGGGGCTACATGCTAAAAGAAAAAATGCATGTTATTGTTTCCTCTGGTTTTGGTTCATGGGGTCCACCTATTCGCCTGGCAAGCAGATCAGAAGTCATTCATATCGAATTGACACTTACTGAAGAATAAGTTCGCGATTTAAAAGAAGACATCTCCTATTGATGAGGGATGTCTTTTTTTATTTACACCCTATAATTTACATTATTCTGAATATGTTATCTCATGGGGTGAATAATTAATGGGGCAAAATCAACTAGGATCTAAATGATTTATTCAATGAAACGTTAATACGTAGAATAACTTAGAGAGTGAAGTTAATACGCCTAAGCTATGTCCTCTTCTAGAAGTCTTAATGGTTGTAAACTGCCAGAATTATTGTAAAATAAACCAAGGGATTTATGAAAAACATTACATAAACAAATAAACAGCGATTATTGTACACACTAATTCTATCGTATCCATCTAAAAAGGAGAGAACATTCATGACCCAAGCTCAGGCGATCCAGGAAACACCGGATCGTGCGAAGCGGCTTTGGCTGGCGTTTATACTCGGAACGCTGTCAGCTTTCGGCCCATTCTCACTCGATATGTATCTGCCTGCACTCACCATTCTCGCAGATGATTTAAACACGACTGCGTCCTACGCTCAGCTTAGTCTTACCGCTTGTATGCTGGGACTTGCGCTCGGTCAGTTAGTAGCAGGACCTATCAGCGACGCGAGAGGAAGACGTGGACCGCTACTTATCGGTCTCGGTGTATTTACCCTTTCTTCAATCTTATGTTTTATTGCTCCATCTATAGAAATGTTTGTTGTGATGCGTTTTATTCAAGGAGCTGCTGGTGCGGCAGGAATTGTTGTCTCCCGAGCGGTGGTTCGTGACTTGTATTCGGGCACAGAACTTACGAAATTCTTTTCTTTACTTATGCTCATTAATGGAGCAGCACCCATTCTTGCACCGATTGCAGGGGGGCAGCTGCTCACGGTGACTTCTTGGCGAGGAGTGTTCGTTGTTCTCGCCTTCATTGGGGTATTATCTCTGATCGGAGTTATCCTTGGCCTTCCTGAGTCCTTATCTAAAAATCAGCGTACTCAAGGCGGACTGCAACAGACGTTTCGCGCTTTCGGTACGATCATGAAAGATCGGGTGTTCATGGGCTATGCTCTTTGCCAAGGATTTGTGGGAGCTGCTATGTTTGCCTATATATCGGGTTCACCCTTTGTTCTTCAAAAAATTTACGAAGTCAGCCCTCAAACTTACAGTTTAATCTTTGCTATGAATGGAGCGGGTATCATTATTGCGAGTCAGATTGCGGGAAGACTCGCAGGACGTGTGGGAGAAACAAGATTGCTGATTGCAGGCTTGTCCCTTGCTGGGATCGGCGGAATCAGCTTACTTCTTGCCATCTTAGCTGATGCTCGACTGGTTGGTATTTTGATTCCACTTTTCCTAGTGGTTTCTTGTGTTGGTATTGTAAATACCGCAACTTTTGGACTTGCAATGCAGAATCAGAAGAATTCTGCGGGCAGTGCTTCGGCTTTACTTGGCGTTCTTATGTTCTTGTTTGGAGGACTGGTAGCGCCTCTCGTTGGAATCGGCGGCGAAGATACGGCCGTACCAATGGGGATTGTGATTGCATCTGCTGAAGTGCTTGCCATTGCCCTGTATATTCTCATGATCGGATCGCGTTCGCGGAAATAGGAACATTCAAATCTGAAAAAGAAGAGGGGATTCTTGATCCTTTCTTCTTTTTGGTTTAGCCTTTTGTAGTGGACTATTTTAGAGCGCGCAGGGATATGATCAAGAATTGAGTGTTTTTTCGCTCGTGATAGTTGCTTTTTGTTCATAATTCAACCGGTTTAGCATGATTTTTAGGAAAAGTATGACCCGACTGGGCTATTCTCTTGCTCTAGAAGGATGGGTTATGCTGAGTCGTAAGTGAGTGTTAAATATAAATGCTCCAAGAGAAAGGATTGATAATGACAATGATGAAAAAAGGAATTCTTACGCTGGTTCTGTTTTTAATGTTGCTGCCAGGCGCTGCTTTTGCACATACGGGTTTAGAAAGTGCGGTCCCTGGAAATGGAGATACGGTGACTTCTGCACTGGATGAATTAGTCCTTACATTTGAAACACCGATTGAGCCGCTTAGCGAGATTAAAGTAGTAAATGAAGAAGGCAACGAAATGGACCTAGCAAATATTGAGGTCAAAGAAAATACGCTTACAGCGAAGTTAAGTGAACCGCTGCCCAATGGAGCTTATACGGTAGACTGGACGATTGTTGGGGAAGATGGACATACCATTAATAATGAATATGCATTTACAGTAGATGCACCGGTGGAGCCGGAACAGCCGGACAATACAGCTGTAGAGGATGAAAGTACAGAAGGAGATACACCTGTAACAAGCGAAGACACAGCAGATGAACAAAATAATACGGCAGCACCTGTAGAAGACGATGTGCAAGAAACCGAAGCTAGAAATACAGGAAATGCAGGGATTTGGATTGCACTCATCGTTGTTGTTATTATTGCGGGTGCCTACGTTGCCCTACGACGTAAAGGGAAAAAATAAAAATGGGCTTTCTTAGCGAAGGTCTGCTATATATCTGTTATGCGTTTCTTATGGGGAGTTTGATTATTCATCTTGTTCCCGGTAATGCAAGACCGATACTCCATATCCCACGTCAGGCGGTGATATGGAGTATCGTGGGGACAATGATTTTGGCTTTTGCACCACTCCTTCAGATTATTATCCGTTTTGGTTCAGGTATTGGATATGGAAAAGCGCTGTCCACCGTACTATTCTCATTCAAAGAAGGGAAAGCATACCTTCTGGTATTTGGACTCTGTTTATTATTACTCCTGACCTTTTTGATGATAAAAGATGCGCTCCAGAACAAAAAGATACTCTATCCATCTTTGCTGATAGTTCTGTGTATCATTGCAACATTCGGTTATGCCAGCCATTTAGGTGCCATTGGAGGATTTAAGGGAGCTGTCATTCAGACGGTTCATATGCTTTCTATGGCTGTATGGGCGGGAGTGCTTTTTGCTGTTGCGTGGTTTACAGTGGAGGCTCGTCACTGGGATCGTTTTCTGAAATGGTTCACCCCCGTATCGATCGGTTGTGTCTTACTTATCCTGGTATCGGGACTGCTTACGATGAGCTACACGGTACCTGAATATGTAAACTCCTGGATTCTGCCGTATGGGCAGGCACTGTTAATGAAACATTTACTGTTTGTTCCGATCATTATTTGTGGGTTTTGTAATGGATTTTTGATTCGGAGTAAAATGAAGCTGAATCAAGGTTTTGCTGTAATTCCTTGGCTCAAAGCAGAAACGATTATCATACTGTTTGTGCTCTTGTTCACGGCCTTAATGTCGCAGGAAGCTCCAGCTCATACGGTTGCTGAGACACTGCAGTACAATGATCCGTCGGCAGTTTTCATGATGCTTCATCCTGAAGCTAGTTTACCGCTGAAATGGGGAATTACGATCCCCGGGGCTGCTCTTGCAGGGCTTGCTCTTCTTATCCTTGCGGGAATGATAATCTCATTTGTGAACAAAAAAGCAAGCCCCGTCATGTTACTGATTCTCGGATTTGCTTTTGTACTCACCGCTTATGGAAGCCTAATGTTAAGTGTAGAGTAGCGAACACCGCTGGAAAATAGATTGATTATCGATACCGCCTTTATTGAAAAATAAAGGCGGTATTTTTATTTACAAATAGATAGGAGTATATATAATGAAGCTTATGGAACCTATAATGATTCATAAAGTGTTGTCGAATGAGACGAGGCGGGATATTCTTGAATGGCTCAAAAAACCCGAAGAACATTTCGGTGATCTATATCATGCTCCTCCTAATGGAGATCGGACAAAAGGAGTATGTGTAGGAGATATTCAAGCGAAGGCAGGGCTTGCACAATCCGTTATTTCAAATTATTTGTTATCGATGCAAAAGGCCGGCCTGCTCTTGTCAGAACGTGTTGGTCAGTGGACATATTACAGACGAAATGAAGAGGTAATTCAGCAGTTTTGTGATGAACTCAAAAAAATCTATAAGAAAGGAGGTTTTTTTCTTTGTGATTATCTAGATTTCTAGAAATAAAGATACATATGAACAGCAAAAACTCCTCTTCCTATTTATGATACAATGACAAAAAAGAGAAGAGGTAAAGAGGAGGGGTAACGTGGTACGCTTCGGTATTATTGGTACGAATACGATTACAGAACGTTTTTTGGAGGCAGCAAGCACGCTAAGTGATTTTAAGCTTACAGCTGTTTATTCACGGACGGAGGCACGCGCCAAGGAATTTGCTGAAAAGCACGGTGCGGAATTTATTTATACGAATTTGGAGCATATGGCTGCAAGTGAAGAACTCGATGCTGTCTACATTGCGAGCCCGAATTCATTACATAGTGAACAAGCGATACTTATGATGAACCATGGGAAGCATGTTTTATGTGAGAAACCGATTGCTTCTAACAGCAAACAGCTTCAGGATATGTTAGGCGCAGCTGCAGCAAATCAGGTGGTATTGATGGAAGCGATGAAATCAACGCTGCTTCCGGGTTTCGCTAGAATCCAGGAGGAGTTGCCTAAGCTCGGAACGATTCGTAAATTTAACGTGAACTATTGTCAGTATTCATCTCGTTATGATGCATATAAAGAAGGTAAAGTTCTCAATGCTTTTAAGCCGGAATTCTCTAACGGATCCCTGATGGATATCGGAGTATACTGCATCTATCCAATGGTCGTTCTGTTCGGACAACCTGAGAATATCAAAGCGACCAGTGTAATGCTGGGTTCGGGAGTAGATGGTGAGGGAAGTATCGTCTTGCAATATAAAGAGATGGACGGGGTTATTACGTACTCCAAAATAACGAACTCTTATCTGCCATCGGAAATCCAGGGAGAAGAGGGAAGTATGGTCATTGACCATATTAGTACGCCTGGAAAAGTGCAGATCCATTATCGACAGGGTGAAACAGAGACGATCTCGGAAGTGTTGAATGAACCTGCTATGAAGTACGAGGCAGCAGAGTTTATCCGTCTCGTACAAAGCGGAGAGCTCGAATCACCTGTGAATTCACATCATCATTCCAGTGTGACGATGGCGATCATGGACACGGTTCGTAGACAGATTGGGCTTGTCTATCCGGCGGATCGCTAAAAAATATAGAACAAAAAGATACCCGGTACGCTGAACTAATGGCGGCCGGGTTATTTGCATGCTTTTTTTGAGGAATAATTAGTGTACCGCATGAAGGGTGTTATCGAGCAGAAGAGTTGCTTCTTCAGGTGAAATATTTCGAGCAGTTATGAGTTCACTGATTACAAGTTTACGTGCATTATTCAGCATGTTTTTGTCAGTCCAGCCAAGTGTTTTTTTTGAACTTAGATGACTCAAATCGCGGATGACTTGCAGCTCCATATGGAGATCACCTGTTTTAAGTTTATTCAGCAGGTTTTGCTGTCTTGCCGTAGGGTTGGAAGGTAGCTCTGAATATTGTTCCAAAAGCACGGATCGTGCGCTTTCCAGCATTTCCTCATCCGCAATATTCCGGATGCCAAGTGATTCAGCATTATGGATAGGAAACGAGACTTCCATTACCGGATGCTCGATGGTCACCTGGTAGTACCACTTTTTCTCCCCGAGAAATTCCTTCTCTTCCATAGCCTCAATATGACCTGCACCGTACATGGGGTAGAAGATATAATCGCCTACTTGAAACATAGATAAAACTTCCTTTCCGAAGACCTTGAAGTGAAAAAAAGACCCTGATTTAGTTAGGTGTTCGCCGTGAGTTCTACTTCTATTATAGCATACGTTTGAATTCGGCCTGGTTTCAGCTACGGTGGAGTAGGGGAACAGCGGTGTTTCCAAGCTCCCTGCTCCGCTTGTTTTGTCTGGACATAAGTGGATTCGAAGAAGCAATGGTCCAGCCAAAGCCAAAAGTCGCAGAGATCTAGGAATCACCTTCATTCCCGAAGTCTAAGCCGAACTTTCAAAAAGCCGAGTTCAAAGCTATGCGGGTGGGGAAAAAGGGGGGGCGATATTTCCAAGCTCTCTGCTCCACTTCTTTTGTCTGGACATAAGTGGATTTGAAGAAGCGATAGTCCAGCCAAAGCCAAAAGTCGAAGAGATCTAGGAACCACCCTCATCCCTGGAGTCCAACCTTGCTTGGACTAAAGTGAAAGACAAAAAACCAGCTGAACGGTTTGGGAAACCATCCAGCCGGTACTGAGGATATTTAATTAGAGGGGGAAATTCGGTTTTTTGATCTCTGCGGAGAGTTGTTCTGGATAACCATAAGTTCCGTGTTCACTCATATCCAGCCCAACCAACTCTTCCTCTTCGGATACGCGAATACCGATCGTTTTCTTCATGACCCATAGAATTGCGAAGGATACAGCGAAGGCGTAGACTGCACAAGTGACGACACCAAGTGCCTGAACCCCTAACTGACCGAAGCCGCCGCCATAGAATAACCCGGGGTTACCTACACCTAGTTTATCGACCAGTTCAGGAGTAGCGAAGAAACCAGTGGAGAGTGTACCCCAGATTCCCGCAGTACCGTGAGCAGACAAGGCTGCGATGGGATCATCAATTCTCATTTTCTCGAAGAAGCGGATACTGAAGAATACGAGGATACCGGCAATCAGGCCAATTACAATGGCAGCCCAGGAATCTACATAAGCACAGGACGCGGTGATGGCAACGAGTCCTGCAAGCGCACCGTTCAACATCATACCTACATCCGCTTTCCCCATAAAGGCCCAAGCAACGAGGAGAGCAGCAACAGCACCAGCAGCCGCACCAAGCTGTGTATTGATAGCGACAAATCCGAAGAAACTTCCATCTTCTACGGTTAGCGTACTGCCTGCGTTAAATCCGAACCAACCTACCCATAGAATCATCACGCCGAGTGTTGTAAAGACTTGGTTATGACCGGGAATATGGTTTGGTTTTCCATCTTTATTGTATTTACCAATACGCGGTTTTAACAGGATTGTTGCCGCTAAAGCTGCACAAGCCCCTGTTAAATGAACTACAGTAGAACCGGCAAAGTCTTGGTCTCCATGTTCAGAGAGCCAGCCGCCGCCCCAGATCCAGTGAGCAATGACGGGATATACAAGTACGGAGAAGAGAACAGCGAAGATGAGATATGCGGATAGTTTTGCTCTTTCGGCAAAACCTCCCCAAGCGATGGACATCGATACGGCAGCAAAAGCGAGTTGGAAGATAAACATAACGCTTGGAGCTACGGTGTCATCTGCAGAAGAGCCTGAGACATTAAATGCGAAGTAATCGCCCCAACCAATGATTGCATTCCCTTGACCGCCAAAGATCAGTGCATAACCAACTGCCCAAAATACGATCGATACGATCCCGACTGTAAAAATCGTCTTCCCTGCAACGTGACCGGCATTCTTCATTCGAGTTGAACCTGCTTCAAGGAGAATGAATCCTCCTTGCATGAACAATACCAAAATGGCCCCCAGCATGACCCAAACACTGTTTATTCCGATGACCTCCATCTTGAACCACTCCTTGTTTGTATAAAATGACTTGCATCACACTGCTGACTGTAATTTGAGAATGAGGGTTTCATCCGCCAATTCTCATAAATGGTAAAGTTTGTTTTTAAGGCTTTGACCGTATTGTAGAGGCAAAACCACACTTTGTCAATATATCTAACATAAGAAGAATCGATTTTTATTTTGCGCACACATTATTTGTATTATTGTTTGCACTTTATTACATATATAATAAATTTCCTGCATTTTATTAGCGAAAGTGAATAGATGTTAGGTTGCAAAAGCGAATAAAAGGAGGGATACACATAAGAATGTTAATATATAACACGTATATAACACATATATAATATATTGTTTTTTTTATAGGACTTTTGTTTTTTGAAACGAAGAGCTTAGAAAAACGTATGAAAGTTGGGCTTTTTTCTTTAATATATAAATAGGAGCTATTTGGATCGTAAGAAAGGGATGCATATATGGAACAAGAGAGAGTTTGGCCAGACAGATTCAAGCGTTTTTTTCTCAATAATAAATTTGTTCTTTTTTTATTGGTCATCTTGCTGATCGGTCTCAATATTATGGTCTTTACCAAAGTATCATTCGTATTTCGGCCTTTAGAAGTTTTGTTCAGGACCATTGTGATACCGATTTTATTGACAGGTGTAGTGTATTATTTACTGAATCCGCTGGTGGATATATTAGAACGACGAGGTTTAAAAAGGGTATATTCGATTCTGATCTTATATCTCCTTATTGCTGCTATTATCACGATTGTGATTCTTGCGGTCGTTCCCGTTGTGCGGCAACAGATTGAGGACTTAATTCTTAATTTTCCAAGATATTATGAGAATGTAGCCTATCAGTTTGAACAGTTCATTGGGAGTCAGTACCTGACACAGGTTCAAACCGCGGTTAATTTCGATGAGATGATTCAGGACTTATCTAAACAGGCAAGCAGTATTCTCGACACCACTTTTTCAGGGATTGGCGGTTTTTTAGGAATCCTGACAGAGACGGTGCTTACCATTGTCACCGTTCCTTTTATTCTTTTCTACTTATTAAAAGACGGCAAGAAATTACCTGATTACCTGTTATCCTTCCTGCCCACCAAAATGCGGCCAGGGACGACAAGAATCCTTTCGGAATCCAATCATCAGATCAGTTCTTATATTCGCGGACAGATTATCGTGAGCTTCTGTATTGGTGTTCTGCTGTATATTGGCTACGTCATTATCGGCCTAGATTATGCGCTCATCCTTGCTGTGATTGCTGCCTTTACGAGTATTGTTCCTTATCTCGGACCAGCCATTGCGATCACACCTGCGCTTCTCGTTGCCGCCTTTACTTCACCGGTGATGCTGCTAAAAATGATTGCAGTTTGGACGATTGTTCAGCTGATAGAAGGAAAATTCATATCCCCGCAGATTATGGGGAAATCGCTTAAAGTACATCCCATTACCATTATCTTTGTCATTCTGACCGCAGGGAATTTGTTTGGAGTGGCGGGGATCTTGCTGGCCGTACCCGGTTATGCTGTTCTTAAAGTGCTCTTCACACATCTATTCCTCTGGTTCAGGGATGGATCGGGGCTCTACGATCAAGATATAAAATAAAAAGAAGCATTCTTGCAGACGTTAACTGCATGAATGCTTCTTTTTATTTTTGAAGAAGGCAAACCGATGTTACTCGTGTTTAATATGCTGAAGAGTCTGGATGAAGATTTGTTCAATATGTCCATCGTCGAGCGAATAATATACGGTTTTACCTTCTTTGCGCCGCTTCACGATACGCATGTTGCGCAGGGAACGAAGCTGATGAGAAATGGCCGATTGTCCCATATCCAAAAGTACTGTGAGATCATGAACGCATAATTCTCTCTGTAATAATGCATCAATAATACGAAGGCGGGTCGGATCACTGAATGCCTTAAACCAGTCAGCCATTTGTACCGACGTTGTTTTATCAAGCAAGGAGTTTCTGAGGTTCTCTAGTGATGTATCCGAACCAGAGCAAGTTGCATCACAATCTTCGATAGGTATTATTTTTTGATTTTCCATGTGTATCACCGCCTCTTATATAGTTTTATTATAGCCAAAATAAGGGGAAGTGCATAAATATATATTTTTTGCTCCAAGTATCATTGACTTCATCTTTGACAGTTGCATATAATAAATCCATAAACATATGAACAGTTGCTCATATATTACTTTTAACAATTTCCATGGGAAGTCAGAGGAGATGACAGAGCGTGAGTACTGAAGCCAAACAAGTGAAATACGAACTGCTTTTGGATGGTCTTGACTGTGCGAACTGTGCAATGAAGATTGAAAGTGGGGTTAGCAAACTGCAAGGAGTTACTTCCGCATCAGTTAATTTTGCAACATGTAAAATGGTCCTAACTACACAGGATGGGACAGAAAAAGATGTCATTACGGAAGCGAAACGTAAAATTAAACAGCTTGATTCACATATTAAAGTTTCCGTAGTAGGAGAGAGAAGCCGTCAACAAGAGAGCGGAAAAGATCATCATGACCGTGATCACCAAGGACACGATCACAGCCACAACGAAGCAGACGGACATGAAGGTCATAATCATGATCATAGTTCATCCAAAATGCGCAAAGTTGCTGTACGGCTTGGTGCAGGGACGGTACTTGCTGTCCTCGCAGCACTGTTGCCGATGGATGGCTGGGCCGAAATCGCCCTGTTTGTGCTTGCTTATCTGCTGATTGGCGGAGATGTATTATGGCAGGCAGTTCGCAATATAGCCCGTGGTCAGGTATTTGATGAATTTTTCTTGATGTCTATTGCTACCTTGGGTGCGTTTGCTATTCAGGAATATCCCGAAGCTGTCGCTGTTATGTTGTTTTATCAGATTGGAGAGATGTTTCAGAGTCTTGCTGTGAACCGTTCACGTAAGTCCATCCAGTCGCTAATGAACATTCGGCCGGACTATGCGAATGTGGAGACGGAGCAAGGTACTCGTAAAATCTCACCTGAGCAAGTCGAAATAGGGAATATCATTATTGTGAAACCCGGAGAGCGGGTTCCACTTGATGGAATCGTACTAACAGGAAATTCTATGCTCGATACCTCTGCGCTGACAGGGGAGTCTCTTCCTAGGGAAGTAGAGCCAGGTAGCGAGATGCTGAGTGGTTTTGTTAATTTGAATGGTGTCCTAAAAATAAAAGTAACCAAATCTTACGGAGAGTCAACCGTATCGAAAATTTTGGATCTTGTCCAAAATGCATCGAACAAAAAAGCACCTACGGAAACATTTATTAATAAATTTGCAAAGGTGTATACTCCGATTGTCGTCATTGTAGCCCTGCTGTTAGCCATAATCCCGCCGCTTGTGATCAGTGGTGCTGAATTCTCAGACTGGATCTATCGGGCACTGATCTTTCTTGTTATTTCCTGCCCTTGTGCACTTGTCGTTTCCATTCCGCTTGGATTCTTCGGAGGGATCGGAGCAGCATCCAAAGCAGGTGTACTTGTAAAAGGTGGGAATTACCTTGAAGCCTTAAGTCAAGTAAAAACAGTTGTATTTGATAAAACAGGAACCCTTACGGAAGGAGTCTTTGCAGTATCCGGTATTTATCCTTCTCATCCGTTACTTTCATCTGCGGGTTCAGAAGAGGAAGCGAAACAACAATTACTTGAACATACAGCTTATACCGAACTGCATTCCCATCATCCGATCGCTGCATCTATTCGGAAAGCATATCAAGAACCGCTTCAAGAAGAGCGGGTTACCGATTATGAGGAACTATCCGGATATGGGATTAGAGCCAGGGTGGATGAGCATATCATTCTTGCAGGGAATACGAAACTGATGAAACAGCAAGGGATAAAATATGAGGATGCCGTATTGTATGGCACGGTCATTCATGTGGCGGTTGATGGTACTTATGCAGGACATCTTGTCATCTCTGACCGGATCAAGGCAGATGCTGCCCGCGCAATTAATGACCTTCGTTCCCTCTCGATCCGTAAGACAGTCATGCTTACGGGGGATGTTCGCTCCGTTGCCGAATCCGTTGCGAAGGAACTTGGAGTAGACGAGGTGCATGCCGAACTGCTGCCGCAGCATAAAGTGGAGCAGATGGAACGGATTACTGCTTCGAAAGATCCGAAAGAGAAAGTGATGTTTGTTGGTGATGGAATTAACGATACTCCTGTTCTTGCTCAGGCTGATGTGGGTGTAGCTATGGGAGGTCTTGGATCGGATGCAGCGATCGAAGCTGCTGATATTGTCATCATGACGGATGAACCTTCTAAGATTGCAACGGCCATTCGTATTGCGAAACGGACCCGAGCTATTGTATGGCAGAATATCATCTTTGCACTGGGTGTTAAAGCGATTTTCCTCATCCTCGGTGCATTTGGGATAGCAACCATGTGGGAAGCTGTCTTCTCTGATGTTGGTGTTACTGTTCTTGCTGTACTGAACGCCATGCGCATCTTACGATATAAAGAACCTGCTTCAACAGTTATATAGCAACCTATGTAAACTTGAGAAAAAAGCCTCATCCTTTTTACTGGATGCAGGCTTTTTTTATGTTTGTTTATTTAGCAGAACTTGGTTCGCCGTGGATTTCATCAGACAATTACTATTCCAAACACATGACCTTTGGAGAAAAATGTTAGTCATTATTGTTTTAATTACTGTCAGCGGGATATTACTTTATAAGAGGATAATAATTATACGGTTCTTTTTTCATAGATCATCTTAACTAAAAAATTGACTGGAGGGTCATACGATGTTATTACAGCATTTATATATTAATGGACAATGGAGAGAAGCGAAATCCTATACGACACTACTTTCTCCTTACAATGAAGAAACGATCGCACAAGTCGCTATTGCATCAGAACAAGATATAGAGGATGCTGTTGAAGGTGCAGTGGAAGCCTTTAAAGTCACGCGCAAGATGCCTGCACATGAACGTTCTTCTATCCTTGCTAAAGTGGCAGAACTATTAGAAGAGCGGAAAGAGGAAGCTTCAGAGCAAATCGCTAAAGAGGCTGCAAAACCCCTTAAAGCAGCAAGGGCTGAGGTGGATCGGACGATTGAAACGTATCGCTTTGCAGCAGAAGAAGCCAAACGTATCCAGGGGGAGACGATCCCTATGGATGCAGCAGCTGGCGGTGAGGGAAGAATTGCTTACACAGTGAAAGAACCTGTCGGTGTGGTCGGAGCGATCACGCCATTTAATTTTCCCATGAATCTGGTTGCACATAAGCTTGGACCTGCCATCGCAGCAGGGAATACGATCGTGTTAAAACCTGCAGGACAGACACCTTTGTCTGCCTATCTGATTGCCGAATTGTTTGAAAAGGCAGGCTTGCCTAAAGGTGCGCTACAGGTGGTCAGCGGAAATGGGAAGATGATTGGGGATAAGCTGGTAACTGACCCACGTGTGAAGCATATCACGTTTACGGGGAGTCCAAAAGTCGGCACGGGAATACGAGAAAAAGCGGGATTAAAAGGGGTGACCCTCGAGCTTGGATCGAACGCTGCGGTCATTATTGATCAGGAAGCAGGAGATTTAGAAGCAATTGCAGACCGGGTGACAGCAGGGGCATACTCTTTCCAAGGTCAGGTATGTATCTCGGTACAGCGTGTGTATGTACATGAAGAAGTTGCCAATACCTTTACTAGGCTTTTAGCTGAGAGAGTCTCTAAGCTGCGTACAGGCGATCCTTTGGACCCGAATACCGATGTCTCAGCGCTCATTACAGAGGAAGATACACAGCGAGTGCAGGACTGGATTCAGGAAGCGAAGGCAGAGGGTGCGAAGGTAGTGATTGGCGGAGAACGAGAAGGCCGAGTGCTCCAGCCTACCATTTTAACCAATGTACCTCTTGCTGCAAAAGTTTCTTGTCAGGAAGTATTTGGACCGGTCATGGTAGTTCATAGTGTTAGCTCCATAAAAGAAGCGATCCATCTGGTGAACGATTCCATGTATGGACTTCAAGCCGGTATTTTCACACAAAACATTAATGATGCAATGGAAGCAGCAGATACACTAGAGGTGGGAGGCGTTATGATTAATGATATCCCTACGTTTCGTGTAGACCATATGCCTTATGGTGGTGTGAAACAGAGTGGGTTTGGCCGAGAAGGGATTAAATATGCTTTGGATGCGATGACTGAACTCAAACTTGTCGTTATTAATCGAAATTAGATTATCCTTCGTCATATTCTTCTTGTATTTCGGTTCATCCTGAACAGAATGGGTAACTAACCATATATAGTAAAATGAGAAGCTCATACGTGCAAATGTTCCTATCTATAAGAACTTCAGATGAGAAAAGACGACCTTACAAACCAAAAACAGCAGGAAGGAGGTGTGAGCGTTGCAGTATACATTAGATGATCTTTCCTCTTTTACAGGGGTGGATCAAGAGACTTTAACTTCCTATGAGGAAGAAGGTTTACTTGAATCTCATGGCAACCTAGATCATTCACCAAAGTATGGGTATGATAGCTTGCTTGCACTTCAGCAGATTATGTTATATCGAGAACAGTCGATGTCAGTCCATCAAATTAAAGAACGAATGCAAGCGGAGCCAAAGGAACTACTTGGCAGATTGCATGATCACCGCCTGCAATTACTCAGGGAATCTTCTCGAATTCATACGTTAATTCAGTCCGTAGATGAAACAATTGAGTCTTTGGAACTCCATAAGGAGATCGAACCCAATCATTTATTTCAAGGTTTTAGTAAGAAGAAAAAGAACAGCATGGGTTTGCTGAACCCCTCCTCAAGAGAAATTGAGTCAAGTGACTCTACTACTCAAGAGGAGGAAGATTATTTATCTTCCCAGGAGACGCTGGATATGATTAATGAACAGCTTCAACATGCGATGGAGAGAGGGCTAACTCCGTCAAGTGAGGAAGTACAAAGAACGGTACGAATGCATTTGGATTGGGTCAGACAATTTTATACTCCGACGGCTACGATATATAAAGGTCTGGCAGACCTTTACGTGGACAAGATACAGTATAGGGAGATATACAATCGTTATCATCCAGGGATGGCAGAGTATATGCGCGACAGTATGCTCGTGCTGGCAGATCGGGAACTGGAGTAATGAAAAACAGGCACCTTGAGATCAGTCTCGAGGTGCCTGTTTTTTTAAGCTCTATTTATCTTAAAGCTGTGTTGATAAAATTTCCACGAACTGTTCCAAAAACGCCTGATCTTCTTGATCAAAACGGGATAATTTGGGGCTGTCTATATCGAGCACTCCGAACAATTCTCCGTTTTTCACAATAGGAACAACAATTTCACTTTTGGTTGCCTCATCACAAGCGATATGTCCAGGGAATTCATTCACGTTTTCCACTCGTAAAGTGCGGCGTTGCTCAGCGGAAGTTCCGCATACGCCTCTTCCTATTCCAATACGAATACAAGCAGGCAGACCTTGGAAAGGCCCTAAAACGAGTTCCTTACCATCATAAATATAAAATCCAACCCAGTTGATATCCTGTAAGAACACATTAAGCAAAGCAGAAGCATTTGCCATATTGGCTATTGCATTAGGTTCATCATAGATTAAGCCTTTTAACTGACTGAGGACGGTATTGTATTGTTCTTGACGTGTTCCTTCGTAGGCAGCGGTTTGAAATGACATGTGTGATCCCCTTCCAGATAAGTCGCTAGTATTATGTTTCCCCTGTGTATCGTGAGAAAAAATTATCGTTATATCTAATTAATTGTATGTGATTGATCTCACGTAAGCAAGGGTAATGATGAAGTAAACGAAGGAAGTTTTATAAACTACACAATGGATATGATTCTATGTTGTTAGCCAATTTTAATCAGAGAGAGGAGTTATCATATGCTCGCAGACACACAAAATTTATTTATCCGGATTCACATGCTTCACATGGCTCAAAGTGATGATTTAACGGTAACGGGCGTACTCACGGAACTTGAAACACAAGGTTACAGAGTAGGTGAGCGTGAAGTGAAACAAGAGCTGGAGAGACTTACACAAGAGAATTTCCTAACTTCTCACGATGATAAATTCAGTATCACCGGAGCAGGAATCGCAGAATTTAAAGAAGTTCGTACAATGCTCGGATCGATGACGGCAGAAGTTGTAGAAACCGAAACCGTATAGTCCGCTTCCAATCATATGATGAGAAAAAGAAAAAGCACGTGCACCTTTATGAACTAAGGGCTCACGTGCTTTTTCTTTTTTATTAAATAAAGATGCAAAAACTTATTAAGCTTCAAGTGGAGTAAGTGAATCTATTCCCTTGGCTATATCGGAAGAAAAAGATGGATGATTCTCAGAAAATGGCTGGGTTGTTTCTTTATATACGAGATTTTCTTCTCTGTACAAAATCTCATTAACAAAATGCATAACTTCCTTACGGTATAAGGACGGATTAGTCATATAAGCGTTAGCGTGCTCTGCCTTTTCCACTAATAATAAACGTTTGAATCCGATTTTATGGGCGAATAAATCTTCGCTCATATAGGTAGGAACAAATCGATCCTCTAGGCCATGAATAAACATGACAGGAAGCTCACTTTCTTGTACAGCGCGAAGCGGCGACACCTGTTCTAGCCGAAACCCTGCTCTTTTTAGTACACGCCGATTCATGATGGAATAAAACCAGGGAAACGCCTGAAGTTTCACACGTTTAATTTGATACTTCATAAGTTCAGTCAGATCAGAGTAAGGACAATCGGCAATCACAAATTTTACACAGGGATTTGCAATGGACAGGTATTCGAGTACCGTCCCGCCGCCTAGAGATTGCCCATGCAGACCGATGAGGCAGTGCTGACCAACGCGTTCGTATAAAAACTCTACCCAGGCTGCTACATCATACTTTTCTTTGTACCCGAACGTCGTATAAATGCCTTCACTTTTTCCATGTCGCCGCTGATCAACGAGCAGTAAATTAAATCCTAATTCGGAGAACATCGTAATGTACTGCGTTGATATGGAGTGAGAAGCTGTGTAACCGTGCACTATAATAATCCAGCGATGGGAAGAAGGGTTGGGTTCGACAATGACGCCATGGAGCTTAAGACCATCTTGGCTTTTTATCCATACATCTTCTTTCGCTAGTTCATCATAGGCAGAACGGTGGTACACACCTGCCTTTTCAAGCATGGAGAACAAATAATCTTCACTGCGTACCTTCATTCGTATCATTTTTCTAAAAGTAAACGTAAGAAGTCCTTCAACTATGAGTAAGAAGGATAGTAAAATAAAAGCAATCTGATACATATCAGGTCGTTCCTCCTTCCATGGATACTGACGTAGTATGCCCCCTGAATTAAGTCCGATATCCCGGTACCTATGATTAACCACTTGTCTTCTTTTTCTTCCTGTGATTAGATGACTAGAGCAACAAGCCGTTTTACTTCATAACAGGATGTATAGGAGGATTTAACATGTATAAATGCGCAGGGAATCTCCCTGAATTACATACAGAACGATTGTGGCTGAGAAAGCTGCAGAAGCAGGATAGCAGGGCTATTTTCCAGGTATGGTCTGATCCAGTCGTCACAAAATATATGAACATCGAATCGATGCACAGCGAAGAGGATGCTGAGGAAATGATTGAACTCCTGGATGAGTGCTCGCAGAATGAGGAGGGTTTTCGCTGGGCAATCATTGAAAAGAGCAGCGGTAAAATTATTGGCAGCTGTGGATTTAACCATTGGCAGCTGAAAGGTGCATTCCGTGGTGAGATTGGATATGAACTGGCATCTTCGCACTGGCGGCAAGGACTCATGACTGAAGCGATAAAAGCAATGCTGAATTTCGGTTTTACTACCATGGAATTAAACCGTATAGAGGCTTTAGTTGATCCTCGAAATGAGGCTTCTGCTAAGCTGCTTTCCTCCTTATCGTTTAGCTGTGAAGGAATTCTTCGGCAGCTGCAATATACATCTACAGGTTATAAGGATATGCAGATGCACTCCCTTTTGTTTGAAGAATGGAAGTACTTAAGAAAATAAAATAAATAAACACTTCAAAGAATTACCGGTGAATAAATGAAGATCCTTCCTTCCATGGGAAGTAAGGTAATGGTAATATGGAATAGGTTTGCGTGAGAAAGCGAACTTAGGAAAGAAGGTATTAATTTTCATGACGAAAACAAATAACATAAATGGCCGTGGTCTCATCTTAATCGGTGTGCTGCTGGCCACATTTTTGTCTGCCATTGAAGGGACCGTGATTGGACCTGCAGGACCGACGATCGTTAGTGATCTGGGGGATGTATCGCTGTTAAGCTGGATATTTACATCCTACTTACTGACTATGGCGGTGAGTACCCCGATCTTTGGTAAAATTAGCGATCTGTACGGCAGGAAACCGGTGTTTCTGATCGGTGTAGCTTTATTTTTATTAGGCAGTATCTTATGCTGTTTCGCTGTAAATATGGAAAGTTTAATTGTTTATCGTGCCATTCAGGGGATTGGAGCGGGGGCTGTAGTTCCTGTGACTTTTACTATTATCGGTGACATTTACAGCATTGAAGAACGCGGCAAGGTTCAGGGATTGATTAGTTCGGTATGGGGAATATCTTCATTAGTCGGACCCTTGATCGGCGGTTATTTTGTGGATTACCTCGGCTGGCAGTGGATATTTGGATTTAATATTCCTTTTGGTCTTCTAGCGATGTGGTTTGTTGCGAAGTACTTTAAAGAAGAAGTAGTGAAACGAAATACGAAAATCGACTTTGCAGGTGCTATTACCTTTATTATTGGGATTACTTCGTTATTAATTGTACTAACACTCGGCGGTCAGTCTTACGCATGGACCTCACCGTTCATTATTCTTCTACTCATTGGTGCTATATGTTTTCTTATCTTGTTTGTTTGTATCGAGAGGAAAGCAGAGGAACCACTTGTTCCGCTGAGTCTATTCCGGATTCGGGATATCACCTTATCTAATATTTCTGGCATGCTCATAAGTGCACTGCTCATTGGTTTATCTAGTTACCTTCCTCTGTGGGTTCAAGGAGTGCGTGGAGGAAATGCGACTTCTTCCGGTTTAATGCTCGCACCGATGTCCATTGGATGGTTAATTGGAGGAATACTTGCAGGAAGACTTCTTGTGCGGCTTGGCTCACGTAAAACCACATTGATTGGACTCACGGCTATTGTAATCGGCTCAATTGGTTTACTATTTACGACAGCCAGCACACCCGAATGGTTGATGTATGTATATACATTTATCTACGGTATTGGGTTTGGATTTTCTTTTACTGTGTTTACCATTATTGCACAGTCTTCTGTGGGTCATCGTCAAAGAGGAGCTTCTACCGCACTGAATACTTTCACGCGGACGTTAGGACAAACCATCGGTGCTGCAGCTTTTGGTACTTGGTTAAATGTGCGAATCGCCGCCCTTTCGGAAGAGAAGAATCTGACCGAGCAAGGCATCACACAAGCGGACATTAATCAAATCCTTGCTCCGCATGGTACGGCTTCTATGCCAGAACATTTGAAGATGATGCTGCAAAATGTACTTGAACTCAGTTTACATTCGCTTTTCGTGATTATGATGATCATTGCCGTTATTGCTTTTCTTGTTACTGCCGGTCTGCGGAATGCAGCGCCTGAGCCCGTTTCTGACGAAGATTAGTAAGAAATTTATTTATCTGTAATCTAAACTTCCTTGATCTCCTTGATCTATGTAAATTATTTTTCTCTTCATTTTTTCATAAAAAGACTCTTACATTGTCATACTAAAGATAGCGTGACAGGCATTCTTGAAGTCTAGATAAGATGAAGAGAGGATGATCGACGTGGAAGAACCTGCAATCATGATTATGTTTCCTGATCAGACAAAAGCTCGTGGGGCGTTTGATACCTTACTTGAGCTAGGATATAAACCGGAAATGCTCGGATCAGGTCTTATGGATGTAAAAATAGAGCAACAGGACATTACTACAGCTCTTGAAATCGTTGAAGTATTTGAAGGAAAAATACAGGATGAGAACGGCAATCGTGGGGGGCTTACTCCACATTCGGATGCTAAACAGGATACAGAATTCGCATACCTGTCCATTCCGGCCCATACGGTAAATGAAGATTTAGATGAAGCTTATTTATCTGGACGAAGCGACAATCCTTTTGGAGATAACTTCTTGGAAGAAGACCGTAATTACAGTAATGACCATGATGATTTTGGGGCAGCTTACGGCGGTTTTTCTGGAAGTGTAAAAGCGTAACTATACAAAAAAAGCGATCATTATTTAATGATCGCTTCAGACTGTAGACAAACTAGCTTAAACTAGTTTGCCTGCAGTCTTTTTTATTTTACAATAGTAGTAACTACTTTATTGAGGTGACAATCATGCTAACGAAACAATCATCCACTCAGCGTGACCAACTTGAAATGGTTGCCCTGGATCAACTCGTGCCAGAAGATCATTTGGTTCGCAAAATCGAATCAGCGATCGACTTTTCTTTCATCTACGATTTGGTTCAGGATCATTATTCGGAAATTGGACGACCTAGCATCGATCCGGTCATCTTAATTAAACTACCTCTTATTCAATATACCTTTGGTATTCGTTCCATGCGAAAAACGATCGAAGAAGTACAGACCAATATGGCGTATCGTTGGTTTTTGGGCTATGGATTTTATGATAAAGTTCCGCATTTCTCTACTTTCGGAAAGAACTACGAACGTCGTTTTAAAGATACAGATCTATTCGAACAGATTTTCTACCGTATTTTGCGGACTGCAAGAGAGAAACATTTACTCAGTGCGGAGCATGTTTTCATCGATTCTACACACGTAAAAGCGAGCGCGAACAAACGAAAATTCGAAAAGAAGGTTGACGCAAAGAAACAAGAGCGTACCAACGCAAACTGGAAGAGGAAATTAACCAAGACCGGGACGACCACGATAAAAAGCCATTTCCGCCGGACTCTTTCAAAAAAGAAGAAGAAAAGGAAATCAAACAAAGCACAACGGACCCTGACAGCGGCTACTATGTCAAAGATGAACGGACCAAACAATTTGCTTATTCGTTTCACGCAACAGTAGACCGAAACGGATTTGTACTCGGTAACATTGTCACTCCCGGAAATGAACATGACAGTCACTTGCTTGTGCCCCTCGTAGAATTGGTAAAAGAAAAGATTGGAAAACCTGTAGCAGTGGACCGATGCGGCCTACAAAACACCTTGGATTAGCAAGTATTTATTAGAGCAAGGGGTTACTCCTGCGCGCCTTATACGCGTCCACGTTCTCAAAAAGAAGGTTTTCAAAAAAATGACTACATGTATGATGAATATTTTGACGTCTATTTATGTCCTGCTAACGTGGTATTACCTTACTCGACTACCAATAAAGAAGGGTACCGAGAATACAAATCTCCAAAAGAAATTTGTAAATCGTGTCGTTATTTGTCCATGTGTACAGAGAGCAAAAACCACCAAAAAGTAGTGACGCGACATGTATGGCAAAACCACTTAGAAGAAGTAGAGCATCTAAGACAGCACCAGCATGTAAAACAAATCTATGCGAAACGAAAAGAAACGGTGGAACGGGTATTTGCAGATGCAAAAGAAAAGCATGGCATGCGATGGACAACCCTACGAGGGCTGAAAAAATTGTCCATGCAGGCGATGCTTACGTTTCTTGCCATGAATCTGAAGAAGATCGCGAGATGGTCGTGGAACAGACCAATCCCGGCGTAAATCAGGTAGAAACCCGTCTGATTTATTCTTGAAAAGAAGTAGAAATGACAAAAGGCATTCCGAATGTATACATTCCGAATGCCTTTTGTCTACAATCTGAAGCGATCATTATTTAATGATCGCTTTTTTGTGTACACAGCTTTAATAGATCGTTTATATCTATTATGCTCCAGTCGTTTGTTCAGCAGCGTGTTTGCCTGCGGTGTATCCGGTGGAGAAGGCAGCAGTGATATTATAACCTCCGGTGTAACCGTGAATATCAAGAATCTCTCCACAAAAATAAAGACCTTGCATCAGCTTGGATTCCATTGTTTTAGGGTATATTTCTTTTAAGTTCACTCCGCCTCCTGTCACAAATGCTTCGGCAAGAGAACGAGTTCCTGTTACGACAATAGGAAAACCTTTGATTAAATTCGCAAGGGTTTCAAGCGCGCCTTTAGGGAGGTGGTGATATGTCGTATCTTCTTCAATCTCTGCCTTTGTCAGGATTACAGGAATAAGCCGCTCGGGGACGATTCCTTTCAGCGAGTTTTTGATCGCTTTTTTCGGTTCTTGTGCCAGTTTATCCTTGAGTTCTTGCGTCATTTCTCCAAGAGACTTGGCAGGATACAGGTCTAGCTTCATCGTTACCTGATGTGAACCTGTCTTCTTCTGTACTTTGCGAATGAATTGACTGCATCTTAGAGCGACAGGTCCAGATAAACCGAAATGAGTAAATATCATATCTCCTTCATGCCGAATAACAACTTTGTCTTTTGCATCATGAACCGAAAGGGCGATGTCTGACAAAGACAGACCTTGTAACTCTTTGGACTGAATAAAACGCTCGCCTGATACAATAGGTACCTCGGTAGGATAGAGTTCGGTAATGGTATGACCCGCAGCTTCAGCCCATGGGTAGCCATCACCTGTAGAACCGGTTTGTGGTACTGATTTTCCTCCTGTCGCGACAATAACCGCGTCCGAGCGGATCATTTTACCCGATGTAAGCTTCACTCCAGCAACCTTCTGATCTTCATACACAATTTCGGATACGGGGGTATCTGTATAAATCTTCACCCCGAGCGCTGTTGCTTTTCCGATGAGTGCATCCACTACAGTTTTGGCCCGATCGGACACTGGAAACATTCTTCCGTTGTCTTCTTCTTTTAAAGCAATGCCTAGATCCTCAAAGAAACGCATAATTCCTTTGTTATCTAAATGTTGAAAAGCACTGTACAAAAACTTGCCGTTCCCTGGTATGTGACGGATTAGCTCGTCCGGTTCTTTGGCATTGGTTACGTTACAACGCCCTCCACCGGAAATCCCTAGCTTCCGTCCAAGTTTATTTCCTTTATCTATAAGAAGAACGGAAGCACCATGTTCCGCTGCTGCAACAGAAGCCATGAGCCCGGATGGTCCTCCGCCAATCACAATTACATTTACATTCATTGTATGAAATAACCTCTTTCTATACCTTATTACGATTTCAAAATTCCTCTTGTAGGTCTCAGGATGGATCTCTTATCTATCGTATCAGAACCAAGACTTGAAGTCGAAACGATGTCGTAATTTGTTTTTATTTTGAAATAAAGAGAAAAGAACTTGAAGATTATCGTTAAGCTTGCATATCTACACACGGAAAATATTGTAAAATAATGCCTCCTATGTTTTAATCAGGTTACATAAGAGTGTGTCGGTAACGGTGCGCAAAGGAGGAATAACAGCCCATGTTTGCGGTCAAAGGTATTTTGTTGCAAGTCCTGCTTGCTGGAATAACTCCGCTTTTATTTTTCCTGTTTTTAGGTCGACTTGGTACAGAATTTCAGGAGATGAAAAAAGCATCGCCGTCAGTGCAGATACAGCGTAGCTTACTGCTCTCTTGTCTTATTACGCTTGGTTTATGTTTTCTTTTTTCGTCTGTCTTATTAGAAATGATTTATCTGAATTTAAGTCTAGTTCCCGTCACCTTATCTATCTTGTACGGATCCTATCCGATTGGGATTTTAGTCTCTATCGTTTCGACGTTAGCCTTCTTTTTTATCTCCGACTATTGGACAGAACCCGCTGTCTTTTTAGGATCAGGTGCTTTACTTTATCCTATATTGTTATTGTTCGTAAAACATTTCAAAAAAGCAAGTCTATCCAGTAAAAAGAAAATATTCTCAGTGATCTGGTGTGCTTATACCATTCCTTGTTATGGGATTGTTCTATGGAAATATAATTTAGAGCGGACAGAACAGATTGAATTTGGGCTCTATTCATCACTTTACATTTCTTCCTCACTGCTTGTCCTTCTAGCTGCTATTCATTTAATGGAAAAAATTTTGGTGTATCACAGCTTTGCTTCTGAACTTGAAATACGCTGGAAAGAATATCGCCATCAATTAGATATGAATGAACATTTATTAAATACCGTACCTGTATCGGTCGTTGCATTTGACATAGATGGAAATATTGTCAATGCCAATACACGAATGCTTACTCAGATGAAGACGAAGGAATTTTTGCCGGGTTCACCTGAAGAAATGATTGGAAAACGAATTGAAGCCATCATCGGAGTTGAACATGGATTGCGTGTAACCGAGCGAATTCAGAGTGCAAGCCAAACTGGTGAAGTCACGTCTGAATATTTAAGAGTAGGAGTTAACACCTACTTCACGACCATATCACCCGTTAAAAATCCGATTAGCGGAAGGGTGATTGGCTCATCCATGGTTCTTCAGGATATTACGGAACTAGAGACGCTTCGAAATGAACTTGCTCATGTGGAAAGGCTAGGTGTTGTCGGTCAAATGGCAGCCAGTATTACACATGAGGTGCGTAATCCGATGGCCGTAGTCAGAGGATTTCTTCAGCTGCTTCGGGAGAAAAGTCCCAGATCTCTTGATCATTATTACCATATTGTGATGGATGAATTAGATCGTGCAAACAGTATTATTAATGACTTTCTTTCTTTGGCTCAGAATCATGCTTCTGAAAAAGAAGAAATTCATCTTCATCATATCATTAAGGAACTAACCCCTCTGCTGCTTGCAGATGCGAACATGAGAGGTCAAACCATAGAGGTTACGTTAGATGAAGATATTCCGAGCAAGTTTGTTGATCCGAAGGAGATCAAGCAGCTAATTCTAAACTTAGCCCGAAATGGAATGGAAGCGATGGGGAATAAAGGAACGTTGATCATTAGTACAGCACTGGACGAAGGAAATGTGATACTCAGTGTAAGTGACAGTGGTCCCGGGATATCCCTTGAAACGCAGAATAAACTCTTCGAACCCTTCTTTACAACCAAATCAGAAGGAACGGGGCTTGGATTATCACTATGCCAAGGCATCGCTGAAAGACATCATGCAACCATCAGAATCGAGTCGGAAGAGGGAATAGGTACTACATTTCATGTGATTTTCAAAAATCAATAAAATCGGCAGTCTGTTTAATCTAAGGCGGATTCGTGTATCAATACATAAGAACTTAGGGGCATAAGTTAAGAGGGGATAAGAATCCTTATTCAGAGTCATAATAAGTTTGCCATCAAGCTTTAGTTGTGTGGCGTAAGCATCATAGTTAACTTTGTGACGAAGAAAGGAGGGATTCCCTGTGTCAAAAAATGATTCTAAACAACAACAGCTACAAAAGGAATCCAACAAGAAGAGTCATTCTAAAGGTCAAGTAACTGACAAGAAGCTGCAAGGCGACAATTTCCCAGCAACCTAGGTTGCAAAAAGATTCAAATTCTTGTGTAACGATGAAGGAGATCCATGGTTTCGTGAGCGTTCTTCCTCCCTTGCGTTCACAACTTATGAATGTATAATAAGGTTAGCATCGATTTTTAGAATGATAATCTAATATACAAAGAATCCATAAGGAGTGAATAAAGCATGTCTATGTCTTTTGATCAATACATGAGAGATATGGTTCAGCCTATGAGGGATGAACTTACGAACCTTGGAATAAAGGAACTTCGCACTGCTGAAGAAGTAGAAGCGAATTTGCCAGAAGCGAAAGGAACAACACTGGTCGTTGTCAATTCTGTATGCGGATGCGCAGCAGGTCAGGCACGTCCAGGAGTTGCTCAAGCGCTGGAAAATGAGGTGAAACCGGACCAATTATTCACTGTATTTGCAGGTCAAGATAAGGAAGCAACTGCAAAAGCACGTGAATTCTTTGCTCCGTATCCACCATCATCTCCTTCTATAGCACTGCTCAAGGATGGGGAACTTGTTCACTTTATCGAACGTCATCAGGTAGAAAACCGTTCTGCAGAAGATATTGCGGCTGACCTGACAGACGCTTTTAACCGTTACTGCAAATAGTCAGGTACATAACGCCCCTCTGTTTTCGGTTAAAATCCGAACGCACTTGGGGCGTTTTGGCTTTTTCTTTTCTTATACCCTGTACAATTACTATAGAGAAACCGAGGTGTGAACGATGAGTTTACAAGAACAAATCATTGCTGAATTAAAGGTGAAGAAAAGCATTAATCCAGAAGAAGAAGTACGCAAACGTGTGGATTTTTTGAAAGATTATGTGAAGCAGTCACGTACGAAGGGACTTCTCATTGCGATTAGCGGTGGACTCGATAGTGCAGTTGCAGCAGGTTTATGTAAACAAGCTACGGACGAACTCACGAAGGAAACAGGGGAAGAATACAAAACGCTGGGCGTATTCCAACCTTACGGCGAGCAAGCAGATATCGAACATAGTTATGCTACAGCAAAAGCATTCGACCTAAAATATACAGTAGAAACAAATATTGAAGAAGCCGTTAATGAAATCGCTCTTGAAGTGGAGCATGGTTTCAAAAATATGGGGATGTCTCGTCATATGTCCCCACAGGGCAAGGGAAATGTAAAAGCAAGAACGCGTATGGTCATGCAATATGCATTATCTTTCGAAATGAATCTGCTCGTTGTGGGAACAGATCATGCGTCAGAGGCGATTACTGGATTCTATACAAAATGGGGCGATGGTGCGGTTGATATCACTCCACTAGCAAGTCTGAACAAACGTCAGATCCGCCAGGTTGCTGCTCATATTGGTGTACCTGATCAAATTATTCATAAGGCACCTACAGCAGGTCTTTGGGAAGGTCAAACCGATGAGGCTGAACTCGGCATTTCCTACGAGGATAACAGCGACTATCTGGAAGGCAAAGAAATTTCAGCTGAAGCAAAAGAGAAGCTCGAAGCAGCTTATCGACGCACAAGCCACAAACGTAGCCCAATTCCAGGTATTTAATAAAATACGTATTATAATAACACAGAGTGTTTTAAGTATAAGTAACCCCCGTAATTCCTGGCTTCTGCCGGAAACGGGGGTTTTTGTCATTTCTCGAACATAGATTCTAGTGAGTCAGACTGGTACAATAGATGGGACCTAATCTAGAAGGGTGGTGATCTCAGATGATTTATGGGATCGGTAATGATGTACTGGAAACGAAGCGAATCCAGCGTATTTTAGCAAGCGATCGAAGGACTTCATTCCTTAACCGGCTTCTAACCAAGAGAGAACAGGATCTTCTATTTTCACGAAATAAAGATGAGCTGGCTTATGTCTCGGGGCGTTTTGCTGCTAAAGAAGCGATAACAAAAGCATTTGGCTGCGGAATCGGAAAAACGATTGGATTTCAGGATCTCGAAATTTTACCTGATGAGAAGGGAAAACCTATTGTTTCATTAACTTCAGATGCTTGGCAGCGTCTTGAACTTACCGGGGAACAGGAGTATCTTATTCATCTGAGTATTTCACATCAACCCGCTGTGGCAGCAGCTTTTGCGATAGTGGAACGAATAGACAAAACGACAGAATAATGTAGCTAAACATAGATGTAAAACCAGGATGGGAGAACAAACAGGAAATGGATCAACGTATGGCAAAACAATATTTCAGCACCGAGTTGCTGAATTGGTATATGCAGAATAAACGGGATTTGCCTTGGCGTCGCCATCGCAATCCTTATTATATTTGGGTATCTGAAATTATGCTTCAACAAACCAGGGTAGAAACCGTTAAGCCTTATTTCGAACGGTTTATTACTCGCTTTCCGGCTCTGACGGATCTGGCCGAAGCACCAGAGGAGGATGTGCTGAAGCTCTGGGAAGGACTTGGTTATTATTCTCGCGCACGAAACCTTCAAGCGGCAGCAAAGCAAGTACTTGAGCTTCATGGGGGAGAGGTTCCTAATGAAAAGGATGCCGTCTTTAACCTCAAAGGAGTAGGTCCGTATACAGCGGGTGCAATTCTTAGTATTGCCTTCAATCAGCCCGAACCCGCTGTGGATGGAAACGTTATGCGGGTACTATCAAGGTATTTTCTAATTGAAGACGATATTATGAAAGGCAGTACTCGGGTTAAAATGGAGACTTTGGCAGGGGAGCTTATCCCGCAAGGACGAGCAGGTGATTTTAATCAAGCCTTAATGGAACTAGGAGCCCTTGTGTGTACACCGAAATCGCCGCACTGTCTTACTTGTCCTGTGATGGAGATGTGCAAAGGAAGGATTGAAGGCAGAGAAGATACTTTGCCTGTGAAGAAGAAAGCAAAACCTCCCCGCCCAGAGCAGCGCATAGCAGCATTAGTTACGGGGACGTCAATAAACGAAGGTAAGATTCTTGTTCGCCAGCGTCCGCAAACCGGGCTGCTTGCTAGAATGTGGGAGCTGCCGCATGTACTTGCTTCTGAGCCGGGTGGACTCGCCTCTCCGGTACCAGATGAGCCGGCAATGGACATAATGAAAGGTCATCTACTAGACGAGGGTTACGCTGTAAATCCGAAAGAGTTCTGGAAAATTGCGGAGCATACGTTTAGTCATATTCATTGGAATCTTCAAGTGTATCGTTGTGAACAAGCAGATCACGTGGCCAGCCCTGCTATGGTGGCAGAGCAGATCGAAACTTATAAGACGGAAGGGTATGTATATAAGTGGATTGGACCTAAAGATATGGAGACCCTGGCTTTTCCTAATGTATTCTTAAAACTGCTTAAAGAACATTTTGCCTTATAAAATATAAATATCTTATACGCTAAGTCTGCTTCGTTGAAGCAGGCTTTTTCTTCTTATATTCAAAATAAAATAATTTGAATATATTGGAATAAAATGTTATAAAGTAAGGTGATTATACTCCATCTGGAGTATAAATTTAGGAAAAGAGGACTTCCGCAATGAATGATCAAGATAAAATCGAGAAAGTTACCGTAAACGTGGGGATTGTAGACTTGGGTCAGATGGATCTGTTGGTAGATCAGGCTTTTTATTCAAACCGGACTGATTTTATCCGTACAGCCATTCGGAATCAGCTGGAGTCACATCGGAAGGACATCCAGGATTATGTGACACGGAAAATAACAGCAGTTGGTGTAGTAATTTATGATCGGCATGATCTTGAAATGTTACGGGAGTCTAACACAAAGATCGAGATTCGTCTTATTGGCCAACTCGTATTTACTAAGGATGTCGATGCAGAACTCATACGTGACACAGTGAAGCACATCCAGCATTTCGGAGTAATAAAAGCAAGCAAAGAAGTGAAAGAAGTGATTAAGGAAATCCAAACTACAGGATAAAAGGAGCTGTATAGGGTGGCTGTTTTTAAAGGTCTAATCCGCAAATATTGGTATTTCTATGTTGTGCTTGGTCTGGTAACCATGATTGATATCGCGATGAATTTATCAATTGCATGGCTATTTGGCAACTTAACCGAAACGGCTGTATCCCGTAATACGGCTACATTTCTTCCTCTGCTGTACGCTGGAATTGCCCTTATTCTCATCATGGGTATTAATCAATATGTGAATGGATATTTAAAAACTCGTGTATCTGCAAACGTACAGGATCAGCTCCGTACCTTGACGTTTCGTAGACTACTGGGGCTTCCGGAGTCCTACTATGATAATCACCATTCAGGTGACCTGCTATCCCGAATTACGACGGACAACAAGACGATTGGCAGCGCACTCGGTCATACTCTGATTGAATTGATCAAAAATCCGCTTATGGCTCTCTGTGCTTTTATCTACCTCGTCATCATTGAATGGCGACTTGCTTTAATCTCCTTGCTGATTGGACCAACCATTTTATTATGTGGTCTACTGCTTGGGCGCAGTATTCGTGAGAGATCAACTGTATCACAGCAAAAGTGGGGGAACATGACCTCCTTTGTACAGGATGTGGCAGGCGCGAGTATGATTTTCAAAGTGTTTCGATTGGAATCCATTTTTAATAAGAAATTCAGCACCCAGTCTAAGGCTGTAAAAGAGCAGGAAATAAAGCTGGGTGTGACCACTAGTATTTTGCAATCTTTATCCAATATGATCGGTTTTTCGGCTTTTGTCCTCGCCATTACATATGGAGCCTATCTTGTAGCTGAGGATGTCATTACGATTGGAAGTCTCATGGCTTTTGTTCAGCTGATGAACTACGTCATTATGCCATTCACGACATTTGCTTCTACCTGGGGAGAACTTCAGGTTTCACTAGGAGCAGCAGATCGTATACAAGAAGTGCTTAAAGAGCAACCCGAAGAGGAGAAGAAACAGGATTCCTTACCGAGGAGTATCCTTGAAGAGAAGGTAGCTCATGTTACCCTTCAACAAGTTGATTTTTCCTATTCAGATCGTAAAGTGCTGGACCATTTCAGTATGGAGATTGAACATGGAAAATTCACTGCGATAGTAGGAGCAAGCGGCAGCGGGAAAAGTACTTTGTTCCGCTTGTTACTCGGATTTTATAGTCCTGTTCATGGGGAGATTTTTGTGAATGGGGTAAGCTATTCGGATATGTCTTTACAAGAAATACGAGCTCTTTATGCACTGGTACCGCAAGAGCCTCAACTCTTTACAGGAACCATTCGAGAGAATATCCTTTATGGAAATCTGGAAGCTTCTGAAGAAGATATACGAGAGGCAATGGTACATGCGAATGCTCATTTATTCATAGAGCAGTTCTCAGAGGGACTGGATACACAGGTAGGGGAGAAGGGAAGCCAGTTGTCTGGAGGACAACGTCAACGGATTGCGATTGCTAGAGCGATTTTAAAGAATGCCCCTATACTTCTTCTGGATGAAGCAACGGCTTCTTTGGATAACGAATCGGAACATTTGGTACAGGATGCACTTCGTCAGCTGATGACTGATCGAACTACAGTAGCGATAGCACACCGATTATCAACGATTCAGCAGGCCGATAAGATTGTCGTTATTCATGAGGGAAGAATTGTAGAAACGGGTTCTCATGAGGAATTGATGCAGTTATGTGGTCATTATTATGAGTTATACCGAACCAGACAGAATAATGAACTTATTGAGACAGGATCAACAGCTTAGAATATCGTAATAAAAAAGCATCCGACTTGTCTTATGACAAGTCGGATGCTCCTTAGTCAAGAAACTACTTATTTTGCAGCTTCGAAACGTTTGTTTACTTCATCCCAATTGATTACGTTCCAGAAAGAAGCGATGTAATCAGGACGTTTGTTTTGATATTTAAGGTAGTAAGCATGCTCCCAAACATCAAGACCAAGAACTGGAGTCAGTCCTTCCATAATAGGGCTGTCTTGGTTAGGTGTGCTTGTAATTGCAAGTTTGCCATCTTTACCAACAACGAGCCAAGCCCAGCCGCTGCCGAAACGAGTTGTTGCTGCTTTAGCGAAATCTTCTTTGAATTTATCAAAGCCGCCAAGCTCGCTGTCAATCGCTGCTGCGATAGCACCTGTTGGAGCGCCGCCGCCGTTAGGTCCGATAATTTCCCAGAACAGGCTGTGGTTATGATGTCCGCCGCCGTTGTTACGAACCGCTGTACGGATACTTTCAGGTACGCTGTCAAGGTTAGCGATCAGATCTTCAAGTGATTTACCTTGAAGTTCAGGAGCGTTTTCCAAAGCTGCGTTCAAGTTAGTTACATAAGTATTGTGATGACGATCGTGGTGGATTTCCATTGTTTGAGCATCGATATGTGGTTCTAGTGCGTCGTTTGCGTAAGGAAGTGCTGGTAATTGGAATGCCATAATGAAATTCCTCCTAATAAAATAGTTTAAAGTGAAAGGTACAGTCTCTATGTAAGAATTACCCCTCGTCATTTCTATTAAACCGTATTAAGCGTATTTAATCAACATTTTTGTTGAATAAGTTGTTATATAAGGATTTATAATTTACATTAAGTTTACATTGTAAATTATTATATGCTAGATAACTTGACACGGATAACAGATGTTGGGCGAAATGGAAGGCTAAAAATGTAAACGCTACAAATGAAGCGCTTTCAGAAAAAAATTGCGTGTTTTCTGTAATAAAATGTGGTTTAATGGACCAAGAAGTAAATACTTTTCGTTTTTTGTCGTAATTATATTTCCTGAACATTTCTAGTTGGCCTTTATGGGCGTGACAGATGTTCCAGCCGGCTCTTTGCCGGTTTTTCTGCCTGTATTTGAATACATTCTTTGCTGTTTGTGTCTGAATACATACAGAAAAGTGATCATCGGGTTTTGGGTAAAAAGGGATGCCTTTTTTGTAAAACCTCACTAAAGTTAACGAAAAGGGAGATTAACAGATGAACATTCGTTCCTTTCAGTTGAGTGACGCAAATCGCGTGACGGAGCTGCTGCAAGTTGCTTTGTCGGAAGATTGCTACGAGAACACGATGGGGCCTTTTGCAAGACAATTATCCTGGGACTCGGACCTAATCATGGTTGCTGAGAAAGACGGGGAACTTGTAGGTGCATTAATTGGGACTATCGATCAGAATCAAGGTTATATTTATCGTATTGCCATTCATCCAGATGCTAGACGCCGTGGAGTGGGCAAAGCTTTGGTCAAAGCCGTGGAGAAACGTTTTCAGCAGCGCAAAGTAACCCGGGTATGGGTTGCAGGTGATGAACATAACAAGGCTGCGATGCCTTTGTACGAGGCAATGGGATATGGTGCCAACCAGATTATGAAGGCATTTCAGAATCTGAGTATTCTGGTCCATAACTAACTAGAGAATCAGGCATAAAAGACAGACATAGATAAATAGAAAAATCTTCATTATATCAGGCATATCTTGGCTTCCGTTGCAAATGGAACCGAGATATGCTTTTCTATTCATATGGCATTTATAGAATATAGATAAAAATGGCACTTACAGATGATAGAGGTGACGTAAGGGATGAATCGTAATGTACCGCAAAAAAAAGATCGTCCGGTGAAACCATCTCCCTCGGGCTTTTCTATCACAAGGGAGCTAAAGGAATGGTTTAAAACAATTGCCATCGCTTTAGTCATTATGCTGCTTCTGAACCTATTTGTGTTTAACATTTCCATCGTTAAGGGTGAATCAATGCAGCCTACTCTTATCGAACAAAATCGACTTTTTATAAACAAGATCATATATGAGTTTGAAGAGCCGCAGCGACAAGATGTGGTTGTGCTTCATGATCCAAGCAATGGACCTGACCGTAAGGAGTTTCTTGTAAAAAGAGTCATTGGGATTCCCGGCGATCTCATTGAGATTCGGGATCATGTATTATATGTGAATGGTGAAGCACAACATGAGTCTTACACGGATACAACCATTGAAGATCCGGATTTTGGACCGATCAAACTCCAGGAGGATCATTACTTTGTAATGGGAGATAATCGGCATGCAGGGATGAGTAAGGATAGTCGTTTATTCGGAAGTGTTATAGCAGATGAGATTGTAGGAAAGGCTGAATTTATTTTTTGGCCTAAGGAAAGTATGAAAAGACTCTGAACGATACAACGTATGATAGAAACATACATTATATAACCTAGAGGTGAGAGTATGATTAGCGGACAGTCAGTACCGAGCCCTGATGGGCGTTACGAATGGTTGAAGCAAGAAATTATTGCCGCAGCGCCGTCACTCGGTATTGATGATATCGGGTTTGCGGCCGCTGATCCTTTTGTTTCTTTACGTTCCATTTTGGAAGAGCACCGGGCAAAAGGCTATGAATCAGGGTTTGAAGAGCGGGATATAGAAAAACGGGTCAACCCTGCTTTAGATGATGCGAAGCCAGCTTCACTGCTTGCGATCGCCATTGCGTATCCATCAAAGATGAAAGATCCACCGAAATCAGAACCGGGAAAATATAGAGGAATCTTGGCGCGTTCATCTTGGGGACAAGACTATCATCATGTCCTTCGAGCTGCGATGGATAAACTTTCTGGTTTTATTAAGGAAAGAGTTCCGGAAGCGCGCATTGAGAGTATGGTTGATACCGGGGTTCTGGTAGACCGTGCAGTCTCGCAGCGAGCAGGTATCGGATTTAGCGGCAAAAATTGTGCCATCATTTCTCCTACACTAGGGTCCTGGATTTTCCTTGGGGAGCTCGTGACGAACATTCCTTTCACACCGGATGAACCGGTTACGGAAGGATGCGGAGAATGTACGAAATGTATTGATGCATGCCCTACCGGCGCTTTGGTTGGACCGGGTCAGCTCAATGCTCAGAAATGTATATCTTTCTTGACACAAACCAAAGGATTTTTGGATGAAGAATATATGAAAAAAATCGGGAATCGGCTTTATGGATGTGATACTTGCCAGATTGTATGTCCTAAGAACAAGGGCAAGAACTGGAATCACCATCCTGAATTTGAGCCAGACCCGGAGGTTGTAAAGCCGTTATTATTACCGATTCTTGATTTGAGCAATAAAGAATTCAAAGAACGCTTTGGTCACACCTCTGCCGCTTGGCGAGGTAAAAAACCAATTCAACGTAATGCAGTTATTGGACTGGGGAATTTTAAAGATAAGTCGGCTGTGCCGAAATTAAGCGAAGTGCTCCTGCGCGATCCGCGGCCTGAGCTGAGAGGAACCGCCGCATGGGCGCTCGGCCAAATAGGAGGGGACGAAGCAATGAACACAATAACAAAGGCATCTTTAAGAGAAGAACATGAGACCGTCCTGACGATGATCCAAAAAGCGGGAGAACGTTTGGCTGCTGGACTTCCTGCAAAAACAAATAGTGAAGCTGTACGAAGTAGCAGTTCTGGTGAAAAACATGACGAAACTGCCCCACAGGCAGATCATATAGAAGGTAAGACTCCGAATCAGAGTGCTATATCCTGGAAGCCAACGACGGTTACAAACCATGCGGGTACACCCATTTATTATTATGAGATGATGACAGAGCTTGGAGAGTTAACCTTATGTGCAACAGCGCAGGGTCTCGCAAGACTGGATTTTGGTAATTATACTGTGCGTGAAGCTCATTTGCAGCAATGGGCGAGAACATGGATTGGAGAGTATCATTTTGTTCGTGATATAACTCCTTTCAAGGAAGCAGTGTGGCAGCTGGACGAGTACCTGAAGGGTGAGCGTGAATTATTTGAACTTCAGCTGGATCAGCGCGGAACTCCTTTTGAAGTTCAAGTATGGAAAGCACTGGCTGATATTCCTTTTGGTCAAAGTGTATCAAGTTTAGATTTAGCAGAGACGATTGGCAGACCCAAAGCAGTCCGTTCTGTTGTGGCGGCTATCGGAAAAAATCCGCTGCCGATCATTATTCCGCATCATCGTGTAACAGGTAATGAAGGTGGCGTTATCATATATCCGGGCGGACTATCCGTTAAAGAGAAGCTTATGACGATAGAGAAGCAGAAATAGATATAATAGTGGTAAGATAAACACCAATTTCCGTTTGCTAGCAGCCATCCTACATGCTATGATATCGTTTGTAAACCGTTTTTAAACGATAGGAAATCTAGTTAAAAATAGGGTGTAGAAGCATGTGGGATATCGTCATACCCATTATTACACTAATTGTGGGCTTGATCGGAGGATTCTTCATTGGGGCTTTCTATCTGCGTAAACAGATGGAAAAAATGCAAAATGATCCTGAGGCTTTACAAAAAATGGCTAAGCAAATGGGTTACAATTTGAATAGCAAGCAGATGCAGCGTGCTCAACAGATGATGAAATCCCAGCAAGGCGGTAATGGTTCCGGTAGAATGCAACCGCCTGTGCGTAAAAATCAGGGCAGAAAAAGATAGTAGCTGCAATTTGCCTGCCAATTGCCAAATGCGACGGCGGGGAGGTTATATGAAATGGCTGGACTTAAAGATTACGTGAATTCTTCTGTTGCGGATAATCGTGAGCAGATTGAATACCATGTTGAACAAATATTAAAGCTGATTGGTGAAGATACAAACCGTGAAGGTTTGCTTGAGACACCAGCGCGCGTTACTCGTATGTACGAGGAGATTTTTGCAGGTTACGAAGTAGATCCAAAAGATGTACTGGGTGTAACTTTTGATGAGAACCACGAAGAGCTCGTTATTGTCAAAGATATTGTGTTCTATAGCCAATGCGAACACCATATGGCTCCCTTTTTCGGGAAAGTTCATATCGGATACGTTCCAAGTGGACAAATTGTCGGTCTTAGCAAACTTGCGAGACTGGTAGAAGCAGTAACTCGCCGTCTTCAGGTGCAAGAACGTATCACATCCCAAATTGCTGATATTTTGGATGAAGCTTTGAAGCCGAACGGTGTGATGGTTGTCGTTGAAGGTGAACATTTATGTATGTGTGCTCGCGGTATCAAAAAACCGGGTAGCATGACGGTTACATCTGCAACGCGCGGTACATTCCGTGAGAATGCAGCTTCTCGTGCTGAATTTCTTTCTTTGCTTAAAGGATAATACCGTTAGACGGGCCTTGGCATATGAAGTACGGATCGAAAGCCTTGACCTTTTAGGTCAAGGCTTTTTTGTATGTGTACAAGTGAAATATACATAAGGGAGGAGAACAATAAGATGTTCGAAGAACTACAGATTTATGAATCTCCGCTCATGAGAAGTTCAGAAGAGGTGCTTACTGCTTTTGCATGGGAAGAAGTGCTCTGTAAGCAGATTGGACAAGGTCATCCCCCGGTTGCTCATCTGTGGAGGCATGAGAATGCGCTCGTGATCGGGCTGAGAGATCGCAGGCTTACAGGGGCATCAGATGTACTGCGTAACTATGAGGCGCGTGGAATCCGTACTTGTGTACGTCCTTCGGGAGGGGCTGCTGTGAAACTGACACCTGGAGTAATCAATGTATCTTTGATCATGCCAAACACAGATCAAGTTATAAATATTCATGAAGATTTTAAGAAGATGGTAAGTTACATACAAGAGGCTTTACTGCCTTGGGGAGCTGTAGCAAGGGCTGGGGAAATTGAGGGGGCCTTTTGCCCAGGAGATTATGATGTGAGCATAGCTGGCCGTAAATTTTGCGGTATTGCTCAGCGTCGTTTAGCGAAAGCCTATCTCATTACTGCCTTTATTATTGTTGAGGATAACGGAGATGAGCTGGCAGCAGAAGTGCGTGAATTCTATGAAGCAGCGGCGTCAGGTGAAGAAGATCATTATCCGCAGGTTGAGCAAGGAGCGATGGGGGGACTCCGTGAACTGGCAGGTGTGACTTCAGCTGAAGCTTACATGAATTCGCTTATCCAAGTTTTCCGTAAGCAAGCTGTTAATGTATCCGAAACGAAGCCTGTAGTACGCAGAGAAGAAGTAGAAAAGATGGTAACCACATTAAAAGAAAGATATGACCGGGATTAGATCAAGATCATAGTTGCAACAAACAGCCTGTGCAGAAGCGAGCAGGCTGTAAGCTGTTTTGAGACACATTAATTTAGCTTAGTTGTAAATGGCTTCTAAGCACTTCGTAGCAGATCAATAAGGTGTCCAGCGTAGTTTACGCGCTTCCATGAATCGTTCGGATACTTCGGGCCAGTAAACTACGTTCCACCAGTCCGCAATATATTTTTTTCGTTCATTCTGATGTTTAAGATAATAGGCATGTTCCCATACATCGAGCGGAAGCAAAGGGACGATATCGTATTGGGACAGATTCTGGTGTTTCTCTGCTTGTAGAATCTCCAGACGATGTGATCTTGGGCTCCAGACAAGAACAGCCCATCCACCACCCTCTACTTTATTAGCTGCTTCTGTGAAATGCTTTTTGAAAGCTTCATAACTTCCGAAGTCTTTACGGATTTGCTCGCCGAGGGAGCCGGTGGGTTTGCCGCCCCCTTTCGGGTTCATGATGTTCCAAAAAATTGTATGCAAATAATGACCGGCTCCATTAAACGCAAGCTCTCGTTCCCAATGCTTTACGAGTTCAAAATCCCCGTCTTTTCTCGCTTCTTGTAGTTTCTTCTCTGCCTTGTTCAGATCATCCACATAAGTTTTATGATGTTTATCATGATGGATGCGCATTGTTTTTTCATCAATAAAAGGTTCTAGTGCATTATAAGCGTAAGGAAGAGGAGGGAGTTTATGCCCGCCAATCGGTACCGGCGATTCTGGAATGCTTGCTTCAGGCGACACACTAGAAATCGTATCTGCTTGTGAAGAAGCGGTGGTTGCCATCGTGAAATCTTCTTCGGCAAGTCGGTCATATCCCGCTACTTCAGGATAAGGGAAGGGCTCTTCATCCCAGTAGTCTCGTTCCTGGGAGTTCACATGCGTCTGTTGGTTAACCAGATTAGATACTGCATATGGACGATCTAAAGGCTTCAATTGATTCACGTTTTTTTCACACTGATTTCGAATATACTCAATAATTACTTTCGCGGAGGGATGCTTCGCTACCGATTCACTGCTGCTTAGTAAATGACCAAGTTGGCGAACGAATTCTCTGGACTGGGAGAAACATGTCTGAAGCAGCACATCCATCTGACCCAGAATATATTCATTGGCAGGCTCAGAAACTTCCTTCGTTTTCTTCTTCCAATCGTCCGCTGTATAACCTGTTCTCTCAAAAACAGATTTCCATTCATTAAGCAATTTAACATAAGGGGATTCTAGATTCGGTACAATAGGCAGAATAATATCAATGTATTCCTTTTCTGCATCTTTCCAAGAACCGATCTCTTCAAGAACGCGCAGTGGCAAATAGGGTCCATACTCCAGCTCCATATACTGGTTACCTCCTAAATAGTATTGATATCTTCTTTTACATTCGCAACATCTACTCAAGGCGTTATCTCTTCTATTTCTATTCTTGGAGGGGCTTGGTTTATGATGACTTGTCAAAGAATAGGAAACAGGCTGGGGGATCAGCGATTAATATCTATACAAAAAAGGCACCTTGGATTAAGGTGCCTTCGTATTAAAAATATTGTATTATTGCTGGGCAAGTTTTATATTACCGAGGAATAGCGATACTTTTCGTAAATATTCTTTTGGATGTTCTCTAAAGATAAGCTCATGGTGTGCATCATCTACAATCCACACATCTGAATTTGGATTCGTTTGATTACTAGCCAAAAGTTCAGCCATAGGATAAGGAGCTTTGTCATCCTGTGTACCATGAATGAATAAGATCGGAATGTCATAATCTGTTGTTTTTACTGCCTGATAAGGTATGGAATTCAGACTTGTACCATTAAGAATAGGAAATAACATGGTAAGAATCTGTAGTGTTGGCTGTCTTGGCAAGTCGATCTGGTTCTGGATATTATGATAAAGGGTATCTGGCTCAAGCAAGAAGGTGCTGTCGAGGATCATAGCATCAATATCATCCGAGACGAGAGCAGCCTGCAAAGCCGTACCGGCTCCCATCGAGAAGCCCCATACGACGACTTCTTGAGCTCCCTTTTGCTTAGCTAATTGTACTGCACCGAGCAACTGCTTGGACTCTGCTTTTCCTCCTGTAGCAACACCGCGGCTGTTCTGGGAGGCAAATCCGTAGTCAAACATAATAACATTAAAGTTTTGCTGATGAGCGTAATGAGCCAGATCATACATTGGAATCCAAGATTCCTCCCGATTAGCTCCATATCCATGACTCAAAACGATCGTTTTTTTTGCGCTGTCTTCCTCTGCGGGAATATACCAGCCATTCACATTGCGGCTTCCATCGACTGCGGGAATGGTGACTTCTTCATAAGCCATCCCTTTGGCAAGCATCGGATTCGAGTATACGGGTGCCACAGTTGGATTGGAAAGTACCCAGGCGATATAGGCATGCAGAGCAATAAAACAGAATACAAAAAAGAAGATGATGGATAGAATAAGAGCTACAATAATATGTTTAAAACGGATCAACCTTGGTGAGATTGCTGGAGGAATCGTTGATACGTCTCGCTGAAGATGGTTATTGCTCTTGGATGTAGGAAACACTCAGGATCCCCTCCTTCTAGTTAGTATCTTATGCAACCTCTTTCCCTGATGACGAAAGTACTAGTTATTGGATGAGTTCACATGAATTTACGACAAAGTATGACAAATAGTGTATAAGTCACTTCTTGACTCTCTTACTATTGTTTTTAATCCTATGTTCTATAAGTAGCAAAGTCAATCCATTAAGATGATTTGTTACACAGATGTAATATTCGACATTCAAGTATCAAAAGTGAATTGTCAAGTGAAGCAAGCCCTAATCCCATGAAGAGAGAAGAGGACCTTGATAAAGAGTATGAACTTATCTAAATGAGATTGATTCTCAATAATTTTCTTTACTTTAAGGATGAGTTCTCATATAATTTATGTAACCAGGTTTCACGTGATGAAACATGAAAGGAGCATGGATCCCATGGAAGATCAGGATCGCAAATCAACAGTTCGAGCGGTCGAACGGGCACTCGATATTCTGCTCACTTTTACAGGTCAGACGGACCTTGGGCTAACCGAAATATCCAGTAAGATTGGATTACATAAAAGTACGGTGCATCGACTGTTGTCGACTCTGGAGGAGAGAGGGTTTGTTATCCGTAATCCTGCTACCGAGAAATATCGGCTGGGGATTCGGATATGGGAACTCGCTGCGCATATGTCGCAGAGTGATGATCCCGCCGTGCTGTTGCTTCCTGCAATGGAGCAGTTGCGCGATAATCTAGGAGAGACCGTTAGTTTATATTTAAGAGATGGCAGCGAACGTATTCGTGTTCAAGCTGTGCAGAGCAACCAGGCGATTCGCCGAGTCGCTCCTGTAGGAGTCAGACTTCCTTTGTCTGTAGGAGCCTCGAGCAAAGTACTTGTCGCTTTTGCTCCAATGGAAGAGCAGGAACAATTAATCAGGGAGTTTGATCCTCAGATTCCTTTTGACAAAGAAACCTATTTAGCGCAGCTCCAAGAGATTAAAGCTTTGGGTTTTGCTACAAGTTATGAAGAAAGAGAGCCGGGAGCAGCTGCCGTTTCTGCCCCGATCTTTGACCGTAAAGGGAATGTGGCAGCGGCTTTATCCGTCTCGGGACCTGTCAGCAGATTATCTCAGGAAACACTGCATGAATATGGACCTGTGCTTGTTAAAGCAGCAGCTCAGATGGGGCTTATGTTGAGATAATAGCAGGGCTCAAGAGTGCTCATGCTGGAATTTGTAAATAATAGGTTGTATTTCTTATTTTTATGAGATAACCTAATAGAGACCGTTCTTTAAAAGAGCGGCAGTGATCTATCATTACAACGTAATATCAACTTACTAGGGGAGCCCGAAAGGCCGGGCTGAGATGGTGTCGCAAGATACCGGACTCTTTGCACCTGATCTGGATCATACCAGCGTAGGGAAGTAATTGGCGATAACATTAGGAGCTTATTCGATTCCATCCAAATATAGGTAGCTTATTTGATTTCAGGTGCCGTGTGATAACACTGCCCCGAAGTTCGCCTGTGTAAATATGGAGAGAGTAGGAACAAACTATTGTATAGAAGCCGATTCCCCTAGGGAATCGGCTTTTTTTATTGTCGTACACTTCTTTTGCAGCAAAGGTTCATGTGATTCTTTGACAGGGGCGGTAAGCCACTTTGAAGGAGGATGAAAACGATGAAATTGCAGCAACAAGCCAGTACCGAGCGTAGTAAAGCTGAGGATGTTACAGAAGGAATGGGGAGTGAATCGATGTACATTCCTTTTCCTGCAAGCCGTAAAGTGTACAAGAAAGGATCTCGGCCTGATCTTGCTGTTCCGGAACGCGAGATAGAGCTGAGTCCCACACATACCCCGCAAGGGGTAGAGATCAATGAACCTTTTCGTGTCTATGATACGAGTGGACCGATGGGGGATGCCGATTATGAAGCTGATATTACGAAAGGACTTCCTGCATTTCGGCATGAGTGGATTAGGGAGCGCGGGGATGTTGAGTATTATGAAGGACGGACCGTGAAACCGGAGGACAATGGACTACGGTCGGAACGAAGTGTTCTGCAAGAAGCTGAAGTTTTTCCAGGAGAATCTAGAAGGCCGCTTCGAGCAAAATTGGGGCAGAATGTGACGCAGCTGCATTATGCCCGCCAGGGAATCGTTACTCCGGAGATGGAGTTTGCTGCCATTCGTGAAGGGCTGGAACCTGAATTTGTGCGCGAAGAAATTGCCAGTGGACGAGCGATTCTACCGTCCAATATTAATCATCCGGAAACTGAGCCGATGATGATCGGAAGAAATTTTCTCGTGAAAATCAATGCAAACATTGGTAACTCCGCTGTTTCTTCCTCTATTCAGGAAGAGGTAGAGAAAATGACGTGGGCGGTACGCTGGGGCGCCGACACTGTGATGGATTTATCAACCGGCCGTAACATTCATACCACGCGGGAGTGGATTATCCGTAACTCCCCTGTTCCTATTGGAACCGTGCCTTTATATCAGGCGCTCGAAAAGGTGAATGGAGAAGCAGATCAGCTAAGCTGGGAAGTGTACCGGGATACCCTGATTGAGCAGGCAGAACAAGGTGTGGACTATTTTACGATCCATGCTGGGGTCCTGCTTAGATACATTCCGATGACTGCCACACGAATGACAGGAATTGTATCCCGAGGCGGTTCGATTATGGCAGCTTGGTGCTTAGCCCATCACAAGGAGAATTTTTTATACACTCATTTCGAAGACATATGCGAGATTATGAAGACCTATGATGTTGCCTTCTCGCTGGGTGATGGACTTCGTCCGGGAAGTATATATGATGCAAATGATGAGGCACAGATGGCAGAACTTGCTACACTGGGGGAACTCACGCAAATCGCGTGGAAGCATGATATCCAGGTGATGATCGAGGGACCGGGTCATGTACCTATGCACAAAATTAAAGAAAATGTAGATCTTCAAATGGAAATTTGTAAGGAGGCGCCTTTTTACACTCTTGGACCCCTGACGACCGATATTGCACCGGGTTATGATCATATCACTTCTGCTATTGGTGCTGCGATGATTGGTTGGTTTGGTACTTCGATGCTTTGTTATGTTACGCCGAAAGAGCATCTGGGTCTGCCGGATAAAAATGATGTTCGTGAAGGAGTCATTGCTTATAAGATTGCTGCACATGCAGCGGATTTGGCGAAGGGTCATATAGGAGCACAGCGGCGTGATGATGCTTTATCCAAAGCGCGGTTCGAATTCCGCTGGAGGGACCAGTTCCATCTTTCCCTCGATCCAGAGCGGGCGCTGTCTTATCATGATGAGACTTTACCTGCCGAGGGGGCAAAGACGGCTCATTTTTGTTCGATGTGTGGACCGAAGTTCTGTAGTATGCGTATTACCCAGGATATTCGAAATTTTGCCGCTAAAAAGGGAGTAAGTGAAGCGGAAGCCGTTCATGCTGGAATGCAGGAGAAAGCAGCGGAGTACCGAGATAAGCGGCCCTCTGGATCGTCTTTTGATATAGATCCTTCGTAACATTAGAAAGTTATCTAATATATGAAGTATTACTCTTTTTTGTATAAATGATGATACGGGAGAACAAAATAGGGTATCTGAATGATCAGAAATGAAGGAGGCCCTATCCTATGTATTTTTACAAAGAAGATTTAATTAATGTTATTGTGCCGGACAAGCCCGACCCAGCAGCTGCTAAAGTAATTCAGGAAACGCTTGGCGGACAATTTGGTGAAATGCGTACGATGATGCAGTATTTTTTTCAGAGCAGTAACTTTCGGGGAAAAGCAACTCAGTATCGTGATTTACTTCGCGGTGTATTTCTTGAGGAGATCGCCCATGTGGAGCTTGTTCAGCAAACCATTAACCAACTGCTAAGCGGGAGCGGAGAAGAGGTTCCTGGTAATGCTGGAGTGGATGGCGCGCCTATTGATGAAGCCGTTCGTCATGCAAATCCGCACCATTATATTATGGGTGGACAAGGCTCACTCCCTGTAGATGCAGGGGGGAATCCTTGGCTTGGAAGTTATGTATATAGCCACGGCAATTTAACCGCTGATTTACTTAATAACGTGGTGCTAGAGTCTACTGGTGTTTTGCAAAAGACAAGGATCTATGAGATGAGTTCAAACAAAACATTCCGTGAAACCCTTGGATTTCTGATTGTAAGGGATAATGCGCATCAGAATGCTTTTGCCAAAGCGCTGGAGACCTTAGGAGTAGACTGGGGAAAAATATTCCCAATTCCTAACTACGATATTAACAAGTATCCCGAGTGCAGAAAATATGTCGACCTGGGATACCATAATGCACAGTTTAATTTCCGATTGGATTCAACCCGAATCGGGGAGATTTTCACAGGGGAATCGCCAAGCCGAAATGGGGGAGAACTTCAAGTTACTGATCCGCCGGAAGGTTTCCCGGTACCTGAATTGCCAGAACAGCCTAATATGCATAGTCCGGGACTGTATGATCTGAACCACTAGTTAAAATGGGCTGACTGAGTATAGCAATCCAAAAAACAAAAGCCGCAATCTCTTGCCAATAGGCAGGAAATTGCGGCTTCTTTTATAAGTTCAAAAGGGAGTGTGTTTTAGACGGTTTGCTCGTCACTTTGCATCAGCTGACGAAGTACAGTCTGTAGAATACCGCCATTGTGGTAGTAATCAACATCCACCATACTGTCCAGACGTGCAATCACTGGGAAATCAAACTCTGTTCCATCTTCTCTAGTAGCCGTCACGGTCAGTTCTTGGCCTGAAGAGACATCATTACTCAAACCAACGATATCAAACGTTTCACGACCGTTCAGACCCAGGCTGGACCATCCATAACCTTCTTGGAATTGAAGAGGAAGAACGCCCATACCTACAAGGTTACTGCGGTGAATCCGTTCAAAGCTTTCTGCGATAACTGCTTTCACGCCGAGCAGAAGCGTACCTTTCGCAGCCCAGTCACGGGAACTTCCCGTACCGTATTCTTTACCTGCAAGTACGATTAAGTTCTTGCCTTTTTCTTGATACTTCATGGAAGCATCGTAGATGGACATGACTTCATCGGTTGGGAGGTAAGTCGTTACTCCACCTTCCGTGCCAGGTGCAACCTGGTTACGAATCCGAATGTTGGCGAAGGTACCGCGCATCATGACCTGATGGTTACCACGGCGGGAACCGTACGAGTTAAAGTCTTTACGCTCTACGCCATTTTCTTTTAGATACAATCCAGCAGGACTCGATGGAGAGATATTCCCTGCAGGGGAGATATGGTCCGTTGTAACGGAATCACCCAAGAGAGCAAGAACACGTGCATCACGAATATTTTGAATATCATTTAGCTCGTCACCGAGACCTTCAAAGAATGGAGGATTCTGAATGTAAGTGGAGTTTTCATCCCACTCATACAGCTCGCCTTCAGGAATTTCAATAGCATTCCAGCGTTCGTTCGCTGTAAACACATTCGCATATTTATTGCGGAACATGTCTCTGTTCAAGGAAACGTTAATAGCTTCTTGAATTTCCGCAGAAGTAGGCCAGATATCTTTCAGATATACAGGCTGATTATTTGGATCATAACCAATTGGATCGTTTTGAAGATCAATGTTTACCGTTCCAGCTAGAGCATATGCAACAACAAGTGGCGGTGAAGCCAGGTAGTTTGCTTTAACTTGAGCATGAACACGGCCTTCAAAGTTACGGTTACCGGAAAGCACAGCTGCAACCGTTAGGTCGTTATCTGTAATGGCCTGACTAACTTCGTCAGGAAGTGGACCGGAGTTACCGATACATGTCGCACAGCCATAACCTGCAACGTTAAATCCGAGTTTCTCAAGCGGCTCCAGAAGTCCTGCTTTTGTCAGATACTCCGTTACTACGAGAGAACCTGGAGTCAGAGAGCTCTTCACATAACCTGGTTTGGTAAGTCCACGCTCAACTGCTTTTTGAGCAAGAAGACCTGCACCGATCATTACGCTCGGGTTAGAAGTATTTGTACAGCTTGTAATCGCAGCAATAACGACTGCTCCAGCCGAGAGTTCACTCTTAGAACCGTCGGAGTGAGTAATCGATACTTTCTCAGCAATCTTCTCATCACTAAGTCCGTAGCCGCCTTTATCTACAGGTGTACGTATAATACCTTCCCAGTTTTCTTTCATCTTCGTCAGTTCAATCCGATCTTGTGGACGTTTTGGTCCTGCAAGGCTCGGCACGACAGATGCTAGATCCATTTCAATGGTATCGGAGAAAATAGGATCTTCTGTATGATTCGTACGGAACATGCCTTGAGCTTTGTAATAAGCTTCAACCAGCTCAATTTGCTCTTCTTGACGGCCTGTATTACGAAGGTAGTTCAATGTTTCTGTATCAACAGGGAAGTAACCTACAGTTGCACCATACTCAGGAGCCATGTTTGCTACGGTTGCACGGTCAGCAAGGCTGATGTTGGAAAGTCCAGGACCGTAGAACTCAACAAATTTACCAACCACCCCTTTTTTACGAAGCATTTCCGTAACGGTAAGAGCAAGGTCTGTCGCTGTTGCGCCTTCAGCAAGACTACCCGTAAGTTTGAATCCGATAACTTCAGGAGTTACAAAATAAAGCGGTTGTCCGAGCATTCCAGCTTCTGCTTCAATACCGCCGACACCCCAGCCAACTACGCCGAGACCATTAATCATCGTAGTATGAGAATCTGTACCTACTAGGGAATCCGGGAATACAACCGTTTCGCCGTCAATCACTTTAGTGGTGGCTACAGAAGCGAGATATTCAAGGTTAACTTGGTGAACAATCCCTGTGGAAGGCGGAACCGCACGGAAGTTATCAAATGCCGTTTGCGCCCAGCGCAAGAACCGATAACGTTCTTCGTTACGTTCAAATTCCACTTTGATGTTGTAATCAAGAGCATCGTTTGTTCCGTAAGCATCGACCATAACCGAGTGGTCGATAACGAGGTCGACAGGGACAAGCGGATTGATTTTTTTAGGGTCGCCGCCTGCTTTTTTTACGGTATCACGCATTGCAGCGAGATCTACTACAACAGGCACACCAGTGAAATCTTGCAATACAATACGTGCAGGAATAAATGGAATTTCTTTATTATTATCTTTGCCTTCCGCCCAGCCTGTAAGCTGGCTTACGTGTTCTTCCGTAATTGCGCGTCCATCGAACTGACGAACGGCAGCTTCAAGTAATACTTTAATAGAGAATGGAAGTCTAGAGATATCGCCATGACCTTGATCTTGCAAAGACTTGAGGCTGTAGTACCGGTACGTTTTGCCCCCGACTTCAAGCGAACTTGCAGCAGAGAAATGGTTCTTTTGAGACATGCATGTACCTCCTAATTGATAGTTTTCGGATGAGTTCATTTCCATAAGTCTATCGTCGTTTGTTTCACTATGCGAAACACTATTTCAAAAAACGAACTTTTGAGTTTAGTATACCGTTTTCAAACTTGTTCGTAAAGGTTTTTTTCAGGGTTAATGTGCCCAGGACCCGTACATACCCTGGGATACTTTGTCATATAGTTGAAAGAAAAGGGAGCTTGGAACGTAGGCAATGGCTAAGGGCATGGGAAAGGGGAGAAAAAAGGCGTGGAACGTGAATGGAGTCATGCGTTATACACCTATGTTAATGATTACAATGCTTGCGAAATCAGCTGTAAACCACATCATGAGCAGGTGATTGCGGATGTGGCGATACTCGAGAAGAGGGCGGAGCGGCTCCTTTTGTTAGAGCAGTGGTATCATGAACGTGAATCTCATCCGGTCCGAAGCGAGACGCGTGCCAAACTGCTTCGGGTATTATCTAATGAGCCATATCAAGGAGTTGTGGATGTACAGCTTTATCGTCGCCTCTATTATATGAAGTCAGGTATGACCCACCGGGAGGATCGGATTGAAAAAGAACGGCTTACTTTTTACAAACAACAAGGCCGCTGGGTCGTTTCGAGTATTGTTCATGATGTTCCGGAACGTAAACCCATTATTCTAGGCGATCTACTGAGTGGTGAAAACAGTTCATCCATAAACAAGCCTCTTTTAAACAGACAATTATTATATCCGGGCATTCCTACAAGGGCTTCCCGTTATCGCAGAGAGGATGCTGTAGCCTATGCAGACAGGTGGTGGGATTCCGGTAATCCCGAGTTCGAGGAATTTGATGTGAACTGCACCAATTATATCTCTCAATGTCTCTTTGCAGGGGGAGCGCCGATCAACTATACTGGTAGGAGAGAGTCAGGCTGGTGGTATAGAGGTTACGTAGGTGGAAGAGAATTATGGAGTTACAGCTGGGCCGTTTCTCATAGTTTACAGAGTTACTTAGCTCATGCTCGTACGGGTCTTACTGCAACCCTTGTTGACAGTCCGAGTGAGCTTCAGCTCGGGGATGTTATTTTTTATGATTGGGATGGTGATGGAAGATATCAGCACAGCACCATCGTGACTGGGTTTGATGCGGGAGGAATGCCTCTCGTGAATGCAAACACTGTCAGCAGTCGGCATCGCTACTGGGACTATAAGGATTCTTATGCTTGGACAACTGCGACCAGATACCGTTTTTTTCATATCTCTGATACTCTAGGAACATAATACGGAACGATCATCATCTTTGATGAATATACTGCTGGCATAGATACGGTGGGCCTTGGCGGATACGATATCTTCTTATGAATGTTTAACTTTCTCCAAGACCTATCCGTTTAATAGAAACCGGAGGTTAGGCATGGTACAGAATAAAATGACCGTAGGTATTGTATACGGTGGTAAATCCGGGGAACACGAAGTATCCCTGCAGACTGCATTTGCTGTGACAAGTGCTTTTGATTATGACAAATATGAGCTCGTTCCTTTTTATATTTCGAAGCAGGGGACATGGGCAAAAGGAAATAGGCTTACAGCTCCGCCTGCAAGCGTAGATGCACTAAAACTTAAGGGCAATCCTGAGGATACTCGGGATGCGCTGAATACGTTATTCAGCCGTCTATACGGTGGCGAGAGCGAAATCGATGTTATGTTTCCGCTCTTGCATGGCACGTATGGTGAAGATGGTACCATTCAAGGACTTTTCGAAATGGCTGATATGCCATACGTAGGTGCAGGCGTATTGCCATCTGCTGCCGGCATGGACAAAGTAACGATGAAGAAGTTATTTGCACAGGCAGGTATTGAGCAGTGTGAGTATGCTTACTTTAATCATATTCAGTGGAAACGTTCAAGCGATGAACTGATTGTGAATATGGAAGGTCAGCTTGGATACCCAATGTTCGTTAAACCGGCGAACCTTGGTTCAAGTGTAGGTATTTCCAAGGCACGCAATCGGGAAGAGTTGATTGAAGCGGTTGATTACGCTCTTCGCTATGATATTAAAGTCATCGTAGAAGAATTCGTCGATGCAAGAGAAGTGGAAGTCAGCGTACTTGGTAATGAAGAAGCGATTGCTTCTGTTCCCGGCGAGATCGTATCTTCCAGCGATTATTATGACTATGCAGCGAAGTATACGGATGGACAATCCGAAATGCTGATCCCAGCCCCTCTTGATGAAGAGAAGGCAGATCAAGTTCGCGAAGCAGCTTTGAACGCATTCCGTGCGATTGAAGGAAACGGGATTACTCGTGCAGACTTCTTCGTTCGCCGTTCGGATGGAAAGATCCTTATCAATGAAGTGAATACAATGCCTGGGTTTACCCCATTCAGTATGTACCCACTGTTGTGGCGGGAAACAGGTATATCCTATAAGGCGCTTCTTGATCGTATGATTGAGCTTGCCTTGGAACGTTATGAACTGAAACAAGCATTGCAATACGAAAATAATAAATAAGATGTAAGCGGGAAGGGGAGTGATGACTTCCCCTTTTTGCTATAACGAAAAGAAAATAAGAGAATGAAAGAGGAGGACAAGTCATGGGATTTCAGACCGAGTTTAATTCAGTATGTAAGTTTAAAAGTGAACAGGAGTTGTACGAGCTCCTTGAATACGGTAGAGGTAAAATGGTGAAACAAGGTTTTCGCGTTTTTCCAACGGGACAAAAAGTAATTGCATATACCCCAGATAATGTAGCGGTTGCCATTGTAAAAATCGTGGGCTGTATCGCTGAGATTAACTTTCAGAATCAAGAAGTGACCGAGGTTGAGATGATTCTCGAACGTAAGCTTACGGAAGAAGAGTCACGAATTCAGACGAAGCTTGCTTATGAAATGTTTTTTGGAGAACAAACGAAGAGCTGAAGCAGAAGTAACAGGGTTTTAACAAGTCTCTTACGGGTATAATCTGTACTATTAAGGTTACTGTGAGAGGAAGGTCTCATCCTATGATCGTACGCTTTGGTTATGTAGCTATGTCTGTTCTTGTAAGCAATGCTTCTCCATCCAAGACGATGACACTGGCTAGTTTTAATAAAATTGGTGATCGAGAGGCAGCCATTCGCAAACTTGAGCGTATTGCTGCCGAAAATTTACATAACACTTTACGATTACTTAGGCACAATCTCGCTTATCAGATTTGGGTGTACCGTTTTTCTTCGAAACTGATCCCGCTGGCCACACATGCAGATTTACAGGACTGGAATCCGTTTGAAGCGCTAACTCCATCGTTTCGGGAGGTAGGCGATTTTGTGAAAAAGAACAAGATGAGAGTATCCTTTCATCCCGATCATTTTACAGTGCTTAGTACACCGCGTGAGGATGTTTTAGCAAGTTCAATCCGCGATTTGCAGCATCATAAATCTATGCTAGAAGCTATGGGGCTGGATGCTACAGCGAAGAACAATATACATATCGGCGGAGCCTATGGTAATAAACAGCGCTCGGCTGAACGCTTTATAGAGAATTTTAGTACCTTGACATCCGATATCAAGGAGAGAATTACACTTGAGAATGATGATAAGACATTTAATGCAGTGGAGACCCTTGAGGTTTGCAAGAAAACAGGTCTTCCTATGGTTTTAGATCTTCACCACCAGTGGGTAAATAATAATGGAGAGAAACCTTGGGAGTTGTGGAAAGAGATTCAGGATACTTGGACAACCCCCTTTGCTCAGGCTGATGCCCTACCAGAGGCTCCTTTAGCACCTAAAGTCCATGTTTCGAGCCCTAAGAATGAAAAAGACATCCGCAGTCACGCAGATGGAGTGGAGCTGGAACCGCTGCTTACTTTTTTAAGAGAGATTGCAAAGGATACGCCGGTTCTTGATGTTATGATTGAAGCAAAGCGTAAGGACGAAGCGTTATTTGGGCTGATGGATACGTTTAAGACTTTGACGGGGGAAGGCATTGAGGTCCGAGATGGAGCTACCATTCATGTACAGCCCTGACTCCAATTCGTACAATTTTGTGAATCAGGACTTTTGTGGGTAACCGATATGCTCCCGAAACGTTACTATAGTAAGCAAGAGTAAGCAAGTTGAATTTTCTATCATGGTATTCTCTTAGAAATGAGGAAAGTAGTGTGATTGTTTTGAATGAAAATCAGAAGACTCCTTATGTAGTTTCAAGTAAGAGTTATACGGCTGTTGCCATTAATGCTGCTGCTAAAACAGGGGAATGGATTAAGAGTAAAGCCGGTTCCAATCTGAAGATGTCAACAAAATATTCTGAGCAGGACCTTGTTACTGAAGTGGATAAAGGCGCGGAGCAAATGATCCGCCGATTAATTCTGACCCATTTTCCGGACCATGCTATTCTTGGTGAAGAAGGCGTAGAACCGGGCCCGGATGCTTCTAATCTTGCTTTACAAGCGGTAAAAGATGAGGAGTTTTTATGGATTGTAGATCCGGTAGACGGAACAACTAACTTGGTTCATGGATTTCCATTTTTCTCAGTATCCATTGCGCTCGCACATCGTGGAGAGGTAATTGTAGGTGTAATCTATGATCCAATCCGAGACGAATTGTTTGTAGCTGAAAAAGGAAAAGGGGCTTATGTACACGGGAATCGTATGCAAGTGTCTTTAGAAGAACAACTTTCCGATGGACTTATAGCCGTGGGTTTTCCGCCGGACCCAAGCTTTGCCTTGCCTATGAATATGGCAGCCGTGCAGGCTCTCGCTCCTAAAGTTCGTAATTTACGAGCAGGCGGATCAGCAGCACTGCATCTTGCCTATGTGGCTGCAGGCAGACTGAGCGGATATACAGAGATTGGACTTAACCCATGGGATGTCGCAGCAGGAGCCTTACTCGTTCAGGAGTCTGGTGGTATGGTAACAAGCACAGCGGGGCATCCTTATGATCTGTCGGTGCGCCATGTTACAGCAAGTAATGAAAAGCTGCATCACGAACTGATTACTGTCCTGAAAGAAGCGAAAGCTACAGGTATCGCAGGAGATAAGTAAAGGAGAAATGCAGATATGCCAGATTCACATGAACTTGAGAAAAAGCTGAGCGAAATGCTTACGGACGGCGAACCGGATTATGGAGATCCTGAGAAAAGAGAACGGGAGCAGGTCTCTCCTAAATACGAGATCCGAATTCAGACAGAGCTGGATCCGATCGTAGAAGAAACGTTAAAATATCGCAGTATGGCAAAAGAAGTAGACGATCGTTATGACGCCTACATGGAAAAAGCCAAGCATTCTTCCACCAAAAAACCTTCGGCTGAAAAGACAGATTCAGAAACAGAAAAATAAAGAAGTGCGTGGCAATCATAAGAAGTTCTCTCTTAAGGAAAGAGAGGACTTCTTTTTTTATTTGTACCCGTGATCCTGTACAGGTGGTAAAATAAGGAATTAGGAAAAGGGGGCGACATATCATCTATGTTGAATTGGACTAACATTAGAAATAAGGTGAGAACATGTTCTGTATCGCTTATTGCGATTGGATTACTTGTAGGAACAGGACAATTATCTGCACAGGCACAGGAAATAACGAAGGAATATCGCATTGTAACGCTGGGAGATTCCATTACTGTTGGTTATGAGCCGGGCCTTGAGGACGTAAAAGCCAATCCTTATGGTTATGTAGAACGTTTAGAGGAACAAGCCTTGCTGCATGGACGTACGAAAGTTAGCAATTACGGCATTGCAGGACTAAAAACATCGGGTCTTCTTCAGTTTACAGAGGCCATTTCCAAGGGAGAGAAAAAGTCTTCCGAAGCCATTCAGCCAGCACTGGCTGATCCGCGGGTTGAAGATTTTACAGATCGGATAAAGCAGATCCAAACCGAAGTTACGGAAGCGGATGTGATCGCTATTACGATCGGTGGAAATGATGTATCCGAGCTACTGGTAACAGGGGAAAGTCTTACAGATGCTCAGCTGAATGAGCGAGTGAAGGAACTGCTGAGTCGTTATTCCCAGCAGGTAACCTCTTCAGTAAATTATCTGCATGCCTTAAATGAAGATGCTCTCTTTGTGATATCAGATCAGTATCAGCCCCTCCCTAAAGTGGGAAATGAAGCTCTATACAACAAGCTGACGGGTGCAGCCGCTTTATTTACAGATACGATTGATACGGTGGCATCTCAGCTGAACGAACAGGGAGTACAAATAAAAGTTGCTCATGTGGCGAAGGAGTTTGTAGGAGGAGAGGGAACGATGACTCATATGATCAGGCATCGTGATTTTCATCCCAATCAATATGGATATGAAGCCATCGCTGAGGTATTTGCTAACGTGATCTGGGGAGATTATGTGAAGCTTCAGACGCCTGATCGGGAAGAGCCGATGAATATTTTCGTAAGCGGTAAGCAGCTGGCTACTCCTTATAAACCTGTTCTTAAAAATAAACAGAACTATATTGCGATTCAGGATATTGTAGAAGCCGTATCCGCGGAATCAAAATGGGATAATCAGACGAAATCTACAAAAATCACCTATGGTACGAAGACGGTAGAAATTAAAATGGGATCAAAGACAGTACTTGTAAATGATCAATCGATTCCCGTTGCGACACCAGCCTTCTTACAGAAAGTCGGTAAAGAATCCAAAACCTATGTGCCTCTTGCCTTTGTTGCAGAAAATCTTGGTTTTGATGTCCAGTATCAGTCCAAATTAAAAACGGTCTTTATCAATCCTTAAATATTGATTTTGGAGAAAATAAGGAAGGTTATCCCTAGAGGATAACCTTTTTTTACTTTCATCAAATCCAAACTGTACAATATACAGGAATTGGGTTTATAATCAAAATAAAGAAATTCAAAGAACAACACAGATATAAATGTGGTAAGTTGTTATTTTTCCAAATGTAAAATAGTTGGAGGAGGTAATTAAGTTTCTTTTTTTGTTTACAATTTAAAACGCTTACAATTATGTTTTAGGTAGATATTTAATGATTGGCTTCATCAGAAGGACAGCAGAGAATGTTTGTACACTAATGTACTGTTCCTTAAAAGGAGGCGCGTTTGTACATGAACGATTTACTGCAAATGGAACATATGAGTCAGGGATCAGCCTATTCATTACTAGATACGTCTTTACCCCTCTCAAAAGAAAAAAATATGGAAGCGGTCAGTAGACAATCGATGATCGTCTATCAACTCTTGGAACTTGTTCATCGTCATTATGCAGATTCGGACATTTCATTAAATACAATTGCTAGACATCGGCTATATATGAATCCGGATTATTTAGGAAAAGTATTTAAGAGAATCACAGGAATCGGCTTCTCTCAATATCTCAATCAATATCGGATACAGCAGGCATGCAGTTACATGCGGTACAAAGATCAGGATGCAAAAATTTTTGAACTTGCAGAGTCATTTGGCTTTGGAAGGAATCCGCAGTATTTCAGTCAAGTGTTTAAAAAGTGGACGGGGGTTACTCCCTCGGATTATCGAAGCAGAGCGAGATGAGGGTAAAAAGATGAAGGAGATGAGGTCACTTCATGATTCATTATAAATTTGATTTTGGACCTGGAACTGCAGCAGAGGGCTATACTGGGGTTCTTCCCGATACTCTGTATAATGCGGAACTTGGCTATGGATTCGAATCCATAGACCGAGTGTATGGGAGAGATCGCTCACAGGAGCAAGCCGATCCTGCATCATCTATGAAGACTTCAACTATTAAAAAACAGCTTCAAGACCGTTTTTGCATTCCGCTTCATGCGGCTTTTATCCTTGATGTTCCGCCGGGTACATATCGTGTTCATACGTTGATGGGCGACGAAAATACCGAATCTATTACTGAGATTCGGGCAGGTGAAGGCAGACTCATGATGCCGCCTGTTCATACACAGCCTGGGCAATGGATCGAAGAAAATTTCAGTGTTGTTGTTCGTGAAGGAGAACCGTTACGACTTTCTTTTTCCGGTCCCGCTCCGAGGATTAATGCACTCGAAGTGATGGAAGCAAATACAACGCTCACGGTTTATATTGCTGGCGATTCCACGGTATGTGATCAGCCTGCATCAGGTTACCCTTATTCGGGATGGGGTCAAATGCTGCCATCATTTTTCAAACATGATGTGGCTGTCGATAATCATGCGCATTCTGGACGCAGTACGAAAAGTTTCATCGATGAGGGACGTCTGGATGCGATTCTAACCAACATCAAAGCAGGAGACTTTCTTTTTATTCAGTTTGGTCATAATGATGAGAAATCAGATGTACTGAGAGGAACTAAGCCATTTACAACCTATCAGGAATATCTGAGTAAGTATATCGAGGCAGCTCGAGAGCGCGAGGCTCATCCGGTTCTTATTACTCCTGTACAGCGCAGATATTTTAATGAAGATGGAACCCTCATGGATACACACGGTGATTACATTGTTGCTATGAAAGAGCTAGCAGATAAGGAGAATGTTCCTTTGATTGATCTGGCTGCTCGCAGCAAGATTGTATTTGAACAAGCCGGAGTGGAAGGCAGCAAACTCGATTTCTTGTGGGCTTGGCCTGGCGAATATATTCATTTCCCTGCTGGAGTAGAAGATAACACACACTTCTCTCAGTTCGGGGCAAAAAGAATGGCTAGAATTGTAGCCGCCTCTATAGCTGAACTTGCAATTCATCCACTGACTATGTTTTTGCGTTCACCGGAAGCTTTGAGAGACAGGTAATACCGAAAATGAACCTATGGAATTTTCATTGAAATAGAGAGCGAATCTATTTCAAAGCTAAATTTAGCAAGTAGAAGGGAGATACGGGGATGAGCTCAATTAGACCGGAAGCAGCAAAAGGTAACACCGTATGGGTTATTCCAGATGGATACATTCCTCCGCAGAGCAGCGGTGCGCTTGAAAGTCATGAAAGCATTTGTGTCTTAAATATAGGAAGACAGGATGCGAATCTACGGATTACTGTCTTTTTCGAAGATCGCGATCCGCTCGAGTGTAATGAGACTAGAGTATCTGCTAGGCGCACATCTCACATCAGGACGGCCAGCCTTCAGGCCGATGGGGAGTTTATACCGCTCGGTGTGCCTTATGCACTGATTGTGGAAAGTGATATTCCGATTATTGTTCAGTACAGTAGGCTCGATACATCTCAGCCTGAACTGGCACTGATGAGTGTGATGGCTTATCCCGTATAAGGGATGCTTATGAATCGAGGTTTATGTTTATCTACGACGTATACTTCATCAAACGAAAAGAACCGCCCTACAGATCGTCTGAAGGGCGGTTCTTTTTCGTTTGCGATTTATTTTTCTTTAGCCATGGCCTCAAATGATGAATCAGCAGCTTCAATCGTAGCTTCGATATCCGCATCGGTATGTTCCGTTGTCAGGAACCAAGCTTCATATTTGGAAGGTGCGAGGTGTACTCCACGGTTCAGCATATGTTGGAAGAAGGAAGCGAATGCTTCGCCATCCGTATCCTGAGCTTCTTCATAATCAGTTACCGGATGATCGCAGAAATGAGTTGAGAATGAGCCGCAAACCCGGTTAATGGTCAGTGGAATTCCGTGGCGATCCGCTGCTGCCTGGATTCCCTCCGTTAATTTAATCGTGAGACGTTCCATCTCTTCATATACGCCTGGCTGAGAAAGCACTTCAAGGCATGCAATACCTGCCGAGATGGAAGCGGGATTCCCTGCCATAGTTCCTGCTTGATAAGCAGGTCCAAGCGGAGCCACTTGTTCCATTACTTCTTTTGAACCCCCATAAGCACCGATCGGAAGACCGCCGCCAATGATTTTACCAAGAGCCGTAAGGTCAGGTTTAATGAGGTCATGGTTTTCAAGCCCTGCGTAGGTTTGCGTTGAACCATAGTGGAAGCGGAATGCGGTAATGACCTCATCATAGATAACGAGTGCTCCATGATCATGCGCTAGCTTGCAAAGTCCTTCGAGGAAGCCTGGTTTTGGCATAACCATTCCGAAATTACCGACAATCGGTTCTACCATAACGGCAGCTACATCATGACCCCATTTTTGCAGTGCTTCTTCAAGTCCGCTCAGATCGTTGTAAGGAACCGTGATCACTTCTTGTGCGATACTTGCAGGAATACCCGCACTATCTGGTATGCCAAGAGTAGAAGGGCCAGAGCCTGCCGCTACGAGGACCAGGTCCGAATGGCCATGGTAGTTACCAGCAAACTTAATGATTTTATTACGCTTCGTATAAGCGCGCGCTACCCGGATAGTGGTCATGACCGCTTCTGTACCTGAGTTCACAAAACGAACCTTATCCATGGAAGGGATCGCTTCTTTTAGCATTTTCGCTAATTTGATTTCGAGCACAGTAGGAGTACCGAGGAGCGTACCATTGGAAGCTGCTTCTGTAATCGCTTTGGTGATGTGCGGGTGTGCATGACCCGTAATGATCGGTCCGTATGCCGCAAGGTAATCAATATATTTGTTATCATCTTCATCGTAAAAATAAGCACCTTGTCCACGTTTCATAAAGACAGGGGCTCCGCCGCCCACCGCTTTGAATGAACGGGAAGGACTGTTTACACCGCCTACAATATGTTCGAGTGCTTCTGCATAGTACTGCTCAGATTTGGAACGATTCATTTGTATTCATCCTTTCTTTGAAGCAAGTCACCACAAGAGTATGGTATGTACAATGTAAAAGGGCAGCGATCTGCTGCCCTTACCAAGTTCAAATCTATTATAGCATTTCCTTTTTATGAAACCATAGCTCTTAAGGAAGAGTCTGCGTATTATTCTTCTCCGCTGGCTGACTTATCAATCGTGGATTTGTTATCTGGCTCAGTTACCTGAGGATGTAGGACTTCTTGAACGTATGACCGTAGCTCATCCTTATCTCTAACGGTAAGGACGGCAGCACCGCCGATTCGCTCTTCAACGAGAAGTTTCATAGGAGGAATTTGTTCGCTCCCTTGCATACTGCTCTGATAACCCACAGAGGCCAGCTTCCACATGTCGTTAAGAGTTAGGTTGGTATCAATGTAAGGATTTACTTCATTAAGAATGGAAGGTAGTTTAGCTATAGAAGTCGTTGTCTGCATCTTATCAGCAATGGCTTTCAAGAGTTCACGCTGACGTTCTGTACGAGAGAAATCGGACAAGGCGTCATGCCGGAATCGCACATACATAAGTGCTTTTTCACCATCGAGATGCTGCATTCCTTGTTTGAGATCAATATCATACTCATGCTTATCTGCTTTGCTTGTGTACTTCATATCTTTTTCGACTTCAAAATCAACGCCCCCTACAGCGTCAACGAGTTCGATAAAGCCTTGGAAATCGGTATATAAGTAGTACTGAATCGGAATCCCCAGCAGATCACCTGCTGCCTGCATAGCCACATTAGGACCATGGGTAATAGCTGTATTAAGCCGGTCTCTTCCGTATCCAGGTATGTCTGTATAGGTATCACGCAGGAGAGAGAAAAGCGATATCTTTTTGCTGACCGGGTTAAGGGAAGCGACAAGCATCGTATCTGAGCGAGGGACTTCACCTTCCGTTAGACCTCTGGCATCTACGCCCATAAGCAGAATATTAACGGGTTCCTTACCTTCCCATTTCGGGGGATCTGGGGTGATTTCCTGATCTACCTTTTCTACGTTATAAAAGGGAGAATTCTCACCTTCTTTGTTCAGATCTTGTAGTTGGTTAACAACAGAAGTAAAATAATAAACTGCGAATAAGGCGGCAGTAACAACGATTACTGCAAGAACCATCCATACGGTTCGTTTCGTCTTCCTAGTCATGTAACGCCTCTTCCTTTCCATCTTACGGAATGAAGCCAGTTAAGGGTTCTGGCCGTGTGACTACCTGCGCATGAGTATTATGGTATAATTTTGGATGAATTAACACAATTTTCATTCGACAACTTCCATTATAATTTTTTTTATGGATACAATCAATTGATAGGAATATCGTAACTTTAAAGGAGATATGCATCATGAGTATAAAGATCGGTTCTGAAGCACCAGATTTTGTTCTACAAGGCGCTGGAGATCAGTTGGTGAAACTGTCTGATTTTCGCGGGAAACGGGTCATATTGTATTTTTATCCAAAAGATATGACGGCGGGCTGCACAGATGAAGCGTGCCAATTTCGGGATGAACACAATTCGTTTGAAGCCTTAAATACAGTAATCATAGGAGTAAGTGGAGATTCCTTAAAACAACATGAGAAGTTCATTGCAAAGTACAATCTGCCTTTCATTCTTTTATCGGACGAGGATCATAAGGTTGCTGAATTGTATGATGTATGGCAGCTCAAAAAAATGTACGGCAAAGAATATATGGGCATTGTGCGTTCGACATTTGTCATTGATGAACAAGGAATACTGACGAAAGAATGGCGGAAAGTGAAAGTGAAAGGTCATATAGAGGAAGCGCTAGAGTATATTAAACAAATGTAGTCTGTAGAGATATCGTGCGTTTTAGAACATCAGGACCGGCTCTTTAAGAGTCGGTTTATTTATTTGCTTACTCATTCATCAACCCTAACAGGAAAAAGTGAAACGCTTTGAAATGAAAAAATATCGGCAAGTCTTTTTTATAAGAAGCACTCATAGACTGAATATATAAATCTTAAAATCTATGAACAATTCATATAAAGATCATGGGGGCGAAACGATATGAGAAGAAGAGGTAAACGAAACAGATGGAAGAAAATCAGTTATACATTAATCGCAGGTTTTATCATTCTTTTAGCGGCTACTCTCGCAAGTAAAGATTTTTTATCCGACGTTGTGAACTCCCGTGCTGTGATTATAGATGAAGCAGTGGACTCTGCGAGCATAGAAATGGCAGCAAAAGTGGTACATACGGTAGTAACTAATTCCACCATTCCGTCGAATTTAGAGCCGACTGTCCATACGAAACCAGTGAATTCGGCTTTATTGACTGCCCAAAAACAAGAAGCATATCCCGCTCAGTCTCGTTCGAAAACAGTGACAGCTCCAGTAGTAAAAAAGGGAGCAAACAAAGTCTATTTAACATTTGATGATGGACCGGGTAAATATACGGAACCTGTTCTAGATATTCTTGATGAATATGAAGTCCCTGCTACTTTCTTCGTTTTAGGAGAGCAAGTCGAAGTGCATCCTGAATTGATTAATCGCATGTTTGAAAAAGGATATGTCATTGGGAATCATACTTATGATCATAAATATGATAAGCTGTACAACTCCTTTCCTGATTTTTGGAAACAGATCAAACAAACAGAGGAAGCAGTAAGGCGTATTACGGGAGAACGACCACAGCTTGTTCGTGCTCCTGGGGGAACCTATGGTCATTTTGATTCGACTTATTTTGAACTCATGAAAGAAGCAGGTTATGTGGTTACCGATTGGAATGTGGATAGTGGAGACTCGCTTAAAAAAGATGTACCTGCCAAGGAAATTATAAAGAATGCAACAAAGTCAGCGGTGAGTGGTGATCGGATCGTATTATTGCATGATGGAGGAAGTCATGCGGAGACGGTAAAAGCGTTACCTGCCATTATTGAATATTACCAAGCGCAAAATTATGAATTTGCAAGCCTGAATCCTGCGGAGAAACCAGTTCAGTTTCAAGTAAAAGCTCAAAATTCTAAAGACAAAATGATTCGGCCAAGCAAAAAATGGATAAATAATCATATCACTGAGAATGCTGCTCTATTTGATATGGGGCAATCACTCGTGATTGAAGCAGGGAAACTTGTGACAAAGCTTGCGCCTGGTGAATATCAGGAAGAGCAAGGGGAGCTTCTTGTTCCGCTTCGAGTTCTTGTGGAGCGATATGGAGGTACAGTGAAGTGGAACAGTACAGATCGGTATGCCACGGCTAGATGGGCTGGGCATGAAATTACAGTGAATCCGGAACAACAACGGCTTGACTCAAAAGAAGGCCATGTAGAGATGAGGGCGGGTTCCCTATGGGTTTCGCTTCTAGATTTTCTTTCTGCGGCAGATTATAAGATCAAATCCACCGAACGAAATCAAGATGAAATCATCATCAAAGCAAGTTGATTAGAAAAGTTTTGTAAATAATTCTTGACTATGAGCTTTGATTTTTATATGTTTATTACACGGTTTGGCTGATCAATCATATCAGTTAAGCAGGAACGTGATTAAAGGGGAGTAGCTGTTACAGCAAAGTCGTCAGTTCGGGAGAAAATCCCCGGCTTTGTTGGCAACCATTCGTTGTTAGCGAGACCTTTACCACACTCTGTGGTAGAGGTCTCTTTTTTGTTGGAGACCTTTGCCAAGCCGGCGAGGTCTTTTTTTATTTTATTATTTTAGGAGGATGTTTTATGGATTTATTCTTAGAGTATGGTTGGGTACTCCTTGTACTCATTGTACTAGAAGGGCTGCTTGCTGCAGATAATGCGCTAGTCCTTGCCATTATGGTTAAACATTTACCAGAAGAAAAACGTAAGAAAGCTTTGTTCTATGGTTTAGTGGGGGCCTTTTTCTTCAGGCTAGGATCCTTATTCCTGATCTCCTTCTTGGTAGACGTTTGGCAGGTACAGGCACTTGGTGCGATCTATCTTCTGTACATTTCCATTAACCACACCATCAAGCATTTCCTTAAAGGAAGAACGAAGACGGATGAGGCACAAGATTCACCGAAAAAGGTCAAGAAACAATCTGGCTTCTGGATGACCGTATTTAAAGTAGAAGTTGCGGATATTGCTTTCGCTGTTGATTCCATTTTGGCAGCTGTTGCTTTGGCCGTTGCACTACCTCCAAGTGGACTTCCGGACATCGGTGGCTTGGACGGTGGACAATTCATTGTCATCTTCCTCGGCGGATTTATCGGACTCATTATTATGAGATTTGCAGCAACCTTCTTCGTGAAGCTTCTGCAACAACGTCCAGGACTAGAAGTGGCGGCATTCCTTATTGTTGGTTGGGTAGGGGTTAAGCTCGCAGTAATTACCCTAGCACATCCTGATGTTGGCTTAATCGATTCTCACTTCCCGCATAATAGCATTTGGAAAATCTCATTCTATTTTGTTCTTGTAGCCATTGCTGCACTGGGATGGTTCCTTTCGTCTAAGGTAGAAATTACAGATGATGAGAATGCAATCAAAGAAGTCGAAGAACAACAGCCTGCAAAAGATACAGACACATCAAAATAATCGAATATCATGCTTATAGTAAAGTCTGGAGATTCTCTCCAGGCTTTTTTTGTTTTGGATTCCTATGTCTATTTGCTCTATGAGAGGGGAATACTAGCAACCATAGAGTAGATGAAAAAGCGAGTGATACTGTGGATATAGGGGGAGTTTGGGCCATGGAATATATGAAGTCTAGTGAATATGCTGCGGAATTGCTTGAGAGAGTGACTAAGCGAGTAGAGAGTGTCATTGTAGGGAAACGGAAGGAAGTTCGATTCATTCTCATTGCGATGTTGTCTGGAGGGCATGTGCTGCTCGAAGACGTGCCAGGTACGGGCAAGACAAAACTGATTCGAACACTGGCTTCCTGCCTCTCGGCGAGTTTTGGACGAATTCAGTTTACGTCTGATGTGATGCCGTCTGATGTGACAGGAACCTCTGTATATAAGCCGATGACGGGAGAGTTTGAATATCGTCCGGGTCCGATTATGGCAAATATTATTCTTGGGGATGAGATCAACCGTGCTTCTCCTAGAACACAGTCAGCACTGCTTGAAGCTATGGAAGAGAAGAGTGTTACTGTGGATGGGGTCACATATGCTTTGCCACGGCCTTTTTTACTGATGGCTACTCAGAACCCGCTGCAGTTTGAAGGTACTTATCGTCTTCCAGAAGCACAGCTCGATCGTTTTCTTATGAAGTTAAGTCTTGGATATCCTAATATCGATGAGGAAATCGAGATTATGAATCGGCAGGAGGCAGGATCTCGTTCTTTTATAAAACCGGTCATGTTAGCGGAAGAACTTGTTAAGATGCAGCGTGAAGTTGCTGGCGTTTTTGTAGATCCGGTTATAAAAAAATACATTGCTGAATTTGCTGCTGCATCACGCACACATAAAGATCTTTTACTCGGGATCAGCCCGAGAGGAAGTCTTGCATGGATGATCGCTTCTCAAGCAGCCGCATATTTGAATGGCCGAACGTATGTCATTCCTGATGATTTGAAAGAAGTTGCCTTGCCTGTCTTAACTCACCGGCTTCGTACTCGGTATGAGATTGTGCAATCCTCTGATGCCGAGCATATCGTTACAGGCTTGCTGCAGCAAGTACCTATTCCCGTTCAGTCCTCAAGAATGAGGGGGTAAGTCTATGTGGAGAACCATGATTAGTCCGCTGGTTATGATTTTACTTATGGGCCTTCTCTTTACTCTATACCAGCTTCAAGGCGGAGAGACTCTATTATTCCTGTTGGTATCTAGTATGATCTTGACCGGTTACGGTGTGTTAGCTCAGTTGATCGGTCCTCGGCGTGTTCACATCACAAGAGAATTTCAGCCCGGCAGAGTGACAGCAGGAGAGAGAGCAGAGGTTAGAATGCGTGTCACCATAAATTGCTGGGTACCTTTGTTGTGGTTGAAGATTGAAGAAGAGGCCGCTCCTTTCAAACATACTCAGATCATTTTTCCTGGCAAACGCAGCTATGACAGTTCTTATTCTTATCATTTGAAAGCAGTACACCGAGGAGTATATTCTTATGAACATTGTAAAATTACATGGGGAGATGCATTCGGCTGGTTTACCTGTAGCAGACGTGTACATGTGCCGGGAGAGTTGATTGTACACCCTTCATTCCACCAAAGTCTTCCCGGGTTACAAGTAGAAGGTTACGGAGAATCTCTGTATCAGCAACAAGCTCGAAACAGTGTAGTAGAAGAGTGGAAAGGGTACGAAGTGAGAGAATATACCCCTCGTGATGGATTTCGTTCTATTCATTGGAAAAGTTCAGCAAGGACAGGAAAACTTCAAGTTCGTATTCCAGAAAAAAGTGAAGATAATAAAATCTATTTCCTGTTGGATAATGGAATAGATTCCTATATGCATAAGGGGAAAGATCAAGTAAATGAACTGTCATGGAACGCCTATGATTCGGCAATCTCACTTTGTGCAAGTATGCTAAGAAGTGCCTATAACAAGGGAGTAACGCCTCATTTGATCACCTATTTTGTCCAATCGGGGAAAGCGGTATTCCAAGGGGATATAGACACGAATGCAACCGCGATTTCTACCGTTAAAATGCTCCATCAGTTGGACTTTTTAGCGCGGCTGGAACCAGGAGCAGGATTACGAAATACGCTGGATGTCTCCTTACCCGCAGGGTCAGAAGTGTACATGGTCACCGGTAGTTTAAATGAGCAAAATTCGAAGCTGGCTAGGGAGCTGAATACCCAAGGAGTACGTGTTCGATTTTATGAAATGATAGATTGGAAAAAGAATAATAAAGCCCACCAAATGAAAGAAAATGTGTTAGCGGCAGAGCTCGAGAAGGAACAGATTCGTGTGAAGACAGTCGCTTCTTTTTCTGAAATTGTCTGAGTAGGGGGAGGAGGAAACGGGTGGAGACGACAGGTCTAAATGGGAAGGAAAAAGGATATATCGAACCTTGGTTATACCGTGCCGGTATCTCTTTTTTGCTATATATCATGTTTATGGATTGGCTCATGCCCGCAGGCTTCGGGGAGCATTCTGAGGTTACCGCCTCTATGAGGACTATGTTCTTACTTACTGCAGTACTCCTTCTAATCGGCAGTCTGCACATTTCTTTAAAATACATGGTTTTCATGAGAGCAGGTTGTGCCCTGTTTTTTCTATGGTGGATGCTAATCCCGTCTGCAGGAGAGACCTGGGTATTTGATTATGTCTATACGTTTCAAAATGATATTGCTAGTTGGGGGAGAGCGGGGCATTTTCGGAATGTGAGTGAAGAAACAAGAGCGATCGCTGTTGTGATTGGATGGACGCTTTTTGTGACTTCCGTTCAAATGTTGGCTATTCAGCTTCGGACTGTTCTTCTATTTGGCATAGTTACGATTGTCTATTTACTCTGTATGGAGATGCTGAGCGGTATCTATTCCTCAGGCGGGATGATACGTACGGTTTGTTGTTTCCTGTTAGTACAGTCCCTTTTGCAACTGCCAAGATTATTGGGGACAACAAAAGCGCTAGTAAAGAATAACAAATCGCATCTGATCTGGACGGGAACCGCGATTGCGATAGTGCTTTTAACGACTATGATGACATCATCCATTGTTTCTGCAATTCCTGCGAAATCAGAGAATAAAGAAGTGCTGGCAAGGATTTGGGACAAGATTTCCGAGTGGTCGAGTCCTGACATAGATACGAATGCAGTAACTACTTTTTCTACTACAGGTTATGATCCGGGTGGGAGAGACATGGGAGCTCCGCTCGTTCAGAGCAATACCGTATATCTTACAGCAACGAGTCCTATTGCTGCTTACTGGAGAGGTCAATCTCGAAGTATCTACGACGGGAGAAGCTGGAAGCTGAGTGAATCAGCAGATCAATCGTTTGAATATATCAGTACAGAGCAGCGAGTGAGAGAGGAAGAAATTGAAGAAAATCCATATTTTCGAATCGTGAAGCAGACAATTAGCCTTAAGGAACCTGCTAAGGGCGGATCTGATATTTTTGTGGGAGGAGTTCCTTTACGACTCGAGTTCGGAGATAGAGACAGCACAAGGAAAGAAAATAACTTATCAGAAAATCAAAATGGATCGGACTTTCCTTACATATGGAGCGATTTATCTTCGGGAAATTTAAGATTTGATGATAAGCAAAAAGCACAGCCGATTCAGCAGTACAGTATGGATGTACTGATTCCTGCACAAGACAAAACAATGCTTCGTAAAGCGGTGGGGGAAGATCCCGCTTCCATCCAGAAGACGGATCTTCAACTACCGTCTAGTTTACCTGCGAGGGTCACGAAGCTGGCGGATTCAATAACCAGCGGTACAAGTACTCGTTATGATGCAGTGACTGCTATATCCGAGTATCTACAGTCGAACTATACGTACACACTGAATACCCGTGTACCAGCGGTGGATCAAGATTTTGTGGATGACTTTCTGTTTGTAACCAAAAAAGGGTATTGTAATCATTTTGCTTCTGCCATGATTATTTTGCTTCGAAGCGAAGGGATCCCCGCGAGATATGTGCAGGGGTTTGCTCCAGGTCAGCGAGACGATCAGCAGCCAGACAAGTACACCGTTACTCAAGGGGATGCACATTCCTGGGTAGAAGTGTACTTCCCGGGGGCTGGTTGGTTTCCATTTGAAGCAACACCGGGCTTTGATCCGGCGGCTGAGCTAGAAGCTGTACCTGCTGTTGAACAGGTACCGGGGTCTATTAAGAATGATCGGTTTGAAATAGATCTGAGTCATGTGATGACTCTCTTTCAGTCAGGGCTAGAAAGCGTTGCTCAGCCAAATATACTTGCATGGGCTGTTGCTGCAATGTTGCTGCTTGCAGCACTTGTTACAGCGGGACGTACTTACGGCCCTGTGTTGCAACTTCAGCTTAGGATGGCTTTGCCGCGCCGGAGCTTTCCAGACCGAGAGCGCCTGCTTCACATGGGTGCCCCTATCTGGGACATACTCGCTAAGCGATACGGTGAACGCGCCAGTGGACTTACGCTGCGGGAATATATCGCAGGGCTGCCTGTGGAAGAGGATGCCCTACGTGAGGAAGTGCGGCAGTTCGCTAAAGACTGGGAAATGATCGTCTATAGCCCGGTTGGACCTTCCCGAGAAGAGAGCATCGCTTTTTTACAGTGCTGCTCGCGGATGGCTAAAGTTTTGTGAATGATTTCCTTAAAAGTAATAAGTAGTGGATGAGGAGAATACCATCTTTTTCAACATACTTTTTTTGACAATATTTTATTAATAAGAAGAAAGCGAGCTTTCCTTGACGTCAGGTTTTGTCGGCAAGTATAATTAATCTCATTGAATTGAGGGAGGCACGGTAATGATAAAGCCAAATGAAATTGTTGTTGTTCTAGATTTCGGGGGACAGTATAACCAACTAATCGCAAGAAGAATCCGCGATCTCGGAGTATACAGCGAGTTGCTTCCATATAACACACCTGCAGAGAAGATACGTGAACTTGCACCAAAAGGTATCGTATTCTCCGGTGGTCCATCCAGTGTATACGCTGAGAATGCACCGCATGTAGACCCTGCTGTTTATGACCTGGGATTGCCGATTTTCGGGATTTGCTATGGTATGCAAATGATGGCCCAGCAATTAGATGGTAAAGTAGAACGTGCTCACAAACGTGAGTATGGTAAAGCAGATGTTTTGTTTAACGAAGGATCTGACCTTGTAGCAGGTCTTGAATTGAATCAAACCGTATGGATGAGTCATGGAGATCACGTTGTTTCCTTGCCGACAGGTTTTAAACTTGATGCTGGAACAGAAAGTGCTCCAATTGCAGCAATGAGCCATCCAGAACGCAAACTATATGCAGTACAGTTCCACCCAGAAGTGCGCCATTCTTTGAATGGTAATGATATGATCCGTAACTTCCTATATAACGTGTGCGGTTGTGAAGGCAACTGGAGCATGGAGACTTTTATCGAAGATAAAATTAACGAAATCCGTGAACAAGTTGGCGACAAAAAAGTGCTTTGTGCCCTCAGTGGCGGCGTTGATTCTTCTGTAGTAGCAGCACTGCTTCACAGAGCAATCGGTGATCAGCTTACTTGTATGTTTATCGACCACGGTCTTCTTCGTAAAGGAGAAGCAGAGAGCGTAATGGAAACTTTCGTAGGTAAATTCGATATGAAAGTGGTTAAAATTGATGCTCGTGAACGCTTTATGTCCAAGCTTGCTGGAGTAGATGATCCAGAACAAAAACGTAAAATTATCGGTAACGAATTTATTTACGTATTTGATGAAGAGTCCAGTAAATTTGATGATTTCGCATTCTTGGCACAAGGAACACTTTATACAGATATCGTAGAAAGTGGTACGGCTACAGCGCAAACCATCAAATCTCACCACAATGTAGGCGGACTTCCTGAGAACATGAGATTTGAGCTTATCGAACCGTTGAACGCACTCTTCAAGGACGAAGTGCGTAAAGTCGGTGAAGAATGTGGATTGCCTGAAGAGATCGTATGGCGTCAGCCATTCCCAGGTCCGGGTCTAGCGATCCGTGTACTTGGTGAAGTAACAGAAGAAAAACTGAAGATTGTTCGTGACTCTGACTACATTTTGCGCGAAGAGATTGCTAAAGCAGGTCTTGATCGTGAAATTTGGCAGTACTTTACGGCTCTTCCTAACATGAAGAGTGTAGGGGTTATGGGCGATGCTCGTACGTATTCTTATACGGTAGGTATTCGTGCAGTTACTTCCATCGATGGTATGACAGCAGACTGGGCACGTATCCCTTGGGATATCTTAGAGAAAATCTCTGTTCGTATCGTTAACGAAGTAGATAATGTAAACCGTATCGTTTATGATGTAACTTCTAAACCACCAGCAACGATCGAGTGGGAATAGGTTGATAGTTACAATAGATTAGAATAAAAAACTCTCTTTTATTTGCGGAACAAGCAGATAAAAGAGAGTTTTTTTTGTGGAACGAATATTGCTGAGCTGACAGAAAAGTTCCCTCATAAATAATTCATAAATATTTCTCATATGTGCTCCTATTGCTAGCTCATGATTGATAATTTCGTGTAATGGCTTGTTGTCGTGACACCATAGCACATGGGTCCAATCATGAGTCTTTTTTGTATATATTGGCCATACTTCATAGTACAGATGTCTTTTTGAAAGTGCTTGCAGCAAACAAAAAGTTATGATAAATTGAACTTGTCTAAAAAGTATACAAGTTAACAAGTTAAACAGACCAGCATAATTATCTACTAAAAGGAGCAAATGAAAATGATGACTACCAAAGAGACCCCTCATATTAAACCAAATGGAGTAGAAATAGCTGAAACAATTCTGTTGCCTGGAGATCCTCTAAGAGCCAAGTTTATTGCAGAAACCTTTTTGGAAGATTACAAATGCTTTAACGAAGTAAGAGGAATGCTCGGGTATACCGGTACTTACAAAGGGAAAAAAATCTCTGTCATGGGTACGGGAATGGGACCAGCGAGTATGGGGATTTATTCTTGGGAATTAATCAATGTGTTCGGGGTTAAGAACTTAATCCGAATTGGTACTTGTGGTGCAATGCAAAAAGACATTGAGCTCTATGATGTTATTTTTGGTATGGGAGCTGCAACAGATTCCAATTATGGTCATCAATTTAATTTACCTGGACAATTTCCATTAACTGCATCCTTTGAACTTTTGGAAAAAGCGAAAAAAATTGCAGACGATAAAGGTCAAAAAGTTCATATTGGTAATATTTTATCAAGTGAAATTTTCTATAACGCGGATCCAACATCGAATAAAAAATGGCAGGACGTAGGTATTATGGCTGTCGAGATGGAATCTGTAGCACTTTATTGGAATGCGATTAAAGCGGGTGTGAATGCACTATGTATTCTAACGGTGAGTGATCACCTTATTACAGGAGAACAAACGACTTCTGAGGAACGCCAAACCGCATTTACGAACATGATGGAGATTGCATTAGAGTTAGCTTAATCTATTCCTTTTCTGATTCATATAAAATATAAATATGCCTCCTGCACTCCTTATTATTGGTGAGTTCAGGAGGCTATAAAATAATGAAATACGTAAGCAAAATGCATTCAAGGCAGTAAATTAAAAGAAAAACTGCCTACTTTCAGACAATGATTGTAAGCGCTGTTATACATCTTTTTTTAGGCGGCAGGAGATACTTGGAGGTATATTATGAATCACTCAATTGAGAATAAACCAGTAGTTAACTTAGGAAAAATTGTTCCGGCTATATTGCTACTCATGATTTTTTCACTCGTAATCGATAACTCTTTTAAGATTATTTCCCCTGATTTAGTAGAGTATTTTGGAGTTTCAGCAAGTACGGTAAGCTGGCAAGTAACCCTCGCAGGACTAGTTATTGGGATTGGTGCAGTCGTTTATTCCTCTCTATCTGATTCCATTAGTATAAGAAATCTATTAACGGTAGGTATTTTACTTATTTGTATAGGCTCTCTACTTGGTTATGTTACACATACGAATTATTGGCTGATTGTATTTTCGAGAATTATTCAAGCTGCTGGTTTAGGTGCAACAGAAACCCTTTACCTCGTTTTCATCACGAAATATGCTTCTGAAGCAGAACAGAAAAAATATATGGGATTCAGTACAAGTAGTTTCCAGCTTGCTACCGTGATTGGTACAGTAACAGGTGGATTTGTAGCAACCTATCTAGAGTGGCAGACTTTGTTTTTGATTCCTTTGCTCAGTTTGTTATTGTTACCTTCTATTCTTAAGCATTTGCCAAAAGAAGAAAATAAGAAGAATAATCTAGACTTCATAGGGCTTTTCTTCGTTGCGCTGATTGCTACTTCAATTATGCTGTATATGTCTTCTTTCCATTGGGGACTATTCATACTCTTCATTGTCTCTGTGATCGTTTTCTTATTGTATATTAGCAAAAATAAAAATGCTTTTATCACCATTGATTTCTTTAAAAACAAACAGTTTTTATTTGCTTTATTGGTCGCATTTGTCATTAATACGTTATATTCCGCGTACGCACTGAACACACTTTCCTTTTTGTTAACAAGCGTATATGACATTAAGCTGGATACCGTGTCTTTAATGTTCATCCCTGCATGTTTACTAGCTGCATTTGTGGGTGCTCTATCTGGTAAAATAGGAAAGTACTTAAACAGTAAGCAGTGTGTTTATCTAGCCTTTAGTATGATTGTGATCAGTTTATTACTTGGTGCCTTCTTCATCAAAGTATCCATTGCTGTATTTGTGATATCCCTAATCTTATTTTCTTGCAGTTTTGCACTGCTATATGCTCCGCTTATTGATATTAGTCTTAGAAAAGTACCTGCTGAAAAATCGGGGACTGCATTAGGCTTCTACAATTTATGTCTCAATATCGCAATGTCCGTTGGATTCAGCTATTCGGCTTTGTTGATTGATAAGAAGGATTTACAATTCAGCTTTTTACGCTTTGTAACAGAGGAACCAACCGCACTGAACTATAGCAGTATTATCATTATTCTTGCAGCGATTGCTGTAGTATCGATCGTATTGTTCTGGTTCTTATTAGGTCGTAAAATAGATAAACGCACTCCACAGAACTAGAGAAAGGAAGGAAACCGATGAAAAAATTTAAACGTGTACATTTGATCGTCATGGATTCTGTTGGAATTGGAGAAGGAAAAGATGCGGCAGAATTTAATGATGCGGGTTCCCATACCCTATTGCATATCGCCGAACATATGAACGGATTACATCTGCCTAACCTGGCCAAATTGGGTCTTTCCAATATTGAAGAAATCTTAGGGGTACCAAAAGCAGATAACCCCCTTGCTTATTACACTAAATTACAAGAAAAATCAGTAGGTAAAGATACAATGACAGGCCACTGGGAAATCATGGGTCTGAATATTGATAAACCATTTAATGTGTATCCTAATGGATTCCCAGATGAATTAATTAAACAGATCGAAGAAATAACAGGCCGAAAAGTAGTAGCGAATAAACCGGCAAGCGGAACAGCAATTATTGAGGAGTATGGCGAACATCAAATGAAAACAGGGGATCTGATTGTTTATACCTCTGCCGATCCAGTTCTGCAAATTGCAGCTCATGAAGATATTATTCCGCTCGAAGAGTTATATGATATTTGTGAAAAAGTTCGGGAGATCACAAAAGATCCTGCCTATTTAATCGGTCGTATCATCGCGAGACCTTATGTAGGAGAACCTGGGAACTTTAAGAGAACATCCAATCGTCATGATTATGCCTTAAAACCTTTTAATAAAACTGTTATGAATCATCTGCAAGACGGAGGCTATGATGTAATTGCCATTGGTAAAATCAATGATATCTTTGATGGCGAAGGAGTTACTGAATCCATTCGTACGAAAGACAATATGGATGGCATGGATAAGCTGCTTGACGTCATGAAGAAGGATTTCACGGGAATGAGCTTCTTGAATTTGGTTGATTTTGATGCATTGTACGGTCATCGCCGCGATCCAGAGGGATATGGAAAAGCATTAGAGGAATTCGATAAGCGATTAGATGAAGTGTTAGATACACTCCGTGAGGATGACTTACTAATTATCACAGCGGACCACGGAAATGATCCAACATTCCAAGGTACAGATCATACTCGTGAATTCATTCCCGTCTTGGCCTATTCAAAACAATTAAAAAACAGCGGGAAATTACCTCAGAATGATACATTTGCTGATATTGGCGCTACGATAGCGGATAATTTTGATGTAGATATGCCAGAATACGGTGAGTCTTTCTTGCCATTCCTTAAATAATTAAATTACTTCGCATAAACCTCCAAAACCTTTTTTTGGGGGTTTATGTGTTAATATTGAAGAAAATTGCATTTTATCGATATTATTCGGCCATTCATTCCTATCATCAGCAGTTTGAATATAACAAAAAGGACGCAAAATATATGAATACCAATAAACTAGATAAACTAAAACGGCCGCTTTATATCAATGTATACGATGAACTTCTTCTTCAGATTACAAAAGGAGAATACCAGGCAGGCGACCAGTTGCCCTCAGAACCAGATTTAGCAAGAAAGTTAGGGGTTAGCCGTGCAACACTCAGACAAGCATTAGTCCTTTTACAAGATGATGGATTAGTAAGAAATATACGTGGTAAGGGGAACTTTGTACTAGAATCTTCTTATAAACAAGAGGATGTTCAACTAGAAAAACTAAGTAACCCAATGCATAAATGTCACATCAGTTTGATCAAATCGACATACATTATCGGCTAGACCCGGAAACAGAACATACGAAACAAGTTTTAAAGAGCGATTCATCTTCTGTACTAGCTTTAGAACGTTTGTATAGAAAGGAGGCAACTTAGTTGCTTATGCTTTTACTTTCATGTCGATGCAAACCGTAGAAAGCTTATCCCTGGACCTCGATAATAGGGAACAGTTGCTGGAATTTCTAGAGCAGGAAGCCTACGTAATCGCTAATCACGGAAATATGGAAATAAAATTTACACATACTGTGAATCTAGCGGACCGGAAAAAAATTAGTTGGGCAAAACGAGTGCTTTTTATTGCTGGAAACTCTCCACAACAAAACAGAAGCTGATCCGCCGTTAATGTATAATAAATTCTATATACCACAGCAGTTCTCAAATATAAAATTAAATGCATATAAGTGAATCAATTTCATAATACCTTTAGTGCTTTAATCAGGAGTATATATAGATCAAAATGGTTCTGTTTGTCTATAGTACAAATTTATCGTTTTAATGAGTTGTGAAATTGATTCAAGTGATTATATAACAAGCACATGTAACAACTAGAAAATCCAGGAATGATTTAACGCCAGGCGATAAGACAGAACATTATAGTCTTTTTAAATAAGAAATCGTCTTACGTCTGAGCGTTACAAAAAGAGAAGAAGTCTCTCATATAGAGGCTTCTTTTTTAGTTCTATTTTTATTCATACGTAACATAAATTAATTTCATGAAAAATGATGAATGGTTTTCAACACCTACGCAAAAATGAAATATACGAACATTACATACATAGTGAGGTATTAATATTCGCTTTTTGTATTGACAATCTTATCTATCCCTCCTAGAATAAAAATTGAAAAACGAATAAACACATGCTTTTTCGTATAATTTCGGGAATTGGCCTGAAAGTTTCTACGAGATCACCATAATGATCTGGCTACGAAAAAAGATAATGCTATGGGATGACAAACTAAGGGTTAAGCATCTGGATTCAACAACAAGATGTTGGAACTTTTAAGGATTCCTGTGTGTCTTTTTCAGCGTTAGCCCTTGAAGATCAATTTCTTTGAAGGGCTTTTTGTCGTTTTGAAGTTTATTCGACTTATCTCTAAGGGGGAGTATTCGGATTATGGAGAGTTTCTTTAGATTAAAGGAACGCGGAACAAATGTCAGAACAGAGATTATTGCAGGTTTAACAACGTTTATGACCATGGCGTACATCTTGATAGTAAACACGATCTTTTTAGGTGAAAATGGGGCAGGTATACCAGATAATGCCGTCTTTTTTGCAACAGCGGTGG